>CBDHCY010000005.1:0-2133161 GCA_965261485.1 Leptospiria bacterium
GTTTGTATTACGCGTAAAGAGATGAGAGAGTTGACGAAGTTGTCGAATAACCGTGTTCATGAACATGCTCATCGATTATTTCTTTTTGAGTATATGAGCTCGAAGAGAGAAGCTGACGGTTTTCGTTATCGTTTAACCTTTCGCCCTGACGAAGCTGGTGATAATATTTCCAATAATTTAAACCTTGTAAGTATAAATACTTTAAAGAAGAAAGCTACTCGGGAAGAAAGAGAAGAATATCAAACTTTTGTACCTCATTTGCAAGAGACATTTAAGTCGTTAGATCCTTCTTATAAAGATGGTGAATATTAAGATGATGCTGCAAAAGGAAGGGAAAAGTGGTCTAGGTACGAATAACGGCACCGTTTTTCGCCCCCAATTCGTAGCTAGAATGCCGTTATTCGTGGGGGTTGTTTTAGGTGTAACCCAAGTCGTCATTTTGATCTTAGAGAATAGATCTGGAAGCAATTGGAGCCTTCTGATAGGGTGGCGAAACTAGCCGTTTTTCGTTGTAAAACGCCAAATTTAAGACACCCCCCCCAAAAAAAAATAGATATTGTGCACAAATAAGGGAGCCTCAAGTGGTCTTCTGTACTTAGAGAAACAACAGATCAGTGAAGCATAACCACGAGTCAGTGTATTAGATAAGATATAATAAAAGCCTTCGGGCTCATTTAAAATAACTAAAAAATAATGAAAAGGAGAATAAAATGGAGAGAAAGAATACACGCGTAGAGACTTTTACTCTACAAGAGTCGTTACAAAATTACCTGAGAGAGTTGGAGGTTTTAAACTACTCCCGTACAACAGTGAGACGTAAACGCTCAGAGATGAGTCTTTTTTTTGAATATTTGAGTTACCACAAGATCAGTGACCTTCGTTCTGTGAACAGAGAGATGATTGAGTCTTATCGTGAGCATCTTTATCAGATAAGAAGCAAAACGAGGAAGGGTGCTTTGTCAGTAGAGAGCCAGCGCAAACGGCTCTTTGCTGTAAGTTCTTTCTTCAGTTTTCTTGTTAAGAAGGGTAAGATTTTATATAGCCCGGCGAGTGATATAGACTACCCGAAAGCAGAGAGTTCTCTGCCTAGAAATATATTTTCCCAGAAAGAAATAGATGAGATATTAGAAGGGCCTGATATTTCTAAGGTGCTGGGTTTGAGAGATCGCTCTATTTTAGAGCTTTTTTATTCAACTGGTATTAGAAGGTTAGAGCTTGTAAATCTGAATATTTATCACATCGACGAGAACAGAGAAACCTTGTTTATAGAAAAGGGTAAAAACAAGAAAGATCGTGTTGTGCCGATTGGCAAAAGAGCTTTGCATTGGGTAGGTCAATATCGGGAGGAGGTCAGACCTCAATTGGTAGGCAAGCCGGACAAGGGCACTCTATTTTTAACCTATGCGGGTGGTCGTTTTCATCCCGATGCTATGACAAGGCTGGTTAAGGCTTATGTCCAGAAGGTTTTGGTGAATGCAGAGAAGATGGGAGGTTGTCATAGTTTCCGGCATTCAATGGCAACGCTGATGCTAGAGAATGGGGCAGACATCCGATACATTCAAGAGATGCTTGGTCACAAGAAATTAGAGACGACACAGATTTACACGAGAGTTAGCATAGAGAAACTGAAAGAAGTTCACGCTCGATGCCATCCTGGGAGTTCAATTGAGAATGATAAAAAGTAATTGTCAGTGTACTTTCACAATTATAGTTTTACTATAATGTCGCCCCACGAGCAAGAACAACGCCAAGTTTTGCTGATTCAGCAGTTTTATTTGTATTGTTTACAAGTTTTATTTGCAAGAGATATCGCCCTATTTTTTCTTTTTTTTATTAGTAGCTCTGTTGCTAGCGGGGGCACTGAAAATTTAGCAGAGAAGTCAGGCACTCTGGAGGACGATAAAGATTCCTCAGAAGGTGATATAGAAAATCGTCAAGTCAAAGACCAAGGTCTTTTAGGGCAATTTGCATCGAATCCAAAGAAGGCCTTAGGAAAACCAGAAAAATTCTCAAAACCTCTCATGGGATCGTTACTTGGTCAGGAGTACGACCCTGAAAACTCTCTCTATTACTATAACGCACGTTATTACGACCCAAGCATTGGCATCTTCACCACAGCAGATACCATCATACCTGATGAATCTGACCCGCTGTCTTACAACCGGCATATGTACGTGAGGGGTAACCCGATCAATTACACAGACCCTAGTGGGCATGCAGGGTGTGCTTGGCATAACTTTGCATGTCATTTTAGCACTATTGTAAAGGGTATTAGTACTTTGGTCTCTACAATACTAAGCCCTATCACGGCGATTGTTGCTGGCATACAGTCTCTGGCGACAGGGGCAAGTTTTACTTCAACGTTTACGAACCATTTTAATGGAGTGGCTGCAGCAGCAGGTGCAGCTATTTTAGCCCCCGTTGCTTTGAACCCACTTCTAACGGGTGTGATCAGTGTACTGAATGGAGGAAGTTTCAATGATGGTTTTGCGGCAGGATTAGGTAATTTAGGGTTGGCCATTGGCACTTTTGGAGGTAGTATTTTAGCCAGTGCGGGGAATGCTTATGCTGCTGGCTATCATGGGATATATAGTAATGATGCACAAGGGTCTTCTGCATATTTTCTTGATCACACGGTAGGCCAAGGGACAACCGCGATTGGTACGGTAGCTGCTTTGGCGCATCTGGCGGGAGGTGGTAAGTTTGAGAGCAAGTTATCGAAGGGGAGTAACGCGTTTATTTATAGTAACAGCCCTTTCAGTCGAAGTAATTCTGTGGGGAATACGATTGGGTTGAGTAAAAAAGATTCTGCCCGATTAGGTACGGCTGAGGGTAAAGCTGTTTTACGAGAAGAATTATTGCACAATTGGCAGTATAGGCGTGGTGGATTGTTGAGTTTAACACGCCTTGTTTTGGAGCAGATAGGTCCTGGTAATCCATACACTAGACGAGGTACATTAGAATATGAGGCGAGTACAAGGGCTTTAGATGGGACAAATTTGAAGAGGGGTAGCTACAGTGGTTTTGGTAAACCTCGTCCATGGGAATTACAATGCAGTACGTGTGATAGATTTTATTAGAGGTAGAGCATGGCAAAGAAATTTAAGGTTCTAATGTTTTTGTCTCTCTTAATCGCTTTGTTTTTAAATATAGGTTGTCCATTTGACCGAGAGTACATTGTGGAAATATTAACTTATAATCTGCAGCCTGAGACCATTGAATTTTGTGCTGAAGATAAATTAGTACACCCACCAGAATCATATTGTTATAAGATTAAACCTAACGAAAAAAATCATGACCTTGATGTTCACGCAAGTTCGAAACGAAAAGTTTCTGAGTCGTTAAACTATATGATTATCAAAGATTCAAGTGGTGCAGAGATTCTAAATCTCCGTGGTGAAGCCCTTGACGCCGCCTTTAAAGTGGTCGAAGAAGATGAATACTCCATCACCTACCGCCTTGACGTAAATTGATATATGCTGATTAGAAGGGCGCTTACTTCGACATGAGCTGGTGCATAGCCGGCAATACAGAAGAGGTGGTCTGTTTAATCTGGCTAGACTTGGTCTAGAACAGGCAGGGGCGTATGGAAGTGATCCATATAATAGACCGGGTACTTTGGAAAATGAAGCTGATACTATTGCAGATAGTGGGCGAAGACCTTGGTATTTTGAAAACTTAGATGATCGTTTTTTTTAGAGAGGAGTTTATGAAGATGAAGAAGAATAAAAATTTATATTTTATGTCTATATTCTGTTTGCTCAGTACTGTTTTATGTATCTACCGAGGAGATGGACCCTTCAATTCGTTTAGAATATACAACAATAGATCAGCAACAATCAATGTGGAGGTGGAGGTCATTGCCCACGGAGTTAGTCGTTTTACAATACCCCCAGGACCCGATTATAAAATATTTGGTGGCTTTTCTACCAAGAAAAAAAAGCCATCAGAAGAAGCAAGATATGTTAAGATCACCGAAGAAGACGGTACTGTATTATTTGACCTTCGTGGTGAAGCTCTTGACATTCATTTTAAAAAAGTAGAAGAGGAAAGTTCTTTCAATACATACCGCCTCGATGTGAATTGATATGTTCGTTAGAAGAGCGCTTACTGAGGCATGAGCTGGTGCATAGCTGGCAGTATAGAAGAGTGGGTTGTTAAATCTGGCTAAACTTGCTCTAGAACAGTTGGGGGCGTATGGAAGTAAACCATATAAAACCCAGGGTACGTTAGAAAATGAAGCTCACTCAGCTGCCAAAGATGGTGCACCAATTCCATGGGAATTACAATGTAGTACTTGTGATAAATTTTATTAGCTTTAGATGCAGGTAGAGTGATGATGAAACAAATATTTATTTCAAGAACCCTAGCTTTAGTGTTCATTTTAATTTTTACGGTACATTCAAATTGTATTATTGGTGAATCAGGAGAGTTTTATTTTGATGTGAAAAATAATAGAAATAATCAAATTCAAGTTATTTATTCTTGGGATGGTAGTCATGGTGGTAAATTCGTGATAAAGATTAATCCTGGGGAGACAGGTAGTGATGGAGGTACTGGTCGCAGAGAACATTTATCTGATGACCTTGCTTATGTTATCATTAAAGACCACAACGACAATGAAATAATGAACCTTTCGGGTAAAGCTTTAGATGATGCATTTAAACTTGTTGTAAAAGAAGAATATGATTACACCTACCGCCTTGAGGTAAATTGAAAGATGCTGATTAAAAGAGCTTTACTTTTCACTTTGTTTTTCGGTCATTTTGGCTGTTTTGATGCTGTTCGTGATGAGAACCAGATCAAAATTAAAAATGAGCTTTCAAATAGCCTGAGAATCGTTTACATTGGTGAGCTGACATACCACAATATAGATGCAGGTTCTACATCAGAACCCCAAAGTTTAGATGGTGGTAGTTACCAGCTCACTGCCATCACAGCAGATGGTATTGAGTATAGCCAAGATGTGCTATTTTTGGGCAGATTTTTACAATTTGTAGTTATTTTTAAAGCAGAGGGCACAATAGAAGTTCGCAGGGAATAGTAGCCCCCCCCCGTGCCTTCGACTGACAGCCGCCGTGTGCTCAACTTGCTCAAGGCAAGTTGGGTGAACGAGGTTTATGGTGATCTGTTTAGCCCGCCCCCCACCTCCCGTGCGACGGTGGCGAGCATATCGTCGTTAAAAGTGCTGTCGATATTATTACTAGATATTATCTATCCTTTTTTTTTTAACTGAAGAAAGTACACAGCCAAAGGCTGTGAAAGAGGGCGAGCATAAAAAAGAGAATTTTTATCGTTGTTGGCTGTGGAAGGGTGGGATGGTTGCGTAGCTAGCCTTCCACGCTTTCACGGCTTAGAAATCAAGCGAGCCGAATAAGAGAGAGTGAAGCCCAGTCTGGACATTGCACATGAGGTGCAATGCTGCATAATTTCACCTTATGGGAAAATAAAACGATACGAGGTTGTTTTATGTGCTGTTGATCCCTGAGCTTGTCGAAGGGTGACAGCTTACCATAAGGTAAATTATGTAGAGGCTGGGTTGGGTCTTTTTTTTTGGTGGTGTTTTTTGGAGGGTTAGGGATGAGGGGTTAGGATGTGGTTAATTGTTGATTTGATACTTGCTCGTGTTGATTTTTTTTTATATAAGTTGCTAAGATGTTTTTTAGAGCTCTTTTATCTTCCTCACAAAAATTTTCAACTTCAGCAACCATGTTTAATAATTCCCTGTCTTTCAGATCAACAACAACGGCATTTTCTTCTACTCCATCATATAAATAGTCAGTGGAAACATCTAAAGTATCTGCCAATAATTTTAAATATTTTGCCGTTGGCTTAGATTCTCCTCGTTCATATCTTCCAATGTGAGTTGACCTTACACCAATGATTTTGCCCATTTCTGCTTGTGATAGTTTTTTATGAAATCTTAATTCTTTAAGTCTTGCACCAAATGACATTTGACTTTGATTATTATCTGTATTCATATAGTGCAAGTAAGAGTAAAAAATATAGCTTGTCTACAAAAAAAGGTCATTTTTTGTGTTATATGGATACATAAAAGATTGACAAAGGAGGTCAAATATGTATGATGAAAACACAATTTTGTTTTATAGTTGGAAGATGGAAAAAATACACTTTTTTAGGAGAAAATTATGCAAAACGACCTTAATTACTTAAAACGGAACATCCCGATATTGAAGCTTGCAGAGAACTACTCTTTTCAGTTAAAGAAAAAAGGTATTGACTCTTACTTTTGTCTTTGCCCGTGGCATGATGATAAGACGCCTTCGTTGTCATTTACACCGAGCAAGAATATGTTCAAATGCTTTGGTTGCGATCGGAGTGGTTCGGTGATTGATCTTGTGATGTTCATGGAGAAGGTGGGCACTGGTGAAGCGATCAAGATACTCAAGCGGAAGCATGTAGGCAGCTCAACTATAAAGATTAGCTCTGTCCCTCGGGTAGAGGGCAAGAAGACAGAACTACTATCACCGACGAGGCAAAAACTAATCAGTGTTGTGAACGAACACTATCACAACAGCTTAAAAAGGAATAGCCGTCCTGTAGAATATTTATTGAAAAGAAATATTCGTCAAGGAGAGCTGATCGATCAATTTAAGATTGGTTACGTTGACGGTTCACTGGTGGGCAAACTTCCCGAGACAGATATAGAGATCTTGCAATCGGTTGGCCTGCTCAACGAGCACGGGTATGAGCACTTTAGAGATTGCGTAGTTTTCCCGGTTATTAGTGAAACTGGGGAAGTCACAGAGATCTATGGTCGGTGTTTGGATAAGGCTCGGGGTAAGCACTTCTACCTACCGGGAGAACATTTGGGCATCTTCAATCCGAAGGCTTTGGCTTACAAAGAGATCTTTCTCTGTGAGTCAATTATCGATGCTTTGTCGCTGATGGGTTTGGGGTATCTTAATGTCACGAGTAGCTTTGGTATTAATGGTTTCACTTCAGAGATGTTTTTTCAGCTAAAAGAAAAAGGGGTGGATAAAGTTATTATTTGCTACGACTCCGATAAATCGGGAGAAAAAGCCTCTTTTTCTTTAGGGGAAAAATTGAGTAAGGTGGATATTGAATCCGATCGAATCTACTTTGTACAAAAAGATGCCAACGACTTTCTTTGCAAATCAAGTAATCCACAGGCAGAGTTTGAAGAGCTCATTGGCAAAGCGAAGCCACTTTGGGTTCGACCTACGAAAGAGAGAGAGCTTGCAGAAAGCTGGGAGCACAAAGACGATGAGGTTCATTTTAGTTTTGGTAACAGAAAGTACATAGTTCGTGGGTTAGATAAGAATAAAACAAATACTAGTTTAAAGCTTTATCTGCGTATGAACTACGATGGACGGTTTCACATAGACAATTCAATCGACCTTTTTAATGCGAAGCTGTCACTTGGGTTTTGTAAGACTGCTGGCTTGTCCCTTGATCTGGATGCTAAAGTGATCAAACACGATCTGGATAAAATCACCCAACTATTAGATATTGAGCTTACGAATCAAATTCAAGGCGCAGATGATCAGAAGAAAGTAAAGTTCCAAAAAGATATTGCCATTTCTTTGAAGGCGGTGGAGTTTTTAGATGATCCGCTTATGATTGTTCGGTTTGTAAAAGACGTGCTTCAGTGTGGATTGGTGGGTGAGTCATTGAATTCTTTCTTTTGTTTTTTGGCCACTTTATCGAGGTATCTAAGTGACCAGCTTCATGTAATTATTCAATCAGAATCATCGGCTGGCAAGTCGACGATGCTCAACTTGGTTAGTTCTTTTGTTCCTGAGGACGATTTGATTTATTTGACCCAAATCACACCGAAGAGTTTTTACTATATGACGGAGGAGGAGTTAATGGGCAAAGTGATTGCGATCGCCGAGCTAGACGGTATGGATCAGGCGATCTACCCGATCAAACAAATGATTTCAGAGAAAAAACTCTCTATATCGTATACGAAGACGGATCCCCAAACAGGGGAGCATACGAGTGTTACGAACATGAAACGTGCTAGAAGTTCGTTTATGCTGACGAGCCCAAAAGAGGGAGGTGATGAGGAGGTGGACAATCGAAGTGTTATTTTAACTCTTGATGAGTCAGAGCATCAGACTAGACGCATTCAAAATATCCAAAGACGTTTCAGGTCAGAAGAGGGTGGTAGGCTTCGGTTGGAGAAAGAGCAGTTGATCAGATTTTATAATCATGTTCAAAGAGAGATTGAGCCTTGGGAGGTTTCTAATATTTATTCTAAATCTTTAGACTTCAAGGCAGACAACCATCGGGCACGTCGTGACCATGATAAATATTTAATGATTATAGAATCTTTGACTTTATTTTTTCAGCGTCAGCGTCATCAATACGTTGGGAGTGATGGCAGACGAACGGTGAAAACGCATTTAATTGATATTGTGATCGCTGGCTTTATCGCTCGGAGGCTTTTTAAAACAACGCTTGATGAGCTTCCTCCACAGACGAGAAACTTCTTTCAAAAGATAGTGAAGTGCATGCAAGATAAGTCAGAGACAGAAGACTGTGATATTTTAAATGTTTGTATTACGCGTAAAGAGATGAGAGAGTTGACGAAGTTGTCGAATAACCGTGTTCATGAACATGCTCATCGATTATTTCTTTTTGAGTATATGAGCTCGAAGAGAGAAGCTGACGGTTTTCGTTATCGTTTAACCTTTCGCCCTGACGAAGCTGGTGATAATATTTCCAATAATTTAAACCTTGTAAGTATAAATACTTTAAAGAAGAAAGCTACTCGGGAAGAAAGAGAAGAATATCAAACTTTTGTACCTCATTTGCAAGAGACATTTAAGTCGTTAGATCCTTCTTATAAAGATGGTGAATATTAAGATGATGCTGCAAAAGGAAGGGAAAAGTGGTCTAGGTACGAATAACGGCACCGTTTTTCGCCCCCAATTCGTAGCTAGAATGCCGTTATTCGTGGGGGTTGTTTTAGGTGTAACCCAAATCGTCATTTTGATCTTAGAGAATAGATCTGGAAGCAATTGGAGCCTTCTGATAGGGTGGCGAAACTAGCCGTTTTTCGTTGTAAAACGCCAAATTTAAGACACCCCCCCCAAAAAAAAATAGATATTGTGCACAAATAAGGGAGCCTCAAGTGGTCTTCTGTACTTAGAGAAACAACAGATCAGTGAAGCATAACCACGAGTCAGTGTATTAGATAAGATATAATAAAAGCCTTCGGGCTCATTTAAAATAACTAAAAAATAATGAAAAGGAGAATAAAATGGAGAGAAAGAATACACGCGTAGAGACTTTTACTCTACAAGAGTCGTTACAAAATTACCTGAGAGAGTTGGAGGTTTTAAACTACTCCCGTACAACAGTGAGACGTAAACGCTCAGAGATGAGTCTTTTTTTTGAATATTTGAGTTACCACAAGATCAGTGACCTTCGTTCTGTGAACAGAGAGATGATTGAGTCTTATCGTGAGCATCTTTATCAGATAAGAAGCAAAACGAGGAAGGGTGCTTTGTCAGTAGAGAGCCAGCGCAAACGGCTCTTTGCTGTAAGTTCTTTCTTCAGTTTTCTTGTTAAGAAGGGTAAGATTTTATATAGCCCGGCGAGTGATATAGACTACCCGAAAGCAGAGAGTTCTCTGCCTAGAAATATATTTTCCCAGAAAGAAATAGATGAGATATTAGAAGGGCCTGATATTTCTAAGGGGCTGGGTTTGAGAGATCGCTCTATTTTAGAGCTTTTTTATTCAACTGGTATTAGAAGGTTAGAGCTTGTAAATCTGAATATTTATCACATCGACGAGAACAGAGAAACCTTGTTTATAGAAAAGGGTAAAAACAAGAAAGATCGTGTTGTGCCGATTGGCAAAAGAGCTTTGCATTGGGTAGGTCAATATCGGGAGGAGGTCAGACCTCAATTGGTAGGCAAGCCGGACAAGGGCACTCTATTTTTAACCTATGCGGGTGGTCGTTTTCATCCCGATGCTATGACAAGGCTGGTTAAGGCTTATGTCCAGAAGGTTTTGGTGAATGCAGAGAAGATGGGAGGTTGTCATAGTTTCCGGCATTCAATGGCAACGCTGATGCTAGAGAATGGGGCAGACATCCGATACATTCAAGAGATGCTTGGTCACAAGAAATTAGAGACGACACAGATTTACACGAGAGTTAGCATAGAGAAACTGAAAGAAGTTCACGCTCGATGCCATCCTGGGAGTTCAATTGAGAATGATAAAAAGTAATTGTCAGTGTACTTTCACAATTATAGTTTTACTATAATGTCGCCCCACGAGCAAGAACAACGCCAAGTTTTGCTGATTCAGCAGTTTTATTTGTATTGTTTACAAGTTTTATTTGCAAGAGATATCGCCCTATTTTTTCTTTTTTTTATTAGTAGCTCTGTTGCTAGCGGGGGCACTGAAAATTTAGCAGAGAAGTCAGGCACTCTGGAGGACGATAAAGATTCCTCAGAAGGTGATATAGAAAATCGTCAAGTCAAAGACCAAGGTCTTTTAGGGCAATTTGCATCGAATCCAAAGAAGGCCTTAGGAAAACCAGAAAAATTCTCAAAACCTCTCATGGGATCGTTACTTGGTCAGGAGTACGACCCTGAAAACTCTCTCTATTACTATAACGCACGTTATTACGACCCAAGCATTGGCATCTTCACCACAGCAGATACCATCATACCTGATGAATACGATCCGTTGTCGTACAACCGGCATATGTACGTGAGGGGTAACCCGATCAATTACACAGACCCTAGTGGGCATAGTTGGAAGGCTGTTGGTAATTTCTTCAAAGGTCTTATAAAGGGTATTGGTTCTTTTGTCTCTACAGTACTAAGCCCTATCACGGCGATTGTTGCTGGCATACAGTCTCTGGCGACAGGGGCAAGTTTTACTTCAACGTTTACGAACCATTTTAATGGAGTGGCTGCAGCAGCAAGTTCTCTTATTTTAGCCCCCGTTGCTTTGAACCCACTCTTGACAGGCATCATCAGTGAATTGAGTGGAGGAAGCTTTGAAGAGGGTTTTGCGGCAGGATTAGGTAATTTAGGGTTGGCCTTTGCCACTTTTGGAGGTAGTCTTGTAGCCAGTGCGGGGAATGCATATGCTGCTGGCTATTATGGAATATATGGCCGTAATGAACGGGGAAATAATGATTACTTTCTTGATCACACGATAGGCCAAGGGACAACCGCGATTGGTACGGTAGCTGCTTTGGCGCATCTGGCGGGAGGTGGTAAGTTTGAGAAGGAATTATCACGAGGAACTGGCTCGTTTATGTATAGCAACACCTCTTTCAGTCGAAGTAATTCTGTGGGAAATGTGATTGGGTTGAGTAAAAAAGATTCTGCCCAATTAGGTACGGCTAAGGGAAAAAGAGTACTGAGGCATGAGCTGGTGCATAGCCGGCAGTATAGAAGAGGTGGTCTGTTTAATCTGGCTAGACTTGGTCTAGAGTATTTTGGGGCGTATGGAAGTGATCCATATAATAGACCAGGTACTTTGGAGAATGAGGCCAAAACAATTGCAGATAACGGTTTAAGACCTTGGTATTTTGAGAACTTAGATGATCGTTTTTTTTAATAGATGAAGAGAAACAATAATGAGAAATAAAATCTTTTTTCTGACTATCTTGTGTTTATTTTATTTTAAATGTGAAGGTCCTACAAATTGGTTTTACATTTACAACAATACTTGGTGGACCATAAATTTAGTAGTAAAGCCTGTTAGCCTTAGAGTTAAAAATTTTAGAATATTACCAAACCAAAAAAGTGGTCAAAATGATGAAAGTCTTATTGGTGGCTTTGGAATAAAAAAACACAAGCCCTCAGAATACTTAGAATATCTCACAATCATTAAGGAAGATCGTACTGTACTTTTTGACCTCAGAGACAATGATTTGGATATTTATTTTAAGATAGAATCTGAAACTGAAAGTTCCATCACCTACCGCCTTGACGTGAATTGAAAAATGCTGACTTACCCTATGACAGCAGACCATGGGAATTGAGGTGTAGTTCTTGTGATAAGTTTTATAAAAAGTAATTAGATGCAGGTAGAGTGATGATGAAACAAACATTTATTTCAAGAACCCTAGCTTTAGTGTTCACCTTAATTGTTCTGGTATGTTTTGGTTGTGAATCAGGAAGTTTTAGTTTTCGTGTGAAAAATAATAGAAATAATCAAATCCAATTTATTTATTCTTGGATTATTTATCCTTTGGATGGTAGCAATAGTGGTAAATTCGTGATAAAGATTAATCCTGGCGAGACAGATGGTGATGGAGGTTTTGGTAGCGGAGAACATTTATCTGATGACCTTGCTTATGTTATCATCAAAGACAATGATGATAATGAAATAATGAACCTTTCGGGTAAAGCTTTAGATGATGCATTTAAACTTGTTGTAAAAGAAGAATATAAATTCCTCTACCGCCTCGACGTGAATTGATATGTTCGCTAGAAGAGTGCTTACTTCGACACGAGCTGGTGCATAGCCGGCAGTACAGAAGAGGTGGGTTGTTTAATCTGGCTAGACTTGGTCTAGAGTATTTGGGGGCGTATGGAAGTAATCCATATGAGAGACCGGGTACTTTGGAGTATGAAGCCAAAACGATTGCAAAGAGTGGACGAAGACCTTGGTATTTTAAAAATTTAGATGATCGTTTTTTTTAGAGAGGAGTTTATGAAGATGAAGAAGAATAAAAATTTATATTTTATGTCTATATTCTATTTGCTCAGTACTGTTTTATGTATCTACCGAGGAGATGATATTATTCTTCTTGACCTCAAAGGTGAAGCCCTTGACGTTGTCTTTAAAGTGATTAAAAAAGATGAATACTCCATAACCTATCGCCTCGACGTGAATTGAAAGATGCTGATTAAAAGAGCTTTACTTTTCACTTTGTTTCTTGGTCATTTTGCCTGTTTTGATGCTGTTCATGATGAAAACCAGATCAAAGTTAAAAATGAGCTTTCAAATAGCCTGAGAATCGTTTACATTGGTGAGCTGACATACCACAATATAGATGCAGGTTCTACATCAGAACCCCAAAGTTTAGATGGTGGTAGTTACCAGCTCACTGCCACCACAGCAGATGGTATTGAGTATAGCCAAGATGTGCTATTTTTGGGCAGATTTTTACAATTTGTAGTTATTTTTAAAGCAGACGGCACAATAGAAGTTCGCAGGGAATAGTAGCCCCCCGTGCCTTCGACTGACAGCCGCCGTGTGCTCAACTTGCACCCGCCCCCCGCCCCCGTGCGACGGTGGCGAGCATATCGTCGCTAAAAGTGCTGTCGATATTATTACTAGATATTATCTATCCTTTTTTTTTTAACTGAAGAAAGTACACAGCCAAAGGCTGTGAAAGAAGGTGGCATAAAAAAGAGAATTTTTATCGTTGTTGGCTGTGGAAGGGTGGGATGGTTGCGTAGCTAGCCTTCCACGCTTTCACGGCTTAGAAATCAAGCGAGCCGAATAAGAGAGAGTGAAGCCCAGTCTGGACATTGCACATGAGGTGCAATGCTGCATAATTTCACCTTATGGGAAAATAAAACGATACGAGGTTGTTTTATGTGCTGTTGATCCCTGAGCTTGTCGAAGGGTGACAGCTTACCATAAGGTAAATTATGTAGAGGCTGGGTTGGGTCTTTTTTTTTGGTGGTGTTTTTTTTAAAATTTTATATAGAAATCAAAATATATCTTTTTAGCAGTCGTGGCTTGGTCGTGTCGGGGAGTGAGTTAGTGATTTATAATTTTCTATTTGATGATGTTGTTCTGCCTTAATCAAATCACTGAGAATGATTTTCACAGCTTTCTTTTTTTCATCTGAAAAGCCTTCAATTCCAATAAACATTTCAAGTAGCTCTTTATCTTCAAAATCTGCAACAATAGCATCTTCTTCATTACCATCATAGAGATAATCTGTAGACACCTCCAAGGCATTTGCTAAAAATTTTAAATATTTTGCAGTGGGTTTTGATTCACCCCTTTCATATCTGCTTATATGTGTATTGTGTATTTTGGCTAACTTTGATAATTCAATTTGTGACAAACCTTTTTGTATTCTCAGTTTACGCAATCTTTCAGGGAAATGAGTCTTGTTTTCAACTTCTATTGACATAGATACAGCATAATAGTTCAATTTTTCCTACCGTCTACTATAATTTTTAGCAGTAAAGGGTAAAATAATATTTTTATGCTTTACGTACTATGTCTGTATGCTTATGATTTCAGCATGAATGCAAATAAAAATTATTCAAAAAATACACTTTTTTAGGAGAAAATTATGCAAAACGACCTTAATTACTTAAAACGGAACATCCCGATATTGAAGCTTGCAGAGAACTACTCTTTTCAGTTAAAGAAAAAAGGTATTGACTCTTACTTTTGTCTTTGCCCGTGGCATGATGATAAGACGCCTTCGTTGTCATTTACACCGAGCAAGAATATGTTCAAATGCTTTGGTTGCGATCGGAGTGGTTCGGTGATTGATCTTGTGATGTTCATGGAGAAGGTGGGCACTGGTGAAGCGATCAAGATACTCAAGCGGAAGCATGTAGGCAGCTCAACTATAAAGATTAGCTCTGTCCCTCGGGTAGAGGGCAAGAAGACAGAACTACTATCACCGACGAGGCAAAAACTAATCAGTGTTGTGAACGAACACTATCACAACAGCTTAAAAAGGAATAGCCGTCCTGTAGAATATTTATTGAAAAGAAATATTCGTCAAGGAGAGCTGATCGATCAATTTAAGATTGGTTACGTTGACGGTTCACTGGTGGGCAAACTTCCCGAGACAGATATAGAGATCTTGCAATCGGTTGGCCTGCTCAACGAGCACGGGTATGAGCACTTTAGAGATTGCGTAGTTTTCCCGGTTATTAGTGAAACTGGGGAAGTCACAGAGATCTATGGTCGGTGTTTGGATAAGGCTCGGGGTAAGCACTTCTACCTACCGGGAGAACATTTGGGCATCTTCAATCCGAAGGCTTTGGCTTACAAAGAGATCTTTCTCTGTGAGTCAATTATCGATGCTTTGTCGCTGATGGGTTTGGGGTATCTTAATGTCACGAGTAGCTTTGGTATTAATGGTTTCACTTCAGAGATGTTTTTTCAGCTAAAAGAAAAAGGGGTGGATAAAGTTATTATTTGCTACGACTCCGATAAATCGGGAGAAAAAGCCTCTTTTTCTTTAGGGGAAAAATTGAGTAAGGTGGATATTGAATCCGATCGAATCTACTTTGTACAAAAAGATGCCAACGACTTTCTTTGCAAATCAAGTAATCCACAGGCAGAGTTTGAAGAGCTCATTGGCAAAGCGAAGCCACTTTGGGTTCGACCTACGAAAGAGAGAGAGCTTGCAGAAAGCTGGGAGCACAAAGACGATGAGGTTCATTTTAGTTTTGGTAACAGAAAGTACATAGTTCGTGGGTTAGATAAGAATAAAACAAATACTAGTTTAAAGCTTTATCTGCGTATGAACTACGATGGACGGTTTCACATAGACAATTCAATCGACCTTTTTAATGCGAAGCTGTCACTTGGGTTTTGTAAGACTGCTGGCTTGTCCCTTGATCTGGATGCTAAAGTGATCAAACACGATCTGGATAAAATCACCCAACTATTAGATATTGAGCTTACGAATCAAATTCAAGGCGCAGATGATCAGAAGAAAGTAAAGTTCCAAAAAGATATTGCCATTTCTTTGAAGGCGGTGGAGTTTTTAGATGATCCGCTTATGATTGTTCGGTTTGTAAAAGACGTGCTTCAGTGTGGATTGGTGGGTGAGTCATTGAATTCTTTCTTTTGTTTTTTGGCCACTTTATCGAGGTATCTAAGTGACCAGCTTCATGTAATTATTCAATCAGAATCATCGGCTGGCAAGTCGACGATGCTCAACTTGGTTAGTTCTTTTGTTCCTGAGGACGATTTGATTTATTTGACCCAAATCACACCGAAGAGTTTTTACTATATGACGGAGGAGGAGTTAATGGGCAAAGTGATTGCGATCGCCGAGCTAGACGGTATGGATCAGGCGATCTACCCGATCAAACAAATGATTTCAGAGAAAAAACTCTCTATATCGTATACGAAGACGGATCCCCAAACAGGGGAGCATACGAGTGTTACGAACATGAAACGTGCTAGAAGTTCGTTTATGCTGACGAGCCCAAAAGAGGGAGGTGATGAGGAGGTGGACAATCGAAGTGTTATTTTAACTCTTGATGAGTCAGAGCATCAGACTAGACGCATTCAAAATATCCAAAGACGTTTCAGGTCAGAAGAGGGTGGTAGGCTTCGGTTGGAGAAAGAGCAGTTGATCAGATTTTATAATCATGTTCAAAGAGAGATTGAGCCTTGGGAGGTTTCTAATATTTATTCTAAATCTTTAGACTTCAAGGCAGACAACCATCGGGCACGTCGTGACCATGATAAATATTTAATGATTATAGAATCTTTGACTTTATTTTTTCAGCGTCAGCGTCATCAATACGTTGGGAGTGATGGCAGACGAACGGTGAAAACGCATTTAATTGATATTGTGATCGCTGGCTTTATCGCTCGGAGGCTTTTTAAAACAACGCTTGATGAGCTTCCTCCACAGACGAGAAACTTCTTTCAAAAGATAGTGAAGTGCATGCAAGATAAGTCAGAGACAGAAGACTGTGATATTTTAAATGTTTGTATTACGCGTAAAGAGATGAGAGAGTTGACGAAGTTGTCGAATAACCGTGTTCATGAACATGCTCATCGATTATTTCTTTTTGAGTATATGAGCTCGAAGAGAGAAGCTGACGGTTTTCGTTATCGTTTAACCTTTCGCCCTGACGAAGCTGGTGATAATATTTCCAATAATTTAAACCTTGTAAGTATAAATACTTTAAAGAAGAAAGCTACTCGGGAAGAAAGAGAAGAATATCAAACTTTTGTACCTCATTTGCAAGAGACATTTAAGTCGTTAGATCCTTCTTATAAAGATGGTGAATATTAAGATGATGCTGCAAAAGGAAGGGAAAAGTGGTCTAGGTACGAATAACGGCACCGTTTTTCGCCCCCAATTCGTAGCTAGAATGCCGTTATTCGTGGGGGTTGTTTTAGGTGTAACCCAAGTCGTCATTTTGATCTTAGAGAATAGATCTGGAAGCAATTGGAGCCTTCTGATAGGGTGGCGAAACTAGCCGTTTTTCGTTGTAAAACGCCAAATTTAAGACACCCCCCCCAAAAAAAAATAGATATTGTGCACAAATAAGGGAGCCTCAAGTGGTCTTCTGTACTTAGAGAAACAACAGATCAGTGAAGCATAACCACGAGTCAGTGTATTAGATAAGATATAATAAAAGCCTTCGGGCTCATTTAAAATAACTAAAAAATAATGAAAAGGAGAATAAAATGGAGAGAAAGAATACACGCGTAGAGACTTTTACTCTACAAGAGTCGTTACAAAATTACCTGAGAGAGTTGGAGGTTTTAAACTACTCCCGTACAACAGTGAGACGTAAACGCTCAGAGATGAGTCTTTTTTTTGAATATTTGAGTTACCACAAGATCAGTGACCTTCGTTCTGTGAACAGAGAGATGATTGAGTCTTATCGTGAGCATCTTTATCAGATAAGAAGCAAAACGAGGAAGGGTGCTTTGTCAGTAGAGAGCCAGCGCAAACGGCTCTTTGCTGTAAGTTCTTTCTTCAGTTTTCTTGTTAAGAAGGGTAAGATTTTATATAGCCCGGCGAGTGATATAGACTACCCGAAAGCAGAGAGTTCTCTGCCTAGAAATATATTTTCCCAGAAAGAAATAGATGAGATATTAGAAGGGCCTGATATTTCTAAGGGGCTGGGTTTGAGAGATCGCTCTATTTTAGAGCTTTTTTATTCAACTGGTATTAGAAGGTTAGAGCTTGTAAATCTGAATATTTATCACATCGACGAGAACAGAGAAACCTTGTTTATAGAAAAGGGTAAAAACAAGAAAGATCGTGTTGTGCCGATTGGCAAAAGAGCTTTGCATTGGGTAGGTCAATATCGGGAGGAGGTCAGACCTCAATTGGTAGGCAAGCCGGACAAGGGCACTCTATTTTTAACCTATGCGGGTGGTCGTTTTCATCCCGATGCTATGACAAGGCTGGTTAAGGCTTATGTCCAGAAGGTTTTGGTGAATGCAGAGAAGATGGGAGGTTGTCATAGTTTCCGGCATTCAATGGCAACGCTGATGCTAGAGAATGGGGCAGACATCCGATACATTCAAGAGATGCTTGGTCACAAGAAATTAGAGACGACACAGATTTACACGAGAGTTAGCATAGAGAAACTGAAAGAAGTTCACGCTCGATGCCATCCTGGGAGTTCAATTGAGAATGATAAAAAGTAATTGTCAGTGTACTTTCACAATTATAGTTTTACTGTAATGTCGCCCCACGAGCAAGAGCAACGCCAAGTTTTGTTGATTCAGCAGTTTTATTTGTATTGTTTACAAGTTTTATTTGCAAGAGATATTGCCCTATTTTTTCTTTTTTTTATTAGTAGCTCTGTTGCTAGCGGGGGCACTGAAAATTTAGCAGAGAAGTCAGGCACTCTGGAGGACGATAAAGATTCCTCAGAAGGTGATATAGAAAATCGTCAAGTCAAAGACCAAGGTATTCTAGGGCAATTTGCATCGAATCCAAAGAAGGCCTTAGGAAAACCAGAAAAATTCTCAAAACCTCTCATGGGATCGTTACTTGGTCAGGAGTACGACCCTGAAAACTCTCTCTATTACTATAACGCACGTTACTACGACCCAAGCATTGGCATCTTCACCACAGCAGATACCATCATACCTGATGAATCTGACCCGCTGTCTTACAACCGGCATATGTACGTGAGGGGTAACCCGATCAATTACACAGACCCTAGTGGGCATGCAGGGTGTGCTTGGCATAACTTTGCATGTCATTTTAGCACTATTGTAAAGGGTATTAGTACTTTGGTCTCTACAGTACTAAGCCCTATCACGGCGATTGTTGCTGGCATACAGTCTCTGGCGACAGGGGCAAGTTTTACTTCAACGTTTACGAACCATTTTAATGGAGTGGCTGCAGCAGCAGGTGCGGTTATTTTAGCCCCCGTTGCTTTGAACCCACTTCTAACGGGTGTGATCAGTGTACTGAATGGAGGAAGTTTCAATGATGGTTTTGCGGCAGGATTCGGTAATTTATTATTGGGCATTGGCACTCTTGGAGGTAGTCTTCTAGCCAGTGCGGGGAATGCATATGCTGCTGGCTATCATGGGATATATAGTAATGATGCACAAGGGTCTTCTGCATATTTTCTTGATCACACGATAGGCCAAGGGACAACCGCGATTGGTACAGTAGCTGCTTTGGTGCATCTGGCGGGAGGTGGTAAGTTTGAGAAGGAATTATCACGAGGAACTGGCTCGTTTATATATTCTGGGGCGGGCACGACATTGCCTCCTGGTGTCGATGGAATATCACTGGGTAATGTGGTTGGAGTGGGACGAAAGGGTAGTGAACTTGGAACAGCTGAGGCTAAAACGTTACTGAGGCATGAGCTAGTGCATAGCTGGCAGTATAGAAGGGGTGGGTTGTTAAGTCTGGCTAAACTTGCTCTAGAACATTTGGGGGCGTATGGAAGTAATCCATATAATAGACCGGGTACTTTGGAGAATGAAGCTCACACTATTGCAAAAAGTGGACGAAGACCATGGTATTTTGAAAACTTAGATGATCGTTTTTTTTAGAGAGGAGTTTATGAAGATGAAGAAAAATAAAAATTTATATTTTATGTCTATATTCTGTTTACTTATTGTTTTTCAGTGTATAGGAGATGGACCCTCCAGTTGGTTTGAAGTGTACAATCACACATCAAAGACTATCAATGTAGAAGTGGAGATTATTGCTGTCGGAATTAAGCGTTTTAAAGTACTTTCACAACAGAATGATGGGCAAGGCTTTGGTGGTTTTAATATTAAGAAAAACAAACCATCAGAAGAAGCAAAATATGTTAAGATCAGCAAAGAAGACGGCACTGTACTTTTTGACCTCAAAGGTGAAGCCCTTGATAATGCTTTCAAACTGATTAAAGAAACTGAAAGTTCCATCCTCTACCGCCTTGAGGTGAATTGATATGTCCGCTAGAAGAGCGCTTACTTCGGCATGAGCTGGTGCATAGCCGGCAGTATAGAAGAAGTGGTCTGTTTAATCTGGCTAGACTTGCTCTAGAACAGTTGGGGGCGTATGGAAGTGATCCATATGATAGGACCAGGTACCTTGGAGAATGAAGCTCACACTATTGCAAAGAGTGGAGAAAGACCATGGTATTTTGAGAACTTAGATGATCGTTTTTTTTAGAGAGGAGTTTATGAAGATGAAGAAGAATAAAAATTTATATTTTACGTCTATATTCTGTTTGCTTATTGCTTTTCAGTGTATAGGATGTTTAGAGGGTCCACGGCACAGCTTTGATGTTTATAATAATAGGAATGAAACAATCATCGTAGATTATCGAGAAGATTTCAGTGGCTATACTGATGAAAGGTTTGAAGTAGGTCCCCATCAAAAGAGAGAACATTTTACTGGTGGCTTTAGTCTCAAAAAAGAAAAAGCATCATATTTTTTTGAGTATATTAAAGTTACCAAAGTAGATGGCACTACCCTTCTTGACCTCAAAGGTGAAGCCCTTGACGTTGCTTTTAAAGTAGGCGAAGAAGGTGAAGGCCATATTGACTACCGCCTCGACGTAAATTGAAAGATGCTGATTAAAAGAGCTTTACTTTTCACTTTGTTTTTCGGTCATTTTGGCTGTTTTGATGCTGTTCGTGATGAGAACCAGATCAAAATTAAAAATGAGCTTTCAAATAGCCTGAGAATCGTTTACATTGGTGAGCTGACATACCACAATATAGATGCAGGTTCTACATCAGAACCCCAAAGTTTAGATGGTGGTAGTTACCAGCTCACTGCCATCACAGCAGATGGTATTGAGTATAGCCAAGATGTGCTATTTTTGGGCAGATTTTTACAATTTGTAGTTATTTTTAAAGCAGAGGGCACAATAGAAGTTCGCAGGGAATAGTAGCCCCCCCCCGTGCCTTCGACTGACAGCCGCCGTGTGCTCAACTTGCTCAAGGCAAGTTGGGTGAACGAGGTTTATGGTGATCTGTTTAGCCCGCCCCCCACCTCCCGTGCGACGGTGGCGAGCATATCGTCGTTAAAAGTGCTGTCGATATTATTACTAGATATTATCTATCCTTTTTTTTTTAACTGAAGAAAGTACACAGCCAAAGGCTGTGAAAGAGGGCGAGCATAAAAAAGAGAATTTTTATCGTTGGTGGCTGTGGAAGGGTGGGATGGTTGCGTAGCTAGCCTTCCACGCTTTCACGGCTTAGAAATCAAGCGAGCCGAATAAGAGAGAGTGAAGCCCAGTCTGGACATTGCACATGAGGTGCAATGCTGCATAATTTCACCTTATGGGAAAATAAAACGATACGAGGTTGTTTTATGTGCTGTTGATCCCTGAGCTTGTCGAAGGGTGACAGCTTACCATAAGGTAAATTATGTAGAGGCTGGGTTGGGTCTTTTTTTTTGGTGGTGTTTTTTTTAAAATTTTATATAGAAATCAAAATATATCTTTTTAGCAGTCGTGGCTTGGTCGTGTCGGGGAGTGAGTTAGTGATTTATAATTTTCTATTTGATGATGTTGTTCTGCCTTAATCAAATCACTGAGAATGATTTTCACAGCTTTCTTTTTTTCATCTGAAAAGCCTTCAATTCCAATAAACATTTCAAGTAGCTCTTTATCTTCAAAATCTGCAACAATAGCATCTTCTTCATTACCATCATAGAGATAATCTGTAGACACCTCCAAGGCATTTGCTAAAAATTTTAAATATTTTGCAGTGGGTTTTGATTCACCCCTTTCATATCTGCTTATATGTGTATTGTGTATTTTGGCTAACTTTGATAATTCAATTTGTGACAAACCTTTTTGTATTCTCAGTTTACGCAATCTTTCAGGGAAATGAGTCTTGTTTTCAACTTCTATTGACATAGATACAGCATAATAGTTCAATTTTTCCTACCGTCTACTATAATTTTTAGCAGTAAAGGGTAAAATAATATTTTTATGCTTTACGTACTATGTCTGTATGCTTATGATTTCAGCATGAATGCAAATAAAAATTATTCAAAAAATACACTTTTTTAGGAGAAAATTATGCAAAACGACCTTAATTACTTAAAACGGAACATCCCGATATTGAAGCTTGCAGAGAACTACTCTTTTCAGTTAAAGAAAAAAGGTATTGACTCTTACTTTTGTCTTTGCCCGTGGCATGATGATAAGACGCCTTCGTTGTCATTTACACCGAGCAAGAATATGTTCAAATGCTTTGGTTGCGATCGGAGTGGTTCGGTGATTGATCTTGTGATGTTCATGGAGAAGGTGGGCACTGGTGAAGCGATCAAGATACTCAAGCGGAAGCATGTAGGCAGCTCAACTATAAAGATTAGCTCTGTCCCTCGGGTAGAGGGCAAGAAGACAGAACTACTATCACCGACGAGGCAAAAACTAATCAGTGTTGTGAACGAACACTATCACAACAGCTTAAAAAGGAATAGCCGTCCTGTAGAATATTTATTGAAAAGAAATATTCGTCAAGGAGAGCTGATCGATCAATTTAAGATTGGTTACGTTGACGGTTCACTGGTGGGCAAACTTCCCGAGACAGATATAGAGATCTTGCAATCGGTTGGCCTGCTCAACGAGCACGGGTATGAGCACTTTAGAGATTGCGTAGTTTTCCCGGTTATTAGTGAAACTGGGGAAGTCACAGAGATCTATGGTCGGTGTTTGGATAAGGCTCGGGGTAAGCACTTCTACCTACCGGGAGAACATTTGGGCATCTTCAATCCGAAGGCTTTGGCTTACAAAGAGATCTTTCTCTGTGAGTCAATTATCGATGCTTTGTCGCTGATGGGTTTGGGGTATCTTAATGTCACGAGTAGCTTTGGTATTAATGGTTTCACTTCAGAGATGTTTTTTCAGCTAAAAGAAAAAGGGGTGGATAAAGTTATTATTTGCTACGACTCCGATAAATCGGGAGAAAAAGCCTCTTTTTCTTTAGGGGAAAAATTGAGTAAGGTGGATATTGAATCCGATCGAATCTACTTTGTACAAAAAGATGCCAACGACTTTCTTTGCAAATCAAGTAATCCACAGGCAGAGTTTGAAGAGCTCATTGGCAAAGCGAAGCCACTTTGGGTTCGACCTACGAAAGAGAGAGAGCTTGCAGAAAGCTGGGAGCACAAAGACGATGAGGTTCATTTTAGTTTTGGTAACAGAAAGTACATAGTTCGTGGGTTAGATAAGAATAAAACAAATACTAGTTTAAAGCTTTATCTGCGTATGAACTACGATGGACGGTTTCACATAGACAATTCAATCGACCTTTTTAATGCGAAGCTGTCACTTGGGTTTTGTAAGACTGCTGGCTTGTCCCTTGATCTGGATGCTAAAGTGATCAAACACGATCTGGATAAAATCACCCAACTATTAGATATTGAGCTTACGAATCAAATTCAAGGCGCAGATGATCAGAAGAAAGTAAAGTTCCAAAAAGATATTGCCATTTCTTTGAAGGCGGTGGAGTTTTTAGATGATCCGCTTATGATTGTTCGGTTTGTAAAAGACGTGCTTCAGTGTGGATTGGTGGGTGAGTCATTGAATTCTTTCTTTTGTTTTTTGGCCACTTTATCGAGGTATCTAAGTGACCAGCTTCATGTAATTATTCAATCAGAATCATCGGCTGGCAAGTCGACGATGCTCAACTTGGTTAGTTCTTTTGTTCCTGAGGACGATTTGATTTATTTGACCCAAATCACACCGAAGAGTTTTTACTATATGACGGAGGAGGAGTTAATGGGCAAAGTGATTGCGATCGCCGAGCTAGACGGTATGGATCAGGCGATCTACCCGATCAAACAAATGATTTCAGAGAAAAAACTCTCTATATCGTATACGAAGACGGATCCCCAAACAGGGGAGCATACGAGTGTTACGAACATGAAACGTGCTAGAAGTTCGTTTATGCTGACGAGCCCAAAAGAGGGAGGTGATGAGGAGGTGGACAATCGAAGTGTTATTTTAACTCTTGATGAGTCAGAGCATCAGACTAGACGCATTCAAAATATCCAAAGACGTTTCAGGTCAGAAGAGGGTGGTAGGCTTCGGTTGGAGAAAGAGCAGTTGATCAGATTTTATAATCATGTTCAAAGAGAGATTGAGCCTTGGGAGGTTTCTAATATTTATTCTAAATCTTTAGACTTCAAGGCAGACAACCATCGGGCACGTCGTGACCATGATAAATATTTAATGATTATAGAATCTTTGACTTTATTTTTTCAGCGTCAGCGTCATCAATACGTTGGGAGTGATGGCAGACGAACGGTGAAAACGCATTTAATTGATATTGTGATCGCTGGCTTTATCGCTCGGAGGCTTTTTAAAACAACGCTTGATGAGCTTCCTCCACAGACGAGAAACTTCTTTCAAAAGATAGTGAAGTGCATGCAAGATAAGTCAGAGACAGAAGACTGTGATATTTTAAATGTTTGTATTACGCGTAAAGAGATGAGAGAGTTGACGAAGTTGTCGAATAACCGTGTTCATGAACATGCTCATCGATTATTTCTTTTTGAGTATATGAGCTCGAAGAGAGAAGCTGACGGTTTTCGTTATCGTTTAACCTTTCGCCCTGACGAAGCTGGTGATAATATTTCCAATAATTTAAACCTTGTAAGTATAAATACTTTAAAGAAGAAAGCTACTCGGGAAGAAAGAGAAGAATATCAAACTTTTGTACCTCATTTGCAAGAGACATTTAAGTCGTTAGATCCTTCTTATAAAGATGGTGAATATTAAGATGATGCTGCAAAAGGAAGGGAAAAGTGGTCTAGGTACGAATAACGGCACCGTTTTTCGCCCCCAATTCGTAGCTAGAATGCCGTTATTCGTGGGGGTTGTTTTAGGTGTAACCCAAGTCGTCATTTTGATCTTAGAGAATAGATCTGGAAGCAATTGGAGCCTTCTGATAGGGTGGCGAAACTAGCCGTTTTTCGTTGTAAAACGCCAAATTTAAGACACCCCCCCCAAAAAAAAATAGATATTGTGCACAAATAAGGGAGCCTCAAGTGGTCTTCTGTACTTAGAGAAACAACAGATCAGTGAAGCATAACCACGAGTCAGTGTATTAGATAAGATATAATAAAAGCCTTCGGGCTCATTTAAAATAACTAAAAAATAATGAAAAGGAGAATAAAATGGAGAGAAAGAATACACGCGTAGAGACTTTTACTCTACAAGAGTCGTTACAAAATTACCTGAGAGAGTTGGAGGTTTTAAACTACTCCCGTACAACAGTGAGACGTAAACGCTCAGAGATGAGTCTTTTTTTTGAATATTTGAGTTACCACAAGATCAGTGACCTTCGTTCTGTGAACAGAGAGATGATTGAGTCTTATCGTGAGCATCTTTATCAGATAAGAAGCAAAACGAGGAAGGGTGCTTTGTCAGTAGAGAGCCAGCGCAAACGGCTCTTTGCTGTAAGTTCTTTCTTCAGTTTTCTTGTTAAGAAGGGTAAGATTTTATATAGCCCGGCGAGTGATATAGACTACCCGAAAGCAGAGAGTTCTCTGCCTAGAAATATATTTTCCCAGAAAGAAATAGATGAGATATTAGAAGGGCCTGATATTTCTAAGGTGCTGGGTTTGAGAGATCGCTCTATTTTAGAGCTTTTTTATTCAACTGGTATTAGAAGGTTAGAGCTTGTAAATCTGAATATTTATCACATCGACGAGAACAGAGAAACCTTGTTTATAGAAAAGGGTAAAAACAAGAAAGATCGTGTTGTGCCGATTGGCAAAAGAGCTTTGCATTGGGTAGGTCAATATCGGGAGGAGGTCAGACCTCAATTGGTAGGCAAGCCGGACAAGGGCACTCTATTTTTAACCTATGCGGGTGGTCGTTTTCATCCCGATGCTATGACAAGGCTGGTTAAGGCTTATGTCCAGAAGGTTTTGGTGAATGCAGAGAAGATGGGAGGTTGTCATAGTTTCCGGCATTCAATGGCAACGCTGATGCTAGAGAATGGGGCAGACATCCGATACATTCAAGAGATGCTTGGTCACAAGAAATTAGAGACGACACAGATTTACACGAGAGTTAGCATAGAGAAACTGAAAGAAGTTCACGCTCGATGCCATCCTGGGAGTTCAATTGAGAATGATAAAAAGTAATTGTCAGTGTACTTTCACAATTATAGTTTTACTATAATGTCGCCCCACGAGCAAGAACAACGCCAAGTTTTGCTGATTCAGCAGTTTTATTTGTATTGTTTACAAGTTTTATTTGCAAGAGATATCGCCCTATTTTTTCTTTTTTTTATTAGTAGCTCTGTTGCTAGCGGGGGCACTGAAAATTTAGCAGAGAAGTCAGGCACTCTGGAGGACGATAAAGATTCCTCAGAAGGTGATATAGAAAATCGTCAAGTCAAAGACCAAGGTATTCTAGGGCAATTTGCATCGAATCCAAAGAAGGCCTTAGGAAAACCAGAAAAATTCTCAAAACCTCTCATGGGATCGTTACTTGGTCAGGAGTACGACCCTGAAAACTCTCTCTATTACTATAACGCACGTTATTACGACCCAAGCATTGGCATCTTCACCACAGCAGATACCATCATACCTGATGAATACGATCCGTTGTCTTACAACCGGCATATGTACGTGAGGGGTAACCCGATCAATTACACAGACCCTAGTGGGCATAGTTGGAAGGCTGTTGGTAATTTCTTCAAAGGTCTTATAAAGGGTATTGGTTCTTTTGTCTCTACAATACTAAGCCCTATCACGGCGATTGTTGCTGGCATACAGTCTCTGGCGACAGGGGCAAGTTTTACTTCAACGTTTACGAACCATTTTAATGGAGTGGCTGCAGCAGCAAGTTCTCTTATTTTAGCCCCCGTTGCTTTGAACCCACTCTTGACAGGCATCATCAGTGAATTGAGTGGAGGAAGCTTTGAAGAGGGTTTTGCGGCAGGATTAGGTAATTTAGGGTTGGCCATTGGCACTTTTGGAGGTAGTATTTTAGCCAGTGCGGGGAATGCATATGCTGCTGGCTATCATGGGATATATAGTAATGATGCACAAGGGTCTTCTGCATATTTTCTTGATCACACGGTAGGCCAAGGGACAACCGCGATTGGTACGGTAGCTGCTTTGGCGCATCTGGCGGGAGGTGGTAAGTTTGAGAGCAAGTTATCGAAGGGGAGTAACGCGTTTATTTATAGTAACAGCCCTTTCAGTCGAAGTAATTCTGTGGGGAATACGATTGGGTTGAGTAAAAGAGATTCTGCCCGATTAGGTACGGCTGATGGTAAAAGAGTATTGAGAGAGGAACTTTTACATAATTGGCAATACAGGCGTGGTGGATTGTTGAGTTTAACACGCCTTGTTTTGGAGCAGATAGGTCCTGGTAATCCATACACTAGACGAGGTACATTAGAATATGAGGCGAGTAGACGATCGGTTGATGGAACAGATTTAGAAAGAAGTGGCTATTCTGGATTGGGCAAACCTCGTCCATGGGAATTGCAATGCAGTACGTGTGATAGGTTTTATTAGAGGTAGAGCATGGCAAAGAAATTTAAGGTTCTAATATTTTTGTCTCTCTTAATCGCTTTGTTTTTAAATATAGGCTGTCCATCTGAACCAGAATATACAGTAGAGAGGCTTACTTATAATATGCGGTCAGAAATTATAGAGCTCTGCCTAGAAGGTAAATTATTTAGCCCGCCAGAATCTTTTTGTAGAAAGCTTCAGCCAAATCAAAAAAGTCATGGAATTGATCCTCATTTAGATTCAAAAAAGCGAGTTTCTGAGCTTTTAAACTATTTGATTATCAAAGATTCAAATGGTGCAGAGATTCTAAATCTCCGTGGTGAAGCCCTTGACGCCGCCTTTAAAGTGGTCGAAGAAGATGAATACTTCATCACCTACCGCCTCGACGTGAATTGATATGTTCGCTAGAAAAGCGCTTACTTCGACACGAGCTGGTACATAGCAGGCAATACAGAAGAGGTGGGTTGTTAAATCTGGCTAGACTTGGTCTAGAGTATTTGGGGGCATATGGAAGTAATCCATATGATAGACCAGGTACTTTGGAGAATGAAGCTCACTCAGCTGCCAAAGATGGTGCACCAATTCCATGGGAATTGAGGTGTAGTTCTTGTGATAAGTTTTATAAAAAGTAATTAGATGCAGGTAGAGTGATGATGAAACAAACATTTATTTCAAGAACCCTAGTTTTAGTGTTCACCTTAATTGTTCTGGTATGTTCTGGTTGTGAATCAGGACATTTTGCTTTTGATGTGAAAAATAATAGAAATAATCAAATCCAATTTATTTATTCTTGGATTATTTATCCTTTGGATGGTAGCAATAGTGGTAAATTCGTGATAAAGATTAATCCTGGCGAGACAGATGGTGATGGAGGTTTTGGTCGCGGAGAACATTTATCTGATGACCTTGCTTATGTTATCATTAAAGACCACAACGACAATGAAATAATGAACCTTTCGGGTAAAGCTTTAGACGATGCATTTAAACTTGTTGTAAAAGAAGAATATAGATTCCTCTACCGCCTTGACGTGAATTGATATGTTCGTTAGAAGAGTGCTTACTTCGACATGAGCTGGTGCATAGCTGGCAGTATAGAAGAGGTGGGTTGTTAAATCTGGCTAAACTTGCTCTAGAACAGTTGGGGGCGTATGGAAGTGATCCATATGATAGACCAGGTACTTTGGAGAATGAAGCCAAAACGATTGCAGAGAGTGGAGAAAGACCATGGTATTTTGAAAACTTAGATGATCGTTTTTTTTAGAGAGGAGTTTATGAAAATAAAAGATAATCATATTTTGTCCTTTTTATCCTTCTGTTTATTGCTCACTAGCTTTCGGTGCATAGGAGATGGTCCTTTTAATTGGTATGAGGTGTACAATCACACATCAAAGACTATCAATGTAGAAGTGGAGATTATTGGTCGCGGAATTAAGCGTTTTAAAGTACTTTCACAACAGAATGATGGGCGAGGCTTTGGTGGTTTTTCTATCAAGAAAAAAAAACCATCAGAAGAAGCAAAATATGTTAAGATCACCAAAGAAAATGGCACTGTATTATTTGACCTTCGTGGTGAAGCTCTTGACACTCATTTTAAGAAAGTAAAAGAAACGGAAAGTTTCATCCTCTACCGCCTTGACGTGAATTGATATGTTCGTTAGAAGAGTGCTTACTTCGACATGAGCTGGTGCATAGCTGGCAGTATAGAAGAGGTGGTCTGTTGAATCTGGCTAAGTTGGTCTAGAACATTTGGGGGTATATGGAAGTAATCCATATAATAGACCGGGTACTTTGGAGCATGAAGCTCACACTATTGCAAAGATGGTGCACCAATTCCATGGGAATTACAATGTAGTACTTGTGATAAATTTTATAAAAATTAATTAGATGCAGGTAGAGTGATGATGAAACAAACATTTATTTCAAGAACCCTAGTTTTAGTGTTCACCTTAATTGTTCTGGTATGTTTTGGTTGTGAATCAGGAAGTTTTAGTTTTCGTGTGAAAAATAATAGAAATAACTCCATTAAGCTTATTTATTCTTGGATTATTTATCCTTTGGATGGTAGCAATAGTGGTAAATTCGTGATAAAGATTAATCCTGGCGAGACAGGTGGTGATGGAGATTTTGGTCGCGGAGAACATTTATCTGATGACCTTGCTTATGTTATCATTAAAGACCACAACGACAATGAAATATGGGAGGTTGTCATAGTTTCCGGCATTCAATGGCAACGCTGATGCTAGAGAATGGGGCAGACATCCGATACATTCAAGAGATGCTTGGTCACAAGAAATTAGAGACGACACAGATTTACACGAGAGTTAGCATAGAGAAACTGAAAGAAGTTCACGCTCGATGCCATCCTGGGAGTTCAATTGAGAATGATAAAAAGTAATTGTCAGTGTACTTTCACAATTATAGTTTTACTATAATGTCGCCCCACGAGCAAGAACAACGCCAAGTTTTGCTGATTCAGCAGTTTTATTTGTATTGTTTACAAGTTTTATTTGCAAGAGATATCGCCCTATTTTTTCTTTTTTTTATTAGTAGCTCTGTTGCTAGCGGGGGCACTGAAAATTTAGCAGAGAAGTCAGGCACTCTGGAGGACGATAAAGATTCCTCAGAAGGTGATATAGAAAATCGTCAAGTCAAAGACCAAGGTATTCTAGGGCAATTTGCATCGAATCCAAAGAAGGCCTTAGGAAAACCAGAAAAATTCTCAAAACCTCTCATGGGATCGTTACTTGGTCAGGAGTACGACCCTGAAAACTCTCTCTATTACTATAACGCACGTTACTACGACCCAAGCATTGGCATCTTCACCACAGCAGATACCATCATACCTGATGAATCTGACCCGCTGTCTTACAACCGGCATATGTACGTGAGGGGTAACCCGATCAATTACACAGACCCTAGTGGGCATTTTTTTGTATCTTTGTTGATTGCAATTGGAATTGCTACAGCGGTCAGTGCGGGCGTTGGCTATGTAGAACATGGAGTGAGAACGGGTGAATGGACAGGTGAGGGTGCTGCTAGGGCAGCTTTAAATGGTGCTGGCATCGGATTAGCTATTGCAGGTAGTCTTGCTATTTTAGGTGGTGTCGGACTTTCTTTTTTTGGTGGTATTGCTGCTGCTGCTGCTGTTAGTTCAGTAATGACCGTTGGTGGAGGATCTGTTTCATTGGGAGTTTGTATTTTGGGGGGTCCTTGCAATAATGTTGGAGCAGGAGTCAGTCAAGATATTGACTGGGGAGGGGGCACTGGCGGTGGAAGAAGACCTGAAGAGTCTGATCCTGGTAATGGTGGAAGTGATTCTGATATTGTGAGTAATAGTGATGAGCCTAGTACTCATCTACCTGCTGGTTTTACAGAAGATGATGTTACTTCTGGTTTTGGTTGGCGTGGAGACCCATTTACTGACGAACGAAAATACCACAGCGGTATTGATCTAAGAGCGCGTCGAGGCAGAGCTGTATACGCTACGGGAGCTGGGAGTGTAATTACAGCAAGAGATGGCTGTAATGGTCGTGGCTTCAGTTGCAACGGTGGAGCAGGAAACTATGTCAGAATTCGTCATCAAGGTGGGCAGATAACTCGATATTTACATTTGTCAAGAGTAAGCGTAAGGGTGGGGAAATCTTTCGATCCAAGTCAACCAATTGGTTCAGTGGGAAGTACGGGACGTAGCACTGGCCCTCATTTACACTTTGATGTGAGCGACCCAAAGGGTATACGTAGGGATCCTTTGAAATATAAGTGGAGCCCTTAACAGCTGATGTCTCACTTTTTACAATTGAGCATCTTCGTTCTATTATGTTTTGGTATTAATTTTTCTTCTCTAAGTAAAACTAAAATTTTTTATGATACCGATTATGCTTGGGTATCTTTAAAGTCTGGTGTCAAATTAAGAAGCAATCAAACTTGGAAATCAACAATACTAACAATTATTCCATTTAAAGAAAAAGTAAGAATTTTAGCAGATGGTGATACAAGTCGAAAGGAACTTGATGGTTATAATAATCCTATCAGCTGGACTCAGGTCCAATGGCAAAAGCAAGTGGGCTGGGTTCCAATCTATACCTTAAACATAGCGCCCTTCATTCGCCCTTTGCATCCCAGTAAATACAAGGCGGTGAGAGAATTTAAAGCTGACACCAGACGAGCGGTAAAAATACTAAAAGAGAATTTACAAAGAGGAATTAATAATCGTCTAGAGTGGGCAAATGGTAATCCAGAACTAATAGAGCTGGCAGGGAGTTTAAATGATTATTATATAAATCACCCTATTGTAAATACAATGAAATTGTTTGATCCATGTGAAAAAAAATGGCGAAAACTGATCATTGTTTTTTTGATGAGTAGATTTAATAAAAATACTTATGAGTGTTTCCTATATGATATGGTGTTAAAGCGTGAAGGAGGCTTGTGTAACACTCCTCCTAATGATTTTTATCAAGAGTTAGAGTATATTAAGCACAATATGAACATATATTTATATACTTGTCAGAGTAATTATTAATATCTGGGCATAAACCCCATTCCCCCAACCCCCCCCCCGTGCCTTCGACTGACAGCCGTGTGTTCAACTTGCTCAAGGCAAGTTGGGTGAACGGTGCTTATGGTGATGCCGGCTTGGCTTAGGGTACGGCGTGAAATTTGATTAAAAATGATAAAAAGTAATTGTCAGTTTACTTTCAAGATTATAGTTTTACTGTAGTGAGTAATGAATATAATGCCAGTGCGGGGAATGCATATGCTGCTGGCTATCATGGAATATATAGTAATGATGCACAAGGGTCTTCTGCATATCTTCTTGATCACACGATAGGCCAAGGGACAACCGCGATTGGTACAGTAGCAGCTTTGGCGCATCTGGCGGAAGGTGGTAAGTTTGAGAGCAAGTTATCGAAGGGGAGTAACGCTTTTATTCTTACGGGAGGCAGTATTAAAAGTAACAGTATAGGCAATGCCATTAGCATTCACAAAGGTGATGCGGGTGATCTGCAAGTTCTTAGAGAAGAACTTTTACATAATTGGCAATACAGGCGTGGTGGATTGTTGAGTTTAACCAAGTTGATTGTTGAGCAAATTAATAAAAATGGCAATTATCCATACGAAACCCCGGGTACGTTAGAAAATCAAGCTTACTCAGCTTCTAAATTGGCTTATGACAGCAGACCATGGGAATTGAGGTGTAGTACTTGTGATAAATTTTATTAGCTTTAGATGCAGGTAGAGTGATGATGAAACAAACATTTATTTCAAGAACCCTAGTTTTAGTGTTCACCTTAATTGTTCTGGTATGTTCTGGTTGCGAATCAGGACAGTTTTATTTTGATGTGAAAAATAATAGAAATAACTCCATTAAGCTTATTTATTCTTGGATTATTTATCCTTTGGATGATATTCATAGTGGTAAATTCGTGATAAAGATTAATCTTGGCGAGACAGGTGGTGATGGAGGTACTGGTCGCAGAGAACATTTATCTGATGACCTTGCTTATGTTATCATTAAAGACCACAACGACAATGAAATAATGAACCTTTCGGGTAAAGCTTTAGATGATGCATTTAAACTTGTTGTAAAAGAAGAATATGATTACACCTACCGCCTTGAGGTGAATTGAAAAATGCTGACTTACCCTATGACAGCAGACCATGGGAATTACAATGCAGTACGTGTGATAGATTTTATTAGAAAATGAAAAGATTTAAGAAGAAATTTCAAGTTTTGTCATTAATTTTTTTCGCAGCAATACTGTCTCTAAGTATTGCTTGTCCCTTTGACCCAGAGTATGGTGTGAAAACATTAATTTATAATCTGCGATCTGAGACCATTGAAATTTGTGCAAAAGGTAGGGAGTCAAAATCAGCAGAGCCTTTGTGTAGCAATCTTGAAACAGGCAAAAAAGAGCATGGTTTGGATTTACACCTGTCCTCAAAAAAGCGAGTTTCTGAGCTTTTAAACTATTTGATTATCAAAGATTTAAATGGTGCAGAGATTCTAAATCTCCGTGGTGAAGTCCTTGACGCCGCCTTTAAAGTGGTCGAAGAAGATGAATACTTCATCACCTACCGCCTTGACGTGAATTGATATGTTCGCTAGAAGAACGCTTACTTCGACATGAGCTGGTGCATAGCTGGCAGTATAGAAGAGGTGGGTTGTTAAATCTGGCTAGACTTGGTCTAGAACAGGCAGGGGCGTATGGAAGTAATCCATATGATAGACCAGGTACTTTGGAGAATGAAGCTTACACTATTGCAGAGAGTGGACGAAGACCTTGGTATTTTGAGAACTTAGATGATCGTTTTTTTTAGAGAGGAGTTTATGAAGATGAAGAAAAATAAAAATTTATATTTTATGTCTATATTCTGTTTGCTTATTGCTTTTCAGTGTATAGGATGTTTAGAGGGTCCACGGCATCGCTTTGATGTTTATAATAACACAAATGAAACAATCATCGTAGATTATCGACCTGATGTCAGTAACCAAACTGATAAAAGGTTTGAAGTAGGTCCCCATCAAAAGAGAGAAGGCTTTACTGGTACCTTTAGTAATGAGAAACGAAAAGCATCATATTTTTTTGAGTATATTAAAGTTACCAAAGTAGATGGCACTACCCTTCTTGACCTCAAAGGTGAAGCCCTTGATGTTGCCTTTAAAGTGGTTAAAGAAATTGAAAGCCATATCTACTACCGCCTCGAGGTGAATTGATATGTTCGCTAGAAGAGCGTTTACTTCGACACGAGCTAGTGCATAGCCGGCAGTATAGAAGAGGTGGGTTGTTGAATCTGGCTAAACTTGGTCTAGAACAGTTGGGGGTCCTTGCAATAATGTTGGAGCAGGAGTCAGTCAAGATATTGACTGGGGAGGGGGCACTGGCGGTGGAAGAAGACCTGAAGAGTCTGATCCTGGTAATGGTGGAAGTGATTCTGATATTGTGAGTAATAGTGATGAGCCTAGTACTCATCTACCTGCTGGTTTTACAGAAGATGATGTTACTTCTGGTTTTGGTTGGCGTGGAGACCCATTTACTGACGAACGAAAATACCACAGCGGTATTGATCTAAGAGCGCGTCGAGGCAGAGCTGTATACGCTACGGGAGCTGGAAGAGTTATTGGTATTGATACTATAGGGAGAACTGGAGCAGGCAAATATGTCAGAATTCGTCATCAAGGTGGGCAGATAACTCGATATTTATATTTGTCAAGAGTAAGCGTAAGGGTGGGGAAATCTTTCGATCCAAGTCAACCAATTGGTTCAGTGGGAAGTACGGGACGTAGCACTGGCCCTCATTTACACTTTGATGTGAGCGACCCAAAGGGTATACGTAGAGATCCTTTGAAATATAAGTGGAGACCTTAACAGCTGATGTCTCACTTTTTACAATTGAGCATCTTCGTTCTATTATGTTTTGGTATTAATTTTTCTTCTCTAAGTAAAACTAAAATTTTTTATGATACCGATTATGCTTGGGTATCTTTAAAGTCTGGTGTCAAATTAAGAAGCAATCAAACTTGGAAATCAACAATACTAACAATTATTCCATTTAAAGAAAAAGTAAGAATTTTAGCAGATGGTGATACAAGTCGAAAGGAACTTGATGGTTATAATAATCCTATCAGCTGGACTCAGGTCCAATGGCAAAAGCAAGTGGGCTGGGTTCCAATCTATACCTTAAACATAGCGCCCTTCATTCGCCCTTTGCATCCCAGTAAATACAAGGCGGTGAGAGAATTTAAAACTGACACCAGACGAGCGATGAAAATGGCAAAAGAGGATTTGAGAATAGTAATTAATAATAGTATAGAGTGGGCAGATGGCAATATAGAGCGAATTGAATTGGCGGGAAGTTTTGACGATTATTATATAAATTACCCTATTGTGAATACGATGAAGATATTTGATCAATGCAAAAAACGATGGTTAAAAATGGTGATTAGCTTTTTTATGAGCAGATATGATAAAGAGACCTTCCATTGTACGATGTATGATGTAGCAAAAAAACGCGTGGTTGCAGATTGCCGTGAAAGCGACCATGATTTTTATCAACAATTAGATGCTATCAGAAAGAAGGCAAGCTATTACCTTCACCCCGATAAGAATTGCATGCACAACTCCAAGCTTAGAATCATTGACTCTCGTAAGTCCGGGTATGAATTAAACTAATCTAGCCCCCCCGTGCCTTCGACTGACAGCCGCCGTGTGCTCAACTTGCTCAAGGCAAGTTGGGTGAACGAGGTTTATGGTGATCTGTTTAGCCCGCCCCCCACCTCCCGTGCGACGGTGGCGAGCATATCGTGGCTAAAAGTGCTGTCGATATTATTACTAGATATTATCTATCCTTTTTTTTTTAACTGAAGAAAGTACACAGCCAAAGGCTGTGAAAGAAGGTGGCATAAAAAAGAGAATTTTTATCGTTGGTGGCTGTGGAAGGGTGGGATGGTTGCGTAGCTAGCCTTCCACGCTTTCACGGCTTAGAAATCAAGCGAGCCGAATAAGAGAGAGTGAAGCCCAGTCTGGACATTGCACATGAGGTGCAATGCTGCATAATTTCACCTTATGGGAAAATAAAACGACACGAGGTTGTTTTATGTGCTGTTGATCCCTGAGCTTGTCGAAGGGTGACAGCTTACCATAAGGTAAATTATGTAGAGGCTGGGTTGGGTCTTTTTTTTTGGTGGTGTTTTTTGGAGGGTTAGGGATGAGGGGTTAGGATGTGGTTAATTGTTGATTTGATACTTGCTCGTGTTGATTTTTTTTTATATAAGTTGCTAAGATGTTTTTTAGAGAGGAGTGTATTGAAGATGAAGAAGAATAAAAATTTATATTTTATGTCTATATTCTGTTTGCTTATTGCTTTTCAGTGTATAGGAGAGGGGCCAGGGCACAGCTTTGATATTTATAATAATACGAATGAAACAATCATCGTAGATTATCGAGAAGATGTCAGTGGCTATACTGATGAAAGGTTTGAAGTAGGTCCCCATCAAAAGAAAGAACATTTTACTGGTGGCTTTCGTAGCAAAAAACGAAAAGCATCATATTTTCTTGACTATGTTAAAGTTACCAAAGTAGATGGCACTACCCTTCTTGACCTCCGTGGCGAAACCCTTGACGTTGCCTTTAAAGTAGTTAAAGAAATTGAAAGCCATATCTACTACCGCCTCGAGGTGAATTGAAAGATGCTGATTAAAAGAGTGCTTACTTCGACATGAGCTGTCAAACACAGTCAGCACGCTTATGGTGATGCTGCTGACATATCTATCTCAGGTTATACTGCTCAACGAACAGCTAGTGTGGCCTACAGGTCGAGTTTATTTAATAGAATTGCTTATTATGGGCCTTCAAGGTATGTCCATGTCGATTTGAAATTTATTCTAGGCTTTACTTATCCTAGATATTACTATGCTCCTAACGGGCCTTGGATATACCAACGAGGTGGCCCTTAAATGAAGCGCAATATTATAATAATTCGCATTGTTATCTTTTTAGTAATGGGCACGACCAATCTTTTAAATGCTAGAAATAATAAAGAATTAGATGGCTGGCTCCCTAGAAACATTGAATCCCAGAAAATTAATGTTTCAAGTAAAAAACAAGAAAAGATTCAAAGCATCCTTTATTTTAAAAATGGTATAAAGTTCCAAACAACTTTATATGAAGTAAAGTTTATTGGTCTGCTAAAGACTATAAATAAATCTCCATATCTGATACTGTCAGGAAAGGGTTGTAATCATTGCGATATGAATACTTCAATTTATATTCATTCAATTAGCAATGGTCCCATGGAAGGAGAAGCAAGTCAAGGTAGATACTCCTATCCAAGCAAGGAGTATCATTACAAGAATGGTTCTTTGGTCGGAGAATCAAGAGCATTTTTTGGGAAATGTCTTTCTAACAATAAAGAACAGGTTGTTTGGCATATCACCTCTTACAAAGATGCTAAAAAAAAAGAAGTCATTTATGTACTTGAAATTGATCAAAATGATAATTTGACCGAAAGGATTATAAAAAATATGTCGAAATTGAGTATTATGTTCACAAATACCAAATTGGATATTTGTGAAGAAATTGAGGGTATGATATTTACTAGTGAACCGTAGTGGAAATACTAATGCACCTCATTTGCATTTTACAACCCAAGGTGGACTTAATCGCGATACAAGATATAACCCAATTGATTATTTTAGAAGATATTTACCAAATCTAAATATTAACTATAGATAGTGAAATTTTTTTATATGACATTAATGAAATTGTTTTTTACTACCTTGATTATTTGTTCGTGTGGGAACAGTGAAATTGAATTGATACTTGAAAAAAATTTTACATTAAAAGAATATCAAATTATGGATAAATTTTTCTTACTTGAAAGCGAAAAAAAAGATTTTAATTTTCTAGGCTATTCTTTTATACTTAGATATGACCTAAATAAAGATAATTATAAAGAATATTTTATTGCTTTACAAAAGAAGGGAAGTCAAACAGCAATTGCAGTTATAGATCCTCGAAACAAAAAGGAGCGAATACTTCAAACATTTTATTTCGATACTGAACAAATATATATTTATAAACCTAAAAAGTCTGATCAAGTTGAAAGTATTGCTGTGGCATTTAAGTTTTCAACAGAATTATCATATGATATTATCTACAAAAGTAGATCTTACCAACTAGTACCCATATTAATAGATGATTAAGAAATATTTTATGAATATTATAAAAAATATTTTCTTTTTACTTTTTATTTTAACTTCATCGTTAAATTTAGAAGGGAAAAATATTGGTTTGTGGATTGAGAAAGGGGGTATTGGCGAAATAAGATTGGGTAGACCTCTGAAGGAAGTTCAGTCACTTTTAAAACGATGTAGTAAAAATCAATTTTCAGGTGGTTTTTTTCTGAACTGTTATTATTATAATAAAAAATTAGAGTTGATCGTGGAGAATGGTCATTTAGTAAGCACTATGTCTATTTATCAAAAAAATGGGTTTAAGACTAAAAAGAGTATTGGTATTGGAACTTTATATAACGAAGTTAGAAAGGCCTATCCCCGTTCTGAATTAACCGTATATTATGATAATCCTGAAGTTGGATTAGTTGTGATTTTGAGTGAGCCCTCTATGTGCATTAATTTTAATTTTAATTCGGCATCTCTTGATCATAAAAAGATTCTCAAACCTAAAGCTTATATTGTTGATCTCAATTCCACAATACCTTTTGAAAGAGTTAATGAGAAACAGTACTTGAGAGGTCATCCTACTTCATCACCTACCGCCTTGAGGTGAATTGAAAACTTGGGTGCCACTGCGAGGAGGTTTTTAATTGGTGTATAAAGATTGAATTTACCAAGATCGTATGCAAATAATTTGTAAAAATAAAATAGCTATATTTTTGATTAGTATTTTTTTTAGCGTTAATTTAATCCATAGCGAAAAAATTATAATTGATCAAAAAATGGTTGGTGAAGTTAAGATTGGTATGCCTTTTAAAACAATTTTAGGTATCATTGGGAAGCAGAAGTGTGACATTGTTGATACGCATAAGCTTAGAAAAATTTTAAAATGTAAATATGGTATGGGTACATTAACCTTATGTTTTGTCAGCCCTCATTGGTTTCGTTTTTTTAATAAAGAGCCTATCTATAAAAATGATCTTACTTTGAGTGATATTAGTACCCAAGATCCTTTTTATAAAACAAAACATGGTTTTGGTGTTGATAGTGAATATTTGGAAATTATTCGGAAATATAAAAGCTTGAGAATAAAGTTTAAGGAAACAGATTTTGGTAGTATATGGGTCCCTTCTTTTGGTTTGGAGCTGTCTGGTAACAGCTATGATACCAAAAAAGATAAATTTATACAAGATCCAGGACTTATTTTTAAAAGCTTTCCCATAACAAGTCTTAGTATTAGCTCGACAGAATTTGCCTGTGAATTAGGTGATTAGCCTTGCACTCCAGTTGCTCTTTAAGGTTATTGTTAAAGTAGATTGCTCGACAAACAGCTAGGTGGTCTAGACTATTATATAGATTAGTTTATAATTAAGAAAAACTCTTGTTTTTTTCATTTTGAAGTGTGATAATTAAGTTTAAAGATACAGAATATCTCTCAAATAGATATAAAAAGATAAAAATATTGACAACATGTGCAGGCATTGTTGACTGAGACTGTCTCTGTGTGGGGCTTGGAAAAATGAACAGAACTACAGAACTACAGAACTACAGAACTACAGAACTACAGAACTACAGAACTACAGAACTACAGAACTACAGAACTACAGACACTAGACTTAGGTCTTAGTTTATTCTCTAAAAAAAATAGGTCGTGCCTTCGCGGCATTTTTCTCAAAAATTTTAGAAGCGGGGCGTTAGCCCTAATTATCATGCATGTTATTTCAGCAAGAGCGATGGCTTTTGCTGAGGTCCTCGGTCTTTTATTTTATTTTTTTCGTGGTGTTGAAGCACCCATCAAGATTGAAGGCGATTCTAACTTAATCTATTTGGAAGATCGGCGTAGTGGATGTGCGGTCAATGTCTGAGGAGGCGTTTTATGTGTAAAACTGTACAATATTGGATGAGACTTTATGTGGCTCGCGTGATCAAAGGTGGCTTGATGGCTGTGGTCGCTAGTCTTTTATTATTTGAGTGTTCTGATGATTCATCAAAGATGGGCAACCGAAACAATCCAAATAACCCGAATAATCCGAACAATCCAGATAAATCTGTTATTGGCAAGGTCATTCTCTCTGAGAGTGCACTTTCTTTTTATGACATACTGGGCGGTACAGGTGTTGAGTATACGATCTCGTTAAGTGAAGACTCGGCACTAGATAAAACAGTGGAGATTACACTTACAAGCGATAACGATGCCTTGGTTATAAGCCCTGCTGTTGTGAACTTCACGAAGACCACGGGAAAAGGCCCCCAAACAATCATAGTTAAAGGAAAAGCAGATGTAAATGGTGTATTTAATAAGATTCCGGCGGATATCACGGGGTTGATCGATCATACGATCACATCGAATGCAGAGAATGACCCTAATATCACAACATTTCAAGATGGTAATACGGTTGATGTGAGAGTGTGGAGCACTGAGACTGCCGACCCTGATGGTGATGGCTTGATTGAGATATATACCGCTACAATGCTCAATAATATGCGACACGATCGGGCGGGTGCAAGTTATAAGATCTCGGATGATAAGGATGTTGTTGGTGACTCTAGCGGTTGCCCCTTTGACTCTGCTGATTCATCAACTCGTCGCTGCAAGGGTTATGAGCTAATAGATGATATTGATCTTAAGGGTTTGCTTGATAGAGGTGGTGGAGATGCAGATGAAGCGAATGGGATGATTGATACGAAGCTAATTTGCATTGATACAGATGCCGATGCTATCGATGATTGCGTGAATGCCGATGACGATGATGATGACGATGATAAGCAGGTGAGAGTGATTGATACAGGCACGGGCAAAGACACAAGCTGGGAGCCGATTGGCGATGATACAACTAAATTTACAGGCATTTTTGAGGGTAACAACCATACCATAGCGAACCTCTGGGTGAATGGTTCTTTTTCTGATACAGGTTTATTTGGTTTTACGGATGGAACTGTTGAGATTCGCAATGTGGGCGTGATCTCTGGATCGGTTCATTCTTCTGCTTCTTCTTCTTCTTTTTCAGGCGGTCTGGTGGGGGTTTCTGGTGGTTCTTTGACGATAGTGAATAGTTATTTTAGTGGTTCTGGTGGGATTTCTTCTTCTGCTTCTTCTTCTTCTTTTTCAGGCGGTCTGGTGGGGAGTTTTAGTAATTTGATGATAGTGAATAGTTATTTTAGTGGTTCTGGTGGGGTTTCTGCTTCTGCTTCCTCTGCTTCTTCTTCTTCTTCAGGCGGTCTGGTGGGTGATTCTGGTGGTTCTTTGATGATAGTGAATAGTTATTTTAGTGGTTCTGGTACGATCTCTTCTTCTGCTTCTTCTTCTGTTGCTGCTGTTGCTTTTTCAGGTGGTCTGGTAGGTTCTTCTACTTCTACTTCTCCTTCTAATTCTGATTCTTTAATGATAGTGAATAGTTATTTTAGTGGTTCTGGTAAGATTTCTTCTGCTTCTGCTGGTATTTCTTTTTCAGGTGGTCTGATGGGTTCTTTTTCTTCTGTTTCTGTTGCTCGTACTTTGACAATCACAAACAGTTATTGGAATATCGACGCACCTCAAAGTGCGAATGGCGTTAAAAAAATGCTCGGAAATGGTAACATTGTAGCTTCAAATGGTGCTATGGTGGACGTAGCAGGTGCGACGGGTCTTACGCTAGCCCAGCTACAAGCTATAAGTGGCACGCATCCTGATGGTTTGCCGAGTGGTGCCACTGACGAGACAAAAGCTTGGGATCTTGGCACCAATATGCAATTACCTGCGATCAAGCTATGTGTTCCCACCATCACGGGCACTGGTGCGACTGCGACCACTGATTGGACGATGTGTGCGTCATACGGTACTCTGCTCCCCGGGCAACGATAAACGGCCGACCGCCAGTCGCGAGTGGTGCTCTGCTCCCCGGGCGAAGAGTGGCGACCGACAGTCGCGAGTGATGCACTCTCTGGGCGAAGTGTCGACCGCCGTTACGAGTGGCGTTTTATTCGCTGGGCGGAAAGCCGACCGGTAATTGCGGGTGATGCTTCGCTCGCTGGGCGGGAGTGCCGACCGACAATCGCGATGGCGATTTACTCGCAGGGCGAAGGTAGACATCGCGGACTGATTCACGAGTGATGCACTCTCTGGGCGAAGTGTCGACCGCCGTTACGAGTGATGCTTTGATCGCAGGGCGAAGAGTGCCCCAACCGCCAGTTGCGAGTGGCGTTTTGATCTTTGATCGCTGGGCGGATGGTGCTGACCGATAGTCGCGAGTGATGCTTTGCTCGCAGGGCGAAGAGTGCCCCAACCGCCAGTTGCGAGTGGCGTTTTGATCTTTGATCGCTGGGCGGATGGTGCTGACCGATAGTCGCGAGTGATGCTTTGCTCGCAGGGCGAAGAGTGCCCCAACCGCCAGTTGCGAGTGGCGTTTTGATCTTTGATCGCTGGGCGGAGGGTGTCGATCGACAGTCGCGACGGTGCTTTGATCTTTGAATGAAGGTAGATATTGCGGACTGATTCACGAGTGATGCACTCTCTGGGCGAAGTGTCGACCGCCGTTACGAGTGGCGTTTTATTCGCTGGGCGGAAAGCCGACCGGTAATTGCGGGTGATGCTTCGCTCGCTGGGCGGGAGTGCCGACCGACAATCGCGACGGTGCTTTGATCTTTGAATGAAGGTAGATATTGCGGACTGATTCACGAGTGATGCACTCTCTGGGCGAAGTGTCGACCGCCGTTACGAGTGGCGTTTTATTCGCTGGGCGGAAAGCCGACCGGTAATTGCGGGTGATGCTTCGCTCGCTGGGCGGGAGTGCCGACCGACAATCGCGATGGCGATTTACTCGCAGGGCGAAGGTAGACATCGCGGACTGATTCACGAGTGATGCACTCTCTGGGCGAAGTGTCGACCGCCGTTACGAGTGACGCTTGGCTCGCTGGGCGAAGAGTGCCGACCGTTAATTTCGGGTGATGCCTTGCTCGGAGAGCGGAGGGCGACGATCGCTAGTGATGCTTTGATCGCTGAGTGAGAGCCGACCGATAGTTGCGGGTGGCGATCGCTAGTCGCGAGTGATGCTTTGCTCGCTGAGCGAAGGGTGGCTGACCGCCCGGCAGTTACTAAAGGTGTTTGACAGGCTGAGGCTTTAAAATTAGATCTACTTATGCCGACATCGACTCTCAAAAAACAACAGAACATTTCTGAGACTAGTCTTAAATCAGAAAGTTCTCAGAAATTACTCTTTCACTAGTGACATTTGCCACTAGTACGAGTAGACTGCTCGAGAAACAGCTAAGGTGGACTAGACTATTACATAGATTAGTTGATAATTAAGAAAAACTCTTGTTCTTTTCATTTTGAAGTGTGATAATTAAGTTTAAAGATATAGAATATCTCTCAAATAGATATAAAAAAAATGTTGACAAGCAGGTATTGTCGACTAGACTTAACTTTTGTGCGATAAGCACCAAGAGTGGTGGTCATAAACTCATCAAAATTGAGGGCGACTTTAACTTATCTATTTGCAAGATCGGCATGATGGATGTGTGGTCGATGTTTGAGGAGGTATTCTATGTGTAAAAATATAAAATATTGGATGAAATTTTATATGACTTGCGTGATCAAAGGTGGTTTAATCGCTGTGGTCGCTAGTTTTTTATTATTTGAGTGTTCTGATGATTCATCAAAGATAGACAATCCAAACAATCCAAATAATCCGGATAAATCTGTTATTGGGAAGGTTATTATCTCTAAGAATATGCTTGCTTTTGATGATACCTCGGGTCTAACAGGTGGTGGGTATACGATTTCATTAAGTCAAGACTTGGCAGCAAATAAAACAGTGCAGATTATACTTACAAGCGTTAACGATATCTTGCAGATAAGCCCTGCTGTTGTGAATTTCACGGAGACCACGGGAAAAGCTCCTCAAACAGTCACTATTACAAGAAAGGCAGGTGCCTCTGATATGATTCCGGCGGATATTACTCGTATGATTAATCATACAATCGCATCGGATACAGATAGTGACCCTAATATCACAACATTTCAAGATGGTAATATAGTTAATGTGATAGTAAGGAGTACCGCCCCTATCGGCAACGTTATTATCTCTGAACATACGCTTGCTTTTGATGATACCGCGGGTGAAACAGGCGTCGAGTATACGATCTCGTTAAGTCAAGACCCAATATTAAATAAAACAGTACAAATTGCATTTACAATTGACAACGATGCCTTGCAGATAAGCCCTGATGTTGTGAATTTCACGGGGACCACGGGAAAAGTTCCTCAAACAGTCACTATTACAAGAAAAGCAGGTGTCTTTGATATGATTTTTGAGGATATTACTGGTATTATCCATCATACGATCACACCGGGTGCGAATAGTGACCCTACTATCACAATATTTCAAGATGGTAATAGCACAGTTGATGTGACAGTGAATAATACTACCCCTGCCGACCCTGATCGTGATGGTTTGATTGAGATATATACCGCTGAGATGCTCAATAATATGCGACACAATCTAGCGGGCACAAGTTATAAAACTGAGGCTAATGTCTTGGCGGGTGAGCCTGGTGATTCGAGTGGTTGCCCAAGTGATGTTTGCAACGGTTATGAATTAGCAGTAGATATTGATCTTTTGAGTTTACTTGATGCCAACAAAAATGGGGATATTGATACGACGATGATTGGCATTGATACAAATGCCGATGGCGATACAACGGATACCAATGACAAGCAGGTGGAAGTGATTGACACAAACAAAGACACGAGCTGGATGCCGATTGGCGATAATTCGACGAGTACTGATGCAAGTCGATTTACAGGCACTTTTGAGGGTAACAGTCATACCATCACGAACCTTTGGGTAAATATTACTTCTTCTACAAATAATGTTTATGCGGGTTTATTTGGTGTGACGGGTGGAACAACGGTGACCATTCGTAATGTGGAGATTATCTCTGGCTCAATTCATTCTTCGGCTACTTCTTCTGCTGCTAGAAATTCTATTTCTTATTCAGGCGGTCTGGTGGGTAATGTTGTTCTTGGTCATTTGACAATAATTAAGAGTTATTTTAGTGGTTTTGGTCAAGTTTCTTCTTCATCTTCTTTACTTCCTGCTTCTACTTCTAATTCTAATTCTAATTCTTATTCTGGCGGTCTAGTGGGTTCTTCTCCTACTGTGACAATAATTAATAGTTATTTTAGTGGTTCTGGTGTCTTCTCTTCTTCTATTAATTCTTCTCATTCTGCTGAGTCTTATTCAGGCGGTCTGGTGGGTCAGTCTATTCGTGGTGGGAAAATAATTAATAGCTATTTTAGTGGTTCTGGTGGAATTTTTTCATCTTCATCTTCTTCTTCTTCTGATTCTTCTTCTTATTCAGGTGGTCTGGTGGGTTCTTTTCGTAATTCTTTGAGCATAATGAATAGTTATTTTAGTAATTCTGGTAAAATTTCTTCTTCTTCATCTTCTTCTTCTTCTGATTCTTCTTCTTATTCAGGTGGCTTGGTAGCTCGCTATGATGTTTATAATGTTCCTAATGAAGAAACCCCTGAAACCCCTGGAACCATTGGAACTTCTTTGCTGATCACCGATTCTTATTTTGGTGGTTCTGCTGAAATCTCTTCTTCTGCTGCTACTACTGCTACTTTTCCTACTGTTTATGTAGGAGGTTTGGTGGGTTTTTTTTTCGATCATTCTAAGGCTTCTCCGACAATCACAAACGGTTATTGGAACACAGACACACCTCAAAGTGTGAATGGCGTTGAACGAATGCTGCTCAGCGATAAGCGGGCAGAGGGTGGTATTGTGGACAATGGTGATGATGGTCTTACGTTTACTGGGCTGATGACAAGCAGTGGTGCTGCTATTTCTGCTTACCCATCTGGTCTGCCTCATGATACCACCCCTAACGATATGACCAATGATAACACAAAAGCTTGGCACCTAGGTACTAATATGCAGTTGCCTGCGGTTAAGCTATGCGTTCCCACTGTCGATACGAGTACCACCCCACCCACCACTGACTGGACGATGTGTGCCTCATACGGTGCCCTACTCGCTGGGCAGAGAATGCCGGTTCAATAACCAGCCGGCTGTGTATATGCATTATACGGTGTTCCCTCGCTGGGCGAAGAGTAGCCGATTGACAGTCATGATAGGTTCTTTTTTCAGTGAGCAGAGCGTAGTATTTCAAAAGTGAATTCTTATCCCGCACTCTCCAAAGATAGAAAAAATAATTGAATTAAAGATAAAATTTGATATTTTAATATATTCATCTTGACAAGAGTTAATCAGCCTAGATACTGTACACTGTATAGGTTTTGAAACTAATGAAAATTAAATATTTAGGTCGTATAAAAAAAGAGAGATTAAAAGATGGAGTGAGTTCCTCGGGTAAAAAAGAGCTTCGAGCATCCACCTTTGCGATAATAATAATACACCTTTTACCGTTTGTTTCCATATACACAGGGGGTGTCGGGCTAAGAGAAGTCATTTTTCTCGCTGTTTTTTATGTAATTGGCATGTTCTCTTCGGTCATTGGGTATCACCGTTATTTTTCTCATCATACTTTTCAAACAAATCGTTTTTTTCAGTTTATTCTTGCTTTTTTCTCTCAAGCAACGGGTCAAGGGGGTGTTTTGTGGTGGGCAAGTACTCACAGACAACATCATAAGTTTTCTGATAAAGAACAGGATGTTCACTCTCCGAGACAGGGGGGGTTGTGGTATGCTCATATTGGTTGGTTTTTTAAAGATAAATACAACGAAACAAGATTTGAGTTGATTAAAGATTTTGCAAAATTTCCAGAGCTTGTTTGGTTAAATAAATATTCTGCAGTTCCTACTGTTTGTATGGGTTTTCTTTATTTTTTATTTTTAGGTCTTCCTGGGCTGTTTTTTAGCTTTTTTCTTGGTCTTGTTATTTTATGGCATGCTACTTTTAGTATCAACTCACTAGCTCATGTTTGGGGCACGAAGCGATATCAAACAGGTGATGATTCTCGTAATAATTTTTTTCTAGCGATAATTACGATGGGTGAGGGTTGGCATAATAATCATCATCACTATAGACATTCAGCTAAGCAAGGTTTCTTTTGGTATGAAATTGATGTTGCTTATTATATACTAAGATTTTTGTCTATATTTCATATTGTGAAAAATATAAAGACTGTTCCAGACAGTAAAAAAATTATCGGCTTACTCACTTAGCAAGAAATATTTACATTGTTGTGGGTGTACTGATTCCGAGCAGGCTAAGGCCTTCTTTTAAAATCATTGCTGTTACCTGACATAAGCGAAGTAATAATAAACCTTCAGCGTGTTTTGTTTCTGATTCATTGTTAAGTAAGTCAATAATGCGATTTTCTGGATGGTGATATAATTTTGTGAAACAGTGGGCCAGATTGTAAAGATAAATCGTAAGTTTATGTATCTCTAAATTTTCAGAAATCATCTCTAATTCATCGATAAATTTAAAAAGTTCAAAAATAAGTTGTTCTCTATCACCTTTCGAAAATAATTTTTGTGCATGAGTAGTGATTAAATCTCTATCATTCAAAGATTCTAATAAAATATTTATTTTAAATGCACTTTTTGTTGATTCGGATGATATTTTTTCCCCTAAATATTCTTTAAAAATAGAATAAATTCTGGCATGAGCATATTGAATATAATAAACAGGATTTTTATGGCTTTCGTCTAAAGCAAGCTCTAAGTTAAAATTTAAGTGTTGGCTTTGTGAACGAGAAACAAAAAAATAACGACTTACATCAATGGGTATTTTTTTAATTAAATCTCTCATACTCTCAAATTTACCCAGTCTCTTACTCATCTTGACGACCTTTCCTTGCTCTAGCAAATTTATTTGTTGAACAATTAAAACTTCAAAAGACTTCTTACTTTTTTCAAAATTATCATAAGAGGCTTTCATCGCTCCTTTCAGTCTAGAGATATAACCATGATGGTCTGGGCCCCAGATATCGTAAATTTGAGTGTAGCCTCTTTCAAATTTACTTAAATGATAAGCAATATCTGCTAAAAAATAAGTAGATGTACTATCTTTTTTCTTTAAAGCACGGTCTTTATTATCATTAAAATGGGTACTTTTAAAAAAAGACGCCTTTTCTTTCTGATAAACATAGCCTCTCTCAAGAAGTAATTGAAAAGCCTTTTCTACAAGACCTTCTTCATGTAATGATTTTTCAGAGAAAAAATGATTAAAATCTACTCGAAAATCTTTTAAATCTTTTTTGTGAAGATTTAAAAAAAACTCAATGGCTAAAGGAGTAAAAAAGTAGGCAGCTTTATTTATCCAAGAGTCAACCTCTTCTTTTGATTTTTCTTTTAGACTTGTTATCTCTTTTAAAGTTTCAGGTAATTCTTTCGCTTTAAGAATTTCACCAAGAATAGCCTTAATATATTCTCCATGATAACCATTTTCAGGTATATTAACGGAAATACCCTTTGATTGAAGGTGACGAATAGCAAAAGAGACACCAAGAAGATGAACTTGATTTCCAAAATCATTTACATAATATTCTTTAAATACCTTTTTTTTAACTCGCTTTAGAACACGACAAATAGAATCTCCCACTGCAGCAGAGCGAGCTGAAACAATATTCAGAGGCCCAGTAGGATTTGCAGAAACAAATTCAAAATGAATTTTATCTTGATTATTTTTTAGGTTGATTTCAAATGCAGAATCGAGCCATTTTTCTAAAGAAAATTGCTTTTGAAAAAAAAAAAAGAATACTCTAGTTTGTAAGAAAAAATTTAAAAAACCAGGACCAGCAATATCAATCTTTTGAATATTCAAATTAAAAAAAGAATCATTTAAAAAGTAAAATATCAAACGCTCAGCAATATCATGAGGTTTTTCTTTGAGTTGTTTCGCCAACAACATGGCAAGATTAGAAGCATAATGCCCCATCTCAAATTTAGGAGTATAATCGAGAGTTGTTTGGTTAAAAATGGAATTAGGAATAGAGACACTTATTTTATACTTTTTGAGATATTCCTTGGTTAGTTGAATTAATTTGTTTTTAAATGTTTTACGAAAACTCATAAATTTGTAAGTGTCTTAAGAATTTCTTTTTTCATGATTTGGGTACCCACAATATTATCATCTTTATGATAACTAAGGTCTTGTGTTCGAAAGCCTTTGGCGATTGTTTGACGAATCGCTTTTTCAATCTTGGTCGCTTCATCATGCATACCAAGTGAATGCCGCATCATTAATGCACCTGAAAGAATTTGAGCGATTGGGTTAGCAATACCTTTCCCAGCAATGTCAGGAGCTGAACCTCCTGCTGGTTCATAAAGACCAAAGTTTCGGCCACTTTTATTTTGAGTACCTAAAGAAGCCGACGCGAGCATTCCAATAGAGCCAGTAATTTGACTAGCCTCGTCTGAAAGAATATCACCGAATAAATTAGGGCAAAGCATTACGTCAAACTGAGAAGGATTTGAAATAAGTTGCATGGAAGCATTGTCGACGTAGAGATGTTTAAGTATTATATCAGGAAAGTCTTTATGAATCTCTTCCACAACTTCCCGCCAAAATACCATCGTTGTTAATACGTTAGCTTTATCAATACTATGAACAATCTTTCTTCTTTTTTGAGCGGTACTGAAAGCTAAGCGGGCGATTCGTTCTATTTCGTAGCGGTGATAAAGCATTGTATCAAAAGCTCTCTCTTCACCATTTTTTATTTCTCTACCTTTTGGTTGTCCAAAATAAACGTCACCTGTAAGCTCTCTCATAATTAATAAATCTACTCCTTTTTGAGTGATTTCAACTTTAAGAGGAGATGAGTTTTTTAGTTCAGGGTATATCATTGTTGGCCTAATATTTGCAAATAATTGAAAATGTTTTCGTAAAGGGAGAAGGGCAGCTCGTTCTGGTTGTTCTTCTGGAGGTAAATGCTCCCACTTAGGACCTCCTACAGAGCCAAAAAAAATAGCATCAGATTCTTCGCACACATCTAATGTTGTTTTGGGCAGAGCTTGCCCAAATTTATCAATAGCGGCTCCACCAACTAAGGCTTCTTTAAAAATAATTTGATGAGGGCATGATTTAAAAATAGTGAGTAAAACTTCTAAAGCAACATCCATCACTTCTGGACCAATACCATCTCCACTTAAAACAGCAATTTTAAATTTCATCTAGTTATGGTATAAATAAGACATAGAATGAGAAGATTATTTCTATTTATACAATTTTGTATTGAAAAATTTCAAAGATTCAATTATTAATTCTTGTTTTTTCATCATTATTTTAGAATTTCCATAAGATCATCTATAAATCTATCAAATGATTTTACTTTTTTACTCTCTTCAATTTTAGTTTCATTTAAAACATAGCTACCGTCCAAATCTACTTCAACAATTGCACGTCCTTTTTTTGTGGGTATTTTAGTTGTTAAAGTTTCATCTTCGTCTAGTGTAACAAAATAAACTTTTATATGTTTAGTCAGTTTTTGAGAAGATAATTTTAATTTCCAATATCCATTTTGTGCTATTCTTTCTCGCATGGTTACTTTGCTTGATAAGACAGCAATTACTTTATATAATTTTGGTTCATAAATAATAATATCAACATTTGGTAAATGGTATCCAAATTCTCCATAATCTATCAATAAATTTCTTTTAATATTTGATAATTCTTCTGATAAATTTATTTCTTTCGTTCTTTCAAGTTGATTACCATTAACAATTTTCAAACCCAAATCACTAATTTGATCTTCAATAATATACATAATTAATTTTTCAAGATTCTTACTTTTAAATGCTCTCCATGATTGCTCGTGGTCATTTCCAGTAAAACTTTCTTTATGCAGTGGTTTAGCGTATGTTAATATTTGGCTTATAAATTTATAAGTGTTTTTCTTATATTTTTTCTTATGCTTGTCATATATAAGAAATAAGTCGTCAATTGTAAATTTTGTCATAGTCAAATTTTCTCCATTATTAAAATGTATTCTGTTGGATAAACAAGAGTTTTTTTGCTATTTGTTGCTTTTGTAAACTTTCCAGTTTTAGGGTCTCTTGTTGAAGGTAACATTTTAGACGGAATTTCTCTGTGAATAATTTTATTAGTTTTAAAACCAATATTTTCAAACTGCTCTTTGAAAACTTCGGCATTTAATATTTTTACTCCATTTAATCTTGTGTTACCTATAACAATAGCTGCTTTACCACCTATCTTTAAAACTCTTTTCATTTCAATAAAATTTTCTAACATATCCGCAAAATAACTTTCAACTTCTACTGATTTTTTATTATTGCCTAATTTCGCAATAATGTCATCCGCATTTTTACTCAAAAGGTTTATTTTCTCTCGTTTACGAGCAGAACTCCCAATAAATTTTTTTCTAAAATCAGATAATTTATTTAAATAACCAAACCATAATGAAGATAATTGATGTAAATCTGCGTATTCATAAGAAGTAACATAAGGTGGGCTAGTTATGATTAATGTAGCTTTACTATCTTCACAGGGCAAATCTCTTGCATCATTATTTTTTATGGTGCGATAGTTTGAAATATTATTTTTTATATTGTCGTCTAATAAATTATCAAAGTCTCTGAATTTTTTTATCATTTTTTTTGCTTGCCACTCGAATTTATAAAGTGGGTCTATTTCTTTTTTATTAAAATCTCTTGTAGGTTTTACACTTTTTTGTAACCAAATTGAACAAGATTTTAAAATTTGAGCGAAGTTAATTAGAAAAAAGTTTTTGATATCTTTATTCTCAATATTAAGAATTGAGTTTAATATAATCATTAATTTATTTTTTATGTGAGGTTTAAACCAGTAATCAACTCGCTCATTTAGAGATAATTGTTTTTTTGCGTTTTCGAGTTCATTTTCAAAATTATTATCCAATTTATGATTTAATTCAAACATTAAATTAGAAAATTTATTTACCAATAAACTATAATTTATTGGTGTTGTTTTTACCTTCGCTAATAATACTGCAATTTCATTAATATCTATTCCTATACCAATTCTATTGTTTACAATTGCTTCAACTATTGTTGTTCCGCTTCCCATAAAAGGATCAATCACTATATCATCTTTTTCACTGTATTCTTTAATTATTCTTGCTGATAATTGAGGAATAAATTTGGCGGGATAAGTATAGAAGCCGTGTGTAATATATGATGTGTCTTTTATTGTCTTATCTGAAAATGACCAATCATATTGGATTGGGATTGTAGATAGTAATTTTTTTTCTAATGAAATTACATTTTGCATTGAATTATTTTTTCTCATATTTAATATTTAAATTTTACATCTAACGCTTGAATTAAGTCACCACGTTTAGTGATCAGCTTGGCCGTTTCAATTTATTTTGCAATAGTTCTAAATGATTAAAAGAGTTTACTGTTAAGATATTGCATAATTTTCTTTGTTGCCTCTTTTTCGCTTATACTAGATAAATCTACATTGATTTCTGAATTGTGAGGAGGTTCGTATTGTTCATTTACTCCAATAAAGTTTTGAAGTTCTCCTTTGTCTGCTTTATTAAAAAGTCCCCATTCATCTCTTTCTCTACATTTATTAATTGGTGTAGATACATATACTTGAATATAACGATGATTAATCTTTTTATTATACGCTCGACTGATTTCAAAAGGTGAAATAAATGAAGCGATTACGGTAACTTGATTTTTTTCGAGAATGCTAGCAAAATAACCCATCCTCTTTAAGTAAGTATTTCTTTTTTCTCTAGTGAAGCCTTGTGTAGGCAATAAAGTCTTTACATCATCACCATCTAGTCTTTGCACTTGAATACCTTTTTCTTCTAAAATAGTAAAAATATTATTCGCTAAAATACTTTTTCCGCTAAAAGGAAGGCCTGTAAACCATAGTACAAAGGGCTTCCAGCGTTTTTTTCCAAATTTAATGCGGTTCCATAACCTTTCGTGAAAATAAAACCAAATAAATTTAACAAAAGCTTCAATTGTTCCTGCTTTTAGAGCAATACTCCATTCTTCTGTAAAAATATAAAAAATTAATATAGTTGCTGAAGTATTACTTATTCGATGAGAGATTGCTTTCAGTATGCTTCTTGAATTAGATTCGATAAACATGAATATGTCATATGTTGAGAAGGTTATGGAGAGGACAGAAAAAAAGAACTTGATGGATGGTGTATATTTGATATTTATGATGGTACGTGGGGGATGATTTATTTGTTTATGTGTATCAAAATAAAAAAATATCGACTATATCGACTAAAGAGAGTTATAAAGAATATAATTTTTTAAGTTCAGTTATGACTAAATCCGATATATTGGGTAAGAATAATTACTCGTAAATTCTACAAAGAGGTATGAAAATGAATGAATATAAAAAAATAATAAAAGTGTTTGTTGGGATATTTTTTTTCAATTTTATTGGGCTTAGCTTATTAGCTCAACAACCAACAGCTCAACAACCAACAGCTCAACAGCCAACTGATATTGAGGTCCAAAATCAAAAAAATAAGACTCTCGAACAGATTGCTATTGAGTCTGAAATGAAGTGGCATAATGAAGACTATCGTGCTTATGTTTCTTCTCTTGATGACTTAACTAAGTTAAGTAAAGCTTTTTCTAGAAATAAACTGCGCATGGCTTTGTCTAACTATCAAACTGGAAAGTCAGTTATCAGTAGAATGAGAAAAGAGATCGACAGGCTCAATACTGAATCTGCAGAGGCTAAACATTTTAATGAAAAATGGTATTGGCAAACAATTGATAGAAAAGCTAGGGAAGAAAGAATCATTGGGATACTTAAGAGACGGTCAAAATTGAAGGCTGTTACTTATTTTACAAAAACGATTTATCAACTTGACGAAATACAAAATAGAAGAATTCGAGAAAGTGATGAATTTGAAAAATTACTCTCAAATACTTATATTGAGTGGGTGCTACATCAGCATGATTTAGGTAATCTTCCTCAGTGTGTTGATATATTGGAGAGATATATTGCCTTGGCTCCTATTTATGAAAGGGAAGTGGCTCCTCACAAGTATCTAGCTTCAGCTTATGCTTTCAAAGAAAAAATTCTTGTAAAATATAAAGCTGGAACAGAACAAGAGATTCTTTTTTATAAGAAAAAGAAAAATGAACACTTACTTCGAGCTGCCGAGTTAAAATATAAAAAAGACTCACCAGAATATGAAACTATTGTTCAGCTTGTTAACCGTGATGAAGTAATTGCTGTGGCTCCTTAGCACATAGCACTGTGATGTTATAGTATATTTTTAAGATTGTGAGTGTGTGTGGTCGTTTTTTTTTAAAATTGACGGCTACACTCGATCAAGTCTAAATTTTTAAGTCGCTCACTGGTCTAAGTTGTGTGGATATAATTTTAAGTGATGTGTTTTAAGTGTATTATGAAAGGCTTCTCGTGATTTTGATATCCAAAAACTTATAATGGGTTGAAGGTCTGGTCTTTATGGTAAAATGACTAAAATTTCTGTGATTTTACCTACTTATAACGAGAGAGAAAATCTTCCTCTCGTTATAAATAAGGTCGAGAATGTTCTGAATACCTGCTCTAAGAAATATGAAATTATTGTTGTAGATGATAATTCTCCAGATAAAACTTATACTTTAGCTAAGGAAATCGCTTCAAAAAAAAAATGGCTTCGAGTAATTCATCGAATTCACGATAGAGGTCTTTCTTCGGCAATTATTGCTGGTTTCTCAGCTTCTAAGGGTGATTATTTAATTGTTATGGATTCAGATATGCAACATGATGAAAATATTTTACCTGAAATGATCGATGCATTGGGCGATGAATATGATATTGTTATTGGCAGTCGTAAGGCAGTAGGGGGTGGAGTCTTAAATTGGTCACGTAGTCGAAAATTAATATCAAAAATTGCTTCGTTATTGGCAAAAATAATTTTGCCATCTGATGTTAAAGATCCAATGAGCGGTTATTTTGGGCTTACTCGAGAAGCTTTTGAAAAATTAGCACCAACAATTAACCCTAGAGGGTTCAAGATTTTGATGGAATTAATTGTTCACTCAAGTGGGCTTCGTATTAAAGAGATAGGTTATATTTTTCGTGGTCGTCAATTTGGTAAAAGTAAATTTTCAACAGGAGTTATACTGAGTTATTTAATCTCTATTTATGAATTGAGTGTAGGTAGATTAATTTCTTTACAATTTTTGAAATATTCAATTGTGGGTTTAAGCGGTGTTGTTATAAATCAATGGGGTCTCTGGTTGGGTGTTGAACAATGTAATTTAACCCACAAATATTCTCTTATTTTGGGTATTGAATTAAGTATTCTTACAAATTTTGTTTTGAATAATTATTGGACATTTAAAGAAAAAAGTCCTTCTGGTTTCCTTTACTTACTTCGTAGGTTATTTCTGTTTAATTTTGTTTGCTTAACGGGAGCTGTGATTAATTATAGTGTTGCTATTTTTTTTGAAATTAAATTTGGTCTTAGTATCTATTGGGGAAACCTAATTGGTATTGTTATAGCAACAGCTTGGAATTACATCATTAATGTTAAATTAATTTGGGATGATACTAAAGTTCTCCCAAAATGACAATGGGTTGATGCAAAGCTTGACAGTCGGTTTTTATGGACCATTGGAATCATGTTCACGGGCTTTATTGGTATAATCATCATTGACGCCTTCAAAAGTATTTTTTAATGGTTTTTGGTTTATCTAGCAATTATAAGATGAATATCTCATGGCAAAGCTAAACCAACACGACATCATAACCAAACAAGTTTTATCACAAAAAACTTACGCGGTAGATTTTCTTAAAAATGCTCTGCCTAAAGAGATCACATCAGAGCTAGACTTTACAAAATTAGAAATAGAGAAAGGCAACTTTATTGATGCAACAGATCAAGAACGATTCACTGATATTCTCTACAGCATACCTATCAAAAAGCAATCAGATTCAGAACATTTGGAATCTTCGGAATCAAAAAGGCTGGGCGTTTTTTGTCTGATAGAACATAAATCGTATAAAGAAAAAAATATTCATTCACAACTTCTCATGTATTTAGCTGGAATTTACAAAACAAGCAAAATGCCCGTGATTCCTTTAGTGCTTTATCACGGAAAAAAAGAGTGGGATATTCCCACGCTTTTCAGCAGTTCTTTGGTGATTCCTGAGCATCTGAAGAAATCTTTACAAAAATACATACCAGACTTTCACTATGAATTACTTGATCTTCGTTCAGATAAAACAGAGTTCACCGATTTTTCTGTAGCGGTACAGGCATTTTTAAAAAGTCTACAGGATATTTGGTTTTTATCGAGCAGGTCACGCTTAGAAGATCTTTTCAAAGATTATTATGCACGAATCTCTCAAGAGAATAAGAAAATGCTTGATGATTTATTTAACTATATTATTACTAGCACTGGCGAATTTACTATTAATTTTATTGTAAAAAGTGCTGGGCAATACATTTCACCAAAGGCAGGAGGAGATATGAGATCCATTGCAGACGAGCTAAAAGCTGAGGGCATAACTGAGGGCATGACTAAGGGCATGGCTGAAGGCATGACTAAGGGTAGATCTGAAGGCATAATCGAGGGCATGACTAAGGGCAGAGCTGAAGGCATAACTGAAGGCATAACTGAAGGCAGAGCTAAGGTAGCTCAAGGTCTCTTGAAAGAGGGTATCTCTATTAAGGTAATCTCAAGAAGCACCGGCCTTTCTGTAGAAGAGATTGAGCACTTACGACCATAGGCGGATCGTTTGTGATCAGCAGAAAATAGTCTCTTTTTTTACCCGCCCTTTTTACACGTCATGTGCAAAGTTGCGACATCAAAAAAGATAAAAAATGTTGACAACATGTGCAGGCATTGTTGACTAATATCTGCTCTGTGCGGGGCTTGGAAAGATGAACAGAACTACAGAACTACAGAACTACAGAACTACAGAACTACAGAACTACAGAACTACAGAACTACAGACACTAGACTTAGGTCTTAGTTTATTCTCTAAAAAAAATAGGTCGTGCCTTCGCGGCATTTTTCTCAAAAATTTTGCAAGCGGGGCGTTAGCCCTAACAATCATTATGCATGTTATTTCAGTAAAAGCGATGGCTTTTGCTGAGCCCCTCGGCCTTTTATTCTGTTTTTTTCGTGGTGTTGAAGCACCCATCAAGATTGAAGGCGATTCTAACTTAATTTATTTTCAAGATCGGCATAATGAAATGCGGTCAATGTCTGAGGAGGCGTTTTATGTGTAAAACTGTACAATATTGGATGAGACTTTATGTGGCTCGCGTGATCAAAGGTGTCTTGATCGCCGTGGTCGCTAGTTTTTTATTATTTGAGTGTTCTGATGATTCATCAAAGAACCCCGTTATTGGCAAGGTCATTTTCTCTGAGAATACACTCGCTTTTGATGATACCGCGGGTTCAACAGGTGGCGTATATACGATCTCGCTGAGTCAAGACCTTGCACCAGATAAAACAGTGCAAATTACACTTACAAGCGATAACGATGTCTTGGTTATAAGCCCTGCTATTGTGAACTTCACGGAGACCACGGGAAAAGCCCCCCAAACAATCACTGTCACGAGAAAATCAGACGCATCTAGTTGGATTCCGGCGGATATTACTGGGTTGATCGATCATGCGATCGCATCGAATGCAGATAGTGACCCTAATATCAGAACATTTCAAGATGGTAGCACGGTTGATGTGACAGTGAGGAGCACTGCTCCTAGCGTCATTATCTCTGAGAATATGCTTTTTTCTTATGACATCTTGGGTAACAGAGGTGTTGAGTATACGATTTCTTTAAATCAAGACTTAGCATTAGATAGAATAGTGCAGATTACACTTACACTTACAAGCGATAATGGCTTGCAGATAAGCCCTGATGTTGTGAACTTCACGGCGGAGAAGAACTCACAAACAATCACTGTTACAAGAACAGGTGATGCATCTGATAAGGTTTCGGCGAATATTACTGGGTTGATCAATCATGCGATCACATCGAATGCAGAGAATGACCCTAATATTGTAACATTTCAAGGTGATAGCACGGTTAATGTGAAAGTGTGGAGCACTACTGATACTGTCGACCCTGATGGTGATGGCTTGATTGAGATATATACCGCTACAATGCTCGATAACATGCGACACGATCGGGCGGGTATAAGTTATAAGACCTCGGCGAATGGTGATGGTGACTCTCGTGGTTGCCCCCTTGTTGACCCTGATGATCCAACAACTCGTCGCTGTAAGGGTTATGAATTAGCAGTAGATATTGATCTTTTTAGTTTGCTTGATGCCAACAAGAATGGAATGATTGATATAGCGACGGTGGGTGTTGATAAAAATGGCAATGGAAACACTAATGATGAAGGTGAGCAGATAACAGTAATCGATATCGACAATGGTAAAGACAGGAGCTGGGTGCCGATTGGCGATGGTACAACTAAATTTACAGGCACTTTTGAGGGTAATGGGTATACCATCGCGAACCTCTGGGTGAATGGTGCTTTTCGTCGTGCAGGTTTATTTGGTGAGACGGATGGAACTGTTGAGATTCGCAATGTAGGCGTGATCTCTGGATCGGTTCATTCTTCTGATTCTCCTTCTAATTCAGGCGGTCTGGTGGGTGGAACTGGTGGTTCTTTGATGATAGTGAATAGTTATTTTAGTGGCTTTGGTGGAGTCTCTTCTTCTTTTAGTTCAGGCGGTCTGGTGGGTGAAACTGATGGTTCTTTGATGATAGTGAATAGTTATTTTAGTGGCTCTGGTGGAGTCTCTTCTTCTTTTAGTTCAGGCGGTCTGGTGGGTTATGTTGCTTCTGGTTCTTTGATGATAGTGAATAGTTATTTTAGTGGTTCTGGTGGAGTCTCTGTTTTTTCTGCTTCTTTTCTTTCCCATTTTTCAGGCGGTCTGGTGGGTGATTCTAGTGGTTCTTTGATGATAGTGAATAGTTATTTTAGTGGACTGGGTGGAGTCTCTTCTTCTACTTCTTCTACTTCTTCTCCTGTTTCAGGCGGTCTGGTGGGAAGTTTTGCTTCTTCTTCGGCGATCACAAACAGTTATTGGAACACAGAGGCACCCCAAAGTGTGAAGGGCTCTCCCCAAAGCCCAAAGCGGGCACAGGGTAATGCTGAGACTGACCCATCAGGTACGACGGGTCTTACGCTAGAAGAGCTACAAGCTATAAGTGGCACGCATCCTGATGGTTTGCCGAGTGGTGGCACTGACAACACAAAAGCTTGGGACCTAGGCACCGCGAGCCAGCTACCTGCGATCAAAAGATGTGTTCCCACCATCACGGGCACTGGTGCGACTGCGACCACTGATTGGACGATGTGTGCATCATACGGTGCTCTGATCGCAGGGCAACGATAGACGACGATTCAATTGACAATTGACAATTGAGAATCGACAATTGTGGGTGATGCTTCGCTCCCCGGGCGGAGGTCGACGGACAATCGCGAGTGATGCTTCGATCTCTGAGCGAAGAGAGGCGACCGTTAGTCACGAGTGGCGTTCTACTCGCCGGGCGGGAGTGCCGACCGCTAGTCACGAGTGATGCTTTGTTGTGCGAAGAGTGGCGACTGCTAGTTGTGAGTGATGCTTTGATCGCTGGGCGAAGAGTGACGACCGCCCGCTAGTCGCGAGTGATGCACTCGCTGGGCGAAGGATTCAATTGAAAATTGATAATTGATAATTGAGAATTGACAATTGTGGGTGATGCTTTGATCGCTGGGCGGAGAGTGACGCCCGCTAGTCGCGAGTGGCGATTTGCTCGCCGGGCGGAAAGTCGACCGCTAGTTGCGAGTGGCGTTTTACTCGCGGGCAAAGAGTTCCGACCGTCAATTTCGCGTGATGCCTTGCTCGCTGGGCGGAGAGTGCCGATCGCTAGTTGCGGGTGATGCTTTGCTCGCCGGGTGGGAGTGCCGATCGATAATCGCGAGTGATGCCTTCGCTCGCTGGGCGGAGAGTGACGACCGCCAGTCACAAATGATGCTTGACAGGCTGAGTCTTTAGATTTAGGCTCACCTATGCCGACATCAACTCTCGAAAAACAACAGAACATTTCTGAGACTAGCCTTGAGTCAGAAAGTTCTCAAAAACTACTCTTTCACTAGTGACATTTGCCACTAGCACGAGTATTTGCTCGAAAAAATGGACAAGCTTGACACAAAGCTTGATGATCGAATCGATAAACTTGATGATCGTATCGATCAGCTTGATGTAAAGCTAGATTTTCAAACAGATAAGCTAAATATAAAAATTGACAGTCGGTTTTTATGGACCATTGGAATCATGTTCACGGGCTTTATTGGTATAATCACGATCATGCTTTCAAAAGTATTTTTTAATGGTTTTTAGTTTATTTAGCAATTATAAGATGAACATCTTATGGCAGAGCTAAACCAACACGACATTATAACCAAACAAGTTTTATCACAAAAAACTTATGCGGTAGATTTTCTTAAAAATACTCTGCCTAAAGAGATCACATCAGAGCTAGACTTTACAAAATTACAAATAGAGAAAGGGTGCTTTATTGATGCAACAGATCAAGAACGATTCACTGATATTCTCTACAGCATACCTATCAAAAAGCAATCAGATTCAGAACATTCGGAATCTTCGGAATCAAAAAGGCTGGGCGTTTTTTGTCTGATAGAACATAAATCGTATAAAGAAAAAAATATTCATTCACAACTTCTCATGTATTTAGCTGGAATTTACAAAACGAGTAGTATGCCTGTGATTCCTTTAGTGCTTTATCACGGAAAAAAGGAGTGGGATATTCCTACGCTTTTCAGCAGTTCTTTGGTGATTCCTGAGCATCTGAGAAAATCTTTACAAAAATATATACCAGACTTTCACTACGAATTACTTGATCTTCGTTCAGATAAAACAGAGTTCACCGATTTTTCTGTGGCTGTACAGGCATTTTTAAAAAGTCTACAGGATATTTGGTTTTTATCGAGCAGGTCATGCTTAGAAGATCTTTTCAAAGATTATTTTGCACGAATCTCTCAAGAGAATAAGAAAATGCTTGATGATTTATTTAACTATATTATTACTAGCACTGGCGAATTTACTATTAATTTTATTGTAAAAAGTGCTGGGCAATACATTTCACCAAAGGCAGGAGGAGATATGAGATCCATTGCAGACGAGCTAAAAGCTGAGGGCATAACTGAGGGCATGACTAAGGGCATGGCTGAAGGCATGACTAAGGGTAGATCTGAAGGCATAATCGAGGGCATGACTAAGGGCAGAGCTGAAGGCATAACTGAAGGCAGAGCTAAGGTAGCTCAAGGTCTCTTGAAAGAGGGTATCTCTATTAAGGTAATCTCAAGAAGCACCGGCCTTTCTGTAGAAGAGATTGAGCACTTACGATTATAGGCTGGCATTGTTTGTGATCAGCAGAAAATAGTCTCTTTTTTTACCTGCCCTTTTTGCACGTCATGTGCAAAATTGCGACATCAAATAGACATAAAAACAAAAAAACGTTGACAACATGTGCAGGCATTGTTGACTAGTTCCTGCTCTGTGTAGGGCTGAAAAATGACAGAACTACAGAACTACAGAACTACAGAACTACAGAACTACAGAACTACAGAACTACAGAACTACAGAACTACAGAACTACAGAACTACAGAACTACAGAACTACAGAACTACAGAACTACAGAACTACAGAACTACAGAACTACAGAACTACAGAACTACAGAACTACAGAACTACAGAACTACAGAACTACAGAACTACAGAACTACAGAACTACAGAACTACAGAACTACAGAACTACAGAACTACAGAACTACAGAACTACAGAACTACAGAACTACAGAACTACAGAACCTATACTTAGGTCTTAGTTTATTCTTTAAAAAAAATAGGTCGTGCCTTCGTGGTATTTTTCTCAATAATTTTATAAGTGGGTCGTTAGCCCTAACGATCATTATGCATGTTATTTCAGCAAAAGCCATGGCTTTTGCTGAAACCTTTGGCCTTTTATTTTATTTTTTTCGTGGTGCTGAAGCATCTATCAAGATTGAGGGCGATTCTAATTTAATTTATTTGCAAGATCGGCATAATGGATGTGCGGTCAATGTCTGAGGAGGCGTTTTATGTATAAAAATGTACAATATTGGATGAGACTTTATGTGGCTCGCGTGATCAAAGGTGGTTTGATGGCTGTGGTCGCTAGTTTTTTATTATTTGAGTGTTCTGATGATTCATTAAAGATGGGCAATGTTATTCTCTCTAAGAGTACGCTTGTTTTTGATGATACGGCGGGTTCAACAGGTGGTGAGTATGAGATCTCGTTAAGTCAAGACCCTGCAGCAGATAAAACAGTGCAAGTGACACTTACAAGTGATAACAATGACTTGAATATAAGCCCTACTGTTGTGACCTTCACGGAAACCACGGGAAATGCCCCCCAAACGATCATTGTTAAAAGAACAGATGATGCATCTGCTGAGCTTGTGGAAGATCTCACTGGGTTGATCAATCATACAATCGCATCAGATGCAGATAATGACCCTAATATCACAACATTTCATGATGGTAGCACAGTTAATGTGACAGTGAATAGCACTTTCGTTGCCGATTCCGACGGCAACGGTCTTATAGAGATAGGAGATGCGACCATGCTGAATAATATGCGATACGATCTAGCGGGCACGAGTTATAAGACCTCGGATGATGATGATGGTGACTCTAGTGGTTGCCCTGATTCAGGTTGCAACGGTTATGAGTTAATAGATGATATCGATCTTTTAAGTTTGCTTGATACCAACAATAATGGTGAAATTGATACGATATCTAAGTCTGTCTTGATGGATGTAGATGGGGTGACAGATGACGTGATTGATGTCAGTGTAGACACGAGCTGGGTGCCGATTGGTAATACTGATGGAGGGGAATTTAGGGGCATTTTTGAGGGTAACCACCATACCATCGAGAACCTCTGGGTGAATGGTACTTCTTCTAATACAGGTTTATTTGGTAGTACAGACGACGCTATTATTCGCAATGTAGGTGTAATCTCTGGATCAGTTCATTCTTTTCAATCTTTTTCCGGCGGTCTGGTGGGTGTTTCTAGTGGATCTTTGATGATAGTGAATAGTTATTTAAGTGATAATTTTGGTGGAATCTCTAATTTTGCAGGGGGCCTCTCAGGTGGTCTGATAGGTAATACTGGTCGTGGAGATGCGAATGAGCCTTTGATGATAGTGAATAGTTATTTTAGTGGTGGTAAGGTCGCTTCTATTCAGATGGCAGGCGGTCTGGTGGGTAATTCTCATCTTTCTTTGACGATAGTGAATAGTTATTTTAGTGGTGATGATATCTATGGTGGTTTTTATGCAGGCGGTCTGGTGGGTCAGTCTAAGGGTAAAAGTAGTGGGGCAGCAGCTCCAGTGATGCCGGCCTCTTTGATTATCAAGAATAGTTATTTTGGTGGTTCTGGTGACATCGCTTCTGGCTCTCGTTCCGGTGGTCTGGTGGGTAATCTTAATTCTAGCTCTTCTACAATCACAAACAGTTACTGGAATACCGAGGCATCTCAAATCAAAAGAGGGAGAGTTCAAAGCCCACCGCGGGAACGGGGTAATGCTGCGGGGCTAGGCAATGGTCTTACGCTATCACAACTACGAGCTATAGATAGCACGGGTCCATCTGGTCTAGGTGATGCTTGGGACCTAGGCACTACAAGCCAGCTGCCCGCGATCAAAAGATGTGTCGGTCTAATAACCGCTGGTGTATGTGCATCATACGGCGATCTACTTGGTAGGCAAAAAGATAGATGAGGCTCAAGTGAATGTGCGATCGATGTCTGAGGAGGTACTTTATGTGTAAAACTGTAAAATATTGGATGAAACTTTATGTGGCTCGTATCGTGAAAGGTGGCTTAATCGCTGTGGTTGCTAGTTTTTTATTCTTTCAGTGTTCTAAAGAGATGGATAATGTTATTATCTCTAAGAATATGCTTGCTTTTGATGATATTGCGAGTGAAACAGGTGACGTGTATACGATCTCGTTAAGTGAAGACCCTGCAGCAGGTAAAAGAGTGCAGATTGTTCTTAGAAGCGAAAACGATGCCTTGCAGATAAGCCCTGCTGTTGTGAATTTCACAGAGATCACGGGAAAAGCCCCCCAAACAATCACTGTTACAAGAAAAGCAGGTGCACCCGATAGAATTTTAAAGGATATTACTGGGTTGATCAATCATACGATCGCATCGTATGTAGATAGTGACCCTAATATCACAACATTTCAAGATGATAGCATAGTTGGTGTGACAGTGAGGAGCACTGTCTTTGACGTCATTATCTCTGAAAATACGCTTTTTTCTTATGACATCTTGGGTGACACAGGTGTCGAGTATACGATCTCTTTAAATCAAGATTTGGCATTAGATAGAACAGTGCAGATTACACTTACAAGTGAGAACGATGCTTTGCAGATAAGCCCTAGAGATGTAAATTTCACGGCGGGGGAGAGCTCACAAATAATCACTGTTACAAGAACAGATGATGCATCTGATGAGATTTCGGCGACTATCACTGGGTTGATCAATCATACGATCACATCGAATGAAGATAGCGACCTAATTATAACATTTCAAGGTGATAGTAGCACAGTTGGTGTGACGGTGTGGAGTACTGACTCTGCCGACCCTGATGGTGATGGCTTGATTGAGATAAAAGATGAGACCATGCTCAATAATATGCGATACAATCTAAAGGGCACAAGTTATAAGACCTCGAATGATGGCAATGGTGACTCTAGTGGCTGCCCTGATTCAGGTTGCAACGGTTATGAGTTAATAAAAGATCTTGATCTTTTAAGTTTGCTTGATACAAACGGCAATGGTGAGATTGATACGACGATGGTTGGCATTGATACAAATGACGATGATAAGCAGATGACAGTAATTGATACGGGCATGGGCAAAGATACAAGCTGGATGCCGATTGGCCATGATATTTTCTATGTCGATTCTTTTCCGAATAGCGGCAAAACAACTCAATTCAGGGGCATTTTTGAGGGTAACCACCATACCGTAGAGAATCTTTGGGTGAACGTTGCTGGTCGTGGAGGTTTATTTGGTGTAACGAGTGGAACTGTTGAGATTCGCAATGTAGGCGTGATCTCTGGATCGATTCATTCTTTTCTTCGTAGTTTTCCTACTGCTAATTCAGGCGGTCTGGTGGGTCATTCTGATGGTTCTTTGACGATAATTAATAGTTATTTTAGTGGTCCTGGTGGAGTCTTTTCTGCCAATACTGCTAACGGCGGTGCTTTTATCTGTTCAGGCGGTCTGGTGGGTCATTCTGATGGTTCTTTGACGATAATTAATAGTTATTTTAGTGGTTCTGGTGGAATCTTTTCTGCCAGTTCTTCTTCTGCTAGTCCTAGTTCAGGTGGTCTGGTGGGTTATTCTGATGGTTCTTTGACGATAATTAATAGTTATTTTGGTGGTTCTAGTCAGATCTTTTCCTTTAATTCTTTCCTTAATGCTGCTATTTATTCAGGCGGTCTGGTAGGTGAATCTTATAGGCATTCTTCTTTGAAAATAATTAATAGTTATTTTGGTGGTTCTGGTAGGATATCTTCTTTTAATTCTGTTTTTTCTAATAATTCTTATTCAGGCGGTTTGGTGGGTCGTTCTTCAAAGGCTCAGGTAGTAATCAGAAACAGTTATTGGAACACCGAGTCACCTCAAATTGTGAATGGCTCTCTCCAAAGCCCAAAACGTGCACAAAATAACGTTGAGATAAACCCATCAGGTGTGCGAGGTCTTACGCTAGTACAGCTGATGGGCATAGATGGTAATGATGATGCTTACCCATCTAATTTGCCGAGTGGTGTCACTGACAATACAAAATCTTGGAACCTAGGCACTGATATGCAATTACCCGCGATTAAGCGATGTATGAACCCCATAACCGTGAATGGCGTGACAATATGTACGTCATACGGTGCTCTGATCGCTGGGCAACGATAGACAGACGACAGTCACGAGTGGCCTTTGATCGCTGGTCGGAGAGTGCCGACCGCCGTCACAAATGATGCTTGACAGGCTGAGGCTTTAGATTTAGGCTCACCTATGCCGACCTCAACTCTCGAAAAACAACAGAATATTTCTGAGACTAGCCTTGAGTCAGAAAGTTCTCAGAAATTACTTTTCTATTTGCTTGAAAAAATGGACAAGCTTGACACAAAGCTTGATGATCGAATTGATAAACTTGATGCAAAACTTGATGATCGAATCGATAAACTTGATGGTCGCATTGATAAACTTGATGGTCGCATTGATAAACTTGATGGTCGTATAGATCAGCTTGATGTAAAGCTAGATTTTCAAACAGATAAGCTAAATATAAAAATTGACAGTCGGTTTTTATGGACCATTGGAATCATGTTCACGGGCTTTATTGGTATAATCACGATCATGCTTTCAAAGCATTGAACATCTCTCAAATAGACATAAACAGATAAAAAACGTTGCAACGTATGAAAAGTTGGCCGACCGACAGTCATGAGTCATGACTCATGCTTTGATCGCTGGGCGGAGGGTGGTTCTGTGTCATTGAAATTTGTGGGCATTACATGCACCTCAGTATATATGTGATACTCTCTAAAAAATATATGTTGTTGAGTGAAAATCTATTCTTTAAAAATTTTATGCGTATAAATAAGTTTATCTTATTAAATTTATAGACATATTGACTATATTTATGAATTGGGTGTATGTTCTTAGAATGTGTTTTTTTCTTAAAAAAATGTTAAAATTTAAGAAAAAAAGGGCGGAATGTGTATGTTTCTTTTGAATTATAAAAATCTTTTTTTCTCTGGTTTATTTTTATGTTTTCTGTGTGTCGCATGTCAGGAAAAAATAAAAGATAAATCTGTTGAAGCATACACTGGTGAGAATATTCAGGTAAATGAAATGGGAAAGAACGTGTACAATATAAATTGTGCTACTTGCCATGGATCTAATGGTGAAGGTGATGGTCCTGCAGCAGTGGGTTTTAAACCGAGAAATTTTAAAAAAGATAAGTTTAAGAATGGAGCCACCATAGATGGTATCAAAAAAACCCTAGCTGAGGGCATACCCGGAACTCAAATGATTGCATGGAAAGGTGTTTTGAGTAAGAAACAAGTAAATGCTGTTAGTGAATATGTTGTCTGGCTTGTTTCCAAAAAAAACTAGTTTAAGTTAATTGATGGAAGCTAAAAAGGTCATTTTAAGATATGGCCTAGGACCAGTTTTAGTGATTTTTTTCTTATGGGCGGTTATTGCTCCGCCTCAGCAGGTAGGCTATGCACCTGAACAACCCATTGCCTATAGCCATAAGCTTCATGCTGGAAAATATCAAATAGATTGTCAATACTGTCATTCTGGCGTTGCCTATAGTCAAAAAGCGGGTATACCTAGTTTAAATGTTTGCCGAAATTGTCATATTGCAGTGGGTTATGGAAATAAAGAAATTCAAAAAATTAATGACTATTGGGATAAAAAAAAATCTCCAGAATGGATCAGAGTGCATAATATGCCAGATCATGTTCGTTTTTCTCATGCACCACATATTAAGGCACTTTGGGTTCAGGGTCAGCCTACTAAGGCAGTTTGTGCTAATTGTCACGGGGATGTCGATCAAATGGACATCGTTTCACAGGAAAAATCATTAAATATGGGTTTTTGTATTAGTTGCCATCGAGATAATGAAGCAAAGGGAGCAAAAATAAATTGTGGAAATTGTCACTATTGACAGGTTGATCAAGCTTGAAATATGAGTGACCAAAAGGTAAGCAAGATGAAATTGAAAAAAGAAAAAGAAAATAATAAAAATCAATTTTGGCGTTCTGTTGAATCAAAAGAATCTGATTTGTCCTCATCGTCACCGAACAGTGTCTCTCGTGATAATAACCCTTTGGCTAGAGAATTTCCTGATTCAGTGCAGACATTGATTGATCGTGGTGTAGGTGCCGGTTTAAATCGAAAGTCTTTTTTTACCTTAATGGGGGCATCGATTGCAATGATGACCGCAAGTTGTAGTCGTAAACCTATTGAAAAAATACTTCCTTACCTTCAACGTCCAGGAAGTCATGTCCCCGGTCTCCCTACCTATTATGCTACTTCATACGTACATTCTGAAGGAGTGTTGCCTTTAATCATTAAAACAAAAGAAGGAAAACCCATAAAAGTAGAAGGAAATCCCGATCATCCTTTAACTGAGGGAGGTATGAGTGCTGATGGGTTCGCCACTATATGGGATCTCTATGATCCTGATCGGCTAAAACATCCCTCTAAAAAAACTAAGTTTGGTTTTAGAAAAATCTCGTGGAAAACTGCATTAAAAGAAATTCAACCCTTAGTAAAGAAAAAAATTCACATATTGAAAAGACCTTCGTATAGCCCGTCTGAACAATCTTTATTACAACGTTTTACTGATCGTCATTTTGCAGAATTAGTGGTCTATGATACAGTAGGAGTGCAGCATGAAATTTTGTCTGGTCAAAAGCTTTCTCATGGAGATAATATTATACCAAGATATCAATTTGATAAGGCCGATTTAATCTTGAGTATAGAAGCTGATTTTTTGGGTACGTGGATAAGCCCTGAGCTTTTTGCTAAACAATTTAGTACGAGGCGAGACCCTGATGCAGATAACATGAATAAATTAATTAGTGTTGAGACGATGATGTCTCTGACTGGTGCAAATTCTGATCTGAGAATTCCTATTAAATCAGGTTCTCATCGGTCATTTATCTTGGGGCTAGCACATATTTTACTCCCTTTCACATTACGTAAAAATGATATATCTTTGCGTCAATTACTCAAGGAATATACACCTAAAATGACAGCTCAGGTTTGTGGTGTGGATGTCAAGATACTTGAAGCTTTAGCTAAAGAGATCTTGAAATTTAAAGGTAGAATTCTTGTTGTTGCCGGTGGAACATCAACTCGTGAAGAAAATCGTGGAAGTTCTCATTATTTGGGCAATCTTATTAACTATCTTGTAGGTAGTAGCCCTAATAGTATTATGAGTCAGGCACCACAAAAAAGTAAAAATGATATCTCTTCTCATAAAAAACTCAAAAAACTTATTCAAGATATGCAGAAAGGAGAAGTAGAAACACTTATTATTGATCATGCGAATCCTGTTTATGATCTACCTCGTAATTCTGGTTTTAGTGAAGCTTTATCAAAGGTTAAAAATGTTATTTTTATCGGTACTCACCGTAATGAAACGGCAGAGATGGCTAACTATATGCTGGCGGCCAGTCACTTTATGGAATCTTGGGGTGACGGTTACTCATATGGTATCTATCATATTGTTCAGCCAGTTATACGCCCACTTTTTGATACTCGATCGGCTGGTGATATCTTTCTCTCCTTACAGAAAAGAAAAGAATCTTTTCACAATTATGTGCAAAAAACCTCCATTAAATATATTAAAAATAATTGGCAAGATTGTTTAGCGAATGGGTTCTTGCAACGAACTAATCTGAGCTCCTCTCAAAGTGAGCGTTCTTTTAATATAAGATATGTTTTCGAAATGACTTCCATTCAGGCACCTATTAATAAGGGGTACGTATTAAATCTTTATCAAAATATTCAAATTGGTGATGGTCGAGGTGCCAATATTTCTTTTCGTCAAGAGTTGCCTGACCCGATTACAAAAGTCACTTGGGGAAACTTCTTAGCGGTGTCTCCCCTTGATGCTCGTAAAAATGGCTGGAAAACAGGCGATAAATTCTTAATTAAAAATAACGATCAAGAGATTCTTTTACCGGCATTTATTCAACCAGGTCTTGTAGAAGGCTCTGTTGCTGCTGCGATGGGATACGGGCATTCTTCGCTCGGCAAAATCGGCAAAAATATTGGTGCTAATATTTTTAAACTGGCGGAGTTTAATGAACGAGGTACTAGATATACTGGCTTAGATGTTGATCTAAAAAAAATTCCTGGAAAGATAAAAATAGCAACTACCCAGCGTCACTATGAAATTCCTGGTCTTAATGGAAGAGGGCTTGCTAATGCTACTATACTTTCAAAATATAAAATAAATACTAAAGCGGGACATAGCTCTCTTAACGACGCTCCCGGTTCAAAAAACCTACCCGGAAAGGGGCTTTATGTTGACCATAAGTATGATGGTTATCGTTGGGGAATGAATATTGATTTGAATAAATGCACTGGTTGTTCTGCTTGTGTTATTAGTTGCTATTCTGAAAATAATATACCAGCTGTAGGAAAAAAAGAAATCCTTGTGGGGAGAGAAATGAGTTGGCTTAGAATTGATCGCTATTATTCTGGAGATGAAATTAATCCAGAAGTTGTTTTTCAACCAGTTATGTGTCAACATTGCGAGAATGCTCCGTGTGAAAATGTTTGCCCAGTAGTGGCAACAACACATAGTCATGAAGGTTTGAATGAAATGGCCTATAATCGATGTATTGGCACACGTTATTGTGCTAATAATTGCCCCTACAAAGTAAGACGTTTTAATTGGTTAGAAAATTGGGAGGGTAAATTAACCGACCCTCAACAATATGCTTTAAACCCCGATGTTACTGTTCGCTCTCGAGGGGTTATCGAAAAATGTAGTTTTTGTATTCAAAGAATTGCAGAGAAGCGACAGACCGCAAAATTATCAAATCGTCAAATTTATGATGGTGAATTACTTACGGCTTGCCAGCAAGGATGCCCATCAAATGCAATTGTTTTTGGTAATATTAATGACAAGGAGAGTAAGGTTTTCAAACAGCAAAATGATCAGCGTTCTTACAGAGCTCTTTTGAGTATCAATGTGAAACCCTCCGTAACCTATATGACAAAAGTTAAAAATGTTTAAGAGCGATCGTAATAACAAAATATGTCTGTGAAACTTACCAGCCCCTATACCGTAGGTAAAACAAACCAACAAATTGATGATGATGTACTTCGTCCAGTAGAGTCATTTCCAACTAGGCTTTGGTATTTTACAATTACAATAAGTGGTTCTCTTGCCCTTATGATGTTTGCTTTAATTGGATATACTTTTGTTACAGGTTTACACGTTTTAGGGATCAATAACCCTATAGGTTGGGGGTTTTATATTATAAACTTTGTTTTTTGGATCGGTATTGGGCATGCAGGTACATTGATCTCAGCTGTCTTATATCTTTTTCGGCAAAGGTGGCGTACTTCAATTAATCGAGCTGCTGAGGCAATGACCATTTTTGCTGTTATGACAGCTGGTATTTTCCCTATTATTCATGTAGGTCGTCCTTGGTTTATTTTTTGGGCGATGCCTTATCCTAATGAACGGGGGCCACTTTGGGTTAATTTTAAATCTCCCTTAGTATGGGATCCATTCGCTATCACAGCATATTTTACGATTTCATTAGTTTTTTGGTATTTTGGCTTGATACCTGATTTTGCTAATATGCGTGATCGGGTGAATAAGATGGAGGCAGTAGGCTTTATTTCAAAGATATTATTAACGATTAAACAGAGGATGATTCAAGCTTTATCACTCGGTTGGATCGGTTCTGCAAGAACTTGGGTACATTATGAAAAAATGATTTTAATGCTTTCGGCTTTAGCTACGCCATTAGTTTTATCGGTGCACACAATTGTTTCTTTTGATTTCGCTACTTCAGTAATTCCCGGTTGGCATGCTACTATTTTTCCCCCATATTTTGTTGCTGGTGCAATTTACTCTGGTTTCGCGATGGTATTAACACTTATGATTATTATGAGAGAGGTCTTTAAATTAAAAGAATATATTATGATCAAACATTTAGAAAATATGGGCATTGTAATTTTGGTAACCGGAATGATCGTTTCTTTTGCCTATATAACAGAATTTATTATCGTTGCTTATAGTGCGAACGAACCTGAGCAGTATGTTTTTATCAATCGCTTGACCGGACCATATGCATGGGCGTTTTGGACGATGTTTACTTGTAATGTCGTCTCACCCCACTTTATGTGGTTTAAAAAGTTAAGAAGAAATGTTGTTGTACTATTTATTATTTCAATTATAGTCAATATTGGTATGTGGTTTGAACGATTTGTAATTATTGTTACTTCACTACATAGAGATTTTTTACCATCAAGTTGGGATCTCTATATACCGACATGGGTTGATTTTGGAATATTGATTGGATCATTCGGCTTTTTCTTTACTCTTTTTTTGATTTTTGTAAGAGTTTTACCTTCAATCGCATACACTGAAGTAAAAGCAGACGAAGAGAATGAAAAATTAGCAAAAGGGCATTGATATGGTTAGTTACTCAGAAATCAAAAAAGGCTTATATCGTTATAAAGAAATTGATGGAGGTTGGGTGATCTCTATTAAGAATGCTCCTAATCTTTTAAAAGCGGCAGAAAAAATAAGAGATGCACAACAAATATCTTATTTTGATTGTTTTTCTCCTTTTCCGATTCATGGTTTAGAAAAGGCCATGGGGCTTAATCGTTCTTGGGTTCCTTTTTTTACTTTAATATTTGGATTAATAGGCTGTGTCTTTGCCTTTAGTTTTATGTCGTATATCGATATATTTAGTTGGCCTATGAACATAGGGGGTAAGCCACACTTTGCTTGGCCGGCCTACATACCGATAACTTTTGAAATTACTATTCTTTTTGCTGGGCTTGCTACTGTTGGTGCTGTAGTTTATTTGGGTAGACTCGGTAAAATAAGTCGAAGCTTTCCTATTAAGAGTGTTACTTCTACTGACTTTGCAATATGGGTAGGAGATAAAATTTCTCAAACAGAATTAAGTTCTATTGTAGGTGATTTAGCTGAAAAAATTATCCCCGTGTGCGAATAAAAGATAATGTTGAAAACATTTCAAAAAAAGTTTTTATTTTTAATTATTATATTCTCTCTTCTGTTGGGATGTCGTGAGTATGCTTATTTTTTAGATATGCATTATTCGCCCGCTGTAGATGCTCAAGAAAAAGATATTATTGGAAATCGAAAAGGTAACTTTATTCCTCCTGAAGGTTCTGTCCCTTATAAAACACCTACTTATAATTTAACGAATGATCTGAATGATTATATCAAAGCAGATATTATTTTAAAAGATCCTTTTAAAATGAAGAAACTCAGTGGGCGGGTATTAAGCCAAGGGCAAGAGCAATATCGAATTTATTGTTCACCATGCCATGGCTTGAGTGGCAAGGGGGATGGAACGATAAAAGCAAAATGGCCGTCAATTAGACCTCTTGTTGAGGTAGAGGGCCAAGAGGTTCCACCTCTTAAATGGGGTTTAGGCAGAATATATCATGTTATTCGCGTTGGTATTCGATCTATGCAGGGTTATGAGTCTCAAATTACTGAAGAAAATCGTTGGGCAATCGCTCATTATGTTAAGTATTTACAATCTGAGATTGCTATTGAAAATAAGTTTCATCGACGAGCTAAAAAACTAACTAAAGATTTGATTGATAAAAAAAGCCCTAAATAAACTAAAAGAAGTGAGATTTCTATGAAATATTTTGAAATACCTGATCGACTAAAACTAAGGATGTTTGGGCTTACCGCTTTGGGGTTAGGAGGTCTTGCGATTGGTTTCTATTTTGATCAGCATAGAGCTTGGGCTGGTTTTCTCGTATTGACTTTTTTTCTATTGAGTCTCATTTTATTTGGAGGTTTCTTTGCTGCTTTGCAATTCGTTTCTGGAGCTAAATGGTCAGTAGTGATTCGTCGAGTTCCAGAAATAACAGTTAGTTTATTACCGTATGTTGCTTTTCTTTTTATTATACTTTTTTTTGGCATTAAAGAGCTCTATGAATGGTCTCATAAAGAGTTGGTGGAGGCAGACTCTATTCTTAAGTATAAATCTTCTTATCTAAATTCGCCTTTTTTTATAGCTAGATTAATTTTTTATCTTATTGTATGGTATCCTTTAGGTAGTGCTCTTAAGAATATTTCTTTAAAACAAGATATAACAAAAGATGCTTCCCTTCGTTTAAAATTGAGTCGTATTAGTGCTGGCTACCTATTGGTATTTGCTTATTTCTTCTCATTAGCTTCAATTGATTTAGTTATGTCTCTTGAGCCACATTGGTATTCTACAATGTTTTCTATTTATGCTTTTTCAGCTCTGGCATATTCTGGTATAGCAGGTCTCATTATTCTTTTGGTGACAATAAAAAAATATGGAGGTCTTCCTGAAGTTACCAAGGAGCATTTTCATGACCTAGGTAAGTTTCTTTTTCTATTTACAGTATTTTGGGCGTATATTGCATTCTCGCAATTTATGTTAATGTGGTATGCAAATCTGCCTGAAGAAACAATATACCTTGAAAAAAGATTAGGTCTTGTAGGTGAAGATGGTAAAAATTGGAGTACCTTCACCTGTCTTTTTTGGATTGGTCATTTTGTGATACCATTTTTTATTTTATTGTCACGAAAAATTAAAAGGAGACCAGAGAGTCTTGTGAAAATAGCGTGGTTTTGTCTTTTTATGGGTTTTGCAGATGTCGTTTGGATGGTTTATGGCGGTATACATATCCACGGTTTTCCTTTTTCATGGATGGAGTTTGGTTTATTTTTCGCGGCGGTTGGTATCTTTGGTTTACTTTTTTTTCATTATTATAGTAAAGTGAATCCCATACCTATTGGAGATCCCAATTTACAGGAGTCTATGAAATTTAATCAGCCTCACTAAGATATTTTTGTAAAACAATAAAAGTGCGGGTGTGGTGTAGTGGTAGCACAAAAGCCTTCCAAGCTTTTAGCGTGGGTTCGAGCCCCATCACCCGCTTAATTCTTTGCATCTTTTCTATCTATTTGTCTAAATTTCGAGTGCCTTTGATGGTGGAGTTTATCATCGTAGTAAGAGCTGAAATAATTAGGGTCTTTTTTCTGTCATGTAAAATTTAATTTTGACTCAGTATTTTTTACTTGCCTATACATGAAGTTTGTGGATTATCGTGGTGAGTGATCTGATGTGTACCTCATTTTTTTCCCTGAAGTACAAGGAATTTGACACAATGATTATTATTAACGCAACTCTAGCTTATCTCACTCCTTTAAAGAAGGGTGATAAACCTATTTTAAATTTTTTTTTTATCCTTGTCTTTGTAATTTTATTGCCATCATGTAATAATAACCCTTATCCAATTAAAGAGTCGAATCAAAATATTTATTATACCGCTTTTACAGGAGAACCCAAGTATCTTGATCCTGCTATGGCTTACTCAAGTGATGAGTATCGTATTTTATCTCAAATATACGAACCTCCTCTACAATATCATCTACTTAAAAGGCCATACCAATTAATTCCTGCAACACTTATAAAAATGCCTCAGGTCTCTTATTCTCAAGCGACTGCGACTGTTCAAACAAAAGTTATTTATACTTTAGCCATTCGTCAAGATATTGTTTATCAAAATCATCCTGCATTTGCGACTAAAAAAGATGGTAAATATATTTATCATCTAGGTGAAGAAGGGAGGTTTCCTGATATTAAACATCCAAATCAACTACCACATCAATCAAGTCATAAGCTCACGGCTTATGACTATGCGTATCAAATAAAACGAATGGCTCATCCTAAATTTCCATGTCCTATTTTCTCAATATTGGCTGAATATATAGATGGCTTTCAAGAATTTTCAATGATCATTAAACAGGCAGTAGAAGAAGAAAGGCTTAGACGAAAAAAAGAAAAAGGTATTTTTTATAACCAAGAAATAGATGAAATTCAAAATCCCATTCATATTGATTTGAGAAAATATAATCTACCAGGAGTACGAGTAGTTAATGAGTACACCTTACAAATTATTTTAAAAAAAAGATATCCACAATTTGTATACTGGATGGCAATGCCCTTCTTTTCTCCTATACCTTGGGAGGTCGATCGTTTTTATAATCAAGTGGCATCTGCTAAACAAAATTTAAGTCTTAATCGATTTCCTGTCGGTACGGGAGCTTACAAATTATCTATAAATCAACCCAACTATCGGATGGTTTTAGAAAAAAATTCTAATTTTCACGATGAATTTTATCCTACTGAAGGGAGTGTTCATGATTTCGAGGACGGCTATTTAAAAGACGCTGGTAAAAAACTTCCTTTTATTGATAAGGTCGTTATCACATTAGAAAAAGAAAGTATACCTCTTTGGAATAAATTTTTACAGGGCTATTACGATAGCTCAGCTGTTGGCTCTGATTTTTTTGACTCTGTAATTAGTTTTTCTCAAGGCGATATGCAACTTACAAAAGAGATGAAAGAAAAAGAGATTAAATTAACCAGATCAACAAGTCAGGTAACCTATTACTACGCCTTTAATATGTTAGATGATGTGGTGGGTGGGTATACTCCAAAAAAAGTAAAACTTAGACAGGCACTTTCCATCGCCTTTAATATTGAAGAATTTATTCAAGTCTTTTTAAGTAATCGTGGTATACCTGCTCAAAGCCCTATTCCACCAGAAATTTTTGGATATCAAGAAGGGCGAGGAGGTATGAACTCGTTTATTTACACGTGGAATGAAGCAAAACAAAAGGCCGAAAGAAAAAAAATTCAATTAGCTAAAAAACTTTTGGCTGAAGCGGGTTATCTCAATGGACGTACGCCTCAAGGCACACCTCTTGTATTATACTATGATAATGTGCAAGGGAAAAGTGGAGAAAAGGCTGAGATTGACTGGCTTCGAAAACAATTTAAAAAATTGGGGATCGATCTACAAATACGAAGTACCGATTATAATCAATTTCGCCGTAAAGTGAGTCATGGAAATTTTCAAATTATGAGATGGGGTTGGCATGCTGATTATCCAGATCCAGAGAATTTTTTATTTTTACTTTATGGACCAAATGGAAAAGTCGCTTCTGGAGGAGAGAATGCCAGTAACTACAATTCACCTGCTTATAATCGTCTATTTAAACAAATGGAAACTATGGAAAATACAGCTCTTCGCCTGAGTATTATTCGAAAACTTATCAATATTGCACGCAAAGATGCCCCATGGATGTGGGGTTTTCATCCGATAGAAGATGTTCTCCATCATTCGTGGTATCAAAATACAAAAGTGATGCAAATAGGGAGTATGAATACCACAAAATACCGGAAGATTGACTTTCAGAAAAGAAAAAAATATCGTAATAAATATAATACTCCTGTGCTTTATCCTGTTTGGATCGGATTGTTCTTGGTTCTTCTTTTCTTTTATTTTATGGGTCAAAAAAAAATGAGTTAATATCATGCTTGCTTATATCATTCGTCGCATACTTTACGCTATTCCCATTTTATTTGGAGTAAATGTGATTGTTTTTTTTATTTTTTTCTTCGTGAATACTCCTGATGACATGGCTAAACTTCATTTAGGTTCTAAACGAATTACTCCTGAACAAGTTGATGCTTGGAAACGAGAACACTCCCTCCATTTACCTTTATTTTTTAATAATGGTTGGGTTCAAGCTGGCTCTCTGCAAGTAAATGGTCAAGTAAATCAAAAAGTATTTAAGTTAGAAAAAGGAGATTATGAGTTAGAGATTGAGGCACCCAAGAACGATAAACTCATTTCAACAAGAAATATTCAATTAGACTTTAAGAATGTTGAAAGCTCATGGAATACAATAAAAAATTCTGATAAAATTACACTCCCTTCTACAGCTGGCACTCAAAAATTTCAATTTTCAATAATTAAGCAAATTTCTGATATAAAGAAGGGGTCTCTTGATGTACACTTTTGGGTTGAAAATCCAGTGCCTGCTCATAGGTTGATTCTCAATTATAAAGCACAAATTAATTTTATGGATCGATTTACCCGAACTATTTTTTTTACTAGATCACTGAAAATGCTTTTTTTTGACTATGGTCGTTCAGAGACCGGAAAAAATATTAGTGAAGAAGTTTCTAAAAGAATATTTCCATCTTTGGCGGTTAGTCTCCCAACATTTTTAATTGGTCTTTTATTAAATATTTTTTGTGCGATGATATTAGCTTTACGTAGAAATAGTTACATTGATTATTGGGGAGTTTTTATCGCTGTAGTGGGTATGTCTATCTCTGTTATGTTTTATATTATTTTTGGTCAAGTTATCTTAGGGAAGTATTTGAAATTGTTTCCTATTTCTGGTTTCAGTTTTGGAGTTGAGAGCATACGGTTTATTATGATGCCTGTGATCATCGCCACTTTATCTGGCTTAGGAGGTAGTATCCGTTTCTATAGAACAATATTTCTGGAAGAAATCAGCAAAGAATATGTTACAACCGCACGGGGGAAGGGACTTTCTGAAAATACCGTTCTTTTTGTTCATGTACTCAAAAATGCAATGATTCCCATTTTAACTAGTATAGTGGTCTATTTGCCATTTTTATTTGTTGGGAGTTTGCTTTTTGAATCTTTTTTTTCGATTCCTGGTTTAGGTGCGTTTCTTTTAGATGCCATTCAAAGTAAAGATTTCTCAACAGTACAGGCGATGGTATCTCTTGGATCTTTTCTTTATGTGTTAGGTCTTATTCTTACTGATATTAGTTATACTATGATTGATCCGCGTGTAAGGTTCAAATAAATGATTTTTCTACTCAATGAAATTAAGATTCCCTTATGGGGTAAGGAGCTTGAAAGTATTCACTTAATTTTTTTATGGAGTGATTTTTGTCTCTTACTTTTATTGCTCCTTGGTATTTTGAGTTTCTTTAAAATTAGAAAAAATGAATTTTGGAAAAAAGGAATTGAGCAAATTATCAAAAATCGTATGGCTATGATTTCTTTACTTATCCTTTCTCTTTATTTTATTATAGCTACACTAGATAGCATTCACTTTCAAATTCATACAAAACAAGGTTCTGGCGAAATAGAAAGCTCTCTCGATCTAATACTTCATAAAGTAAAATATAATAATGAAAAAACATACTCTTCGCCACTGGCGATTTTCTCTTCATTAAAAGAAAATATCAACATCAATGAAGGGAAGGGAATTACACGTACTTATTCACGTTTAAAATATGGAGGTAAGCATCTTACATCAGCTGAAAACAGATATCCTGACTTACTCGCCAAGCTCTTTTCTGGTATTGTTTGGTTTATTATTTGGATGTCTCTATTTCTAGCCCTCCTTTCGCTTTATATGTTTAGGAAGAGACAAATTTATCATTGGAAAGAAATTATTACTCGTCTTTCGAATGAGCTGTCTTGGTTATTCATTCCAACAACTCTATTTATTTTTCTTTTCTCTATGATCTTTCCATTTTATGGAGAATATCATATTTTTGGAACAGACAAAGCAGGTTTTGATGTTTTTTATATATCATTAAAGAGTATTAGAACAGGGATATTAATCGGCACTTTAACAACACTTGTTGTGACTCCTATCGCCATTTTGGCAGGAATTTTTTCCGGTTACCTTAGTGGTTGGGTGGATGATTTGATTCAATATATCTATACAACACTTGAATCGATCCCTGATATTCTTTTAATCGCTGCAGCAATGCTCATTGCAGAAACATTTATTGTCTCTGAGAGTAGCTTAGAGCATGCCGATAGAAAATTTCTTTACCTATGCTTTATTATGGGAATTACTTCTTGGACAAACCTCTGTCGTCTCATTCGTGCAGAAACACTTAAGGTCAGAGAGCTTGAATTTGTAGAAGCAGCTAAATCATTTGGTATAAATAAATTTAAGATTATGCTCAACCATATTTTACCAAATGTGATTCATATTGTTTTTATTGTTGTGGTTCTTCGTTTTAGTAGTTTAGTATTAGCCGAGGCGGTTTTAAGTTATGTTGGGATTGGTGTTGACCCCACAATTCATTCATGGGGGAATATGATCAATCAAGCTCGCTTTGAATTGGCGAGAGAACCTCTTATTTGGTGGAATCTTGTTTCTGCCTTTTTATTTATGTTTATTTTAGTTTTACCCGCGAATATTTTAGCAGACAGTGTGCGTGATGCTCTTGATCCGAAATTGAAGAGGTGACTGTATTGCTTTCTGTAGAAAATTTAAAAACATACTTTAAAAGTAAAAATGGAATCGCTCGAGCGGTTGATGGTATTAGTTTTCAAATTAATCAAGGCGAAACAATCTCTCTTGTTGGAGAATCTGGATGCGGAAAAAGTTTAACAGCTCTTTCTATTATGCGATTTGTTGATTCAAATAATTTTTCATTCTCTGATGGAAAAATTTACTTTGAAAATAAAAATCTTTTAGAATTAAGCGAAAATGAGATGATAAAAATTAGGGGAAATCGTATCGCTATGATATTTCAAGAACCCATGAAAAATTTGAATCCTGTTTTGAGTATTGGTTATCAACTAATGGAACCATTTTTGGTACATCAAGGTGTTAGTAAAAAAACAGCCGAGAAAAAAGCTCTTGAATTACTTGATATGGTAAAAATCTCTAATAAAAAACAAAAATTTGAGGCTTACCCACATCAACTGTCAGGGGGTATGAGACAACGAATCATGATTGCAATGGCGATTGCATGTGATCCCGCCCTTCTTATCGCTGATGAACCGACTACTGCTTTAGATATTAAAACTGAAACAGAAATATTAAATCTGATTCAAGAGATACAAAAAGAACGTAAAATGGGAATGTTACTGATTACACATGATCTAGGTGTTGCTTCACAAATTTCTGATTATGTGGCTGTGATGTATGCTGGAAAAATTGTTGAAGAGGCAAAGGCCGATCAAATCTTTGAAAAGGCTCTCCACCCTTATACTTACAAGTTACTTAGGTCACTCCCAATTAATGCTGAGCAAAAATATTATTTAGAAAGCATTGAAGGAAGGGTCCCACTTGCTGAGAATTTTTCAAATGGTTGTCGATTTGCTTTACGATGTGATTTCAGCAAAGATGAATGTGAAGAGGCTGATCCAAAAATTATAACAATTTCCTCTGAGCATAAGGTTGCTTGCACCTTATATAACTCAAATAATCAAAAGAAAAATCATCTTGGTCATAATAAAAGGGAGAAAAAACCACCTAAAGATAGGTCGAATGAAGCATATATAAAAGTAAGAAATCTTCAAGTTTATTTTGATATAAAAAAAGGAATCTTAAAAAAAACAGTTGGATACGTTAAGGCAGTTGATGGGGTCAGTTTTGACATCCTTAAAGGAAGCACACTTGCTTTGATTGGTGTTTCTGGTTGCGGTAAAACTACACTCGGAAAAGCAATTTTACAATTAATTAAGCCAACACAAGGAGAAGTTATTTGGGATGGAAGAAATGTGAATATTTTTAGAGAGGCTGAGATGCAGAGATTCAGGTGTGAGAATCAAATTATTTTTCAAGATCCATTTTCATCTCTCAACCCAAAAATGACTATTCAAAATATCATTGCAGAGGGGATATTAGGCTCACAAAAAAAAGGGGCTAAACAAAGTGTTTCTGAGGTTGAAGAAAAAATAGATTATTATATGGAAAAAGTGGGGTTAGACCCTAGCATGAAATTTCGATATCCTCATGAATTCTCTGGTGGGCAAAGACAGCGAATAGGAATCGCACGATCACTCATTGTAGAACCACGCTTTATTGTATGTGACGAAGTAACTAGTGCCTTAGACGTCTCGGTGCAAGCTCAAATACTTAATTTACTTGAAAAATTACAAAGAGATCTTTCGCTCACTTACCTTTTTATCTCACATAACCAACCGGTCGTTGAATATTTAGCAGATCAGATTATTGAAATGCACGCTGGAAAAATTGTAAATATAAAATAAAGATGAGTAAACATCTTTTTTAGATATGCCTTAAAATAGACATAAAAACAAAAAAATGTTGACAACATGTGCAGGCATTGTTGACTAATACCTGCTCTGTGTGGGGCTTGGAAAGATGAACAGAACTACAGAACTACAGAACTACAGAACTACAGAACTACAGAACTACAGAACTACAGAACTACAGAACTACAGAACTACAGAACTACAGAACTACAGAACTACAGAACTACAGAACTACAGAACTACAGAACTACAGAACTACAGAACTACAGAACTACAGAACTACAGAACTACAGACACTAGACCTAGGTCTTAGTTTATTCTCTAAAAAAAATAGGTCGTGCCTTCGCGGCATTTTTCTCAAAAATTTTGTAAGCGGGGCGTTGCCCCTAACAATTATCATGCATGTTATTTCAGCAAAAGCGATGGCTTTTGTTGAGGTCCTCGGCCTTTTATTTTATTTTTTTCGTGGTGTTGAAGCACCCATCAAGATTGAAGGCGATTCTAACTTAATTTATTTGCAAGATCGGCGTAGTGAAATGCGGTCAATGTCTGAGGAGGCGTTTTATGTGTAAAACTGTACAATATTGGATGAGACTTTATGTGGCTCGCGTGATCAAAGGTGGCTTGATGGCTGTGGTCGCTAGTTTTTTATTATTTGAGTGTTCTGATGATTCATCAAAGAACCCTGTTACTGGCAAGGTCATTCTCTCTGAGAATACACTCGCTTTTGATGATACCGCGGGTTCAACAGGTGGCGTATATACGATCTCGCTGAGTCAAGACCCTGCATCAGATAAAACAGTGCAAATTACACTTACAAGCGATAACGATGTCTTGGTTATAAGCCCTGCTGTTGTGAATTTCACGGAGACGACGGGAATAGCCCCCCAAACAATCACTGTCACGAGAAAATCAAATGCATCTAGTTGGATTCCGGCGGATATTACTGGGTTGATCGATCATACGATCGCATCGAATGCAGATAGTGACCCTAATATCAGAACATTTCAAGATGGTAGCACGGTTGATGTGACAGTGAGAAGCACTGTTCCTAGCGTCATTATCTCTGAGAATATGCTTTTTTCTTATGACATCTTGGGTGACACAGGTGTCGAGTATACGATCTCTTTAAATCAAGACTTAGCATTAGATAGAATAGTGCAGATTACACTTACAAGCGATAACGATGCCTTGCAGATAAGCCCTGATGTTGTGAACTTCACGGCGGGGGAGAGCTCACAAATAATCACTGTTAAAAGAACAGGTGGATCTAAAATTAAGATTGCCTTGAAGGGTGGTAATCCGAATCATATCACTGGGTTGATCAATCATACGATCACACCGAATGCAGAGAATGACCCTAATATTGTAACATTTCAAGGTGATAGCACGGTTGGTGTGAGAGTGTGGAGCACTGCGATTGTCGACCCTGATAGTGATGGCTTGATTGAGATATATAACGCTGATATGCTCCAGAACATGCGATACGATCGGGCGGGTGCAAGTTATAAGACCTCGGATAGTGATGCTGGTGACTCGAGTGGTTGCCCATCGACTGGTTGCAAGGGCTATGAGCTAATAAAAAATATTAATCTTTTGAGTATTCTTGATGCCAAGGATAGTGGAATATATGATAATGATATGATTGATATGACCACCGTGACTGTCGCAGGGAAGACACATCAAGTAATTGATACTACCAAAGACACAAGCTGGATGCCGATTGGCGATGGTACAACTAAATTTACAGGCACTTTTGAGGGTAACAACCATACCATCGCGAACCTCTGGGTGAATGTTGCTTTTGATAATGTAGGTTTATTTGGTAGGACAGATGGAACTGTTGAGATTCGCAATGTGGGCGTGATCTCTGGATCGGTTCATTCTTCTAATTCTTCCGCTTCTTTAGGCGGTCTGGTGGGTCGTTCTGGTGGTTCTTTGACGATAGTGAATAGTTATTTTAGTGGCTCTGGTGGAGTCTTTTCTTTTCTTAATTCAGGCGGTCTGGTGGGTGGTTCTAGTGGTTCTTTGACGATAGTGAATAGTTACTTTAGTGGCTCTGGTGGGGTCTTTTCTTCTTCTCTTCTTTCCGCTTATTCAGGGGGTCTGGTGGGTGGAGTTAATTCTAATTCTACTTTGATGATAGTGAATAGTTATTTTAGTGGATTGGGTGAGGTCTCTTCTTCTTCGGGTGGTTCTAATCCTTCTTCGGGTGGTCTGGTGGGTAATCTTGATGGTTCTTTGATGATAGTGAATAGTTATTTCGGTGGTTCTGGTAAGATTTCTTCTTCTTCGGGTGGTCCTAATCCTTCTTCAGGCGGTCTGGTGGGTTCTTTTCCTTCTGTTTCTGTTGCTCGTACTTTGACAATCACAAACGGTTACTGGAACACCGATGCACCTCAAAGTGTGAAGGGCAATGATCAAAGCCCAAAACGGGCACAGGGTAACGCTGAAACTAACCCATCAAATACGACGGGCCTTACGCTAATGCAACTACAAGCTATAAGTGGCACGCATCCTGATGGTCTGCCGAGTGGTGCCACTGACAACACAAAAGCTTGGGACCTAGGCACCGACGAGCAATTACCCGCGATCAAAAGATGTGTCAGCCCAATAACAGACGGTGTATGTGCATCATACGGTGCCTTGCTCGCAGGGCAACGATAGACGACCGCCAATCGCGAGTGATGCTTCGCTCTCTGGGCGGGAGATGCCGACCGCGGTTACGAGTGGCGATTTGATCGCCGGGCGGAGAGTGGCGACCGCCAATCGCGAGTGATGCACTCGCGATGCGAAGAGTGGCGACCGATAGTCGCTAGTGATGCTTCGCTCTCTGGGCGAAGAGTGACGATCGACAGTCGCGAGTGATGCTTGGCTCGCCGGGCGGGAGTGACGACCGCCGTTACGAGTGGCGTTTTACTCGCTGGGCGGGAGTGCCCGACAGTCGCGAGTGATGCTCTGATCGCTGGGCGGGAGTGCCGACCGCTGTCACGAATGATGCTTCGCTCGCTAGGCGAAGAGTGCCGGACAATTGATAATTGATAATTGATAATTGACAGTCGCGAGTGATGCCTTAATCGTAGGTCGGGAGTGACGACCGCCGTCACGCGTGATGCTTTGCCCGCTGGGCGGAGAGAGACGACGATTCAATTGAAAATTGACAATTGATAGTTGATAATTGCGACGATAGACGAGGCTAGTCGCGAGTGATGCTGCTCCCCGGGCAACGATAGACGGACGACCGCCAGTCACGAATGGCGATTCGCTCGCTAGGCGAAGGGCACGCCGACCGATAATCGCGAGTGATGCTTCGCTCTCTGAGCGAAGAGTGGCGATCGTTAGTCACGAGTGATGCACTCGCTGGGCGGGAGTGCCGATCGCTAGTCGCGAGTGTCGATTTGCTCGCAGGGCAACGATAGACGACCGCCAATCGCGAGTGATGCTTCGCTCTCTGGGCGAGAGTGACGACCGATAATCGCGAGTGATGCTTTGCTCGCTGGGCGGATGGTGCCCGACCGCTAGTCACGAGTGATGCTTTGATCGCTGGGCGGAGGGTGACCGACTGCCGTCACGAGTGATGCTTTGATCGCTAGGCGGAGGATTCAATTGAGAATTGACAATTATGGGTGATGCCTTTGTTGGGCGAAGGTTGGCCGACCGTCGTCACGAGTGACGGCTTTGATCGCAGGGCGGAGGGTGACCGAGTGCTAGTCGCGAGTGATGCACTCGCTGGGCGGGAGTGACGACCGCCAGTAGCGAGTGATGCTTCGCTCTCTGAGCGAAGAGTGGCGACCCGATAGTTGTGAGTGATGCTTTGATCTCTGGGCGAGAGTGACGGACGCCGTCACGAGTGATGCTTTGCTCGCTGGGCGGGAGTGACGACGATCGACAAAGTCACGATAAGTGTTTGACAGGCTGAGGCTTTAAAGTTAGGCTCACCTATGCCGACATCGACTCTCGAAAAACAACAGAATATTTCTGAGACTAGCCTTGAGTCAGAAAGTTCTCAAAAATTACTTTTCTACTTGCTCGAAAAAATAGATAAACTTGATACAAAGCTTGATGATCGCATCGATAAACTTGATGGTCGTATCGATAAATTAAATACAAAAATTGACAGTCGGTTTTTATGGACTATTGGAATCATGTTCACGGGCTTCATCGGAATAATCACCATTATATTTTCAAAGCATTGAATATCTCTCGAAGAAATGCTTTGCTCTCTGAACGAAGATAGACGACGCTAGTCATGAGTGATGCTTTGATCGCAGGGCGAAGAGTGACGACCGCTAGTCGCGAGTAATGCTCTACTCGCCGGGCGGAGAGTGACGACCGCTAGTTGCGAGTGATGCTCTCTGAACGAAGATAGACGACGCTAGTCACGAGTAATGTTTTGATCGCTGGGCGGAGGATTCAATTGATAATTGATAATTGATAATTGATAGTTGATAGTTGCGATTAAGTTGTGTGTCCTCATTGACGCTTTCAAAAGTATTTTTTAATGGTTTTTGCTTTGTCTAGCAATTATAAGATGAACATCTTATGGCAGAGCTAAACCAACACGACATTATAACCAAACAAGTTTTATCACAAAAAACTTACGCGGTAGATTTTCTTAAAAATACTCTGCCTAAAGAGATCACATCAGAGCTAGACTTTACAAAATTACAAATAGAGAAAGGGTGCTTTATTGATGCAACAGATCAAGAACGATTCACTGATATTCTCTACAGCATACCTATCAAAAAGCAATCAGATTCAGAACATTTGGAATCTTCGGAATCAAAAAGGCTGGGCGTTTTTTGTCTGATAGAACATAAATCGTATAAAGAAAAAAATATTCATTCACAACTTCTCATGTATTTAGCTGGAATCTACAAAACAAGTAGTATGCCCGTGATTCCTTTAGTGCTTTATCACGGAAAAAAAGAGTGGGATATTCCTACGCTCTTTAGCAGTTCTTTGATGATTCCTGAGCATCTGAGAAAATCTTTACAAAAATATATACCAGACTTTCACTATGAGCTACTTGATCTTCGTTCAGATAAAACAGAGTTCACTGATTTTTCTGTGGCGGTACAGGCATTTTTAAAAAGTCTACAGGATATTTGGTTTTTATCGAGCAGATCACGCCTAGAAGATCTTTTCAAAGATTATTATGCACGAATCTCTCAAGAGAATAAGAAAATGCTTGATGTTTTATTGAACTATATTATTACTAGCACTGGCGAGTTTACTATTGATTTTATTGTAAAGAGTGCGGTGGAATACATCTCACCAAATGCAGGAGGGGATGTGGAAAGCATTGCAAGAAAACTAATAACTGAGGGCATAACTGAGGGCATGGCTAAGGGTATGACTAAAGGCAGAGCTGAAGGCAGAGCTGAAGGCATGACTAAGGGCATAACTGAGGGCATGACTAAGGGCATGACTAAGGGCAGAGCTGAAGGCATAACCGAGGGTATGACTAAGGGCATGACTAAGGGCATGACTAAGGGCATGACTAAGGGCAGAGCTGAAGGGAGAGCTGAGGTAGCTCAAGGTCTCTTGAAAGAAGGCATCTCTATTAAGATAATCTCAAGGAGCACCGGCCTTTCTATAGAAGAGATTGAGCATTTACGACCATAGGCGGATCGTTTGTGATCAGCAGAAAACAGCCGTTTTTTACCCGCCCTTTTTGCACGTCATGTGCGAAGTTGCGACATCAATTTTACATAAAAAGATAAAAAACGTTGACAACATGTGCAGGCATTGTTGACTAATACCTGCTCTGTGTGGGGCTTGGAAAGATGAACAGAACTACAGAACTACAGAACTACAGAACTACAGAACTACAGAACTACAGAACTACAGAACTACAGAACTACAGAACTACAGAACTACAGAACTACAGAACTACAGAACTACAGAACTACAGAACTACAGAACTACAGAACTACAGAACTACAGAACTACAGACACTAGACCTAGGTCTTAGTTTATTCTCTAAAAAAAATAGGTCGTGCCTTCGCGGCATTTTTCTCAAAAATTTTAGAAGTGGGGCGTTAGCCCTAATTATCATGCATGTTATTTCAGCAAAAGCGATGGCTTTTGCTGATGTCCTCGGCCTTTTATTCTGTTTTTTTCGTGGTGTTGAAGCACCCATCAAGATTGAAGGCGATTCTAACTTAATCTATTTGCAAGATCGGCATAGTGAAATGCGGTCAATGTCTGAGGAGGCGTTTTATGTGTGAAAATATGAAATATTGGATGAGACTTTATGTGGCTCGCGTGATCAAAGGTGGTTTAATGGCTGTGGTCGCTAGTTTTTTATTATTTTGTATCGTTTTTGGTGCGTCTTGTTCTAAAGAAAATCCCAACAATGTTCCACCTGTTCCGTCTGTTTCACCTGATGCACCTGATGCACCTGATATGCCAGGACCGGGGGGTGTTGAGTCTGAAGAAGATAAAACATCACCAAAGAACGTTATAAGTGGTGGCTTCTCAAGTTTAGATAGCACTAGCATCACTCTAACTTGGAGCGAGCCTAGTGATACTAATTTTTCTAAGGTTTTAATCTTGAGGAGTGAAAGCAGTATATCAGATGCCCCCACGACAGGGCAAGATTATGCGAGTGGCGTGTCAATTGGTGCCTCAAGTGTGGTGTATAACTCAAGCGAAACTACATTCATCGATTCCGGGGCTACAGATTCAACCCATTATTTTTATAAGCTTTTCGCTTATGACATGAGCTTTAATTATGCTTCGGGTGTTGAGATCTCTGGTGGAGGCTCTGAGGCCGACCCTGATGGTGATGGCTTAATTGAAATATATACCGCTAAAATGCTCCATAACATACGTTATAATGTGGATGGCACAAGTTATAGAAGTGTGATGAATGGTGGACGTAATTCAAGCGGTTGCCCCTCAGGAGGTTGCCATGGCTACGAGCTAACAGCCAATATTGACCTTTTGAGCTTGCTTGATACAGGCGGTGGAAAGAACGGTACACCTAATGGGGTGATCGATACAACAGAGGTGAGCATCGATAAAAATGCCGACGGTGATGAAGACGATGCAGGCGAGCGGATAACAGTGATTAACACCAATATAGACACCTCCTGGATGCCCATTGGTGGAGTGGCAATGGGCTGGAGATTCACTGGCACTTTTGATGGAAATAATCATACCATCGCCAACGTTTGGGTGAATGAATCTATGCTTAATAGTGGTATCGGTTTATTTGGTGTGGTAGATGGAGGAATGAGTGGAACTGTTCAAATTCGCAATGTGGAGATCATCTCTGGCTCGATCTATTCTTCTTCTCCTTCTCCTTCTTCTTTTCTTGAGATGGGTGGTTTGGTTGGTCTTGTTCGTGGTTCTCTGACAATAAGCGAATGCACTTTCAGTGGCTCAGGTGGGGTCTTTAGTTCTTCTGCAGAGTCTCGATCAGGCGGTTTGGTGGGTCGAGTTTCCGACTCAACTGGTACTAGTTTAGTAATTATAAATAGTATTTTTAGTGGTTCTGCTGGGGTTTCTTCTTACTCTACACATTCTACCAATTCTCCTAGTTCTTATGGCTCAGGCGGTCTGGTGGGTTATTCTGAGAATTCTTTAGTAATAATGAATAGTTATGTTAGTGGTTCTGGTGATATATCTTCTTATACCAAGGTTTTGCGTTCTGCTTCAGGTGGTCTGGTGGGTTTCTCTAAGGCTTCTTTGACAATAATGAATAGTTATTTTAATGGCTCTGGTGATATATCTTCTTATGCTAATCATAGGCTTGTTGGTTCTTCTTCAGGTGGTCTGGTAGGTTATTCTGAAGTTGCTTTTACAATAATGAATAGTTATTTTAGTGGTTCTGGTAAAATCTCTTCTGTTGGTATTTCTAGTATTGGACTGGATTCTTCAGGTGGTCTGCTGGGCGCTTCTTCTTTTGTTGCTTCTATAACGATAACAGATAGTTATTGGAACACCGACGCACCCCAAAGTGTGAATGTCGCCGAACGAACGCTCGAGAATAAGAAGGCACGGGGTTCCGGGAGTAGTGTAAATGCGACGGGTCTTACGCTGGCCCAGCTAAAGAGCATAACTGGCATGCACCCCGATGGTTTAGGTAGTGCTTGGGATCTTGGCACCGATATGCAATTACCTGCGATCAAAAGATGTGTCAGGCCAATAACAAACGGCGTATGTGCATCATACGGTGCTCTGATCAAAGGGCAACGATAAACGGACAGTCGCGAGTGATGCACTCGCAGAGCGAAGGGCACGCCGACCGAATAATCGCGAGTGATGCTTTGATCGCTAGGCGGAGAGTCGACGACCGACCGCGAGTGATGCACTCGCTGAGCGAGAGTGCCGACCGCTAGTCACGAGTGATGCTTTGATCGCTGGGCGAAGAGTGGCGACCGCCAGTCACGAATGGCGATTCGCTCGCTAGGCGAAGGGCACGCCGACCGACAGTCGCTAGTGATGCTTCGCTCTCTGGGCGAAGAGTGACGATCGACAGTCGCGAGTGATGCTCGCTCTCTGAGCGAAGGGTGACGATCGACAGTCACGAGTGATGCTTTGATCGCCGGGCGGAGGGAACGCCGATAGTCGCGATGGCGATTTACTCGCTGAACGAAGAGTGGCGACCGCCAGTCACGAGTGATGCTTCGCTCTCTGAGCGAAGAGTGACGATCGACAGTCGCGAGTGATGCTCGCTCTCTGAGCGAAGAGTGGCGACCGCCAGTCACGAGTGATGCTTCGCTCTCTGAGCGAAGAGTGGCGACCCGACAGTTGTGAGTGATGCTTTGATCGCTGGGCAGGAGTGCCGATCGCCGTCACAATAAGTGTTTGACAGGCTGAGGCTTTAAAGTTAGGCTCACCTATGCCGACATCGACTCTCGAAAAACAACAGAATATTTCTGAGACTAGCCTTGAGTCAGAAAGTTCTCAGAAATTACTTTTCTATTTGCTTGAAAAAATAGATAAACTTGACACAAATTTTAACGATCAAATAAATAAACTTGACACAAATTTTAATGATCGCATCGATAAACTTGATGCAAAGTTTGATGATCGCATTGATAAACTTGATGATCGCATCGATAAACTTGATGCAAAGTTTGACGATCGCATCGATAAACTTGATGCAAAACTAGATGATCGAATTGATAAACTTGATGGTCGCATCGATCAGCTTGACACAAAGCTAGATTTTCAAACTGATAAGCTAAACACAAAAATTGACAGTCGGTTTTTATGGACCATTGGAATCATGTTCACGGGCTTCATCGGCATAATCACTATCATGCTTTCAAAGCATTGAATCTCTCTCGAAGAAGTACTTTGCTCTCTGAACGAAGAGAGACATTCGCCAGTTACGAGTGATGCTTTGTTTGTTGAACAGAGGCTGGGTCCGACCCACAGTTGCAATAGATTACTTGACAGACTGAGGCTTTAAAGTTAAGCTTACCTGTGCCGACATCGACTCTCGAAAAACAGCAGAATATTTCTGAGACTAGCCTTGAGTCAGAAAGTTCTCAAAAATTACTTTTCTATTTGCTTGAAAAAATAGATAAACTTGACACAAATTTTAGCGATCGCATCGATAAACTTGATGCAAAGTTTGACGATCGCATTGATAAACTTGATGGTCGCATCGATAAACTTGATGCAAAGCTTGACGATCGAATTGATAAACTTGATGGTCGCATCGATCAGCTTGACACAAAGCTAGATTTTCAAACTGATAAGCTAAACACAAAAATTGACAGTCGGTTTTTATGGACCATTGGAATCATGTTCACGGGCTTCATCGGAATAATCACGATCATGCTTTCAAAGCATTGAATATCTTTCGAAGAAGTGCTTTGCTCTCTGAACGAAGAGAGACACTCGCCAGTTACGAGTGATGCTTTGTTTGTTGAACAGAGGCTGGGTCCGACCACTAGTTGCAATAGATTACTTGACAGGCTGAGGCTTTAAAGTTAGGCTCACCTATGCCGACATCGACTCTCGAAAAACAACAGAATATTTCTGAGACTAGCCTTGAGTCAGAAAGTTCTCAAAAATTACTCTTCTACTTGCTCGAAAAAATCGATAAACTTGATGTAAATTTTAACGATCGAATTGATAAACTTGATGTAAATTTTAACGATCGCATCGATAAACTTGATGCAAAGTTTGACGATCGCATCGATAAACTTGATGCAAAACTAGATGATCGAATTGATAAACTTGATGGTCGCATCGATCAGCTTGACAGAAAGCTAGATTTTCAAACAGATAAGCTAAACACAAAAATTGACAGTCGGTTTTTATGGACCATTGGAATCATGTTCACGGGCTTTATCGGCATAATCACTATCATGCTTTCAAAGCATTGAATATTTTTCTAATAGACGTAAGAAGATAAAAAGCGTTGACAACAAAGGAGGCACTTTATGTGTAAAGCCGTAGAATATTGGATGAAACTTTATATAGCTTGTATTGTCAAAGGTGGCTTAATAACTGTCATTGCTAGTTTTTTATTATTTCAGTGTTCTGATTTAGAAGATAAAAATCTTGTTATTGGCAATGTCATTATCTCTAATAATATGCTTGCTTTTGATGATACCGTGGCAACAGGTGGCGAGTATACAATCTCGTTAAATCAAAACCCGGCAGCAGGTAAAATAGTGCAGATTACACTTAAAAGCGAGAACGATGCCTTGCAGATAAGCCCTGATGTTGTGAATTTCACGGAGACCACGGGAAAAGCCCCTCAAACAATCACTGTTACAAGAAAAGCAGGTGCATCTGATATGATTCCGGCGGATATTACTCGTGTGATTAATCATACAATCGCATCGAATGTAGATAGTGACCCTAATATCACAACATTTCAAGATGGTAGCATGGTTCATGTGACAGTGAGAAGCACTGTCTCTCAGGTTATTCTCACTGAGAATGCACTTGCTTTTGATGATACGGCGGGTTCAACAGGTGGTGCGTATACGATCTCGTTAAGTCAAGATCCGGCAGTAAATAAAACAGTGCGGATTACACTCACAAGCAACAACGATATTTTGCAGATAAGCCCTCTTTTTGTGAGCTTCACAAAGATCACGGGAAGAGTCCCCCAAACAATCACTGTTACAAGAAAAGCAGGTGTCTCTGATATGATTGTGAAGGATGTTACTCGTGTGATTAATCATACAATCGCATTAGATGCAGATAGTGACCCTAATATCACAGCATTTCAAGATGGTAGCACGGTTCATGTAACAGTGAGGAGCACTGTCCCTAAGGTAATTATCTCTGAGGATGTGCTTGCTTTTGATGATACGGCGAGTTCAACAGGTGTCGAATATACGATTTCGTTAAGTCAAGACTTGGCAGCAAATAAAACAGTGCAGATTACACTTACAAGCGTTAACGATATTTTGCAAATAAGCCCTGATGTTGTGAATTTCACGGAGACCACGGGAAAAGCCCCTCAAACAATCACTATTACAAGAAAAGCAGGTGCCTCTGATATGATTCCGGCGGATATTACTCGTGTGATTAATCATACAATCGCATTAGATGCAGATAGTGACCCTAATATCACATTTCAAGATGGTAGCACGGTTCATGTGATAGTAAGGAGCACTTTTCTTGTCGATTTTGATAGCAACGGTCTTATCGAGATAAGAAATGCAATAGAGTTCAATAATATGCGACACGATCTAGCGGGCACAAGTTATAAGACCTCGGCGAATGATGTTGGTGACTCTCGTGGTTGCCCTGCTTCAGGTTGCAAGGGCTATGAGTTGAAAGCCAATATTGATCTTTTGAGTTTGCTTGATACAGGTGGAATGAATGGTGAGATTGATGAGACGACAGTTGGCATTGATACAAATGCCGATGGCGATACGATGGATAATAGCGTTTCTGATGGCTTTGATAAGCAGGCGAGAGTGATTGACACAAACAAAGACACGAGCTGGGTTCCAATTGGTGTTTCCAGCACTCCATTTATAGGCATTTTTGATGGGGATCATCATACCATAGCGAACCTCTGGGTGAATGGTGCTTTTAGTCGTGCAGGTTTATTTGGTACGGTGAGTGGAACTGTTGAAATTCGCAATGTAGGCGTGATCTCTGGATCGGTTCATTCTTCTGGTTCTAGTTCAGGCGGTCTGGTGGGGTTTTCTGATAGTTCTTTGACAATAACTAATAGTTATTTTAGTGGTTCTGGTGGAATCTCTTCTTCCTCTATTTCTGCTCCTACTACTTCTGGTTCTCATTCAGGTGGTCTGGTGGGGTTTTCTGATGGTTCTTTAACAATAATTAATAGTTATTTTAGTGGTTCTGGTGGAATCTTTTCTTCTTTTTCTTCTACTTCTGGTTCTGTTACTTCTACTTCTCATTCAGGCGGTCTGGTGGGGTTTTCTAATGATTCTTTGAGAATAATTAATAGTTATTTTAGTGGTTCTGGTAAGATCTCTTCTTCTGCTTCTTCTGTTTCTTTTGCCTCTGCTTCTCTTTCAGGCGGTTTTGTGGGGTTTTCTGATGGTTCTTTGACGATAATGAATAGTTATTTTAGTAGTTCTGGTGAAGTCTCTTCTTTTGCTTCTTCTTCTGCTCCTGCTCTTATTTCTCTTTCAGGTGGTTTGATTGGAGATTTTTTAGATGCTAGTGCTTCGACAATCACAAACAGTTACTGGAATATCGATGCACTTCAAAGTGTGAAGGGCTCTGATCAAAGCCCAAAGCGGGTACAGGGTGAGGTTGAGATGGGCGACTCCATTGCTTTGATGGGTGAATCAGGTACTGTGGAGGTAGCAGGTACGACGGGCCTTACGCTAATGCAACTACAAGCTACAAGTGGCATGCATCCTGATGGTTTGCTTTCACCTACTTCTGGTATAGGAGATGCTTGGAACCTCATCGATATGCAGTTACCTGCGATCAAAAGATGTGTCAGTCCAATAACAGCCACTGGTGTATGTGCATCATACGGTGCCTTGCTCGCAGGGCAACGATAGATCGCCAGTCGCGAGTGATGTCTTGATCGCAGGGCAACGATAGATCGTCAGTCGTGAGTGATGTCTTGATCGCAGGGCGGAGGGTGACGATCGCCAGTCGCGAGTGATGTCTTGATCGCAGGGCAACGATAGATCGTCAGTCGTGAGTGATGTCTTGATCGCAGGGCGGAGGGTGACGATCGCCAATCGCAAGTGATGCTTTGCTTGCTGGGTAACGATAGACATTGCGGATTGATTCGCAAGTGGACACACTCACTGAGCGAGAGTGACCGACCGACAGTTACGAGTGGCGTTTTACTCGCAGGGCAACGATAGATCGTCAGTAGTGAGTGATGTCTTGCTCGCTGGGTAACGATAGACATTGCGGATTGATTCGCAAGTGGACACACTCACTGAGCGAGAGTGACCGACCGACAGTTACGAGTGGCGTTTTACTCGCAGGGCGGAGATGGACGACCGCCGTTACGAGTGGCGTTTTACTCGCAGGGCGGAGGGTGACGATCGCCAATCGCAAGTGATGCACTCGCTGGGCGAGAGTGACGATCGGTAATTGCGAGTGATGTCTTGCTTGCTGAACAGAGCCTAGGTTCGATCGACAAAGTCACAATAAGTGTTTGACAGGCGGAGGCTTTCAAGTTAAGCTTACCTATGCCGACATCGACTCTCGAAAAACAACAGAACGTTTCTGAGACTAGCCTTGAGTCAGAAAGTTTTCAGAAACTACTTTTTCACTAGTGACATTTGCCGCTAACACGAGTATTTGCTCGAAAAAATAGATAAACTTGACACAAAGCTAGATTTTCAAACTGATAAGCTAAACACAAAACTTGACAGTCAGTTTTTATGGACCATTGGAATCATGTTCATGGGCTTCGTCGGCATAATTACCATATGCTTTCAAAAATATAGATGAAAAAGAAAATATTGAAGCTTACTTCTTTATGTGTGATTTTCTACAGAATAATTCACAGAGAATATATTTTATCAAGCGACAACCGGTAGGTATTGCCTTAAAGTGTGTTTCTCCGAAAGGTCTATCTTTTTCTTGTGTTGGGAATTCAATTCTCTTGATTTTCTTTTTATAAGAATTTACAACCATCTCAAGATCAATTGTCAGCCCTTGTTTTTTTAGAAACATATACTCAAAAGCTTCCCTAGTCAAACCACGAAAGCCATGCAAAACATCACCAATGATATTCCCTTCTCTTCTCCAGAGTATGGAAAGAGTGCACGCACATAGAGTTGTAAACCACTTCCTCGGTCTCCAAAAGAAGGAAGAATCTTCTTCATTTTTTCCACCTTTCATATTGCGAGAACCTACGACAAACCCATAGCCATTTTCAAAAAATTTACGAAAATTTTTCAGATCAGAGGTTGGTATCGTGCCTTTTGGATGAAAAAAAACGATGGCATCTGTTTTGCATTGTTGCAATGCATAAATGCAGGCCGCGTTCAAACCTTTTGTTGACTGTAAATAAATTTTAATTTTTTGTTTTTTGAGATACTCAATGGTTCCATCTGTGCTACCAGCGTCAATACAAAAAATTTCCTGAAATTCTTGCCTAGGTATTTCAGGAACATCTATTTTACAACCTTCAAGTTCGTTCCATGTTAGCAGACAAAGTGAAATTTTCATATATTATTTTTTGTTTACGAAACTTTAGAGACCAAATTTAGCCATTTTTCGATTAAATTGAGTTCTTTACTTGGAACAATGAGTAGATCACTCAATTTCTTGTAGCATCTAAACAAATTATCACAAACATCTTTGCTTAATTTGAGTTCTAACAAAGCGTTGCAAATGCGCATTGAGTCTAGATAACAAGGTAGTTCGTGTTCAAAATCTTGCAGTAAGTTATGTTCGTTTCTTTTCTGGAACACGGTTGGTCTACCAAAAGCCAAATGTTGATCTAAATCCCAGATACATCGCTGAGCAACCCAACCTCTGAGTATGTCGGTAAGACGTATCGTTACCAAAGATGGCATATACAGAACAGGAAATACCAATTTTTTCCACATCGTATTCTGCGAATTAAATGGGACAAACACATTCTTATCTATAACCAATGATTGTTTATTCTTAAATTTCACTGGTCGGTTATTCGTTAATCGATATATAGCGTCTACATCGGGCTCCCCATGAACCAAATACTGCATAATGCTGATCATTTTTGGACCGTCATCTGTAATTTTTAAAGGTTCTTTTTTAAGTATTAGTTCTAATGGGAAGCCCCTTGGCCATATACGATTCTTTTTGGTGAAATAATTATATATGTTTGCGACCTTAGGCTCTTTTAGTGTCTTTAGTTTTAAAGAATCCGGAAAGACGTACTTGTCCCAATAAGAAAGAGGCTCGTTATCATCATCAGATTCCGCAATGATATCAGCACCCTCCATCATAGCGTATAAGTAGCCTATATTTTTTCTAGCATAGTTGTTAAGAGGAATTGCTTGAGAAAAGGCATCAAATAAATGAGTTTGCTGATTCAAATCTAGGTAAATGGCGTCGTCATTGTTCCAGTCAGTGGGAGTTTTTTTGTCACCAACAACAATCAGTTTCCATCCATCTAAACGAGCAAACTTTTTTATGGCATCGTTCGGTGGATTGATGGTTGTAATGATGATATACTTATTCATTTCTATTTCACAAACCTAAAATTATGCAATTTGGAAAATATAGATCTAAAAAAAACAGGTAATCGCATATAAACATTTCGCAAAGCCAAAAGCATGTTTAAAATTAGGAAGGAGAGGCAAAGAAAAAAAATGGATACACTTAAATAATTCGCAATTTTCTGGACAAAAGACATTTTAAAATCGTAAGATTTATAACTTATAAATTTTTCTAACTCATCCTTTTGACTCACAAGAAAATTATCACCTGGTTTGCAATTGTTTGCTTTAGGGTATACATAGCAAGCCGGATTTCTCATGTTCAGATAGTTTTTAGTTTTGAGAAAAACAGTTTCAGGAATAAGCTCATTCATAATTGGGGCATTCTCTTTAAAAGAGTCATAGAGCGATTTTGCATTAGTTGATTCATTAGAGAGAAACGCATGATTTCCATTTGAAGAAATTGAACTAAGTCTTGGTTGTATTTTATCTTTCATGAACGAATCGTAGTATGTGGTAATTAAATTAGTTGAATAAGGTTGGTGTAAATAGAATGATTTATCTTTTATGAAAACGAAGACAATAATCATAAAACAACAGCAATAAGTGAGCCGCCTTTTCTCTTTGCTTGTTATGAACATTAGGTTAAAACAATACATTGAGCAAATAATGATTGGTACAATGTACACACTTAAAAAGCGGGGAGCTGTTCTTAAATATTTTGTTAGAGGGAGCTTCCCAAGAAAATTTCGAAATTCAGGTGCGTTCAAAGCGAATGGTATCCATAAGCAAAAAAGGCCTAAAATAAAAAAAGCATAAGAAGGCAGATGATTGTTTCTAATTTTTTTTAAATATTTATAAAATATCTGAGGTTTCTTCGTAATAATGTAGAATATGCAAACAAGGATGAATAGAAATGGTATTGGAGTGATTGAAAGCTCCCATTCATGAGATCCCCAAAAAACAAATTTTTCAAGATTGTCATTATTTCCAAAAAAAATTTTAAATAAAACAGGAAAAAAGTCGGAGCTATCCCGCAAACCTGCTAATGATGTAGGACGCTTCACATATCTTGTCACAGAGAGTAAAGCAACAAGTTTTGCCGAAGACATTAATATCGTTACCAAAAGGCTATAAAATAATTTAGTCCAGTGTTTGGTCTTTTGGGTAAAAAAAGTATAAAATGAGAATACACAGAGAATAGTTAGACCAAAGATAATATGTTGATATAAAAGGCTGGTATGTATAGAGTAGGAGAGAAGAAGCGAAGCAACAAGAATAGGCACCCATTGGATAAATTTGTGCCTTCGACGCGACCCATTACTTGGAACATCCCACATCAAGAAGAAAATGATTCCTGGAAGTAGCATAAAAGAGTGATAAGAAGTATGACCGACGAGAGTATGGTATGTGTAGAATCCGTTAAAAAGAAATAACAAAGCACCCGTTAAGGAAACCCATTGATTGAGCTTAAAAACTCTCTTCAGCAGTAGATAAAAACCAATCAAACCACATAAAGCGAAACTCAAAAAAGTAATAAAAGCACTTTTTACGGGTCCAAAAAAGAACATAAGATATTGGTACAGACTCATCGAAAGATCAAGAGGATGGGCGAAAACGAGCCCAACTCCACCACCTTTAAATGGTGTGTACCACGGTATCTCAAAAATACCATTCAATTTGTACCAAATAAGATTATTCATCATAATGGGCATGATTTCAAGATAATCAATTCCCATTTTGCCATGCAAAGCAGGAAAAAAATCTTTAAATATAAAAGAAAAAGCTAAAAATATAATTGAGGCGAGAATATATAATTCATACTTTTTAAGGAAGAGTTTCACAATTTTTTACCTGATCAGCGATCCAAGAGTAAGTTTTTTTAATTCCTTCCTTTAAATTTTGTGAAGGTGACCAGCCTAATTTTTTATGAATCAGATTATTATCAGATGTTCGACCTCTCACACCAACAAATCCATCAACATTGTTGATTTCAATTGATTTAGCAGAAATATTGATGATCATTTTTGCCAAGTCATTGATTGAAATCATTTCATCCGAACCAATATTCACTGGACCTGAAAAATTAGAACGCATCAAACGTAGGGTACCTTCAACACATTCATCTATGTAAAGAAATGATCTTGTTTGAGAACCATCACCCCAAACATCAATTGTGTTCTCAGAAGCTTCTGCAACCTTCCTACATAAAGCCGCTGGAGCTTTCTCCTTGCCACCACACCAAGTACCCTCTTCGCCAAAAATATTATGATAACGGGCAATTCTGATATTCAGTCCATAATTACGCTGATGGGCTAAATAATATCGTTCACTGAACAACTTTTCCCAACCATACTCTGAATCCGGCATTGCTGGATAAGCACTATCTTCTGAGCATTTTGGTTCTGTGGGAGATGTTTGATTATATTCTGGATACATACAGGCCGAACTACTATAAAAAATTTTCTTAACACCCAACAAAACTGCCGTATGGGCAACATTGAGGTTTATCATTGCTGAATTATACATAACATTGGCATCATTTTCACCGGAAAATATATACCCAGCTCCTCCCATATCGGCTGCTAATTGATAAATTTCATCAAAGTTGGCATTCATGGCTTCTTTAACCACACTAGGATTAGTTAGGTCACCAATAAGGAAATCATCGGCGGAGGTTTCTGAAAAACTTGGATATTTTAGATCAACTCCTCTAACCCAAAAGTCCTCCTTCTTCAGTCGTTTTACTAAGTGCGACCCAATAAAACCACCCGCACCCAAAACCAGAGCTCTCTTTGACATAGAGAGCAAATTCTCAAAGTTTGCCCCTATGTCAATAAAGTTTTTGTATAATAGAGAAACTTCTTGTAACCGCTCAAAAAGTGGGTGGTGAGCATTGCGGCATAGTTGCAAGTTGGATGCACTGGCGGTGAACTAATTTGGATTTCCTTAAAAATGCTCTGCCTAAAGAGATCACATCAGAGCTAGACTTTATAAAATTACAAATAGAGAAAGGCAACTTTATTGATGCAACAGATCAAGAACGATTCACTGATATTCTCTACAGCGTCCCTACCAAAAATCAATCAGATTCAGAATCTTCGGAATCAAAAAGGCTGGGCGTTTTTTGTCTGATAGAACACAAATCGTATAAAGAAAAAGATATTCATTCACAACTTCTCATGTATTTAGCTGGAATTTATAAAACGAGCACAATGCCCGTGATTCCTTTAGTGCTTTATCACGGAAAAAAAGAGTGGGATATTCCCACGCTCTTCAGCAGTTCTTTGGTGATTCCTGAGCATCTGAAGAAATCTTTACAAAAATACATACCAGACTTTCACTATGAATTACTTGATCTTCGCTCAGATAAAACAGAGTTCACCGATTTCTCTGTGGCTGTACAGGCATTTTTAAAAAGTCTACAGGATATTTGGTTTTTATCGAGCAAGTCACGCTTAGAAGATCTTTTCAAAGATTATTATGCACGAATCTCTCAAGAGAATAAGAAAATGCTTGATGTTTTATTGAACTATATTATTACTAGCACTGGTGAGTTTACTATTGATTTTATTGTAAAGAGTGCGGTGGAATACATCTCACCAAATGCAGGAAGGGATGTGGAAAGCATTGCAGACAAGCTAAAAGCTGAGGGCGTGGCTAAGGGCATGACTAAGGGCGTGGCGAAGGTAGCTCAAGGTCTCTTGAAAGAGGGTATCTCTATTAAAGTGATCTCAAGAAGCACCGGCCTTTCTATAGAAGAGATTGAGCGTTTACGACCATAGGCGGATCTGGCATCGTTTGTGATTAGCAGAAAATAGTCGTTTTTTTACCTGCCCTTTTTGCACGTCATGTGCGAAGTTGCGACATCAATTTTTACATAAAAAATAAAAAAACGTTGACAACATGTGCAGGCATTGTTGACTGAGGCTGTCTCTGTGTGGGGCTTGGAAAAAAATGAATGAATGAACTACAGAACTACAGAACTACAGAACTACAGAACTACAGAACTACAGAACTACAGAACTACAGAACTACAGAACTACAGAACTACAGAACTACAGAACTACAGAACTACAGAACTACAGAACTACAGAACTACAGAACTACAGAACTACAGAACTACAGAACTACAGAACTACAGAACTACAGAACTACAGAACTACAGAACTACAGAACTACAGAACTACAGAACTACAGAACTACAGAACTACAGAACTACAGAACTACAGAACTACAGAACTACAGAACTACAGAACTACAGAACTACAGAACTACAGAACTACAGAACTACAGAACTACAGAACTACAGAACTACAGAACTACAGAACTACAGAACTACAGAACTACAGAACTACAGAACTACAGACACTAGACTTAGGTCTTAGTTTATTCTCTAAAAAAAATAGGTCGTGCCTTCGCGGCATTTTTCTCAAAAATTTTAGAAGCGGGGCGTTAGCCCTAATTATCATGCATGTTATTTCAGCAAAAGTCGTGGCTTTTGCTGAAATCTTTGGCCTTTTATTTTATTTTTTTCGTGGTGTTGAAGCACCCATCAAGATTGAGGGCGATTCTAACTTAATTTATTTGCAAGATCGGCATAGTGAAATGCGGTCAATGTCTGAGGAGGCGTTTTATGTGTGAAAATATGAAATATTGGATGAGACTTTATGTGGCTCGCGTGATCAAAGGTGGTTTAATGGCTGTGGTCGCTAGTTTTTTATTATTTTGTATCGTTTTTGGTGCGTCTTGTTCTAAAGAAAATCCCAACAATGTTCCGCCTGTTTCACCTGATGCACCTGATGCACCTGATATGCCAGGACCGGGGGGTGTTGAGTCTGAAGAAGATAAAACATCACCAAAGAACGTTATAAGTGGTGGCTTCTCAAGTTTAGATAGCACTAGCATCACTCTAACTTGGAGCGAGCCTAGTGATACTAATTTTTCTAAGGTTTTAATCTTGAGGAGTGAAAGCAGTATATCAGATGCCCCCACGACAGGGCAAGATTATGCGAGTGGCGTGTCAATTGGTGCCTCAAGTGTGGTGTATAGCTCAAGCGAAACTACATTCATCGATTCCGGGATTACAGCTTCAACCCATTATTTTTATAAGCTTTTCGCTTATGACATGAGCTTTAATTATGCTTCGGGTGTTGAGATCTCTGGTGGAGGCTCTGAGGCCGACCCTGATGGTGATGGCTTAATTGAAATATATACCGCTAAAATGCTCCATAACATACGTTATAATGTGGATGGCACAAGTTATAGAAGTGTGATGAATGGTAGACCTAATTCAAGCGGTTGCCCCTCAGGAGGTTGCCATGGCTACGAGCTAACAGCCAATATTGACCTTTTGAGCTTGCTTGATACAGGCGGTGGAAAGAACGGTACACCTAATGGGGTGATCGATACAACAGAGGTGAGCATCGATAAAAATGCCGACGGTGATGAAGACGATGCAGGCGAGCGGATAACAGTGATTGACACCAGTATAGACACCTCCTGGATGCCCATTGGTTTAAAGGCAGTGGGCTGGAGATTCACTGGCACTTTTGATGGAAATAATCATACCATCGCCAACGTTTGGGTGAATGAATCTATGCTTAGTAGTGGTATCGGTTTATTTGGTGTGGTAGATGGAGGAGCTAGTGGAACTGTTCAAATTCGCAATGTGGAGATCATCTCTGGCTCGATTTATGCTGATCGGGCTACTGATTTTAATTTTGTGGGTGGTTTGGTTGGTCTTGTTCGTGGTTCTCTGACAATAAGCGAATGCACTTTCAGTGGCTTAGGTGGGGTCTTTAGTTCTTCTGCAGAGTCTCGATCAGGCGGTTTGGTAGGTGAAGTTGCCTCCTTTGGCAGTACTCGTTTAGTAATTATAAATAGTATTTTTAGTGGTTCTGCTGGGGTTTCTTCTTACTCTACACATTCTACCAATACTACTAGTTCTTATGGCTCAGGCGGTCTGGTGGGTTCTTCTGAGAATTCTTTAGTAATAATGAATAGTTATGTTAGTGGTTCTGGTGATATATCTTCTTATACCAAGGTTTTGCATTCTGCTTCAGGTGGTCTGGTGGGTTATTCTGAAGGTGCTTTGACAATAATGAATAGTTATTTTAATGGCTCTGGTGAAATCTTTTCTTATTCTAATCATATGTTTGCTAATTCTTCTTCAGGTGGTCTGGTGGGTTTTTCTGAAGGTACTTTGCCAATAACTAATAGTTATTTTAGTGGTTCTGGTAAAATCTCTTCTTTTAGTATTGCTCTTGCTGGTTCTAATTCAGGTGGTTTGATAGGAAATGGTTTTGCTGCTTCTATAACGATAACAGATAGTTATTGGAACACCGACGCACCCCAAAGTGTGAATGTCGCCGAACGAACGCTCGAGAATAAGAAGGCACGGGGTTCCAGGAGTAGTGATGCGATGGGCCTTACGCTAGCCCAGCTAAAGAGCATAACTGGCATGCACCCCGATGGTTTAGGTAGTGCTTGGGACCTAGGCACCGATATGCAATTACCTGCGATCAAAAGATGTGTCAGCCCAATAACAAACGGCGTATGTGCGTCATACGATACTCTGCTCCCCGGGCAACGATAAACGGACAGTCGCGAGTGATGCACTCGCAGAGCGAAGGGCACGCCGACCGAATAATCGCGAGTGATGTTTTGATCGCTAGGCGGAGAGTCGACGATCGCCAATCGCGAGTGATGCTTCGCTCTCTGAGCGAAGAGTGACGATCGACAGTCGCGAATGATGTTTTGTTGTGCGGACAGTCGCTAGTGATGTTTTGATCTCTGGGCGGAGGGTGACGACGCTAGTTGCGGGTGATGCTTCGCTCTCTGAGCAATGATAGCCCAACCGACAATCGCGAGTGATACTTTGATCGTTGGGCGGAGGGCACGCCGACCGCCGTCACGAGTGATGCTTTGATCGCTAGGCGAAAGGTGACGATCGACAAGTCGCGAGTGATACTTTGATCGTTGGGCGGAGGGCACGCCGACCGCCGTCACGAGTGATGCTTTGATCGCTAGGCGAAAGGTGACGATCGACAAGTCGCGAGTGATGCTTTACTCGCTGGGCAAAGAGTGACGACCGTCAATTGCGGGTGATACTTCGCTCGCTGGGCAAAGAGTGACGGACGATTGCGAATGATGCCTTGCTCGCTGGGTGGAGCTTGGGTCAGATCGACAAAGTCACGATAAGTGTTTGACAGGTAGAGACTTTAAAGTTAGAGAACGATACACTTGAAGCACTAAAATCTTTATTTATTACTAAAGCAGGGCATATGCTTGATAACCCAATTCTATATTTTGACCATTAATCTCTTGAATTGAAAATAAACGATCAGAAAATATTACTTCTCCTGCATTTTGTGCATCAGCTAGAGCATCAAAGTGACACATAAGTAGTAACCTTTATCGGTGCAATGCGTGAGACTTCGTAAAATAAATAGACTCATCAAAGTGTATGTAAACTCTTTATACGAAACATAATATATTGATACTTTTAAAATAGATACTTTATCAAATAAAAAACAAGTTCTTATACATAGAATCTCATAAATTCCTGTGTAAGCTACAGATAAAACTATACACATTTTCTGTTATTTAAGTATTTAAGAAAATACTTGCCGATATATAGACTCTTTATAGAGTGGGGAGGAGGCTAAATATGCAATATTCATTAGAGATTGTGATGGGTGGGCTTATAGTCCTGTCAATTCTTTCCCTTACACTAATTCTAGAGCGATTATGGAGTATCACTTACCAGATCAGGAGTCTTGATCAATCAGTTAAAGATCAGCTTTTGGAGTATTTAATACAAAAAAAATATGATGATGCGGCTTCTCTGTGCAGACTGCAAAGTCACCCGGCTTTTAAGGTTGTCTCAGCAATGATTGAGCATATTCTTAATTCAAAACAGAATAAAGCAGTCAAAGATATAAAAGATATTGCTACTGAATCTCTTTTGAAAGAAACTCGTTTTCTCGAAAAATTTATTCCTCCTCTCGGTACAATCTCTACAGTGGCTCCTTCCTTAGGTCTTTTGGGAACGGTTACGGGTATGATTAAATCATTCTCTGCTTTTGAACAGGGAGTTTCTCGTTCAACTGAATTGTTTGGTGGTATTGATGAAGCTTTGGTTACTACTGCGGTTGGTTTAGTAATCGCCATACCAGCATTGGTTATGTATAATTACTTTGTTCGAAGGGTAGGTAGAGTTGTAGATGAGACAAATATTTTAATTAATATTGTTATAAAACTTTTTTATAAAGACTCTGCTGTCAAAATCGCAAAAAAATGAAATTAAGGTGCTGCTTCAATATCCACTTCAAGAGATTGATCGAAAAATATTGCAGGGCGGAGAATTTGATATTGTCTATCGATTTTTTGTTGACTCTTCCAATCAGGTATACCTCCATTTATGGCAAGACGCAGAGAGTAAAAAAAATACAAGAAGAGATGATCTTAATATTGAAAGGTTTCAATTATCTAATGAAACTTGGTCCTTTGAATGGAAACAAAAAGAAAGTCTTAAATGTGCACGAATTTCTGAAGATTATATTCCTTTCAAAGCAAAAGGTTCTCCTTTGATGATTATGCAATCTCAAAAAGATGAAGAAGCATATCAATATTTTCGTGAATATCTTCGAGGGGTATCATCAGAAAATCTGCCTGAATTAAGTTTTATTAGGCAGATATTTCAAGGTAACTAGCTTTCTATTATTATGTTATCAAGTAAATTGAAGATAAAATCGGGGCTTGATCTTACTTCAATGGTTGATGTGGTGCTCCTCCTTATCACATATTTTTTAATTAATGCAACTTTGATCAAAAATCAGGCGATTAAAATTCGTTTACCCAAATCAATTAGTGCTAAAAATGAACTAAAAAAGAATATTATTGTGCAAATAACAGAAAATGATAAGATTCTTTTAAATGATTTACCCGTAACTCTAACTCAATTACCTATTGAGCTAAAAAGTAAAATTCTTAAAAATAAAGAGAACCAAGTAATTATTAGAGGTGATAAAAAAGCAAGCTATCAAGGTCTAATTTCAGTGATTGATTATATCAAAGAAGCTGGAATTGTTAATTTTAACCTAGCAACAGAGAGAGGTCATTAAAATAGCATTACATCTTTTTATCCCTAAAGAAATAATAGATACTGAGTCAAGAGTGGCACTTACTCCTGATTCAGCCAAGCGCCTTGTCGCCAAGGGGTTTAAAATTACGATCTCAAAGGGTGCGGGTGAAAGAGCTTGCTACGCCGATAAAGAATATAAAGCTTCAGGTGCGAAAATTGCTCAATCAAATCAAGAGATCAAAAAAGCAGATATTATTCTGAAGGTGAGGCCTCCATCTCACTTGAAAAATAAAAAAAGTGAAGTGAATGGATATAAAAAAGGTGCTTTTATCATTTCTTTTCAAGAAATACAAAATAATAAAGTAAATCTTAAAGCTTATGAAAGTAATCAAATTACCGCCATGGCTGTTGAGTGGATGCCCAGAACAACAGTCGCTCAATCAATGGATGTCTTGAGCTCAATGGCTACAATCGCTGGTTATCGTGCTGTTTTGATTGCTGCAGCAAAGTATCAGAGTTTTTTTCCAATGTTCATGACAGCGGCTGGAACCATTACACCTGCAAAAGTTTTGATAATCGGAGCGGGGGTCGCTGGGCTTCAAGCAATCGCTACGGCGAAACGATTGGGGGCTCAAGTTGAGGCATTTGACACTCGACCGGCAGTTAAAGAACAAGTGATGAGTTTAGGTGCAAAATTTGTTGCGATGGATTTACCTAGAGATGCTGAAGATGCTCAGGGTTACGCTAAAATAATAAATAAAGATTTTATTAAAAAAGAATTAGAAGTGATTGAAAGCCACTTAATTAAGTCAAATATTTGTATTAGCACAGCTCAAGTATTTGGTAAAAAAGCTCCTAGATTAATTTTGAAAAAAATGATAAATCAAATGAAACCGGGCTCAGTAATTGTTGATTTAGCTGTCGAACAAGGCGGAAATTGTGAGTTATCTCAATTGGGAAAAACACTTGAATATAATGGAGTTCAAATAATTGGTCCAGAAAATATTACTTCAGCTATGGCGACTGATGCTAGTAAGATGTTCTCTAAAAATATTGAGAACCTTTTGATTCATGTCTTTAAAAAAGGGAATTTAGAGATTGATACCACAGATGAGATTATTGAAAGAATTCTTCTTACGGAAAATGGTAAAGTTATAAAAAAGGATTTTTAATTATGGGCGAGATTATTATTTTAGTTTATATTTTTGTTTTAGCGATTATTGTAGGTTTTGAACTTATTACCAAAGTACCTCCAACGTTACACACTCCTCTCATGTCAGGCTCTAATGCTATTTCTGGAATTACTATATTGGGTGCTATTGTAGCTAGTGGGTCTGGTAGGTGGAACGAACTTTCTTCTTTTTTAGGCTTTTTAGGAATTATTTTAGCGACGATAAATGTTTTTGGTGGATATCTCGTGACAGATCGGATGTTGAATATGTTCAAAAAAAGTAAAAATTCAAGAAAGAGCGATAAAAGCTAAAAAATGCAAATTCTCAGTAATACTTGGTTTATTGATGCTATTTACTTAGTTTCTGTTGTCCTTTTTATTTTTGGTTTAAAAAAGTTAGGTAGTCCACGCACCGCTCGTTTCGGTAATATTCTTTCTATGACTGCTATGGGGATAGCTATTGTCGCGACTCTTTTTGAAAAGAAAATTCTTTCTTATGAATTAATTATTATTGGTATTTTAGTGGGGGCGATTATTGGCACTGTTATGGCAAAAAAAGTCAAAATGACAGGTATGCCACAAATGGTCGCTTTATTTAATGGTTTTGGGGGAGCTGCTTCAGCCTTAGTTGCGTTTGAGCAATATTATGATCAATTACCCTATCTACAAGATGATTTATTTTTGTTCATTAGCTTACTTCTCTCTGTTTTGATTGGCGTAGTTACTCTTTCTGGTAGCTTAATCGCTTTTGCAAAATTACAGGGTATTATTTCTGGTAACGCTATTCTTTACCCTCTTCAAAAAAGTTTAAATTTGGGGATGTTTATTGTTTTAATTATTTGCTCCATCAATTTAAATCAAAATATTAATCACGAGCAATTATTTTTTATAATAAGTGGTATTTGTTTTATCTTAGGAGTTACCTTGGTTATTCCTATAGGGGGGGCAGATATGCCAGTTGTAGTTTCACTACTCAACTCATATTCAGGTCTGGCTGTTTCTATGACTGGTTTTGTTTTAGGTAATTATGCTTTAGTTATTGTTGGCTCGCTTGTAGGTGCTTCTGGAATTATTTTAACAAATATTATGTGCAAAGGAATGAATAGATCATTAAGTAATGTTCTATTTGGTGGTTTTGGTGCGAATAAAACAAAGAGAGAAGCAAAAGCCCCTTCTCAATCGCAACAAGTAAAAAGTACCTCTTCCGAAGAGTCTGCAATGATTTTAGATGTTGCCGAAAAGGTTGTTTTTGTGCCTGGTTATGGAATGGCCGTATCTCAGGCTCAGTATGCTGTTGATAAGTTGGCCAATTATTTAATTGACAGAGGGGTTGAGGTGAAATTTGCAATTCACCCTGTAGCTGGAAGAATGCCCGGCCATATGAATGTTTTACTCGCTGAAGCTGGTGTTAATTATGAATTATTATATGATATGGATCAAATTAATGACGAATTTAGCTCTGTTGATGTGAGCATTGTTATTGGGGCTAATGATGTAGTGAATCCTGCAGCAAAGGAAGATAAAAGTAGTCCAATTTATGGAATGCCCGTCTTAAATGTTGAGGCATCTAAGAGTGTTATGGTTCTTAAAAGATCTATGAACCCTGGTTTTGCAGGAATTGAAAATAATTTATTTTATCGAAATAATACACTTATGGTTTTTGGTGATGCAAAAAAGACTTTAGAAGAAATAATAACTAGTTTAGAAGATTTATAAAATAAATTTATTGTAATGTGAGAGCTTTAAAAATTTTTTATTCTGATTGTGTTTATGATTTAAATGTAAATATTTTTTTACTTTAGGTTATACATTAATAAGTCGATAGGTGGTCTGTCCGTTTTGTAAAGTTTAAAGTAAGTTTATTTAGTATAAATTAAGTTAATGCATAAGTCCTTAGATCCTTACCAAGAGTATGAAAATAATGCTGTAAATATCGCAGAGCCTAAAAAATTAATTTTGATGCTCTATTCAAGTGCGATTGATTTTTTAAATAAAGCTGTAACTTTTATTAATGATTATAAGAGTTATGACAAAGCGAATGAGAATATCCTTAAAGCTCAAGATATTATTACTGAATTGATCCTTGCATTAGATATGGAAAAAGGTGGTGAAATAGCGACAAACCTTTTTAGTTTATATACCTATATGAAAAAGGAGCTATTAACAGCGAATATGACTAAAAGTGAAAAACCTATCCAAGCTGTATTAAAATATCTTAGTAATTTAAAAGAAGCTTGGGAAAATGTGAAATCTGATACAAAACAACCTATAAAAGAGACTAATTTTGGTGGAGATACAGGTGATTTTGTGGCAAGAGGTTGATGACTTGTTTTCCAGTTCGAGTTTTTTTTTATAAACAATATCAATTAGCAATAATTTCTGGTGAAGGTTTACTTGATTCTAAGTCTTTGTTACTTTTAAATCAAAGCCTAAAAAAAGAAGCCTCATACATAAACTCATGGAAGCATGACATTAATGAACAATCTGTTTTATGGTCTTACTATAAATTTATGGAAGCTAAATTTATACTGGAATGTTCTCGTCAAAAAAATATATTGGGAGATATTATTTTGAGTAAATCTTTATTATGAATCAAATAGAAGAACTTATAAAACAAATGAAGGTTCAAGCTCCTCCTAAAAATGTATGTGCATCGCAAAATGTAAATCTTTTAAAAACAATCTCGCAATATCCTGAGAATATTTCTCCTCCAAGGTGGAATTATTATATTGAACCCATTGAAGTTGAATTTTTTGCTCCCAAAGTTGGTAATTTTGTACAATTAGAAAAATATTTATTTATTGAATTATATGATCCTATAGTAGAAAAGGAAAAACATCTTAAAATACATGAATATTTTAAGAAAAAAAATCGCCCTATTACTATTATTGAGGTTATGGATGTATTCCCTGAATATATGATACCTATTTTAAATTATTATGGTGAGTTAATGGGATTCCATGAGAAGGTTGCTTTTGAGACATTAGAGGGTATGGGTGGAAATCTTGATTCAATGTGTAAGGCTTTATATTTGACCGAAGTACTCAGAAAAAAAGAACCGACTTTGGCAACATTTGAAATTTTGGGTGACTATGTTCGCTATAATTTAAATTGGTATATTCGATATTTGAATCAAAAAAAAGTTAAATTTTATCTTGAAGATACTACTGTGTACTATTTGATGAATATTTATCTTAGAGAAAAAGAAAAGAAAGGAGAAATAATCGATAAGCGCTTTTACATTCTACGTGAAATTTATTTAGAACAAGCATGCTATTCAGTCGATGGCGATGACGACGATGAATAAAGTTTTATAAAGATATTGAGATTAAGCGTAGGGCTTTTTTTTAAAAAACTAAAAAAAAATTGACGAGTCTCTGGTATACGGTAAGGCTGGCTCTTATGAATAAAATATTTTTATTAATTTTGTTTAGTTTAATTACCGTGTCAAATCTTGTTTATGCGAAAGGCTTTACTTTAGAAAGTTCAGTTATAAAAGGACAGCTATCAAATACCCAGGTATTCAATGGGTTTGGTTGCACTGGAAAAAATATCTCTCCCAAACTTAACTGGAGAAATGTACCAAAAGGAACAAAAAGTATAGCATTAACAGTGTATGACCCTGATGCCCCAACAGGTAGTGGATGGTGGCATTGGGTGATATTTGATATTCCTAAAAATATTAGATCTATTGATACGAATGCGGGTAATTTAGGTAAATCTCTCGCACCTAGGGGAAGTATTCAAAGCGTAACAAGTTTTGGTAAGGCAGGCTTTGGTGGTGCATGTCCTCCACAAGGAGATAGCCCCCATCGATATATATTTACAGCTTATGCCCTTAAAGTAAAAAAATTAGGGTTAGATAAAAATGCAACACCAAGCTTAGTTGGTTTTTATTTAAATAGTAATATGTTGGCAAAGTCTTCTATTGTTGCTTATTATAAAAGATAACATCCTTTAATTTGTATAAATAATAGAGACAGACCATAGAACTAGGTTAGATCTCAAGAAAGGTCAATTTTGTGGAAGAAAAGCAAACATTTTAGTTTACAACTGTCAAATTAAACGGGGCAGACGGGATTCGAACCCGCGACTTCCTGCGTGACAGGCAGGTGCTCTAACCAGCTGAACTACTACCCCATAGTCTAAGAATAGTCAGATAATCATAGATGATTTGTACAGAACTTTTACTTTTTGGACAATATTATAAAATATTTTATTTAAAAGTTTATCGTTTGAATAATATATCCATAAAGTTTTCAAATATTGAGTTGCAGAGTAAGATTTTTTACTATATTTATCTATTTGAATTTAATCTTTAAATGTAACTATTATTAGTTTTTGGGTCTATAACCTGGAGGGTAGTGAGATCCTCCTTTGTTATACGGATTACATTTTAATATGCGTAAGATACTAAAATAAAAAGCTTGATAAAGGGGTAAGTATTTGAAACAAAATAGGCTATATTCTGAACAGGTTGGATAAAATCGACAGCCACCTCCGTTTAAATGTGTAAAAATTGGAGATAAAAATATTTGATATAATCGAATGAAAGTAATTATTCCTGAACGTAAGATACCAAATTTTTCTTTTAAATGATGTTTGAAGTCTTCATGTATTTTGGATATCTTTCTTGAGGAGTTCATCAATTTACTTTTATTTTATAAAAGAAATATCAGAAAGAAATTTTTCCACCGCCTGAATTTTTGATGGAAAAGAAACTCTCTCAAAAAAAACTTTAGGAATAAATGCTAGATTTAGTTTTTGTGAACTAACTTTAATTTTTTTTTGTTGCAGTTGCTTTAGTATCTCAAAGAAAACAGATCGAGCGATTCTCTTTATCTTATTACGGTAATGGGCTTTTCCTGTTTTTTTAGGTACTGCCCAAACAATTCCTATAGGTACTGCCCATTGAGAGTTTGTTTTATAATTATTTTTAGATAAGAATAAATAACGAGTATAAAAAAGTGGAGTATTAAAATTTTTTCCGTAATCGAACAGATAATCAATCTCTTTTTTTGCTTTAATTGAAGTAAATAGATTTGATTGCTTCAAATACTTAGATGAAATCTTCTGCGTTCATCAGAGACGGTCAACTTTACACGACCTTTTTTTCTACGATTGCTTAAAACGCGTCTACCAGCATTGGTTGACATTCTACTCAAAAATCCATGTTTTCGATTTCTTTTGATATTCGAGGGGTTATATGTTCTTTTCATGGAAAATAGTCTGATATATTGAAATAATCTGTCAAGAAATTTACTCTTTAAACTTATCTTAAAAAGATCAAGGCGTAAAATAGGTAAATATAGAGAAATTAGTAAAGCAGGGTGAGTAAGAGGTCAAGAAGCATTAGCTTGATATCGAAGAGAATAAGTTGCAGGATAAATGGAGAATGGTCTGCTAAAAATAATTATTTATGATCTATCACATTAATTGATAGAAATCAAAAAATTATATTCTCTTTATTTATATAAGAACTCTATTTTATAATTGAATTTGATAAAATACTTTTTTAAATTTTTGACATCCTATTATACTTTCAAGAATGTGAGTTGTGTCTTTGGATAAATTTCTTCTCTTGGTTAAGAAAGAACTTACTAATTTTTTAAATTCATCTACATTTGTAGATGGAGACATTAATGGTATGAACAAAGCAGCTGAGCTACTTTGTTTGGCTAGTGGTGCTAAAAGAATACGAGCCATTTTAGTGCATAGCTTTGGTATGCCTCTTGATCTTCCTTATAAGAGTCTTGTAGAAATGGCCGCTGCTTCAGAATTAATTCATGTAGCGAGTCTTTTACATGATGATGTCATTGATATGAGCTCTCAAAGGAGAGGAAAGCTGACTGCCAATATAGTTCACGGCAATACAATCGCCGTTCTTACAGGAGATTTACTTTACTCACAAGCATTGGTATTTCTCAAAAATACTAATATGAAAATATTCCAGAATGCAATTCAAGTTGTAAAAGCAATGACTATTGCCGCTAGCATTGAATATAATGAACGTGGAAATGTCGATGCAAGTATTCAAGATTGGACCAATATTGCTTTAGGAAAAACCGCCCATCTTTTTTCTTGGTGTACTACAACGCCCTCTATTCTAAAGGATAGTGATCAAAAAATAAGTTCTTTATTTGAGGAGGTTGGAAAAAATTTAGGGCTTGCTTTTCAACTGGCTGATGATATTAAAGACTTTTTTGCCTCTGATTCATTAGGAAAACTTTTATATTCTGACATCCAAAATCAGAATACAAATTATGTATTAATCAAAGCTATGGAGGAATCTCCTGATATCAAATCAAAAATTAAGAAATTATGGAGTAATCAAGATTTATATGAGCGAAATATCTCTAAAACACTGATTACAGAGTTGGGAGATCAAATATTACATCTAAAGAGTTTTCAAGAAAGTTTACAGCAATTAAGTAAGTGGATACAACAGAGTACATATGCACTCAATACAAATAATTTCAAAAATATTAGTGAGTCAATTGAAGTAATGATTAAAAAAATATTTCATTCACTCTCTCCAGCTCTCTTAAAAAATTATCTTAGTAGCGGTAATGTTCTGGTTTAAAAGGACCATTTTTGTCAATACCAATATAAGAGGCTTGTTCATTAGTAAGCTGAGTGAGCTCAACACCAATTTTTTCAAGATGAATACGAGCAACTTCTTCATCAAGTTTTTTGGGTAGGCGGTATACTCCAATTTCAAGATCTTTCTCCCAAAGATAGAGCTGAGCAAGCACTTGATTACTGAAAGAATTACTCATAACAAAAGATGGATGACCCGTTGCACAACCTAAATTGACAAGGCGTCCCTCTGCAAGAATAAAAATAGAATGTCCATCAGGAAAGGTATACTGATCAACTTGAGGTTTGATATTTGTTCGACAAACACCTTGGGTATTTTCGAGTGCATCAACTTCAATTTCATTATCAAAGTGACCAATATTACAAACAATAGCCTGATTTTTCATATTAACCATATGTTCATAACGTATAACATTAAAATTACCAGTTGTAGTAACATAGATATCAGCGGTACCAAGGGTCTTTTCGACAGTGGTAACTTCAAAGCCTGCCATGGCAGCTTGTAAAGCACAAATAGGGTCAATTTCTGTAATAATCACTCTGGCACCAAGAGAACTCATTGAATCGGCACATCCTTTACCGACATCACCATATCCACATATGACAACGACTTTTCCAGCAATCATGACATCAGTAGCTCGTTTAATGCCGTCTGCTAGTGATTCTCGACAACCATAAAGATTATCAAACTTTGATTTAGTCACTGAATCGTTTACATTCACAGCGGGAAATAATAGTTCATCTTTATCGAGCATTTGATATAATCGATGAACACCTGTTGTCGTCTCTTCTGAGACACCTTTAATTTTTTTAGCTATTTTTGTCCATTTATTTGGTGCACTCATCAATGTTTTTTTTAATTGACTATAAAAAGCGATGAGTTCTTTATTTTCAGTAGAGATATTTAAAATTGAAGGATCTTGTTCAGCCATTACACCCTTATGTACCATAAGGGTGGCGTCTCCTCCGTCATCAACAATGAGATCTGGTCCTGTTCCATCTGGCCAAGTCAAGGCCTGATCAGTCGCCCACCAATATTCTTCAAGAGTTTCTCCTTTCCAAGCAAAAACGGGTACACCAGATTTTGCAATAGCGGCAGCTGCATGATCTTGGGTAGAGAAGATATTACAAGATGCCCAACGCACATCTGCACCCAAAATAACAAGAGTTTCAATAAGAACAGCTGTTTGAATTGTCATATGGAGAGAACCACTCACCTTTACTCCTTTTAGGGGCTTTTTGATAGCATACTTCTTGCCAATTGTGACGAGGCCTGGCATTTCTTCCCTTGCAATAATAATTTCCTTACGACCAAAGTCAGCAAGAGATATATCAGCAATTTTATATCCGATAGATTTTTCTAAAGTAACCATAATTAAAAAAAGATCATGAAATATTGTTTTATGCGTTTGTCAACCAATATTTATAAATAAATTAAATTGTGTCTCTTCCATTTATTCTATTTAGCTAGTTTTTTGAGTTCAAAATGAAAATATACTTTTTAACACTCAAATTCTATACAAAAATTTAAAAAGAGTATACAGTCTATAGTATCTTTTTAAAGTATCGCCAAGGTGGTCTTGTATGTTATATTTTTCTTGAAAATTATAATGTTAAGAGGCAATCAAATTGATATAAAATGAAGGAATTGAGTGTATGAATATTTATGTAGGAAATGTGTCGAATAGTGTTAATGAAGATGATTTGCGAAAAGCTTTTGAAGAGTTTGGTGAGGTTACCTCCGCAAATGTCATTAAAGATAAATTTACAGGAGAATCTAGAGGTTTCGGATTTGTTGAAATGAACAGTGAAGATCAAGGTCAGGCTGCTATTAGTGGTTTAGACGGAGTTGATCTGAAAGGTAGAAATTTAACAGTGAATGTTGCTCGTCCTCGTAAAGACTTTAGAAGTCAAGATGGTGGTGGTGGTAATCGAGGAGGCTCTTTTAATAGAAGCAACAATCGATCATCTGGTGGCGGCGGTGGCGGTGGCGGTAGAAAACGTTACTAAGACTCCGTTAAAGTATAGAGAGCTGCCTAATAAAGGCAGCTTCTTTAGATCTACTCTTACCAGTGTTTTAACATAGAAATCTCTCCAACCTTGAGTGATAAGGTTGCCCAAGAGAGAAGGTATTTATATTCGGCTTCAATAATCTCTCTTTTACTTAGATAATAAGTGGCTAAAGACTGTACGAGATCTTTAGCTGAGCCTATTCCTGCTGAATGGGCGGTCAATTCAGCCATTGACCATCTTCTAGCTTCTTTTAATTTTTTTTGGGAGAGAAATTGGTTTTTTTTATTCTTTTTCATATTCCAGAAAGCAAGTGAAATCTCCAGAGGGTAGCCCGTGTCTGCCTCTTTTTGTTTAGCTAGCAACTGCTCATATTTGGCTTGTGATTTTTTAATATTTGATTGATATTTTCCCCAGTTAAAATCCCATTTTAAACCTGCCGCAATTCCAGCAGTTATTGCATTATGAGGGTCATTGGCAAAACTACTTTGTTGTCTCTCACGAACAGAAGTATAGTTTACTGTGGCTTGAGCACCAATAAAAAAAATAGGCAGGAGTCCTCTTTTTTCAATTTTAAGTAAATTTTTACGAGCCAATATTCCAAGCTTTAAGCCTTTTAAATTAGAATTTTTATTAAAGCTAAGATCAATCAACCTTTGTAATAAAAGGCTATCTGTCCCAATATCAGGAAAATCATTATCTTTAACTCCATACATTTCTTTTTCGCCCAATAAATGAGCGAGAGCCAATCTTGCAGAATTTTGATTTGCAGAATGTTCTTCTTCGAGCTTTTGAATCTCGAGAGAATAAATTTTTAATTGTGAGATATCTTTTCTAAGAATTTTACCCTCACCAGACCTATATTGTTTATTGGCTTCAGTTAAAATTTTATCAATATTTTTCTTTGCTTCTTCAATAACCTTTTTGAATTGTTTTAAGGTGATTAAAGATAAATATAGTTTTTTATATTCAAAAATTATTTCATTTACTTTCGCTTTGTGCAAATTCTTATAAGCTGCTAGGCCCTGTTCAGCGGCTTTTTGAGCTAAGCCTCTTTTACCAAAACTATAAAATGGCCAAATAATTTGAGTTTGAAAAGAAAGAGTCGGTCCCCAAATGCTATAATCTCTTTTTGATTTTAGAGCATTCCCTGTTGAGCTAAAATTAGGAGCTATAAAACTTAAAATACTAATTTGAGGCACGAGGGCATAGTCAGATTCTTCCTTGTAGCCTTTAAATGTCAAAAGATTTGCTTTATTATAAAGTAGACTTGCATTTTTATTTATAAGTTTTGTTAAACCTTGCTGAAAATTAATTTCAATATTATTATTTTTTTTGATATTTTGCCCATACAGATACTGAGTAGGGATGATTATGATAATAACAAAAAAATAATATCGATAAAAGTAAGTCATATTTAAATAAATTTTGAAGGTAAGTTTTAGATATAATAATTAAAAATTAAAAGTTAATTTTTTTTAAAGCTTAGATACCTGTTTTTTCATTTTTTTGAGAAGATAAATTACTCCTTTTGTTCTTATTATTTTAGCAAATTGATTTTTAAAATCAAGTAAAATAGAAGCTTCATCAATATGAATATCGTATACATAAAATTTATTTATTTTTTTTAATAAATGAATATCAATGTCATAAATTATTTTCTTATTTTTAATTTGTGCTTTTATAATATGGGCCTGTTTTAAAAAGATGGGATCTTTTTTGTTTTGGCTACTCAAAATTTTAAAGGGCATTTTATACTTTTTTGTATAATTAGCAGTTTTTGGAATATTCGCTAAAGTGATTTTCTCTGAAATAATACGGTGAAATAAATTTTGAAACTCTTTAACTTGAGAAGCAGATATTTTTTTATAATATTTACCTAGAGCAAGTTTGGTGATTTCTTGGATATCAACGATAGCAAAGGCAATATTCAAAGCTTTTTTTCGTACGATGCGTCTTTTTTTAGAAGTATTGTTTTTAGACAGTTCTTGTCTAAGGGAATTAAAATAATCAATTTTTGATTTTACAAAATCAAGAGCTTCAATGCCAAAAACACTTGAGTTCAAAAAAAGTAAAAAATAAAGAATAGCTAATAAATTAGTAAAAAATTTCATAAGATATAAGGTACTATAGCTCGGCGTTGTATCGGATAATTACTAAATTTTATCCGATAATCACGATGATGTGAGATAGCACGTGGAATTAAATTTGCACATACCCACCATAAAAATAATGTCATAGGGAGCACACTTGTCATGATAGCGAAACCTGTCCATTCTAAAATTTCTCCAAAATAATTAGGGCAGGATATCCAACGAAATAAACCACCATACGGAATGAAATATTTATTTTTATCTGGACAACTTTGTTTAAGTCTAATGAGTAGTTTATCTGAATGCCAATTAATAACCATACCAATAATAAAAATAACTACTCCAACAATAAATTGCCAACTCACTAACCATGATAAGGGGTAATAATGATTCATTACACCAAACCAATAGCCCAAAAATAAACCACTAATTGTATTAAATAGCATACCACTGAACATTGTAACTAAGGTCATACTTTTTTTTTTGTTCTGCAAACGAAATGGATAAATAAATGTACGATTAAAATAATGAAAACACCATAAAAAAATAAAGATTAAAATGGGGATATTTATAGGAGTATCAAGTTTTTTCCAATGGTATAGCACGACAAGAGGAAAGGTGAAAAAAGCTGGTATTTCCATCAATATCCAACCCAGACATGGCGAGACTGACCTTCCCCATTTTTGGGAACTATAACGTCCGTAGGGTGCCCTAACAAAAAATAAGCAAATAAATATAGCAAAACCAACCACAGCCCATGTAACACAAAGAATGTAATATATCATTATTTTTCTCCTAGTTTTATCTCTTTAAACCAAGCTACTGTATCTTCAATTGATCGTCTAACCGACATTGGTTCGTAGCCCAACTCTTTTTTTGCTTTAGCATGGCTAATGTGAGTATTGCTGTGTTTGAGGTGAAGTAATGATTCACGCGAAAATTGTGGCATACTGCGTGTAATCACTTCAAAACTGCGTAAAAAAGGTAATAAATAAAAAAGTGTTCTGAGACTTATTTGGGGTAAGCTTGTTTCCTTTCCTTTTGCCCTAGTGAGTAATCGCACAATGTCTAATAAGGAATGATAATTGCCTGATAAAAGATAATTTTCACCTGATTTTCCTTTTTTGATTGCTTTAATAATACCTTTACAAACATCACGCACATCAACCCAATCAAATCCTGCTTTAGGGACCATAGGCAACGTACCCAAATATATACGTCGCAAGGCAACTCCCATATGTGAGGGACGGTAGTCGTAGGGGCCAATAATTCCTGTTGGATTGACAATTACAAATTCTGATTGATTACCAATATTCTCACGTATGGCCATTTCTCCTCGTGATTTAGTACGATTATAGACCAATGGGTGATTTATCGCTCGTGGAAGATTTTCATCAACATAGAGAGTATATTGATCGTGTTCAATCGCATGAATTGAAGATACGTGAATAAGACGACGAATTCTAGAGTTTGTAGCAGCACGAGCCACGTTTGCCGCACCCATTATATTTGTCGCACTCACTTGACCTTTTTTATCACCAATTAATGAAATTAAAGAGGCCGCATGTACGACAACGTCACTACCTTTAAATGCATTATTTAAACTATCCAGATTACAAACATCACCAGATACCACTTCGACATCAAGTTCTTTTAAAACATCACGATACTGCCACGAATGAGTCATAGCTCTTACTTTCCAAGTACCAAGCTCACTCATTATTCTGCACAAGTTGATACCTAAAAAACCTGTTGCCCCTGTTATTGTAACGAGTTGTTTTTTTGACATCTTAATAGTTATATATTTAGTTTATAGCCAAGCTTTCAAGTATATTTTTTATGATTTATTCGTTAATATTTTTAATTTTATATGATAAAGAGAGCAAATTGCAGCTGTTTCTGAACGGAGCACTTGTTCGGATAATGATACGCATGGGAAATGAGTTGTCAGATATTCTTCTTCCTCTTTTGACCAACCCCCCTCAGGTCCATTGATGAAAATAATTTCTTTTATAGAAGTAGTATCCCAAGATAAATTAGAAATTGACTGAGAAGCATGATAGATACCCCAAAAATAATATTGTTCTGCTCTTTTATTCTTAGTTATTTCTGAAATATTTCCTGTCATTCGAATAATCTCTGGTAGAAATAAGTTTTGGGCTTGTCGACAAGCATCTTCTACGATTATTTGCATTCGTTCACTCCGCAAAGAATAATCTTTATTTTGACGATTTGAATCTATAAGATAAATATAATCTACACCTAATTCGGAAGCTTTTTGAATTAACCATTCCATTTTTTGTTTTTTAATAATAACAGTCATAAGAGAAATTTTAGGAGTTCTGAGAGAAGCTTTTTGACTCCAGCTGCCAATTAATTCAATTCTTTGATCAAGTCTAAGTTTGGCATCAGCAAAGTGTCCTTTTCCATCACTAGCTATTAGATTAACCTCAAAAGAACGCCTGAGAACATTTCTAAGATGGTGCAAATTCTTTACAGAAATTTCTACAGAACCATTTTTATTTATATTTTGAATCTCTGAAGCACTAAAAAAATAGATATATTTATTCCGCAAGATTTCCCTTATCGAATAAATTTTTATTAATCTTAATCTTTTGATTGTTGAATAAATAATTTAAAATTAGAATCATCCTTAATCTTATTAAATTGAGCATTTTATAATAGGAGAGTGGCACTATTTTTCTCTTTAACAGGTATATCTTTTTTTTATCAAAAAATATAACCTAAATTTATTAGGGTTTGAATTTAATTTTGATTTAATAAATTTAGTATATGATTAACAAATAAAAAAATTGACCCATCGTTTCTCTTCGACACGGTGGTCGGGATGTAAGTTCTGATTTTGTCATATGTATCCAATCTCTATATTTATCTTATTTCTTTATATTGTGGATGCTTTGATCATGTTTTATTTTGGTGCTCATTATTATGTGATGCTTTATCTTTGTCTGAGGAGTAGTGATAAGTGTGCTTCTCCTGCTTTAAAATCAGGTGTCAAAAAAGGTGAAAATTTAATGAAATATCCTCATGTAACTGTTCAGTTACCTCTTTTCAATGAGTATTATGTTGCCGGCAGGTTAATTGACTCTATTATTTCTCTTGAATATCCAAAGGATAAGTTGGAGATACAGGTTCTTGATGACTCCACCGATGCGTGTAAAGATTTAGTACGAGATAAAGTTGAGCATTATCAAAAGTTGGGTTTTGATATTCATCATATCCACAGAAAGGAGAGAGAAGGGCACAAGGCTGGTGCTCTTAAATTAGGGCTAAAAATGGCAAAAGGTGAATTTATTGCTATTTTTGATGCTGATTTTATTCCAATGTCTGACTTTCTACAAAAGACAGTAGCTTTATTTTACACTGATAGTAAAATTGGTGTAGTTCAGGCGAGGTGGGGTCATGTAAATGATAATTATTCTGCTCTTACTAAGGCTCAAAGCATAGGTGTTGATGGGCATTTTATGATTGAACAAGTTGCTCGAAATACCTCTAATTTATGGATAAACTTTAATGGAACAGCAGGTATATGGCGTAAAAATTGCATAATTGATGCGGGCAATTGGCATTATGACACTCTTACTGAAGACTTTGATCTTTCCTTTAGGGCACAGTTAAAAGGTTGGAGATTTAAATATTTGAATGATGTTCTTTGTCCCGCCGAGTTACCTGCAACTGTTACTGCATTTAAGTCTCAGCAGTTTCGTTGGTGCAAGGGCTCTATCCAAACAGCTATCAAATTAATTCCTAAGATATTAAAATCAAAGGAGCCTCTTAAGGTTAAGGTTGAGGCTGTTACGCATTTACTCAATTATTCAGTACATCCCTTAATTTATTTAAATATTTTACTTACAATGCCTCTGCTTCATCTACAAGAAAGATTATTTTATGATCCAGGGTATATAATGACTGCGTTTATGTCTGTTTTGGGTGTTGCGACTATGGGGCCTATTATTTTTTATGCTGCATCTCAAAGATATTTATATCCTAGTAATTGGAAACGAAGGCTTTATTTTTTACCTCTTCTCTCAATGATTGGTTCTGGTATTTCTTTAAGCAATACAAAGGCTTGGTTAGAGGCTGTTCTTGGAAAAAAATCCTCCTTTATTCGAACACCAAAACTAGGGCTCACTTCTAATAAAAATGAGCTTTCTCTAAAAAGCAATAGTTTGTATGATAGTTCAAAGATCGATTTGGTTACTATATTTGAATTTTTGACATTGTGTTATATTATAGGAACAATATGGTATTCAATTGTTCAAGAACAATGGGTTGTTATACCTTATTTGTTAATTTGTTCTTTGGGTTTCTTCTATATTAGTATTCTTGGATTTTCAGATTATTTTAAAATGATATTGAAGAAACGTCGTAGTAAAAATTTATTTGCAGGTGTTTTATGAACAATACTCTACTCGAAAAATATCATTTTAAAGGAATTCGTCGTCCCCAAAACTTTTCAATTGGTGATAAAGTATGTGTTTACTATAAAATTAAAGAAGGCGAAAAAGAAAGAATACAAAAATATGAAGGTTCGGTGATTGCCATAAAAAATAAAGGAGTGGGTAAAAGTTTTACTGTTCATCGGATAAGTTATAATGTGGGTGTCGAACGAATCTTTCCACTTTATGCACCGACTATCGATAAGATCGAAGTATTAAAAAGTAGTAAAATTCGTCGAGCTAAGTTGTATTATCTACGAAATAGAATTGGTAAACAGGCTCGTCTTAAAGAGATTAAGAAAAAGGCAAAAATTGATATTGTCTATGAAAATTCTAAAAAATTAAATAAAGAGTAATTTTATTTTTCAAGATTTTCCTTTGATGACGGGGGAGTGTCAAATTTGTTCTAATACTTATTTTGCTTCTTTTGACGAAGTTGGTAGGGGAGCTCTTTTTGGCCCTGTCGCTGTTGGAGGTGTTTTATTTCCAGCTAAAATAATTTCTGAATTTTTAAATATTTTTTGGTATAACCGAGTTAATGATTCTAAGTTATTGACTGAGATACAAAGGGAGGTGTTGGTTCCTAAAATTGAAGCATTCTTTATAACAGGGGTCTCATATGTCTCTAGTTGCTATATTGATCGCTTAAATATTAATTTAGCTGTTGAAAAAGCTTTATATCGGCTTATTCAAAGATTTATAAAGTATCTCGCTAAAGAACATCACTCAGCAAAATTTAAGCTTGCATTTATTGATGGTAATTATAAATTTACTTCGTCTTATTGGAATGTCGATAAAATAGTGATGCCAAGATTAAAAAGTATTTTAAAAGGAGATCAAAAATCATTTACAATCGCTTGTGCATCTATTTTAGCTAAAGTTTATAGAGATAAGCTTATCAAGAGTGTTTCTATCAATTATCCAGGTTATTTTTTAGAAAAAAATAAAGGATATGGAACTCAAAAGCATAGGAAAGCAATTCAGACAATTGGTATTTCTAAACATCATCGAATTAGTTTCCTTAAGAAAATATTGGCTATTTGAAAGTATATAAAATAACATGAGATTTCCTAGCACATCTCACTTTTTACTTATCTCTGAAAATAATCGGGATAGAATTCTTGAAATTCTGAAAGCATCAATACAAAGAAAAAGAATAAGCCTTCTAAATAAAATTTTGTCTCGTCTTCATCCAACAGACTTGGCAAATCTATGGAATTTTTTTATAATTGATGAAAAAAAATATTTACTATCATTATTAAGTGTTGAGATCGGTGCCAAATTATTGTCTGAGTTGGAGACTCATGAAAGAGATGAAATATTTAAGGAGAAAAATATTGAATGGATTATGCAATATTTGGAGGTATTAGAAACAGATGATGTGGTGGATATTTTAAAAGAATTACCCACGAGAAAGGCTAATTTTATTATACGAAAATTTGATTTAGAGTACTCAGCTAAAATTAAAACTCTCATTCAATATCCAGAAGAAACAGCTGGTTCTCTCATGAGTTCTAATCTTTTTGCTGTAAATGAAGATGCACGTATTGGTGACCTAATTAATAAATTTCGTGAACTTGATAAAAAGGAAAAAATTAAAGACTTACAATTTATTTATGTTGTTGATCAAAATGATCGTCTCTTAGGTTATATTTCACTTCGAAAACTAATACTGGAAGAATCATCTATGAAAGCTAATGAAGTAATGAAGCCTCCACCTATATTAATAACACCATTTATGGATCAGGAAGAAGTTGCTCAAATTTTTAAAAATCATAATTTGATCTCTCTTCCTGTGGTAGATGATAAAGATATTTTATTGGGAAAAATCACAATTGATGATATTGTGGATGTTTTAGAAGAAGAAGCTTCAGAAGATGTGTTTAAGATGGTTGGATTAAATATTGAAAAAAGTATGAGAAGTAGTATTTTAAATTCTCTAAAAAATCGTCTTCCTTGGATGTTTATTAACCTAGCTGCAACTGGGTTATCAGCTTTGCTGATTCGTTATTTTCAACCAACTCTCGAAAAGTATATTATTTTAGCTATTTTTATGCCAATGATTGCAGCATTGGGTGGAGCTACTGGAAACCAAATTGTTACTATGATTGTGAGAGGGTTAACATTAGGAGAAATACATCTAAAACAAGCAAGATTTTTTTTGATTCGGGAACTTGGAAGTATTTTTATAGGCTCTATATTGTTGGCTGGGACCATGATGCTTTTTACCTATTATATATATCAAGAAAGCAGTATGACATTTATTATTGTTGTATCAAGTGCTTTAATTTTTAATATGCTTTCGGCAACAGTTCTTGGTACAGGGATACCTCTTTTATTGAAATTATTTGGTTTTGACCCTGCTGCGGGTTCTTCAATTTTGGTAACCACATTAACTGATCTTACTGGTTTTTATATTTTCTTAGGATTTGCAACTATTTTCCTTGTTAATTGACTATTCTTCTGTTGCAAGGTGAATCGTATTAAAAAATCATCTATTATTTTTTTTATTCTTCCAAGTGATGTAAGATATCGAGTCAAATATTTTTTGACGAGTAACGAATGGAGTAAGCTTATCAAATTTAATAAAAGAGACTCTAATCAATCACTGACTACTTCTCTTTATGATGTAAAAAAATTTATTAATCAAATGAAAGCACTTTCTCAAATAAAGACGACCTTCCCTCTTCGTAAGCTTTATTTTTTTTCTTTTTTAATATTTGCTATTATTTCATTAATCTTTAAACAATATACAGTTTCGATATATCTCTTTTTATATTTGATAATTGGTCACATTTGTATACGTAACAAATCTACTAGATACTGGGAGATTCAATTTTTTAAGGTAAAACTGGAAGAAAAATTTATTATTATGGCCATTATCGTGTATATTTTCTTAATTCTTCTTTTGGGTTACTATATAACAGAATCTTACTCAAGATTTGATTGGGCTTATAAACCTACTATTTTTTTTGTTTTTCAAGCTTCACTCTTCGGGCCTATATTTGAAGAAATTTTTTTTAGAGGTTATATTTTTGAACTTGTATCTATGGGTTTGAAAGATCAATATCGTCGTGAATATGCTGGTATTTGGGTAAGTTCCTTTCTATTTGCACTCATACATCTTAATTATGCTAATATTGACTCACTTATAGGAGATTTGAGTGTTTTTTTTATTGCAGGATTAGCATTAGGGTTTTTGAAATGGTATACACGGAGTTTGTTATATTGCAGTATTACTCATATTAGTTTCAATTTAACCATGATTTTTCTTTAAACAATTTTATGTCTTTTTTGTATATTGACTTCTATAGTGAAAGTTCTGATTTAAAAGTTAAATATTATTAAACTTGGGGCTTCTTTTCTCAGTAAAAGCAGCTAGACCTTCCTTAGCTTCACCTGATTTAAAGAGTTTACTAAAATGTTCTTTTTCACTTTTAAGCCCTTGCTTAAATTCTATATCAAAAGACGAGTTAATTAAATATTTTGCTGAGGTAATAGCCAAGGGACCATTTGTAAGAATCTTTTTAATGATCTTTTTACTTTCGAGCAATAGTTGTTCATGTGGAGTTACTACTTGAGCAAGCCCAAGTCGAAAAGCCTCATCAGCTGTAATATAATTTCCAGTTAAGATTAAATATTTTGCATTTCCACTTCCAATGAGGCGTGCTAGTCTTTGTGTACCACCAAAAGCAGGTATGACACCTAAGCCAACTTCAGGTAAGCCAAGGGTCGCTTTTTCTGAAAGAATACGGATATCACAAGCTAAAGCAAGCTCTAAACCTCCACCTAGGGCAAATCCGTTAATAGCAGCTAACGTAATCATAGGAGAATTTTCAAATTTATTGATAATTTTTTGTCCCTGATCAATCAAATCTTCGGCTTCATGTGAAGAAAATTTTTTCATAGTAGAAATATCCGCACCAGCGATGAAAGCTTTACTATCTCCCCCTGTTATTAGTACAGCTCGACATTTTTCTTCTTCTGCTTGCTTTAGGGCATTTGAAATATCTGATAAAAGCGAAAAAGATAAAATATTTAAAGGTGGAGAGTTTAAAGTAATTTTAGCTAGTTTAGATTTTCTTTCATCAGAAAATTTGATATCAGATAGCTCAAAGTGCAATAACTGATAGGTCATAATTTTTTATTATAATTAATAATAATAAAATTATATTTTAATAAAAGAAATTACGGGCATATGGTCTGATATTTTTAAAGTATCTTTTGTACGAATGTAATGTTTCTCAATACCTATATTATCAGAAAAAAATAAATAATCAATAGTGCTGTGAAGTTTTTTCTCTTCTGTATTTGTATTTGGACTGTAGGTATACCAAGATTTCATTTTTTTACCATCTGCCTCTTTGAGGGATGGAACTGAATTATATTTTGCAAGCATAGGCTTTAGTTCTGTAATTTTATTATATTCTTTTTTGGCAATAACACTTAATTGCTGACGCTGAAAAGTTGATGGCAAGAGATTGAAATCACCTCCAATGATCCACTTAGCTTTTTGAGTGTCTAAATCAGATAAGATTTTGAGTACTTTATTTACTTGTTTTTTCATATTATTTGTTCCTTGGGCGAAGGCTGATAGATGGGTATTCATAACGTGTAAATACTTAGATGGTTGTTGATTATAGGGCAGAAGAACTTCAAGAATACCTCGTTTTAGATAAAATTGCATTGTTAGCCAATTTTGTGATATTTGAGGTAAACTATATCGAAAAGATTTGACTATTTTATATTTAGAAAGTGTAACTAGTTTCATTCCAACAGAACCTTTAATTTTATTGTGAGGTACGTAAGACGACTTCCAATAAAATGCTTCAGATCGACATGGATATTTATTCTTTGTAAATTCTTGTAGAAGAGCATCCATTTGATTTTTATGATCGGTGCGTTTTGCACCATCATCAATCTCTTGCAATAAAACAACATCTGGTTTTTCCTGTTTAATTATTTTTGCAACTCGCTTGGTTGTTAGTGTAATATCTTTAGAAGAAGGTCGAATATCGCGACCATCAATATTCTCATAATAAAATAGATAATTTCTGCTCGCCATGTATTGAACATTCCAACTCATAACTTTTATTTTTGTATCTTCCTCTAGAGTAGGTGCTTCTGAGGTACAAAGAACCTCCTGAGTTTGTAATTTATCAGGATAAAAGTTTAAAATACGAATTAAAACAAACAAAGATAGACCTAGAATGACTAGACCAGCAAAGAAAAAACTAAAAAATTTTATCATAATCAGAACCTCGAGGCTAACTAAGGTCAGTTTTCTATATTTGCCTCTGGGTATCTAGTATATTTTATAAAAATATATATTAAAACCTTTTTCTAGTCTTAAAAAAAATATCATCTTGCTTTAGATATACAAAGTGTTCATTAAAAAAGGATTGTTGTTTTCAAAACCACTTTTTTCATATAATTTTTTCTTTTATAGAACCTTTTTCATAAATAATACCCAATTTTTCGAGCAGTTTTTTAATATTATGGTTATATCTTTTTATGATTACAGTGAACGCAATATTCACCATTTTTAAATCTTACTTTTGTAAAATATTCTAAAAAATTAATTAATATTTTCATATAATCAATATAATAAAATTCTTAGGGTTTGTCAAATTTGTTTAATTAATTAAGGTCTTTTTAACTTTTTTCAAATTTTGGAGGATTTTTTATTTTTGTATTTTGATTTACTTTGGTTGAAGTATGAATAAAAAGTTTGACATCCAGACTAAACTGTAAATTAAATATCTCCTTGTTCAAATATGAAGAAAATAGTTAATTTTTTATCTGAGTTTTCGATTCCACTAATTTGTGGGGTAGTTCTTGCAATAATTTTTGCAAATATTAATGAAGAAGCTTATCATCATTTTATTAGTTTTCCAATATTACCAGAAAATATAAAAATTTTTGGTCATTCCGTGACATTTCATTTTATTATGAATGATATTTTTATGGTTTTCTTTTTCGGGATTGCAACGGTTGAAATTATTCAAGCGATTTTACCGGGTGGATCTCTGAATCCGGTGAGTCGTGCAGTCAACCCTCTTATGGCGACATTGGGAGGAGTTTTGGGGCCGGCAATTTTATTTATTCTTTTATGTTATTTGTTCAATCGTCAAGATGCTTTGAATGGTTGGGGTATTCCTACGGCAACAGATATTGCTTTAGCGTGGCTCGTGGCTCGTTTTATCTTTGGTAAAAAACATCCTGCGATCTCTTTTCTTCTATTGATTGCGATTGCTGATGATGCAATTGGTCTAGGTATTATTGCTGTTTTTTATCCTGACCCAAGTCACCCTGTACAAATTATCTTTTTATGCTTGGTTCTTGTTGGTATGCTTGTCTCATTTTTATTTAGAAGACTAAATATACAAAATATTTGGCTCTATTTAATATTTGGTGGTGGTCTTTCATGGATGGGGCTTATCTTATCAAATTTACATCCTGCTTTAGCATTAGTTTTTATCATCCCTTTTATACCGACAAACAAGATGAAGCACGGTGCTCTATTTGAAGACGAAAAGGAAGATCATTCTCCTCTTGCGAGTTTTGAACATGCGTTTAAATTTCCTGTTGATTTTGGTTTATTCGGTTTTGGTTTAGCAAACGCAGGGGTCGCTTTTAGTGGAGTTGATTCTCTTACTTGGATTATCTTGTTTAGTTTAGGATTTGGAAAATTAATAGGTATCTCTTTATTTAGTCTCCTAGCCACTCAAATGGGATTCTCTTTACCAAAAAATATGAATTTTAAATCTTTGTTGATTGCTGGTTTAGTGGCTGGTCTAGGCCTTACGGTAGCGTTGTTTGTTGCTGGAGAAGCATATGGAAATGTTACTCTAACCTCCTCAGCTAAAATGGGAGCTGTTTTTTCGGCGGGTATTGCTTTATTTGCGTTTTTATTAGCTAAACTTTTTCGTATTCAAAAAATAGATTGATGTCTACTTGGTGTTTGATTCCAGCAGCTGGAAAAAGTACTCGTATGCAACCTCTCACTCATTCTCTCCCTAAAGCGATGTTGCCTGTGGCGGGTAAGCCTTTGATTTATCATATCATCGATAAAGTAAGAACTTATAATATTACTAATTTTGTAATAATTACGGGCTATCTTAAAAAGATTATGGAAGAAAAGATTAAGATGAATTATCCCGAGCTGAATATTTGTTTTGTTGAACAAGTGGAACAAGAAGGCTTGGGGCATGCCTGTCTCTTAGGCGAAAAAAAAATACAACCTGAAGAGCCTTTGCTTATTATTTATGGCGACACTTTATTTGAAGCAAATTTAAGACCTATTTTGAAAAGTAAATCAACACATATTGGTGTATATCCAGTGGAAGATCCCCGTAATTTTGGTGTAATTACAAAAGATAACAATGGAAATATCACAAATTTCGTCGAAAAACCAGAAGTGCCTCCGTCAAATTTAGCGATAGCTGGTGTAAACTTTTTTCATTCCTCTGGTGAGTTATTTGAGGCTATTCACTACATTATTAAAAATAAGATTAAAAAAAAAGGAGAATATCAAATTACTGACGCTTTTTCTTACATGATAAGAGAAAAAAACTTGCAACTAAAATATTTTATGATAGATAATTGGTACGATTGTGGTACCCTAAAAAATATGTTGATTAGTAATCAATATCTTTTAGAAATGAAAGATCATCGTAATATTATAAAAAATATCCAAAATTCAAAGGTTATTGAGCCTGTTTATATTGTTGAAGGGGCCAAAATTATTGATTCGATACTTGGTCCTTATGTTAGCATTGGAAAAAATAGTCTCATTCAAAATAGCATAATTTCTAGTAGTATTGTCGATGAAAATACTTCAATCATAAACTCCACGGCTAAAAACTCCTTAATTGGGCAAAATGTCCAACTCAACTCAATGAAGGGAGAGTTTATTTTGGGTGACCATTCACGTCTAAATATTTCTTTCAAGGTTTAGTCGGTTAGTTATTTTTATTTATTTTCGTATCTTGTTTTAATTCTTGAATATACATACTCATGGGAAAATCTTGTGCTAATTTTGTTAAGTATTTATTGTATTCATTTGTTTCTTTTAAATATTTAAAACATAAAATAAGCTTATAAAGAGATTTTTCATATAAGCCTGTTATATCTGAGTATAAGTAAATTATTTTAGTATATTGTAGTAAAGCTTGCTTATATTCTTTTCTAATGAAATGTACTTCGGCTACTTTAAATCTGGCTTGAGGAGCTAATTGATTTTTTGATTTCTCTGCAACTTGTTTGAAAAAATCATAAGCTTTATCAAGTTGATTTTGTTGGTAGTAACTTAGTGCAAGATAATATCTAATTGAAAAATTATTACCTTGGTGAGATAGTAAATTTTTAAATATTTTATCTGCTGTTTCATAATTTTCTTTTTGTAAAGCGATTCTGCCTTGCCAAAATTTAAACTTTAAATTAATATTGTCTTCAGCTTTAAATATATTTTTGTATTGGGTAAAATTTTTAAATATTTTATCATAGTTTTTTGTTTGAAAATAAAGTTCAAATAGACGATTTAATGTTTCTGATTGATATGGAATAAGCTGATCATTTTTATTATCTAAAATTAGTTTTAGTATTTTTTCTGCTTTAGAATATTCCTCTTTTGCTATAAAAAGATCATATCTAGATATTTTAATCAACCACTTTTCACTCTCTTTGTTTGATTGTTCAGCTGCTTTCTTGAGTAGTTCATGGGCTTTATTAAAGTTTTTATATTTTTTATAGTAATTGGCGATACTTAGGGTAGCGTCTTTTATATAGCTTGAATCAGTGGCTGTTTCTTGTAATCTTTTTAAAAAATGAAGGGCTTTTTTCGGTTGTTTGACCTTCAATGAACAATTTATTCCGACGTAAAGAATTTCTTCAATTTCCTTTGCTTGAGAAAATTCTTTAACAAGTTTTGTGATGGTTCGGCATGCTTTTTGATAGTTACTTAAAAGTTGTTCTACTTTAGCATATTGAAGAAGTGCTTTTGTATAGAATGGGCTTTCTTTGGATGATAATTTGGCTGTTTCTAAAAAAGTTGTAGCCGCCTCTTTATATGCTTTTTGATGAAAGCTACTCCATGCTATAAAATACTTTGACTTTGAAAAAAAGGTTCCTTGAGGGTAGGTCTCTTGATATCGTGAAAATAATTTTTTTGAAATATTATATTTTTCTTCTCTAAATTTTAACCAACCCATACGAAAGAGAGCTTCTTCTGCCTCCACTGGAAATTTTTTTTTTTGTGCAGTTACAGCTCTGTAGCTTTTCATCGCATTTTTAAAATCTCTTAAATTATATTCGCATGCTGCTAATGCCATATTAATTTTTATTTTTCGATTTAGCTGTTTGTTTTTTTTGAGTAATTTTTTAAATATATCACGAGACCTAGCATATTGCTTCAATTCAAAATATACCCAACCAACTCCCATGGAAGCATCAAAACTTCTTCGATGTTTGGCGTAAAAATGTGTAATTTTATAATATCGTTGTAAAGATCGAGTATAGTCACCTAAGGCAAAATAAATTTCTGCTTGAAGAAAATATGCATCGGGCTTCCATGAAATATAAATTTTATTATCTATAATTTCTTTTGTATCATGTAAAGCTTGTTCATATAAATTCAGTTTATAGTTTGCTTGTGCTTTCATATAAAGTATCTCTGCCTTACCTGATGGTGGAGTTCTTTTATAAATGTCTTGATAGATTTTTGAAGCTTTATGGAATAATTGAGCTTGAAACAGAATATCTGCTTTTTTATGAAGTATTTTTAAAATTTGTTTTTCACTTATTTTATTTGCAAGTATTTTATCGAGAAAAGAAATAATTTGTTTTGTCTCTTGATTTTCTTTTGCTATTTCTATATAAATAGCTAAGGCATCTGAGTAATAACTACTTTTTTTATATTTATTTAAAAATATTTTTAAATAAAATATTGTTTCTTTTTTTGAGTTGTTTTTATAAAATATTTGTCCTAAGCGGTAATAGACTCGATCTATTTTAGACCATGAGTTATAGGTTTTTAAAATACTTTTTAATAGATTAATACTTGTTTTTGTGTCTTGAGTTTGAAATTTTACTAAAGCGATATGATAAATTGCCTCTGCTACAGTTTCGTTGTCTAATTTTTTATCTATAATAAATTGAAATTGTCGTACTGCTTTTTTATAATTTTTTTCAATAAAAAAAGATTTTCCGATCCAAAGCTGTGCCATTTTAGATAGGTTAGAGTTATGATGGGTGAGTATCATATCACGAAATATTTTTCGAGCTTGTTGGTATTCTGTATTATGGAAATAGGCGAAGCCGAGCTGAAGAGCCGCTTCGCCAGAAATCTTGCTCTCAGGGTAATCTTCTAATATTCTACTTAGTTCTGCAATTGCCTCATCATATCTTTTCTCTTGTACGTATGAATAACCAATTGTATAAAGTGCATGGGCAGTAATAGAGTTTTCTTTATGTTCTCTAACTAACTGATAGTGTATTTCTCTGGCTTTTGGGTAATCTTTTAAAAAATAATAATTTTCTCCGATCCAATAGTGAGCTTTTACTGTTAATTTTGAAGAAGGATAATCTCTCAAAAAAAAATTTAATTCAAATATGCTACTTTGATAATCTTTTTCATGATAATACGTGAGTGCTAGATAATATTGAGATTTATCAGAGTATTGACTATCTATTTTTTTATGAAGAATCTCTTGAAAAAGCAGGCGAGCCGAATAATAATTTTTATCATTGAAAGCGTGAATAGCAGTACGGTATGTTTTATCTTCTGAAAAATATTGTCCATAAATATATCCGACAAAAAACAGCTCAAAAAGAGCAAAGTAGATGATATTCTTAAAGAATATACTGAGAAAGATCTTGGTCTGCAACAATATCTTTCAATTGTTTTTCAACAAAGCCTCGGTCAATGATAATTTCTTGATCTTTATATTTTTCAGGTTCAAAAGAGATTGTCTCAAGAAGTTTTTCCATAATTGTATGTAGCCGTCTAGCTCCAATATTTTCATTTTTTGTGTTCATCAAATGAGCAACTTCCGCAATTGTTTCATAGCCAGAAGGCTCAAAACTCAAAACAATGTCTTCTGTGGAAAGCAGAGCTTGGTATTGTTTACTCAATGCATTTTTTGGATTTTGTAAAATAGCGATATAGTCTTTTTGGTCAAGTGGTTTTAACTCAACTCTTATGGGGAAGCGTCCTTGAAGTTCAGGGATTAAATCAGAGACAGAGGCCATATGAAAAGCACCTGCGGCGATAAATAAAACATGATCTGTTTTAATTTGTCCGTTACGAGTTTGAACTGTAGAGCCCTCTACCAACGGTAAAATATCTCTTTGGACACCTTCTCTAGAGACGTTCCCAGAAGTTTTTCCCGAAGTATCTGTAATTTTATCGATTTCATCAATAAAGACGATACCTTTTTGCTCGGCTCTATCAATAGCTTCTAACTGAATTTTATCCAAGTCAAGTAAGTTTTCAATCTCTTCTTCAAGAAGAATTTTTTGTGCGTCTTTAATCTTTATTTTACGTTTATTAGATTTTTTTTTGGGGAAGATATCACCTAACATATTTTTCATTTGACTTTCAAGCTCTTCCATACCGGGTATCGCCATGAAATGCATTGTCGGTTGTGAATTTGTTTGAGTACGCACTTCAATCTCTTTATTATCGAGAGTGCCATTCTTCAATTTTTTGTAAAAGATAGATCGCACATTTTCATCCGTTGTTTCTTTTACATGATCAGGTGGAGGCGGAGATTTTTTATTATCTTCAGAGCCTGATAATAAAATATCAATAATACGTTCTTCTACATTTTTGGCGGCTTTCTTTTTTATTTTGTGCTCATGTTCTTGTCGAACGATTTTCATCGCAGCACTGACTAGATCTCGTATCATACTTTCAACATCTCGCCCTACGTAGCCAACCTCTGTATATTTTGTTGCTTCAACTTTTACAAAAGGAGCTTGAGCTAGTTTTGCTAAACGGCGAGCAATTTCTGTTTTACCGACACCCGTTGGACCAATCATTATAATATTTTTAGGATGTATTTCATCACGTATGGGGTCATCACCTAAGGCGAGACGTCTTGTTCGATTACGAAGAGCAATAGCGACTGATTTCTTAGCATCTTTTTGACCAATGATAAACTCATCAAGTTTGCTTACAATTTGCTGTGGGCTTAAATTATCAGACATCTTATAATTAATATATACCTATAGAGTTTCGAGAATAATATTTTTATTTGTATAAACACAAATTTCAGAGGCAATTTTGAGTGCCTCCTGTGCAATTTCTGAAGCAGATAACTTGGTATGCTTTAAAAGTGCCCGTGCTGCTGCCAATGCATAATTTCCACCAGAACCAATCGCAAAAACACCATCTTCTGAATCAATTACGTCACCATTTCCTGTGAGTAGTAATACTCCTTTGCCATCTGATACAATCATCATGGCTTCCAAGCGTCTTAGCATACGGTCTGTTCTCCAATCTTTGGCGAGCTCAACCGCCGAACGCATTAATACTCCTCCATATTTTTTCAATTTACCTTCAAATAATTCCATAAGAGTGAAAGCATCAGCGGTGGCACCAGCAAAGCCAACCATTACTTTACGATCAAATATTTTGCGAACTTTTATCGCGTTACCTTTTAAAATTGTTTGGTTGGAGGAGACTTGTCCATCACCAGCCATAGCAACTTTATTATTTTTTTTAATGCAAACAATTGTCGTACCATGAAACTGCATACCCACTAGATTTATTTCTTTCTTATGCGGACAACCTCGTTTTTTATAAAATTAATAAATTAATGTAAATTCAAATTGTAAACGCAATTTGAAAAAATATTTTTACTCTTATGTTTACATAACCTAAATAATATTTATTATCTTTATAACAATAAATCGTTGTAAAACTCTGGTTTTAGGACAAAATTTACTAAAATAATAAAAATAAGAACTAAGTCTCCAGTATTTCTAATAATTTCACCAATCTGTTCTTCATTTAAAAAATTATGTTTCTAAAATCTTTTGTATTGAATGTAATACACAAAAAAATCTTGACGTACTTATCATATTTATTCTTGAACCTACCGTGGGTAGATTTTGGGTAGTTTTTTTATTCTGGAGTTATGTGGGGATATTCTTTCTTGTATCTGTTAGTTGCATTGAGAATGACGGCGAAGAACAGATTGGCGGCGAAAAACAAATTGGCGGTGTTTTTTATGCCTGTGCCAACGGGATATCTAAGTTGGGGAGTTTGGGAAACAATGATGAAGAGCGTTGCTCTGTTTGTGATGATGGTTATCATCTGAGTGGTAGAGCGGGGGCTGAGCATACTGTATGTGAGGTAAATGCTTATGCCTGTGCCAACGGGATACCTAAGTTTGGGAGTTTGGTGAACAATGGTGAAGAGCGTTGCTCTGTTTGTGATGATGGTTATCATTTGAGTGGTGTAGCAGGGGCTGAGCATACTGTATGTGAGGCAAATACTTATATCTGTACCAACGGGATGCCCATGTTTGGACGTCCAAGGGTTAACGAGCAAGAAGGCTGTATTAGTTGTAATAATCGTTCTACACTTACCACCACAAATCGTTGTGTAGTACATGATTTTACTGGGCTCATGTGTGTTTGGGATAGCGACTGTGGTGGTATGGGTTTATATTGTGATAACACTACTGATGATAATGATCCTAAGAGTGATCAATGTGAGCCACTAAAAGGCGAAGGAGAAACCTGCGGAAAGGGTCTTAATCCAATACATTACTTCTCGCGAATTTGCGAAGCTGATCTTCAATGTAATGGCATAGAGGGGTTGGGTTCAATTTGTACCACTGAAAGATTAGGTGCCCCATGTGGTCATAACGGTTTGCATTCGATAGGTGATGCTGCGAACCCTCAAAATGATGGACTCCATTGCAAAAAAGAGTACTATTGTGACCTTACTGATGCCTTGAGTCGGTGGTCGAGTTTTAGAGGAGAATGTAAGGTGGCACCGAGCGATCAGGGAGAGCGTGAGTTGACGGCACATGAACTGCCGCCTCTCGGAGGCACTGTGGCTGGGTATATATACGCTCTTGATGTTGATTATTTTGTTATTAGCGTTCCCGACAAAGGAAGCTTGAACGCCCGCCTATCTACAATGGGTGGTTCCCGTATTACTCTCCATGAGAGTATACTACGCCTTGGATCATCCAATCAGGCTAGTAAAACACTATTGTCTGGGGGTATTCTGGGCTCTAGCGTGTCGAGACTTCTTTCTGTTCCTGTGAATCGCTCTGGTACTTACTACATAAAGGTGAATGGAGACCCTACCACTCTTCGCCTTGGTCTTTATGAGTATCAGTTAGAGGTATTCTTTGATCGTAGTGGCGATAGGTCTGATGCATCTATGATAACCGATGGATCAACCACATCGGAAGGTTTATCTTCTTCTGGCGACATAGATTATTTTGTTATCAATGTTCCTCCTAGCAAAATATTGCGTGCCTATACTACCGGGAGTATCGATACCGTTGGTCGTATAGAGAGTGATTCTGGTATGTTACTTGTGAGTGATAATAACAGTGGTCAGGGTAATAATTTTGATGTTTCGTATAATGCGTTAGCTGGTGGCACTTACTATATCAAAGTGACAGGGGCGGCAGATATTCATAAATTTGGTAATTATTCGTTAATGGTTACATTATCATCGTTACCAGACCGGCATGGTGATACACTCTCTGATGCAACTAGGGTAATCGCTGGATCAACCACACAGGGGGGTTTATCTCTTGGTGACGAAGATTACTTCGTTATTAATGTTCCTAGTAACAAAGTATTGCGTGCTTATATCACTGGGAGTACCGATATTATTGGTGATGTAGAGGATAGCTCTGGCACAACACTTGTGGATGATTACAATGATAATTTTGATCTATCGTACACCGTAATTAATGCAGGAGACTACTATATATGGGTGCGTAAGTCGTATGGGAGCAATAACCCTAACATTCAAAGCTATAACTTGCAAGTAAGTGTTGATAACGCTCCTATGATAAATGATGATCACGGTGATACAGCATCAGACGCAACTATTATAAGTATGTCTTCGGCTGCGGGCTCAGTGTCGATGACACCCGGAACTTTACATATTGGTGATACGGATTACTTTTTGCTTGATTCCCCTCCACTCACTAGTGTTTTGTCTACGTGTGTTTATACTACGGATGCCTCGGGCATGATGGGGATTCATACTATGGTTGGAAGAAGTAGGCCAAGTGGATCTTTAGGTAGAAATAACGGTGAAGAGAATGCATTGACACTTTTTTACGTTCCTGGCGTTCCCCGTAATATAGCGGTTGTGGGGGGCACTTCTACTACGACTGGTGATTATATATTGCATGTAAAGGTTGGTACCTGTCCCTGATAACGACCACAGGGTGACATAATCACCTCATGTCCCTAAAACTCTATCTTTCTGTTGACCACAAACGATTGCCAGATCGCCTATGATCGTAATCGTTCAACCTCTTTATATAGAAAGGTCGGTCGTTCTTGAGATTACCTCAATAAAAATGCCCTCTTTCAATAGACCTTGAGCCATGCCCTCAGCTTTTAGCTTGTCATTTTGCTGGCGTGCCATCTCGGCAATGCTGGCCCAGAGGGTCTTACCCAGTTGTTTTTGTTCTTTGGTCATCTGTTTTTGTTCTCTTTTTTTCTCTTAATTGTCTTAAACCTTGATTTATTTGATTATTCTGATTACTTGAATCTTGCAATTATGGTCTTAAACTTTAATTTTATATGATTTTCTAATCATGCTAATCTAATGAATCCTTTTTTAATCATGGTTCAGACAATGGGAACATCTGTTGCATCAGCATTTTTTATGCTCTTTTTAAGCTTTAGTTCTTGACATGGCTAGACTCTCTTGATATATGGTACTATGTCAAATTTATGTTTGTTTAGGGGGATGCAATTATGCAGTATATAAAAAAAATGAGTGCCACATTAACGAGTAGGCTAATAATGACCTTCAAAAGAGTCCTTACGTCCTTACGTCCTTACGTCCTTACGTCCTTACGTCCTTACGTCCTTACGTCCTTACGTCCTTACGTCCTTACGTCCTTACGTCCTTACGTCCTTACGTCCTTACGTCCTTACGTCCTTACGTCCTTACGTTAGATTTGTAGTTCTACTAATTTTTATAACCTTCGGCGTTTTCTCGCCTGCAGGATGTTCTTCGAAAGACGACATTCCCGGGTCCCCTAGTGGTGGCGATAAAACCCCTGTTTCCGATCCTGATGTAGCTTGTCCCACAGGTACCGTTCGTTTGGCAGATACTTCTAAAAAAACTTTAGAGACCTGTATGGCCTCGCTCCCTTCTGATTTAACTTGTCCTACGGGCACCGTTCGTTTGGCAGATGCTTCTAAAAAAACTTTAGAGACCTGTATGCCCGATACCGATACTCCCGGTGGTGGACAAACCCCCGGTGGTGGTGGACAAGCCCTAATTGACACCGATGGTGATGGCACCCCCGATTTCACTGATGTGGATGACGACGGCGATGGTTTGATAGAGATTAACTCTCTCGTAATGCTACACAACATCCGCCATAATGTTAATGGCGACAGCTATAAAACCGGTGCTGGTGCTGGTGATGCTACTGGTTGTGGTAAAACTGGAAGCGTTCTCTGTGATGGCTACGAGCTAACCCAAGACCTTAGTTTTGATAAGGGTGGTTATGAGGGCACTTGGAGAGGTGATAGCTCAAGTGGCTACACCCTAGATTCCGAAGATAGTGTTTCTCCTTATTTCATAGTAGATGGTGTCGGTGATGATGGTTGGTTGCCTATTGACTCTTTTAACGCTATTTTTGAAGGCAACGGCCACAGCATTACGGGTTTGGCGATTAGTAGAAATCTGAGCAGTATAGGGATGTTTGGCTCTACAACGACGAATGCAGCAATCCGTAATCTTGGTTTGATCAAGAACCTCGCTAACTGCACTAGAACGTCTGGTAGTAGTCGTATGGGAGGCTTGGTGGGTCATCAGAGTGGTGGAAGTATCACCGCGAGCTACGCTACAGGTGCTGCAGTTGGAAGAGCTGGAGATGATGATGTAGGAGGCTTGGTGGGTCGTCAGAGTGATGGAAGTATCACCGCGAGCTACGCTACAGGTGCTGTAGTTGGAGGAGCTGGAGATGATAATGTAGGAGGCTTGGTGGGTGAGTTTAACGGGGAAGGAAGTATAACCGCGAGCTACGCACGCGGTGCTGTCCATGGAGGAACTGGAAGTAATTCTGCAGGAGGCTTGGTAGGTTTTAAAGCTCATTCTACTGCCAAGATTATCGCAAGTTATGCTACGGGTGATGTAGGTGTTGACAGTAGTCTTATTGTAGGACGTTTGGTAAGTTTTCTATCTGGCGGAAGTGGTATGGTAATTGACAGCTATGGTTTTGGCATGGTAAGCGGAGGAGTTATAAATACTGCTGGTGATGCTAGCACCTATCCAGCAGGCGTAACTAGTGCAATGCAATTAATCTCGACTAACGTTCCCAGCTCATGGAATAATAATGCTCAAAACACCAAAGGTGCTTGGGATCTCGGCACAAATATGCAAACTCCAGCTCTGAAATACGCTGACTATGATGGTGCTGGTAATAAATATTATTGCGATAATGTTGATGCTCCTACTCCTACAACAGGAACGCCGCCGCCCATCCCCATCCCTAACTGTGGTGAGTTTATCCCTAATCAAGAACGTAGCCCATAAATTAGGCGAGTAGACAAAAACTCGCCTCGATGCTCAAACTCGTAGGTAGATGACAAGAACTCGCCTCGACGCTATAAACCCGCAGGCGAGTGGCGACCTTGTTGCCACAAGGTCGCTTTAATAATACATCCGATAAACATATCCGTGAGTTTATCGCCGAACGTGGGCGTATTCTTGCGGTGGTTGGTCTGCACGGCAACACCTTTAAGCCGCATACCGGCACCAAAACCAGCGTGTTGTTTGTGCAAAAATGGCATGATGTGCTTTGTCCTAAAGTCGATGATTACCCCATCTTTTTTGCAGTATCCGAGAAAGGCGGCAAGAATAATTCGGGCGACTATATTTATCTGAAAAACGGCAACGGACAGGACAAACTGGATCGAAATGGTCATTTAATTGTTGACCATGACTTGCATAATCACGATGGTGAATTGCCTGATGGCATTGCTGAGGCTTTTATTGAATGGGCGAAGAGCGAGAACATGAGCTTTTGGAGCTAATATGGAGCAACAAGATATTATTATTTATAAAGCCCCAGATGGTAAAGCATCGGTGGTACTATACGCTCGAAGCGGCAATATCTGGCTCAATCAAAAACAACTGACTGAACTTTTTGTCACCTCCCGGTAAAACATCGCCCTGCACATAGATAACATATTGAAAGAAAAGGAATTATATGCAAAATCAGTATGCAAGGATTTCTTGCTAACTGCCGCAGACGGTAAAAATTACCAAGTCATTCATTATGCCTTGCCCATGATATTGGCGGTTGGCTTTCGGGTTGGCGGTATTTACGGCACGCAATTTCGGCAATGGGCAAACCGACACCTGCAGGAATATATGCTCAAGGGCTTTATCATGAATGACGAACGTTTGAAAAATCCCGACGGTCGCCCAGATTATTTTGATGCAATGCTGGCCCAGAGGGTCTTGCTCAGTTGTTTTTATTCTTTGGTCATCTGTTTTTGTTCTCCTTTTTTCTCTTAATTGTCTTAAACCTTGATTTATTTAATTATTCTGATTACTTGAATCTTGCAATTATGGTCTTAAACTTTAATTTTATATGATTTTCTAATCATGCTAATCTAATGAATCCTTTTTTAATCATGGTTCAGACAATGGGAACATCTGCTGCATCAATAAAGCACTAAAGGAATCATGGGCATGCTATTCGTTTTGTAAATTCCAGCAAAAACTATTAAAAACCACTTTTTTTTAAAAAAAGTTATTGACGTATCTAAAATATTATCCATAAATCTCTCTATGAATAAATTATACAGATTATGGATAGGTTTTTTGTTGTTTTGGAGTTATGTGGGAATGTTTTTGCTTGTATCAGTTAGCTGTGTCAAAAATGATAAGAGTAATGATAAGAGTAAAGAACAAGTTGACGACGCTCGTTACACTCGTGCCACTGGGGTGTTCGCACTTGGGCGTTTGGTAAATAGTGGTGAGCAGGGTGAAAAGCGTTGCTCCGTTTACTATGATGGTTATCATTTCGGTGGCGAAAAGGGGGCTTCACATACTGTATGTGAAGAAAACCCTTATACCTGTGCCGATGGAGTGCCCACGTTTGGGCGTTCGGCGAACAGTGATGAAGAGCGTTGCTCCGTTTGCTATGATGGTTATCATCTTAGTGGCGAAGCAGGAGCCGAGCACACTGTATGTGAAGAAAACGCTTATGTCTGTGCCAATGGAGTGCCTACGTTTGGGCGTCCAAACGTTAACGAGCAAGAAGGCTGTAGTAGTTGTAATGATCGTTCTACACTTACCGCCACAAATCGTTGTGCAGTGCATGATTTTATTGGTTCCACATGTGCTGGCGATAGCGACTGCGGTGGTAGAGGTGCTGGTTTATACTGCGATAACACCACTTATGACGATGATCCTAGCAGTGGTAAATGTGAGCCTCTAAGAGCCGAAGGGGATGTTTGTGGTAAAAATGTACGCGATCCGTGGCATTACCTCTCGCGAGTCTGCCAAGATGGTCTTCAATGTAATGGTATAACAGGGGTGGGTTCAATTTGTACCACCGAAAAATTAGGTGCCCTATGTTCTCATAATGGTTTTCATGAGCTACTCGACAATACGCGCGTCCGAAATGATGGGTCTCATTGTGAAAGAGGGTTATATTGTAACATTGGTACCTTGAATAAGCATATATTAAATGGAAAATGTAAGGCGGCACCGAGCGATCAGGGAGAGTGGTCTGGTACGGCACACGTACTTTCTTCTCCCGGAGAGACTGTGGTTGGATATATACACGCTTGGGATGTTGATTATTTCGTCATAACCGTTCCTAATAAAGGAAGCTTGAACGCTCGTCTGTCTACAGTGGGTGGTTCTCGTATTGAACTCACGGAGAGTATACTACGCCTCGGATCATCCAATTGGGCTAGTAAAACACTATATGCTACGGGATCCGGGTCTTCTACGGTTTCAAAGTTTCTTTCTGTTCCTGTAGATCGCCCCGGTACTTACTATATAAAAGTGGATGCAGAACCTACCAGTCTTTACCTTGGTCTTCATAGCTATTCATTAGAGATATTCTCTGATCGTAGCGATAAACGATCTGGTGCATCGATGATAACTGATGGATCAACCACATCTGAAGGTTTATTTTCTGCTGGCGACATAGACTATTTCACTGTCAATGTTCCTCCCGGCAAAGTCTTGCGTGCCTATACTACCGGAAGTGTCGATACTGTCGGTCATATAGAGAGTGATTCTGGTATATCACTTGTGAGTGATGATAACAGTGGTCAGGGTAATAATTTTGATATTTCGCATAATGCGTTAGCTGGTGGCACTTACTATATCAAAGTGACAGGGGCGGCAGGTATTCATGAATTTGGTAATTATTCATTAATGGTCACATTCTCATCGTTACCAGATCAGCATGGTGATACACCCTCTGATGCAACTAGAGTAATCGCTGAATCAACCACACAGGGGAATTTGTTTTCTAGTGACGAAGATTACTTTGTTATCAATGTTCCTCGTAACAAAATATTGCGTGCCCATATCGCTGGGAGTACTGGTATTATTGGTTATATAAAAGATAGCTCTGAGGCAACACTTGTGGGTGATCATAATGATGATTTTGATGTGTCGTACACCACAACTAGTGCAGGAGACTACTATATATGGGTAGGTAAATCGTATGGAATCAGTAACTCTAACATTCAAGGCTATAATTTGCAAATAAGTGTTCGTGATGCCCCTGTAATCAATGACGATCACGGTGATACAGCATTAGACGCAACTACGATAGGTATGTCTTCAACTGAGGGCTCAGCATCGACGACGTCTGGAACCTTACACATTGGTGATGCGGATTACTTCTTGCTTGATATGAACCCTTTAATACTATCTGAGCCTTTGTTTGTGTGTGTTTATACTACAGATGCCGCGGGTATGATGGGGATCAATACTGTAATCGGATTTGATAAAGTAATTGGGTCTTCATCCAGTCATAATGGTGAAAAGAACGCATTGACATTTTTATACCTTCCCGGTGTACCACGTAGCATAGTGGTTATGGGTGATACTTCAACTACCACTGGTGACTATACGTTGCATACAAAGATTGGTCGCTGTTTTCCCTAGGCTAGCACCTAGGGCGTGCCCCCTAATAGGGCAGGGCACAGTAGAGATTACTAGACCCCATCATCTACATGGAAGGCCTAGGGCGTGTGCCCGCTAATAGGGCAGGCACAGTAGAGATTACTAGACCCATCATCTACATGGAAGGTCTGGGCGTGTGCCCGCTAATAGGGCACAGTAGAAGCTTATATTTAGCGGATTAGCGGGATTAGCGGGATTAGCGGAGTACATCAGAGTATATCACATCGTCAGTCAGGTGTAAGTAATTGTCTTTATTATATTAAAAAATGTATTTGAAAATCGGCTGGATTGTCCATGTGTAAATAGACTTACGTTTACACAGCGAGATGTCTTGTTAGTATAAGATTATAAATATGTGCTCCCACCAGGACTCGAACCTGGCCGCATGCCTTAGGAGGGCACCGCTCTATCCATCTGAGCTATAGGAGCTAATTATTATGAGCTACTTTGGCTATGAAAATCTTCAAAAAGCATGCTCGCTTGAATACCTTTGTTGTTTTGATATTTACCATGCACATAGTTAATGTGATCTCCTTCAATTGAATGATAAAAGATTTGACATATTTCGATACCCGGGTATATTTTAATTGATTGAACCGCAAACATCTCTAAAGTCCAATAACCTTTAAAACCAACATCTCCAAAACCAGCTGTTATATGTACAAATAAGCCTAATCTGCCCACACTACTTCTTCCCTCTAACATAGGAACTAAATTTAAGGTTTCTGTATACTCAATCGTACGACCCAAGTAAAGTTTACCAGGTTGCAAAGTAAAACCATCTTCTGGGATATTAATTTTATAGGTCGTATTCTCTACTTTCATATCAAGTAAGGGTTTATTATAACAAATAAGCTCGTGATGTAAAGAAAGGTTATAAGAGTTAGGATTCACCCTTTCTTTGTTAAAAGGATTAATAACGATGTCTTTTCCTAGACGTTTAGAAATTTCTAAGCCAGAAAGAATCATAGTGACTATTTCTAAAGAGTCTCAGACATTTTGTCAAGTTAAATTATTCTATATCTAATTTAATCAAAAATTTAGAATAGCATTTGCATAATCAATCACATCATTTATTTTGATTGGTTACATTAATTAGTCGATAAAGCCCGAGAGCAAAGCCAATGAATAGACCTAAAAAAAGAAACAACGGATTCGTCGTCAGCTTGCTGTCTAAATAATAACCTCCAAATAAAAAAATAAAGATGCTTATTACAAATTGAAAACCAAGTTGTAAGGTTCCATAGCCTTGAAAATTTTCTTCATCTAGCTTATCTTTAATATTGTTTCTATTCTCTATTTTATACTTTTCACGAAATAAATTTACTCTTTTTTTTAAATTAGAAATTTTTGTTTCAAAAACTTCTTTATCTTGGGGCGTTAACATTTACTTAATTTAGTTTTGTTAAACTATCTATAAATTCTTTAATTCGGTTCATCCCTTTTTTGATCTCTTCCATTGAGGTGGCATAACTAATACGAAAAGAATTCTCACAACCAAAAGCAATTCCAGGAATTACTGCAACTTGATATTTTTCGAGTAATATTTTAGCAAAAAGTTTACTTGGGCTGTTCTCCTCAGGGTTTTCTACTTGTAATTTTTTAAATCCTGGTGTGTTTACTAGTTTATCAATCATGGGAAAAATATAAAAAGCACCTTGTGGCTTTACAATATAAACACCAAAGCATTCTTGAAATTCTTGAATAAGAAAATCACGTCGCTCAACAAAAGCTCCTTTTATTTTATCTATAAAATTCATATTACCCAAAAGGGCCGCTTCTCCACCTTTTTGAGAAAAACTGGTAGGATTAGAGGTGCTTTGACCCTGTAGTTTAATCATGGCTTTGATAACATGGGTCATTTTACTCGCAGCGTAGCCTAGTCTCCACCCTGTCATCGAAAAAGATTTAGAAAGACCATTCATAACAATAGAGCGACTTAATATCTCGTCAGAAAGCATCGCCAAATTATAAAATTTCATGTCATCATATATTAGTTTTTCGTAAATATCATCGCTAAAAATCATAAGTTGAGGATGCTTCTCTAAAACCCGTACGAGAGAGATCATTTCTTCTTTTGTATATACAGAACCAGTCGGATTAGACGGTGAGTTTAAAATAAATAACTTTGATCGAGGAGTAATCGCCTGCTCTAATTGATCAGGCATAATCTTGAAATTATTTTTTTGATCTGTTGAAATAATTTTTGGGGTCCCTTCTGCCAAAATTACCATATCATAATAGCTCACCCAGTAAGGTGAGCTGAAAAGCACTTCATCACCTTGATTAATGGTACTCATCAGTAGATTATAGATAATTTGCTTACCACCAGTGGCGGTGATAATTTGATTTACTTTAAATTCAAGTTGATTATCTTTTTTAAATTTTTCTTGTATAGCCTTACGAAATGAGAGAAGACCAGAAGTCGGAGTATATTTCGTAAAACCATCATCTAAAGCTTTTTTACAGGCCTCTTTAATATATTGTGGTGTGTCAAAATCAGGTTCGCCCGCTCCAAAACCAACCACATCTTTTCCTTCCTCTTTAAGACGGGCTGCCAAAGCAGTAATCTCTAAGGTTGGAGAAGGCTTGATCTTTTGAATTCTATCTGAAAGAAATTTTGTCTCGGTTCTCAATATTTAAAACCCAGCCTGAAGTACTTCAAGAGATACTTGTTCTTTATATTGCTGAAAATTATTTTGAAACATTGTTTTTAGTTTTAAAACGGTCTGTTCATATTTATTCTTATCAGCCCAAGTATTCACGGGAAATAAAATCTCAGAAGATACTCCTGGACAACTTTCTGGAATTGCTAAATTGAAATATGGTTCTTTCTGCCAATTAATATGATCTAAAGTTTTTTCAAGAATAGCACGTATCATAGCTCTTGTTTCTTTGATTGGCATTCGGCTTCCTTCTTGAAAGGCTCCTCCCGACCATCCCGTATTTACGAGATAAATATTAACCTCGTGCTTGACTATCTTTTTACTTAAAATTTCTGCATATTTGATGGGAAATAAAGGCATAAAAGGTGCTCCAAAACAGGCACTGAAAGTAGCTGTTGGTTCTTGTATTCCCATTTCAGTGCCAGCGACCTTTGCAGTATAGCCTGACAAAAAATGATATATGGCCTGATCTTTATTTAATTTAGACAGAGGAGGCAAGACTCCAAAAGCATCAGCCGTAAGCATAATTATATTTTGTGGATGAGCTCCATTATGTTTGGGTACCAAATTACTTAAATGAGAAAGAGGATAAGAGCCCCTCGTATTTTCGGTTATTGAGTCATCGTCAAGATCAATCTCAAGAGTTTTTTTATTGAGTACTACATTTTCGAGAATAGTGCCTTTTTTCTTGATGGTGGAATATATTTCAGGTTCTGCCAGCTCAGAAAGTCGAATCATTTTTGCGTAGCAACCTCCTTCAATATTAAAGACACCTTCATCAGACCAGCCATGCTCGTCATCACCAATTAATGCTCTACTTGGTTCAGATGATAAAGTTGTTTTTCCTGTTCCAGATAGACCAAAAAATAATGCAACATCTCCTTTTTTACCAACATTGGCGGAGCAGTGTAGGCTTATAATTCCTTTGCTGGGGAGTAAATAATTCATAAAAGAAAAGACCGATTTTTTTATTTCTCCTGCATAATGAGTGCCACCAATCATTACAATTTTATTTTTAAGGTCAGAGACAACAAAAGCTTCGGAACTTGTGCCCATTTCAGAGGGATCTAATTCAAAATAGGGAGCATGGTAAATAACAAGCTCAGGAGATAGTGAATGTTTCTTTTCTTCTTCCGAAAAAGAAAGAAACATATTAGCACCAAAAGCATTATGCCAAGCCGTTTCTGTAATAAGGCGAACCACAACACGATGTTTATTATTCGCACCAACAAAACAATCTCTTATAAAGATATCTTTATTAGCATAATATTTCTTCATCTTTTGAAGAATTTTCTCTGAAATATCGGAGGTCATTTTTTGGTTCCCTTCATTGTACCAAATTTTATTTTGAGTGTCAGGGTGAACAACTGTATACTTAGCTTTAGCTACTCTACCCGTATATTTGCCCGTTTCAACACAAAATGCACCGTCTTGAGAGAGAACTCCTTCTTCTCTTTCGATAGCTATTTGAATCAGTTCTTCTCTAGATAAATTCCAATATTCCTTACCACTTGTGGTAATATCAAGATTTCTTATCGTCTTTTCTACATCCATAATCGTTGATCAAAAACCAGCATGTGGGTATTCTATAATCTGTATAGACAGGTACAGAACTTTTCGATATATGATAAAAATAAATGCTAAAACATTAGAATCTGACCTTATTTCAAAAGTTGATACGCAAGTGTTTGCGACTGCAATAGAAAATCGCCAAAATCGTATGATTGCATTTGAAAGCATTTCAAGATCACTTTAATAAATTTAAAACCAATAAATATAACGAGCATCCCATCTTTTGCCATCAAGATTACCCGCTAATTTAAATGGAATATACTGATGTGTGAGCACCTCATCAATATAAAAATTATTTATTAAAAAATATGCACCAATAGCTAAGAAAACACCACTGAGCGTATAAAAACTGATTGAAAGTATATACTGTTGATCTGACTGAGCTTTGCTACGTTCAATTATTCGTAAATCTTCTTGAGTGTAATTTACAGAATTTTTTCCATTTAAAATGGTCAATAATTTACTTTGTGTATTAGACGTTTCAATTGAAAAATATAACCCAACTGAAAAAAATAAAAATGAAGAGAAAAAAGATGCATTATATAAATGTTGATAGGTTAAGTCTCCCCAGAAATGATTTTCAGGTACGATAGATTCTTGAATAGAAGTTAATATAATATTTTGTGTTGTATTCTTGTGAGCATCTATAAAAAATATTTTTTTTTGGGGATAAAAGCCTTTTTTTACAATTTTGAGACTATGTCTTCCTTCTACGATATTTTTTAAATCAATAGGGCTTTGTCCTTTATAGATGGCATCAATATACACTTTGGCATCTGGAGGTTCTGTTTTTATAACTAGGCTATTCACAATGTGAATTTTTTTAAGAAGTATTTTTTTATTATCTATTCTTTTAAAAGTATTAATTATCTCCTCATACTTAACGTAAGAGTCTTTAAAAATTTGAAGTTTATAATCTCCTGGAGGTAAATTATTTAACTGTATCGGAGAAGAGCCAATATATATTTCATCAATATATACAGATGCACCTATCGGTTTAGTCGTTATTTGAAATTTGTGGCAATGTGATTTACATAATGTCTGTTTTAGCTGTTTTTTAAAAGATTGTTTAATTGTTTTTAAGTTTCGAGGGTTTAGCCAGTACTTTTGTTTAAAAATTAATTTTTTTCTTCCAAAAAATTCTATTTTTATCCTACTTCTCCTTTTGTATCTATAGAAAAATAAGCTTAGATGAAATTCATTGTTATTTTGCATCTTAAAAGATGTCTTTAGCTTATTTGTAAATTTTTGATAAGCTTGGCTATCCTCATTTTTTTCTTTAATTATATCTAAGTTAATGAATTTATTATCAGATAAAATATATATTTTTTTTTGTACAAAAAGTATTTCTAAAATATATCGTTGAAGAAGATATACCATATATTGTTTTTCTGAAAAAAAATTATCAGAAACAAAGGAGTGCACTTTTAATATAACCGTTTTTTTCTTTCCAATAGGGCTCGCATCAAGAGATCGCGGAATAATAAGAATAGTTAAAATAATAAGAAATTGAAAAAATAATTTAGAATTCACAATATTTGAATATTATCCACTAGTTAAGAGTAGCCAAGTAGTTAGAACTTATAAAGTTGAAAAGAATTAAATTTAAAATTAAAAAGAAATAAAAAAACATTGTCATCAGATAGCTATTGATATTTATCGTGTGGTTGCAGGGGTGATAAATTTTAAGAGGTGGTATGAAATGTTTTTAATGTGTGGGTCAAAAAAGAAGAAAAGTATTCAATTTGTCCTTTCTTTTTTTATTTTGAGTCTTTTTCTTCTCAGTGGTCACTTTGGTCTTTTGGCACAAAAAAAGAAGATAAAGAAAAAACAAAAGATAAAAACTTTCCGTGTTGATTTTCGAGAGAAAAATATTCATGATTTTCTCAAGGCAATGAGTAAAATTATTGGTAAGAATATTATTGCTGATGAATCTGTTAAAGGTAAAGTTACTGTAATTTCTCCTGAGCGTATTCCCGCTTCGAAAGCGTTCGCCTACCTAACCAGTGTTTTGGCCGTGAGAGGCTATGGTGTTGTTCTAGAAGATAAGTTACTTAGAATAATTTCACTTAAAGACGCTGTGGCAAAAGGTCGTTTAATTCACATAGGTAAGCAGCCTCTCTCAAAAGACTGGGTGCAAAAAAATATTGTAGTAACAGCTATTGTTAAAATCGTATATTCTGATCCATCTCGATTGGCTAGTATACTTAAAAGAATTACAAATAAAAATACTGATATTGTTGACTTTCGAGAGACAGATACCTTAATTTTAACAGGTGGTGCGCTTGAAGTTGATCGATTATTACGCATTATTATTACATTAGATAAAGATGTTCCAGAGCCAGAAGCTACACCTATTGCGGGTGGTCATATCTATATAATTCGACTCAAAAATATGGAATCAAGCAAGGTGGAGGCTACTTTGAAAAAAATTAGATTCCCTCAAGAAATGCTTGATTCAGGGGCAAAAAAGAAGGGATCTTCTCAAGCACAAAGAGTAAGTAAAATAGATGTTGTTTCACATCCTGAATCAAACAGTATTATTTACGTGGGTGACAAAAAAAAATGGAAAGTTATCAAAGACCTGATTGCAAAGATTGATGTAAATAGGGACCAAATTTTGCTTGAGGTTTTAATCGCTGAGGTTCGAGAAACGAAGCTTAATCAATTTGGTATTGATTTAAGGTTTCTATCGAAAGACTATGGAGCCTTTCAATCTAACCTTGGTACTGTTGCTAGTTCTGTTACTACTGGGAATATCGGTGATGCCTTTAATTCATTGGGTGGGCTTGCTTTAGGAATCATTACTGGGGGTAGCGATGCTATAACGGCAGTATTAAATGCCAATGTTAGTAGTGGTAATTTTTTGATTCTTTCGGCACCTCAAATTTTAACTTTAAATAATGAAGAGGCTAAAATTGAAGTAGGAGCGGATGTCCCGGTGCAAACGGCTAAGCGTACAGTTAATGAAGGCATATCAATAGATCAATTTGATTATCGACCTACTGGTGTGAAATTGACAATTACACCTCAGATCAATAGTCAGCAAGATATTACACTAAAATTACATCAAGAGATTAAAGAAATATCAAATAGAAATGCTGGCGTGACTCTCCCTGAATTCACAAGAAGAGAGATTAAAACGACAGTGAAAGTTCATAACGAGCAGACAATCGTTATCGGGGGCTTGATCTCTACAAATAAAGCTAAAACAATTCGCAAAGTACCGTTCTTAGGGGATATCCCATTATTAGGCTATCTTTTTAGGCGTAGTACTAGCGAAATTATTAGGACCAACTTACTTGTTTTTATTACACCTCATATATTAACTGATCGAATAATCGCTGATAAATTTACCGAAAAACTGAGAAAAAGTCAAACAAAAAAATTTAAAAGTATTAAATAATAAATTTATAATTTCTTTTTATGTCTGATAAAAAAAATATAATCTCTTCCAAAAAGCAATTTGGTGAGATTCTTACAGAAAATGGAATTTTAGATGCTGAAGATCTCAAGAAAGCCCTCTCTCTGCAAAAAAAATCTAATGCGAAACTGGGACAAATATTACTTAACAAAGGCCTTGTTTCTGAAGAAGATTTGCTCTATACCCTATCGACTCAATATCAGCTTGAATTTTTTGAAAAACTTGAAGTTAAAAATATTGAAACACTCAAAACTCGTGTTTCTCTAAAGTTTGTTCAAAAATATCGTATTGTGCCCTACTCTCTTGAAGATACTATCATTCGTGTTGCTATGACGAATCCAGAACAAATTCATCCACTTGATGAGCTAAGAATGCTTTGGATTGGTTATGATATTATTGTGGTACTTACACCTGAGTCAGAGATTATAAAGATTATCAATAATTTCTATGAACGCAATACTAAACAAGAGGATGGCGAAGAAGAGTCTTTTGGTGATGATTTTGAATTTTTAGATGATATTCAAGATCTCAGTGAATCGATGGATTTAGCCAATGAGGCACCCATTATTAAAATGGTGAATATTATACTAACTAATGCGATTAACGAAAGAGCTTCTGATATTCATATTGAACCACAAGAGAAAGAACTTTGGGTACGGTATCGTGTCGATGGTATATTGCATCGAGTGCTCACACCTCCAAAGGCAATTCAAAATGGTATTATTTCACGAATAAAAATTATGGGCAATATGAATATTGCTGAAAATCGACTACCCCAAGATGGGAGAATTAAAATTAGATTTGGAGGTAAAGATGTGGATATTAGAGTCTCATCCATACCTTCTCAATTTGGTGAAATGGTTGTTATGCGACTTCTTAATAAGACAGATACAAAATATGAAATGACCTCTCTTGGCATGGATGAAGAAGAAAGAGAAAAGTATAAAGCTTTATTAAAAAAGCCTAATGGTCTTATTTTGATTACGGGTCCAACGGGTTCAGGTAAGAGTAGTACTTTATACGCCTCTCTAAATGTACTCAATGAAGAGTCTAGAAATATTATTACTATTGAAGACCCTGTTGAATACCAAATGAATGGAATTAATCAAATACAGACAAGATCAGATATTGGGCTTACATTTGCCGAAGGTTTACGTTCAATGTTAAGACAGGATCCTGATATAATTATGGTAGGTGAGATTCGTGATGAAGAGACGGCTCGTGTATCCATACAGGCTTCTCTTACAGGGCACCTTGTCTTTTCAAGTTTACATACAAATGATGCTCCTTCAGCAGTTACTCGCCTTATTGATATGGGAATTGAAAATTATTTAGTCACTTCAACCTGTTTGAGCTTTATGGCCCAAAGACTTCTCCGAGTTCTTTGTCCCGCTTGTAAGAAAAAAACGAACTTAACCTTGAGCACCTTGCAAAAATTAGGCTATAAAAAACGTAATAAAGAAATAGCTAAAAATTTTTCTGTTTATGAAGCTCAAGGCTGTAAATTATGCATGGACATTGGTTATCAAGGAAGAATCGGTATCTATGAATTATTGGTTATGGATAATGAATTAAGAGAGTGTATTATAGAAAATCAAGGTCTAGAGCAACTTAGAAAGCTTGCACATAAACAAGGTATGAGAACTCTCAGAGAAGCAGCCCTCAAAAAAGTATTAGATGGAATTAGTTCTATTGAAGAAGCTATGAGGGTTACTTAATTTAAAAGAATATGCCGGTCTTTAAGTTTAAAGCACTTGATGCTTCAGGGAATACTGTTGAAGATTTTATCGAGGCGTCTAATTATCAGTTAGCTAAAAAAAAGCTTAAAACTCAAAATTACTATGTTACGGAATTAAAAGAAGATACTATAAAAAGAGACCGAGAACTTTTTCCAGCTCTTGCTAAATTATTTTATCGTATTCCGAGTAAAGACATGGGATTATTCGCTAAACAGCTAGGAATATTATTGGGAGCTGGAATTTCTCTCAATGATGCACTCAAGGATATCTGGGAACAATGCCATAATCCAAATTTGAAGAAAGTGTTAGGTCAAATGAAAGAAGATCTCATCTCTGGAAAGAGCTTCTCTGAAGCAATCTCAGAACACCATAATGTTTTTCCGCCTGTTTATAAAAGTATGATTAAGGTTGGTGAAGCCACTGGCTCCTATGAAAAAATATTAAATAGGTTAGCTGAGCTAGAAGAAAAAAATTCTAATTTAAAAAGTAAAGCAATCACGTCCCTTGTTTATCCCATAATTATGCTTGTTGTTTCAATAAGTGTTGTTATTTTTTTACTCACTTCTGTTGTACCACAGATGGAAATGTTATTTAGTAGTTTTGAAGGTGCTGAACTTCCTCTAGCAACCCGCATTATTTTGGGAATTTCTGATATAATTCGAAGTAGTTGGTATTTAATTATTGTTGTTATTGTAGGTGCCTTCGTTGGTATTTTAAGTTGGAAGCAAACCGAAAAAGGAAAAATTATTTGGGACCGTACTTTATTTAAGATACCTCTTTTGGGTAATATTCATAATAAAGTAGTGGTAAGTCGATTTGCAAGAAATCTTGGTATTCTGCTTGATTCGAATGTATCTCTCCTTGCTGCTTTGAAGATTGTAGGGGATACTGTTGGAAGTGAAATATTTAAAAGAGAACTTACCAAATCAATTCAAGAGATTCAAGAAGGTGCCTCATTAAAAAATGCTCTCAAAAACTCTGAAATACTTCCCCATATGGCTAAGGGTATGATGTCAGCTGGTGAGGCTTCTGATCGCATGGGTGATGTTCTCATTAAAGTTGCTGATATTATGGAAGCTGAGGTTGACTCTGCTGTTAGAGGTCTCACCAATTCTCTAGAACCTATCATGATTGTTATTATGGGAATTATTGTAGGGGGCATTATGATCGCAGTTATGATGCCTCTATATCAAATGTCTGAGTTAATTCATTAGTTCTTGAGTTTAAAAATTATTTCCTGGATTATTTCTGTATATCCTTGCTTTATTTTTTTCAAAAAAATCAAAGTCAGTAAGAGTTAGGCTTAAATAAATATTTTGTTGATAAAAAGAAGCCTGATTTTGTAGATTGCCTCCCCAGAAAATAGTTTTTCGATAACGTTCGTAATAAACTTTAAGAACCCATTGATGAAGTTGATGCTCCAAAACAAGACGTAAAAAATCAAGATTAAAAACAGTATCGTTATGTGCAGGAGAAAATGGATTAAATCCAGAAAGTAAATCTTCAAAAAAATTGACACCTTCAGCATAGCGTTCAAATTGATCTGCTTTTGATTGTGTTTCAAAGATTATTTTTAGATCAGAAAATAGTTGTACATCAAGTTTAAATTTAAAATTTAAATTGTCTTGTGTAAGATCAATAAAGCTGTGATGCCAACCTAAAGAAAAAGAGATTTGATTGATTTTTTGAGTCCAACCTAGTTTTATATTACGAAAACCAAAATTAAAATAGGAATTATTAGTTCCGTGTCGATCAAAGCGAATTAAATATTGATAAATATTATTCCACGATATATAAAAATTAACCTTATTATCAGAGATTTGTTTATCTTTTTTTTTAAGGTAAAAGTTATGATTGATATTAGTGGATATTTTTAAAGGTGCCCATAAAAATTGTTCAGCTAAAGGGTAGGGATAATCTCGTAGATCTCTTTTAGTCTCTACTGAAGCGAATAATCGAGAGTGGAAATCTCCTTTAAAGAAAAGGTTTATGAAATGATTTCCTTGGTTGTTAAAAGTTAAATCTTGTGATTCTCTTAGGATGAAATATTGATATTCATATTCTGTTTGCAAATGAAGAGAATCACTTCCAATGCGTAAAGGGGCTTTTGCAATTAAATAATGATAACTTTGACGTTTTGATTCAGTATTAAGTGTTTGAGTCTGAGGAGTTGTTGTTTGATATCTTAACCCATAAGAAATATTGGGGTCAAAATTCAACCATTTTAACCAAGAAAATTGATATAGATTTTCAATTACACTTTCTCCTTGATAAACGATTCGACTATCTATTTCTTCTGTAAATATTCTCGTAATCTTTCCATTTATATTTATGATGAGCCATGAACCTGAAAAAAATTTTTTTGTAGGAGCCAATATTTTATATCGTGTTAAGAAGTTGAGTGAAGGTAGAGTATCATAAATGGGCAAATAAGAGGCTGTTAAATCACTTGTTAATTGATTCCAACGTAGAGTTCTCTGAAATTTAATATTAAGAGAAGTATTTTCAGTGTTGAAATTATATTTAGCTAACCAGTTTAATTTTTGAGGACCAACGCTTCTAAAAGTGGGGTCAAAATAGATACTGTCAAGTGTTGTTTTAGGCTCAATTCGCCGTCCAAATTCAGGTTCAAAATTTCTATGTTTTAAATCTGTAATTTCAAGCACTACTTTTGAGTGAAAGTTTGTTTTATTTACCCAACTGCCATTTAATTTAGTATAGATTTTCCACCATAATAAATTTTTTGTAGCAACTTTTACGTTATCGTCTAAAAAAAAATTTGTTGATCTTTTGGTGCAGGTATCAGCAGTATTGGTAAATATGGTATCACAAACCATATTTTTTCTACGAAAGTTAGCTAGTTCCATATCAAGCTCATAACTGAGATGTTTTGATTTCTTATTAAGTAAAAGTCCATAAAGTTCACCTGTATATTGATAATAATCAAAGAATAATTTACCCTCTTCTGGAAGAATATAATAATCATTGGGGAATGGTAGATTAAAATAATATGTATTTTGTAGATAATGGCCTCTTTCTTCGTTGTAACCGTAGAGTGTGCGAATGCCCGTACCTAAATCAGTTTGAAAAATAAGTGGCCAATAAAAAATAGGAATATCTGAAACTTGATAAATAATATGAAGGGCAACAAGTTTATTATTGGGATATATCCATACTTTTTTGGCCTTAAACGAATAGTGGGGTTTTTCTAAATCACAAGTTGTAAAAGTAGCGAAACTAATTAAATAATGATCTTTTTTTAATTGTTGGAATGAATCTCCGTGATAATAGAGCGGTTTAATATTTGTTTTACCATCAAAGAGAATACCTGTTTGTGTTTCATTATCAAAAAAAAAGAAGTCTCCTTCAATCTTTTTATCAGAATTTTGCCATTTTACATTATTTTGACCAAAAATTTCTCCCGTATGAGGGTTGAATTTTATTATTTCTGCTTGTAAAATATTATCTTTAAATTTTAAAATAACTCCACCTCTAAAAATAATAATTCCTCCTTTGCCTTTTTCAAAAGTTAAAAATTCTGTTGTTGAGGAACGCAATAATTCAACAGAGTTCTTTGTTTTTTTTTCACTTTCTATACTTTGGGCTGTATTTGGTAAAAATAGAGTAATGAAAAAAAAGAACAAATAAAAGTAAGTAGGGATAATCATGACCCTAAATTAAATACAGAAATTTATAATTATTTTATTGAAATCAACTGTGGTGGATGGCATCCGTAGTTTTTTTCTTCTCTTCAATCAGGTTTTGAAATTGAAGAGTCAGCTCATTCATATCTTTATTTACAAATTCATTATTTAGACTCAATTTTTTTTGGAGTTCGCCAATCTTAATTTCTATTTCATTTCTTTTTTTTTGTAAAATCATTTTTTTTAAAGTAGAAGTATAATCTTTTTTTTCAGGGGTATTCTCTAAAACTTGATCAAATTCAATAATGATGGTAGACAGCAGCGAAGAGAGCTCTTTGGGTAAATCTAAAATAATTTGATTGAGCATATTCCACTCCCAAGTTTTACCTATTTTAAGACGATCATGAAAATAACTAAATAATAAATGTATTTCTTGAGTTGTCCAATTAATATGCTCTAGCAATAGCTTATTTGACCAATATTTTGGAGAATGCAGTAAAATAGCTAGAATATCTTTTTCAATTCTTGGTATTTTTAGAGTTGTAGATTTGAAATTATCTGATTTTCTTTTATCTTTTATTGGAGATAATTGAATATTATGACTAGCTTTAAGAAATCTTTTAAAATCATATTGTAAAACTTCATGGGTAATCTCTAAGGTTAATGATGCTTGTTTGATAAAATCAAGCTGTTCCCATAATTGATCTATATTTTCTTTTAAATATAAGAAAAAATCAGAAATTGCCTTTTTTTTATCTTCTAAATTACTTATAGTATATTTATGAAAAAAATAATACCATAATATAAAGCTAACTTGATTTTTTGCTGAGTCGATCATAGCTAGTATATCTATTTCATCTTTTTCAATAGATATCTCAAAGGGATCTTTTAGATTGTCAAAGTGCTGAACCACTTTCACCTGAATGTTATTTTTTTGTGCTACAATGAGCGTTTTAAAAGTTGCTTCTTTTCCTGCATTGTCAGAATCAAAAAAAATTACTATGTTATTAGTGAAGCGTCTAAGAATTTTTGCTTGCTCATTCGTGAATGCTGTACCTAATGGAGCCACTACATTTTTAATATCTTTTTGATAAAGGCCAATCACATCAAAATAACCCTCTACTAAAATTGCCATATTATTCTCTCGAATTGAGCTTTTAGCACGATGAATATTATAGAGTGAGTTTTTTTTATGAAAAAGTTTTGAATCTGTAGAGTTAATATATTTTGCAGTATGGGGTTTATCCTCAAGTGTTCGACCTCCCATGGCGATTGTTTTTCCCTGCTCATTATGAATTGGAAAAATTAATCTTCCATGAAATTGATTGTACGAGTTACCTCCGTCGCGTGTATCTTTTATAATCAAGCCTAATTGATATAATTTTTGAAGATAGTTCTCTTGTTCTTTAGGTTGAAATGATTTTTGAAGGTTTGTTTCTAAAAATCTATACTGAGAGGGTGCAAAACCTATGGAAAATATTTTTTGTATTTTAGATTTTATTTTTCTTTTTTTTAAATATGATTGAGGTATTTCTGTTTCTATTTGAGCGTAATATGTTTGGTTGACCCATTCTGCTAAATTTTCAAGATCGTCGTTTTCTTCTTTTTTTATTTGCGAGTATTTACCTGCTTGAGGCTTTAATTTAATTCCTGCCTGATTTGCTAAAAGTTTTAAAGCCTCATAAAAATTGAGACGCTCATATTCCTGCACAAAATTAAATAAATTTCCACCTTTACCACAACCAAAACATTTAAAAATACCCTTTTCAGGAGATACTGTAAACGAAGGAGTCTTTTCGTGATGGAATGGACACAAGCCTAAAAAGTTTCGTCCTCTTTTTTTAAGTGATACGAAACGTGATATATAACCCTCTATGGGCAACAGTGGTAAAATTCGTGCTGCGTCGTTATCAGACACGTAAAATTATGAGATGAATCAATTCTCGAAGTGGGTGATCATCTACTCACCGCCAAAGGTAAACTTCTTTCTTATTCTTTTTCGGATTGCAATTTCTTTGGCTCTTTTTCGAATGACACTAGGTTTTTCGAAAAATTCCCTCTTTTTATATTCTGTGAGTACACCACCATTGATAACCTCTCTCTTGAATCGCTTTAACATAACCTCTATGGGTTCATTATCACGTGCATATATCCCGCTTGAGAAATGCTCGTCAATATCAGTAAAGTGTTTACCAGGCATGGATCAAAACTAGTGGACATGCTAAATTTATTTCTTGTAGTAGCAAGCGAGAAAAGTTTTAATTATAAAAAATAAATGGAAATTATCTCAAATTTAGATGAATATATACCTCCTTGGGAGAGTTGCGTACTTACAATGGGTGATTTTGATGGTATTCATAGGGGACACCGCAGACTCATTGAAGAAACTATTCAACAAGCTAAAAAGGCGGAAATCGCCTCTGTTTTATTAACGTATGACCCGTCTCCCAAAAAAGCCTTAAAAAAGCTCACTTATGATAACAATATTTATATTCAAGCTGAGAAGATCGCTCTTTTGCAAAGTTTTCCCTTACGTGCGGTAATTTTTTTACCATTTGATAAAGAAATCGCTCAAACAACAGCAAGTAAATTTTTGAAAAATATTTTATTAAAGCAGTTAAAGGCAAAAATGATTATTATTGGTTATGATCATAAATTTGGTAGAAATAGACATGGAACGTATAAATATTTAAAAACAGCTCAAAAAAAATATAATTTTAGAGTCAAAAAAATTAAAGCAGTAAAAATTTTTCGTGAGATAACATCTTCTTCTTTTCTCAGAAATTTGCTTAGAAATGGTCAGATTGAAGAGGCTAATGAATTATTACTAACTCCTTATTTTATTCAAAGTACAGTAATTTTAGGTAAGCAAAGAGGAAAATATTTAGGTATTCCTACCGCTAATTTGCATATACCTTCAGGAAAGATTATTCCGGGAAAAGGAGTTTATTTTTGTGTCGCCAAATTTGGTGATGAGTTATTCACGGCAGTTGTAAATATTGGTAATAATCCAACTTTTGAGAATATTCATTTATCTGTTGAGGCTCATTTACTTGGTTTTGATAAAAATATTTATGGAGAACAATTGACTCTTTTTTTTATTCGTAAAATACGAGATGAAGAGAAGTTTAGTAGTGTAGAGGGGCTCAAACAACAGATAAAAATGGATATTAGTGAGGCAATAAACTTAGCTGATAATTTTTTTAAAAAACAACGAAAAGGTAAAAAAGGCTATCAATTACCATCTATAAAATAAAATTCCATCAAATCTATTTTTTATACTTTTAATTATATAAATATCAAGAAAAAACTTGTCAAGTAGACTCATCTTATGTCGCATATAATAAAATGAAAAATTTTAGTTCAAAAATATTTTGCTATATTTTTTTAACATTGTGCCCTATTGCTCTTTTTTCTCAGAGTACTGAAAAAAAAAAACAAGTTTTAAACGAACAATCAACATTATCAAAAGATATAATCAATGCTGAAGAGGCAGAGAATAATAAAAACAAAGACAACAAAGATAATAAAGAAAATGAAAAAGATCCATTTGAGGTATTACTCAAAAAAGAATTAGAAGGCGGAGGCGGTAAACAAGAAGAAAATATCCAAGAGCTAAAAAGTGTATCTTGGAGTTGGCAAATACTTAAAACCTGCTTTATATTAATTTTTTTACTTGGTATTTTCTGGGTGGGTCGGCGATTTTATCTTTTTAAACAGACAATTCCAGGCCATCAATCAGGAGTTATGCAGACCTTATATCAATATCAACTTTCGATTGGTCGGCAAATTTCTATCGTTCAACTCGGCGAAAATCTTCTTGTTCTAGGTGTTTCAGATTCTGGAATAAATCTTATCACAAAAATATCAGATAGAACGACTATCGATCAAATTAAATTAGATTGTGAAAAAGAGGCCTCTCATGAAAAACCAGATTTTTTATGGGAGTTAACTAAAAAGATAAAAGAAAAATTTTATGACTGGAGTGCTCCTCAAAAAAAAATATTAACAGATGCATCATTTTCTAATGATCAAGGTTGGAGTAAACTGAGTCAAGATTCTAAAATTAAACTTCAAAATTTAAAAGAGCAAAAAAAATTTTTTAACGAAAAGTAGTGAGAAAGATGAACTCTATAAAATTTTACGTGCCATCTGTTTATATCTTATTTTTTATTTCAACGGTATTTTGGCTGCCTGATACTGTGGCATCACAAGAAATTCCCATCCCCAAAATTGATTTTAATATTACACAGGCACAAACGCCAAAAGATGTTTCTCTTTCTCTACAAGTACTTTTATTAATTACACTACTTAGTATGGCTCCTGCTATTTTTCTGATGCTTACCTCATTTACTAAAATTATTATTATTTTTGATTTTATAAAAAGAGCTCTTTCTCTACAAAATATGCCACCTAATCAAGTTTTAGTTTCTCTCGCTTTATTTTTAACTTTTTTTATTATGGCTCCAGTATTTAATGAGATTAATAAAAAGGCTCTTAGCCCTTATTTAGATGGTAAGATTCAAAACAATCTTTTTTTTAAAAATGCTGCTTTACCCTTGCACAAATTTATGCTCAAACAAATCGGAAGAGATGGCATTAAAGAAATTGCACTTTTTATTAAATTGAGTAAAATAAAAAGGCCTAAAAACTCTTCAGAGATCCCTTTTCATGTTTTGGTTCCTGCTTTTATGCTAACAGAAATAAAAAAGGCCTTTATTATTGGTATCTACTTGTTTATACCTTTTTTAGTTATTGATATGGTTGTGGCGGCGAGTCTGATGTCTATGGGGATGATTATGCTCCCACCGGTGATGATTTCTTTACCTTTTAAGATTATTTTATTTGTTTTGGTTGATGGTTGGTCTCTTTTGTCTCGTGAGATTGTTAAAAGTTATCAATTAGGATGAGATTAGAATGACAGAAGCAGACATTATCTCTCTTATGAGGGAAGCTGTTTGGATGACAGCTAAACTCTCTGCTCCTGTACTTATTGTGGGTATGGTTGTTGGGTTGATCGTCTCAATTATTCAAACAACAACTAGTATACAAGAGCAAACTTTAACTTTTGTTCCTAAGCTTGTTGCCATTGGTGTTGCAACGATTGTGTTCTTATCGTGGATGATACAAACTTTAAGTGACTATACAATAAGGCTCATTCAAATGATCAGTCGTATTTAGAGAATATTAATATGGAAGTTTTTATAAATAAGTTTCAAGAGTTTACTACTTTGTTTGCACGCATGTTGGCGATGCTTTCTGTGGCACCAATCTTCGGGGGGCAGGCTTTCTCTTATTTTTATAGAGTGGCATTTTCATTCTTTGTCGCTTTACTGGTGATACCAGTTGTTCAGCTCCCTCCTGAGTTTCAAGAGTTGATCGCGAACAAATTTTTTACACTTCTTTTTGAACAAATTTTTATTGGTTTGATAATTGGTTTGAGTCTTCAATTTTTATTCGCGGCCTTTCAAATGGCGGGCGAATTTTTTTCTGTTCAAATGGGATTAGGGATTAGTGAAGTTTTTGATCCACTTTCTCAAATATCTTTACCTTTGATGGGAATTTTTAAAAACTTAATTGGTACATTTGTTTTTTTTGTGAGTGGTGCACATCTTTGGCTTATCCAATCTCTTATTTTTTCTTATGAAGAAATGCCTTTTTTCTCTAAAAATATTTTTGAAGATATCGTATGGCAGAAGGGTGTTATCAAATTTTTTATTCTGATAAGTTCAGGTATGTTTATTGTCGCTTTAAAGATAGCTATCCCTGTTATGGGCACACTTCTTCTTGTTTCTATTACTTTAGGAGTGCTTTCAAAGGCAGCTCCACAAATGAATATTTTAATGTTAGGGTTTCCTTTAAAAGTATTTGTTGCATTTATTATTTTGGCATTTATCTCACCTGTTATTGTCACAACGATGCATGAACAATTTGATGTTTTTTTTAAACATTTAGATGCAATGTTAAGCTCTTGGAGGTAGCTAAGGTTTGAATTATGATACAGAGAAAAAGTATTCAGTTTGAAAATCAGGCTTTAAGTTATCTCGATAATGAAAATAATAAACCCATCTCTATTTTCTTTGTTCATGCGAATGGTTACAGCGGTGGATGTTATCGTTATTATTTAAAACAATTTGGCAAGAATTACCGTGTTTTGGCGATTGATTTGATGAATCATGGAAGTTCTGGCTCTGATATAAATTTTACTGATTGGTCTTCTTACGCAAAACAGATTTTAAAGGTATTGATGCACGAAAGATTAGATCATGTTATTGGTATTGGCCATTCAATGGGAGCTTCTATTCTTGTAAGAGCGGCATATCAGATACCTCAGAGATTTATTCAACTCATTGGTTTAGACCCTGTTTTTTTAGGTAGAGCCATCGTTCTTTTTAGTCGTTTATTCGGGAATCCTCTTTCATGGAAAGCTATTCACCGTCGAAAATTATTTAAAAGCCAGAAAATGTTAAAGAGTATCTTCGAAAGACACCCCTTTACGAAGAGATGGAATACCGAGATTATAAAAGATTATATTGATTCATGCTATAAAAAAGTAAAGGAGGGGATGGTATTATGTTGTGCCCCTGAGATTGAATCAAAGAATTTTCGTACTCCTTCTTATAATACAATTAGACAAGCTCGTTCTTTAACAATCCCTTTTCATTTAATATTGCCCCAAAAATCAAAAGTTTGTTCTGAGGGGATGGCTAAAAAGGTCACAGCGAAGCGAGCAAACTCAGAGATTATTTTAAAATCTGGTTTGGGGCATCACTTTCCGTTTGAAGAACCAGAATGGACAGCTCGTAGCATTAGAAGATTTCTTAAAGTTTAATAGTGGCTTGCTACGACTGAGAGCATAAATACCCACCGATCATAATAGCTGATGCCCCGCTTATGAGATAGGGTAGGTCTATATTTTTATATTCTCCTAAAAAGAGGAGGCCTGCACTTATTGTAATTAGTGTATTCATATTATATAGGGGAACTAACTGACTAATATTCGCATTATATTTTAAAAGGGCAGTGGTGATGAGCACAGAACCTACCGCCCAAAAAATCCCAAATAATGAGGCATAAATACTTGAGGCGATGGAGAGAGTGCTGTCTTTAGTAAAGAGCCAAACGAGAAGCCCGACCATGGTAATGGCTAAACCAGTAATTGTTACATAGGGTCCCAAACCGATACCTTGATTTGTACTCAGTTTTTGAAAAACACCTGCAAATCCTAAAAAGATGGAGGCTAATACGCCTCCAATGAGCAAGCCTATAAATCGTTGATCCACATCGCTTGTTTATAAAATTGGTCTAACTAGTCTAGTATAATCTTTTTTGTGTGTTTTATTAAGATAGATAGTGCACTTTGCAAGTTGAACTCAGAATAAATATAATAAAATTTCACATAAAAAACAAAAAAATATTGACAACGTATGCAGGCATTGTTGACTGAGGTCGCCGATAATTGAGATTATCAACAATTGAAGTTGTCTCTGTGTGGGGCTTGGAAAGATGAACAGAACTACAGAACTACAGAACTACAGAACTACAGAACTACAGAACTACAGAACTACAGAACTACAGAACTACAGAACTACAGAACTACAGAACTACAGAACTACAGAACTACAGAACTACAGAACTACAGAACTACAGAACTACAGAACTACAGAACTACAGAACTACAGAACTACAGAACTACAGAACTACAGAACTACAGAACTACAGAACTACAGAACTACAGAACTACAGAACTACAGAACTACAGAACTACAGAACTACAGAACTACAGAACTACAGAACTACAGAACTACAGAACTACAGAACTACAGAACTACAGAACTACAGAACTACAGAACTACAGAACTACAGAACTACAGAACTACAGAATCTATACTTAGGTCTTAGTTTATTCTCTAAAAAAAATAGGTCGTGCCTTCGCGGCATTTTTCTCAAAAATTTTGCAAGCGGGGCGTTAGCCCTAATTATCATGCATGTTATTTCAGCAAAAGCTGTGGCTTTTGCTGAGGTCCTCGGCCTTTTATTTTATTTTTTTCGTGGTGTTGAAGCACCCATCAAACTTGAAGGCGATTCTAACTTAATCTATTTGCAAGATCGACATAATGAAATGCGGTCAATGTCTGAGGAGGCGTTTTATGTGTGAAAATATACAATATTGGATGAGACTTTATGTGGCTCGCGTGATCAAAGGTGGTTTGATGGCTGTGGTCGCTAGTTTTTTATTATTTGAGTGTTCTGATGATTCATCAAAGATGGACAACCCTGTTATTGGCAAGGTCATTCTCTCTGAGAATACACTTGCTTTTGATGATACCGCGGGTGCCACAGGTGGCGTGTATACGATCTCGTTAAGTCAAGACCCTGCACCAGATAAAACAGTGCAAATTACACTTACAAGCGATAACGTTGCCTTGCAGATAAGCCCTGCTATTGTGAACTTCACAGAGATGACGGGAAAAGCCCCCCAAACAATCACTGTCACGAGAAAATCAGACGCATCTAGTTGGATTCCGGCGGATATTACTGGGTTGATCGATCATGCGATCGCATCGAATGCAGATAGTGACCCTAATATCAGAACATTTCAAGATGGTAGCACGGTTGATGTGACAGTGAGGAGCACTGCTCCTAGCGTCATTATCTCTGAGAATATGCTTTTTTCTTATGACATTTTGGGTAACACAGGTGTTGAGTATACGATTTCTTTAAATCAAGACTTAGCATTAGATAGAATAGTGCAGATTACACTTACACTTACAAGCGAGAACGACGCCTTGCAGATAAGCCCTGTTGTTGTGAACTTCACGGCGGGGGAGAGCTCACAAACAATCACTGTTACAAGAACAGGTGATGCATCTGATAAGGTTTCGGCGAATATTACTGGGTTGATCAATCATACGATCACACCGAATGCAGAGAATGACCCTAATATTGTAACATTTCAAGGTGATAGCACGGTTGATGTAACAGTGTGGAGCACTACTGACACTGTCGACCCTGATGGTGATGGCTTGATTGAGATATATACCGCTACAATGCTCGATAACATGCGACACGATCGGGCGGGTGCAAGTTATAAGACCTCGGCGAATGGTGATAGTGACTCTCGTGGTTGCCCCGAAGTTGACTCTACAACTAATTCACCAACTCTTCGCTGCAACGGTTATGAATTAGCAGTAGATATTGATCTTTTGAATTTGCTTGATACAGGTGGAGTGAATGGTGAGATTGATAAGACGACAGTTGGCATTGATACAAATGCCGATGGCGATACGACGGATGCTGATGATAAGCAGGTGACGGTAATTGATACAGGCACGGGCAAAGACAGAAGCTGGGTGCCGATTGGCGATGGTACAACTAAATTTACAGGCACTTTTGAGGGTAACGGCCATACCATTGCAAACCTCTGGGTGAATGGTTCTTTTAAGCATGCAGGTTTATTTGGTTTTACGGATGGAACTGTTGAGATTCGTAATGTGGGCGTGATCTCTGGATCGGTTCATTCCTCCTCCTCCTCTTCTGGTGTTTTTTCAGGTGGTCTGGTGGGTTCTTCTGGTGGTTCTTTGATGATAGTGAATAGTTATTTTAGTGGATTGGGGGGAGTCTCTTCTTCTTTTTTTTCTTCAGGCGGTCTGGTGGGTGAGTCTGGTGGTTCTTTAATGATAGTGAATAGTTATTTTAGTGGTTCTGGTGGGGTTTCTTCTTCTTCTCCTTCTACTTCTTTTTCAGGGGGTCTGGTGGGTGATGTTTTTGTCAATAGTAATAGTTCTTTGACAATAATGAATAGTTATTTTAGCGGTTCTGGTGGGGTTTCTTCTTCTACCTTTTCTATTTCTATTGTTCCTACTTCTTTTTCAGGCGGCTTGGTGGGTGGTTATTCTTCTACGACTAATAATACTAATCTTTCTTTGACAATAATGAATAGTTATTTTGGTGGTTCTAGCAGAATTTCCTCTTCCTCTTTCTCTTCCTCTTCTTCTTCTTCTCCTGTTTCTAGTTCAGGTGGTTTGATGGGTTCTTTTCCTTCTGTTTCTGTTGCTGCTACTTTGACAATCACAAACAGTTATTGGAACACAGAGGCACCCCAAAGTGTGAAGGGCTCTCCCCAAAGCCCAAAGCGGGCACAGGGTAACGCTGAGACTAACCCATCAAATACGACGGGTCTTACGCTAGAAGAGCTACAAGCTATAAGTGGCACGCATCCTGATGGTTTGCCGAGTGGTGGCACTGACAACACAAAAGCTTGGGACCTAGGCACCGCGAGCCAATTACCCGCGATCAAAAAATGTGTCGGCTCAATAACAGACGGTGTATGTGCATCATACGGTGCTCTGATCAAAGGGCAACGATAGACGACGATTTAATTAAAAATTGACAATTATGGGTGATGCCTTTGTTGGGCAGAGAGTGCTGACCACCAATCGCAAGTGATGCTTCGCTCCCCGGGCGGAGGGTGACCGATAGTCGCGAGTGGTGTTTTGATCGCTGGGCGGGAGTGCCGACCGCTAGTTGCGGGTGATGCACTCGCTCGCTGGGCGGAGAGTGACGATCGTCAATTTCGCGTGATGCTTTGCTCGCTGGGCGGAGGTCGACGGACAATCGCGAGTGATGCTTTGCTCGCTGGTCGGGAGTGACGACCGCCGTCACGCGTGATGCTTTGATCGCTGAGCGGGAGTGCCGACCGCTAGTTTGGCGTGATGCTTCGCTCGCTGGGCAGAGTGTGCCGACCGCTAGTTGCGGGTGATGCTTTGATCGCAGGGCGAAGTGCCGATCGCCGTCACGAGTGGCGTTTTACTCGCTGGGCGGAGGGTGACCGATAGTCGCGAGTGATGCTCTGATTTCTGGGCAACGATAGAGCGACGATCGCCGTTGCGAGTGATGCTTTGCTCGCTGGGCGGAGGTCGACGGACAATCGCGAGTGATGCTTCGCTCGCTGGGCGAGGGTGTCGATCGACAGTCGCGAGTGATGCTTTGATCGCTGGGCGGAGAGTGACGACCGCCAGTCGCAAGATGCCTTGCTCGCGGGGCGAGAGTGACGACCGACAGTCGCGAGTGATGCTTTGCTCGCTGGGCGGAGGTCGACGGACAATCGCGAGTGATGCTTCGCTCGCTGGGCGAAGGGTATCCGATCGACAGTCGCTAGTCACGAGTGATGCCTTGCTCGCAGGGCGAAAGGCGACCACCAATCGCAAGTGGCGTTTTACTCGCCGGGCGGAGACGGCCGATCGCCGTTACGAGTGATGCTTTGATCTCTGGGCGGAGTGCCGACCGCTAGTTGCGAGTGATACTTTGCTCGCTGGGCGGAGACTGACCGATAGTCGCGAGTGATGCTTTGCTCGCCGGGCGGAGAGTGCCGACCGCCAGTCACGAGTGGCGGTCTACTCGCCGGGCGGAGTAAGTAATATTCTGCCCTGCCCAAACTTTAGAGCTTGAATTCCCATTGACGCTTTCAAAAGTATTTTTTAATGGTTTTTGCTTTGTCTATCAATTATAAGATGAACATCTTATGGCAGAGCTAAACCAACACGACATCATAACCAAACAAGTTTTATCACAAAAAACTTATGCGGTAGATTTTCTTAAAAATGCTCTGCCTAAAGAGATCACATCAGAGCTAGACTTTACAAAATTACAAATAGAGAAAGGGTGCTTTATTGATGCAACAGATCAAGAACGATTCACTGATATTCTCTACAGCGTACCTACAAAAAAGCAATCAGATTCAGAACATTCGGAATCTTCGGAATCAAAAAGGCTGGGCGTTTTTTGTCTAATAGAACATAAATCGTATAAAGAAAAAAATATTCATTCACAACTTCTCATGTATTTAGCTGGAATTTACAAAACGAGTAGTATGCCCGTGATTCCTTTAGTGCTTTATCACGGAAAAAAAGAGTGGGATATTCCTACGCTTTTCAGCAGTTCTTTGGTGATTCCTGAGCATCTGAGAAAATCTTTACAAAAATATATACCAGACTTTCACTATGAATTACTTGATCTTCGCTCAGATAAAACAGAGTTCACCGATTTCTCTGTGGCTGTACAGGCATTTTTAAAAAGTCTACAGGATATTTGGTTTTTATCGAGCAAGTCACGCTTAGAAGACCTTTTCAAAGATTATTATGCACGAATCTCTCAAGAGAATAAGAAAATGCTTGATGTTTTATTGAACTATATTATTACTAGCACTGGCGAGTTTAGTATTGATTTTATTGTAAAAAGTGCTGGGCAATATATTTCACCAAATGCAGGAGGGGATGTGGAAAGCATTGCAAGAAAACTAATAACTGAGGGCAGAACTAAGGGCAGAGCTGAAGGCATAACCGAGGGCATGACTAAGGGCAGAGCTGAAGGCAGAGCTGAGGTAGCTCAAGGTCTCTTGAAAGAAGGCATCTCTATTAAAATAATCTCAAGAAGCACCGGCCTTTCTATAGAAGAAATTGAGCACTTACGATCATAGGCGATCGTTTGTGATTAGCAGAAAATAGTCTCTTTTTTACCCGCCCTTTTCGCACGTTATGTTCGAAATTGCGACATCAATTTCACATGGAGTGCCCAAATTTTAGAGCTTGAATCCCCATTGACGCTTTCAAAAGTATTTTTTAATGGTTTTTGCTTTGTCTATCAATTATAAGATGAACATCTTATGGCAAAGCTAAACCAACACGACATCATAACCAAACAAGTTTTATCACAAAAAACTTATGCGGTAGATTTTCTTAAAAATGCTCTGCCTAAAGAGATCACATCAGAGCTAGACTTTACAAAATTAGAAATAGAGAAAGGCAACTTTATTGATGCAACAGATCAAGAACGATTCACTGATATTCTCTACAGCATACCTATCAAAAAGCAATCAGATTCAGAGCATTTAGAATCTTCGGAATCAAAAAGGCTGGGCGTTTTTTGTTTGATAGAACATAAATCGTATAAAGAAAAAAATATTCATTCACAACTTCTCATGTATTTAGCTGGAATTTACAAAACGAGTAGTATGCCGGTGATTCCTTTAGTGCTTTATCACGGAAAAAAAGAGTGGGATATTCCCACGCTCTTCAGCAGTTCTTTAGTGATTCCTGAGCATCTGAGAAAGTCTTTACAAAAATACATACCAGACTTTCACTATGAATTACTTGATCTTCGCTCAGATAAAACAGAGTTCACCGATTTCTCTGTGGCTGTACAGGCATTTTTAAAAAGTCTACAGGATATTTGGTTTTTATCGAGCAAGTCACGCCTAGAAGATCTTTTCAAAGATTATTATGCACGAATCTCTCAAGAGAATAAGAAAATGCTTGATGTTTTATTGAACTATATTATTACTAGCACTGGCGAGTTTACTATTGATTTTATTGTAAAGAGTGCGGTGGAATACATCTCACCAAATGCAGGAGGGGATGTGGAAAGCATTGCAAGAAAACTAATAACTGAAGGCAGAACTAAGGGCAGAGCTGAAGGCATAACCGAGGGCATGACTAAGGGCAGAGCTGAAGGCATGACTAAGGGCAGAGCTGAAGGCATAACCGAGGGCATAACTAAGGGCATGACTAAGGGCATGACTAAAGGCGTGGCTAAGGTAGCTCAAGGTCTCTTGAAAGAGGGCATCTCTACTAAGATAATCTCGAGAAGCACCGGCCTTTCTATAGAAGAAATTGAGCACTTACGATCATAGGCGATCGTTTGTGATTAGCAGAAAATAGTCTCTTTTTTACCCGCCCTTTTCGCACGTTATGTTCGAAATTGCGACATCAATTTCACATGGAGTGCCCAAACTTTAGAGCTTGAATCCCCATTGACGCTTTCAAAAGTAATTTTTAATGGTTTTTGCTTTGTCTATCAATTATAAGATGAACATCTTATGGCAAAGCTAAACCAACACGACATCATAACCAAACAAGTTTTATCACAAAAAACTTATGCGGTAGATTTTCTTAAAAATGCTCTGCCTAAAGAGATCACATCAGAGCTAGACTTTACAAAATTAGAAATAGAGAAAGGCAACTTTATTGATGCAACAGATCAAGAACGATTCACTGATATTCTCTACAGCGTACCTACAAAAAAGCAATCAGGTTCAGAGCATTTAGAATCTTCGGAATCAAAAAGGCTGGGCATTTTTTGTCTGATAGAACATAAATCGTATAAAGAAAAAAATATTCATTCACAGCTTCTCATGTATTTAGCTGGAATTTACAAAACGAGTAGTATGCCCGTGATTCCTTTAGTGCTTTATCACGGAAAAAAGGAGTGGGATATTCCTACGCTCTTTAGCAGTTCTTTGGTGATTCCTGAGCATCTGAAGAAATCTTTACAAAAATACATACCAGACTTTCACTATGAATTACTTGATCTTCGCTCAGATAAAACAGAGTTCACCGATTTCTCTGTGGCTGTACAGGCATTTTTAAAAAGTCTACAGGATATTTGGTTTTTATCGAGCAAGTCACGCTTAGAAGACCTTTTCAAAGATTATTATGCACGAATCTCTCAAGAGAATAAGAAAATGCTTGATGTTTTATTGAACTATATTATTACTAGCACTGGCGAGTTTAGTATTGATTTTATTGTAAAAAGTGCTGGGCAATATATTTCACCAAATGCAGGAGGGGATGTGAGATCCATTGCAGACGAGCTAATAGCTGAGGGCAGAGCTGAAGGCATAACCGAGGGCATGACTAAGGGCATAACTGAGGGCAGAGCTGAAGGCATAACCGAGGGCATGACTAAGGGCATAACTGAGGGCAGAGCTGAAGGCAGAGCTGAAGGCAGGGCTGAGGTAGCTCAAGGTCTCTTGAAAGAGGGTATCTCTATTAAGGTAATCTCAAGAAGCACCGGCCTTTCTGTAGAAGAGATTGAGCACTTACGACCATAGGCGGATCTGGCATCGTTTGTGATGCACTCGCAGGGCGGGAGTGCCGACCGCCGTCACGAGTGGCGTTCTACTCGCAGGGCGGAAAGGCGACCGCTAGTTACGAGTGATGCTTTGCTCGCCGGGCGGGAGTAAGTAATATTCTGCCCTGCCTAAACTTTAGAGCTTGAATCCTCATTGACGCTTTCAAAAGTATTTTTTAATGGTTTTTGGTTTATCTAGCAATTATAAGATGAATATCTCATGGCAAAGCTAAACCAACACGACATCATAACCAAACAAGTTTTATCACAAAAAACTTACGCGGTAGATTTTCTTAAAAATGCTCTGCCTAAAGAGATCACATCAGAGCTAGACTTTACAAAATTACAAATAGAGAAAGGCAACTTTATTGATGCAACAGATCAAGAACGATTCACTGATATTCTCTACAGCGTTTCTATCAAAAAGCAATCAGATTCAGAACATTTAGAATCTTCGGAATCAAAAAGACTGGGCGTTTTTTGTCTGATAGAACACAAATCGTATAAAGAAAAAAATATTCATTCACAACTTCTCATGTATTTAGCTGGAATTTACAAAACAAGCAAAATGCCCGTGATTCCTTTAGTACTTTATCACGGAAAAAAAGAGTGGGATATTCCCACGCTCTTCAGCAGTTCTTTGGTGATTCCTGAGCATCTGAAGAAATCTTTACAAAAATACATACCAGACTTTCACTATGAATTACTTGATCTTCGCTCAGATAAAACAGAGTTCACCGATTTCTCTGTGGCTGTACAGGCATTTTTAAAAAGTCTACAGGATATTTGGTTTTTATCGAGCAAGTCACGCTTAGAAGATCTTTTCAAAGATTATTATGCACGAATCTCTCAAGAGAATAAGAAAATGCTTGATGTTTTATTGAACTATATTATTACTAGCACTGGCGAGTTTACTATTGATTTTATTGTAAAGAGTGCGGTGCAATACATCTCACCAAATGCAGGAGGGGATGTGAAAAGCATTGCAAGAAAACTAATAACTGAGGGCATAACTAAGGGCAGAGCTGAAGGCATAACCGAGGGCATGACTAAGGGCAGAGCTGAAGGCATAACCGAGGGCATGACTAAGGGCAGAGCTGAGGTAGCTCAAGGTCTCTTGAAAGAGGGCATCTCTATTAAAGTGATCTCGAGAAGCACCGGTCTTTCTATAGAAGAGATTGAGCACTTACGACCATAGGCGGATCTGGCATCGTTTGTGATGCACTCGCAGGGCGGGAGTGCCGACCGCCGTCACGAGTGGCGTTCTACTCGCAGGGCGGAAAGGCGACCGCTAGTTACGAGTGATGCTTTGCTCGCCGGGCGGGAGTAAGTAATATTCTGCCCTGCCTAAACTTTAGAGCTTGAATCCTCATTGACGCTTTCAAAAGTATTTTTTAATGGTTTTTGGTTTATCTAGCAATTATAAGATGAATATCTCATGGCAAAGCTAAACCAACACGACATCATAACCAAACAAGTTTTATCACAAAAAACTTACGCGGTAGATTTTCTTAAAAATGCTCTGCCTAAAGAGATCACATCAGAGCTAGACTTTACAAAATTACAAATAGAGAAAGGCAACTTTATTGATGCAACAGATCAAGAACGATTCACTGATATTCTCTACAGCGTTTCTATCAAAAAGCAATCAGATTCAGAACATTTAGAATCTTCGGAATCAAAAAGACTGGGCGTTTTTTGTCTGATAGAACACAAATCGTATAAAGAAAAAAATATTCATTCACAACTTCTCATGTATTTAGCTGGAATTTACAAAACAAGCAAAATGCCCGTGATTCCTTTAGTACTTTATCACGGAAAAAAAGAGTGGGATATTCCCACGCTCTTCAGCAGTTCTTTGGTGATTCCTGAGCATCTGAAGAAATCTTTACAAAAATACATACCAGACTTTCACTATGAATTACTTGATCTTCGCTCAGATAAAACAGAGTTCACCGATTTCTCTGTGGCTGTACAGGCATTTTTAAAAAGTCTACAGGATATTTGGTTTTTATCGAGCAAGTCACGCTTAGAAGATCTTTTCAAAGATTATTATGCACGAATCTCTCAAGAGAATAAGAAAATGCTTGATGTTTTATTGAACTATATTATTACTAGCACTGGCGAGTTTACTATTGATTTTATTGTAAAGAGTGCGGTGCAATACATCTCACCAAATGCAGGAGGGGATGTGAAAAGCATTGCAAGAAAACTAATAACTGAGGGCATAACTAAGGGCAGAGCTGAAGGCATGACTAAGGGTAGAGCTGAAGGCATGACTAAGGGTATGACTAAAGGCAGAGCTGAAGGCAGAGCTGAAGGCATGACTAAGGGCATAACTGAGGGCATGAATAAGGGCATGACTAAGGGCATGACTAAGGGCATGACTAAGGGCAGAGCTGAAGGCATAACCGAGGGCATGACAAAGGGCATGACTAAGGGCGTGGCTAAGGTAGCTCAAGGTCTCTTGAAAGAAGGTATCTCGATTAAGATAATCTCAAGAAGCACCGGCCTTTCTATAGAAGAGATTGAACGTTTACGACCATAGGCGGATCGTTTGTGATCAGCAGAAAATAGTCTCTTTTTTACCCGCCCTTTTCAATAAAAAGATAAAAAATGTTGCAATGTATGGAGTTACGAGTGATGCTTTGCCCGCTGGGCGGAGGGTATCCGATCGACAAAGTCACAATAAGTGTTTGACAGGCTGAGGCTTTAAAGTTAGGCTCACCTATGCCGACACCGACTCTCGAAAAACAACAGAACGTTTCTGAGACTAGCCTTGAGTCAGAAAGTTCTCAAAAATTACTCTTCTATTTACTCGAAAAAATAGATAAACTTGACACAAATCTTGACGATCAAATTGATAAACTTAACACAAACTTTAACGATCGAATTGATAAACTTGATGGTCGCATTGATAAACTTGATGCAAAGTTTGACGATCGTATCGATAAACTTGATGGTCGAATCGATAAACTTGATGCAAAGGTTGACGATCGTATCGATAAGCTTGATGGTCGAATCGATCAGCTTGACACAAAGCTAGATTTTCAAACAGATAAGCTAAACACAAAAATTGACAGTCGGTTTTTATGGACCATTGGAATCATGTTCACTGGCTTCATCGGAATAATCACCATCATGCTTTCAAAGATATAGAATATCTCTCACAGACATAAAAAGATAAAGGCTAATAAGCCTCCAATGAACAAAACAATATAAAAGATACAATATCTAATGGAGTAAAAATTAAAAAAATAAGCTTGCCATGACAAAATAAAAAGAAAAGAGTTCTCTGAAAGGTACTTATTTTATGTATTTATCATTATATCTCTATATTATAATATTAGTTACCTTCACTGTTCTTTTCTTAATAAAAAAGACTATGTTAAATACTCAAGCATCGTTAGTTCTAACCTATTTATGAATAAAAATGAACGAAGAAGTAGTGGTCGTGTCAATACAAAGGGAATTAAAGGTAAATGTCGTCCTCTTGGCTCTGATCTTGAATGGGAAAATTGTTTGGTGGTGGATATTTCATTAACTGGTGTCGTAGTTATTGGTGAAAAGTCTTTTTTTAAAGGAGATCAAATGGAGCTTTGTTTCTCTCTTAATGAGGAAGAAATATTGTTACAGATAGAAGTGACTAGTAACATACAAGGTAAAAGATGCGGGTCAAAAATTATATTAATGCATAAAAAAGAAGAAGAGATTATTAAGAAATACTTAAATAAGTATTTTTTAAGAGGTGATATTAGTTTCTTGAATCGCAATATAGATTAATTTATCAAAAATATACTTTTCTTTGTAGAAAAGTTCTAGTGCTTGAAGTAAATGGGTTCTCTTGCAACTGTGGGTTATAATAAAAACTTCTGTCTTATCTTCCAAAATATTTTCTCCAGTTGGTTTATTTTGCATTATAGAAGAAATAGATATTTTTTGACTACTTAATATTTGGGATATTTTTTCTAGTATACCAATCTGATCTTTCACAGATATACGAAGATAAATTGGTGTTTGTAGGCTATCCAAACCTTTCAGTGTTTCATACTCTTCTTCAAGTTTTATATTCTCTCCAGATTTCGAAATTCTTAAAATATCAGTAAGTACAGCATAAGCCGTAGGTAAATGTCCAGCTCCTTTACCTAAGAGTAGATGATTATTAGAGTATTTTCCGGTAAAAGATATTGCATTATTTTCCATATCCACACCATAAAGTGGGTGTTGATGATCTACAAAAACGGGTTCTGTACGAGTTAATATGTAATTATCATAAGCTTGAAAAGAAGAGATTAGTTTAATTTGATAATTCATCCGCTCAGCAAAAAGAATATCGGCGAGACATATTCCCTGAATGCCTCTTGTATAAATTCTATGATAATCTACCCATTTATGTTGAATTAAACTTGAAATGAGAGCTAATTTTTGGGAGGCATCTACTCCATTGATATCTAATGTTGGGTCGGCTTCAGCAAATCCTAATTGTTGTGCTTGTTTTAAAATAATACTTTGCTCTTTTTTCAAAAGTCTCATTTGGCTCAATATATAATTTGTTGTACCATTTAGGATGCTTTGAAGTACGGTGATTTTTTCATGACAAAAAATTTCTTTAATATTTTGTACTATGGGAATTGCTCCTGCAACAGCCGCTTCAAATAATATTTGAGTCTTATTTTGAATTGCCTTACTGAATAGAGCATATCCGTGCTCAGCCAAAACTGCCTTATTTGCTGTTACAACGGGTATACCTCTATCTAAAGATTCTCGTATAATAAAGAGAGGTGTGGAGAGACCTCCCATAAGCTCAACAATCAGATCTATATTATCTATATTTTTGATGATATTAATATCATCTGAAGCTGGAATATTTTTTAGAAGATCTTTTTTTTTATGATAACTTCGATCAAAAACAAAGCAAATTTCAATGGGTAAATTTTGATTACGAATGATTGTTAAAAGAGCTTGTCCTACTCCGCCAAAACCAAAAAGAGCAATTCTTTTCATGAATATAAGGTATAATAAAAATTTTTAGTAGTTAATAGAAATTTTGATTATATTTTAAATTTATTTTATTTTTAGCCTTTACTTAAATAGTAAAGGCAAGGTAAACAAGAGACATCTAAATAAGGATAAGTTAGTTTGTAAATTAAATAATATCTGACTTTTTTATTTTTTGCTCAAAATATTACATATTTCTTTTTGATATTTTTTTTAATCTCTTGAATTTTAATTTACATTACTTCTTTAGTTAGAGAAGCATCATAGAGTATCCCAAAATTATCGGGACGGTTAGTCATTTTTATTTTTACAATTATTTTCCCTTCTCGATTTCTAATAAAAGGTATGCGAAGTTTAATTGGTGAAATATGTGTTTTCCCGTAACCAATTTCAATTGTCCGAAAGTGAATTTCATTGATGAATATTTCATAACAAATTAGGTTTTCATAATTTTTGAAATTTGTGCTGATGATCTCTTTATTTCGATCTTCTTTAAAAAAGCCCATATCTAAATTTAAAATCCAACCAAGTCGATCTTCTGGAGAGTTTATATGAGCTTCAATATTTAGCTCAAAAAATAAACCAGGAGGTTTGAAAATAATCCCGCGGTTAAATTGTAAATTATTTAATGGAGAATCTTGCGTAATTAAAAAACCTTGCGATTGAGTCCATGAGCTGATTTTTTTTAGATTCCATATTTCATATGAACCACTGTTCTCTAATATTTTTTTTAGGTAATTATTAGTATTTATAGGAAATGCTAAAATATGAAGAGGGAGTTCGGTGGTACTGTGAGCCTTGGTTTTTTTATTTTTTGATATTTCTAGAGAAAAAACTATATTTGTTACAAATAAAATATATATAAAAAAATTTATTAAAAAGATAAAAACTTGATTCATCTCATTTTACCGATGCCATTTTTAATAAGTAATCTCGGTTGTTCATTGCCTCTTCTAGAGAGCTAATTTGATATTTTTCTAATTGCTGTTTTATGTATTGTTGCAATTTATCTATAAAAGTGGGCCCATTGTAAATAAGGCCCGTATATACTTGTACTAATGAGGCTCCAAGTAATATGCGTCGCCATGCATCTTCAGGTTTCATGATGCCTCCACTTGCAATCAACACCTTATCCCCTCCTTTGAGAAAACTCCATGAATCTTTCAAGTATTTTTCAGAAACTTGAGCAATAGGAGCTCCTGATAGACCTCCTGTAAAAGAGCGAGCGACTTCGGCCTGATCATCAAGTAAAGAATAGTTTATTGAAGTATTTGTGAGGATAAAGCCGTCAGCACCTGAAAAGGTAGCTGTTTCCAGAGATTGAATAAAATCTTGTGATGATGCAAAATCAGGAGAAAACTTTACAAATATAGGTAAAGTTGACTTTTTTTTCAAAACGCCTATTAATTCAGCAATATTATTTTTATTTTGTAATTTTGTTAGTCCGGGCGTATTGGGAGAAGAAATATTTATGGCAATGTATAATATAATCTTTTGATAAGCAATATTATTTTCAAGAAATTTATTTATTATTGTGACGAGCGACTCATATTGATAAATTATATCTTGCTCTTTTGTATACTTACCGCTTCCTAAGCTGAGGGCTATTTTATGATTTCCAGTATATGTGTTTAATAAGTTATCTATATTTGCGAGGCCTTTTTCTAAACTTGGATTATTAAAGCCCATTTTATTTATTAAAGCTTTTTTGTTAGGGAAGCGTTTGATTCTTGGCTTGAAATTTCCTTTTTGAGAAAGTATTGTAAAGCTTCCTATCTCTGAAAATCCAAAACCGAGTGCTGTTAAATGAGAAAAAATAGTCCCATATTTATCAAAACCTGCCGCAAGGCCAATCGGACTTTCAACTTTTTTTGAAAAAAAAGTCTGGCTTAAAATAGGGTCTGGCTTATGAACAGAGAGTAGGCCACCTAAGTGTTTAATTAAATAAGATGCCGCATCATGAGTAAATTCTGGATCGAGTTGAAAAATAAATGGTTTAGCAAATTTATAAAGGGCATCAATAATGGAGGTCATCATTCTTCTGTCTGATAAGCTTGTCTAAATTTTGATTCTTTACCAATCTCCGCATCAGTAATCTCATGTTTTTCTTGAATTAAATCAAGAAAATTTTTCGTCTCTACAGAAATACAATCACTTTTGCCTATTTTTACTTTTTTTATCTTGTCGTCGACTATTATGGGAGAAGGAACATACGATATCAGTAAATCTTCACTGCATTCTGGATTCGCTAATTTGCCGTAATTTTTGGTTACAGAAATCGTTGATATTTCTTTGGGTATATTAATATCAAATTTTTGGGGCTGATAACCTCTTTTTTCATACACTCTTCGTATGAACTCTCCCCATGCAGGGGCAGCTATATTACCACCACTTTGATGTTTTCCTAGTGTCATTGAACCTTGGTCTAAGCCCATCCAAATGGTGGCAGCGACGTCAGAAGTAAAACCTGCAAACCACGCATCTTTCCATGAAGAGGTAGTTCCCGTTTTACCCGCAGCATCTCCATAAAATTGACCCTGTAAACGAACACCTTGATATGCCGTACCTTGTAAAACTGATTGCAGCATTTTATGAAGTATGTAGGCAATTTCAGGTTCAATTACTTGGAGTTCTTTCTGTAAACTTTTTTCTTTGAGTAAATCAAAGATTTTTTTTTCAAAATTATATAGAGTGTGACCATCGCGATCAGTTATATAAATTACACTATAAGGAATGATATCTTTACCCATATTGGCGATGACGCTATATCCTCGTAATAGTTCAAGGGGGGTCACTTCAGATGAGCCCAATGCGAGTGAAGGGTCGGGCTGAAATCTTTTTTTAGGAATTTTCATCATTTTACTTGCAAAATCAATTACTTTTTTGGCTCCAATTAAATCATAGATTTGAATGGATACTAGGTTCATTGATAAAGCCAATGCCCTCGTCGCATTTACATGGCCTCTATAGAGGCCTTCGTAGTTGCTTGGTGCCCATGTACTTCCGTCAGATTCGATATTTAATATAGGAGAATCAAGAAAACCCATATTTGAGTGAATTGTTCTATCTTCTAGTGCTGCACCATAAATAAATGGTTTAAACACACTGCCTGGTTGTCTTTTTGCTGAAGTCGCTCTATTAAATTGGTCAGAGGCTTTAAACTCTTTTCCTCCAATCATACCCAGTATGCGTCCTGTATGAGGTTCTACTGCAATTAAGCCTCCTTGCACATCTAGGGCTGATTGAAATTCAGTAGTATCTTTCAAGAAATTTATGGATTGATCATTAATTTTAGGTAAAGGTAATAATAAACTCAATGCCCCCATTGCTGAGGATACATTGTTCTTAAATATATGACGAAACTTATTTCTAAAAGAATATTTTTTTACAATATTCGCTAGGGGGAGTATTAATTTTAGAGAAGCATAAGCATTTAAAAGTTTAGATTCTACCCCGTGGCTGGCTAGTTTATTGGATCTTCTGGCTATTGGGTTAGCTTTTTCAAGTGCTTTTGCTAAAACTTTTTCCCCTTCAAGTTGTAAATCGAGATCAAGAGTCGTATAAACTTGAAGACCACTTGAATATAGTTTATCTTTAGCTATCTTTTTCTCTAAAAATTGCCTTACATATTCAGTGAAGTAAGGGGCTAAATCTTTTTTTTTACCGTAGCTTGTTTTTGTTGAAGGTGTGAGCAATATTTTATTCCAGTACTTTTTCCAATAGTTTTGATGAAATTTAAAAATTTTTTCACTCTCAAAATCGCTGTGGTTTGCTATCTTCTCCAAAATAATTTTACTTTTCTTTATCGCTTGATGTGGGTTTTTAAATGGAGAGTAACTGTGAGGTGCTTTGGGCAACCCTGCTAGGATGGCCGCTTCAATTAAATTTAATTTTTTTACTTCTTTGTCAAAATAAAATTTAGATGCGGAAGATATACCATAAGTACCATGCCCTAAATATATTTGATTAAAATACATTTCTAATATTTCATCTTTTGAAAATTCTTTTTCTACTTGTAATGCAAGAATTGCTTCATATAATTTTCGAATAAAGGTTCTTTCTCCTTTAGTGTAAAGTCCTTTGACTAACTGTTGTGTTAAAGTTGAGGCTCCTTGAACAATATCAAATGCTTTGATATTTTCCCACATTGCTCGTAGAATACCGATAAAATCGACACCGAAGTGTTCATAAAATCTCATATCTTCAACCGTGGTAAAAGCTACTTTGACAGCTTTGGGTATATGCTCTAGATCTATGAGCTCTCTTTTATGTAGAAAAAGTTCCGAAATCAGTCTTCCTTTAATGTCATAGAGACGAGTGGGTAAGGTCGGTTGAAACTTTTTTAATTGTTTAACCTGCTCTTGCGATTCAGAAACAAACAGGATGAGGCCAAAAAAGCTACCTACTATAAATGAGGTAAGCAAAAAAAGATAGGCACAGAGGGTTGAATTGGGCTTATACTTAAATTTCATAAGCAATTCATACGAAACACAAGGGTTAGGTTATTTTTAATAGATATCGTCAAGTAATTTTTATACAAATATTATAAAAATCTCCTAAATTTAATTTATGGTAAGCTCTTATTGTTATTGATAATAGAATTGTTATAAAAATAAGAAAAGCGTAATAAGAGTTTTTTTAGAAAATATGACATAATATTTATTTAAAATTTTTATCATTAAAAAAACGATCGGTTTTTTCAATCATTGGTTGAACTTATTTTTGTAAAAAATCATTACCTCTTTTATATGAAATTAACCCATATATTGATTATTTTAAATTTTAAAAATAAAAAAGTGTGAAAATAATGGGAATAATATTATTTTTGGAGTATTATTTTATTAACGATGGTCGCAAAACTTTGTACGGTAGGTAATCATTCTTACGATAGTTTTCTAGTTCAAGTAGAAGTTAGTCTATTAACAGGTCAGCCTGGTATCCATATTGTTGGTTTAGGTGATCACGCAGTTAAAGAATCTCGAGAAAGAATACGCTCGGCAATACAAAACAGTGGTTTTATATTTCCTGTTAAAAATATCGTCATTAATTTAGCCCCCAATGATCGACCGAAGGTTGGTTCTTTAGCAGAACTAGCCATTTGTGTTGGTATTTTAATAGCAAGTGGGCAATGTTCAGAAGAAATTTGTCATAAAAAAATGCTTGTAGGGAATCTTTCTCTTGATGGCAATCTACAACACACTAAAGGAGTTTTGGTCTCTGCTATTTTAGCTCGTAAACACTCACATATAGATGGAATTTTACTTCCTGAAAAGACCCTTCAGGAAGTTTCTTGTGTTCCTGATATTAATTTTTATCCTTTAAAAAATTTATCTGATATAACCCAATTTATGAATGGTTCAATTTTACCGTCTCAAGGTAAAAAATTTTACGCTCATAATCACGAAGTATCAGTTGATATGAAAAATATCTATGACCAAACTATCGCCAAAAAAGGGCTAGCTTATTCCGCCATTGGTCATCATCATTCCTTACTTTTTGGAACTCCGGGTACTGGTAAAACACTACTTGCTCACGCTTTTGAAGGTATACTTCCAAAAATCACTCTCGAAGAAAGCTTGGAGGTAACTCAACTACATTCAATAACAGGTAAATCAGAACAAAGCTTAATTTCAAGTCGGCCATTCAGAACTCCTCATCATACAGCTTCTGCGATCGCCATGGTCGGAGGAGGTGTTAATTTAACGCCTGGTGAAGTATCTTTAGCACACAGGGGCGTCTTGTTTCTAGATGAGCTTTTTGAATTTAGAACTTCCACACTTCAGGCGCTCCGAGAACCCTTGGAAGAATATAAAATTACAATTAGTAGAGCATCTGGCTCGATAACCTTTCCTGCAAATTTTATTTTTTTAGGTGCAACAAACCCTTGTCGATGTGGTTATTTATTTTCAACTCAACACCTATGCACTTGCACTCATACTTTAAGAAATCAATTATTTCAAAAAATTTCTGGTCCATTTGAAGATAGAATTTCATTAGAGATTGAAACACGAGAGAAAATCTCTAATTTGAATCAACAAAATTCAGAAAAACCAACCTCATGGTGGAAAGATAAAATCATTGAAGCTCGACTTCGAATGATGCATAGAAATGACGGTTCTCCAAATAATGCGATCTCTGGAGAAAACCTACTACAATACATGAAGAATCTTAAAAATACAGAAAGCCTCATCCATGAATATTCAAAACTATTCAACCTCAGCTACCGTAGTTTATTAAATACACTTAAAGTCGCTTTAAGTATACAAGATTTCTACGAAGCTGATAATTTAAAAGAAGAACATCTAGATGAGGCTTTCCAGTATAAACTATTTAGAAAATTACGCTCTTCCTACCAAAAAGCAGCCTAGCACTTACTTTAGTAAAAAGTGAGTGAGTTCCCTAGCTATTTCATGAATCGCAAAGTTCACATAATTTTCATCCTGAATTCTACTTCGATACGTCGTAAGACGTTCTTCCGTAGAATTATATTCCTTCGTACCTAACTCAGTGGTCTTGAGAAGGCACCTTCTGCCTTTGTTTGCAAGTCTTCTTGCCATATTTTACTTCCTTGTAATTATTTTATTGAGGTCATCCTTGACCTCATGGGACATATCGGTAGAATGAGATTTCTACTTTAACCAGAAATTTTGACTAGTGTACCTATTATCTAAATAATGAAAAGTGGTCTTGTTGGGTATCGAAATTAAATTTTATAATGAATAATTTTATCCAAAAACTAAGAAATAAAGAAATTTGTTTCTCAACTGAAATTATACCTCCCCGCAATGGGATTGACTTTATTGATGTATTCAAGCAAATTAAATCCTTTTCTCAGGCTAACTTTGATTTTATTTCTGTAACACATGGAGCTGGAGGTTCCTTACGAGGTGGTACCTTACCCATTTGTCATTTTGCGCAAGAACAAGCAAAAATTGTGAGTATCGCCCACCTTACATGCCGAGGAGTTACAAAAGAAGACTTAGAAAATTCCATCATTGATCACCATTATTTTGGAATTCATAATATATTGGCTCTCAGGGGTGACCCCCCAGATGGTATTGGCAGTATTTTTAAAGCACAGGAAGGAGGCTTTTCTTATGCCCATGAATTTATTGAACTCATATCAAATATGAATCAAGGGAAATACCTTATTAGAAAAAATTTTGATAAAAAACAATCCTATAGAGAAGGAATTCCAACAAATTTTTGTATAGGGACGGCTTGTTATCCTGAAGATCCTAAAACTCAAAATATAGAATATCTCAAGATCAAAAAAATGAAAGGAGCTGAATTTGCAATATCACAGCTAATTTATGATCCTGAAATTTTAAAATTATTTTTTCTTCAAACAATAAATTTATGGGGAAAGGAATTTCCAATAATTCCTGGAATTAGAATTCCGTATTCCTATGAACAATTAAAAAGAATGAAAGAAAAATTTATGATCAGTATTCCTGATAACTTATTATCTTCAATGGCAAAAGCGGAAGGTAAATCAAAAGAAGCGATGCAAAAAGTAGGCTTAAAATGGGCGATTGATTTTGTTGAAAAAATTATATCTTGGGGAATTCATGGAATTCATATTTTTGTCATGGGAAAACCAGAGTTAGCACTACAATTAAAAAAATATTTTAGTTGATTTTTAGCTAAAGGTGTTCGGTTTTCTTCTTTTAATTTGATATATTAATTTTTTAAATGCTTTTACGTCTTTTTTAATGAATAGTATTAATTTTCTCATCATTTTTTCTTGCTAAACGATAATGATCTCGTGCACTCTGTTGAAAATTTGTTTGAACAATCTTCGAAAGTATTTCAAGGTACTTTTATAAATAAAAGTAAAATTAAAAAAGATAAAGTGCAATTTAATTCTAATGAAACATCTGATAATTTTTTAAATATGCTGCAAAAAAATATTAAACTAAATCATGAAAATATTATCAATGGTGCTTTCCATCTTTTGAATCAACCGAATGATATTTCTGAAGATGATATTAACTTCTCTTCTACAACTAAAGAAGTTTATCAACCAGAAAATTTATTCACCAATCAAAGTAATTATTCCAATGACTATTCTAGTGACTCTTCTAAAGAATCTGATTATAAAAATTATTCTGATTTAGAAATGGATCATCAAAATGTAGAAAATCCTCCTACAATAAATCAAAAAATAACAAATAAAAAAAATAAATCAATAAAAAAACTTGCAGAGCAATCTGTAGATAAGCCTCAAAGAATATTTCAAGATGAGATAGAACAAAATGAGATAAAACAAAAATCTTTACAAGCAAAAATAACGAAAGAACTTCCTCAGACTAAAACAATAGAGGAAATCTTGCCGAACAATGAAGAAAACACAGAACAGGTCACAGATGAAGCAAAACATCAGAATAAGTCTATGCAAATGTCTAACGAACTTTTTTCTAAAATAAAAAAGTCTTCTAATATAAAGATAAACAAAACAACTCAAAAACTTGAAGGAATCGAAACATTATCAAATGTAGATAAAGAGAATAAAAAACAAGAAAAAATAACATCATCTAAAATAAAGTCCCGGTCGTTTCGTATAGAAAAAAATTCTAATGTAGAAGAAACCCAAATACATCAATTAAATGTACAAAAAGATAGTCAATCTGTACTCCAGGATGAACGTTTTAGCTTGGAAAAATCAAAAAAATTGATCAATCAAATAGCAACTTTAAACGACAAAACAAAAAAAAGTTCTTCTTCTACTCGTAATGAGCGTAGTTTCTCTCAAATATCATCTGGTCACAATCGTATTCAGGGTTCTGGTTTCTCTAAGCTACTACAAAGCTCAGTATTAAAAAATCAACTGAGTGATCAATTTCAATCAATGCTTCATCGATCTAAAATTTTAATTAAAGATCAAAAAAATGTATTCCTAAATACAAAGTTACGGCCAAAAGAGTTAGGCACCGTTTCTTTGAAATTGAGTATGTTAGATGGAAATATAAATGCTCTATTTACTGTAGAGAATGAAGTAGTGCAAAAATTAATAGCAGAAAGAATGGATAAAATGTTATCTGAATTACGTGAAGGTGGCTATCAGGTGGAATCTTTCAACGTAAATGTGAAATCTGATGGTCATTCAAATCATAATAATAGTGCACAAAATAAAAATAAAATAAATAAAAAAGTATTCTTTCAAAATATTGAAGATGACTCATGGGGCGAAAAGCCATTTGAAGATACAGGAGAACTTTATGCCTAATATAAACGAGGCTACACAAACACAAGTTGATGTTCGTGCACTTCAAGAGCGAGCAGTGCATTCCACAAGACATCGTAAAAATGCAACTGTTGTCGGCCGTCCTAATAATGAATTAGATAAATCAAGCTTCCTTAAGCTTTTAATCAAACAATTAGAGCATCAAGACCCACTTCAACCAGTTAGTGATCGCGAATTTATTGCTCAAATGGCACAATTCTCTTCTCTTGAGCAAATGCAAAATATAGCCACTTCAATGAAGTCAATGAAGTCATTTCAGGCAAATTTTTTAGTTGGCAAAAATATTTCTGGTAGAGATTTTGTAACGGGTAAACCTGTTGAAGGAGTTGTTGATCAAGTCCTTTTTGATGCAAATCAACAAGTCTTTTTGAGAGTTAAGGGTAGACGAATCAAATTTAATGATTTAATTAGTGTTGGAGTCAAAACTCAAATGCTTCCTCAAAAACTAGCTAATGATGGAAAAGACCAACTTTCATCAACTCAACAAATAGATCGTTTTAAAAAAATAAAAATAAATAATAATTAAGAGAGGATATATAGCTTATGATGCGTTCACTTTTTTCAGGAGTTTCTGGTTTAAAAAATCATCAAATTAGAATGGATGTTATTGGGAATAATATCTCAAATATTAATACTTACGGTTTTAAAACAGAAAGAGCAACTTTTCAAGATTTGATATCACAGACTCTTCAGGGAGCATCTGAGCCAAGAGATAATGTAGGAGGCGTAAACCCAAAACAGGTTGGTTTAGGAACATTACTTTCTTCTATTGATAAATTAATGACACAAGGTTCTCTTCAAACTACAGGTCGTAAAACTGACGTAGCTATTACTGGTGAAGGTTTTTTCGTTTTGGCTGATGGTGATAAAAACTTTTATACCCGTGCAGGTAATTTTGATATCGATAAAGCGGGTCTGTTGGTGAATCCCGCCAATGGAATGAAAGTACAGGGTTGGAATTCTATAAATAACGATGGTGGAAGGAGTCTAAATATAACTGGTGATACCGAAGATATTATCGTTCCACTTTATTCAAAAGAACCTGCTAAAGAAACTAGCTTTGTTCGTTTCAAAAGTAATCTTAATTCATCTGTACTTGCCGTACCTCAAGATGCAACTGAAAAAGAGCGTTATCAAATGATTACGAATCCAAACCCCAGTAAAAGGAGAGGTCATATCGCTAGTATAAATATATTTGATGACAAAGGTGATTCACATAAATTAAGAATGTTGATCTGGAAAACAAATAATAATAAATGGGAAGCCTCGGTTGAGATACAAGATGCCGAGCAACTTACTTTAGATGTGGTTAACGAGGAGAATCAAAATACGACAAGAGCCGGAAACAAATTACTTGAGTTGGGTTTTACTCCTGATGGTCGTCTAAGTTCTGTAGGTGATGGAACAGATACACGTAATCAAGGAGAACTCAATGTAAATATTGCTTTTCGTTTACCGGGTAACCCTACTATCAAAAATGTTGAATTAAGATTGGGAACTGCCAACCAGATTAATGGTATTACACAATTTTCTTCTCAATTTACCACCAAAGCAATTGAGCAGGATGGCAAAACAATGGGTTATCTTGAATCTTTTAATATTGATGCCTCGGGTACCATCACAGGTATTTTTTCGAATGGGACAAATGAGCCACTAGCCAAGATTGCTTTGGCAAATTTTGCTAATCCTGAAGGTCTCATGAAAAAAGGTTCAAATAATTTTATGATGACAAATAATTCAGGTGAAGCTCTTATCAGTGAAGCCAGCGTAGAAGGTAAGGGAGAGATTAATGCAGGAATGCTAGAGATGAGTAATGTAGACCTCGCAGAACAATTTACAGATATGATTGTTACTCAAAGAGGTTTTCAGGCGAACTCTCGCAGTATTACTACGGCAGATCAAATGCTCCAAGAGCTTTTAACCTTAAAAAGATAGGCTGATGAATGAACACAAAAACAGTTTTTGATAAAATATTAGCAGGAGAAATTGACTGTGAAAAAATTTATGAGGATAAGCACACACTTGCTTTTCACGACGCATACCCTAAGGCTCCTGTTCATATTTTAGTTATTCCCAAAAAAAAAATAATTAATATTGCTGCATCCCTAGAAAAAGACATTAATTTACTTGGTCGTATCTTGAATACAGCACGTATTGTTGCCGAACAAGAAAAAATTGCAAAATCTGGTTATCGATTAGTTTTTAATAATAATCAAGAGGGAGGACAATCGGTCGACTATCTGCATTGTCATATTCTTGGTGGAAGAGCGATGGGTTGGCCTCCTGGCTAGGTCAAGTTGAAATGAAATATATTTAAGGGCATATTGAGAATTACTTTATCAGATTTTATTGTTAGTAAACCCAAAACCGGCAAAAAGTAAGTCAATATACACTTCTTACTGAAAAATTTATCAATTAAAATTCTTTAAATTCTTGACCCTTTATCCCTATAATTTACATTCGCCTATAATCGAGCTTAGCACTCTGGCCTATTGAGTGCTAATATTTTTTATGAGTATCACAGAAGGCATTACAGAAAGACAGTCAAGAGTTATACAGGCTGTAGTTGGTGAATATGTAGTAACTGGTCAACCGGTTGGTTCTCATTCTATTACAGAAAGTTATGATTTGAAAATTTCATCAGCGACTATACGTAAAGAAATGTCTGTTTTAGAACAAATGGGGCTTTTAGTTAGCCCGCACACTTCATCGGGTCGAATTCCCACTGATGGTGCCATACAGTTTTATGTAGATAAACTTGTAGATCTTTATCAAATTACAATGAGCGAAAAAACTCGTTTAGAAAATTTTTATACAAAAGCTAAATGGCAACTTGATCAGCTCCTTCAAAGGACTGCACAACTGCTTTCTCTAAACTCAAATAGTGCTGGTGTGGTTTTAGCACCGGTTTCTACAGAAAGTATTATCAAGCGGGTAGAGCTAATTTCAATTTTAGATAATTTAATTTTAGCAGTTATAGTAAGCCATTCAGGAACAATTTTTCAAAAGAAAATTCAAACAGAGATAGTTCTCAACCAAGAAAATCTTTATAAAATCAGCCGTTATTTGAATCAGCACTTGAATGGCTATGAAATCGCTGATCTTCAAAAGAAAGGTTTGTCTTTTTTAGTAGAATCTGTTGAAGAGTTAAGTCAAGAGCTTATAAATGTTGCGATTCAGATAGTTCAATCTTTTGTATACAACCCCCCTGATCAAGAAGTTTATATTGATGGAGAAGGCAATTTTTATAAGCAACTACTTGAGACTACTTCTAATGCAGAAAAAGCAGAATCAATTGTAAGCGAGATGCTTGATCAAAATTTTATTAGAGATAAAATAAATCATCTTCGTGATGCTACCAAAGTGACCTCACAGATAGGTATAAATATTCATGGCAATTATATTGCAGGGATATCAATTCTCATTAAAGGATATTCCGTTGGAGGTCGAAATATTGGAGCATTAGGAGTTATCGGGTGTAGTCGAATTCCATATGATAAATTAATTCCGACCATAGATTATAGCTCAATTTTACTCTCTAATGTACTTGAAGAGCGTTATGATTTGTCGAGTGAAAAAAATAACGAATTGATTTCAACTCGTTCAATGAAATTGATTGATAAACCTTTTGATTGAGAGTTAAGATTAGAATTAAATTTAGGAGTAAAATTTAAAAATGAAAACAGAGAGTCCCACATCAGTTACTGAAGAAGAAACTAATTCAGCGATCGAAGCAGAACTAGATAAAGCACAAGACTCTGAATCTGAAAAACAATGTGATTCAGTGGCGAAAGAAGCAAAAGAAGTTCAGGTTGATGAAGTAGAAGTTTTGACAAAACTTACTCAACAAATTGATAAATTTAAAGAAGATTTACAACGAGAACGAGCTGAATTTATTAATTATAGAAAACGTGTCATTCAAGAAAAATCAGATATGGAAGGCTTAATTATGGCCAAGTTGATGGATACAATGTTGCCTGCTTTAGATGCTTTTGAGCAACTTTTTTTATCAGCTAAAGGAGATGGTGAAAAAAATATCAAAAGTTTTATAGAAGGTGCTGGATTCATTCAAAAACAGCTAATGGATGCTTTTCAAAAGTACGGAGTTGAAGAATTTAATCCGAAAGGTGAAGATTTTGACCCAGGAAGTATGGAAGCTCTTCAATCAGAAGAATCTAGTGAAGTTAGTTCTGACACAGTAAACGAGGTCTATCAAAAAGGGTATAAAATGGGTGGAAGGTTAATTAGAGCCGCTCGCGTTTCGGTTATAAAACCCTTGCAAGAGATAAATAGTAAAAATGATAAAGTTAAAAAAACAAATGAAAAAGGTAGGTAAAATATGGCAAAAGAAAAAATCATTGGCATTGACTTAGGCACGACCAACTCATGTGTATCGGTCATAGAAGGAGGAGAACCTGTTGTAATACCCAACTCTGAAGGTACTAGAACGACACCCTCAGTTGTTGCTTTCACAGAAAAAGGGGAGGTTTTGATTGGACAAGTAGCTAAGAATCAAATGATTACTAATCCAGTAAATACAATCCGTTCAGTGAAGCGTTTTATGGGGCGAAGGCATAACGAAGTGGCCAATGAGATTTCCTTGGTTCCCTATGAGATTAAAAAAGGTAATAACGATACAATTCAAATTGTAACTTTCGAAAAAGACTATCGCCCTGAAGAAATATCGGCACGCATCTTACAAAAAATGCGTCAAACCGCTGAAGATTATTTAGGACAAAAAGTAGAGAAAGCAGTCATTACAGTACCGGCTTATTTTAATGATGAACAAAGACAGTCTACAAAAGATGCAGGTAAGGTGGCTGGGCTTGATGTTGTCCGTATTATTAATGAGCCAACTGCTGCAGCCCTTGCTTACGGAATTGATAAAAATAAGGATAGTGAAATTATTGTTGTCTACGATCTTGGAGGAGGTACCTTTGATATTTCGATCTTGGAGCTTGCTGATAAAGTTTTTGAGGTAAAAGCTACTAACGGCGATACTCATCTTGGTGGAGACGATTTTGATCAAGTTGTGATGAACTGGCTTATTAGCGAATTTAAAAAGGAAAACGGTATTGATATCAGCACGGATAAAATGGCACAGCAACGTCTAAAGGAAGCCGCTGAAAAAGCTAAAATTGAATTATCGAGCAAAGAAACTTCAGATATTAATATTCCTTTTATTACAGCAGATCAATCAGGGCCAAGACATCTCAACATTACCTTGACTCGTGCCAAATTTAATCAGCTTTCTCAAAAACTTGTGGAAAGAACAGTAGGCCCTTGTCAAAGGGCATTAAAAGATGCTGGACTTAATCCATCAGATATTGATGAGGTAATTTTAGTAGGTGGATCGTCACGGATGCTTTCTATTCGTGAAAAAGTAAAAGAATTATTTGGCAAGGAAGCTAATAAAAGTGTCAATCCAGATGAGGCGGTTGCTATTGGAGCAGCTGTTCAAGCTGGTGTTTTAGCTGGTGATGTTAGCGATGTTCTACTTTTAGATATTACCCCCCTATCATTGGGTATTGAAACTTTAGGTGGTGTCATGACTAAAATAATTACTAAAAACACTACGATACCAACGAAAAAGACAGAGGTTTTTTCCACAGCTGCAGATAACCAGACGGCAGTCGAAATTCATGTTCTCCAAGGGGAGAGAGAGATGGCAAAAGATAACCGAACTTTGGGAAAATTTCATCTGACAGATATTATGGCTGCTCCTCGTGGTACGCCACAAATAGAGGTTAGTTTTGATATTGATGCAAACGGAATTGTTAATGTATCAGCTAAAGATTTAAAAACAAACAAAGAACAGAAAATAAGAATTGAGTCAGCTGGAGGATTATCTGATGTAGATATTCAAAGTATGCTTGAAAATGCTGAACAACATGCAGAAGATGACAAAAAATTGGCTGAAGCTGCTAAATCGTATAATGAGCTAGATAACTTGATTTATACTATTGAGCAGGCGGTTAGTGTCGCAAAAGAATTAGATGACGGAACCAAAAAAGAAATTGAATCTGGAATCTCTGAAGGAAAAACGGCTCTCCAATCTAAAGATGTTGCGCAAATGAATACGGCAAAAGAGAAAATTAATCAATTAATTTCGCAACACTCCTCTAAATTATACAGTCAGCAAGCAGAAACTTCTCAAAATCCAGATGTTCAAGAAAGATCGTCTACTGCTCAAAGTGAAAAGGCTCCAAATGATGATGCACCCAAAGAAAAGGTGGTAGATGCTGAATTTGAAGAGGTGGATGATGAAAAATCTAAATAATGAAGCGAGACGATCGATAAATTAAAGTGTCTAATAAAAGAGATTGCTACGAGGTTTTGGGTATTTCTAAAAATGCCTCTATTGATGAGATCAAAAAATGCTACAGAAAGTTAGCTCTGAAATATCACCCTGATCGTAATAAAGGAGATACAAAAGCCTCTGAAAAATTTAAGGAGGCGACTGAGTCTTATGAAATATTAAGAGATGATCAAAAAAGGAGACTTTACGACCAATTTGGTCATGCGGGTCTTTCTGGAAACTCAGCGGGTGGAAGTGGTTTTGGACAAGCTGCCTATAGTGATTTTTCTGATGTTTTTTCAGGAAATAGCTTTGAAGATATTTTTGATAATTTTTTCTCAGGAGGTTTTGGTGGAAGTCGTTCAAAAAGTCAAGGTGCAAGAGGGGCAGATTTAAGATATAATTTAGGGATTGACCTTGAAGATGTCTACTATGGTAAAGAAATTAAAATTCAAATTCCTAGAGAAGAGAGTTGTTCCACCTGTAATGGCTCAGGTTCTAAAGATGGTATGAAAAAATCTTGTGCCGCTTGTAAAGGAAGTGGTCAAGTTCGCCGGACATCTGGTTTTTTCTCTGTAGCAACAACATGTGGTCAATGTGGTGGTTCGGGGCAGATGATTACCCAGCCTTGCTCTAGTTGTAGTGGTACTGGATTAACGAGTGGAAAAAAGACATTAAATATCAAAATACCCCCAGGAGTTGACTCTGGTACTCGTTTAAAAGTAGCTGGTGAAGGTGAAGGTGCCCCTTATGGAGGCATTTCAGGAGATCTTTATGTTGTTCTTCAGGTGAGTAAGCATTCTGAATTTGAACGAGATGGTGTTGATTTAATGACGAAAAAAAATATATCACTAACTGTGGCAACGCTCGGTGGAGAGGTTATGGTGAAAATATTGTCAGGGAATCAAATTAAGTTGAAAATACCAATGGGAACTCAACCAAATACAAACTTTCGCTTAAAGGGAAAAGGTTTACCTCTTATTTCTTCTCCAAGTCGATCAGGAGATATTTTAGTTGAGGTATATGTTACAATACCAAAATCTTTAAGCTCCAAGGCTAAACAATTGATAAAAGAGCTTGAAACAGAATTAAGTCAAGCATCTGGAATATTTGGTCGTTTTCGATAATTTAAATTATCTATTTACCACGACTCTAATAAAATTAGATTATTGTATTATTGAAATTCATTTGAATTTGAAAGTATATTAGATTGTTTTTTTTATTTGTCTCGATTTCGCTAGCATGATCTAGTCTAATTTGATAAAAAACTTGTAATTTTAAATTATTTTTATCTACGAAAAAATTAAAACCTACCCAAATGTCATGAAATTGTTCGGATAAATTGATTATCTCGTTTTGATTTGAATCTTCTTGAAGATAATTATAGCGGAGAATAGGCATGAAAAATATTTTTAGAATAGGTATGTTATAGCCAACAGTGATTTGAAATGTATGGTATTGTTTAGGAACCGCTTCACCATGTAATAAAGTATATTCGTTATTAATATATATCCCAATTGTGTAGAGTGTCATATCGATAGTATGACCAATAAATTTTTTTCCATGAACAAGAGAGTTCCCTTCATTCGTAGAACTATATGCACCTCCAGCACCAATCGAAAATCTAGTTTCATCTTCAAAAATTTCTTTTCCTTCTTTATTAATTCCTCCTAATAGATTATATTGCATCCTCCAATTATACAGAGGCAGTATAGATTCTCCAATAGTATTGGCCTCTACACTTTTTAATCCTTCTCCATCTTGACCTGAACCATCTCCATTAGTAATTGAAAAATTAATCACTAGTTTTTTTTTAGATACTTCTTTCAAAAAATAAAGAGGATAAGTCGTCAAAAGAATACCAATATCAAATTGTTGCAAAGTATTCGCAGAAAAAGCTCTTTCAGGTATAAGAAGACGAGAAGAAGATGTTATTTGTTCTCGTAAAAAAGGTAATTTAAATTGCCCTAGTTTGATTCTTGTATCGGCAAAACCTGGTTCAAACCAAATATTAGCCTCTTGCAATGCAGATTTAACATTAAAACCTTCGGTTAATAAATTTTCAGCCTTAATATCGATAATTCCTCCATACCAATGAATTTTTTGATATTGAAGAGTTAGTCTAATTCTACGAAAATTAAAATCAATTGCATCATAATTTTTATGACGAGCAAATTGTGTTTCTTTTTCTCCGAGCATGATACGCGATTGTATTCGACCCGCTACTTTTAAACTCTGAGGGTTCTTTTTATCTTGATCTTTTAGATTTATGTTTTGAGCAAATATATGGGAAACTATAAAAAAAAAATAAATCAGTAAGAGAATTAGCCCCAAAAAAAAACGACGCATTATAAATTTTAGAATGTTAGATAGCTGTCTAAACTGACAATATACAGTAAAGACAATGTTATGCAGTAAAGATGAAAAAATAAAATTATTACTTAGAATTTGCATTTGGCTTTTAAATTTTTTTATAATGATGTTTTTGATAATATATAAAATCTTGGCCAAGAAAACGTACATAGAGTAAGTAAAAGAGATTTGATAATTTTGATTCTAAAAATACTTTAAGAATATTTAAATTATGCATTTCAAATGCTCGACGAGCATGGGCATTCTCGTTAATTTTTGTAATAATTTGGGGTTTATCTTTTTCCCAAAGGTTAGCTAACATTTGGGAAAATTTATTATATTTTTCTTTTGAATTTTTATTAAGGCGAGAATTTTTTTTATAAATATTATTATCCCACCAAAGTGCAAATAAAAATTTGATATACTCAACAGGAAGCTCTTTACGAATAATTTCTTTATTTACAAAACGATGAATAAATCCAACTCCTGATTCTTTCATATGATTTAAAATTACCCTAAAAAAATATGTTGGCGAAAAGTGATATAAAAATAAACCTTGTTCACTTAGATTTAAAATTGGAAAATGAACCATCATAGAAGACATCTTAAGAGTAAAAAGTTCTTCTAAAAAAAAATTATATTTTTCAATTTTCTCTTCAACCGGCACCTTCGTAATTAAGCTACGAACAATTTGTCTGTGTAATCTTTTTGTCTCAATACCCACATTTGTTTCCATATATACTGATTTATTAATTTTTACTTCTTCAATTTGCAGGGAATAAGAATTAATTTGCATTATTTGAAATTGACCTTGGTTAAAGACCTCATCGCAACGACAGTCAATTGTTAACTCATCTACAAAGCAACTTCCGATGGCTTCTTTCCAACTTTTAAGAATATGTTTATTAAGTTTTTTCTCTTTTTTATTATTATCACCTGTATCTAATTCATTAAGCTCAATAATAGACTCTGTAATTTTTGGGTCAAAGATGTTAGAAAACGAATAGTTAATCGCTGAAGTATATGTCCCACTGGCTATGCAATTAGTTTCTTTCATTGTTTCTTTAGATATTCTCAAAATAAAACCAATACGCCTAACTAAAAGATCAACTAAGGATACGAGCTCTAAACGAGGGTATATCTTAAATCGAAGCACCTGTTCTAAAAAACTATGATTGCTTCCATATATTTCAATTTCTCCAAAAATATTTTTTAGGCTCTTCCAATGTTTCATAAAATTATAATTATGAAACTTTATAATCTCATATAAACTCAATATTTTTAAAAAATTTATTTTTTTATTATCTATTGCAGTACCCTCAAATTCACGATAATAATGTTTATATGCTTTGGCCTTGATCGAATCATCAAATACTTCGTGTTGAAGATTCTCTCCTGTAAGAATAATCTGTGAAATTGCGTAATCGATATTTTTTAATTTATTCAAGAATGTATTGCGAATTTCTAAAGTAACCTGTTCTCGGGAGCTGATATATTTTCGTAAAGCATCAGCTGTGATCAAATGTATTTCAATAAAAAAAAAAATATCTTTTGTTATAAAAGGTTTTAAAGCACTAATAATAGCTTCCGAATCATGAAGGTTTACGGCTGCATAATTAACCTCGGGTGAATAAGAAAAGGATTCTATTGCTTTCATTATTTTTATATTTGAAGGAAAAAAATTAATTATTGATAATCATAATTTTCTAGAGGGCGAGCTCATTATAAATTTTATCAAATGCTCCAAATTTATTTTTAATATAATGAGAAGTTTTTTCATATATAGTATTTTTGTACGCTGTATCGTGGTGTGATGTGTACCACGATTCAACTTCATTATAGTTAGTATTTTTCATCTTTTTAATTAAACCTATTTTTTCTAAATCTATGGCATCTTGTGAATTATTAATATGTGGTCCTGTTAAAATTGGAATTTTAAAAAAGGCGGGTTCTATTGTAGAATGAATTAAGCCTCTCCATCCACCACCAATATAACATAAATCTCCAATAGCATACAAGTGAAGTAATATTCCATAAACATCAACTAATAAAATAGATGGAGTAATATTTAATGGTTTTTTTTTAAAAAAATCTGTGTATTTAAGATATGGCAAAGAATATTTAAGAATTCTTTGCTCAACTTTATAAATATTATCTTTAGCTACATGATGTGGGGCTAAAATAAGAAATGGGGGAGAAACTGACTTACTCATAAATTGAAGTAAAAATTTTTCAGAAAGATTGTAAGTAGAACCGGCAATTAGAATCTTTTTATTTTTAGGAATAATAGTTTTTTTCAATATATCTACTTGTATACTTTTTTGACTTTTAAAAGTAATTCGATGCCAAATTGAGTCGTATCGAGTATCTCCAGCAATAAATGCTTTCAAATTCATTTTTTGAAAACGATTTTTATTAGTTTGATCAATTACAAAAATTTGATCAAGATAAGAGTAGACTTTCGAGTAAAATAAAGAAAAAGGGAAGCGTTTTCTTAATGATGTTTCTGATAGGGTAGCTGAAACTAAAACTTGACGCACTCCTTTTTTATAAGCAATGCGAGCCATATTTGGCCAAACATCATAGCGAGAATAAAAAATAACATTGGGCTTAATTTTATTCATAATATTTTTAATATTAAAATATAGATCAAATGGGAGAGGGAAAAAAAAATCAGCAATCTGATTTTCATAACATTGACTATAGGCACTATATGACAAAACACTAACAATAATTATTATTTTAGGATGTTTTTTTTTTATTTTTAGAATGAAATATCTAATTTGCTCATACTCACCTACTGAGGCAGCATGAAACCAAAATATCTTCTTATTTGAAAAATCAGGTATGTTAAGAGGAGAAAAACGAATTTTAATGCTTTTTCGAAGTTTATTTGAAAAAATAGCACTCAATAAAATTAATGGGTAAACAAAATAAAGAAAACAATTATATATAAAATATATCAACCTTGTATCTCAAAAGCCTTATTTGTTCCTTGAATATAACTAGCTTGAAATGAAGAAATTTCCTTAGATTGAATCTCAAATACCTCTGAGAAAGGTGGTCCTTGCCGTAAATATTTTTCAAATTTAGATAAAAGAGATAATTCTCCTTTAGCCAAACATTCTACCTTCCCATTGGGAAGATTTTTTACCCAGCCACTTATTGACAACCACTTTGCTTTTTTAAAAGTAAAGTGGCGATAACCTACTCCTTGAACCTTACCTTCAATAATATAGTGACGACACAACATGATGATTACTCTTTTTGAATTAAATTTACTAGTTTAAAAAATCGATCTTCATACTCTTCAAATAGATCATTTTTTTGAAGAATTTTACCTAATTCATCAAGTGTTTTTTTTGATCTTTCTTCCTTGGCTTCCACAAATAAAATTTCAATCTCTTTTCTAGATCTTTCTCCATCACTGAGAAAATAACCTCTCTCTTCGAAATCTCTCAGATTTTCAGAAAATGAGTTAAATACGGCATCCATAGTAAGTTTTGTAATAGAAAGTGACCATACGTCATCAGGTGCTGAAAGGATTGCTACTTCATCGAGGGACTTCTCTTTCTTTTTCTTTATATTTTGTATTAGGACTCTATAAGGAGTTGCTATTTTTTTCTTTTTTTCCAGCTTATTTTTAAATTGGTACCCTAAAACTCGAATTTGTTCGATCTCTTGACCTGAAATTTTTTCAGCGAATTCAATATCTTGAGAAGAAAAACCTTCAAAGGTGTTTAACACCGTATGTGGTGTTACAATAGTTGGTTTTGCACAATAAATAGTACCTATACGAAGTATTGAGTGATAATTATCTATTCTAGAAATAATATAGTACCTAAATTTTGTCGTCCAAAAAGTAGCGATCTTCGTTTTTGGAAGAGTCACAACGCGGGTCAGGCTTATCGCCCGTTTAAAGCCATCTTCACTCATGAGACCATTAAACAGAACAGAAACCTTAAGTCAAATTAAAGCTTTCTATTACTGAAAACAAATTTTTTTAGGTTTATAGGTGAAGTAAAAGCCGATTGATCAGCAAATTCTACAGCTTCAATCGCTTTCTTTTTAGACCGAGTCTCAATAATTTCTAAATCTTTTTTTTCAACTCCTTCTTGAAGAAGTTGAGCTTTTGATATACTAATAGGATCTTTTTGTTTTGCATTTTTAACTTCATCAGAAGTCCGGTACTTAGCAGGGTCTGACATACTGTGCCCACGATATCTATACGTTATCATTTCAAGTAAACTAGGACCTTGCTCTCCGCGGGCTCTATTGACAGCTTCTTTAACCGTTTCGTAAACATCCATCACATTTGCGGCATCAATTTGTTTATGTGGAATACCATATCCTTCCCCTTTTTGAGAAATATTTTGTAAATGTATATGGCGGTGAAGAGGAGTTCCCATCGAATATTGATTATTTTCAATAATAAATACAACAGGTAGCCCCCATAGAGCAGCCAAACTAACACCTTCATGAAAACCTCCTATACTTACGGCACCTTCACCAACAAAGCATAAAGTTACACTCCTTTCTCTTCTATATTGGCTGGCAAAAGCAACTCCAGCTGCAAGTGCTATATGAGCTCCTACTATACCATGCCCACCCATAAATTTTTTATCAATATCAAAGAGATGCATTGAGCCTCCTAAACCTTTACTGACGCCTGTTTCCTTTCCAAAAAGCTCTGCCATAATAAAGTTTGGCTCGACTCCCTTTGCGATGGCGTGTCCGTGTTCTCTATATGTAGCTAGAACATAATCTTGAGTTTCTAAAGAACCTATCGCACCAACAGCAACTGATTCTTCACCAATATAGAGGTGACAAAATCCTTTAATCTTTCGAAGAGCATAGGCTTTTGCACAAGACTCTTCAAATCGACGAATAAGTAACATTTGTTCATAAAATTTAAGATTTTTGATGACACTAGCTTTTAGCATGATTAATATATCACGATAAATAAAGTAAGTAATCATTGTAAATCATTATAATTTTAAATCAATCTAGCAAGGGCTAATTTAAAGATAATATAATATATTTTTCATTAGTATCATATTATTCTTGATCTCTCCACTTTATAAGTGCTGGCTAAACTGAAAAATATCTTTTTTGGGCTTCTTCAAAATTTTAGTAATCTTACAAATTAATTTTCTCAGTAATCGATAAGTTTTCATACTTTCTTTTTTAAAAGTTTTGACGCCCTGTTCTCTCTTGAAAAGAATGAGTGGCATTGGGGTTAAAATGTAAGCTCTTAAATGTGGTTTCATAAAAAAATATTACTATCTCACCTTGCTTTTTGTAGTTAATATGTTATTTAATCTTATTGACCAATATTTATTTTGGGTTCAAAATAATATAAAATTAATTATACTGGGCGTTATTGGTATTTTCTTGGTTTTCATATTCCTATATGATATTTTTTTGCAAAAAACACATACGATTCAACATAATTTTCCTCTTGTAGGTCACATTCGTTATTGGTTGGAGAGAATTGGACCTGAATTGCGTCAATATATTGTTGCCAATGACAAAGAAGAATCCCCGTTTAGTCGCTCTGAACGCAGGTGGATATATGCCTCTTCAAAAAGACAAAATAATTATTTTTCGTTTGGAACAACTGAACACCTTGATGAGGTGGGTTATCCGATTATAAAAAATTCAGCTTTTCCTTTGTCTGACAAAGAATCTAAATACTTAGATCATGGTCATTTTTCTGTACCATGTCTTAAAATTATCGGAGAAAGAACTCAACGCAGGAGAGTTTATCGACCTCGATCTGTCGTAAATATTTCTGCTATGTCTTACGGTTCCCTAGGTAAAAATGCGATATCCGCTTTGAATAGAGGGGCGGCAAGTGCAAACTGCTACCACAATACAGGAGAAGGAGGGGTAAGCCCTTATCATCTTTTTGGTGCTGATTTGACTCTACAAATTGGCACGGGGTATTTTGGAATGCGAAATGAAAAGGGTGATTTTGAATTAGATAAATTAGTCTCTTTAGTTCAAAAATATCCTACAATCCGTCTTATTGAGATTAAGATGTCTCAAGGTGCTAAGCCAGGTAAGGGTGGGGTGCTCCCTGGTAAAAAAGTAAATGCTGAAACTGCTCGTATAAGGGGGATACCCGAAGGGCAAGATTGTATCTCTCCCAATTCTCATTCTGTTTTTAATGATACAAAATCTTTAATTCAATTCATCGAGATGGTAGCAGAAGCAACTGGTTTACCGATAGGTATAAAATGTGCTATTGGGCGAATAAATTTTTGGGAGGAGCTTGCAAATGTAATGCAACAAAAAAGACAAGGCCCCGATTTTATCACTATCGATGGTAGTGAAGGAGGTACTGGAGCTGCTCCATTAACATACTCCGATCATGTTTCTTTACCTTTTAAAACAGCATTTACAAGAGTTTATGGACTTTTCAAAGAGAAGGGAATTCATAATAATCTTGTTTGGATTGGTAGTAGCAAACTTGGTTTCCCAGATCGGGCGATTATTGCTTTTGCAATGGGCTGTGATCTTGTAAATATCGCCCGAGAAGCGATGATGTCTATTGGCTGTATACAGGCTCAAAAGTGTCACACTGGACACTGTCCTACTGGTATTGCTACTCAAAATAAATGGTTGGAGTCTGGATTAAATATTAGAGATAAAGCAAAAAGATTTGCTAGTTATATTCATACATTTCGAAATGAGCTTTTAACATTGTCCCATACGGCGGGCTATCATCATCCTTCACAATTCAATTCAGAGGATATTGAATTAAGTATAGGATTAGGTAATTATAAAACCTTGACAGATAGTATCGGTTATAAAACAGACTCACCTAGGTTTACTAGAATATTAGATTATAAAGATACTTAAAGAGAGGTGTATTAAATTATGGCGATGTTACAACAAATTTTAATTGTTATTTTTATTGTTAATTGTTTTTTTCTTGTTTTACTTATACTTTTACAATCAAATCGTTCAGGTGGGATGAGTCTTTTTGGTGGAGGCGGTGGTCAATCAGCCTTTGGTTCAGGTTCAGGAGATATTTTAACAAAAGCAACAGGTGTTATGGCTACTATCTTTCTCGTATTAGGCTTAACCATTGCCTATTTAGGGTCAAATAAGAACTCAAAAATACAAAGTCTTGAAAAAGAGTTTGTTAATGAATCACCTCAAAAGAATGAGCAAAATTCAAATAGTGTGAATATTGAAAAAAAATCCACTATAGAAAAAAATACTGTTCCTGAAAAAAATCAGAAAGTACTCGCACCTTCCAATAAAGAACCTGTTGTTAAGTGAATAATTTAATTGAAATGGCTGAGAATTTTATTAGTTTTATGATAAAAAGATCAAAGAATTTCTTTGCAATGATGGTGGAAGGAATAAAATTTCTATATAATTTTGTTAGCTTTGTGTGAACAAAGCCTCTCTCGAATTATTCATTAACATTTCTTGCAGCAGAGCTGTATTATTTCTAGGTATCTTTAGTTGATGAGTTTCATTAATCATTTTCGCAAGTTAATTGGGGTTACTAATTCAAAAAAAATTTATTTTTATTCCATCTTTATTGGAGTTCTTTCTGGTTTTGCTGCTCTTGGATTTTCTTATTTATTAGCTGTAGTCGAAGATTTTAGCTTTCATCAATTCGCTGGTATTGACTTTGGTTATGCTGAAGGTGAGTTTTCTTTTTCATCTAATAAAAATCATTCTGTATTTAAACCTATTTTCTTCTTTAGCTTACCAATCGTTGGATTATTTTTATCTGGTTTATTTGTGCAGCTATTTGATAAAAAAGCAGGTGGAGCAGGTACCGATGCATTGATTCACTCGTTTCATGAAGAAAAAGGAAAAATTACGTTTAAAACACCATTTGTTAAAACATTTGCGACAATCGCTACTTTAGCGAGTACCGGCAGTGCGGGTAAAGAAGGACCAATCGCTCATATTGGTGCCGGTTTTGGTTCTATCTTCTCCAAAATTCTTGGTTGTGGCCCGAGAGCAGGGAGATCTATTTTTATAGCAGGAATGGCGGGTGCCTTAGGTGCTATATTTAGGGCTCCGCTAGGTGCGGCAATTGTTTCTGTTGAGATTTTGTATACAGAAGATTTTGAATCAGATAGTTTAATTCCAGCCATTATATCTTCTATTACCGGCTACTTTGTGTTTACAGCTTTTAGAGGTTTTGATAGTGTTTTTAAAATAAAAGAAATCATGTTCAGCAATTGGCAGGAGCTTTTTTTTTATGCCATTTTGGGTATTCTATGTTCCTTATTTGGTTATCTCTTCGTTAAAATGTATTCTACTATAAAAGAATGGTTTGCTCAATTAAAAATACCAATTAGTGCTCGAACGGCATTGGGAGGTCTCGCTGTCGCTATTATTGGAGTTTTTTCACAAGAAAGTATTGGTAGTGGTTTTGGCTTTTTACAAAAATTAATGAGAGAAGAGACATTTAATTCAGTAGGGCTTTTAGGAAATTATTTTTTCGACCCTGAAAATATTAAAAATATATATTATGTTATTGCTTACTTATTTATTATTGTAGTTCTAAAAATAATAGCGACATCTTTTACAATTGGTTCAGGGGCCTCTGGCGGCGTATTTGGTCCCTCTATTTTTATTGGAGGAGTTCTAGGAGCAGCTATCGGTCTAATCGCTCAATATTTTTATCCTGAAGTTGTAACTTCTCCTGTACCTTATTTGGTGGTGGGTATGGCCGGCTTCTTTGCAGGAGTTGCTAATGCGCCTATTGGTTCAGTAATTATGGTTTGTGAATTGACTGGTAGTTATAAGCTCTTAGCTCCACTTTTGGTTGTTGCTGTTTTAAGTATTATTTTATCTTCACGTTTTAGTATTTATACCGGACAAAAAATAAATAAGTTTCATTCTCCCGCTCATAGTTGGGATATGAAAAATGATATTTTAAGTGAAATACAGGTAGAACAAACATACAAAAAAATTAATTTAAAAGATATAAATAATTCTAAAGAAAGATCAGAAATTTTACTTGATGCGAATTTATCCGTAAAGAGTGTTTTCCATTTATCTCAAAAAATATGTAAGTATGATTTTATTGTTGTTGATAAAAAACAAAAATATATGGGTATGTTCTCCCTAAGGGATATCACAAAGAGTAAAATAAAAAAATACAAAAAAAATGAAAATTCTGTTTCTTTGTATATGAACAAAAAAGAAGAACCATTAAAGTTGGGCGATTCATTGAGTATTGCGTTAAGTTTTTTACTCTCCTTGAATGTTGATAAGGCACCTGTTATAAACGAGCAAAATCTAGTAATTGGTTATTTAGAGTTAAAAAATATTTTATCGCATTATCAAAAACATGTTGATCAAATTAAACGAAAAGTTTAAAACTCTTAACTAAAATGATTACAGGAAATTTAGAAGAAATTAAATATCAAATTAAAAGAATCCCTCTTTTGTCTGGTTGTTATCTCTGGTTAGGGTATACCAACATTAAAAGTGAGAGTAATCTTAATAATAATTTGGCTAAAAAGGGGCGGGTTCTTTATGTAGGTAAGGCAATTCAATTAAGAAGTCGAATTTTACAATATTTGAGTATTCAAAAATCTACAGATCGAAATGATATTAAAACGAACTTTTTACTTACGCACGTAAATGCGATTGATTGGATTATTACACATAATGAAACCGAAGCCCTCCTCTTAGAAAATAACCTTATTAAAGAGCATGATCCCCCATATAACGTTAGGCTAAAAGATAATAAACGTTATCCTTTCATAGGTCTCACAATGGGAGAGATGTATCCTCGATTATTTTTAACTCGAAAAAAAAAGAAAAAAACAGATCAATATTTTGGTCCTTATCCTAATGTTAGAGCAGCGCGTAGTGCAATTCACTTTATTCAAAAAATTTTTCCTATTCGTAAAAGAGCACTCAAACTACCTCTCAAAAAACCAGGAAAACCGTGTATTAATTTTCATATGAAAAGATGTTGGGCACCCTGTACAGGTGAGGTGGCTCGCGAAGAATATGCTGATATGGTATACCAAATTAAAGATTTCCTAGAAGGTAAGACCAATAAAATTAAAAAATATTTAACTAAAAAAATGAAAATGTATGCCTTAGAGATGAGATATGAAAATGCTGCACGCATGCGTAATATTATTCATGATTTAGAGATAATAACAACAAAACAAGCTATCCATTCTAGTAATGAATATGAATCATTGGATATCCTAGCCGTTTATAATATTCAGAGGGGTGCACTAATTAAAGAACTTAAAATTGATGCAATACATTTGTCACCAATAGAATATTTAAATAATTTTTTAGGAGAGGTTGTTATTTTAAAGATTCGATATGGTAAATTAATTAGTAAGCAAAACTTTTTTACTACAGAATTGAAGGGAAATTTAATAGAAAAGAGCGAAAATATTTTTCTAACAAGTTTTCTTCGAGATTATTATTTAAACTCTACAGATTACCCTCCATCAATTTATTTAAGTCATAATATCGATGACCTCAAAAACTGGGAAAATTTACTTAGGAAAAGAAAAGGTGAATCTGTTAAGCTTATTCCTCCTTCTAAAAATCAAAAAATGAACTATAAAAATCTTATTAGTATGGCAATCACTAATGCTAAATCTTTACTAAAAGAACGTAGTATCTCTGATTATTTATATAATCAAAAGATTGGTCTCAAACAAATACAAAAATTATTAAAACTTAAAAAGATTCCTGAATCGATTGAATGTTATGATATTTCAAATCTTCAAGGAAAAGAGGCAGTAGGTGCAGGCATCTTCTTTAAAAATGGCCTGCCATATAAAAAAAATTACCGTAAATATCGGATCAAGTTGAAAAATGAACCTAATGATCCTGCAATGATATACGAAGTTTTAAATCGTCGTTTGGCTCGTATAGCTAAAAATGAAGTTCTCCCTCCTGATTTAATTTTAGTAGATGGGGGAATTACACAATTAAACGCTGCTTTGAAGGCTAGGGTCAATTATAATTTAAATATTCCCATTGCTAGTTTGGCCAAAAAAAAAGAAGAAATATATCTCCCAGGAGGATCAATTTTAAAAATAGATCGAAATAGTCTAGGGATGCTCATTCTCAGAGCTGCACGTGATGAAGCCCATCGATTTGCAATTTTTTATCATAGAAGATTAAGAGCAAAAAAATACAATAATTAGTGTTTCTCTGGTGGTTAAGCATTTAGTTTTATCACTCTTGAATCCGATAACTTATGTATGGAACCTATATATAAAAAAAATTATATGAAGCAAATAAAATATTTATTAATATTTATAAATATTTTTATTTTTTTTATATTTTCACCTATTTCTGGTAAGAATCGTCGATTAAATCAAATTCTTGAAAATGCTGAGAATGGATCACCTAAAGAAAAAAAGACTGCACTCATGATGTGTGGAGGGAATCGCATCTTGCGGTGCTATCGACCTATGATCAATGCTTTGAAGAATCCTAGTATTGAAGTACCAGATGATGCTATCGAAATTCGAAATATTGTAGCAGTGGGTTTAGCGAAATTAAGACTATCAACATCAATAACGCCCCTTAAAGAAGCGATTCAGTCGATTTCTTTGGATATTAAAGAGCAAGAAAAATTAATTCAAGAATTTGAAAAAATTCCAAGTAAAATTCAAAAGGTTATTCTTTCTAAAAAAACTTTAGTAAAAATGATTTCAGCGAAGTCTGATATGTTATTGGCTCTCGGTTCAATTCGAGATAAAAGGACTGTAGATTATTTTATTCCTTTTTTAGAGGATAAAAATACTTTAATTCGCATGACGGCATCATTATGTTTAAGTTATTTGCCTGATATAAAAAATCGAAAAGTTTTGGAAAAGTATCTTTCTAGTGAAAAAGAAGAGATTGTTCAATTAGAATTGATTCGAGCTTTATTTGCAATTGATCACTTTCATCATGAATATATTAAGCTGTTTCTAAAAAAACTTTTTTCTGATGACAGAAGAATTCGAAAAGAAGCCGCTAAAATAGGTGCTCAGTTTAAAATTAGAGAGGGAAGGAGTAAGGTTGAAACAGCAATATCTCTCGAAAAAGAAGCTGACGTAGGTAAAGAGTTAAGAAAATACCGGAGAATAATTTCTTATTATTAACCTTTATTGTAGTTGTTGCTTTTTTAACAGGCTGATTAAAGCGTCAAAAGATAGTTCATCTTGCTTACCTCGCTGAAGATCTTTTATTGTTATGATGTTATGTTTAATTTCTCTTTCTCCTTGCAATATTACAAATTGAATATTCTTTTGGTTGGCTTCTTGAAATTGTTTTTTAATTTTATTACCTCCTAAAGCAACCTCTACATAAAAACCATTTTCTCGTAATCGAGCGGCTAATTGCAGTGAATTTTTAATGTCTTCTTCTTCAGAAAAAGTAGCCACATATACTTGGGTTTTGTGCTTTTGTTTTTTAATGAGACTATGTACCTCCAAAAAATTTTGAAAAGTAACATCTCCCATTCCAAAGCCGACGGCATTACAACCATCTTTGGTAAAATAGGATACTAAATTGTCATATCTCCCTCCTCCAAAAATGGAACGCTTATTTTCTGGATGAGTATCAAAAACTTCAAAAACAATACCAGTATAATAATCAAAACCTCGAATAATTGAAGGATCATATTTAATATAATCAGATAAACCAACTTGATCTAATAGAGAGATTAAACGATACATATAGGCGATTTCTTTTTCCGCATCTTGGCTAAGATAATTTGAAACAGAGTGTATATCTCCCAGCATAAAGTCATAAATATTTTGAATTTTTTTAGTATCTATAGCTATATCTACTAGAAGTTTCTCAAAATTTTCTGAGGATATCTTTTGTTTCTTATCAAGGATACGAGCCACCTTTGAATATTTTTCCACATCAAGCTTTAAATATTCTTTCAAAAAATTATTTAAAAGTCCTCTATGATTAAATCGTAAGATAAAATCTTTTTTTTGTGCTCCAAAATTTTTCATTAATGAAATAGCTAATTGAATAATTTCAAAATCTGCCAATAATTCATCAGAAGCGGCAAAAATATCAGCATTTAATTGCCAATGTTCTCGCAAACGTCCTTTTCCTGGTCTTTCGTATCTCCAAAGATTAGGTAAAGAATACCAGCGGATTGGCTTAGGCAACTCTCTTATTTTACGAGCAACCATACGGGAGACAGTAGGAGTCATTTCAGGTCGAATCGCTACTTTTCTATCACTTCTATCTTCAAAACTATAAATTTGTTGATTGATAATTTCTTCAGATGTTTTCAAAAGATATATATCTAAAGGTTCTAGGATAGGTGCGTCAATTTTTTCAAAACCAAAGCTTTCAACTGTTTGGGAGATCAAATTGAAAAACCAATCTCGAATACGCATTTCTTCGGGATAAAAATCTCGGCTACCTTTATAAGGTTGGCTAGAGATCATTAAAGTAACGGTTCTTTTGTCGGAAACTTTTTTTCTATTTTGGAAGCTAAAGAAAAAATAATATTTTCCGAGAACCATGGACCTTGTATCTGAAGCCCAATTGGTAAATCATCAAAAGGAGCTGGAAGAGATAAAGCAGGAATACCAGTCAAAGACGCTGTAACAGTAAATTCATCGGAGAGGTACATCTCAATGGGATTGGAAGTTTTTTTACCCAGTGAAAAAGCTTCAGTGGGAGTTGTGGGTAATAAAATAATATCTATTTTTTTAAAAAGTTTCAGATAATTCATCCTCATTAGCTCTCTTATCTTCTGTGCTTTAGCATAATAAGCGTCATAATAGCCGCTTGATAGTGCAAATGTACCTAGTAAAATTCTTCTTTTTACCTCTTCTCCAAAACCTTCTGTTTTTGAATTTAAATAAATTTCATCAAGATTGCTGCCCTCGGCTCTTCTTCCATAACGTATTCCATCGAAACGAGCTAGATTAGAAGAAGCCTCACTCGTTGCCGTGATATAATAACTAGGAATAGCGTATTTGTGGTATGGAATTTCTATTTCAAGTGGTTCATTATTGAGTAATACTTCTTTCTTGAGGTAATTAAGTATTTCTAAAAAGGATATTTTTACTTTAGGATCACATTTCTCAAGTAAATTCTTTGGATAAGCAATCGTAATCTCTTCTACTTTTTTGGTAGAAAATTTATGAATATCACTTTCTTGAACACTAGTAGAATCTTTAGGATCATGTCCTTTGATATAATTATAAATTATCTGGCAGTCAGCAACCGTTTTTGTAATAGGACCAATTTGGTCTAAACTTGAACTAAAGGCAACTAGACCGTATCGAGAAACTGATCCATAAGTGGGCTTTAAACCAGTGACACCACAGAATGCAGCAGGTTGACGAATAGAGCCTCCTGTATCAGAGCCTAAGGCCGCGGGTATCATATTTGCAGCAACGGCACAGGCTGAGCCTCCTGATGAGCCTCCGGGTACTCGACTGGGATCAAAAGGATTTTTAGTGATTTGAATTGAAGAATTTTCCGTGGAAGAACCCATTGCAAACTCATCCATGTTCAATCGACCCATTGGAATAAAACCTTTGGCCTTCAATTTATCAATTACAGTAGCAGAAAAAGGTGATTGATAGCCTTCTAAGATACGAGATGCACATGTCGTAATGCGTCCCTCTTGTACTATATTATCTTTTATGCCAATGGGGATACCATCAAATGGAGAAAGTAGTTGATCTTTTTTTCTACGTTCATCAGAGGCTTCGGCATCACATAAGGCTTCTTTTTTTTCAATATCAATGAAGGCTTTAAGTTTAGGGTTCAGTTGCTCAATGCGATCAAAATATATTTTCATCAACTCAATAGACGTAAGCTGCTTTTTAGATAAGAGATTTTGAATTTCATTTAGATTATTTTTCATAAAAAATTTTAGTATTTTGATCCCAAATAATTTCTATTTACAAGAGAGTATATTTTATGTTGGGATATTGTGAAAACAAAAAATTAGCTGATTTAAACAACTTTATTTTCTTCTTTTTTAAGGTAAACAGTATGTGTTGGGAATGGAATTGATATATTCTCTTGATTAAGTTTCTCATAAATTTTTTCATTAATTTCTATACGTTTTGTATACTGATCCATGTAGCTGTTGATATAACCTTTTGCCTTAAAAGCAAGATAAAAATCAGCCATCGATATAAATTCAACCACAGGTGGTGGGTGATCCTTTATTTCAGGGTCCTCCTCCAAAATATTCAAAATAATATGTTTTACCTGTTGCACTTTACTTCCATAAGCAACAGAAAAGTCTACCACGATGCGTATTGTTTTATTTGGTAGGCGGTAATTTTTATATTCTTTATTCATAAGAACATTATTAGGTATAACAATAATTTCGTTATCAAAGGTTAAAATTCGTGTTGTTCTTAGATGAATTTCATGAATATAGCCAAAACCAATTCCCGGTATATCAATTTTATCTCCTACTAAAAAGCTATCATCAATAATCAGTAATATACCCGCAACAAAATTACTTAATGAGTCTTTTACAGCAAAACCAATTGCAAAAGTTAGGGCTCCTAAAGAGGTGACAAATGGTGCAATATTAATACCTAGAAATGCCAGAGCAAACATTGCTCCAAAAGAAAAAATAATTACTTTACTCAAACCTATTGTTAGAGGAAGTAATTGCTTGGTTACCTTTCCATATCCTTCAGATAATTGATTATCCCAAGTGTAGATTACACCTATCAATATTCTTTTGCCTAACAAAGATAATATCACAATAATAATAGCATTTAAAATATTTTTTAAAAAGATAGTATCAAAACCGAATAGAGATTCTAGACTAACCAAACCTAGTCGTACTCCAAAGGTCGTAAGTAATGGAAAAATTATATTTTGAATTTTATTAAGCTCTATTTGGCCTTTATTATTTTTTGTTTTTAAGTGTAGTTGTTTGAATAAATATCTTGAAAGTAACATTCTAAGAACAATACTTATGAGATATATCACAAATAAAAAAAGAATTATAGCAAGAATACTTGCTATAATATGATCAGAAGGAGATTTAAACCATTGTTTTTCTAATTTTTGCTTTATATAATTGAAAAATTTAAGTATCCAAGTATCGAGTACCTCATTTTCTTTAATATTTGTTTTAGTTAAAATTTCAGTACTATTATTTTTTTGAATTGATTTTGATTCTTGGGATAATATAGGCAAAGTTTGTGATGAAAAGTAGGCTAGGACAAATATGAGTAAAACGATAGACAATGAGAATTTTGATTGCCGGCATCTTTCTGGATAGGCATGTGACATAAGTGGGATTGGAATTAGGCTTACCCTTTCTAGGGACACTCATTGTTATTTGGCTGCTCAGGCGTCTAGATAAAAGTAATATTAATTTAAAAAAATTTAAAGGTGTTTTAGAGCAAAGTGAGAAGCATTTAACTGATATTGTTCTAGAAAAAACAGAAGAGCTTAAAGATGCCACAACAGAATTTGAAATTTTACAAATTAATATAAAAAAACAGCTTATCTCTTTTCAAAATAAAGTTGATGAAGCTGAGACAGTTGTAACAGATATTGAAGCAAAAAAATCAAATCTTAGTAAAATTGGGGATGATCTTAGTACATTAGAAGAAACTACCCGCTCTGTTCAGGGTCAATTAGCTTATGTTGGTGAGACCTTGGATAAAATAGACTTACAATCTAAAAAGCTTAAAAAGATAGAAAATAGACTTGATACTGCTGACTCAGAGGGGTCTAAAATTGTCACATTATTTCAAGAGTCTATTGATAAAAAATCAAAGGAACAACTAGATATAATTGAGACTAGAGTTCAGGATATTTTAAATAAGGCTGACTATTATGAAAAAGAAATTAAAGAAGAAATTAAAAATCGACAAAACAAACTCTCTGAGGAGATTAAACAAGAGTACACACTTATTGAAGATTCTCTTCGAAAGAGTGGACAAGAACTTTCAGAAAATATAAAAAATAAGTTTAATAATCATCTTTTGTTGTGTGATGGCCTCAAAGATAAAATTAGTGATATTGAAAATCAAGTGACTGAATCAATCCCCAGAATGATTCAAGATTTAAGAGATAATGCAAATTTTCACTTTGTTGATAATGAAGCAAAGGCTGGTAAGATGCTCGCAACAATTCAGGTGGCAGAAGTAAATTTTCAAAAGAATATTCAAAATTTTAGAGATAATATTGAAGAGCAAAAACAAGAAGTTTCACAAGCATTTTTGGGAGAAATTGAAACTATAAGAAATCAAGTAAGACAGCTTGATTTTGAAACCATCTCGAAGAAAGATGAGATTATTCAAGTTACTAGAAAAGAGGTTTCCAAAATTACTGAGCAAATTGAAAATTTTAAAATGTTTTATCTAAAATCAAAAGATGAATATATGAATAAAATTAATAATGCAAAAAATGATTTAGAAGACGTTTTATCCAAGATATATGTGCTTTATAAAGAGAAATATCAAGAAATGGTTGAAGAAAGTATCAAGCTCGAACAAGATGAGGCAAGTAAAATTCAAAATTTAATTAAGGTAAGTAGAGAAGAGTTTATTAGAATTGATAATTTTTTGAATGAATTAAAAGAACTTCATACTGATTTGAAAGAAGATTATCTTGAACAAACAATATCTGCTCAAAATAAACTTAAAGAACAGGTCTCCGAAATAAATCACTTTACCGATACTTTCAAAGGGCTTTATGACGAATCTTTTCAAAATTACGCATCTTTAGTTGATAAAAAAGAATTAACTTTAAAAAATCATACTGATCTTTTATATGATGAATTCAAGAAGATTCATATTGATTTGAAGGATGATTATCTTGAACAAACAATATCTGCTCAAAATAAACTCAAAGAGCAAGCCGTCGAGATGAATCACTTTACTAATACTTTCAAAGGTCTCTATGATGAATCTTTTCAAAATTATACCTCTTTAGTTGATAAAAAAGAATTAATTTTAAAAGATAATACTGGTCTTTTATATGATGAATTTAAGAAGCTCCACACTGATTTGAAGCAAGATTATCTCACAGAAGCAAACTTAATACAAAGTAATCTTAAAGAAGAAATTGGTAATATAAATTATGTTATGAGTGATTTTAAGAAATTGTCTAATGAGTCTACTCAAAATTATACTTCTTTAAGTGAAGAGAGTGAAGCGGCTTTAAAGAACGATATGAATAACTTTTCTGATGAATTTAAGGAGTTTTATATTGAACTGAAAGAAAAAATACAGCAACTCTACATAAATATGGAAGATAAATTTAATAAACTTAATATTAATCTGAAGGAAGATTATCTTTCAGAAACAAAGGAGGCTAAAAACAAACTAAATATCACGTGTGAAAAATTATTTGATAATTATAAAAAAGATTTATTTGAAGAAATTGAAAAAGGTACAGAAGAACATTCTGATCTCATCCAAAAAGTTGAAGTTCTATCAGGTAAAATTGATGAAATATTTATAAAAAGTGAGAAAAAATTATTAGAAACTTATCATGAAAATCATGATAACCACCTCGACACGCTTAAAAAAGAATTTACTACTTATCAGTTTAATCTTTCAGAAATGGCTGAAAAATGGGAATCACGACTTGAATCTCTTTCCTTGGATGCAAAAGATACCCTTCACAAAGGACAAATTGGGTTAGAGAAACAGCGTACTTCAATGATTGAAGGTAGTAGGGAAATACTTTCAAAACTTGTTGAAGTTGAAACTGAAAAAATTAATGAAAGTACCTCTTTAGTTCTGAAAAAAATTGAAATAGAAGCAAAAGATATCATAAGTTTAAAAATAGATCTTCAGGCTAAACAAGCAGATTTAATGGTACATTTGAAAGAACAAAAGAAAAAAATAGAAAGTGAGTTAAAAATAATTACATATGAGCGATTAGATTCCTTTGAAAAAGAGGGAAATCAAAGAAAAAATCAATTTAATGATGATCTCAATCAAGTGACAGAAAAAGGCTTAGAAAAAGTGATGGTAGTTTTAGAATCGGCTGATTCAGATATGCATTCTCTCAAAGAAAATTATGTCAATGAGATTAGAAAAATACAAGAAAAGCAAGAACATAAAATTGATAATATTGAAAAGAATGTTGTTGATCTAAATCATGAAATAGGATCGCTCCAAAGTAATTTAACTTCATTTAAAGCAGAGTCAAAAACTATTGAAATAATTCAAAATAAAACGAATGACCTGAAAGATATGATTGATCAGGTTGATATGAATTTAGAGAAAATAGGAAAAAAAGAAAATGATATGAGTGATATCTTTGCTCAGGTTGATGAGCTTAAAGATGTTCGAATTCAGTTAGATAGAAAAATCTCAATTTTATCGGAGAAAAGTGAGAAAATAGATGAAGTTGAAGAAAAACTAAACTCTTTAATTTATGCCAAAGATGAGATTGAAGGGCGTAGTAAAAATCTAGATAATGTAAAACAGCAGTTGGATGAAATACTTGATAATCATAAAAAACTAGAATCTGAAAAACAAAAAACAGATATTACACTTGAAGAGCTTTTGAATCAGCAGAATCTTATTGCATCTGCTATTGAATCGGTTAATATACAAGATCATAATATTACAGAGATTACAGAACACATCTCAAAAATGGATACCCTATTAAAAAAATTAGATACCAAAGCAGAAAATTTACGTGCACACATGGAAGGCCTCAATACACAAATGCTGAGCATTGAGAAGAGTGAAGCAGAGATTGAATCTGTTCAAGAAAAGTTTTTACAAATTGAAGATTTACTTGAAGATATTGAAAAAAGAAAAACTCAAATTGAAGTAATGAGAAAGCGTTATGAAAATTTAAAAGAAGCCCTTAATTCAAGTGTTGAACAAATTGTGAAAATAGAAAATAGTGCTGAAGAAAAAGTTAAAAGATTAGCTGATTTTGTAAATGCAGTGGGTGGTGATCTCGCTTCAGATGGCAGTACTTCTAATTTGAAAAAACTACAAACTAGTAAAAAAGATGTTGTTATTAGACTTGCTCGAATGGGCTGGAGCGGACATGAAATTGCTGAAAAAATAGATGTAGATATGTCAACCGTTGAAACAATTCTTTCGACCAATCCCCATTGATCTCTCTTTCTCAAACTCACTACTTTCATCCCGAACAACTTAAGATTCTTCAGAAAAATGGTCTTCGTAGCGTCGAAGAGCTTCTTTTATACACTCCGAGAAAATATATTGATCGTTCCCAAACACTCAGTATGGATAAGCATACTCTTGGAGAAGTGGTCACTTTTATTGGTCAAGTTATCTCTAGAGAAACTAAGTATGGTCGCAAGAGGCGTTTAATTGTTAAATGTCGTTATCAACATCATCAGATTGAAGTAATTTTTTTTAGAGGTATTTCTTATTATCAAAATTCTTTGAATCCTGGGTTAACTGTTGCTTTTTCCGGAAAATTAAATATCTTTGCTAAGAAACTTACGATGACCCACCCTGAATTTGAAATTATAACTGAAGATGAGATGATACACACTGGAAAAATAGTATCATTTTATAAAATTACAGAGGGAATGAGAAAAGCTTTTATTACAAGTAAGACTTTACGAAAGATAATTCATGATGTTTTAACTGATTACGTATTAAAATTAAAAGATTATCTTAATGAATTTATCCTAAATGATCTTAATCTTTTATCGATTGGAGAAGCCCTCAATTTAATTCATTTTCCTAAAAAAAAAGAAGATGTTAGTAGAGCTAAAAAAAGACTTGCCTTTGATGAGATTCTTATTTTTGCACTTCTAATGCGTCAAAAACAAGAGACAAGAAAAAAAATTATAAAGCAATATATGGCATCTAAAGATCGTAATACGTGGGCTCAAGAATTAATTACTTCGTTACCCTTTGAATTAACAAAAAGTCAAAAGAAGGCTATTGACACTCTCCAAAAATTGGCGTATGCTCAAAATCCTTTTGCAGCACTTTTGCAAGGAGATGTTGGTAGTGGAAAGACAATTGTGGTTATTATTTTGGCCCTCAATTACTTAGAGAGTGGGCTTCAAGTAGCCTTTATGGTTCCTACTGAAGTTTTAGCTAAACAGCATTATAGGAATATTATTCGATTCTTTTCTATTTTTCCTTTTCTGTCGGTTGAGCTGCTTCTGGGAAAAGAAAAAAAAATAGAAAAAGAAGCAAAAATAGAAAGAATTAAAAATGGAAATACTCTTTTAATTGTGGGCACTCATAGTCTTTTACAAGAAAAGTTAGAATTTATACGTTTGGGTTTGGTTATTATTGATGAACAACATCGCTTTGGTGTCAGACAAAGAGAAACACTTAGATCTAAAAGTAAAACTCCTGATTTACTTACAATGACTGCAACCCCAATACCTAGAAGTCTGACCCTTACTTTTTATGGAGATTTAGAATCTATAAAAATGAATCAAAAGCCAAAGGGTAGGCTACCTATTCAAACAAAAACTTTTCTTGAAACAGAATTAAATCGACTTTATCAAGGAGTAAAAAAATATGTAGATCAAGGACGGCAGGCTTACATTGTATATCCTTTAATTGAAGAGTCTCAAAAATTGAATAGAGCTGCTTTAAATGCTGAATATGGAAATCTCTCAAAAAATATATTTCAAGACTATTCTTTGGGGCTTATCCACAGTAAGTTATCTATACATGAAAAGGAAATGAATATGCAGGGCTTTCAAGAAGGCCGAATACAGATATTAGTTTGCACTACGGTGATTGAGGTGGGTGTTGATGTTCCCAATGCAACTGTGATGCTTATTCGAGATGCCGATAAGTTTGGTCTTTCTCAATTGCATCAGCTTAGAGGTCGAGTGGGGAGAAGTGATAAACAAAGCTTTTGTATTTTGACTCATCCATCTCAAATTACAGAGGAATCTGAGATGCGGCTCGCAGCAATGGTTGAGTCAAACGATGGCTTTTATTTAGCTCAAAAAGATTTAGAAATCAGAGGTACGGGAGAGCTAACAGGTTTTCGACAAGCTGGTATTTCTGAGTTTCGAATTGCCGACTTAAGATACCATTATAGGCTTGTTGAGCAAGCGACAAATCTTATACGAATGAATCCTGAAATTTCTAAGCAAATTTTAGCTGAAAAAGATTGGAAAAAGTTTTTAAAAAAGGGAATGATTTTATTTGGAAATTAATTATTTTAATATTAAAAACGATCTTTATCTGAAAGAGATTTTAAAAAAGAAGTAATTAAGTCAATTGTAGTGTTATCTAGTCGTTTACCAAGTTGTAGCCAAGCCATTTGACGTACTGCTTCTTTGATTGTTGTTACTGTTCCATCATGAAAATAGGGAGCTGTATTCGCTATATTTCGGAGAGAGGGAACTTTGAAAAAATATTTATCTACTTCTTTTTTAGTTATTTCGAATCTACCTAAATCTTTTTGATTTGTATATGAGTTTACCATACCCATTTTTTGATATAAGCGTCCTCCGAAGAGGTTACCATTATGACAAGTTGCACATCCCAAACTCATAAAAAGACGTAAACCTTTTTGTTCATTTCTAGAAAGAGCTTTTTTATCTCCTTCTATAAAGTCATCAAATCGATCTCTAGTTGTGAGAGTTCTTTCAAAGGAGGCGATTGCATTTGCAAGGTTATCATATGTTATCGGATTAGTTTGATTAGGGTATCCCTTTTTAAAAAGAGATAAATATTCAGTAATTTTACTAATTTTATCAATCACTGCTTTTTTTGAAGGCATACCCATTTCAATTGGGTTAAGAATGGGACCTTTCGCTTGTTCTTTAAGATTAGGAGCACGCCCATCCCAAAATTGTGCGACATGGAAACCAGCATTCAATACTGTTGGTGAATTACGAGCACCATTTTTTCCTTTGGCACCCGGTGAAGTCGGTAGATTATCGACACCAAACCCTCCACCATCAAGCATATGACAAGTGTTGCATGATTGAGAGTTATTAATAGACAATTTTTTTTCAAAATACAATCTTTTACCTAAATAAATTAGATCTCTTGTGTCTTTTTCTGCTCCCGGCATTACCTTTGGTAAAGTACCAAAAACTTGTCTGCTTTGTTCCATTAGTTTTTTCACCTCAGTGGGCGTACAAGTTATAAAAATAAATCCCAAAAAAATGAAACAAATAGCTTGAAATCTTTTATTAATCATATAATCACACATAAAAAACCTCCATCTCTCCCTTTAAAGGGAGATCTAATCCATGTGTATACTAAAATTTTTACTTTATATATCAAGTCTTTAATTATAAAGTAAGTTCATACTATTTAATATTTTAAGAGACAAAACCTGCTACTCCGTAACGGTCACTATTGTCGCGTGGTGGAAATTTTGGATTCTTATTAATTATACGACAAAAATCTGATTTAAGTTTCCACTGATTCCATATTTGATCATGTGGTTTTTCGAGCCAGTATCTAACCTTATATGTCTTTTTTAGCTTGGCTTTTCTCCAAGAAGGTAAATTAATTTGGTCACCAGTTGTGAGTTTTACTAGATTTGAAAAATATGAATAATTCAAACTTCGTGGAATTAAATAGTCTCCTATATATTCTCCCGGTATTTGAGGAGACAATTCAATTAAATATAGTTTACCACAGTGATATTTCCATTCACTGACAATGGGAGAACAAGGTATTTGAAGAGTATCTGTAATTTTTTGATGTATTTCTTCAATTTCTTTTTTCAAATGTTGAATTACTGATGGGAAGGAATGTTCAATTTCAACAAAAGGTGGGTATGGTGTTGTAAGTTTACTAGATAAAAAAACAAGGTGAAAAACAAAATCTTGTATAAAACCAACTACAGTAATTTCGTCACCAGGAATATAATTTTCTAGCATCATATGTCTTGGATTTACATTATATTTTTTAAAAAATGATTTGTGAATCATTTTATTTAATTCTTTTTCATTTCTAATTATAAAAATATTTTTTTTTGAATGGCCATTTCTTGGTTTAAGAATAATTGGATAATTGAGTTCCTGATTAATCTTTTTAAGAATAATATAATGTTCTAGAGGTGCAAATTTTGGTTGATCAAAAATTAAATTTTTTTTCTTTAAATCTTTTAGAGCTTCTCGTAAAATGAGTTTATCAAGGAGTATCTCCGTTAAGGGTCGAGTGAGGCCATGTAAATTAAGTCGCTCGACAATGTGAGACCAGCTAGCAATCGCCTCGCCATAACTTGCAGAAAAGCCTCCTATAATTTCAGAAGGAGATAGATTTTTCAGAAGTTGTTTATAAATATTTTCAAAATTAAGTATTGATTCTTCAATTTTAATGTCGCATAATTTCATCCCTTCAGAGTTTATATTTTGGTCAATACCAACAATTTGATGGCCTAAAGATTTTGCTGCCTGAATAAAAGAAAGTTGATTTAAACCTGTTCCACAAGAAATATAATATTTATTTTTTTTTCTCACAAGTAAATGCTTTATGGCGACAATATATTGCTTACTCGCTATGGGGGAACTATAATTATTATTCTTTTAAAAAAGGAGCTATCAAGTTAATTAAATCACTGTTATGATTCGAGGAATTTATACAGGAGCTTCAGGAATGTCTGCCTTACAGTTTAAAATGGACATTGTGGCGAATAATATCGCTAATGTTGATAAAACAGGCTTTAAACGAGATGAAGTTCTTTATAAGAGTTTTCCAGAGATGCTTATTCATAGGTCTAATGATGATGGAGTGGGGTGGACCCCTATGGGCAGTTTTGATACTACCCCGATTGTAGGTAAATTAGGCACTGGGCTTGAAGTAAATGAGACCTACGTACGTCATGAACAGGGTGGTCTTAAAAATACACAAGTTAGTACAGATATAGCTCTCAATGGAGAAGGTTTTTTAGTGATTCAAACAAATCGTGGGGCCAAGTTGAGCAGAAATGGAGCTTTTATTTTGGATAAAGAGGGATATCTAGTAACGGCTAAAGGCTTTCCGCTTTTGGGAGAAGATGGTCCTATTCAAGTCAATAGAAATAATTTTTTAATTAAGCCAAATGGAGAGGTTTGGATTAACAATGTAATTGGTAATGATCCATCAAAAATATATGGTAAAGATTTAAATCAATGGGAGAGTCCTATTCTTTTAGATAAAATTCAAGTCAGACAAGTAGATTATCCACGTCATTTAATCAAAGAAGGTGAGTCTTTTTATCAAGAGACTCCAGAATCAGGGGAACCTCGTATTTTACAAGATGACGAAGTCGTGGAAGTTCTGCAAGGTTACTTAGAAACTTCAAATGTTAATATAGTGAAGGAAATGGTAAATATGATTGAAGTTCAAAGAACTTATGAAATGAACGAAAGGTCAATAAGAACTCATGATCAAATGCTTGGCAAATTAATTAACGAAGTTGCTCGTTAAATAGAGGAGATTAACTAAATAAATTACCGAAGGCCGGGCTCGAACCGGCATGGGGTTGCCCCCACTGGATTTTGAATCCAGCGTGTCTACCAATTTCACCACTTCGGCTAAAATTATAAAATTTAATCAAGGGGATTGACTTCAATATATTTACCTTTTGCACGTGCAGCAATTTTGCCGATATCATCTTCGACCTCTGCCCTATTTTCAATTATTTTTTTATTCTTTTTAACAAAATAGCCCCTGAGGTGTAAAAAAGAGTCAGTTTTAGCGGGTTGTAGATAACGGATCGTCAATTCACTCGTTGTGACCTCTAATTCAAGAGCGTGATTGATATACATCATAATTTCATCCAGCATAACGGCAAGAATACCAGGATGAATAGATTCTTCAAAGTGACCTTGAAAATGTGATGGAATTAGTATTTCACCACTATAAGCCGTCTTTGTATCTTCATCAAAGTTGAGATTAAGCTTGAGACCAAATTTATTATCAGGACTTGTCCCAAAACTAAGGTTTTTATGGGTCCTCAGTATTTTCATTATCGTAGTCTATTTTATTTATACATGGATATCCTGTCAAATGAATTTATGTGATATCTATAGAAATTTCATAGACTGGGCATTCTATATTGATTATTTTGTGTTGAAATTGTATTGGGGATATTTTTATTTCTCAAAATAAATATTGATAGGTGGGTGATGGTGATCAAAGAAAATATTTTTTTGGCGAAGGCGGGCAATAGAAAAATATTAATTAAATTTATGATCTAATAATAACTGAATAACCGTGTTCATTAAATAAGCCTTCTTCCTTGCTCATAATCGAAATAGGATCTATAGCATTTTTGAGGCCTTGCTTACTGCATTCTTGATAGGTGATTCGTCGAAAAAAAGTATGGGTACTGATTCCAGAAGAAAATCGGGCAGCTCGTTTAGTGGGTAAGATGTGATTTGTCCCTGAATAATAATCACCCATTGCAACAGGAGAGTATTCTCCTAAAAATACACTACCTGCAGCTTGAATATTCTTTAATACTTCTTTATCGTTTTGGGTTTGTATCTCTAAATGTTCTGGAGCGAATTGATTGCTGAAATGAATCGCTTCTTCTATATCTTCGACCAAAAAAATATAGCCATTTTTTTGAATAGCAGCTTTAATAATTTCTTTTCTATCAGAATTTCTATTTTTAATGGTATGATCAAGCTCACGAATGGTTGCTTGAAGTACTTTTTGGTTATTACAAAGTAAGATCGCCATCGCGTCTTCATCATGCTCTGCTTGAGCGAGTAAATCATGTGCTAAGTAAGAAGGATTCGCTGTTTTATCTGCTATAATTACCACTTCAGATGGGCCTGCAAAAGTATCGATACCACACAGCCCTTGGTAGCTGACAAACGTTTTTGCAGCAGATACATATTTATTACCCGGTCCGTAAATAAAATCAGCGGGTTTAATACCAAGTTTATCTATACCGACCGCCATAGAAAGTATAGCTTGTATACCACCAACCTGTACAATGCGATCAGCACCAGCAAGGTAGGCCGTTGCTTGTACAATTAAGGGTACCATTTTATTTTTTGGATGAGGGGGGCTAATAACAGTAATATTTTCTACTCCTGCAATTTTTGCTGGAGTAACTCCCATGAGGGTAGTTGAAGGATATAATGCCTTACCCCCAGGTACATAAAGAGCCACTGAATTAAAGGGTTTAAAGATGAGACCAAGCTTATTATTATTAACTTGTACTTCAAGCTCTTGAGGTTTTTGTTGTTTATGAAAATATTTTATATTCTCATAAGCCTTTTCGAAGGCTTCAATTTTTTGAGGTTCTTTTTTTTTAAAGAATTTATAACTTTTTTTAAGATCATCTCTTTCAAGAATTAATGGTTTAGGGGTGAAACCGTCCCATTTATCACTGTATTTTTCAAGAGTTCTATTAGGGCTTACTAACATTTCTTCATAAATGGGAGCAACAAGCTCTTCTATAATATCTTTTAATGGTAAAGAGGTGCGATAAATAATGGCACGCCGCTCTTCTTTTGTTAGGTCTTTAAGACGACGAGATCTAAGAAAAGGCATCTTTTTTAGAAGAGGCTCATTTACATATTTTCAATAAGTGCTGTTCCGAACTCAGAGCATTTTAATTCTCTAGCTCCATCCATCATGCGTGCAAAATCATAAGTGACCATTTTTTTTGCGATAGTTGCCTCAATACTTTTAGTAATAAGATCAGCCGCTTCATTCCAGCCAAGGTAGCGGAACATCATTTCACCAGACAAAATAACAGATGAAGGGTTTACTTTATCATAACCTGCATATTTAGGTGCGGTACCATGTGTTGCCTCAAAAACAGCGATACCTGTTTCGTAGTTAATATTAGCACCTGGTGCTATACCGATACCGCCCACTTGAGCGGCTAATGCGTCAGATAAATAGTCTCCGTTAAGGTTCAACGTAGCAATTATGTCATATTCTTTCGGACGAAGTAATATTTGTTGTAGAAAAGCGTCCGCAATGGCATCAGAAATTAATAGCTTGTTATTGGGAGGGTTACCTCCACATTCTTCCCAACTCACCGTCTCTTCAGGAAAGAATTTTTTTGCTGTTTCGTAGCCCCATTTTCGAAAATATCCTTCAGTAAACTTCATAATATTTCCTTTGTGAACCAAAGTTAATGATTTTCTTTTATTTTTAATTGCATACGTTATTGCTGCTTTAACGAGCCTTTGAGTACCTTCTTGAGAAACGGGTTTAATGCCATAAGAGGTTGTATTAGGGAACCTGACTTTGCCAATTTTATTTAGTTTTTTTAAAAGTGCAGTAACTTCTGATGTCTCCTGAGCACCTGCTTCAAATTCAATTCCAGCATAAATATCTTCCGTGTTCTCTCTAAAAATGATCATATCTACATTCTCAGGTTCTTTAACGGGTGAAGGCACTCCCTTGAAGTACCGAACAGGCCTTTGACAAACATAAAGATCAAGTTTTTGTCGAATTGCTACATTGATTGAGCGGATACCGCCTCCTATTGGAGTTGTCATAGGGCCTTTGATACTCACTTTATATTCTTTCAAAGCGTTTAATGTTTCTTGAGGGAGCCATTCATCTTTCCCATAAATTTTTGTGGCTTTGGCACCAGCAAAAACTTCCATCCAAACAATCTTTTTCTTATTCAAATAGGCTTTTTCAACCGCGGCTTCAAACACTTTTCGTGCGGTTGCCCATATGTCAGGGCCAATACCATCTCCTTCAATGAAGGGGATAATTGGATGATCAGGAGTGACGATCCCGCCACTCTCTTTTACTTGAATTTTTTCTCCTGTTTTAGGAATATTAATATGTTGATAACTCATTAGGCAATGCTTATCTGTGGTATCAACTGGTAAAGTAGAAAAATATTGAAATATTGAATATTATGATTTCAACTTGTGAGATGGGAGTTTAGATTTTTTACTAAAAAAAAAATATTTAGAAGATGAAGCTCGTTTTTTTGTATTTTTTAAAATTGAGCTTGAGACAAACATCATTATATTAATTGTGTAGTAAGATTTTATTTAAGTGTACAAATAGCATGTAAGCTTTTTAAAATTTGTACGTAACTTAGCAAATTTAGATCAGGTCATAATGCAGTGTAAGTGGGGATGAGAATAAGAAATTAATTTTTGACCTTTATTTTTTAGAAAAAATAAATAAATGGTGTAAGTCGTTGACATGATATCTATGTGTGTGCGAGTTGGCTCTAACATAGGTGAGGTATTACAAATATGATGTGTCTTTTAAAAAAAATAGTTAAAATAGTTAATGATATTCGGTTAAGTTTTATGTTCTTGTTCTCTGCTTTGTCGCTACTAGTTATAGTAGCGGTGGGATCTCAGGAGTCCACGATTTCAGAGGAAAGCTCCAGAAATACAGAAACGCTTACCGTTCCTGAAGAAAATTCTAACGATACGAGAACAGTTTTGGATGTTCAAAAAATAAAGGTTAGCGATGACAAAAAGGGCGATGGTGAGACTATGCTTGTAAAATCTGGCACTGAAGCTCATATTCCTTCCTTCTATTCTAAAGGTAATACTACTTATGCTAGGTCTAATACAAAAATTAAATTTTCTGCTTTAGAAAGGCTTTCTAAAGTGAGTAAAATTCAGTATAAAATTGATGGTTCAGCATACAAAAATTATCTTAAACCATTCACGATAGAAGAACAGGGTAGGCATCAAATATTTTATCGTTCTTTTGACATTGTTGGAAACGTTGAATCTGAAAATGTCGTTATTGTTATTGTAGATGATAAGCCTCCTGTTGTTTCTTTTGGGAGTAATGTGACTTTCACTAAATTTAAAGATGAATTTTTCGTGTCTAGTGCGAATAATCCTCAACTTTATATTAAGGCTACAGATTCTTATTCTGGAGTAAGGGTAATTGAGTACTATATTGAGGGTAGTGATGGTACTCCAGATCGTTTTAGTATTTATTCGTCTGGTATTCCTCTTGATATTCAAGGAGAAAAGGTTGTTGTATACAGGGCTATTGATAATTTAGGTAATATTTCTGAGTCAAAAAAAATAAAAATTACAACAGATGTAACTTCACCCACTATTAAAATTAGTTTTAAAAAGAAATTAGCTGAACTTGATGGAAATAAGTATTCCCCAAAAAATAATGAATTGATTCTCGAAGCTACAGATAAAGAGTCTGGTGTTGCTTTAATTTATGTTAAGCTTGGTGCCGATGAGTCTTTTCGTCTTTATTCTGAATCCATTCCTATTAAAGAGGATAAAGAATATAAGATTGAAGCAAAGTCTGTTGATCGTACTGGTAATGAATCGATCATTGCCAAGGAGTCAGTTGTTGTTGATGTTGATCCTCCTAAGACTAGTCTTGAATTTTTGACAGATAAAGATAGTAGTCGTAGTAGTGAAGAAGCGAATGCTCCTTTTGTCGAAAAGCAGATTAAAGAGAGTGCCACAGCAGATGAAGATCAAAAGATGATTCCTACAAATTAGTTTGTTGAAATAGTCATTTATTATTTTTTTAGACGCTATGGTGTTTAATTGCTCTGAATTTTAGAGGTTCTAAAATTTACTTTTATATTTAACCTGTTTTTTTACTTTGATTATTGTTGATCTAATTTCTATATTTTAAAATTATACTTATTATTCATTGATGAACTTGCTTAATTCTCAAGAGAGCGGTTCTTATAGTGTGCATGAATTGACTCGTCTCGTTGAGGTGAGTCTTTCTAAGCCAGAGCTTCAAAATATATCTGTTATTGGTGAGATAATTGAATATACTTGTGCTAGTTCTGGTCATATTTATTTTACTTTGTCTGATAAGGCATTAAATTTTAAAAGAGAAATGATCTCTTTTAAAAAATCAATTCTAAGATGTACCTTCTTTGAGCGTTATAATCAAAATCTTAAGTTTGAACCTAAAGTTGGTGATGAAATTCAAGTAGTTGGTTTAATTCGTCTCTATTACTCTGGAGGATTATATAATTTTGATGTTAGGAGTCTTCATCGAGTTGGGGAAGGTAATTTGTTTTTACAAATACAAGAGTTACGTCAGCGATTGATAAAAGAAAGAGTAATTGATCCTAGTAAAAGAAAAAAAATACCTATTTTACCAAAAAAGATAGGTATTATTACGGGCATGAAAACAGCCGCTTTAAAAGACATATTTAAACAAATAATGGATAGGTATCCGCATATTAATTTACTTATTGTTCCTGCATATATGCAAGGAAAATTTTCCAGAGACTCCATTGCGAAGGCGCTGAGTCATCTTAGTCAAAAAAAATATAATTGTGATATTATTTTATTAAGCCGGGGGGGTGGTAGTGTTGAAGATTTGATGTCTTTTAATGATGAAAAAGTCGCCCGAGCTATGTTTGAGTGTAAGGTACCCATTATTTCTGGCATTGGTCATGAAAGTGATCATCCTATCGCTGATGATGTCGCTGATATGGTTGGGGCAACTCCCACTGATGCGGCTAAAATTGCTTTGCCTATTGTGGCTGATCTTTTACTTTCTTTAGAGGGAGTGGGGCTTCGTTTGAGTCAAAGGTTAAAAGGAACTTTTGAACTACTACAGGAAAAATTAAAAAGACTTTCTCTGAGCCCATCCTTTCAAGAACCATTATCAATTATTGAAAGCTATCAGCACAGACTTGATGATATTGAAGTAAGGCTTGTTAATACCCTTGGTGAAAAATTAAATATCTTATCTGGCGTATTAACTCTTTTACCAGATATTTATTACATTTTTGGCCAATTAATAAATCGAAATCAAAAAAGGTATACAATTTTAGAACAAAAATTATTAGGATTTTCTCCCTTAGCGATACTTAAAAGAGGCTATAGTATTACTCAGCAATATGGAAAAATCATCCGAAGTATTCAGGCTATTGACAAACGAAATAAACTTGAGCTTGAATTTTATGATGGAAAAGTTGAAGTTAAAGTTGTTGAATAGGTTGGTTATTTGTTTTTTTTTAGATAAAGTTTTATCATAGATGATCTTCTAAATAAACTCCTCCTAACGAGGTATGTGTTTAATTAATTTAGGTTAGCTGAAAGATAGTTTTTTCAGTATATTTTTATTATTTGTATACTGTATTCTGATCAATGAAATATCATCTATAATGTGACCATGATCACAAATAAGTTTGAAAATTTGTTTTAAATTCCCATCTGATTTTTCGAGCAGATGTAAAAATAAGTCTTCGTCTTCATTTATTATTCTACGACCATTACCCGATACACCCACAACGAGCTCGTCTTTTCCATCTGAACCAATAAAAATTATATCATTATGTTGCATTTCAAATATTCTTATGTGGATATTTTCTTGAGAGTCTAATGTACCGAGTTTACTTAAGATATCTTCGTGTTTGTTAATAAAATTTGCTTTACCTTGTCGATAAAGAATCATTCTCGGATGTCCTGCATTAATATAGTAGCCTATACCAGTATTTTCCTCTATTAGACCTAGAATACAGGAAACCAGCATATTACCTAAGAAGCTTTTAAAAATATGATGTAATTCAATGAAAGTTGTTTTTAACCACTGTTGAGGGTCTTGTTCTTCAAAAGATTCTATATTTTGTGTTCGATCAATAATTGATTTAAATACAGAGCCACAAATAAGTGCCCCTGCTGCTCCCTGCATAGATTTTCCCATTCCATCAGCATTGAGAAAAGCTATATATTTCTTTTGATTTAATGTAATATGTTGGCTAATATTTAGATCACCGCCAATATCTTTACTAATATAATTTCTAAAGCTAAATCTTTTTCGTTGTCTTATCAAAAAATCAACCTTTATTTTTTTTGAATTTACTTGATTCTTTGAAAGAGATTGTGTTAATAAATGAGTAAGAAAATAATCTCCATCTTGTTGATCCTTTAATTTAGTTACTTTGGTTAGCGTATTATTGAGTTCTTCGGTACGGTTTTTTACTTTTTCTTCTAAGCTTTCGGCATGTTTTTGTAGTTGTTGGTGAGCTGATTTTAAAGATCTTCCCATCTTGTTGAACGACCTTGTTAAAAAACCAATTTCATCTTCTACCTGAACATTTATTTGATAATTAAGGTTACCCGTATTTATTTCTTTAAAGCCTGTAGCGAGTGTTCGAATTGGATTTATCAAAATATTTGAAAAAAATAAAGGAAAAGCAAATAAAACGAACAATAAAAATAAAAATATTGACAAAATAAAATCAGAAGATATTAAATTAATATTTCGCCTATATTCCAGATAGGAAAAGCCCGCTTCATAAAGACGATCAGAATCTGTATTCATATAATTAAAGCTAGTAAAATGTTCAGGTATACTCTCTCCTTTTTTGTATCGTATTTTGCCTCTGTATTTTCTCTCTTTGGGCGATACAAAGGGGCGAAGGTAGAGCAAGACCTTTAACTTTTTATGTTGTTGGCTCCTGATTAGAGATTTGATAGTTTTAACAAAGGGTATAAGATTTTTATCTTTTACTTCTAAGAAAGGGAGTTTCTCTTTATAAAAATTTATTTTAGGTATTTTTTCTAATTGTTTTCTAATGTAATTAATTCTTAGTTTATAAGAATCTAGTATTTCAAGCATCTTTTGTGTATTTATTGCGTGTTTGTTTTGATTAAATATATTTAAGAGCGTTCTTTTATAGGGCAGAAATTCAATATGAGCTTTATTCATTAATTTTTTGAATGCACTGGAAAATTCTTGGACGTTTTCTTTATTTAGTTGACTAAGTAAATACCACATCTTTGAATTTTTCCATTCTATAACTTCATTTTCAGAGAAGGCTTGTGAGTTTTCTTTTGTTGTAAACATGGGATAATATTGATTTTTTTCAAAATCAAAATATCCAAAATATTTCAAATCACTTGATTTCTTTTTTGAGGTAATATATAATTTCATTTCATTTTGCTTGAGTGTATTGTAAGATATCTCTTTTTTAGCGATTATATTTTGTGATAAAAATTGAATCAAAAATAGAAAAGTTGAAAAAGTGACAGCAATAATTCTATGAATAATTTTTGTTTTCTCATTGGATATATTTAAATATAAAGTGATGAGAAAAAACATTCCAATAACAGAAGTGGTTACTGTCATCATTTGAAAAGTCGCTCTTAAGATTAAACCATCTCGGCTGAGAATATTTAAAATTCCTGATGGTATGGTGACGAGTAGGAAAAGAAAACTAACTAAAATATAAGAATATTCAATTTTTTTAATACGTTTGTAGACTCGATAAACACTCCACATACTAATACTTATAGATATTAAATAGTAAATTACAATGAGAATACCAATTTGTTTACTTATTGAATCGGCATCGAAGTCCCAGTAATGACCTGAAAAGTAATAAAGTTTATCAACTGATAATACATGGATAAGAAATATGAATACCACATAGATGAGTATAGCATAAAAGATATAAAATAATATCCTTCCAATTTTTTTTACCTCAGGATAATATTTTGCCTGATAAGATATAAATAGATAACAAATATGTGGAGCTCCCATTAGGGCGAATATTACAGTACCTACTCGATGAAAGGCACCAAGTGGATGATATGTAGTTGCAGCAATTAAATAAAAAAGGTGAAAACAACTTAAACATAAAAGAGATATAGCAAAGTGAAAAGTCTGCTTGCTTTTTTCTTTAAGAAAAAAAGTAAATGTAAAAAAGACAATTCCAATCAATAAAATGATCAAAGAGCCTATTGAAAAAAATGTTGCATAAAATATTTCAGACATAAATTTTATTTAAAAATATTGCTTGATAGTATATCAAAAATAAACAATTAGGTTACGAATGGCTAAGATATACTACGATTCTGATTGTGATTTGTCAACCATAAAAAGTGAGGTGATCGCTATAATCGGTTATGGCTCTCAGGGTCATGCTCAAGCTCAAAATATGAAAGATTCTGGTTTAAATGTTATAATTGGGCTCAAAAAATCTTCACGCTCCATAGAGCAGGCCAGAAAAGATGGCTTTGATGTTTTTTCTACTTCTGAAGCGGCTTCCAAAGCAAGTATTATTCAGATACTTGCTCCTGACACGATTCAGGGGTCTCTTTATTCTGAAGAGATAAAACCTCATTTAAAAGAAGGGAAGGCTTTAGTCTTTTCTCATGGTTTTAATATTCATTATGAGCAAATTAAGCCAGCATCCAATATTGATGTTTATATGGTTGCTCCTAAGGGGCCGGGGCATTTAGTGAGACGTGTTTTTACTGAGGGTGGAGGTGTTCCTTCACTCATTGCTGTGCATCAAGATGCGACAGGTCGAGCGAAAGAGAGGGCTTTGGCTCACGCTGTTGCTGTTGGTGGAGGTAGAGCTGGTATCTTAGAGACTTCTTTTCGAGAAGAGACTGAGACAGATCTTTTTGGTGAACAAGCTGTTCTCTGTGGTGGTATCTCCCATTTGATTCAAGCTGGTTTTGAAACTCTGATTGAAGCGGGCTATGACCCAGAGATTGCATATTTTGAATGTCTCCATGAGACTAAGCTTATTGTTGATTTAATCTATGAAGGTGGGTTGGCAAAAATGAGGGACTCTATTTCAGATACTGCAGAATATGGTGATTTAACCAGAGGTCCGAGGGTTATAGGTAATCATGTTAAAGAAAAAATGAAAGAGATACTCTCTGAGATAAAGAAGGAGGGAGGGTCTGTATTTGCAAAAGAGTGGATCAAAGATACGGAAGATGGTTTCCCAAACTTTAAGAAACTTAGGGCTAAAGAGAAAGAGCATCCTATTGAAAAGGTGGGTGGTAAACTTCGTTCTATGATGCGTTGGTTACATAAGTAGTTATTATATTTCTGTTAATTGCATCTTTTTTTGTTTTATTTTTTGAATACTGTTTTTGTTTTCCTCTGTAATTACTAAAGCTGGTTTTTTTATCAGCTCTTTGATATAGGGGGGGATCAACTGGATACTTTGGTGAGTCTCTTCGTTATAAAATTTTAAATCTTTTATTTGATGGGCTATAAGGCGTTCATACACTTCTCTTTGAGAAATTTTAGATGGACTATAATAGTCGCTAGCTGTTGCAAACCCCCATAGTGATCCATAAAGGGGAACATAGTTAAGCATAGGGCAAACAGACTTAAATATAGATTTAAGAGTCCAATAAATACGTTTAAAGTTTTCACTTACAGTGATTGGTGATTCAATATGCAGGCTTAATATTCCTTTTGGGCTCATAATTTTTTTGATTTGGCGGTAAAATTCTTGTGTATAAAGGCTTAAGGATGGTCCAAAGGCATCTGTTAAATCAAGAATTACCTGATCAAATCTCTCTTTCGTATTTTTAATATATTCTAAACCATCTTGAATAAATAATTCTAATTTATCGGAGGCAAAAGCACCATTAGATATTTTAGGAAGGTATTCTTCAGACCTTTGAATTACAGCTTGATCTAGTTCTACCATGGTGACTTTTTCTAGGGTAGGATACTTTAAAAGTTCTTCAATCCCTCCACCATCTCCTCCACCAATGAGCAACGCTCTTTTTGGACCATTTATTAGAATTGCAGGTACGTGTATTAAAATTTCATGATATAGAAATTCATCTTTATCTGAGGTTTGTAAAATACCGTCAAGACGTAAGGCTCTACCATATTTAGGTATTTCATGAATTTCTAATAATTGATATTTCGTTTGTTCTTTGTGTAAAAGTTTACTGCTACAAAAATAATAGCCCATATGATCATTAAGACTTTCAACCATATATTCTTGTGTTGTGCTCATTTATATTTAGATAGTGTCTCTTTGCTCATCTGTTAAGTTTTTTTATTTGAGATATCAACCTTTTTTGGAAGAATTATTAATGGATCACTAAAAGATTTAGAATAGTATTAAGTTTGATTTATTTTCAAAAATTGCAGGAACTCCATCCGCATTGTTTTAGAATCTTTAAATTTATCTAGCATGGTGCTGGTTATAAGCTGCGAATTTTGTTTTTTTATGCCCCTCATCATTACACAAAGATGTTTTGCCTCAATGACAACAGCGACACCTTTTGGTTGAATAGATTGCTTTAAGGCGTTAGCAATCTCTCGTGTGAGACGTTCTTGTACCTGAAGCCTGCGTGAAAATAAATCAACAATTCTAGGAATTTTACTGATTCCGATAATTTTTTTATTGGGCAAGTAAGCGATATGAACTTTTCCAAAAAAAGGAAGTAAATGATGTTCGCATAAACTATACAATTCAATATTCTGCACGATTATCATATCTTCAACATCTTCTTCAAAAATGGCATCATTTATAACATCTTCAAGCTTATCATGGTAGCCAGAAGTTAAAAATTGATATGCATCAGTTACTCTTGAAGGAGTTTTTAACAAGCCTTCTCTTTCTGGTTGTTCTCCAATGCCGTTAAGAAGTTCTTGTGTCGCCGATAAAATAAGCTTTTTATTAAATTTTTTCATGATATTATACTTTGAGTTTTTGAATAAAGTGAAATGCCAGAGCTAGGAGACCAAAAAAAGTATAAAGTGTAAGGCTAAAAAGTATTACGATGTACCAGCCAAATAAAAATATTAAAGAAAGCGTAATAAGTATAAGTACAGATAGGTGTATTAGATGTGATTTGTCTTGAAAGACATTTTGAGGTTTTGTATATTTAATATTGCTTATCATGAGGAAAGAGAGTGTCAAAAAAATAATGATGCTAATACTTAAATTTAAGCGAGGTTTGAAAATGACTAAAGTTAGTATAATCAAAGCCGCAGAGATGGGAGAAGGGAGACCGACAAAAGATTTTTTGTCATTTTTGTCATTATTAATACTAAATCGAGCTAAACGATAGGTGGCACAAAGTGGATAGATAAAAGCAATAAAGACACCGATTGGAATAGAATATAATGGTGTGAATAATTCTATATTTAAGTCTCTTAAATATAACTGATAAACCAGTACGCTAGGAGCGATTCCAAAAGTCGTTAAATCGGCGAGCGTATCAAGATACCCCCCCAAAGGGCTTTCCACTTGTAATAATCGAGCGGTAAATCCGTCAAAGCCATCAAATAAAAAAGCTATTAGAATGAGCGAGCTACACATCGATAATATTTTATCTTGATTGTGATGACTATTAGGAATATCAATTGCAATTAAGATAGTAATGAATCCAAAACAGAGATTTCCAAGAGATAGACCATTGGGTATCCAAGTCTTCCACATCTCTAATTTAATCTTTCACCCTCATACTCAGTTGACACATATACTTGATTAAATTTTCAGTACTGTGTGGTGTCAATGCATTTTAATGAAATTATAGCTAGCATCTTTCGACTAGATCGAATTTTGTTTGAATGGAGTATGATTTATTTAAATCAAAAATGGTTAACTGAGTTTTGTATTGAATTTGCAAAAGTAAAATATTTACTTTTATGTTTCTTTTTTTTGTTATTTTTCTATTTTTTGAAAAATAAAAAGGAAAGTCTTTTATTCTTATTTTATGCTGTGTTACTTATGATAATTTCTGAGCTTTCGGTTTCGATGTTGAAATCTTTTTTGGGGAGACTACGCCCTGGTGTCGCCACCGGACTTTATTTAAAAATAGATGCTTATTCTATGCCCTCGGCTCATGCTTGGAACTCTATGACCTTATTTGTTTTTATTGGTCTTTGGTTTAGGCGATTTCTGTACACACTTGTAATGTTGAGTATATTCATCGGATTAGCACGTTTTTTAAGTAATAATCATTTTCTTCTAGATGTGATTTTGGGTTGGTTGGGAGGTGCTCTCTTGGGATCTTTATTTTTTAGATGTCTGCTTTTACTTGATTGGGGAAGTAAGAGGCATAATTTTTTGGGCCTTCCCAGATACGTACCTCAGAAATAACAGCATTTTTAGGTACTGTTTTTTTAAGCTTGTTGTAGACATAATATGCAATATTTTCTGCCGTAGGGTTTATACCTTCAAAGTCGGGGTGTTCATTGATGAGAGTATGGTCTAGATCTTCAATAAGAATATCAAAATTACTGCGAAGTTTTAAAAAATCGACGCTAATTCCATTATTGAGTGTATTGCTCATGGCAAAAACTTCTGCTTCCCAAGTGTGTCCGTGTAGTTCTTCATCTCTGCCATCAGGATAATAATTATACAAAAAATGTGCACTTTCAAAAATACCGTGTACACGTATTTGATATCTTTCGTTCACTTGCTTCTTTAATTTATACATCAGAATGGGATATATTTCAAATTAAACATTTATCTTTTGTTAATTTAGTTTTATTGAGAGAACCCAGTGCAATTTTTGAATTGCTTTGTCTATATTTTTATCAGTGTGGTCTTAAACTTTAATTTTATATGATTTTCTAATCATGTTAATCTAATGAATCCTTTTTTAATCATGGTTCAGACAATGGGAATATCTGTTGCATCAGCATTTTTTCATGCTCTTTTCAAGACTTTATTTCTTGACATGGCTAGACTCTCTTGATATAATGACTATATCAAGAAAATGTTTGTTTGTTGGGGGGATGTAATTATGGAGTATATAAAAAAAATGAGTGCCAGCTTAACGAGTAGGCTGATAATGACCTTCAGTAAGGTCCTTACGTCCTTACGTCCTTACGTCCTTACGTCCTTACGTCCTTACGTCCTTACGTCCTTACGTCCTTACGTCCTTACGTCCTTACGTCCTTACGTCCTTACGTCCTTACGTCCTTACGTCCTTACGTCCTTACGTCCTTACGTCCTTACGTCCTTACGTCCTTACGTCAGGTTTGTAGTTCTACTAATTTTTATGATCTTCGGCGTTTTCTCGCCGGCAGGATGTTCTTCAAAAGATAAGACTGCACCCGGTGGCGATAAAACCCCTGTTTCTGATCCTGATTTAGCTTGCCCTATGGGTGCCGTTCGTTTGGCAGGTGCTTCTAAAAAAACTACAGATACTTGCATGCTTGATACCGATGGTGACGGTATTCCTGATCCTCCTGATTTAGCTTGCCCTATGGGTGCCGTTCGTTTGGCAGGTGCTTCTAAAAAAACTACAGACACTTGCATGCTTGATACCGATGGTGACGGAATCTTCAATTCTATTGATATAGATGATGATGGCGATGGTTATCTTGATTCCAATGATGAAGATCCCAGTCTCAGTGATGTAGATGACGATGGCGATGGTTTGATAGAGATCGACTCTCTTGTAATGCTACACAACATCCGCTATAATCTCATTGGCGACAGCTATAAAACCAGTGATGATGCTGCTAGTGATGCTGGTGATAAGACTGGTTGTGGTGGCACTAACGGAGTCGCTGTCTGTAATGGCTATGAGTTAACCCAAGACCTTAATTTTGATACAAATGGCGATGGTACTTGGAGTGGTGATAGTGCGAGTGGATACACCCTAGATTCCGAAGATAACGCTTCTCCTTATTTTGTAGTAGATGGTGTCGATGATGATGGTTGGGAGCCTATCGGAGAAGCAACCATTACTAGTAATAGTAGTGCTATAAATTGTAATAATCTCTGTTTTAACGCTATTTTTGAAGGCAACGGCCACACCATTACGGGTTTAGCGATTCGTAGGGAAGAGCTGTTTATAGGGATGTTTGGATTTATAGATACTAATGCAGAGATCCGTAATATCGGTTTGATCAATAACTTGTCTGATTGCACTAGAATGTCTGATAATAATTATATAGGAGGCTTGGTGGGTCTTCAAAATGCTGGAAGTATCATCGCGAATTACACTACAGGTGCTGTAGATGGAGGAGCTGGTCGTGATAATGTAGGAGGCTTGGTGGGTTATCAAAATGCTGGAAGTATCATCGCGAATTACACTACAGGTACTGTAAATGGAGGAGCTGGTCGTGATGATGTAGGAGGCTTGGTGGGTTATCAAAATGCTGGAAGTATCATCGCGAATTACACTACAGGTGCTGTAGATGGAGGAGATGCAGGCGATTATGTAGGAGGCTTGGTGGGGCTTAGTAGTAGTCTCGGAAGTATAACTTCAAATATAATCGCGAGTTACGCTACAGGTGCCGTAAATGGAGGAGATGGTAATGATGATGTAGGATACTTGGTGGGTTTTAGTGGTCGTACTGTAGGTATAACCGCAAGCTATGGCTTTGGTGCTGTAGGCGGTATCGCCTCATCGGTAGAAATAGGTGGTGTAAGTATAAGTAGTGCAATGGCTTTAACATCGATGACTTCTATCTCTATCATTGATCCTACAGATAGTACGATGATGATGATGATCACAACAACAATTGGTGCACTATGGAATGATGCTACTAAAAACACCAAAGATGCCTGGGACTTCGGCACAACTAATCAAACTCCAGCCCTCAAATACGCCGACTATGACGGTACTAGTGATAAATATTATTGTACTAACGCTATGCGTCCTACAACAGGAATGCCCATCCCTATCCCTAACTGTGGCACCTTGATTCCCGGACAACGATAAGACGCTCGAGAGTCACGAAAAGATGCTTGACAAAGTGTGACTTCAAAGTTAGGCTCACCCATGCCGACATCGACTCTCGAAAAACCACAAAAAATTTATGAGGATAGTCTTGAGTCTGAGAGTTCTCAAAAGTTACTCTTTTATCTGCTCGAAAAAATGGACAAGCTTGATGTAAAACTAGATGATCGCATTGATAAACTTGATGCGAAACTAGATGATCGCATTGATAAACTTGATGCAAAACTAGATGATCGCATTGACAAGCTTGATGCAAAACTAGATTTTCAAACTGATAAGCTCAATACTAAAATTGATAGTCGATTTTTATGGACCATCGGAATCATGTTCACGGGCTTTATCGGAATAATCACTATCATGCTTTCAAAACATTGAGATTAATATAAATCAAGTTTTATTTTGTATTTGACGCCTAGAGAGATTCTCCCTCGACTGTGAGTGGCATGAAAGATAAAAAAAATCTTGATAGGCATTATTCTTCTCAGGTGGTTGATGGAGCTGAAAGGGCTCCTAGTCGGGGTATGCTCTATGCCGTTGGTTTTAAAAAAAGTGATTTCAAAAAGCCTCAGGTGGGAGTTGCTTCCACTTGGTCAATGGTTACTCCGTGTAATATGCATATCAATCGTCTTGCAGACTATGTTGAAAAAGGTATTAACAAAAATGGAGGAAAGTCTGTTCTTTTTAATACGATCACTGTTTCTGACGGCATTTCCATGGGAACAGAAGGCATGAAATATTCTTTAGTTTCTAGGGAGATTATCGCCGATTCAATTGAGGCCGTTACTGCTTGTCAAGGTTTTGATGGTGTGGTAACAATTGGTGGTTGTGATAAGAATATGCCCGCATGTGTTATGGCTATGGCTCGCCTTAATCGTCCGTCTATTTTTGTTTACGGTGGTACCATACTTCCCGGACGCTATCAAAAAAAAAATATTGATATCGTTTCAATTTTTGAGTCAGTTGGTAAATATTCTAATCAAGAGATTAGCTCTAAAGAGCTAGATAGCATAGAATCAAAAGCCATCCCAGGGGCTGGCTCTTGTGGTGGTATGTATACCGCCAATACTATGGCCTCAGCTATTGAGGCGATGGGTTTAAGTTTGCCGAATAGTTCAACTCAAACAGCTGTTTCTTCTGACAAACAAAAGGATTGTTTGAAAGCAGGTGAGGCGGTGATCAATCTTATCAAACAAAAAATTACTCCACGCGACATTATTACTAAGAAATCTTTAGAGAATGCTTATGTTGTTGTTTGTGCGTTGGGTGGCTCTACTAATGCAATTCTTCATCTGCTAGCGATTGCACGTGCGACGGATATTCCTTTTCGATTAGACGATTTTACACGCTTGGGTAAAAAAGTGCCTGTCTTGGCTGATTTGAAACCTAGTGGTCGTTATTTTATGATTGACTTGATCAAAGAAGGTGGCTTGAGCCCACTTATGAAAGTTCTTTTAGATGCAGGTTTACTTCATGGTGAGTGCATGAGTGTTACTGGTAAAACCATTGCTGAAAATTTAAAAGATGTTCCTGCCTATTCTTCAAAGCAGCAGGTTATTAAAAACTTGAGTGAGCCTCTCAAAAAAGAAAGTCATTTAATTATTTTAAAGGGTAATCTTGCTCCTGAGGGTGCGGTTGCTAAAATTTCAGGCAAAGAGGGTCTTCAATTTAAAGGGAATGCTAAAGTTTTTAACTCTGAAGAAAGTGCTATGCGATCTATTCTTACTCATAAAATTAAAAAAGGAGATGTTATCGTTATTCGCTATGAGGGGCCTCAGGGTGGGCCTGGAATGCGAGAGATGTTAGCACCAACTTCAGCCATTATGGGGCAAGGGCTAGGGAGTGACGTAGCTCTTATTACTGATGGTCGATTTTCTGGGGGTAGCCATGGTTTTGTAATTGGGCATATTACACCCGAAGCTTACGTGGGTGGTCCTCTCTCTTTAATTAAAAATGGTGATGAGATTGAAATTAACGCAAAAAAAAGAGAGATTAGTCTTTTGGTTTCTCAGCGAGAGTTGAAAGAACGATCAAAAAAATATAAACCCCCTAAAGATAGCTACAAAAATGGGGTTCTCGCTAAATATAGAAAGATGGTAAATTCTGCTTCTGAAGGAGCTACCACCATTTGAATTATATAAATGCCTAAGCGGCTTTTAGTTCGTCTAAAATCTGGTAGTTATTCTATCACTTGGCTCAGAGATATTGAGCGAACGTTTGTGCAAGTTCATAAAAGAGTGGGTAAAAGACCTTGTTTTTTAATTACAAATGAAACTCTTTATAGATTATATAAAGTTCAGATCACCAGTCAGTTTTTAGAACGTAATACGTTGATTATTCCTGAAGGTGAAAATCAAAAAAAACTTACCACTATTAATTTTTTAGTCGACAAACTAAGCTCGTTAGGTGCTGATAGAGAAAGTATACTTATTGCATTTGGTGGAGGTGTAGTTGGTGATATCACAGGTTTTTTAGCCTCTGTTTATATGCGAGGAGTCTCTTATTTGCAGATACCAACAACTCTTTTAGCGATGGTTGACTCATCTGTTGGAGGTAAAACGGGTGTCAACTCTGATTCAGGAAAGAATATGATCGGGACATTTTATCAACCAGAATCTGTTTGGATGTGCGTAGATTTTTTAAAAACACTGCCTGATCGTGAGTTACGTTGTGGTTTAGCGGAGGCGGTTAAGTCAGCTCTCATTAAAAACAAAAAATTTTATTCTTTTTTTTCAAAGAATGCTCGTTTAATCGCTGCAAGAGATTTATCTGTGCTGCACCGTATTTCTTACGAGAGTGTTTCTATTAAAAAATGGGTTGTTCAAAAAGATGAAAAAGAACGTAACTTGAGGTCAATTTTAAATTTAGGGCATACACTCGCTCATAGTCTGGAAAAATATTTTGATTATCAGCATATTTCTCATGGAGAAGCTGTTTCAATAGGCATTTGTTTCGCTGCATTTTATTCATATAGAAAGAATTTGATCTCCAAGAATCAATGGGAAAAAATTCAAGAATTATTAAATAAACTTAATTTACCCACCAAATTGGGAGATATTCAACAAGAAAAAAAAAGTAAAATGAAAAAGATGCCTACTGTCAAAAAATTAGTGGAGTTTATGAAAAATGATAAAAAAAATCAGAGAGGTTTTATTTATTTTGTTTTTTTAAATAAAATTGGCAAATATCGTATCTCTCAAAAAATAGAAATAAAAGAAATTCGAGAAATATTGGAGGACTTTTTATTATGTCAGTGAGTTCTAAAATTTAATATTATGAATATTAGAGTCATTAACGGACCTAATTTGAATTTATTAGGTAGTCGAGAAAAAGAAATTTATGGTAATTTTTCACTTAATGATCTAGAAGACTATTTGAAAAAAAATATTCCTTCCAATGTGACGTTAGATTTTTTTCAAAGTAATCATGAAGGAGAGATTGTCGATTGTATTCATAAAGCGAAAAAAAATAAAATAGATGTTTTTATAATTAATGTAGCGGCCTATACCCACACGAGTATCGCAATTAGAGATAGTCTTTTAGCAGTGGCACTTCCGTTTATCGAAGTGCATTTAAGTAATATCTATAAAAGAGAAAAATTTAGACATCAATCGTTGCTTGCTGATATTGCAGAAGGCATTATTGCGGGGCTAGGCTATGAAGGTTATTTGCTAGCGATTGAGTATTTTTATCGTTTGCATCATACAAAGCGTTCGAAAGGCTTAGTTGTAAAATGAGCACAAATATTCTTGTTCAAAAAATTGATGAAAATTACTCGTTCACTCATGCAGGTGAACTGATGGCTTACTTTTATACAACAAGTAAACTTTTAAAGCACTACATGACAAAGAAGCAAGGTTTTGACCAAATTTTTGTTCGCGAAAAATTGAGTAATTTAGAGAATTTTCTAGCTAAAAATTTTCTAAAACTAGATGACTATCTGAATAAAATAAATCTTCTTGCAGAATATGTGGATGAATTAGATTCTTTTGCCTTTTCTAGTTTTTTTGGTAAACAATTTTTACCCGTATTAGAGCAAACAAAACAACAATTACTTGATCGTGAAACTCCAAAATATAGAGACTCTTTTGAAGATCCTCTAAAAATGCCTTCTCATTCTCTTTTAGAAAATTTTGAATCAGTATTTATAAAAGCACCTCCTTTTGTGTGGATGCCCAATAAAGATCATGAAGAAAAAATATCAATAACACCTGTGGCATCATCAGTAAAAGAAAATAAAAATACAAATGAAGATATGATAGAAGCTCCACCCCAAAAATTGAAAACCCAAAAAATGTTGGGAACTTTATTGCTGGAGTTACACGAAAAAGATTTTACTAAAGCTCAATCACTCTCCTTCCCACTTGAAAGTGAATTGCCTTATCAAGACATAAATCAAAAAGAAGTAGCCACTTTGGATAACTTGGGGCAACAAATTTCATTTAAAGAATATGTTCAATTATCAAATAAATTATCTATCTTTATTAAAAATAAAGATAATAAAGGCTATGAGACATGGTTATTGCAATTAGAGCCAAAATTTAATGCGTGTATTACTCTAAATCAATTAGTTTCTAAAGCAAAAAAAGGAAGTAATATTGATTGGGAAAGACAAATATCTATGATAAGTAATCAATTATATTTTCAAACTGACAATATAAAAAAAATTAAAAATGAGGTTATTAAGTATCAGGTGGTACTCATCAATTTACAAAACTTACTTCAAAGCCTACCTCCAAATGTGCGTCAGCTCTATTCTCAGTTAATTCTTTTTTTAGATAAAAAAGATAAACTTGAAAATAAACAAGCAGCTTTGAAAATAATGTTACTTCAAATTATAGAGCCCACTTTAAAAGATAAACTTTATATAAAAGTTTGTGAATTGATTGACAAGCTGGAGCAGTGAAGAGAATGGGTTGATATGCCATATGTTCAGGTTAAAGTTGCTGGTTCTTTGGAGCCTATTCAGAAGAAAAAAATTGCTGCAGGAATTACTGAAATATTACAAAATGTTGCGGGTAAAGCACCACAGAGTACATATGTAGTGATTGAAGAAGTCAGTAGGGAAAATTGGGCTGTTGCTGGCAATCTTCTCTCAGAATCATCCTGATTCTGAAAGTATTTTAGTTAAATAAAGCATTAAAGAAATCACGGGCATTTTGTTCGTTTTGTAGTCTTCATAAACACACGAGAAGCTAGATTTAAACTTACACACAAGATAAAAAAGGTTGACAATATGGACAGATGTAGTTTACTGGTGATGTCTCATCTTTCTTTTAAGATGAGTTATTATTCTGTAGGAGGAAGTTTTATTATGTCTTATAAACATCGATTACAATACACGCCCTTTGGTCATAGAAAAAGAGAGCTTCGTAGCTTAGCCCAGAAATATCTTGAGCAGGAGGCTTCGCGGTGTAAAGAGTTTGCACTCTATAGCAAAAAAGAGTTGAGGCGTTATATCTCTCGTTTTTTGAAAAAAATTTACAGACAACTTTCTGGTCTCAGAGGTGCTCTCTTGTTGAGTCTTTTGATTTTTTATCATTGTACAGGTAGTTCAAAGACAATGCCGGATTTGACAAAGTCTGATACTGGCACAAAGCCTGATACATCAATGCCAGATACATCAAAGCCTGATACATCAATGCCTGATACATCAATGCCAGATACAGATATAATGTCAATGCCAGAGCCAAAGAGAATATTTGTTGCCAATCTTGGACAAACCAACAAAGTTTATCGGAGTGATGGAGCGGGTGTCTTTACAGGCTCTAACATCTCCGCTGATATGAATGATTCACGATCAATTGCTGTGGGTGACCTCAACGGTGATAATGTTTTAGACGTTGTCGTTGCCAATTTTAATAAAGTCAACCGAGTTTATCTGGGCGATGGGAGTGGTGGCTTTACAGCAGGCACTAACATCTCCTCTGATACGGATCAATCAACCTCAATCGCCTTGGATGATCTTGACGGTGATGGAGATTTAGACATTGTCGTCGCCAATTACACTCAAACCAACAAAGTTTATCTGGGCGATGGGAGTGGTAACTTTACAGGAGTAGCTGGCTCTAACATCTCCTCTGATACGGATAAAACATACTCAATTGCTTTGGGTAATCTCAATGGTGGTGGTCATTTAGACATTGTCGTTGGCAATTACGATCAAACCAACAAAGTTTATCTGGACGATGGGACTGGGACGGGTAACTTTACAGGAGTTAGCGGCTCTAACATCTCCTCTGATGCGGATGATTCAACCTCAATCGCTGTGGATGACCTCAATGGTGATGATCATTTAGACATTGTCGTTGGCAATTCTGGTGAAACCAACAAAGTTTATCTGGGCGATGGGAGTGGTGACTTTACAGGAGTAGCTGGCTCTAACATCTCCTCTGATACGAATAATTCACGATCAATTGCTTTGGGTGATCTCGGTGGTAAGAATGGTTTAGACGTTGTCGTTGCCAATTTTGGTAATGCCAGTTTTGGTGAAATCAACAAAGTTTATCTGGGCGATGGGAGTGGTGACTTTACAGGAGTAGCTGGCTCTAACATCTCCTCTGATGAGAATAAATCATACTCAATTGCTTTGGGTGACGTTGACGGTGATGGAAATTTAGACATTGTCGTTGGCAATCTTGGTGAAACCAACAAAGTTTATCTGGGCGATGGGAGTGGTGTCTTTACAGGCTCTAACATCTCTACTGATGAGAATAATTCACGATCAATTGTTATAAAATAAGATGTGGGTTGTTAGCACAATGCTCATTTTTTTTATGATAAAGCATTAAAGAAATCACGGGCATTTTGCCCGTTTTGTAGTCTTCATAAACACACGAGAAGCTAGGTTTAAACTTACACACAGCATAAAAAAAGTTGACAATATGATGATGTAGTTTATCGATAATAACTCATCTTTTTTTAAGATGAGTTATTGTTCTGTAGGAGAAAATTTTATTATGTCTTATAAACATCGATTACAATACACGCCCTTTGGTCATAGAAAAAGAGAACTTCGTAGCTTAGCCCAGAAATATCTGGAGAAGGAGGCTTCGCGGTGTAAAGAGTTTGCACTTTATAGCAAAAAAGAGTTGAGGCGTTATATCTCTCGCTTTTTGAAAAAAATCTACAGACAACTTTCTGGCCTCAGAGGTGCTCTCTTGTTGAGTCTTTTGATTTTTTATCATTGTACAGGTAGTTCAAAGACAATGCCAGGTACTGAGTCAATGCCAGAGCCAAAGAGAATATTTGTTGCCAATAGCAATAGTAGTGTCGTCAACCGAGTTTATCAGAGTGATGGAGCGGGTGGCTTTACAGGCTTTGACATCTCCGCTGATATGAATGATTCACGATCAATTGCTTTGGGTGACCTCGATGGTGAGAATGGTTTAGACATTGTCGTCGCCAATATCGGCGTCAACCGAGTTTATCTGAGCGATGAGGCGGGTGGTTTTGTAGCAGGCTCTAACATCTCCACTGGCGCACATGGTTCAAGATCCATTGCTTTGGGTGACGTTGATGGTGATGGAGATTTAGATATTGTCGTTGCCAATGTACAGAATCGCTATGTTACGGATCCCGATCGATTTTATATAAACGATGGGGCGGGTGGCTTTACAGGCTTTGACATCTCCTCTGATGCATTTAGTTCACGATCAATTGCCTTGGGTGATCTCGATGGTGATGGAGATTTAGACATTGTCGTTGCCAATAATGAAAAGGTCAACCGATTTTATCTGAACAATGGGAGTGATACGCCTAGCTTTATGGGCTTTAACATCTCCTCTGATATGAATGATTCACGATCAATTGCTTTGGGTGATCTCGATGGTGATGGAGATTTAGACATTGTCGTTGGCAATTACGGTCAAACCAACAAAGTTTATAAGAATAATGGGAGTGGTGTCTTTACAGGCTCTAACATCTCCTCTGAGATGAATAATTCAACCTCAATTGCTGTGGGTGATGTTGACGGTGATGGAGATTTAGACATTGTCGTTGCCAATACCGGCGTCAACCGAGTTTATCTGAGCGATGGGGCGGGTGCTTTTGCGGCAGGTTCTGACATCTCCACTGACGAACATTCTTCAAAATCCATTGCTGTGGGTGACGTTGATGGTGATGGAGATTTAGACATTGTCGTTGCCAATAGCGGTCCTAACGAAAAAAGCCGAATTTATCTGGGCGATGGGACTGGGTCGGGTGACTTTACAGGAGTAGCTGGCTCTAACATCTCCTCTGACATGAATTTTTCAAAATCAATTGTTATCGAACCCTGAGCCTGCCGACTCTGAATAAAACGTGGGTTGTTAGCACAATGCTCATTTAAGGTGTGTGCTCAACGTTGTCTTGTTTTGTTTTGTTGCGATTGACAAGTCTATTCTACGCCTTGATCGCCCTTGGTTAAGTTTACTTAAGCTTCGGTATTTTCAACCTCCCAGTAGGCGTCATGCGGAAGGATGAATGACTTACGATAAGAATCACTGATGGTATTGAATATCATAGGTCGTCTATAATTCTCTAAAATAGCAACGTCGTAGACCTCTGTTATCTCAGTGGTATATTCAATAAAACCAACGAGACGGTTTACTGATAATTGCCAGACAGCGATGCCAGATTTGAGTTTGGCGTCACTTTTGTAGATGGGAAACTCCAAAGCTAAGGGATTTTTTCCTTCGCGTAATTTAGATAAACCAACAAAAGCGTAATCTTCATAAAAACTTAACCCTCTGGTAAAGCCGGGAAACACAGCCAATGTTACTACATTTCCTGTTGTGCGGTCTATTTTAACGAGAGAACCTTCAGCAGAATTAAGCAAGTATAAATCGCCCTTGTAAATACGTGGGGAATGTGGGCGAATAAACCCTTCTGCTAAGATCTTATTTGCCTCCACATCAATAATAACACCTTTATTCGTGGGCAATGTTCTCCATGTGTGTTCTTTATTTGACTGGCAAAAAGAAGATGCATATTTAGGTTTGTTGTGTTCAACAGCAACACCATTCAAATGGCAACGGTCTTCCGGAGCTAGAGACGTGACAAAAAATGGCTTCCATATTGGAGAAAAACTATGGATACCATCTACCTTACCTAAACAAGAAAACAAAGAACTGACAGTAATATATTGGTTTTCTACTAAAATAGAATCGTGATGGTCTAAGTAACCAGTGTGGTAGCTGGCAACTGGTTGAAATACGATATCATAGGTGTTTGGTTTCTCTTTATGGTTTTTGGCAAGAATTTTTGATCCATTAAATACGATAACTTCATCATAGGTTGATAGATAAATCAAGTTATTTTGAATAACAATACCAGTGGGCCTTTTGAAATTACGAGGGAACTGAATCAGAGAAATTGTATTATTTCGCTCAAGAGGGCTAAAAAAAATTAACTTCCCCTCCATGTAGAAGGTAGCGACCAAAGAAATATTGAGTTGATGGAGAAGTTCCGCCACTTCGTGGCTATAATGACACAAAGGCATTTTTTTTGGTGTATTTATTTTATCCGTTGAATATTTATTCTTAATCTTATTAAAGCTTTCTTTAAATGATCCCAGATTTGAATATCCAAAATTTTACAAACTTTAGTTTTTTTACTGAAGTTTGTAGAGGGTAGGTAAAAAGGTAGCTCTTTTTTGCTGATCATAAACGATTCGCTTATGATCGTAAGCACTCAAGCTCTTCTACAGAAAGGCCGGTCGTTTTTGAGAGAAATTTTGTCTAATTAACATTTTTATAAGCAAAAATAATAATAAAAACTTGACGAAAAAAAGAGCTAAATTAAAATCAATAGATGAATGAAAGGCAGCTAAAGATAGTTCAAGTAAAAATTACTTCTATACGAGATACCTTGTTTAGTCATATCTCTTTGGTTTTCAATCTTTTAAAGACTTCTCCACGAACTTTATATTATATAGTCGCAGTTCTTATAGGTCTTGGTTTAGCTAGAATGCTCGACGCTAGTCTTTTAGCTTATATCGCATCGCCGAATAAAGCGGTTTCTTCAGTAAAGTTATCAAATAGATACGGGCACAATAAAATATCTTCCTCTAGGTCTGTTGATGTTCTTCAAATTATTGGAGGGCCAATCTTTTCTGAGGTTACTTTTACAGAAGAAAAAGAGATAGAAGAGGTTTCCCAAATAGATTACACAGTTTTGGGTACTATTGATGGTCACCCTTCTTTCGCTCGTGTTGTTGTGAATTTATTAGGCAATGACGAAATGAAGGGAACCAGAGAATATGGAATTGGTAGAAGGATTGGTACTGATCGAATTATCTGGATCGGTCGTGAGTATGTTGTCGTGCGGCGTGGTGAACAAAAGATAAAAATTAAAGTTGGGGAGAATGCCTTGGCTGTTGCTCTTGAAGAATCTAAACAACAAGAAAAGAATACCAAGGGAATTAGAAAAACGATATCTAGACAAGACGCTGCTAAAATCTTAAATGGAAACCCAGCAGCTATTTATACTGGTGCTTCCTTTGGTCCCGTTCTTAAAAATGGAAATATAGCAGGGTATAAAATATTTAAAGTGAAACCTTCGCATTTATTTTATAAAATAGGTGCTCGTGGCGGAGATATTATTCGTAAAATTAACGGCTTTGAGCTTAATGATACAGAGCGAATGTTTGAATTGTGGAAATCAATGAAAACTACGTCTAATGTAGCTATTGATTTGGAGCGGAATGGAAAGGCTCTAAAATACGATTTAAATATTGTCAATTAGTTAAAATTTTACTTATCAGTTCGTCAAGTATACTATGCTTAGTGTGGAAATTTATTATTTAAAGCGATTCTTGTTCGTATGAAATATAAAAAACAGTTAATTTATTTTGGAGTTTTTCTTGTTTTATCGGTTCTTTTGGTAAGCTTTTATATTATAGAAAATTTAATTGTAGTTTTAGATCAGGCATCTGTTTTGAGTGTTCGTCCAGTTAAACATAAAATTTCTAAAAAATTAATCTATCAAGAGGTCATGTACGATCAAGACACATCATCAAGGCTTGATATTTATGCAAAAAATTCAATAAAAAATAAAAAATTATATCCAGTATTTATATTTATTCCCGGTGGGCTTTGGCAGGGGCATAATAAAAAAAATTATGCCCATATTGCTGGTGTCGTCTCTCGGGAAGGCTTTGTTTATGTTTCGGTTCAACTGCCTTACTATTTTGGCTTTATTACAAGATATTTTAAAGATCAAAAAACTTTAAAAAGTAGGGGTTTTAAGAGGCAAGAAAAAACTTTACGAAAGGCACTTTTGTGGATCCAAAAAAATATCCGACAATTTGGAGGGGATCCCTCACGTTTGGTTCTTTCTGGTTTTGGTTCAGGTGCTTATTTGTTAGGTTCTATTTTTTTACGTCCTCAACTTGAAAGTCAAGATTTTTTGAATATTAAAAAAAGTGTATCTAAAATGATTTTTTTATCACCTATTTTAGATGTTGTTAACACGAACTCTGCATTTCAAAAAAATCATATTCAGCGTATCTTTTATGGTGTGGATGTGAATAGTTTATCCTTTTTATATCAAAAAAATCAAATTAATTTTCCTATACTAATTTTGAGCCCTGAGCATGATTTTTTATTTTTACATGAACAAGCGAAAGAACTTGCAAAGAGACAAAAAAAGGTTAAGCATTATATAATAAAAGGAGCGACTAGAAAATCACTAATTTTTAGACTAGGGAGAAAAGATACTGCCACTAATCTATTAGTCGAACACTTACAATAAATAATGCCCACTAAAAAAGAACTCATGTTAATTGATGGACACGCGATAGCTTTTCGTGCCTATTATGCGATGGAAAGGCAAAATCTTACCAATTCATTGGGTTTACCTGTGGGGGCTGTCTTCTCTTTTTATCGAATGTTAGCTAAACTTCTTATGGACTGGAGCCCTAATTATTTTTTGCTTGTTTTTGATCCGCTAGGGGATAATTTTAGACATGAATTATATTCAGAATATAAAGCAAATCGAACAGAAACACCTGATGATTTAAAAGTTCAATTACAAGAAATTTTAGATATCGCAAAAATAATAAAAGCACCAACATTTATCCCTGAAAATGTAGAAGCAGATGATGCTATCGCATCTTTGGTTGAGAGATATAAAAATTCAGAGATTGAAATTATAATTGTAAGTGGTGATAAAGATCTATTCGCATTGCTTCATAAAAATGTGCGAATATTTCGTCCTAAAAAAGGAGTGAGTGAATTTAAAGAAATTAATGCAAAATTTGTCGAAGAAGATTTAGGTATTAATTTTTTACAAATGACTGATTTTTTGGCGATGACAGGAGATAGTTCTGATAACATACCAGGTGTAAAAGGAATAGGACCCAAGGGGGCGAGCGAGTTGTTAAAAAAATATGGAGATCTTAAAAGTATCTATAATAATATTGATATTCTTCAATCAGAAGGAATCAAAAAAAAGTTAATTGTATCAAAAGAAAATGCCTTTCTTTCACAAAAATTAATTAGTTTGAAAAAAGATGTGCCTCTGGAACACACATTGGAAGAATTAAACACCAAAAATTTTATTAAAAATTCTTTATCTTATTTTACAATTTTTAAAGAAAAGGAATTAAATGTAGTTTACCAAGATTGGCTAACACTTGCTGATAAAAAAAAGATGAAAGCAGAAGGAGTCGGAGAGTATTCTTTGATTATTCGCACAAAATCTGAATGGGAAGACATCAAAAAAGAAATAAAAAAAGCAGAATTTGTCTCTGTTGATACAGAAACGACTCATTATTCCCCTATGCAAGCCAAGTTATTAGGCGTCGCCATTGCATGGAGTGATCAATTATCAAAAAAGGAAATATACAGAAGTGTTTACATCCCTTGTATTTTTGAAGAAATTATAAAAGAAACAGAGTCGGTGGGAGAAAGTGATTTATTTAATCCACTCAATGATATACATCCTGATTATAAAAAATCTCTTTATAATGGTAGCGAAGTTTTGGAGTGGCTTCGTGAATTTTTAGAATCTTCAGAGATTAAAAAAATAGGACAAAATATTAAATATGATTGGTTGGTTTTAAGGCGCCATGGAGTAAATCTAGGAGGAGTTATTGCTGATACTATGCTTTTATCGTTTCTATTAAAGCCTACTCAAAGACGACATAATTTAGATGATATGGCCCTTGACCATATCGGACATACAACAATCAAATATAGTGACTTGGTTGGCAGCGGTAAAAAACAAAAAACATTATTATCGGTATCTCTTGATCAAGTTGCTAAATATTCTTGTGAAGATGCAGAGGTTACTCTAAGGTTATATAAAACTCTACTACCAATGATCGAAAAAAAAAGTTTATATGAGCTTTATCATAAAATTGACCTTCCTCTAGCTTATGTTATTATGATTATGGAAGAAAATGGTGTAGTCTTAGATACAGACTATCTCAAAAAACTTTCTAAAATATATGAAGATCAATTAAAAAAAATTAAAGAGCAAATATTTGTAATCGTAGGAGAACATTTTAATATTCAAAGTACGCAGGAATTACGACGCATCCTTTTTACTAAATTGGGTATTGTCTCTGATCGAAAAACAGGGAAAGGACAATTGTCGACTGATCATAAAGTTCTAGAGTCTCTCAAAAATAAGCATCCAGTGATTCCTCATTTGCTTGAATTTCGACTTTTATCGAAACTGTTATCCACATATCTTTTACCTCTGCCTCAAGCTGTTTATAAACCTACTAACAGAATTCACACTTCTTTTTCTCAGGTGATAACAGCTACGGGGAGGTTGTCATCTATGGAACCTAATCTGCAAAATATTCCAATAAAAGGGAAGGAAGGCAGGGCGATGCGTCGAGCATTTGTCGCACCAACAGGATGTGAGCTCCTTTCTTTAGATTATAGTCAAATAGAGTTGAGAATTTTAGCTCACTATAGTGAAGATAAAAATCTTTTACAAGCATATTTGAATGATGAGGATATTCATGATCAAGCGACTTATTTACTTTTTAATCAATATTTTTGTGATAGTCAAATAAAATGGGACCTAGCATCTAGCTCTTTAAAAGACGAAAAAAATCAATATAATACTCTGTTTTCCGTAGGTGAGACAATCAAAATCGCTGACTTAGATACTAAAAGGTTGGCTTTAATGAAAAGAACTGCAGAATTTAATGATCTTAGATCAAAAGCAAAAATTCTTAATTTTTCAATTATTTATGGTGTAACTGAGTGGGGGCTTTCTCAGAATTTAAATATCTCTCGTTTTGAAGCAGGTTTACTTATGGATGCTTATTTTACTAATTATCCTGGTATTAAAAAATATATGCTTTCCGCTATTGAAATTGCAAAAGAACAGGGTTATTCAAAGAATCTTTTAGGGAGAAAGCGACTGATTAATGACTTAAATCATAAAAATCGATTTAAAAGAGAGGCCGCTGAAAGGTTGGCGATAAATACACCAATACAATCGACCGCTGCTGATATTGTAAAAATAGCAATGCTTAATATTCAACAAGAATTAGAAAACAAAAAATTGAAAACTAAGATGATCCTTCAAATTCATGATGAACTTTTATTTGAAGTACCTATCTCCGAAAAAGAAGAAGTCTTTGAAATTGCAAAACACAAACTAGAGAATGCCTTTTCATTGAAAGTGCCTCTAAAGATCAATGGTAGATTTGGAAAAAATTGGGATGAAGCTAAGTGATAATACCATGAAATCAATTAATAATATTAGAAAAGATTTTCCATTTTTTAAATCAAATCCAAAAACTACATTTTTAGATTCTGCTGCCTCTTCTTTAACACCAAAGCCCGTTATTGAGGCAGTGCAACGATATTATGAAAAATATAGTGTTAATATTCATCGAGGTGTCTATAAGGCATCTATGGAAGCTAGCCAAATTTATGAAGAGGGTAGAGAAAAAATTAAGATTTTTTTAAATTCTTGTGATGATGGCATTGTCGTTTATGTGCGTAATACTACAGAGGGGTTAAATCTTATTACTCAATGTTTATCACAAGTTTCTTCTCTAAACAATTCTAGTTATTTCGCTTGGTCACGAGGTTTTTCTTCAGGAGATATTATTCTTCTGAGTGAATCAGAACATCATGCCAATATTGTTCCTTGGCAAATAATTGCCAATAGACATTCTTTAAAAATCGAATATCTACCTATTAATCTAGATAATGGCACGATTAATTTAGAGGTCTTTGAAGATTTTAAAAAAAAATTAAAAAATAAATGTGTAAAAATTGTTTCACTCGCCCAAGCCTCTAATGTAACGGGAATTATGCATGATCTAACTCCATTTCAAAAATATGCACGAGAGAAAGGAGCTCTTTTTATTGTTGATGGAGCCCAAAGTGTTTGTCATAGTCGTATTGATCTCAAAGAACTTGATCCAGATTTTTTTGTTTTTTCAGGCCATAAAATGCTAGGTCCAACAGGCATTGGTATTCTATGGGGTAAAGCGGAGTTGATGAAAAAACTTCCCCCTTATATGGGGGGTGGAGATATGATCTTGTCAGTTTCTAAAGAAAAAATAGTTTATAATACACCACCCCATAAATTTGAGGCAGGAACTCCTGATATAGCAGGTGTTTTTGGTTTGCAGGCTGCCATTGATTATATAAATAGCTTCGATAGGCAAGAGCTAGAAAAAAAAGAGAATTATTTGATCATGTATGCTATGAAAAAAATGAAAGAAGCTGGGCTTATTATTTATGGTCCTAAATTAGAGGAGATCGAAAAAGGGCACATCAAGAAAATAGGTGTAATTTCGTTTGGTATAAGCTCTGTTCACCCACATGATGTAGGTAGTATTCTAGATCAAGAAAATATAGCTATCCGAGTGGGACATCATTGTTGCCAAATTCTTATGGAGGCTTGGAAAGCTCCAGCCACCTGTAGAGCCAGTATACATCTTTATAATGATGTACAAGACATCGATCATCTTATGGTAGGAATTACCGAAGTGAAAAAAATATTTATGAAGACACTCTAGGAGATATAATTATGGCAAAAAATGTTTTGGGTACTGATTTAAAAATTTGTTGTGAAAATCCAATGACTGGTTTTTTTCGTAATGGTAAATGTGATACCTTGCCAGAAGATTTAGGAATGCACACCGTATGTGTGCTCGTGACTAAAGATTTTTTAGAATTTAGCTCATCTCGTGGTAATGATCTTTCTACACCTATCCCTGCATATCAGTTTCAAGGTCTTGTTTCTGGTGATCATTGGTGTCTTTGTTTGACGAGATGGCTAGAAGCCCATGAGGTAAAAATGGCTCCTCAAATTGACTTAGAAGCATGTCATATTTCAGTACTTGAACATATTGAATTTGAAGAGCTTAAAAAATATGCAATTTAAAAAACAACCTATTCAACTAAAATTTAAATTATTCTATTTGCCAAAATACTTAATTAATCAGAGTTGATTGAATAAGGGAAGTTAAGATTACTGAATTATGTTACCTATAGTAAAAAATTTACAATATACTAAAGATCATGAGTGGCTCAAGATTGAAGCTGATATCTTTTGGGTTGGTGTTACTGCATACGCTCAAGATGCTATGGGAGATGTCGTTTTTATTGAATTGCCAAACAAGGGTATTCATGTAAAACAAGGTGATATTGTCGCTACTGTTGAATCAGTAAAGGCTGTTTCCGAAATATACGCTCCTCTCTCAGGAGAAATTATTGAGGTAAATTCTTTACTAACCTCCTCTCCTTCTCTAATTAATAAATCTCCTTATGAAGATGGTTGGATTTTGAAAATAAAAAGTGACAATTATACTAGTAAAAAGAAAAATATATCAGATCTACTTGATGCTAATGCTTATGAAAAGTTTCTTGCTTCGTTATAATGTCTTCTTTCATTAAACAACACCTAGGTATTTCACCAACTGAGCTTCAAGAGATGCTTGATTTTGTTGAAGTACGCTCTCTAAAAGATTTAATACAAAAAGTAGCACCGTCTGAAATCTTACTTCAAAAAGAAATATCCCTACCCGAGGGTCTTGATGAATATCAATATCTCACAAAACTTAAAGATATAATCTCTAAAAATCAAGTTTTTAAAAGTTATATTGGTTTAGGGTATTATCCAACAATCACTCCTTCTGTGATACGACGGAATATATTTGAAAATCCAGGTTGGTATACACCTTATACCGCTTATCAGGCCGAAGTTTCGCAAGGTAGGCTTGAGGCACTATTTAATTTTCAGACAATGATTACTGATATGACCGGATTTGAAATTTCAAATTGCTCACTCCTTGATGAAGCAACCGCTGCTGCGGAGGCAATGGTTCTTTTTTTTCGTGTGAGGGATGTCAGTAAGCAAGAAGCCAACTTTTTTTTTATTTCAAAAAATGTGTTGCCTCAAACTATTGATGTAATTTTCTCCAGAGCCGAGCCCCTGGGGGTCCAGGTAACAGTAGATGATACAGACAATTTTTTAGCTAATGCCGAGCTCTCATCATACTTTGGTGCACTTATACAATATCCAGATCAAGATGGTAAATTAGTGGATATTGAGCCATCTATTCAAATGCTAAATAAAAAAGGAGTCAGAAGTGCGTTAGCCTGTGATCTATTGGCTTTGGCTCTTATTAAATCACCAGCTGAATTGGGAGCTCATATAGCTATTGGAAGTAGCCAACGTTTTGGAATATCTATGGGATATGGGGGACCTCATGCTGCTTTTTTTGCTTGTAAAGAAGAATATAAAAGACAAGTTCCAGGTCGTATCATTGGAGTTTCCAAAACTGTTCATGGAGAAATGTCTTACCGCATGGCACTTCAAACTAGAGAGCAGCATATCCGTCGTGAAAAAGCAACATCCAATATTTGTACGGCTCAGGCATTATTAGCGAGTATAGCAGGAATGTATGCAGTATACCATGGGGCTCGTGGCATCAAAGAAATTGCTGAGAGAATTAATCAACAAACCTGCATACTTTATAAAAATTTAAAAGAGATGGGTTATTCATTGTCACATACTCATTTCTTTGATACTCTGAAAATTGATTTACACAAAAATAAATCTCTTAAAGATCAAATTCAAGCATTGGCTATCAGTGCAAAAATTAATTTTCGTTACTTTGAAAATTTATCAATTGGGATTAGTTTAAACGAAACTTCTACGCAGGAAGATATTGAAGAAATAAGTTATATTTTTATGAAGGCAAAAGGTCTTGAAATTGATCTGAATCTTTTACTTTCAACAATTAAAATAGATTCAGTACCGAATTTCTTAAAAAGAAAATCTCCTTACTTACAGCATTCTGTTTTTAAAAAGTATCATTCAGAAACATTGCTTATGCGTTATATGAAATTATTAGAGAATAAAGATATTTCTCTTACTACTTCGATGATACCTTTAGGCTCTTGCACTATGAAACTTAATTCAGCGGTAGAAATGACTCCAATGAGTTGGGAAAAAGTTTCTGATATACATCCTTTTGTTCCTAAAGATCAAGTCTCTGGTTATTCCATCATTGTGCAAGAGCTTGAATCTTTTTTGAAAGAAATTACAGGGCTATTTGCGGTTTCATTTCAGCCTAATTCAGGTGCTCAAGGCGAATATACTGGGTTAATGATAATTAGAGCTTATCATGAAGATCAGGGAGAGGGGTTTCGTAATGTTGCCTTGATTCCCACTTCCGCTCATGGTACAAACCCAGCGAGTGCAGTTATGGCGGGGATGCAAGTTGTTCTCATACAATGTGATAAAAAAGGTAATATTGATATAAACGATCTTTTACTACAAGTTAAAAAATATTCTGAAACTTTGGCGGTTTTGATGGTTACGTATCCTTCTACTCATGGAATTTTTGAAGAAAATATTAAAAAAGTTTGTGATATTATTCATAATAATAATGGGTTTGTGTATATGGATGGAGCCAATATGAACGCTCAGGTGGGTATTACACATCCGGCTTTTTTGGGTGCGGATGTTTGTCATTTGAATCTTCATAAAACTTTTGCAATACCACATGGAGGAGGCGGTCCAGGAATGGGCCCAATTGTTGTGACAAAAAAACTTGCTTGTTATTTACCCTCCCATATTTTTATAAAAAATAAAAAACCTAAGGCGATTAAAGCAGTATCAGCTGCTCACTTGAGTAGTGCTAGTATTTTACTTATTTCCCATGCTTATATCTCTCTTATGGGTAAATTAGGCTTACGACTTGCTTCTGAATATGCAATTTTAAATGCCAACTATATTAAAAAACGACTTGAAAAAGATTATACTATCCTTTTTGTAAATATTCGTGGTTTTGTAGCTCATGAACTCATTATTGATTTACGTGAATTTAAAAAAAGTGTTCAGCTTGAGGCCGAAGATATCGCCAAACGACTTATTGACTATGGTTTTCATGCACCGACTCTTTCTTGGCCAATTGTGGGCACAATGATGATTGAACCTACAGAAAGTGAATCAAAAACAGAGATTGATCGTTTTTGTGATGCTCTAATTTCAATTCGAAATGAAATTACAAAAATAGAGATTGGAGAATACAATCGAGAAGATAACCCTATAAAAAATGCCCCGCATACCCATCAACATCTAATTACTGATGAATGGTCTCATTCCTATTCTAGAGAAGAGGCAGCTTATCCTTTAGAATATTTGAAAAAAAATAAATATTGGTCTCCAGTTAGCCGCATTGATAATACTTACGGAGATCGAAATTTAATTTGCTCTTGCACTTCATTAGAAAATTATCAATTCACTTCCGCTTAAATAAGGTGGAGATATCTTGTTTCCCTAGAAATACCATGGTTGGTCTCCCATGTGGGCAACGCATGGGAGCTTTACATTTTTTTAATTCTTCAATGAGCTCTCTAATTCGTGAAAGTGGTTCAGGATCGCCTTTTTTAATCGACGCTTGACATGCTAAAGAGGCTGCCAATTCATTAAAGAGTATTTCGGCATTAATATTTATCTTTTTTTTATCTTTTGAGCTAAGTATTTGTTTTAAACAGGTTTGAAGAGCTTCTTCTTCCTGGTCTTTTGCAATGTAAAAGGGTATACTAGAAATACCGTGTTCCCCAGGACCAATCTCTTGTATTTCAAAACCAATTTCGCTTAAAAGACTTTGATTTTGTTTTATTATTTCTTGTTCTGCTAGTGATAGTTTTAGTGGTATCGGTGTTAAAAGCTCTTGTTTTATTACTTGATTTTTATTAAGTCGTGATAAAAATTTTTCATAATTTACTCTTTCATGAATAGTATGTTGATCAAAAAGATATATACCTTCTTCCGAAGTACCAACTACAAAAAGTTCGTAAAGTTTTTCATGAAGTTTGAGCTCAGAAAAAAAAGTAGCTTCACTGTGAGTTATTGTTGAAATATCTTTTTTAGGAAATGATGAATTTGTAGACTGACCGCTAGTATTCGTCTGCTTTTCTCTTTTATTTGCTTCTACTGAATATATATGTTTATCATTGATATTATCTGATATATATAGGGATGTTTTAAAAGGGTGACTTTCATCTTCTCTTTTAATTGATGAGGGAGAATGTTCTTTTTTTCTTTTTGTTAAATATTTAAAATTTAAAGAATTATGAGATTCAATGCTCTTGCGAAGGGCTCTATAGAAAAAACTGTCTATTGAGTTTTCTTCTTGAAAGCGGACCTCTTTTTTCTGTGGATGTACATTTACATCTATTGTCTCTGGTGGAATCTTTAAAAATAAAATAGCAATCGGAATTTTTTTAGGAGGCATTAGTTCTCCATAGACTCGCTTTAAAATTCTTAATAAGTTCTTGTATACGATATTTCGTTCATTGATAAATAAACGAATATAATCAGAGGTACTTTTATAAAATTGAAATCCTGAAATATATCCTTCTAAAATTTTATTTTCTTCTTCTACATAAACAGGGATGAGAGAATCTAAAAAATTTTGAGAGAATAATTGTCTAATTCTTTCTGAAAGATTAGTTGAGGGAGAAATATTAATGATTGTTTTATCATTATATTGAAAGTGGTATGCAATAGAGGGATGAATCATCGAAAAATTACTGATAATATCTATTATTTCTTTTTTTATTTTATTATGATTATTATTGAAGTTTTTTCGAACGGGTAGTTTATAAAAAAGATCAGAAACAATAATTCTAGTGCCTTTTGGTAATGATGTTGGATAAACTTTAGGTTCCTCTCCAACTTGTTTTGTCAGTTGATATGCAATTTCTGAGCCTGAAGCTTTACTTTCAAATAAAATATTAGAGACTGATGCAATTGCACCTAAGGCTTCTCCTCGAAATCCGTATGAATTGATATGACATAAATCGTCAATTGTGTTGAGTTTGCTAGTTGCAAAGCTTTTGATTGCTAGTGGCAAGTCATCTTTAAAAATACCATGACCATCATCTCTGACTTGAATTGATTCAAATCCGCCTCCTTTAATAAAAATTTCAATAAACTTTGCTCCTGAATCAATTGAGTTTTCAACGAGTTCTTTAACGATGGAACCCGGATGTTCAATAACTTCTCCAGCGGCTATCTGAGATATCGTAAACTTTGTTAAAGGTTGTATTCTTTTGGGTGAATTCAAAATATAATGACAAATTTTTTTTTAAGATAAATAATTGATATATTCCAGAGTGCCCAATAGCGAGCCAAAAATTCTCTTCCAATATGATAGATCTTTTTAGTTTGTGTTTTAAAACTTTTCGCAGGATAACCATGAGCATTTATATTAAGTTGCTTAGCAAAAAAAAGAGCTCGACTTAAGTGAAATTTTTGAGTAATGATTGTTATGTCATTGAAACCTTTTGTTTTTTTAATATTTATGATTGATCTTAGTGTATTAATTCCATGGTGATCTTTTAAAATATCTTGTGAATTTACTTTGTGTTTTATTAAATAATCTTTCATCACATCGACTTCCCGATATTTCTTTTTTATATTATCACCTGACACTAAAATTTTATTAATTTTTTTTTTACGATATAAGTGAATAACACTGTCTAATCGATTTTTTAGAATAGGGGAAGGTTCATTCTTTTGAACAGAAGCTCCCAAAACAAGGCCAACTTCATGGTAAGGTAGAGATTCAAGCTCATTATTTATAAATTTAGAATAATATAATTGAATAAAAACATTTAATATCGTTAATAAAATTAAAAAAAGGAGAATTGATGAGCGTAGAGCTACGATGAACTGATTACCTCTAAGCTAAAATTGATTGGTTTTGAATTCATTGTTATGGAACTCATACTTATATAGTCGATTCCAGTTTTTTGCAGATGTCTAATATTTTTTAAATTATAACCTCCTGATGCTTCAATAATAATTTTTCTTTGCTTTTTTTTTGAATATTTTTTAATAAGATTTGCACATTGTTTTATTTTACGAGGTGCCATATTATCTAGTAGTATGCCGTCTGGGTTTGCTAAGAGGGCTTCTGCTAATTCTTGTTTATTTTCAACTTCAATTTGACAAAATAATTTAGGAAATTTCTTTTTAAAAATAAGTATTGTATTTTTAATATCTCCATAGGCAGAAATATGATTATCTTTTATTAAGCCTTGTTCTCCCAGATGAGATCGATGATTTTTACCTCCACCAACAGATACGGCATATTTAGATAAAACTCTAAAGCCAGGTACTGTTTTTCGTGTATCTAAAAGTGTGATTCCATAGTTTGATAATTGTTTAGTTACTATTCTTGTTGAAGTGGCGATACCACTAATCATTGATAAAAAATTAAGAGCAGTTCGTTCAGCAGGAAGAATTGACTGAATATTTCCTGTAATTGACATAATTTCTTGGTTTTGATTAAGCTCCTGTCCGTCTTTACAAGAGTGTTTTACGTTAAGTGTCGGGTCGAGTAAGTCAAAAATAGTATGTACAACCTCAATTCCTGCAATTACACATTTTTCTTTTGTGATAATTCTTGTCATAATTTTTTTATAAAGAGGGATAGACTTTGTTGTGATATCATTATCCACTTGATCTTCTTTGAAAGCTAAATTAATTAATGGCAAATAATCATCTTCTTTTAAAGGAAAATGAGTTTGTTTCTGGGAATGATTGGTTTTTAAAAGCATTTTAAGTTTTGACCCATAAGTGGCGAGTCTCTACTTTTTTGAGGGCAGATTTAAAAGAGCCTCTAATTACTGGGTTAAGTTTTTCTATTTCTTGAATTAATTTCTTCATATGTTGTCGTTGTAAATTTGATTGATTGCCACAAAGGTTACAAGGTATTATGGGGAAATTCATAAATTCTGCAAACCACTTCATTTCTTTTTCATCGACTTCAATAAGTGGACGAATTACAGTATGTTGTCGATCATCACTTAGCAGTTTGGGAGCAATTGCAGCCATTCGTCCAGAATAAAACAAATTGAGTAACAGAGTTTCCATGGCATCGTCTGAATGATGTCCTAAAGCTAGTTTTGTGGCTTTATATTCATCTTGTTTCTTATATAGTATGCCTCTTCTGAGGCGAGAGCAAAGAGAACAATAAGTTTTTTTAGGTGCTGTTTTTTCTAATACAATAGAGTAAGTATCTTCTTTTTCAATATAGTATTCAATGTTCAGTTCCTTATAAAGTGACTCTAATTCTGAAGCATCAAAGCCTGGTTGAACTTGATCGAGCGTATATGCAAATATTTCAAAATTAATTGGAATTTTCTTGCGAAGTTCAAGAAGTAAATATAGTAATCCAATGGAGTCTTTGCCTCCGGAAACAGCCACCATAATACGATCACTTTCTTCAATAAGTTGATATTGAAAAACAGTACGTCTAACTTCACTAAGAAGCTTTTTATATTTTTTTTTATCTTGATTTATTAAGTGATTTTGTTTTGTTTGAATCTTAATTTCCTAACATTTTTTTGATCGCCGTCTAAAATTGTAAAAGAACCAAAATCAAAATGTAATTTATCATTTTTTTGAGGTATATTCATTTTTTCTTTCATGAGAAATCCAGTCAATGTTTCAAAACCATCTTTTTTGATATTTAGTTTAAAATAATCATTGAAGTCATCTATGTCAAGAACTCCTGATAGTGTAAATGTATTTTTCAATTTTCCTTGTTCTTTTTTAATCATCTCTAGGCCAGGTTGTTCCTTACTGTGAATATCTCCAACCAATTCTTCCGCAATATCTTCTAAGGTAATCAAGCCAATAATACTCCCCAGTTCGCTGACAACAAATAGCATAGGTGTCTTATCTCGTTGCATGTTAGATAGAAGTTGGTCTACAGAAAGAAATTCAGGTATATAAGTAGCTTTTTGAATAAAATTTGAAATTGGTTCATTTTTAGAGGCTCCTAAAATATCAGAGATCATCACGTAGCCAATAATTTGGTCACCCCTTTCTTCATAAATGGGATAGCGAGAATATGATGTTGTATTAAGTAAATCCATTATCTCAGTAATACTGCTATTTTTATTAAGAGAATATATTTCATTTAGCGGAGTCATAATTTCTTTCGCGTTTGTTTTTTTTAAACTCATGAGGCTATTGATGATGTCTTGTCCGTGCATTTGTGTTGATAAAAAATTAAAAATATCTTCTCTTTTGAATGTGGTAGAAGTAGATAGAAATCGAGAAATAAAATTAGTAAGTGAAGAGAATACTTTACTAAGAGGTATAAAAATGTGATAAAAAATATTGATTGGATAATAAAGAATTTCAAGAATTCGAAGACCAAGTTGTTGGGCGATTATTTTTGGAAAGACTTCTCCAAATAAAAAAAGAACAATAATCTCCAAGGCAAGTGCCATGAATGTTGTCCAAAATTGGCCTGATGAAAGTACAATATGATTAATCATAATCGTTGCTCCCACAATTGTGATATTATTACCAATCAAACAAGTCATTACAATTCGATCTTTATGAGAATAAAGCCAATAGAGTCTTTTTTTATGTCCACGCACTAGGCTAAGAGGTCCTATACCAAACATTGCTGTTTCTACTCCTGCAAAAAACATAGAGCCAATAAGACAAATAGTGAGTATGTTAACTTCAACGTACATGCGTATTTCTCACTAAAAAGCTATCCAGCCTATGCCCTCTCATCTTTATATTATAAATATCAAGATTATCAATTGTAATGGAAGTTGATTTTTTTGGGAATCCATCCAATTTGTGTATCAAATAACCTGATATCGTCTCAATCTCTTCATGTTTCAAGTGCATCGAAAAAAAATCATTAAATTGGTTCAAGGTGAGAAAACCTTTTACTCTATATACTTGATCATCAATTTTCTTGATTAATTTATATAAATTTGGTTCAAATTTACTTCCTACTTTCCAATCTCCCATTAGTTTTTTTAAAAGATGTTTGAGTGTTAAAACTCCTGAAAACTCCCCAGATTCATCTACAATGGCTGCGACCTCTATTTTTTCTTTAATCATATTTTTGAGGGCTTGGTCTAAAGGCATTGTTTGAGGTAAAAAAATAATATTTTGTATTTTATTTGTAATTAATTTTAATCCTTTATACAATACTATAATTAATCCTTTTTTATGCAGGTAACCTAATAATTTTTTTGTTGTAACATGATATATGATAGAGAAATCCTGATGATTATCTAAAAATTTTTTTTTTATTTTTATGGGTGATTCATTATGAGGAACCATAAAGACTTTGGAGCGTGGAATCATTGTTTGAAAAACAGTATCATGATGAAAAATAACCGATCTTTTAAGTGTATTTTTTTCATGTTCTTCAATTAATTTATATGAAAAAGCTAATGAAATAGAATTTAAAAGTTCTTCTTCTTTGTATATGATTCGAGAGGTCGATAATTTTTTTGTTGTATATTTTATTAAATAATAGATTGCTTGAGACAAATAATGCGAAATTATAAACCATGTACGTAAAAAAGGGGTAATAGTTAAACTCCATCGAAGAGGAACTCGTAAAGTAAGAATTTTAGGTATTATTTCTGCAAAAATAAGAAGAATTGTAGTAATTAGCACCAAAGAAACAAGGTTTGCGTTTAAATTAGAAAAATTTGTATGAGTATTAATTAAACTGTGCCCTAAATTTGATATAAAAATATTAGTCGCCAAGTTACCCAAAAGTATCGCTGAAAGTGTTTTCTCTGGTTGCTTTAAGCATTCAAGAATAAACTTACTTCTCTTTTTATAGGGCTGCTCTAATTTTAGTTGATTTTTTTGAGTGCTAGTTAGTGAAAAAAAGGCCGATTCTCCACTTGAGAACAAAGCAGATATCAATATAAGTGCAAATAGGATTAAAAGTTCAAATATCACAAAAGTTAGAAAATCTTATTCATTTTTACTCATTTGATAAGACTGTTCTCCAACAGGTGAAGTTTGCATATTATACTGAAACAATTCCTTTTTGAAGATGCATTCTTAACTGTATAATTTTTTCTTCAAGCATTTATAAAAATTTTCATAATAACTCTTAGAGTTTTTTAAATTTTTATAAATAATATTTACCTCTTGACGGTGCAACTTAGCTTGTGATTCCCTCCTTGGCAGAGAGTTTGTGATATCTACAGAAAAAAATATAATTAAAATCAAAGAAGGGGCTAATTATTTGCCTCGTGGTGGTTATCTTGTACCTACCTCTATTGGGTATATTCAATTTGGTGCACCACCTGAGACAATTAAAGACACTATGTCTTTGCCTGAGAGAGTACCCAAGATATTTGTATTGCCAGGAGAAACATTCCATGTAGAGAAAGGTATTGCAGTAGCCGAGCTAGAGTTTCCTATATATTTTAATCATTTTCTGTGTCAAGAGAAAACTGTAGTTATTTGTTCAAATGAGCAAAAAAAGCAATTAATTACTGTTTTAACTGAATCTGTTTTTGGACCTCAGGTCATTGATTTAGAGAATGAGTACATTAATGGCAAGGCTTCTTTTGGTTATCCCGATCTTAGAAAAGAAATGGATCATTTTCGAGGAAACCGAAAACTAGAAGATCTTATTGAATTCGGCAATTACAAACATAATATTTATGAAACTAAAAATATAAAAATTATTAAGAAAGAACATGAAGGCTTTGAAGTTTACGAAGAATCTAAAAAAATTGCATCAATTCCTTGGGAGATACCCTATAAAATTAAATATGATATCGGTAAGCGGCTTAAAGAGCCCTTCGAAGCTCCTGATTTTGGAATTACTTGTTTAGGTCCTAGTCATGGTTTTGATCCCGACGATAATACTTCTGGTTTCATCCTTTGGATTAATCGACGTGGTATTATGATTGATCCACCTGTAAACTCAACTGAATGGTTGCGTGATTCAAATGTCAATCCAAAATTAATTCATCATGTGATTCTAACTCATTGTCATGCTGATCATGATGCCGGCACATTTCAAAAAATATTAGAAGAGTTCTCAATTACTATACATAGCACTAAAACGGTTATGGACAGTTTTATGCGTAAATACACTGCTTTAACTCAAATCAGTAAAGCGAGACTACTTGAGTTATTCACTTTTGTTCCAATTCTTATTGGAAAATCAGTCTTTATAGAGGGTGCTGAGTTTATGTTTCATTATGCTCTTCATTCAATCCCAGCCTTAGGTTTTAGTTTGAGCTATAGAGGTAAAACTTTTTTTTACAGCTCCGATCATTTAAATCACCCTGAGATTATTAAAAAAATGAATACTGACGGGATTTTTAAAAAAACGCGTTATCAGTTTTTGTCAGAATTTTCATGGGATTACGATATAATCTATCATGAAGCGGGTATTCCTCCTTTGCATACTCCTGTCTCTTATTTGGGTACTTTACCTCCAGAAATTCAGAAAAAAGTTTATGTGTATCATATTGCAGCAAAAGATTTTCCTAAAGATTCGCATCTTACATTAGCTAAATTTGGTATTGAACATACTCTTTATCCTGACATCCCAAAAGTTCATCATGGGGGAGCTATTGATTTATTAGATACTCTTAATAACGTGGATCTTTTTAAAGACTTTACTTTAGATAAAGCCAGAGAGTTTTTAATGATTATTGAAAAAGAGTGTTTTTCAAAAGGTGAATATATTATCCAAAAAAATACTATTGGTGATAAGTTTTATATCATTCTTTCAGGAACAGTGATCGTAAAGGGTACCAATAATGATTTTGAAAAAATCTACGGAAAATACGAATATTTTGGAGAAAGATCAATTGTCAAAGAAGAGTTACGTTCAGCTGATGTCATGGCTGCCACAAGGGTCGAGACGATTACCATAAAAAAGAGTTTATTTCTTCATTTCATACAAAATACTCAACTAGAACGAGAGTTAAAACATTTAGCTCAAATTAGAGAATCAAACTCATGGGACGTGTTAAGTAAATCAAATATTTTTAGAGGTATGACCTCTCACCAAAAAACTCAACTCGAAACAATACTTGGGCGAAAAACTGTTAAAAGAGGATATGTAATTTTGAAAGAAAATGAAGTGTCTAGTGAAGCTTATATTATAGTCTCTGGTCAAGTTGGTATTCGAAAAAATTATACTTGCATTAAAAAATTAAATGTTGGTGATTTTGTTGGAGATATTTTCTCTTTTCATAAACAAGAGGTAAGCCCTTTCACAGCTTATACATTAAGCGATACGAAGCTTTTTGTGATTAAACAAGAGGCTTTGTTGCATTTTATAAAAAAAAATCCTGGTGTGTATATGCGTCTTATGCATTTTTATGCGGATATTTCTTAGAATTTGTTGATTAAAAAAGTTTCCTTGATTTATTAAAAATTTAGATATGTTTTAAAAATAACTTGTCACTTTTGGAAACTTGAAAATTCTATCAAGTTATAATGAACAAAAAATATCTTAAATCTCAGCATCAATTATTCTTTATTTGTTTTACTCTTGCTTCGTGGTTACTTTTTTCGGCTCTTTTTATGAACCAAGTGATATTTGATTTTCTTTATGAATTACAATTAGGGGAGACTAGTCTTTCAAATAATTTTAATAAAAGGAAAATACCAATGATTATTACGAGCCCAAATATTAAAAAAAAAGAATCTGAAGAAAAAATTGAAAGAGTGTATATGTCAAACAAGTCTTTTCAAGCTCAAGGAAAACTTACCAAAAGAAAAGGTTTTCAATGGTTATCTGAACAAGATCAGCTAAAACTTGAAAGTTTTCAGAAAGCTTCTCAAATTAAAAGTCAAATGAAAGATGATGTATTGATGGTCAAAATTTTTAAAAAAAAATCAATTTTATGGAAAAAGCATAAAAAACGCTATAGTCGGCTAACTCAGATACCCGCTAGTTACAATTTTGATTACAAACGTGCTTTATCATGGAATCGAGATGGTACTCCTCAAATACCTACCTACCTTTATAAAGAATATAAGTATATTAAATCAATGGGAGATAGTATTCATAATTACTGGATACTTCCGGGCGGTTCTCCAAAAAATTTATATCAATATGATTATTATAAAAATTATTATGTTCCTGGTTATGTTCGAATTAGAATTTTTCCTCCCCAAAAAATTGCTCTCATGTTTATGCTTAATGAACTAGGAGAAGTATTAGATGTAAAAATTCAGAAATCTCTGGGCTATCAAGTTTTAAATGAATCTCTAATTGAAGCAATTTATAGTATTAAAAATTTTGGGATACCACCAAAAAGTTTTATAAAATCAAATCGAGTTATTTTTTCATGGTTATTGCAATTATATTGAACTTTTCTATCCTAAAACTTGAAAAAAATAGATAATCTATTTAATTAAGTTTGTCATCATTTTGATTTTAGACTTTTTTGCTTATTATTATTACAAATGTATCGAAAATGTAGTTGAAATGCAAGATATTGATTTTCAAAGACTTTACTCTTATCGTGGGCCTAAAAAAGAATCTAAAATTTATTCAAAGGGTACTTTGAGTAAGATAAATTATTCAAAAAAATTCTTTGTCTTTATGATTATTTTTATTTTTGCGTTTACTTTGGGTGCTTTTGGAGGTGTCTATGTTTCTTATACTAAAGAAAAACCAAATGAATTATCTGTGTCTGATCTGGAGCATGATTTAGAGAGCCTGAACACACTACCAGTAAAAGAGAAGCCTTCAAAAAAACAAGATGAAATATTTATATCTAAAAATATATCACCCTCAACTCATAAAGATAGTTCTGAAAAATCAAAAACTACTGAGAATATCTCTAAGATCAGGGATAAATTTAAGCCTATTAATCAAATAAAAACTTATTTAATATGGGCTAAAACATATACAGATAAAATGATGGCTTATCGGCATGGTCATTTTTTAAAAAAACAAAAATTACCTGTTTTTTTAGCCAAAAGTAATGATCGGATGAAATTATATGTTGGGCCGGTCTATGGAAAAGATCAAGCCTATGAAACCTTGTCAAAAGTTAAAAAATGGGCTCCTTTTAAAACAGCGATTCTTCATGAAAAAACAAATTAGTGTTGCATTTTAATTTGGTCTAATAATTTTAATCTCATTAACAACTCAATGTTGTGGTGTATCATGGTTCACCGATAGTATGTGTTTAAAATGTCTTTTATAATTAGAAAAGCGGTTATTGCGGATGTTGATTGTATTTTTAATCTGATTACGCCCTTTATAGTTAAAAAGATATTGTTACCAAGAACTAAAAGTAAAATTCAAGAAGAAATTGGCTTAACTTGGGTATCTTGTCAAGACACTCAAGTGAATGGTTGTGTTAATCTTACTCCATTTGGTGATCATTTATATGAAATTCGTGCTTTGGCTGTAGATAACGCTTATATAAAAGTTGGTATTGGAAGGTCTTTACTTTTAAGCATTGAAGCTTATATTATAGGTTCTATAGCTCTTCCTGTACACTTATTCGCTCTTACATATCAAGCTGAGTTTTTTATCAAAAATGGTTTTCAAATTACTGAAAAAAATAAATTTCCTCAAAAAATTTATGATGTTTGCAAATATTGCTCTAAAAGAGATGACTGTAAAGAAATAGCTGTAGATAAAATAATTATATGAATTTTTTACTTGAAGAAGGAAATAAAATCAACATTGACTTTAATAAATTGCAAGGAATTACGTCTACAGGAATAATCCCTGTAGCAGTGCAAGATATTCAAAGTAAAAAAGTTTTAATTATTGCCTACACAAACAAAAAGGCTTTTGAGTATACTCTAAAAAATAAGGTTGTTACTTTTTGGAGTACCTCTCGTAATGAACTTTGGATAAAAGGAGAAATTTCTGGTGAGTACCTAGATATTTATGATATTTTAGTAAATTGTGAACAAAATTCTCTTCTTTATTTGGTAAAGTTGCGTCGACAGGGTGCCTGTCATACTAAGAATATAGATGGCGTTTCACCACGGTTATCTTGTTTCTATCGGAGAATTGATGGAACTAATTGTCTTAGTTTCTTGTGATTTTTTTACATATTTTAAGTGTTTATTATTTTTGTTTAAATTTATGCTTTAATCAATAGATAAAATCAGAGATAATAATTTTTTAGTGGAGTCTAAATTTTTTTATCAGCAAAAAAATTAATTGACTCTTCAATAATTATTTGGCAATTAGATATACTTTGAAAGTTTTGTATCGACTAAAAGAAGCTTATATTAGAAATTTACATATATTTTTCTAAAATGAGATTATAACGAGTGCTGTTGGTTATTTATGGATATTGATGAGAAGCTTAATTCACTAATCAGACCGAGAAAAATTTGTTTGTGTAAGAATATTGGTGAAGTAGATATCTATCAAGCTTATGAAAAAGGGGCTAGAACATTAAAAGCTATTATAAAAGAAACGGATGCGAGTACTGGGTGTGGTACGTGTTTAGATTTACTAGTCACAGTTATGCAAAAAATAAAAACGAAAGAGCTAAAAAATATTGATTCTTTTCTTTTTAAGTAATTAGTTAGCTAAAAGTTTACGATATCCACATGGAGTGGCTTGTATGTTTCATCTTAGATATTATGGGGTCGTTCTTTTTTTTGAAGCATTTTCATCTTTAATCTCTCAAGAATTCGAGATTAGCTATAAACCACGAGATATCAGAGAGATGATCAAGCAATTTCAAAAAAATCCTAAAGAATTAATTAGAAATTTAAATAAACAGTTAAATAAATTTTATTTAGAAAATTCCTCTCAAAAAAAGGTACAAGCCCCTAAAGAAGATATTTATGAAATCTATAATTCAAAAGGCAGTGGCATTGTTCCCTATAATAGTAATTCTCGTAGACTTTATATGTTAGAAGCCAGAAAAAAAAAAGTAAAAGGCTTTTTATTACAAGAAGCCTCCTCTCTATATTTATTGCATCATGCTATGGCAAAAAATTTATTAAAATTACCATTACCAAAAATTTATCAGTCTGCATTTCATTTTAGGCAAGCTCTTCGTTACCGAACATTACGTCTTAGTCCTAAAATCTTTATCTCACAAGAGAGATTTAAGTTTTTAGATAAAGATGACCCACAAATTCAGTTAGCGAATCAATATAAAACAATGGTTCAAGATTTAAAAGATACCACACAAGAGCTTAAAGTTTTAAGAGAAAAAAATATCATCTTAGATGATACACTTTATTTTTCTAAAGATAAAAATTCTATTCATAGTAAAATTCGTTCAAATAATCAATCCATCACAGTAAAAAAAAATATTCTTAAAAAACTGAAAGATGCTTTTGTTATTTTGAAAGCAGATTACCAAAAAGAGGCAGACAAATGGGATCAAGAATCGGCTAATTTTCTTGTTGAGTTTTCTGACTTACAAAGAAAAATTGAAGATAATATTAAAAATCGACAAAAAAAAATTAATAAATATTCTTTATATAAGGGGAGTTTTAATCAATCGGTTGACTATGACTATACACAGAATAGTGATTTTGGGGGATACGTTGAACTCCTTGAGTTGGCGGTTAATCTTGATCAAAGTAATCCTCTTACAGCTTTTAAACTAGCTAAAGAATATAAATCTTCGCATAAAAATAAGAAAGCAAGTTTCTATTTCAAACGGTCACTTGAGTTTAATAAAACCACTCAAGATTCTTTAAAATTAACTAATGGAGAACTTAAAGAAGCGACTATCTCTTTAGGCAGTATTAGCTATCAAGAAAAAAAATTTATAGATGCAGCAAAATACTACGAAAAAGTGCTTGAGTTGAAGAACAATAAGATTGATCTTTTATATTTATTAGGTAAGCTTCATTATGAAAAAACAGGTCGTTACGAAAAGGCGATTAATGTCTTAAGTACTTATTTAGACAAGCTTCGTACAGAAGAAAAAAATCTGATAAATATTGTAAATAAAGGTAAAAAACGCAAGAAAAAATTTCTTGCGTTAAATTATATGGCCCAAAGCTTCAAAAAATTACGTAAATATAAGCTGATGTTAATATCTTTTCAAAAACTGAGGATTTTGCAAATTAAATTTATTCAGGATATTGACAATCAAAATAAAAAAGTAAATCTATTATTTAAAAGATTAGAAGAAATAAAAAAGATACTTTCAGATCAAAAAAATAGAGAAAATATCAGTCAATTTTATTTAATTGAAAAGCAATATCGAGAGAGTAAGATTATATTTTCTCAGCTGAATGCACTTCGCAATGCACTTCCACTTAGAAATATATATTTTAATCTTGCAGAATATTGGGAAGAGCAAAATAATTTTGCAGAGGCGATTATGATTTATGAGGAAGCTCAAAAATATAAAATTCAACCAAAGGAAGCGAGAAGAAGAGCTGTGGCACTAAATAGAGTGATGAATTAATGAGACCAAAAATCAAAAATATCAAAGTTATTTTTTCTGATGTAGATGGAACGCTAACAGATGGAAGTCTATATTACTTATCTTCTGGTGATACTTTAAAAAAATTTCATGCACACGACGGACAAGGGATTAAATTATGGCGATCAACAGGTCGCTTGTTTGGTTTTTTGAGTGCTCGAGAGTGTCCATTAGTGAAGCAAAGGGCGAAAGAACTTCAAGTTGATGAATGTGCTTTGCAAGTTGTTGATAAAATCAAATGGATGGATAATTGGCTTGATAAACATCAATTGAGTTTTGAAAATTTAGCCTATATTGGTGATGATATCAATGATGTGAAACTCATATCTAAAGCTTGCTATAGTGCGACGCCTAAGGATGCTATACGACAAATACAGAAAAAAGCAAACTATATCTGTAAAAAAAAAGGGGGAGAGGGTGCCGTAAGAGAATTTATTGATCATTTGCTTTTGAAGCTCTTTAAAAGTAGAACTTAACTTATATGTTTCAAAAAATGATTGAATATACTAAAAACCTTCAAGAGGAGATTTGTCATGAAATGGCACTATTAGATAAAAACGAATTTCTTGAAGATGAATGGAAGCATGTAGAGGGTGGTGGAGGCTGTTCAAAAATTCTTGAAAATGGAAATATTTTCGAGAAGGCTGGGGTGAATACATCAGCTGTCCAAGGAAAACTACCAAAAGATATTGCTTCTTATTTTAAGAAAGAGATCATGTCATTTGCAGCCTGTGGTATTTCTCTCGTTTTACATCCTTTTTCGCCTCGTATACCTACTATTCATATGAATGTTCGATATTTTGAAATGGAAGATAAGGATTCTTGGTTTGGTGGTGGGGTTGATATGACTCCTTATTATCCTCACAGAGAAGATTTTTTACATTTCCATAGAACGTTAAAAAAAGCAGTGGAAGATGTAATGCCAAATAGTTATGATGAATATAGAAAAAAATGTGATGAATACTTTACAATTAAGCATCGAAAAGAGATGCGTGGAATCGGAGGGATCTTCTTTGACTATTTAAAAGATGACCACGAAACTCATTTTGAATTAATTAAAAGTGTAGGAGATCATTTTCTAGCTAGTTACTCTCCTATTGTAGAAAAACGAAAAGAAGAGAGCTTTTCTGACGAAGACAAAAATTTTCAATTAGTCAGAAGGGGACGCTATGTTGAATTTAATCTTTTGTATGACCGTGGTACTCTATTTGGTTTGAAGACAAATGGACGAGTTCAATCAATTTTAATGTCTCTACCTATGCACGCTTCTTATCCTTATAACTATCAACCAGCTAAAAATAGCCCCTATGAAAAAATGTCTAATTATTATCAAGGGAAATCTCCAATTTTATTTAGGTGAATTTATATTGCGTTTTATTAAGATAATTTTTATTTTTCTAATGGGATTTTTATTTCATCAGCTACCAAAGTATAATACACTTTATATGCATGTATTCAAAGGAGTATTTTATGAATCAAAAATAGTTGTTTTAGAACTCCAAAAAGTAGCACTGCAAAGTGATAAGAGTATGAGAGCGTATATAAAAAAATATTTAAATAACTCAGACTTAGATTTTCAAAGAATGGGCGGAGTTATGATGAAGCAAATAGAAAGACACCAAAGATATAAAAAACTCCTCAAGCTTCTTAAAGAGACTAACCCTTTTTTCAGGCATCTGGTGTTACTTTATCACTTTGAATATAATATTGTAAAGCAAGTTGAGTATACCCCTGGTTTACTGTTAAATAGTATAGGTGGAGTTTACTATCTTTTGGGCTGTTTTATTGGGCTAGGTCTGCTGTGGTCTATCTCTTGGCTTCGAAGGCCAAAATTTCTCTCTCAAATTTAAGTGTGGTTGCGATGTCATCTAGCCCATTCAGTAATTTCTCTTTTTTGTTACTTTCAATATCAAATAAAATTTGTATTTCTTCTCGATTATCTTTCTTATAGAGAATTTTTTGATTAGGAAGGTCAATGTAAAAAAGAGTCTGGGGGTTTTTATAAACGATAGAAAATAACAGGTTTATTTTTTCTTGAGCAAGTATAAGGGGTAAGATGCCATTTTGGAAGCAATTATTATAAAATATATCAGCATATGAGGGTGCAATAATACAACAAAAGCCAAAGTCAAGAAGTGCCCAAGGTGCGTGTTCTCTTGATGATCCGCAGCCAAAATTGTCTCTAGTTAATAATATTTTAGCTCCTTGGTACTCAGCTTGATTTAGGCTAAAATCAGTTTTGGGAGTATTATCATTGGTGTACCTCCAGTCGAAGAAAAGAAATTTACCAAATCCACTTCTTTCTACTCTTTTAAGAAATTGTTTAGGTATGATCTGATCAGTATCAATATTTGGTATGTCTAAGGGGCATATCGTTGATTTTAGGGTAATAAATTTTTGCATTATACTTCTTTTCTACTATCAACAAAATGCCCGTGAACCGCTGCAAGGGAAGCCATAGCAGGGGAGACTAGAAAAGTTCGACTATCTTTGCCTTGTCTGCCTTCAAAATTTCGATTTGATGTAGATGCACATCTTTCCCCTGGACGCAAAACATCATCATTCATAGCTAGACACATTGAGCAACCGGGGTCTCTCCATTCAAAACCAGCATTGATGAATATGGAGTGTAGACCTTCTTTCTCTGCTTCTTTTTTAACTTGATAGCTACCGGGAACAACCAAAACTTGTTTGATATTCTTTGCTTTTTTTCTATTTTTGATTACCTTTGCTGCTTCTCGTAGGTCTTCAATACGTGAGTTTGTGCATGAACCAATAAATACTTTATCAAGAGAAATTTCTTGAATTTTGGTTCCTGGTGTAATATCCATGTAGTTAATGGCATTGGTATAACCGATTTTAGTAATTGGGTCTTTTGCTTCAAAAGGAGATGGAATGACATCATTTACATGAGTTACCATATTGGGAGAGGTTCCCCAAGTTACTTGAGGTGCTAAATTAGAGCAATCAATTGTTATTTCTTTATCAAAATAGGCTTCTTCGTCTGAATAAAGTGTTTTCCAATATTTTAGGGCAATATCCCAAGCCTCTTTTTTGGGAGAAAACTTACGCCCTTCAATATAAGAGAATGTTTTGTTATCTGGAGCAATCATACCAGCACGGGCACCAGCTTCAATGCTCATATTACAAATAGTCAACCGAGCCTCCATACTCAAAGATTGAATACATTCTCCTGCATATTCCAGAATAAAGCCTGTTGCACCCGAAGTTCCAATTTTTCCGATTAGAGCTAAAATCATATCTTTAGCGTATACTCCGTCAGAAAGTTTACCTGTAAAATTTACTCGCATACTAGCTGGTTTTGTTTGAATAAGGCATTGAGTCGCCAGAACATGTTCTACTTCACTGGTACCAATACCAAAAGCTAGCGCCCCAAATGCTCCATGAGTTGAGGTGTGGGAGTCTCCACAAACAATTGTTTTTCCGGGTTGAGTTAGCCCAAGTTCAGGGCCAATTACGTGAACAATACCATTATGAGGTGAATCAATGTCATAGAGATTAATTTCAAATTCTTCACAGTTTCTTTTTAAAACTTCAATTTGTTTTGCACTGATTTTATCTTTGATTGGCTGATCTCTATTTATTGTAGGAATATTGTGATCCATCGTGGCGAATGTCAGATCAGAGCGTCGTACTTTATACCCATTCATACGGATAGATTCAAACGCTTGTGGTGAAGTTACTTCATGAATTAAGTGAAGATCAATATAAATAAGCTCTCTTTTGTCGATAGGGTCTTTAGAGAATTTTATAGGGATAGTATGTTTATCCCATATTTTATCAAAAAGAGTTTTCATCATACACTTCTTAAGTTTCTAGGTGTCGGCGGTTTGTAAAGTAAAAAATAATTAATCATCTTATCTAGACTCAAAAGCTCAGCTTATAAAAACAGGTCTGCCCATTGTCAATATGTTCATAAATTTTTTAAAAAAGATAAGTCCATTTTTCGGCGGTCTGATGGGTCATTGGCATTCTCCTATCGTTAGAGATATTTTGATGGTGTCACTAACTGGACGATGTGTGCGTCATACGGTGCTCTGCTTGCTGGGCAAAGGTAGATTAAAGGCTGTAAATTTTAATATTTAAAAGCCAAAGGCTCGCGGGTAAAGATAAGAAAAATTCTAGTACCTTCTTCTCTTAAAAAAAACTTAACTATAAAAAAATATGTTTTTCACTTGACAATATTTCTATTTAAAAGAACTATCCCTAGGAGGAGTTATTTGTTATGAATTTTTTTAAGATTATTGCTTATTTTATGAGTTCGCTTTTCTTGCTGAGCTTTATACACTGTACTAATGTTGATGATGCGTCATCGTTAAACAGACCACCTATGGACGATATCGGGGTTAAAGATGTCGAGATTGAAAATATTGAAGATGAAGACAATGAACCAATAGTTAATGTTGAAGAAAGTACAATAATAGAAAAAAATGTTATAAATTATAAGCTTGCAGGTTGTGAGTCTGCAGAATTCTCTAATATAAAACTTACTTGGAGAAATCCTCAAAATCCAAACTTCTTTAAAGTCTTAATTTTAAGAAATACAAGCTTAATATCAGATGCTCCAACAATCGGACAAGATTATGCAAGTGGTGATTTAATTGGTAGCTCAACAGTAGTGTATAATTCAGATATACCGTTTTTTATAGACACTACTATTATGAAAGATACGGTTTATTATTATAGATTATTTGCTCATGATACAGATTTTAATTACGCTTCAGGCTACAGGATCGCTGGTCGTCGTGCTGCCGACCTTGATAGTGACGGTCTCATTGATATATGTAATGCCACAATGTTCGATAATATGCGCTATGATTTAGCGGGTAGCAGCTATAAAACATCAATTGATGCTGATGGTGACTCGAGTGGTTGCCCAAGTGATGGTTGCCATGGTTACGAACTAATGAACAATATTGATCTTTTGAGTTTGCTTGATGCAAACGAAAATGGGAGTATTGATACAACGATAAAAGGCATTGACAAAAATGCTGACGGCGATACGACAGATGCAGGTGAGCAAATAACAATAATTGATATAGGAACGGGCAAAGATACAAGTTGGATACCCATTGGTGATAATTCAACAGATGATGACGCAAGTCGATTTACTGGTACTTTTGAAGGTAATAATTATATTATAGCCAATTTATGGGTAAATATTACTGCTTCTTTGGTTAATGCAAAGGTTTACGCAGGTTTATTTGGTATTATGGGCGGAGTGTCTGCAGAAATACGTAATACTAGGATTGCTTCTGGATCAATCTCTTCCTCTTCTTCTTATTCTGGAATTAGTACTAGTACCTCTTATTCAGGTGGTTTGGTGGGTTTTTCTACTGGTCGGTTGACGATTATAAATAGTTATTTTGGTGGTTTGGGTGGAATTTCCTCTTTTTCTGCTGGGTCGACGGCATCTTATTCAGGTGGTTTGGTGGGTTCTTCTACTTTTTCTTCTTTGACGACAATAAGAAACAGTTATTTTAGTGGTTTGGGCGGAGTCTCTTCTTCTTCTTCTTCGTATGCTTCTTCTTATTCAGGCGGTCTGGTCGGTTCCTCTACTGCTTTGACGATTACAAATAGTTATTTTAGAGGCTCGGGTAGAATTTTTTCTTCTTCTTTGTATTCTTCTTCTTACTCCGGTGGTCTAGTGGGTTCTTCTACTGTTTCGTTGACGATTATAAATAGTTATCTTAGTGGTTTTGGTGGGGTTTCTTCTTTTGCTTCTAGGAACACTTCTTATTCAGGTGGTTTGGTGGGTTCTTCTACTCTTTCTTCTTTGACGACAATAAGAAACAGTTATTTTAGTGGTTTGGGTGGAGTTTCTTCCTCTTCTTTGTATGCTTCTTCTTATTCAGGTGGTCTGGTGGGTAATACTATTGATGATTTAATAATTACGGATAGTTATTTTAGTGGCTCTGGTGAGGTTTCTTCTTCCTCTTCTGGAAATGATTCTTATTCAGGTGGTTTGGTGGGGGGTTCTTCTACTGGTTTGTTGACGATTATAAATAGTTATTTTAATAGTTTTGGTGGGATTTTCTCTTCTTCTTCTGGTGGGGCTTCTTATTCAGGTGGTCTGGCTGGTTTGACTTCTTCCTCAGTGGTGATTGCGAATAGTTATTTTAGTGGTTTGGGTAGAATATTCTCTTCTTCTTCTTCTGGTGATTCTTATTCAGGTGGTTTGCTTGGTTCTTCTGCTGCTTTGTTGACGATTACAAATAGTTATTTTAGTGGTTTGGGTAGAATATTCTCTTCTTCTTCTTCTGGTGATTCTTATTCTGGTGGTTTGCTTGGTTCTTCTACTGCTTTATTGACGATTACAAATAGTTATTTTAGTGGTTCTGGTAGAATTTCTTCTTCTTCTTCTGGTGATTCTTATTCAGGTGGTTTGCTTGGTTCTTCTACTGCTTTGTTGACGATTGAAGATAGTTATTTTAGTAGTTCTGGTGGGGTTTATTCTTCCTCTTCTTTTAATGATTCTTATTCAGGTGGTCTGGTAGGTTTTTCTAATTCTTTGACGATCAGAAGGTGTTATTTTAGTGGATTCGGTGGGGTCTCTTCTTCCTCTTCCTCTTCTTCTTCCGGTGTTTCTTATTCAGGTACTTTGGTGGGTTTTTCTAGCTCTACTTTGACAGCCACAGTCACAAGTTTTTATTGGAATAAAGAAGTGCCTCAAGTTTTAAATAACTCTAATAGGATAATTGTAAATAAACGAGTTCAAGGTAACGTTATAGGTACTCCAGCAGGTGCGGTGGGTCTTACGTTAAATCAACTAACAGCTATTACGGGTACGTATCGTACGCATCCACTTCGTTTGTTGAATGGTGCCGTCTCAACTGAAGAAGCTTGGGACCTAGGCACTAGGAGTCAACTACCAGCGATTAGGGAGTGTATTCCAGATGTTACCAGCACTACTATTGATTGGACAATGTGTGAATCATATGGTGATCTTTTGATGGGGCAGCAGCAAGAAAATCTCTCATTACCCCTCTCTGGTGATGGCGATGGTTTTGGTGTTGATATCGATGGTGATGGTCTAATTGAAATATCTACTGCCTCAATGCTTAATAATATGCGTTTTAATTTAGCTGGTTCAAGTTATAAAATATCAGAAGAAGATGATCCTGGTGATTCAACTGGTTGTCCCCCAACGAATCCTCAAACTAATCCACCAACCTACAGTTGCAGGGGCTACGAGCTAACGGCTGATATTGATCTTTTAAGTTTGCTCGACACAAATAATAATACCCGCATTGATACAATTAGAAAAGGGCTTCTCGATAAAAATAATGACGGTGATAAAGATGATGATGGTGAGTATGTGAATGTAATTGATACAAGTCAAGACACCAGTTGGGTGCCCATTGGTAATTCTAATACACCTTTTACGGGTATTTTTGATGGTAATTCCCATACTATCGCCAATCTATGGATAAATAGTTCTGTTAATAGCGTTGGTTTATTTGGTGTTACAGATGGTATCAATGGTAATGTTCAAATAAAAAATATTGGAGTGATCTCTGGTTTGGTGTTCGCTGCTGGTGTTGAAGATGCAGGTGGTCTGGTAGGTAGAGTGATGGGGAGTAAGTGGCCTGGCCGTGGTCTGGTAATTATGAATAGTTATTTTAAAGGTCTTGGTGGTGTTATCATTTGGGCACCTAATACTTTCTCTGTAAAAGTTGGTGGGTTAGTTGGGAGAGTTGGGGACGATGAGAATCGTGGTTGGCGTAATCAGAGTCCTGGTGCTTCTCTAATAATTATAAATAGTTATTTTTCAGCTGATCGTGGAGTTTTTGCTCATGGTATAGGGGATATTAGTCGGGGACACAACGTACGTCGTACTGGAATTGCAGCGGGTGGTCTAGTAGGTTGGGGTAGAATTAGGTCTTCCATAACGATTGAAGATAGTTATTTTCGTGGTTCTGGTAGCATTGTAGCTTCTTCCAAGGTTGAACCTGCATCTGAGGTTGAAGTTGAAGTTGAGGTTGAGGTTGAGGTTGAGGTTGAAGTTGAAGTTGAGGTTGCTTCTTTTGCTGGTGGCTTGGTCGGTAAAGCTTCTGGGTATCCTACTACTGGGTATGATAGACCTTATTTTATAGTGAAGCGTAGCTATTTTGCAGGTGAAGGTGCAACTATCGCTAAAACTTCTAATCCAATTATAGCTTCCTCTGATGGAATGTTTTTAATCTTTGAAAATAATTATTGGAACAAACCTGCATCTGGCGACGACCTTGGTGAGGTTGCAAGAGGTCTTACATTAGAACAGCTGAAGGCTATAAGTGGCACGTATCCCTCTAATTTACCAAATAGTGCCGCCGAGAACACTAAATCTTGGGATTTAGGTGATATAAGCCAATTACCAGCAATCAATAGATGTGTGAATCCTACGATTAGTCGTTTGGAGACCCCTCCTCCTCCTACTACTACTCTGACTCATTCTGTGTATCAGGATCCTGAGGAAGAAATTCCTCTTTTTACTAGTAGTATTACTGTAGTCTGTGAATCGTATGGTGCTCTGCTTGGAGGACAAAGATAAATAAGAAGAGTTTTTTATTATTAAGATAAAATGGATGCTCAATCTTGGTTAGACCAAATATCTCCCAGTTTTTATTGGCTATTTATTTTTTTTAGTGCTTTTATTGAAAATGTTTTTCCTCCCTATCCTGGTGATACTGTTACTGTTGTAGGTGGCTATCTTGTTGGAGTTGATAAACTCTCGATTGTTGTGCTAACTAGCTCTGTTTTTGGTGGTAGCCTTGCAGGGGCTTTAGCTATGTATTATTTTGGACAAAAAATTATCTTTTTTTTAGGATATACTTTAAAAATTAAAGCCATAGCGAAAAAACTTGAAAAGGAAAAGATAGAAAAAATTCAAAACTGGTTTAAAAAATATGGTTTTTTTACTATTGTATTCTCTCGATTTTCTGCTGGAATTAGATTTTTTGTAGCGATTGTAGCTGGTATGGTAAAAATGAACATATTTAAATTTCTTCTGGCCTTTAGTTTCGCGACTATTTTTTGGAACGCATTGTTAATTTGGGGAGGATATGCTTTGGGAGATAACTGGAGTCAAGTTTCTAAATATCTAAAAATTTATAATGGAGTTCTCATCATGTTAATTGGTATTGGAATTTTGATTTTTTTTATTAGTAGGTCAAAGTTTATTAAAAAATTAAAGCTTAGATAATATTTTTTTTTGTTGAGAAATAATTGTATAAAGAAATATTAGAATAAGCGAAAAAAGTAAGACCATTGCCATAAATAAATAAATAAGGCGATTCGTTGCTATTTTATTTGCTTTTCTGGAGTGATACTCGTTGAGCAACCAGAAAACTCGCTTTTCTTTCAAAGTCTTTTTCTCTTTGTAAATGTTCCAAAAAGATTCTAATTCGTTATCGCTAAAACTGGAAAGTATTGATGTACTTTTTTGAGTATTAGCCTCTAAAAAATATTTTAATTTTTGCTCAAATGATTGAGATAGAGGCTTACTAAAAATTTGATATGAAAAAAACAATAAAATACAAGTAAGAATCAAAAAATAGCAGTGTGAGCGAAAAAAATTAAAATTTGGTTTCATCGCATGTTTTCTCTTTTTTCATAGATATGGTATTTAATTTGTAAACTTCTTATTTGCAATCGGGCGATTAAAAACATAAAAATCAAAAAACAAAAAAATGAATACCATAGAGTAAACCTCATTTCGGGTTCTAGAGACATAGAAGATGCTCCACCACCCATAATTGGACCAGGATGAGAAGGAGTATTCCATATTCTAATAGAAAAGTAGACTAATGGTATATCTAAAAATCCGAGAATAGCAATTACAGCAGAAAGACGAGCGGATTTATGAATATCTTGTATATTTTTTCTCAAGAGAAAGTAAGTTGAAAATATAAGCCAAAGGATAAAAAAAGTAATTAACCTTTGATCTGACCAATTCCAATAGACACCCCATATGGGCTTGGCCCAAAGTGGTCCAGTAATTAAAACCCCTGTTGTAAAGAGCCAGCCAATTTTTGCATATGAAAAAGCTTTTATATCGTCATTTCTCTTAGCTTTTCTCAAATATTGAATACTAAAATAAAAACAAATACTCAAAGATATAAAAGAAATCCATGCACTGGGAACATGAAAATAAAAAATACGCTGAGCAACTCCTTGTTTAGTATCTGAAGATACCAAAAAAAAAATAAAAAAGAAAGAGAGCAACCAAGCAAATAGGCTCAAATAAAGATGCCAATATAGACTTCGAGTACTTTTTTTAGAATACAGATTGCCTGCTTTTGCATAAGAAAAAAAAATGTCATCGTCAAACTTCGCTTTTTTTGCCCTTAGCATTTTAAGAAGTATAACATGAGGACGTTTCAGGAGATAAAAAAAATTCATAATTTTTGTCACATTCTAAACTATAAAGCTAAAAAAATAACCACCTACATTATTATAAAAATCACTGTCATCAAGGTATACATAATGTTGATAAATTGATCATTTTAATCAAAATCTATTGTATAAAATTAAATTTATTGAGCCAAATATGAACTAGCTAGGTGAGATGCTTTTAAAAAAGAATTTAGCATATCCTTAACAGTGAGAGTTCCCTTGGGCAGCTCTGTTCCTCCAAAAATCCCAAGATTTTGTGCATCGCGAAAATAAAGAATTTCAAACTCTAAATTTTGAGTTAAAAAACTTTTAGGAAGTTTTTTGAATCTTTGAAATAAAAGCCTAGCAAAATTTTTTTTCGCCATTGGCTGACTAAGGAGCGAAGCATCAATCCCTTTTTCTTGTAAAAATTGATATATTTCTTGTAAGGAAACATTTTCTTTTTTTTTACTACTCTTTTGACGATAAAAATTTTGTCTCTTATAATTTTTAGACATTTCTGCAATATTAAAAGAGTGGTATAGCATTTTGGCAGCGTCAGTAAAAGTTGCTATACTATTCTCAAAGAGGCCTGAGAAAAACTCTTTAGCTCCAAGATTAAAAGATAAAATTGTGACCAAGACTAGATTTAAAAAAAGACGAGGAATCATCCAGCTAACACTAGCTATAGTTTTTATAAAATGACAACTGTTTTTTAAAATATTTTGTAATCTCGTCTCTTTATCACTTGTGCATACCTTAGGTTAGATTATTTATTTATTTTTAGTCGGTCAAGGGAGAAACATGAGGCAAACCAATATCATTCAAAAGCTTAGATTCATATTTTTTCATAAGAAAATATTCTTCTTTGGATCTATCGTGGTCAAGCCCAAGTGCGTGTAAAATACCATGAATGGAGAGTAGACATAATTCATCTGAAAGACTTAATTTATGATCTTTAGATTGTTTTTCAGCCATATTGATTGAGATATAAATTTCCCCATCCGGATTGTTAATTGGAGAATCTTCATAGACAAATGTCAAAACATCTGTAGGATAATTACGTCTTCGATAGCGTTTATTCAATAATTGTATTTGTTGATTTGACGCAAAAATAATGTTTAGGGTAAAATTTCTGTTTAAATGACGTGTAATGATTTTTTTATTTTTAAGTTTCGCTAACTTTTTTTTTGAATTATTAATTGCAAACTCATGTAATGGAGAGATCTTGAAATAATGATTAACGAAAAAATTAATTGTAACTCTACAAAAATATAATTTGCTATTTACTATAGACACCGTTCGTAGATATAATCAATATTCTTTAAAAAACTATTTGTATTGAACACTTGATCCCATTCATTAGAAGAAATTTCACCTAAACTAGAGTGAGACTCAAGAAGACTTCTTAAATTATAACTTTCAGGATGTGACCAAACTTTCATCGCTAAATCTTGGACAATTGCATAAGCTTCTTCCCTTGTAATTTTTAATTTTTCTGTAATTAAAAGAAGCACTCTAGAAGAAAATAAAAGGCCATTTGTTTCATTAAAAACATGCTCACATCGCTTAGATGAAACAGAAAGATTTTTTATCACAGATGTTATTTTTGTTAATAGATATTCAATGAGACTAGTGGCATCAGGAAAAATAATTCTCTCTGCTGATGAATGCGAAATATCTCTTTCGTGCCAAAGGAGTATATTTTCATAGGAGCTTGCAGCATACCCTGACAAAACTCTAGCGAGACCGCATATTCTTTCGCATAAAATGGGATTTTTTTTATGAGGCATTGCACTTGAACCTTTCTGTCCTTTTTGAAAAGACTCTTCAACTTCTCTACTTTCTGTTTTTTGGAGAAGTCTAATTTCTTGTGCTAATCGAGCTAATCCCTGTCCTGTTAGAGCAATCATATTTAATAAAAAGGCATGCCGATCGCGTGGAATAACCTGTGTACTCATAGGTTCTATTTTTAATTTTAATTTTCCTAAAACAAATTCTTCTAGATCAGTAGAAACTTGCGAGTAGGTTCCTACCGCACCTGATATTTTTCCGTAGGCGCATTCATCAAATGCTAATTTGAGACGCTTGTAATTACGTTTGCCTTCTTCATAAAAACCAACGAGCTTTAGTCCAAAAGTAGTTGGTTCCGCATGTACACCATGAGTTCTACCTACAATGATTTGATTTTTATAGCGGATCGCTTGTGCTTTTAAAACGTCTAAATATTCTTGAAATTGTTTTAATATTAATTCTCTAGTTTCTTGAATAATAAAAGAAAATGCTGTATCAACCACATCAGAAGAGGTGAGTCCGAAGTGAATAAACCGAGAAGCAGGGCCGATATTTTCAGCAAGGTTTGTAGTAAAAGCAATAACATCATGGTGTAAGGTTTTTTCTATTTCTAATATTCGATTTACAGAAAATGCTACCTTCTTTTTTATTTCTAACCAATCAGATGGCGGAATTTTGCCAGCTTTATACCAATATTCACAGGTAAGTACCTCTATCTTTTGCCAAATATTAAATTTATGTTCTAAAGACCATAGTGATCTTATATTAGGACTAGAATATCGATTAATCATTAAAATTTAAATATCGAGAGATTTACACTCTTATTTATATCCTCTTTTCTATGAAAAGACTTTTCTTTTTATTTCATTTTTTTATCTGTGTAATATACGTTATACAATATTAATTATGAAATACTTGTACCTATTTAGTACTTTTATCTTTCTATCCTGCCAGTGGTTCGACAATAATTTTTTAAATTTTTTTAATCATAAAGAAATTCATAAAAAAAAATTTTGGGATAGCCCAGAAGAAAATCTTAAACCCACTGTATGGGATGTAGGTGATACAACCGTGTCTAACGAAGATCGCTATGATTTATTTCAAAACTACATTACAAATTTAAAAGGTGGCTATTTTGGAGTGGGGTCGATACAAAATTTTACATTTTCAGCTTGGGCAAAATCAGAGTGGGTTTGGCTTATGGATTTCACTAAGATTGTGGTGGCCAGCAATAAAATACATATTGCTTTTTTAAAAAAAGCAAAAACACCAAAAGAGTTTCGATATCTTTGGTCAAAAAAGGGTAAAGTTAGGGCCTATCAAATTATTGATAGTGAATTTTTGGGTAGGTCTGATCATCAATTTATACGAAAGACATGGAAGGTTGCTCATTATTCCCTACAAAAAAGATTTCTATTACTTGATAAATTGACTCAAATTCGTAAGTACACCACTTGGTTACACGATTTATCTGATTACAAACATCTTAGACAGCTGGCTTTTAAAAAAAAAATTAGAGCTCTACATGGGGACCTAAATGGGGATACAACGGTACAATATATTGCAAAGGCTGCTAAAAAAATGAAGGTAAAGATGCGTGTTATTTATTTTTCTAACGCTGAAGAATATCTTAAATTTAAATCAAATGAAGGTTACCTGCACAATGGATATTCAGAAATTTTTCGTAAAAATTGGTTAGCTATACCCATTGACCAAAAATCAGTGGTGATTAGAACGATTTCTGTTTTAAAAGGGGTTTACAAGTGGCCAGAAGGTTCTGATTATTCAACAAATCGTGGTTTTCACTACAATATAATGTCCGGAAAAATTTTTAAAGAACATCTTAGCCATAAAGGTCGTGTTGGTATTGTTTCTATTATGAAAACATCTAAAAACTTTGGTAAAGAAGGCTATAGTGTGAGTCAATAATCGAGAGAATATGATATTCATAGCTCTTCGTTTATAACGTTATGTACTATTTGATCGCTTGAGTTCAGACATTGCTGTATAAATAAAGTACAAACTTCTTGATGAATAAACTATAAAATAAATCTTGGGCGTAGAAAATTAATTTACTAGGGGCTTATCGTGAGAAAAATCAAAAAAGTAGCTATTTTAGGGGCAAGCGGAAATATGGGTTCTACTTCGGGTGGTATTTTCGCACAAGCTGGAATTCAATGTCTCTTTTTTGCTAGAACTAAAGAAAAAGCTGAAAGTGGGAGAAGAAAAGCGATTACACAGGCCAGAAGTGATGTTTTAGGTAATTATATTACTGCATTGTCATATGAATCTCTTGAAGAGAAATTACCTTCTTGTGATTGGATTTTTGAAGGTTTGTCTGAAGATTTAAGTATTAAAAAAGAATTTTTTTCTAAAATTGATCAATTTAGAAAAATAAATAGTATTATATCAACTGTCTCATCTGGACTTTCAATAGAAGAAATCGCAGAAGGTCAAAGTGATAACTTTAAAGCTCATTTTATGGGTACTCATTTTTATAACCCTCCTGCTAAATTAATGGCTAATGAACTTATATTTCATAAAAAAAATTCCAGTGAATTACAAAAATTTGTTGAAGATTTTTGTGCTAAAGTGCTCAGGAGACAAAATATTATTACACATAATATACCTGCTTTTGCTGGTAATCGAATTGGTTTTCAATTTTTAAATTCAGCTGCTCAATTAGCAGAAAAAATAGGTGTTCAAGAGACCGATTATTTATTGGGTCCTTATACTGGTCGTGCTTTAGCACCCCTTGCTACAATTGATCTGGTTGGCTTGGATGTCCATAAGGCTATCGTGGATAACGTATACGAAAAGGTAAATGACGAAATGCATGAGACTTATAAAATACCAAACTATATGCAGAGTATGTTTAAAAAAAATATGTTGGGAAAAAAAACGCCCAGTATGGGTGGCTTTTTTAAAAAAGGGTCTAACGGACAAAAATTAATACTTGAGCCAACTTCTTTGTCGTATATACCAATAAAGAATCTAAAATATGGTTTTGTAGAAAAAATTAAAAATTATATTCATGATGGTCAATATTTAAAAGCTGTTCACTTGATTAAGGTAGAGAATAGTGATGAGGGTAAGGTGGTAAGAAATTTTATTCTGGGTTATCTCTCTTACAGCTTCCATAGAATTGGAGAGGTTACTCCTAGAGAAAGTTATATTTATGGAATTGATAGAGTTATGGCTTATGGGTTTTCTTGGTTGCCTCCGTCAGGTTGGCTTGATCTTTTGGGTGGGAGTAAAAAAGTGATTGATCTTTTAGAGCATGCAAATATCTCTGTACCTCCCTCGTTGCAAGAAATTAGGGATGTAATAACTCCAATATGCAAAATACCTGATATTACTAAGTTTTTAATCGCTCGATAATCGTCTCTACAAAAAATGAAGTTTGCTCAAAAAAAATCACCTTTTTTACTAAAGAAAGAGATTGCTCCTGTACGACAACATACTAGAGTGCAATTTTTAAGTGTTATTTTTATTATTCTTTTGTGGTCAACTAATTTGTTTTCTGGACCAATTTATGATGCGTACAAAAAAATAGAAGAGAAAATTGATAAAGAGAAAGATGGTGCTATCGATAAGAAAAAACAATTGGAAGAAACATTGCTCAAGTCACTAAAATCTGCTTTAGTAAAATCTTATCATTATGCTGATTATGATGGCATAGCTCTTCCTGAAATGCAATATGAGATCGCTGAAGGTATTGAGAATGCTTATTATGTCAAATATAAAGATTTTTTAGCCTATTTCTCTTATTCTCAAGACCCAAGATTATATTATATGTTTCCTCTTGAACAAAAGGTTATTATTGATCCAAAAATTGATATTTCTAAATTTAAAATAAAGATTGATGATTGGGCTGAAGAAGAGTCTGAATCTGATTCCGAAAAGAAAATAAAAAAATAAAGAGATTTTAGAGTTTTATCTAGCTTAGGCTGATGAAGTTTCAGGTAGAGATTATTTGAATTTTAAAAAAAAGTTTGCTATAGTTAGTACTACTGTTATGACTTTTGAAGAGGCTAAGGCTTTGTCGTCTTATTTACTTGAAGATGGACTAGTTGCCTGTGCTAATATTATTGGCCCCATTGTATCTCTTTATAAATGGCAAGGTAAAGTGAAACATGCTCAAGAGTATAAGTTATTACTTAAGACAAAGATGAATTGTTGGAAAAAAATTGAAAAACTTATTACTAAAAATCATAGCTACTCAATTCCAGAAATTAGTTTACTTTCAATTGAGGCAGTCTCAGATGCTTATGGAAAATGGTTAAATGAAAACCTGCTTAAATCATAAAATGACTTTACTTGAATTCAAAATACGAAACCCTAGATCTTTCAGGGTAATATCCTTTCTTTAATAGGGGAAGCATTTGGTAAATGACCATATATATCAATATACTGTACCTGTGGGATCAAAAACTTTTTTTTTGCAAATACGTATACCTTCCTTAATCGACTCTTTACATTTGAAATTTTACTCATAGGAATGGCTTTACATTGTTTTGACTTTTTATCTCGAAAATATTTAATATAAATTACTTTAGTTGGTAGTGCATTCAAAATTAATTTGAGTTGTCTACTAGAATGTTTTGTTTGTTCTTTTATACCATATGCTTTTTTCTCAAACCACCTTACTGGAGAGATGGTTGGCTTTTTCATCTCTAAATTAAGCCAATAAACAAAGATGGGTTCTTGCGTATTTATCTCGCATTCTTTATTAAGCTTTAGAGCATAATAAACTTTATTTTTATTTTTATTTCTTTCAATATAAAAAAGATTAATATTTATATCGTTTGTTAATGTCTGAGGGATAATGCTATTCAATAAAATATTTAATAGCAAAAAGTAATATATTTTTAGATTCATGAAGACAATTATCTATATTTCTTACGTACTTCCTTAGTGCTTAACGGAAGTATGCAGTAAAGTATCTTTCGAATGACTAAGCAAAGGCCAAAAATTAAATTCTTACACATACTGTAATCACGATAAGGTTTAAATATAGATTATACTTCAAAATTCAGTTTTATTATAATTATTATATAATTTTTTATTTTTTACTTAAAAGATATCTAATAATTCCGAAGTTGAACCTGTGATAATCTTTTTTTATTTGCTGTTGAGTATTTCTTTACTTTTTTCATGTACTTCATTGAGCAAAAAAACAAATGATGATGTTTTTGATGATTCTTTTTTTGAAGGAGAAAAAAGTTCTATTACTACTGGTATAATTCAAAAAAATCAATTTGAAATTGGTTATGCAGCATGGTATGGTAATGAGCTTCATGGCAAACCTATGGTGAGTGGTAAAAATTTTGATATGAATGCTTATATGGGAGCTCATCGTAGTTTTGCTTTTGGTTCTCAAGTGATGGTTACAAACTTAAGTAATGGTAAGAAAAGGATGGTAACTATTTATGATCGTGGACCATATATAGAAGGGCGAATTATTGATGTAAGTTATAAGACAGCTTTTGACTTAGGTTTTGTTGAGAAAGGAGTTGCTAGAGTTAAAATAGAGTTAATTAAAAAAGGTGAATTTTCATTTTTATCAAAGCTAAATTCTGAAGTTTCTAATAAGAATGATGGTTATATATTTTCTGAAGGTAATAAACCAAATGGATATATAATTCAGGTAGGAGCATTTGAAGATAAAAGAAATGCTGAGAATTACCGAGACGAGGTTGAAGCTAGGTTTAATTATCATAGCTTTCTTGCATCGCGTGGTAAATGGCATTTTGTTTGGATCGATGAATTTAGTTCTTCAAATAAGGCAAGATTAATAATGCAAAAACTTAAAAATGAAGATGTTGAGACTGTATATCGTGGCAAAATATTTTAATCAAATTTTTAATTTTTTTAAAAGTCTTTTATAAAATATTCTTAATATTAATTATATTTTTTAATCTTCTAACCTCTTCCTCTTTAACTTCGTTAGAAAATATTTGTTCCAAGACATATGTTAAATACGAAAAAAATATTAGAAAAATTTACTTAAAATATAAACGAAGCAAAAGTAAATGTCTTACTTCTAAAGATTATTTTCAGTTAGGAAAGCGAGCTCGTCTTGCAGATAGACTAAAAGAAGCTTTATGGTCAGTAAATCAGGGTTTACAAATTTCACCTAATAAACAAAGTAGCTTTATTATTAAACTCAAATTACTTAAGGGTAGTATTTTACGAGAAATGGGTAGATTAGAAGAAGCAATTATAGTTTTGAGAAAGGTTGTTTTTTTTGATTATTCTTTGTCTTCACAGAAAAATCTTAAAGAACAACAAAAAATTCATTTGCAACTACTTCAAACCTATTATACCAAAAAAAAATCAAAAAAAAGTCAAGATGTAATTTATTTAATTGCTTTATTTAAAAAAAGATACCCCAAAAGTAATTATTTAAACCTAATTAAAAATTGGGAGCTTAAAAAAGAATAAATATTTTTTTAAGCTTGTGTATAGTGTCTATTTTAGAAACGATGTGGTGATGTGATACGTATCTCATGGAAGATATTATTAATTTATTTTATTTTTCTTAATCAAGTGTTATCTATCTATCGACCCTATGATGTTTATCGTCCTAGTGCATCTTCCCTTGCTGAAGGAGGTACAGGAGTTGCTAATCCAAATAATATTAGTGGAATTATTCATAATCCTGCTTATGCTGTTTCAATGACAGGCTCTGGAATATCATTTGCTTTGGATGCACAAACACGTATTAGTAACTTAACTGCAGCCTTTTCTCTACAGCCTCAGTATATCCCTCTTTTAAATTTTGGATTATATGTGAATAAAAATTCAGCGATTACTGTAGGTCTGCATTCTCCTTTTCAGAGAATTTTTCCCGATACTTTTTTTCTCGCTTATTGTTTTGAGATTGGTTATGCTCATACTTTAATGCGATATCTTAATATAGGTGTTACTGCAGGAGCAATGATGGGAATCGAGGCAAGAAGTTTTATTGGTTGGGGTTTTTCTGGTTCTCTGGGGCTACTTTCCAATAATAAATATATTGATCTTGGCCTTTTTTTTCGACTATCTTCAATAATTACATATCCTATTTTTTCACAAGGGTTTCCCGTCACTGAGAGTACTCCTCATATTTTACGTTTTGGAGCTTCTAAGTACTTTAATATGATACGGATTACATTTGAATTGGAATATCTTTTTTGGAAAAATACTTCTTTCCAAGAATCTTCTTTAGAAACTGCACCACCATTTGAGCCTAATTTTTTAGGCTTTTTACATCCACACCTTGGATTTTCTTTCAAACTTTTGCGTTGGTCTGGCATCAAGCTAAAAACAGGTTTTTTTACTGAAGATTATTTTGATGAATTTGGAAATAATCAAAGACAAATACTATGGAGTGTAGGTTTTGAAGGTATTGCCTATAATAATTTTTGGAGGGACCGTTTAAAAATTAATTTTGTCTATGTTTCAAGTAGTCTATTCTCTCTATTTTGGTCAGAAAATAATCAAATTGAAAAATTTCAGGTATCTTTTAACTATTATTTTAAACAATGATCAAAAACTATATAGATATTCAAACAAATTTAGGAATTGCTCGTTTTGATGGTAATTCCATCTTATTTGTGGATACAAAAACTAGGATTACACGAGAAAAAATAAAAAAAATAAAATTTCGATTTTATTGTATTATTTTAATAACTGTTGATAAACAAAAAATTAAAATTCGTTTTAATCGTAAGCTTGCTGAATGGTTGGAGCCCACTTACTTGGTTCGTTGGTTTGTGATTAGCATTATTTTTTTATCAGCTTTTTTATTCTCTTCTTTTAAACTTAATTTTGAAAATTTTTTAATATGTCTTTTTTATGCAATTATGAATACTCTTTTAACTTTTTTTTTCTTCTTTTATCTATTAAAAAAGACATTTAAAGAAAGTTTGTTCAGTTTATCTTCTCTATATGCTCTCTTAAATTTACCTTTGCTTTTATATTTACCATTATCACTATTTTTTTGGTGTTTATTTATCAGTGGGTATGGAGTTTTTTTAGTTTTTATGCTTTTTTCACGTAAAAGCTCTCTTCCTGGAAAAGTATTTTTAGGTTTTATTTGGATTTTATTATTAATTTCTACTTATAGTTGGTTTATTACTATTCTTAAACTTTCATTTGATTCTAAGTTAGAAGTCTCTTTAAAACAGGAGGTTGATTTTGATATGGATAAAAAAAAGATATCATGGGGAAAAACAATTTGGAAAAAACCTATTTTTTGGAATTGGAATAGAGTTTTACCATGGAATTCTTTTTTTCTAGGAAAAGAAATCATTTTTCAAATTCAACCAATTAAACCAGTGGTGCTTTTGCATCGGCCTGAACAAAATAGATTTGCTTGGCTTGCTTTCTCTAAGTTACCTGCACAAGAAATTCTTGCTTTTATTCCATTTTATCTTAAAAATCAAAAACATTTAATATGGGCAAAATTTCTAAATCATAGCCCTGTAAGCACTGTTCAGATATTAAAAAATAAAACATATTTAACAGGCTACATTCAATCATATTTATTTTTTGATTTCAATACCCAAAAAGAAGTTATTTTATATTTTTTAGCTGTATCTTTAGGAACAAAAGATAAATTAAAGTCACTGATATGGTGTATTAAACAAGATTCACAAAGGTCTATGGAGTATACCTTTGACCAAGTATTTAAAGGTTTATCGCATAAAAAAGACTAACTATTAAGTAATATTTTAATATTTTCACATGAGTCTTGAAAATTATCTTCCTTTGATTCTTTTGATAAAATTATTTGATATAGATGTATAAAAGGATTTGTCTTTAAGAAAGGTTTTGTGTCTTTTTTAATTTTGGCTAGTGCTGTATCCAAAGAATAAAAATTAGAATAGCTTTCACTTGCTTGTATCTTCTCTATTTTTGTGTACCCGTTACTTACGGTAATACGGGTTTGTTCGGTAAGTATCTCGAGTTCAAAATGAAATAGTTTGGGATGTCGAATACTGACAATCTCACCCTCTAAAGAAAGGTTAGAATGCTTTAATAAAATACAGTGAGATACTCCATTTCTTTTTTTTTGAGATTTGAATGATTGAGGTCTCCCAAAAAAAAATATTATGAGATCTAGAAGGTGTGTAGTATCATGAAGTAATAGACCTTCATCTTTTTGATGTAGATAAAAATACTCAGCGGGACAGATAATCAAACCCCTATATGAAATTATTTTGTTATATTGATTTTGTAATATTTTTTTTAAGCATATATATTTATTATAATATCGTCTTTCATAATTGACCCAAATATGGGAAGAATACTTTTGATATAATCTTGAAATTTGTTTTAATTCTGATTTATTTGTCACGAGTGGTTTTTCGACAAGAATTTTACGGATGCCCATTGTGAGAGCATCTTTCAAAATGTTGAAATGGCTATGTGTTGTACTTGCTATAATTAGAAAATCAGGATTTTGATTAAGAATGGTTGAATAATTTTGTGTAAAAGTAATATTTTTTATTTTATTAAGTTTCTTTTTAACTATTTGAATTCGATCATTATCTGTGTCACATAATCCAACTATTTTAATTGATTGATCTCTTTCTTTTAAAAAGAGAAGCGTACCCAAGTGAGTGCAGGGCTTATAACGCAGGGGATCATTTTCAAGAAGAAAACCAATTCTGCCCAAACCAATTTGAGCGATTCTCACTATTAAACTTCTTGGCTTCCCGTAAGTAATGTAATAATAGAGCCAAGAAACAGTATGTTATATACAGTAACAAAAAAGCTCGAAGTAAGAGTTTTACTAAGTCTTAGAGGTGTTAAAATATAATTTGCCAATGTTGAAAATTCATATAATTGAGTTATTACCCAAACAACGGAGATTAATATAGTTAAAATTATCGAATAAGATAATAGAGTAGACACTTTTTTTATTGTTAAGTATAATATAACAATTATTGAGACCAAAAAGGAAAAAAATGGCCAACTAAAAAAAGAGGTAATAAGAAAAAAAACTAAAATGATACTTGTTAAAATAATATTATGTCGAATATTAAAAAAAGTGATACTTATTTTTTTTAAAAAAAAAGATAAGCCCAAAGCGATACATAAGGCGGTTAAACTCAATGTAAATGAAATGCTATCGCCAGCAGAAAATAATTGTAGAAGGAATAAGAAAAGAAAGCACGGTAAACTAAAGTACACTAAAGCAATGATACTGGGGAAATAATCTAGCTTGTTTTTATAGTTAAGAAAACGAATCCAAATAAGAGTAAGTAAGAATAAGAGACTTCCTAAAATTAAAAAATCAAGCGAATTTGACTTCAAAGCAATATCGCCGGAGAGCCATGGTCCTTGATTTATAAGTTTCTCTTTATGAGCAATAAGATTATTTGTTGCAATTATTGAGCGATGTAATAGGTCGTTTGAGAAATTGGTTTTGTTTTTATATCCAATGGTAATTGAAGATATTTCTTCAGATAAATTAGATCCAGGGTGACTCATAAAAGGCATCGCCACACTTGATAAAGATTGTAAAAATGTTTGTTGGTATTTTATGGGAAGTATTTTTCTCCATAATAACGAGCTGAAATAGGTACCATGTACATGGTGAAACCAAATATGATAGTTTGCTCTTGATGGATAATAAATGATTATTTTTTCAGGTTTTTTTTGATTAGGAAAAAACGATTCAATTGATTTTGCTACATCGCTACATTTTGGAGAACCATCATAAATAAGTGTGGAGATATTTGATAGATACTTGTTTTTTTGGAGATATTCAGTAAATGCTAGCCCTGTATATAAAAAATGTTCTTTTCTCTCTAAACTCCAAGGAAAAGCAAATAGAGTACCGTTTGATATTTTCTTCCCTCTTAAAAAAAGAATATCAAAACATGTTGTCTCTTTCTCACTTACAAATTTTATTAAAAAAGAAGGATCACTTATATAATAGGCTTGTTGAATATTCTTTTTTAATTTCAAATATTCTTTTTTTCTTTTGCTTGTGATATGCTGGTCAGCATTAAATTTAATTTGAGAAGATATTTTTTTTGCATGGGTAATTTTGAATATTTTTTTAATGGGTTGAAATGAGGCAATACTATCTTTATCAATATCGTATAACCCAAAATGATGTATAAAAAAAATAATAATTAAAAATAAAAGAATAAAAACAAAGAAAATTTGAATAATATTAAAGTTTTTTTTTCTTTGTTTAAAAAATATTTTATTTTGCATCAATTAACTCCTGATAATGATGCAAAAACTTTTTAAAAATCAGCTGAGGTGATTTCGAGGCATCTAAATTAAAAATAGGAAAATTGAAAAAATAGTTATCTATTAATTGGGTGTAGTTATTATGAATTAATTTTAATGCTTGTTTTTGTTCAAATATTTCTAAACCTTTCTTTCGTGTACAGATACGCAAAAAAGCTACAGAGGGCTCAATATTTAGATAAAATACAGCGTTTGGCTGTAAAATTAGTGGATCATCGACATAGCTTTGAATAATTTTCTGTATATCTTGAGTGCTACTAGCCTGATAAGCTGCTGTTGAAAAATAATATCTATCTAAAAAGATAATTTTATTCTTTTTTAGGGCAGGTCTAATATTATTTTTTATATTCCAGTAGCGATCTTTACGATATAGTTGCATAAGTTCTTTATTATTAATTTGCGTAATATTACTTTTACTTTTAAAATAATTCTGAATTTTTTTACCCCATCTACCTTTTTTTGTTGGTTCAAAAAAAAAAGCATAATTTATATCATCATTAAAATATTTTTTTAAAGTATTTAAAAGAGTACTCTTTCCACTTCCATCAATTCCTTCAAGGATAATTAGCATAAAAAATCATAGATTCCTCTAATGTATTAAAATTAATATCATAAAGTTGTTCTAGCTTATATTTATCACGTAACTCTGAATTGAATAAATGTATAGCTAAATTACCAAAATTAATAACAGCCCAACCAGTATCAAATTCTTTAGTATTAAAATGAAGCACTTCATTTTTTTGATCTTTAACAAATAAAATTAATTCTTTTGCAAGACTTTTTAAGTGTAGTGTTGATAATGCTGTCACAATAAGAATATATGTACAATAGGAACTTTTATCTTGGGTATCTAACAAAAGCACGTCTATTGCCTTTTTTTTTTCTAAAAATATTGCTAAATTAAGAAAAAACTGTGTTTCATCATTTGGCTTTTGAGTTTGTTTTGTTGAAAAAATCATTCTTTTAAATCAGCCAAGTTATTTAAAAAATCTTCTCCTAAAATTAAAACTAAATCAGTAAATTGAGTTTTATTTATAGCATGATAAAATTTTTTAATTTTTAAACTTTTAGCAACACTCTCAAGATAAAAATATTTTCCGCTGACATCAAGTAAAATTGTTTCTTTGTGATTATGATGATTTGCATTTGTAAATTCAAGAACTCGGAGTCCTTTTCTGTTTAATAGTACTCCTACTTTTTTAGCTAAATTGGGTACGTTCGTTCCATTTCTGACTTCGATATTAGGGGGTTTTTCAAAAATTGAGTTTTTTTCTTGGGTGAGCATTGTCTGAAAATCTCTAAAATGAATGGCAGCGGCTTCTTTATTTAATAGATATATATCTTTCTCTTTTCGTAGTGGCATCTCAAAAAGAAGAGGTAACCAGTAGTTATTTGATAGAAATAACTTAGCCACTGAATAAAGTTCTTTGTTCGATAAATTACTGGTTAGATTTGAGATTGCTTGATCAAAAATTATTTTTTCTTTCAATATTTTCCATTTCTTTTTTCGAATACTCCAAAGGTTAAGTAATAAACTGTAATAGCGGTCAACCTGAAATGCAACAGAGTGTTCGGCATTTGTCTGAATATTAAGTAGCGTGTTAACCATTGATCCATCCAAAAAAAAATTATCTACGGGAAGTTGTTCACCCTCTAAAATATCAGACTGTGATAAAAAATAAGGCAATCCTTCTAGTAAATCAATAGCACGAGAAATATCACTGACCTTAAAGTTAATAGAAAAAGGGATATCGAAAGATATGATTTTAGATATGATCTTTTTTATTTTTAAAAAACCATTATTTGTTATGATTAATTCTTCCATACTAGGAGCATTCGCATTAATTTTGATTTTAGGTAAAAAAGAGATAAAGCCAACGCGAGAAAGTTTTGGATTAATAATAGCGACACATATAAAAGTTACATTTCTAAAATTTACTGAAGAATTGCTTTCGCCAATAAGCAAAATTCCAAAAGGTTTTTTATTCCTGATCCACTGTTTAGCTTTACCGCTAAATATTTTATTATAAAGCAAATTACCTAGAAAAGCAAGAGAAACTGTGGTACACAGAATAAGCAATAGATTCAATGTTATTCTTTTCATAAATAATTATGCTAAACGTGCCTTTAACCGTAGGTAAGGGCCACCATCAGTTACTTTCACCCACTCTTTATGTCCTTTACCACACATACCCAAACCATTGATCTCCAGTTTATCTGATATCATGTTGATTGAATTTAAAATATCAGGTACGTAACCAGTTATGATTACTGGTGAATAGACCTCTCCCGTAAGCTTACCATTTTTAATTCGTTCAACATAAAGAGCTTCTAGTTGAATACCCCAGCTTTTAGGATCCTCCATTCCATTTGTAGCACGATCAACAAAAAAACCGTCTTCGATTGAGCTAAACATTTCTTTAATTTTATCTTTGCCAGGCATAAAGTAAGTATTTGACATACGGGTGTATATTTTATGATCGTAGGCCTCTCGTCTACCATTTGGACTACGCTTAAAAGCAAGCTTACTTGCACTATAGTGGTCGGTTATAGGATTTTTTAAAATGCCATTTTCTACGATACGTGTGGTATTTGCTAACTCTCCTTCGTGGTCAAAAAAATAACTTGCTGCATGATTCTCTATAGATGGTGAATCATATAAGTGAACAAGTTTGGAGGCTACTTGTTTATTCATATAATCAGAGCCTTTTGCTCTACCTTTTAACATTGTATCGGCCTCTGTACCGTGACCAAATGCCTCGTGAGCTAAAATTCCTGCCATATTCGGTGAAAAAATACAATCATAAAATCCAGGTTTGAGGCGAGGGGCTCCAAGAATCCTTTTACCATCAACGATCATCTTTTTAATCATCTCTTTAGGAGGATCAATTTTTTCCCAACCACCTTGATAACCATATCCGTCATAAATTTGAGTAGTATTTCCATTTGAATTTTTCAAAACAGCTACAAAAATTGCCTCAAAATAGGATATTTTCTGTGATAAAATTTTATTCTTGCTTATATAAAATTCTTCAACTAATGTATGCTTGTAATGTGCCTGACTCATCACAACAGATGGGTCACTATTTTTAATTTGTTGCACAACTTTTTGAGCAATAGATATTTTATCTTTAAGTGGGATATCCTTGCCTTGTTTCCCTTTGAAAGTTCTTTCTAATTTATCCTCTGACTTAAGTTTAAATTTAGTTTGATTTAATTTATAATTTTTAAAATATTTTTCTATACCATTTATTATTTTTTTAAGATCTTGTATGGAAGAAAAAGAAGTTGATGCTTCGAATAAAATTCCTCCTTTCACGATAGTTATGACAATACCTCTAGATCGCATTATTGGTTCTGCGATTGTTTGTTTAAGATTTGCTGTTATAACCAAGCCAGCTGTATTCTGGTATAGCGCTCTTACAAAAGAGTATTTAGCAAAAAGAGGCTGAATCTCTTTTTGAATGTCATGTGGATAAAAATTAGTTGTCTTCATCAATTATTCCATTTAGTATTTCATGTTATAAAAATTAAAAGTTTCTGATAATTCTTCTGGTATTTTATCATTATTTTGCCTACGATATTTTTTTAAACGAGGTTCCAGCTCTCGTGCTTTTCTTTGCCGTATATTAATATTTTTATTTATCAAGTCAATATAATTAGGTAGTCTTAATAATTTCTCTCGATATGGTTTTCTAAAAGGAATATGTTTTGCCATAATTTTTCGACTAACCTTGTTTAGTCGTTGTGTACCTTCTGATTCAAACATTACCCAAGTAGTATAATCATGGACAAAGCGAGATCTGTCATCTCGAAATCGTTTAAATTCTTGAGAAATTTTTTCTTTTATCTCAGGAGATAGTTCTCTATTTTTCTTAAAAAATTGTATATAATCAGTATAGTCTGCTGTAATAGATGATTGGGCTATATTATTCCAGTCAAAACCTAGCAATGTTTTTGTTATTTCCCAACGGTAACAAGCAGAAGCACTTAAAATAAGTTTATAGAGGTCATCTGTTGCAATAGAGGGACAACAAAGTCGACCAGGTGACATTCTATTCTTTCCCTCTCTTTCTTGCCAATATTGAAAAATATCACCAGAAGTTGGTGTCAAGATTATATTGGGAATAACTTGAACTTGAATAAATTCTCTCAATATTCCCAATTCTTTTCTTTCATAGAGTACTTCCCTATGAAAACAACTAAAATCTACTTCTAGAAGCTTATCAAGTGCTTCCTCAAGTTTTTGTTTGTTTACAAAGGCTTGGTCAATGACTCGATTAATTTTAAATTTAGAAAGAGGTGCCAAATAAGTAACTACTGAACCTGAAGTAAGCTTAGTATTAGAAATCAGCATGTTTTGAATTTCAAATTTTAATCGAGCCTCAGAGGTATCGATTTCAGAGGGCAGGTCGCTTTCTTTTTTCCAAGATTTTTCTCGATTATTTTGTCGAATAATGTCAAAAAAAGTTAAACCTAGTTCATTAATACTAGTCGGTACATCTCGGTCATAGATTTTTTGGATCCATTCAATGGGGGTATACAATTGATATTTTCCAGAATCGTTATTTTCTTTTGCGTGATAGAGAAAACCTAATTGGTTTGGCTCAAGTAGATCTGCTTCTATGATAGAATAATTAAAAAAAATCTTCATATATCTAGGTAATTGATCTTTGCTTTTTACGTGTTTTAGAATAGCCATTTCGTAGACCTCCCAAAATAAATTATTTAGACCCCGTCTTAATTTTCTTGTTTCATCGTCTGTATCTAAAGGATTTTTTAAAATTTTAATTTTTTGTATAAGAGTGGAATATTCTGAAAATTTTTCTGGAATTTCAGCATATTCAAATATATTTTTGGCCATGCCTTTAGTGGCTTCTAAGGCTTTTGGGTCGATCTTAATTGTATCAGTTTGAGTCGATTTTGATATATTTTGTGATTCATAGGAATTTAAAAAAATATCAATTTTTTTTAGAGCTTGTTTATCAATTTTATCGAATAAACTGATTTTTTTCCAAATAGTTTGATATTGTTTTTCAGCCATTCCTGTTACTTTAATAAAAAATTTAGCTATATTTTTCAAATTGATTATTTGTCTGGGATCGTGTTGTTTCGATAATAAACTTGAAATTTTTTTTATCCAACCGTACTCTGAATTAAATAATAAATCAATTTTAGCCTCAAGATATTGATTTGATTCAATCAGACCCTCTATTAAAGTAAAAGAAATATTCCCTAATTTTTGTGCAGTAATTAAAATTAACTTAGGGTCTTGAATTGCAATGGCTTCTAAAATTTGAGTTGGGAGCTGAGTAAATCGTCTGTAGTAATTAAATTCTTCGGTATCAAAATGAAAGTGTAAATGAGCTTGATGTTGGTCTGGTTCTAAGTGATCTTCTTTTAGAAAGTCTATTGTAATTTGATCTGGCACTTCTAATCTTTTATTTTTAAAGGCTTTATATTTTTTTAAGGCAAAGATGAGTGCTTTATCATTTTTATTTATTTTTATTTGTTTGAGTAGGTCTGGATATATTTTACAGTAAGCCAGACTGATCGAGGTAATATAACGGGCCAAATTAATTGCAGTTGTGCAAATTATATTAACTTTATTGTAAGCTTCAATTGTTTCTTTTAAAATAGACCTCAGGAGTAATGGTACCATATTTGGCTTACTTGCAAAAAATTTGAGAAGGCTCTCCTCATTACTGGGAGCTGAGCTAATAACAAGTGCTGAGGCCGCACTGATAGAGTAGGGGTACGCTCGACCGAGTACAAGAGAACTTCCTCCAATAATAGAGGGAGAGTTCATCGAATAAATATTTTTTACCGTATTGGCAGAATTTTCTGAATTGATATTAAGTTGAAAAGTGACCTGCCCTTGATGAAGTAAAATCAAAGTGGTTGCTTGTTCACCTTGCTTGATCATTAAATCACCTTGCTTGATATTTAAATTAGAAACTTGTGTTGAACCCAGTGTCTGCATAGCTTCACTCATATGGATAACAAAGAAACTTTGTCAAGATATTTACATTCATCAACAATATTATTTAAAATTTATATAAAAGTATTATATGTTAATTATGTATATAGATTCTAGTGTTTCAAATAACGAACACGATCATGGGGACCCTTTCCCTTTTTTTTGGGGATGGAATGAGTCTACTATTGTTGGCTTGCTTCTTTATTATGTCACAAATACGATATCGTTGGTCTTGCTATTATCTGAAGGAGAGTTTGTTAAGAGAAGATTTGAGCAATTTATACATATTTTCCTTCAATGATTGATCTATCTTTGTCCATTCAACAGGCCATTATACGATTCGCATATTACAGCAATACTCCTGTCATTATCAGGTAAGCGACCAATAGTAGGGTTTATACATCTCTTAATCGCTGGCAATTGGCTTATATCGCCTAAATTCCAAGATTTTGTGTTATCGGTGGCACTATTTGGCAGATTAGAAGGATAGTTGTCGCCACTTATAGCTTTTAGTTGTTCTAATGTAAGACTACTTGCCACATTTATTAATGGAATCTCGCGGTTGTACACCGATAGACCTTCTCTGGTCAGAATTGGACCACGCCGGTTCACACCAGCCTTCACAGTAGTCCTAAGCACTGTGTCTCTGTTCCAATAATTCTTTTGAAACGTTTTTGAAACAGGGATGTCAGTGGAAGCTATAATTGGATTAGAATAGTGAGCAATAATTCTACCCTCACCTGCAAAATAGCTACGTTTTATTATAAGATAGGAACTTGCATTACTATCCTTTCCACGCATATCGCCGACCAGACCGCCAGCAAAAGAGTGAGTATCAGAAGAACGAGAAGTTACAATGTTACCAGATCCACTAAAATAACTATCTTCAATTGTTATGGAAGACTTATCTCTTCCCACACCTACTAGACCACCTGCTGCAATTCCAGTGCTACGGGGCCCTTGATCGAACGAGCCGCCAAGTCCTGAACTAATACGGGCTTTACCGTGAACAAAAACTCCATAATCAGCTGAAAAATAACTATTTTTAATGGTTAAAGAAGCACCAGGACCATCACCATGAGAAGGGGAACCAGAACTTTCGACACGCCCAATTCTCCCGACGAGTCCACCAACTTTTACAGAGTGAATACCGGGTGCCCAAACAATAACACCACCATGACCTTTAAAATAACTATTTATAATTATTAAGCCGCGACCAAGGTGATTTGGACCTCCCGGATATCCGAGAGCTTTTCCCACTAAGCCACCTGCATCCCTAGCCACTAAGCCATCTGAATTCATAGCATATTTGGTAAATATTGAACCAGAGATAACTCCTACATTTCTTATCTGAACATTATTATCGTTACCATCTGTAACACCAAATAAACCAGCACTGTTATTGGAAATATTTACCCATAGATTGGCGATAGTATGGCTGTTGCCCTCAAAAATACCCGTAAAGGCATTAGTATTAGAATCACCAATGGGCACCCAACTTCTATCTTTGTTTTCAGCTACATCAATCAGATCTATAGATTCACCATTATATTCTTTTCTAATTGTATCAATGTGACCGTTCTTATTCGCATCAAGCAATTTTAAAAGGTTAATATTTCTTGTCAGCTCGTAGCCGTTGCAACGATAGGTCGGTGGATCTGTTGCGGGGTCAACTTGGGGGCAACCAGTTGAATCACCAAGGTCATCTTCTTCTTCTGATGTTTTATAGCCCGCACCTGCCAAGTCATAGCGCATATTATTAAACATCTGAGCTGTATAAATCTCAATTAGACCATCACCATCACGATCAACAGGTAGAGGTGATGAGAAATCTTGTTGTTCTAAAAGATTACCATACGATTCACATATTGCCCAATCAGTGGTAGCGCCAGTAACAGTTGGAATACACTTTTTAATCATTGGTAATTTGCTTGATTCACTTAAATCCCAAGCGTCACCCAAATGTTCTGGGTATTTAAGAGGTGTCGTAGTTGGGCAGCCCGCATTGGTGTCTGTATCTGTGGCTTTTAATTCACATGATGTGTAGCCTAGTACATTTACTAAATTACGAACTACTATATCACCAATTACTAATTTATTCTCTGATGTTTTAGAGATACTATTGATTATGTGAGGTGCATCAGTATTCCAATAGCTATTTGCGATCGAGGGATTAGGATTACTAGTACGCCCCACTAAACCACCAGAATAAGCTTTCGCAGATTTAGAACTTCTGCCCGCTGGTAGGGAAATAGAAGAAATAGCTTCTTTACCAGAAAAATAACTGCTCATAATTGTTAAGGAAGAAGAAGAAGCAAGAGAACCTACTAGACCGCCAGAGGCAGCATTCTCACCAGAAGAAAAAACACCAGCCCAACCACGAAAATAACTATTTACAATTGTTAAGGAAGAAGAAGGGGCAGCAAAATAACCCACCAGACCACCAGAGTAAGCATTCGTAGTATCTCCACTACGATAAGAAGGAGTAGGGTTCATAGAAGAAGAAGCATACACTCCTTTATTGCCAATAAAATAACTATTTGTGATAGTTAAGGAAGATTGAGTACCAGACCTACCCTCAAAGTAACCTACGAGACCACCAGAATAAGAAGCACTACCTATATCTAAAGGAGAAAAAGATAAAATTCCACCACGACTACAAAAATAACTATTTGTGATGGTTAAAGAATCTTCGGTTTCTTCATTAGCACGGCTTTTAAAGTAACCTACCAGACCACCAGAGTAAGCGTGAGAGCTAGAATTAGAAGAAGAATATATCGAACCAGAAGTTACACCTATATTTTTTATATGAACATTACCAGCCGTTCTACCAAAGAAGCCGGCCTGAGGGGTGGAAACATTCACCCACAAATTAGTAATAGTATGATCATTACCATCAAAAATAGCCGTAAAAGGCTCACTTTGGGTGCCTATTGGCTCCCAACTTTTATCTATTGTGATATCAATTACCGTTAATTCTTCACCTTTATCTGTGCTATCGTTGTCGGCATTTATATCAAATTCAACTTTTGTTATTTTAATTTCTCCATCGCCATTTTTATCAAGTAAATTCAAAAGGTCAATATCTGTCGTTAATTCGTAGCCGTTACAAATGTTGTTTGGGCAACCACCTGAATCACCAAAATCGTCTTCTTCTGACGTTTTATAACTTGAACCAGCTAAATTAAAACGCATATTATTAAGCATCAAGGCAGTAGATATTTCAATTAAACCGTCGCCGTCAGCGTCAACATTGACATTATTAATTAAACGGTTACCTTCCGAGTCAGTATTAGTATCATCATCGTTATCGATCAAATTAACCTTAATTCTTGGAAAATTAGATGGTAGGATAGCAGCAAAATCCGGATCACCAGTAATTGGTTCATGTTTAATAAAATAGCTAAAATTATTTTTAACTATTTTATCACTTTTGTAGCTAATTATAACTAGTTGAGGTTGATCAAAATTATCGGATGTGAACGTAATTGTGGTCGGGTTCATTGCTACGTCAAGTTCAGGAGGGATTGTATCTTCTAAATTGATCTCTATAGTAACATCAGAACTAGGAGCTTTCGATAAGCTAACTTGATAAGTGGTGTCAAACCCTTCAATGACAGTAATTTCTTTATTAGCTACGACTATAGTTGCTACAGTATCATCCAACAATTTTTTTTGGGGCATGCCTGCTGAATTGTCATCAGGACCAGAACATTGCATAAGACAAGTCAAGTTAATAAAAAAGAATATTAACCATTTGAGAGATCGCCACCAGTCTAGTTTCAATACTAAAAATTGATTTACACCTTGTCTTAATTTTCTCATACGGAATTCTCCAATCATTGTTAAATGATATTTTAGCATACAATATCATCACACAGTGTGTAAGATACTATATGTTAGTTAAAATTGCAATAAAAAAAAATACTTTGTTTGATTTTTTTCTAATTTAATTTTAAATTCAAATATTTTATCTAAATATTTGTTCTCTTTTAAAGAAGTAAGATAAAAAAGTCGTTGCTATTTTCATAAAAATTGTATTGTAAAAAAAAAGAAAAAGGATAGAGTGACATATAAACATTTAATTTTTGATGTTTAATTTTTGATGAAAAAATAAGGATAGAGCATCTACAAAACCTTTATTTTTTGGCTTTTGACTTTAAATTTTTTTTATTGAGTAAACTTTAGAATATTTTAACTTTCCTTTCTATCCCTAATTTATAAAAGGTCAACCTGTGACTTATTCTGGCCCTATCTTTAAAACTGAACTTAATGGAAGGAAGTTAATTTTCTTGGGTACGGCTCACATAAGTGAAGAAAGCGTAAAAGATGTTGAAAATATTATTAAGGAAGAAAAACCAAACCTCGTTGCTGTAGAGTTATGTAAATCTCGATATAATACCATCCATGATTCTGATAGGTGGCGTAATTTAGATATTGTTAAGGTGATAAAAGAACGTAAACTTTATCTTTTGATGTCCTCTATGATTTTATCTGCTTTTCAAAAAAAAATTGGTGAAAGTAGCAATATTAAGCCAGGTGAAGAAATGATGAGAGCAATCAAGTTAGCTGAAAAAAATAAGATATTATTAAGGTTGGTTGATCGAGATATTCAAGTTACACTTAGAAGAGCGTGGGAAAGTGGAGGTTATTGGACAAAAATAATACTGATTTCAGAGCTTATCGCCTCTCTTCTATTCACATCACCTACTTCCGCTGAGGAGATTGAAAATATGAAGCAGAGAGATATGTTAGATACTCTTTTTAAAAATCTTCCAGCTCGATATAATAAGGTAAAAGATGTGATTATCTCAGAAAGAGATCAATATATCGCTAAGAAAATTCAGGAAGCAACCCAAAAAGTAGATAAAAATGATAAAATTGTTATTATTGTTGGAGCGGGGCATCTCAAAGGTATTCAGATGTACCTTAAAAAAAAGCTTGATATTAATAAGCTTGAGCAGGTAAAGCAGACCTCAAAAATTATTGTATTCACCAAATTTTTAACACCTATTATTCTAATCATGTCTTTATTTTTGTATTTTACAGGTATTGATGATTCACAGAAAATATATCAGGCTTGGCTCGCTTGGTCTGTGATTAAGGCGATTAGTTCTGGAATTTTTGCTTTAATTATGCTTGCACATCCTTGGGCTATTTTGGCTGCCATCTTAACCGCTCCTATCAGTAATTTTAACCCAATTCTAAAACCTGGTTGGATGGCTGCTCTTTTAGAAGCTAAATTTCGTAAACCAAAAGTTTCAGATTTTGAAAATTTTGCACATGATACGCTTACCTTTAAAGGATTTTTTCGTAATAAAGTGAGCCGAATATTTGGAATATTCATGTTACCACAGCTGGGTTCGTCGATAGGTACTGGTTTAGCTTTATGGTATATTACTCAATAAAAGTAAGTGTGATAAATTAAGCGGTATGAAACATGCTGTATATCCGGGTAGTTTTGATCCTTTTACCAATGGTCATTGGGACATTGTTCTAAGGGCGGCTCGACTTTTTGACCATATTACAATCGCGGTGCTTAAAAATAATAATAAAACAAGATTATTTTCTATTAATGAAAGAGTTGAACAAATTAATGAAGTGGTCAAAAAGGAAAAAAAAATAAGTGTAGAATCTTTTGAAGGTTTGCTTGTTGATTTTTGTAAACGAAAAAATATTCACATTATTGTTCGTGGTTTACGAACGGTAACTGATTATGATTATGAGCAAGCAATTGCTATGGTTAATCGAAGTCTCTTGACTAATGTAGAAACAATCTTTCTGACTGCTGACAAGGAACATTCTTTTACTTCATCAAGTATTATTAAAGAAGTAGTTGCATTGGGTGGAGATATTAGTGAACAGGTGCCTCCAAATATTTATCAAAAACTGAAAGAAATTTATCGAATTTAAAGATGAAATCCTTTATTAATAAAATTAACCAAAGTCGATATTCTGGGATATTCTATGTCTCATTGTCTTCAGTACTCATCTGGCTTGCTTTTGCACCATGGAAATTTTGGCCGGTCAGTTTCTTTTGTATGATACCCATTTTTTATTATATTGAAAATAATAATATGAGAAATAGACCTCTCTTAAAAATTATGGGTTTGGGTTGTCTTCAAGCGATTTTTATAAGTTTTTTGGGATATCACTGGGTGATTGATACAATGGTTGTTTTTGGCCATTTACCGGTGCCCGCTGCTGTTTTGATTTTTATTCTCTATGCAATAGGAACAAATTTTCGTTGGATTATTTTCTTTTTACTTCTTTACTGGTTTAAAAAAAATAAGGATTCCTTTCAAACTGGAAATAATCGATTACTAAAATTTATTTCTAAAAGATCTTTCTTTTGTATGGGTGCTTGGGGAATTGCAGAATATCTTGGTTGGCAACTTTTCCCTTATTATGGGGGTAATCTTGTTAGTGGTAATTTAATCTTTATTCAAATTGTTGATTTTGTTGGTGTATTTGGAGTATCTCTTATTTTAATATTGATTAATATTCTTTTTTATGAGGCAATCATATGTAAAAAAAAACCAATTTTGGCTATTACTGTCCTGCTTATTTGCCATATATACGGTGGAATCTCTTATTATTATTGGAATTCAAAACAATCTAATTATAAAACTGCCAATATTGGTGTTGTGCAGGGCAATACTCCTATGAAATTTCAATCTAAGCGAAGCGTCAATAGAGTGGTTGAGCAATCTTTAAATAATATGATATTACAATCTTACAATATTATGAATAAAGCACGGATACAAGGTAAACCACTTGATATAATTGTTTGGCCTGAGAGCTCTGTTCCTTACATTAGCTATGAACGCTTCGCTCAATTTAAAAAGCAGCTAAATCTATTTCAACGCTCTCATAAAGTTGAAATGATCATTCCTGATTTACTTGTTAAAAGAAACTATAAAAAAAGAGAAACTGAAATGTACAATAATGTGTTTCTTCTTAATAAAAATGAGGAGGTTATGGAAAATTATCAAAAAATGGTGCTTCTTCCTTTTGGAGAATTTTTACCTTTAAGCGATTTATTCCCTGCTTATAAAAAATTTTTTTCTGAAGTCTCTAACTTTACTCATGGTAATCAACTTTCTCTCTTCTCATCAGAGATTGGTAAAATTATGCCACTTATTTGTTATGAAGTAATATTGCCTAATTTTGTTTTAAATTTTCATAAGAAAACTCATCAAAATGCTCAAATAATGATTAATATTACCAACGATACATGGTTTGGTGATTCTATTGAGAGTAGTCAGCATTTAGAACTCGCTCGCCTTAGATCTATTGAATTACGTATGCCTCTTATCAGAGGAGTCAATGCTGGAATCTCTACTTACTTTGATATCACAGGTCGAAATTTTGGAGAGACTGAGTTACTTACTAGTGCAAATTCAATTTATACTGTTAAAATTCCACCAAAAGGAACAGCCACTTTATATACTTTATTTGGAAGTTATCTATATCTTATGTTTATATTATTTTTTTCAGGTATTTTAATTTATTGCCTTTATCAAACAATGACTAAAAAAGTAACTTAAGCTAAGATTCAATTCATTAACATTTTTTTTAGCTTTATTTATCTTGCCCTTTGCCCACCAAGAAGCTTGCCGTACGATGTGCACATTATATCGCTATTAACATCGGGATTAATACAAATTTTAATCGCCGGTATCTCATCCGATTCACCTAAATCCCAAGCATCACCTAGGCCAGGCCTTGGTAATAATAAATTGTTAGGGTTGCTACTTTTTAGTTGAGAGACTCTAAGACCCGTCGCACCTGATGGGTTAGTTTCAGTGTTACCGTTACCCTGTGCTCGCTTGGAGCTTTGAGCCATGCCATTCAGATCTTGAGGTGCATCTGTACTCCAATAACTATTCGTAGTGATCAAAGTACCTCCAACATCAAAAAAACCTACTAAGCCACCAACGTAAGACGAAGTAGGAGAACCAGTAGCAGAAATTCCCCCTCCCTTGACAAAATAACTATTACTAGTAAAATAACTATTTGTAATGTTAGCGTTAGCATCACTAAATAATTCACCCACGAGGCCTCCAGAAGAGGCTTTTTCAGAGGATGGGGAATGAGAATACACTCCATCTTGGCCATAAAAATAACTATTTATAATCTTCAAATGACTCTCACGAGCATAACCTACTAAACCACCAGAACTGGTATGGTTGCCCATGCTCCTACTTTCCGTAGAAGAGGATGAATAAGAAATTATTCCACCAGGTCCACTAAAATAACTATTTATAATAGTTAGAGAGGTAGATGAAGCAAGAGAACCCACTAGGCCTCCAGAATAATAAGTAGAAAAAATACCATCGCTATTTGTAACATAACTGTTGATGATTGTTAAACTGCCAGAAGCATGACCGACCAGACCACCAGAAGAAGAGTTTGAAAGAGTGGAACGGAGAAATACTGAACCAAAAAATATCCTCGTATTTCTTATTTCAGTATCTTTTGTAAATTCAAATAAACCGGCATGCTCAGTGGAAATATTTACCCACAGATTAACAATGGTATGATGGTTACCCTCAAAAGTGGCATTGAAGGGATTTTCAAAATCTCCAATTGGTGCCCAGCTTGTATCTTTGTTTCTATCTGTATTAATTACGGTTAGAGTTTTACCATCTATTACTATTTTCCTTGTATCGATATGATTATTATTGTTCATATCGAGCAGGTCTATAAGGTCAATGTTGGCTGTTAACTCGTAGCCATTACAGCCATCTGATGGGCAACCACTAGAGTCACGATCAGCGTCATTTCCTGAGGTCTTATAACTTGTGCCTTCTAAATCATGACGCACATTGTCTAGCATTTCAGCGGTATAGATTTCAATCAAGCCATCATTATCAGCATCAGCCCCACCAGCAGAAATCTCAACACCTGAAGCATAGTTAAAGTTTGTATCGGTGGAGAATAATTTATAATAATGAAGAATGTGTGCCTCGTCTCCTGTAATTTGAAAGATTTCAATTTTATCATTATACACTATTTGTGAGCTACCAATTGAATCAATACCTGTATAATCTTGCCCTGTTGTGGGGACATCTGATATCGAGTTCGTATTTCTTAAAATTAAAACCTTATGGAAATCAATGTCGGTAGGGTTGCTCCAAGCGAGAGTTATATTATTACTATTTAAACTTTCAAGCTGGCTATTTGTGATATTCGCTAGCTGTTTTTTATTAGCATTTGGCCCTCCATCAGAGTTTGACCCCTTATTGCTACAAGAAGTACTAAAGAATATAAAAATTAAAATAATTTGAGTGCAAACTTGGTTGAATTTAAATAATTTATCTTTCATCATAATATGTCAATAGATGAAGTGATTCTAAATCAATATTTCAGAAAACCATCTTCATTTAAAGAAATCTTTTTTGCCAAATAGTAAAGCTTTTTTTTGTTTTTTGGGAGATGTTCAAACTAAATCTCTTAAATTCTATGGAATTTAATATTACAAAATTTTTGTCTATCCAATTTGTGCTATATTTTTGGAAAATATAAGGAGTGGATTTGTTCAAATAAAATAAAAAGTAAAAGGAGAGAATCCTCCTAAGATAAGATATTTATTTATCTAAAAATAAAAATTTATCCCAAAATGAGATAAATTTAGTTTACTTTAATCAATTAAAACAAAAAAACTAAAAAAACAAACAAAGCAAGGTAATTTATATCGTGCCTATAGTGAATCTTCTTGACATAGTGTTTGGGGTCTTTCCTTTGTTACCGCTGACCTCTCTTGCCCACATAGCTCAGTTGGTAGAGCATTTCCATGGTAAGGAAAAGGTCACCGGTTCAAGTCCGGTTGTGGGCTTTGAACAGAGAGGGTGGTAGTTCAACGGTAGAACGGCGGTCTCCAAAACCGTTAATGAGGGTTCGATTCCTTCCCACCCTGTATTTAAGAGAAAAATATGAGATAATATTACCGATTGATGTTATCTTGTGCAAAGGAATATTTGATTTTTTAGGAGGTTGTGATGGGTATCTTTAAATTTTTGAAAGAGGCACGGTCAGAGTTGAAAAAGGTTACTTGGCCGACGTGGGATGATATTACTAGATCAACAGTTGTTGTTTTTTTTATGGTAATTTTATTTACTATATTTCTTTATTTTGTTGATAAACTAGTGGACTCTGTTTTATCGAGTATTTTAACCTAATGACAATGCAGTGGTATGTAATACAGACTTTGTTTGCACACGAAGACAAAGTAAAAAGAATTATTGAGCAAGAAAAAAAAAGATGGCCAGAGAAAGATCAGGTTGGAGAGGTAAAGGTTCCCACAATTGATATGGCTGAATTGAGAGGCGGGAAAAAAAAGATTGTCAAAAAAAAGTTTATACCTGGATATGTCTTTGTTCAGATGAATTTAACCGAAGAATTATTGAGAAAAATGCGTACTTTACCTGGAATTATGGGTTTTGTGAGCAGTGGTAGTAAGCCACAAGTACTCTCGGAAGAAGAAATTCGAAATTTATTCGCAGAGATCGGTGGGATTAAAACAGAAGAAAAGAGTACTTCTCGTATTCTATTCACTGAAGGTGAAACAGTCAGAATTTTAGAGGGACCTTTTTCAAATTTTCAAGGGGTCATTGATGAGGTAAATTCAGAGAAAGGTAAGGTAAAAGTGCTTGTTGAGATTTTTGGTAGATCAACCCCTGTTGAGTTAGATTATCTTGAAGTGGGCAGAGTATGATTTATAGGTTTTTTTTTATTTTACTTTGTCTGTTTTTTTTTGCTACCTGTAAATTTTTAACTTTCTCTGTAAAAACAGTTACTTACGGTCAGGGATGTCAAAAAAATTATGTAGGTCCAGGACCTGAAGACTTTGTATATGATCAAAAAAATAAGCGATTGATTATTTCGAGTTTAGAGAGGAGAACATGGTCAAAGACTGGTGAAATCTATAGTTTTGATATTCATACTCATAAAGTTCGCCTCTTGAAAAGAACAGGCGAACCAAAAGGGTTTTATCTACGCCCACATGGTATTTCTTTAACACGAAATAAAAAACTTGATTTATTGCTTTATGTAATTTCACATAATCAAAAAACAAAGGACGACCTTCCAAAGGAGACTGTTGTTATTTATAAATTAGTCAATAATACCTTGCAATTTATTCGCTTTTATAGAGATTCTCTCTTGCACTCTCCTAATGACTTATTTGCTCTTCCATCTGGAGAGATTTATTTAACAAATGACAGGAAAAATAATCAATCTTTTTTAGAAACTTTTCTCTTAATAAAAAATGGAAATCTTGTTTTTTATAATAATAATCATTGGAGAAAAATTGTTGCTAAAGTTGGTTTTGCAAACGGTATACATGTTAATGATCGTCATATTTTTTTAAGCAGTACTTATGATGACCTTGTTTATCATTATAAATTAAAGGATGATAGAAAATTAAAATTAATTCATCAGTATTCAATCTCTGCACCGGACAATATACAGATGAATGATAAAAATGAAATAATAGTGGTGTCGCATCTTAATCCTATTTTATTCTTGCTTCATGCTAATGACCCTTCGAATTACTCTCCTAGCCTTGTTTATAAAATAGATACAGTTAAAAATAAGAAAGAAATTATCTATGCTAACTCTGGTCAAGAGATTAGTGGTGCTTCAGCAGCTTTAGAAATTGACAATACATTATATATTGCTCAATCACTTGGAAATTTTTTACTTGTCTGTCGTTAATCTATTTTTATAAACTTTGAAACGAAACTTAGATAAACTTAAACATGCTCACTTTGACCTCTTGATTGTTGGTGGTGGGATTACAGGCATGACGATTGCTTGGGATGCATCTCTGAGAGGCTATTCGGTTGCCCTTATCGAAAAAAAAGATTTTGGTCACGCTACGTCAATGGCGACTTCAAAATTAATTCATGGCGGACTTCGCTATTTAAAAAATTTAGATTTCAATCTCGTTCGGGAGTCATTACGAGAAAGACGTTATTTTAGTAATATTATTCCGCATCAAGTTTGTCCATTACCTTTTTTATTACCCATATATGGGCAAAATATTATTTTGAAATATTTTTTAAAAATAGGTTTGAGTCTTTATGATATTCTTTCATTTGACAAAAATTTAGTTAAAAACAAATCAAAAAAAATGAAAAATCATAAGTGGTTATCCAGAAAAAAAGCACTTAAATATGAACCTAGACTTGCTAAAAAAGGCTTAAGAGGTGCTTTTCTTTACCATGATTTACAAAATATTCACCCAGAAAGAATTAATATTGATTTTATTAATTCTGCTAGAATGTGTGGTGCGATCATTGTTAATTATCTTGAGGTTACAAATATTTTGTATCGGGAAAGAGAAGACGGCAAAAATATTTGTGGAGTAAAGGTAAAAGATCAGATGAAAAATGGGAGTGAATTTATAATTGCATCAAAGGTGGTTATAAATTGTTCTGGCCCATGGTTAAATCAACTTCTCCATAAGAAAAAAATTAAAAATGCTCCAAAGCTTACTTTAGCAAAGGGGATTCATCTTGTTATGCCTAGGCGGCAAGGAGATCAAGCCCTATTCCTTAAAACAAATGGAAATCAACATTTATTAATATTACCGTGGTTGAACTATACTTTATTGGGGACCACAGATACTAAATATGAAGGACTTCCAGATGATGTCAAAGTTACCTCTGATGAAGCCCAAAAATTTCTAGACTTAGTTAATAAATATTATCCTGTTAATTATCAATTAAATGAAATTATTCATTGTTATGCTGGTTTGAGAACATTAATTACGCCTCAAAAAGAAGATACAAATGGGACATATAAAATTTCAAGAAAATCTGAAATGATTGATCACGGTTTAGAGAATACACCAGGTCTTATCTCTGTAGTTGGTGGTAAGTATACAACATCAAGAGCTTTAGCTGAGCGGGTTGTCAATTATGTTCAAAAGACATATCGACTTGGTTGTATGATTTGTCGCACAAAAACAACATCTTTAGCATCAGCAAATTACGAGATGAGTTTTGATGAGTATCATAAACAGATTCATAAAAATTTTGGAATAAAATATTCTTCAAAGTTACTTAATCACCTTATTGAATATTATGGCGTATATTCTCAAGATATCTTATTACTTATAAAAAATGATAAATCACTTGAAAAACAAATTCATCCATCAAATATTAGAATTTTTGCTGAAATTAAATATGCTATTCAAAAAGAATCTGCACTCACTCTGTCTGATTTTTTGTATAGACGTTGCGGCTGGGGGAATGAAGGTTTAAAAGACTCTGATATTGTGCGATCAGTAGCAAAATATATGGGCACTACTTTAAATTGGTCATCACGACAATTAGAAAAAGAAATATCTCAATATTTAGAATCTCAAAAACTCTAAGAGTTGAGTGATGAAACAATGGATATATTTCAAAAAGTTTCAAATATTCTAAAAAAAAAAGAAATACAGTATATCTTAAATCAACCACTGGCTCAGTACAGTAGTTTTAAGGTTGGTGGGAGTGCTAAACTTTATGTTTCGCCATCTTCTTTTGTTCAATTTAAAATTCTTCAAAAAATCATAATTAATTATGATTTACCATTCTTTTTTCTTGGAGGCGGATCTAATTTACTGATCTCAGATGATGGTTTTGATGGTATTGTAATTCATTTGTCCACTCCTGAAAAAATTATTATAAAAAAACAAACGAGTGATTTCTTGTGTGTAAGAGGGTGGGCCAGCAATCGTTCTGCTTGGTTTGCAAAGGTAGTTAGTAAAATGGGTTACAGTGGTCTTGAGTTTTTAAGTACAATTCCTGGTAGTCTGGGAGGAGCTATTGTACAGAATGCGGGTTGTTATGATTCAGAAATTAAAGATTTTATAAAAAAAATATTTGTTATTATAGATGGTATCCCTAAAGTTTTTCAAAAAAGAGATGCTCACTTTGCTTATCGAGACAGTATCTTTAAAAAGGATAATCGAATATGGATCTATGCTGTTGATTTTATGCTAAATTCTGATAATCTTGATAGGGTGAATAAACAATTAGAAAAATTTAAACGACATCGAATAATTAGTCAGCCAAAAAATAAAAGATCAGCGGGTTCAATTTTTAGAAATCCAAAACATCTAATAGATGGTCAACTTAAAGCTTGGCGATTGATTGATCAAGTCGGTTTGAGAGGTAAACAAATAGGGGGAGCTATTTTTTCTGAAGAGCATTGTAATTTTATTGTGAATAAAAACGATGCAAAAGCTTCAGATATTTCTCAGCTAATACTTCTTGCTCAAAAAAAAGTAAAAGAAAAAACAGGTATTCAGTTAGAAACAGAGGTTGTACGGGTTGGTAATTTTTTGTATGAATAATAATATGCCAAATAAAATAGATATAGAAGCATTGAATATTCAATGTGAAAAACTTTCTCCGCAAGAAATTATATTATTGGTACATCAAAAAATATCAGGTGAAAAAGCTCTTTCTTTATCTATGCAGCTTGAAGGTTTGGTTCTTCTTGATATGTTATTGAAACAAAAGCTTTCAGTTTTTTATTATACCATTGATACAGGTAGACTTCCTCACGAAACTTATCAATTGATGGATGCTATTCGTTTTAAATATGGGGTAATGTTACATGTCTTTTACCCTCACCATCAATTATTAGAAAAGCTAATTTCTGAAAAAGGTCTTTTTTCTTTTAAAGAGTCTATAGAGAATAGAAAAGAATGCTGTTTTTTAAGAAAAGTGGAGCCAAATAAACGAGCTCTTAAAGGAAAACTTATTTGGATTACAGGTTTAAGAAGGGAACAATCAAGTGAGCGTGCTGATACCAAAATTATTTCTTACGATTCTAAATTAAATTTATATAAACTTGCTCCTCTGGCAAATTTTTCAAAAAAATTTATAGAATCTTATGTCGAAAAAAATAAAATTCCTGTTCACCCATTATATAAAAAAGGATACACATCTATCGGTTGTCTACCTTGTACACGTCCCATTAAACCGGGAGAAAAAGAAAGAAGTGGACGTTGGTGGTGGGAGCAAGGAATCAAAGAATGTGGTTTGCATCTTTAACAATATTGATTTTTATATGAAATAATGAAAATTTCGACTTTTTCAGGAAAGGTATATCTTGTGGGGGCTGGACCTGGTGATCCTGAGCTTATTACATTAAAAGCACTTAATCTCTTAAAAAAAGCGGAAGTTATTCTTTATGATAGTTTATTGAATATAGAAATTTTAAATTATGCTCCTAAAACTTGTAAAAAAATATTTGTCGGTAAACGATTCAATAAACATTCATTAAAACAAAATGAGCTCAATGAATTACTTTATCAGAATGCCATTAAATATACATTTGTTATAAGGCTAAAGGGAGGTGATCCTTTTATTTTTGGTCGCGGGGGGGAGGAGGTAATGTTTTTACAAAATAAAAATATTGCTGTGGAAGTAATTCCTGGAATAACTACGGCTGTAGCTGCTTCAGCAACTTTACAAGTTGCCCTTACACATCGTAATTTAGGTCAGTCTGTAATCTTTCTTTCGGGCTATAGTAAAGAAGGTAGTGAAGAGGATCATTTACCTGCATATGATTGGTTATTTTTGTCTAACTATTCATTGACAATTGTTTTTTATATGGCTTTAAAAAATATAAAAATTATTGCACAAAAATTGATTGAGCATGGAAAGTCACCCGATACCGGGGTTGCTGTTATATCTGATTGTACGATGCCAAATGAAAAAAGGCTAATTACCACGCTTGGTGAAATAAACAATCAATTTATATCTGAAGAGATAAGATTTCCAGCGATTATTTTAATCGGTGATATTATTAATGAGCAAGCCCCTCAATTGTATTCGCATAGATTAGTTAATAAAAAAGAAAATAAAAATTTATCACTTGCAAAAGCGTTTAATAAGAAAGATAAAAAATGTCTTTTAGTATTATTTCATGGAGCTAAAAAATTAGAATTTTCTAGTCTTCCAGATAAATTTGTTGATGAACTCAAAAAAAAATTAAACCATGAATTGGTACGCTACGCTTTTTTAACAAATAATCCTTCTTTTAAAAGTTTAATTAAAGAATTAGCTGAAGATAGGCGAGTAAAGCAAATTGAAGTATTTCCACTTTTTCTACTCCCTGGGAGGCATCTTGATAAAGATATACCAGAGATGGTTGCCCTATATAAAAAAGAGTACCCAAACATAACAATTAAACTACGCTCTGCACCTGAGATCATCCGCGATTTTCTACCTAAAATAGCGGAACTCGCAAGATTATATTTAAAGTCAGAATAAATTTATAAAAGAAAATGATTATCGTTTTGAAAATTGAGGAGCACGTCGTGCTTTATGAAGACCATATTTTTTCCTCTCAACCATACGTGAATCTCTAGTAAGTAAACCTTGAGCACGTAACTTTTTTTGTGATGTTAGATCATTGTGACTTAAAGCTCGTGAAATGGCTAAGGCAATTGCATCGGCTTGCCCTCGAATTCCACCGCCTTTAACATTTATAAATGTATTATACGCTTTTTCTTTTTCGATTAGAAGAAATGGGCTTTTTATTCTATGTTGTAGATGTAAGACAGGAAAATATTCTTGAAGGGATTTTTTATTTATAGTAAATTCACCGTTACCCGGAAACAGGCGAACCCTAGCGATTGATCTTTTTCGTCCTCCTGCATAGATTTTAGCATGAGATTTTTTTGACCCTAATTTTTTTTCTTTTTTTAGAGTAGGTGTTTTGACCTCTTGGGTTAACTTTACGGGCTTATTTTCTAATTCAATCTCTTCTTTATTCATAATAATATTAAATTTTTATAGGAACTGGTTTTTGTGCTTTCATACTATGCTCTTCATCTGAAAAAATTCGTAACCTATCGAACAACTTATTGCCAAATTTTGTTTTAGGTAACATTCCTTTTACAGCTAAATAAATGGCCTCTTTCATTTCGATATCTTTTAGTTTCTTTGTTTTCAGACCACCGATATATCCAGAATGTTTATGGTATTCTTTATTTTCCATCTTTAGACCGGTGAATCTTGCTTTGTTCGCGTTAATTACAACGATACAATCGCCAGACAGAAAACCTGGGGTGTAAGAGCTAAGGTGTTTACCTAATAGGCGTATAACAATTTTAGACGCCATACGCCCAGCAACCATATCAGTAGCATCAATCAAGAACCATTTATTCCGCAAATCTGTTTTTTGGGGAAACGAAGTTCTTTGTCCATAAAGAATATCCATATATTACTATAATTTAAAAATTGCTACTCCAGTCAAGTCTTGTTTTAAAAATTTAAAATAATTTAGGTTAAGTGCTAAAAAAGGTAGATCATCATAAAAATATATTTTACTGTATTTTTCTTTGCCCTTTGATCAGATCACCCATCGCGACTGTCAATTGTCCGTTTGTCTTTGCCCTTTGATCAGACCACCATACGATGAGCATGTCACCATAAGGGGATCGCTAGACGTCACGGGAACAACAATCGTCGGCATTAGACATTGCTTAACCGCAGGCAACTGCGTATTGCTCCCTAGGTTCCAAGCTTCAGTGCTCTCATGAGGTAATAAATTGGGGTGCGTGCCAGTTGTGCTTTTTAGCTGAGTGAGGCTAAGAGGCACATTATCCATGCTATTTATGAAGTTTCCTCCTTTTGTATTTCCTGAATTAGTATCAGGTCCCCTAGCTACTTTATCGGCAATAGCAGCACCATTTATTTCTTGGTCTGCATCAGTATTCCAATAACCATTTGTGATAGTGACACTGCCGCTAGCAGCAAGACGTGCAAGAGTAGTAACATTACCTATGAGAGCACCAACAAAAGCATATATCTTACCTGTTGTCACGAGAGCATAAGCAGCAGAGATTTTACCCTCGCCAGCAAAATAACTATTCGTGATCGTTATTTTGCTTCCAGAAGTGCTACTATTGAATTGACCGATTAGACCGCCTGAGCTAGAACCAACTATATTCGTAAAACGGGATTTAGAATAAGAAGATATGTTACCGCCACTAAAATAACTATCTCTGATTATTAGATTAAGGCCTTCAAATTCACCAACTAAACCACCTGTGACTGCCGAAGTTGGATCGGTTGTGCTTTCATTATCTGCCTTAGATATAAGCCCGCCACCACCACTAAAATAACTATTTATGATTGTTAAAGAACCACCTTTAGGGTTACCCACCAAACCGCCTGTATAACAAGAGCTTCGACTATGTAGAGATGTGCAATATAGTCCGCCATCACCACTAAAATAGCTATTCATGATTATTACATTTCCATAACTTGCACCGATTAAGCTACCTAAGTAGATCTGAGTTGTTGACACTACGCCTAAAGGAATTTCTTCAAGGTAGGTTGAGCCAGAAATGACCCCCACATTGCGAATCTCTACAGTTTTTCCAGTTTTACTGACTACGCCAAATAACCCAAATGGTCTATTATGGTTTATAGTTCCAAAAGCTGGAGGCTCTGGGTTTAGCCATAGATTATCGATTGTATGATTATTGCCCTCAAAAGTGCCAAGGAATGGACTAAAGAAACTTCCAATGGGGTCCCAACTTTTGTCTTTCTCTCTATCAAGAACATCTACCATTGTACCGCCTGTATCGCCGATATCCTCCTTTATTGTATCAATTTGATTGTTTGGAGCAACAGGATTATCTGGGTCAGTATCATTCCCGTCTAGCAAGCTCAAAAGGTTAATATTATTCATAAGTTCGTAACCCTTACAGCGATAGGTTGATGGATCAGTGGGTGGGTCAACTTCGGGACAACCAGTTGAATCACCAGCATCATCATTTGAGGTTTTATAGCTTGACCCGGCTAAGTCGTAGCGTATGTTATTGAGCATTTCAGCGGTGTAGATGTCGATCAAGCCATCGTGGTCAGAATCAGCCTCAACCGAATAAGGAATTTCAACACCCGAAGCATAATTAAAATTTGTATCATAGGAGAATAGTTTATAAAAATAATCAGTATTTGACATTAAGTCTGTATCTACAAACACTTCAGAGTTTGAATTATATACGACTATTGAGCTACCAATTGAAGAATTAAGCGCATGATCTTGAGCTGTTATTGGAACATCTGATATCACATTTGTGCTCCTCAAGATTAAAACCTTAGAAAAATCGATGTCGGTAGGGTTCTCCCAAATTAATGTTGCCTCACCTGAATTACTGCTGATCGCAGGATTTATGATATTAGCAGGTGGGCCTTCCTGCACTCTAGAATCAGGATCAGCCTCACCCGAATAAGAAATTTCAACACCCGAAGCATAATTAAAATTTGCATCATAGGAGAATACTTTATAAAAATAATTAGTATTTACTATTAAGTCTGAATCTATAAATACTTCAGATTTTGAATTATGTACGACCATTGAGCTATCTATTAAAGAATTAAGCGTATGATCTTGACCTGTTATCGGAACATCTGATATCAGATGTGTATTCCTCAAGATTAAAACCTTAGAAAAATCGATGTCGGTAGGGTTCTTCCAAGTTAATGTTGTCTCAGCGGAATCACCGTTGAGCGCAAGATTTGTGATATTAGCAGGTGGGCTCTTATCCCCCTTGCCAGACTTAGAGTCTGACTCTTTTTTAGAGCAAGACATGCCAACAACGATGCAAATTAGGGTTAAGGTTTGAATAAATATATTTACTTTTTTTACTAGATTCATAATGGACCAATAGTCTAGGTTAAGAAATATCTTGTCAAGATAATAAGCATTTATAATTTAAAATTATTTCTCTTGTTCTAAAATTTTTTGAACTAGCTGTATATCAAGTGAATGTCCACTGCAATACGCTTCAATATGTCCTTTAATTGGTCTGCCCAGAAGCGATAAGTCTCCTAGTATATCTAATATTTTATGATAAATAGGTTCTTTTGCAAAACGAAGGGAATTTAAACTGGATTTTTCAGTAAATACAAGCGTATTTTCAGTGGATGCCCCTAGGGCATAACCTTTCTTTTTAAGATCCTCAGCTTGATTCAAAAAACCAAATGTTCGAGCTGGAGCTACTTTCTCTTTTAAAAGAGAGGGTGTACATTCAGTAAAAACACAGCTTTTTTTTAGCATCGGATGAGGAAAGTCAATTGTGCAATGAATTGAAAGAGACGAATGGGGCTTTATTTTTAAATATCTGGTGTCGGTACCAACCATTATTTCTTTTGAAATAGTGATTGGTTGAATCTTTTGCTGATATTTTTGAAAACCTGCTTTTTCAAAAGCTTCAACATAGGGTAGAGCAGAGCCATCTAAAATAGGTATCTCAGAACCACGGTCAATGGAGATGATAAGATCTGTTATGTGTGAAGCATAAATGGCAAACATTAAATGCTCGATCGTTTGAATTTTTATTCCTTCAATGGCTATACTTACAGAGAAAATTGTGTCTGAAATAAAATTCACAAGAGCAGGAATATCATATCTCTTTTTATTTAAGTATCTCCTAAATATAATGCCCGTTTCAGGTTTTGCTGGTAAAAAATTAAGCTTGCTAATCTCGTTTTTATGTACGCCGACACCCTCTATCGAAAAAGGGGAGGCGATTGTTTTACGAGAATATAAATTTGCATTCAACACGCTAATAATAGAACATGATTAATCAATAAGGTGATTATGTTCATCAAGGTGAAGAATCGTCGGTTTATGAGTTGTTGCATCTTTCTGCCCTAAGTAAAGGAAGGACATAATAATAATTAAATCATTCTTGAGCCCAAGGCGGGCAGCAGCACCATTAAGACAAATTATTCCAGAATTATATTCACCCTCAATAATATAGGTCTCAAAACGACAGCCATTATTAATATTCACGACTTGCACTTTTTCATATTGGTTTAAAAATGCACGTTCCATTAATAATCTGTCAATTGTGAGACTGCCTTCGTAATTTAAGTCGACTTCAGTAATAGATGCCCTATGTATTTTTGATTTTAGTAAACTAAGCAACATACGCCTACGTATAAAAATATACAAATTAGATTGTCAAGTTAAGATTTTATTATAATTAAAAATATTGCTAAAATAACTCTGTTTACATTTAGACAATAAAATTTTAAAAAGACTTTAGTGTCCGGGCGATCAATATTATTTCTTTTATTATTTTTCGGTAATATACAATTTATTTCGACAGAGACAATTAAAATTATTAAAGTATATAAAGGAAATCAAATATTAATCAAAAAAAATAATAAAAAAATAATAATTCGATTATTAGGTGTTAAATTTTTGAAAAAAAATATTTTTGAAATGTATGCCAAATTAGCAAATCTGAGCCCAAAAGTGAAGCAAAAAAACTTACGTATTATTCAAACCGCTCAATTATACCTTAAACAAATAATTAAGATTGGAGATGTTTTAAAGGTTTTAGAATTTCAAATGCGTGATCCTTTAACAGATGAACTTTTATATCTCATTGAGTTACCAAATACAACTTCTTTAAATTTGAAAATAATTAGTGAAGGTTACGCTTATCCCGATACTAAAGCTCTCAATAAAAAATTGAAAATAAAGTTTAACTCAGTTTATGAAAAAGCCATTAAAAAAAAGAAAGGTCTCTGGAAAATATGGAAATGGAAAGATGAGTATTCAAAAAATCAAGCAAAAGTTCAGCTGAAATATTTAGATCAAAAAAAAATAAGTTTAATGACTTATAATTTAGAAAATTTTTTTGATGTAAAAATTGACTCGCCTCGCGATATCACTTACATCCCTAGAAAACTAAAATCTAATGAAGATCACATTAAAAAATGCCATAAAATAAAATTTGGAAAAAAAGCCTGCCTTGAGTTTGACTGGTCTGAGATTAAATTTGATGAAAAAATGAAACGAATCGCTCAAGTCATCCTTGAAGCAGATCCGAGAGGTCATGGCCCAGATATTCTCCTTCTAGAAGAATTAGAAAACTATAGTGTTTTAAAAAAACTAATTACCAAATATCTGCCTAATAAAGGCTATAAGATATATCATGTTGAGAGTAGAGATTTTAGAGGGCTTGATACGGCTGTGCTCAGTAAACTTGAACTCGCTCAATTACCGATATTTCATGAAATTAAATTTAGTAAGCACCGGAAGACAAGAGGTATTCTCTCAACAACCTTCTTTTTACCCAATCATGAATTATTAACGGTTTTTCCATTTCATTTTCCATCTCAATTCTCACAAAAAATCGCTCGCTCAGAAGCTCTTGTTTTTTTAGATCGATATATTGAATATTTACAACCTAAACATCATATTATTGGAGGAGGAGACTGTAATATAACCAAAAAAGAAGAAGCAGAACTTTATTCTAATTACCTTAATCGTTGGGAAATTTCACATAAAGTTGGTTGTAAAAGCTGTCTAGGCACCTATTATTACTCATCTACAAAAAGTTGGTCATTTTTTGATGTTTTTTATTATTCAAAAAGTTTAAGCTGGTCACCCCAAAAAAAGTCATCTTGGGTTGTAGATCCAAAATCAATTCGTATCATAAATAAACTCTCTTTTCAAAATACAAAACAAAATACTCCAATGTCCTTTCATCTAAAAAGTGGGCTTGGTATCTCTGACCACTGGCCACTTTATATGGAATTAAATTATTTATCAAAAAATATTATAAAAAATGAATAAATCTTATCTTAATAAAATTTATAAAGCTTCATTAATTTTTTTCTTTTTTGAGGGAAAATATTTAGAATGAGGGTATTCACTTACTAGAGGGTAACTGATAAAATTAACTTCAATAAAAGGAGTCTAAATAATGATAATTAAATTGCATCCATTACTAGCTAAAAAAATAATTGAAATTTGGGGAATAAATAAAAAATCTTGGGAGGAGGGTATCTATGAGATTACAGGGATACCTATAAAATTAATCTTTTTCTTTTGGGAAGTTGAAAATATGATAGCTCTAAAATACTTACCTGATAAAATTACTATTGATTGCGATTTTACCAAAGGTTGGTTATCTATTGTTTATAAAAATAATCTATCACATGATTTAAAAAAATTTATTACTAAAAAAATTTATAATCAACTTTATTTAAATAAAGTTGCTTGTTAAAGAATGTGACACAAATAGATCAAATCAATAGTGTTATTACCTTAAGTAAAAAGGTAATATTTTTAATAAAATAGACTCATAATAGTTGATCAATAGCTTTAGTGACTAAGTCTCTTTGAGAAAAATAAGTTTGTGGATTTATAATCAAGGTCGCCTGAGATTTTAAGATTACTTGGTCTTCAACTAGGTTGTTTACTTGCAGGGTTTGTCCTGTTGAAACAAGATCTACAATTACATCAGCCATATGAGTAATAGGAGCTATTTCAATTGAGCCGTATAATTCAATAATTTCTACATTATATCCTTTCAAATAAAAAAAATCAGAGGTTAAACGGGGGTATGTGGTTGCAACTTGAATTGTTTTACGAGATTTCCATTTGTCATGACCGTCAAGATATGCCACAGATAATCGACATTTACCGAAAGGTAACTTCTGAGGTATAAAAACGTTATATTGATGCTCCATGATTAAATCATATCCAATAATACCTAAGTCAGCCGCACCCTGCTCAACATAAGTACCTACATCTTTTGAACGGACAAAAAATACCTCTATATCTTTTTTAGAATCAACTACTTTTAATTGTCTGCTGTTAGAGATAGACTTAAATGAAATAAGACCTTTATTGAAAAGAAACCCCAATGAAACTTCATTCATCCGCCCTTTTGGTACGACAATTCGAAGCATTACTCACTAAAAAAAAATAGAATAAATTCCTTTTTTATTTCAACATGGTAGCTCACAATATCATTTATTTAGAAAAAAAGGAAATCGTATGACTATTTTTTTAATAACTTCTCACGTTTTCTAAAAGCGAGTAAATTTAAAAAAGGATGAACATCGTGCACCAATTTTGAATTAGGAAATTCGTCAAGTAATTCATAAAATACTTTTTCAGCTAATTCGAGTTTACCTTCAATAAGTAAAATTTTACCCCTGCTAAAAAGAGAAATTTCATTTTTTTTGATAGCTTTGAGTGGTTCATCTATCTGATGATAAATTTCATAAGCTTTCTTAAATTGAAGCAAGTTCTCATAAATTTGAGCGGCAAAAAACAGAGCATAAATGCCAGCTCCATTATCAGAATTTTTTTGACCAAAAAGATCAAGCGGAAAAGACGCTTTTTGAGGTTCATTCATCTGAATAAAGGTAGCGGCTTCAATTAAACAAGTATTATAACTATGGGATGTTTTAAAAAAAACGTGGCAAGCTTTATGAGCTTTTTTATTTAATTCACTCATCCTTTTATTTTTATTATTTTTAGATGTTAATTCTTTTGCTTCTTTAAACTCTCCCATATATTTAAAAAAAATATAATTTTGTTGCTCAATAAGAGAAGAATACAAGAATATAAAAATACCTGCGATACAAATTGAAAAAAGAGCGATAATAAAAATATTTTTTAAGTAAGACCAATTTTTTTGTAACCAAGCTTTAAGCGAAAGTAACCATGCAACAATTAAATTACTCTCAACTTGAACTAGCTCTTTAGTGGCAAATACTTGCTTGGTTTGATCTTCATCTTTATTTTTTTTTCTCTTCATAGGAAAACCCAAATCACAAATTTAGCTTAATACGACAACTTCAAATTTTTAAAATAAATTATTTAATAATTCATCTATTCCTATCATTTTTTTTTGAAGAAAATTAATGCGTTCTTTTTCTTTCTCAATAATTTTTTGAGGTGCTTTTTTAAGAAAATCCTGATTTTGCATGCGTAATTCTAAAGAAGTCAGCTCTTTTTTAATTTTATTAGATTCTTTAGCTAATCGTTCTTTTTCTTTAGAAATATCTACTTTATCCAAAATATCTAAAAATAAAGTGCCACAGGATAGAATAATTTTCACTCCTTGTGGGTTATTTGTCTCATTAATAAAATTGAAATGAGATAGTTTAGCTAAGGATAAAATATGTTCTGTATATTTTATCATGGACGGCATCATCGTTTTTAAATTCAAAATAAAAGAGCTTTTTATTTTTTCACTTGGTGGAATAGAAAGTTCACCTCTTAAATTTCGAATAGTATAAATAATATCAATAATATTTTCAATAGCTGTAAATGCATCTAGCGGTTCATTTAATTGAATATTTACAGGCCATTTACTCACAATAATAAATTCTTGATTATTTTCTTTTTTATTTTTATCTTTCCAGTATGAATATAATTCTTCAGTGATGAAAGGCATAATTGGGTGTAATATTTTTAAAATATTTTTAAAAACTAAGTTTAATGTATAGAGAGTTGCTTTACGTAAAGTAGGGTCATTTAAGCTTATTTTAGACAATTCGATATAATAATCACAGAAAATTTTCCATGTAAAATTATAAATTTCTTTGGAATATTCAGCAAAACGATAATTCTTAATAGCACTTTCTACTTTTATCAGCATCTGATTAAAATGTTGAATCATCCAATAATCAATCTCTGAAAAATTAATGTCTGTGGATGATTTTTCAGAGATTGAATCATCAAGAGATTGATTCATCCATAAATATCGTGCCGTATTCCATATTTTATTACAAAATGCTTGATAGCCTTTTAAACGACTTTCATCATAAACAATATCTTTATCTTCTGGAAGAATACTTATCATAAAAAAGCGGAATGCATCGGTGCCATACTCTTGCATTTTTTCGAGAGGGTCCACAACATTGCCTTTTGATTTACTCATTTTTTTTCTCTCAGCATCTCGAACTAGGCCATGAATATAAACTTCACGAAAAGGTATCTCCTTCATAAAATGAGTGCCCATCATAATCATTCGAGCCACCCAAAAGAAAATAATATCAAAGCCAGTAACTAAAATATTATTGGGATAAAATTGTTGCTGAAGTGAAGATAATTTGGGCCAATCAGAAGAGTTAAATATTTCATCTTTGTTCCAGAGAGTAATGAATGGCCATAGAGCAGAAGAGAACCAAGTATCTAACACGTCTTTATCTTGATGGAGTAAGGTTTCTGGAGATATTGAATATTCTTTTCTAATATGCTCTTCATCTAAGCCAACATAAACCCCCCCCGCCTCATCATACCAAACGGGTATTCGATGTCCCCACCAAAGCTGACGGGAAATACACCAATCTTGTATATTATACATCCATTCAAAGTAGACTTTCTTCCATCTTTTGGGTGTAAAAATAATTTTTTTGTCTTCAACGACCTGAATCGCTTCTTTCGCTAATTCTTTTGCATTTACAAACCATTGAGTGCTTGGAAGAGGCTCAATGATTGCTCCTGAACGATAACTATGACCTATTTTATGTTGATATTTTTCAAATTTTTCTAAAAGACCACAATCTTTGAGATCAGCGATAATTTTTTTACGGGCTGCTTCACGTGAGAGCCCTACATATGTTCCTCCTGCACTATTAATTTTACCGCGAGCATCGATAACAATCGTTGTAGGGAGGTGATGTCTTTGTCCAACTTCAAAATCATTGAAGTCATGCCCTGGAGTAATTTTAACAACACCACTTCCAAAACTTTGATTAACATAAGTATCAGCAATAATAGGAATCTCTTTTTTGAGAAGTGGTAAAATTACTTTTTTACCTATAAATTTCTTATAACGAGAATCATCAGGATGCACCGCCAAGGCTTCATCTCCCAATAAAGTTTCTGGTCGAGTTGTAGCAACAAGAAGATATTTATTAGAATTAAGAAAAAAATATTTGATGTAATAAAGGTTTCCATTAACAGTTCGATATTCTACTTCAATATTTGCAAGAGCTGTTTGATTAACAGGACACCAATTAATCATGCGCTTAGCTCGATAAATTAGTTTTTCTTTATAAAGTTGAATAAAAACCTGATTGACAACTTTATTAAAATGAGGCTCAAGAGTAAATGATTCGTAATTCCAGTCGACACTTTCGCCCAGCTGTCTTTGTTGTTTTGTGATCATGCCTCCAGATTTTTTTTTCCACTGCCATATTTGATTTTCAAAAGCTTCTCGCCCTAATTCATATCTATTTTTCCCTTCTTTTTCTAATAATTTTTCAACAACATTTTGAGTGGCGATTCCTGCATGATCAGTGCCAGGTAACCATAGCACTGAATCTCCTTTCATTCGATGGTAGCGAGCTAAAATATCTTGAATGATATGATTTAAAGCGTGTCCTAAATGTAAACTCCCGGTAATATTAGGAGGAGGAATAACCATCGAAAATGTAGTTTTCGTAGAATGAGGGAATGATAATTTATGTGAAAATAAATTTTTATTTTCCCACACAGAATACCACTTTTTTTCAAGGCCACTTGGGTTATATTTAGGAGGTAGAGTGATCTCCTTATGCATAGAAAATAATAATGTTCTTAATTTATTCTTTGTATTTTTTATTGAAATTTTTAATCATTATGATAATTCTTGATATTTTAGGTGTACTGGTCTGATAAAAAAATGAATGTTTATAAGTAATCGATCACACATCATCTCACCACTCTTGTCAAGAGTCTTGTTATTATTACAAGGATTTTTTAGGTACGTAATAAATAAAATGGCAAATTTAAATTAAAAGTATGATGAAATGGCTTGATTCTTAAAAATTAAATATTCTAAATTATGTTAAGTCTAGTGGTAAAATAACTATTATAAAGAAATAAAACAAGTCAGTTTAAAAGATGATATATTCTGAAAGAATAAAAAATTGCATTTTAAATAAAAAAGTTTAAGAAATAAATTTATCAACCGATACGATCGAGTATGATATTTGAAGGCTCAAGTTGGAGTAAGACGGGATATTTGCTTAAGAGAGGTATGGATACTGAAGTGCTTCGCCGTGATGTGATTGCTGATAATATCGCAAATGTAAATGTACCTCATTTTAAAAGATCTGAAGTAAGTTTTGAGGCTCAGCTTAGGCGTGTTCTTGAATCTGAAAAACACGTGAAGGAAAATGCAGTACCTGCGAGACTGAATCAAGATCGTCATATTCCTTTTTTTAGGAGTATGGATTATAAAAATGTTAAATCTAAGGTACATATTGATTATCTGTCTACTATGCGAAATGACGGTAGTAATGTTGATATGGAGCATGAGATGAGTCAAGCTCTTGAAAATCAGCTTCGATTTCAGGCTTTGTCGACACTTACTCAATCTCATTTTAGAACTTTAAATCTTGTTTTGAGAGTTGGCAGTTAAAGTAGGTTAAATTATGTTTGACTCAATTCGTATTGCATCCACCGGATTATCGGCACAACGTCTTAGGATGGATGTTATTTCTAATAATATTGCAAATGCAACAACAACTAGAAGCACGGAGTCAGATGGTCCTTATCGAAGGAGGCGTGTAATTATGCAGTCAATTAATTTAAGAACAAAATGGAAATCGCCAGTGTATCCTTTTGGAATACGACCGGGAAAGGGACAGGGTGTTCGAGTATCTAAAATAGAACGAGATAATACAACTCCTCTCCGCCTTGTATATGACCCAGCCCATCCAGATGCAATTAAAATTGGAAAGAAACAGGGATATGTGCAAAATCCTAATGTGAACCCAGTAACTGAGATGGTTGATATGATTACAGCTAGTCGAGCATATGAGGCTAATGTTCAAATTATTAATGGGGCGAAATCAATGTTTCAAAGTGCGATGCTTATTGCGAGAGCGTAATCATTTAATTGTAGAGGGTACAAATGCGTTTAATTATAAGAAATATAAAAATATTCTTGACAAGTGACATAATCTTTATTAGGAGCGTTTAGTCATGTTAGAGTCTTTAATATTTCAAAAGTCTTTGCCTTCCTCTGCTGTTCAAGGAGACATAATTTCTTTGAAAACTACTTATGATAAACACTGGAATGGTTTGAGTGTAGGTAAAGAGGTGCTTGATTCTCCAAGTATAGGTTTTGCCGATGCTTTGAATCGTGCTCTTACTTCGGTAAATAATAATCAGGTGAATGCTGAAGGCTTGGTTCAAAAACTAGTTTCTGAACCAAAATCGGTAAATTTACATGAAGTTTTGATTGCTGGCGAAAAAGCTAGAATGTCTCTTACGTTTACTAAAACAGTTTCTGACTTAGTTGTGAGAACTTATCGAGAGTTAATCAATTTACGTTAGTAGTGATATGTGACAAATAAATGCCTGATTTTAAGCAGATTTTTGAAAAAATTAAAGAGATTTTTGAGAAGCTCAGTTTAGTTCAAAAAATTCTCACTGGGTCAATTTTGGTGGTGGTGCTTGTCGCCCTTATCTTTATTGGTAGTTTTTCTTCAAAAAAAAATTTAGTTGCTTTGGGTGTAAATCTTGAAGTAAAAGATTTTGCAGCGATCACGACAAAGCTAGCAGATACCGGCCACTATTTTGAGACAAGCGATGCCCATACCATTTATATTAAACCCCCCCAAAAAAATGAAATTCTTATGATTTTAGCTCAAGAAAATCTTTTACCTAAAGGAATTCCTGGTTATGAACTTTTTGATATTGATAATTGGTCAGAGACGCAATTTGAAAAAGATATAAAAAAACAGAGAGCCCTTATGGGTGAAATTAGTCGCACCTTAGAAACTCTTAGGTCAATCAAAAAGGCCAATGTTTTAATCTCTTTTCCGATGGATGAGTTATTTGAAGAGAAAGTATTACCCGTTACAGCTGCTGTGCAACTTCATTATAGTGCTGGATACGAAAGATTGAAAAGAAAAGAAATTGAAGGCATGGAAACTCTTGTCGCTAGAGCTGTTCCTGGTTTATTTAAAGAAAATATTTCAATAAGTGGACCAGGAGGTGAACTCATTAATAATTTTGATGATGAATCTGATCGAAGCCAAAGGCAATTAAAAGATGTGAATGCAAAACTTAAAATACAGGAAAAGGAGAGGCTTAAAGTGCTTAGTGATATTACTCGATCACTAGAAGAATTTTATAGTTTAGGGCTTTATGGAGCTCGTTTTGATGTAATTCGTTTAGATATTAAGCTTCGTTGGGATGAAGAAGAGATTGAAAAAAGTGAAGTAGCTCCTGTTGTCATGACTCCTGATGACCCTAAAACACCATACTCAGAAAGGCTTGTTCAAGATTCTCTAGAGGTATCATCAAAGGTTGTTAAAGAAAGTTTTGAAGGCAATGGTTTTACACCAGAGGGACCTGCTGGTACAGAGCCAAATATACCTCCAGGCTATAAAGATAGGGATTACCAAAAAGCAAAATATACTAAATCAGAAAATATTAAAAATAATGAATTTAATAAAACTCATCGTAAAATTAAAAAACAAGTATGGGAGTATGAAAGTGTAAATTTAGCGGTTATCATTGATGGTAAATGGGAACGCTTAAATGAAAATAATAATGGAACGGGTTATGATCGTCGTTATATCTCGGTTGGTGAAGAAGAATTGCGGAGTATGTCTGATTTATTAAAGAAAGCAATTGGATATAAAATTGCAAGAGGTGATCAAATTTCAGTTAAGCATCTTCAAAAAGATCGTTCTAAACAGTTTGAAGCTGAAGATATACAGTTTCGTGCTCAAAAATTTAGGCGAAAACTTTTACTGGGAGCCATGATTGGCCTGCTTGTTATTGCATTAGGAGTTGTGATCTTTCATGCTGTTCGTAGAGAGATTGAAAGGAGAAAAAGGTTAAGAGAAGAGGAGCTAACTGCACAACAGGCAATAATGAGAGAAGCCGCCCTAAGGGCTATTGAAGAAGAAGGCGTTGAAGTTGAAATGTCTCTTGAAGAAAGAGCTCGTAAAGAAATGTTGGAAAACGCTATTAATCTCGCAAGAGAAAGACCTGAAGATGTTGCTCACTTACTAAGAACTTGGTTGGCAGATGATGAATAATTTTATGATAATATGTTTTTATTATTTAGTCATTATATATAAAGGGATCTATGGTGCAGACTGGTAATAAACAGCAGTTTACGGGTAAACAAAAGGCTGCTATATTTCTTTTAGCCGTTGGGTCAGATATGGCTTCTGATGTAATGAAGACTTTGGGAGAGGCTGAAGTGGATACCATCACCTATGAAATAGCTCGTTTAGATAAAATTACTCCAGAAGATAAAGAACAGATATTGCAAGAGTTTCAAGAGCTTATGATGGCACAAGATTTTATCACCCGTGGTGGTATTGATCAAGCACGTGCAATCTTGGAAAAAGCTCTTGGTGCTCAAAAGGCAATGGATATTATAAATCGTTTGACTAGTTCTCTGCAAGTGCGTCCTTTTGACTTTGTGCGTAGGCAAGACCCTGCTCATCTTCTTAACTTTATTCAAAATGAACACCCTCAAACGATTGCATTAATTTTATCTTACCTTGATGCGAATAAGGCAGCTTTGACACTTTCAGAATTGCCTCATCAAATACAAGCGGATGTTACTCGGCGTATCGCTAAAATGGATAGAACTTCTCCAGAAATTTTGAGGGAAGTCGAACGTGTACTCGAAAGAAAATTATCAACTCTTTCGAATGAAGACTTTACTGCTGCTGGAGGTATTGAAGCTGTTGTGGAGGTTCTTAATCATGTAGATCGTGGTACAGAGAAGGGTATTATTGAGGCACTTGAAGAAGAAGACCCTGAATTAGCTGAAGAAATCAAGAAAAAGATGCTTGTTTTTGAAGATGTTGTCCTTCTTGATGATAAAGCAATTCAAAAAACTTTGAGAGAGTTAGATAATCAAGACCTAGCGAAAGCTTTGAAAGCTGTGGATACTGAAGTACAAGAAAAAATATTTAGAAATATGTCAAAACGTGCAGCTTCCTTACTAAGAGAAGATATGGATTTTATGGGTCCTGTTCGACTTAAAGATGTAGAAGAATCACAACAAAAAGTGGTGAATATTATTCGTAAGCTCGAAGAAGAAGGTGAGATTGTTGTTGCTCGTGCCGGAGAAGAAGAATTAGTTGTTTAGAGGAGTGAAGTAATGTCAAAGGTTATTTATAAACAAAACTCTTTAGGAGCCTCTCAAGTACCTATTGAGATCGAGCTTCCTGATAAATATAAGAAATATCAACAATTAGATGAGTTAGTTGATTTTGATACTGATGGAGAGAGCTCCATTGTTGAAGAATATAAAGGTCCTTCTATTCAAGAAATTGAAGAAGAAATGAAAAAATTTCGTGAAGAAACTGAAGCTGAAATTAAACAAAAACGAAAAGAAGCTGATGAAGATATTCATAAGATTATTGAAAATAGCAAATCAGAAGCCTTTCGGCTAATTCAAGATTCTAAAGAAAAAGCGAAACAAGAGATGAGAAAAGCGAAATTTGAAGCAGAACAATTACTTGAAAGAGCAAAATTAGATAATGAACGCCTCATTAAAGAGGCGGAGATGCGTGTGGGAGAAATTGAACATGAAGCTTGGAGGAAAGGGCACGACGCTGGTCAAGAAATAGGCTATAAAGATGGTCAAGGTGAAGTAAGGAGACTCATTGATCGTTTGGGTACGATACTTGGTCATTCAATAGACATTCGTGGAGAAATCATTCGAGAATCGGAAAAACAAATGGTCGAATTAATTTTAATTATTGCTAGAAAGGTAATTAAAGATGAGATTATTGAGAGAAAAGAGATTGTAATTAATAATATTAGAGAGGCAATGGCACGCATTAAAGAAAGAGATCGTATTGATATTCGTGTTAATTTTGCTGATTTAGAGTTAACGACTTCTCATAAAAATGAAATTATAAGAATGATGGAAACTTTGAAAAAGGTAAATATTTATGAAGATACTCGAGTTGATAGAGGTGGCGTGCTAATTGAAACAGATATTGGTACAATTGATGCCCGTATTTCTTCGCAGTTGACCGAGTTAGAACAGGCTATTCGAGATGCTACACCTCTTTAAACTAAAATTTTTATCGACTATTGCGATGTTCACTCTATTAAAGTGAAATTATTCACCACTTTTTATGATTCACGAAAAATTATTCCCTTCTAAAAATATTCTTAAAAAATATAATCAAATTTTGAAAAGAACTGATTTAGTTTGTTCAATTGGTTATGTTCGGTCAATTGTGGGTAATTTAATTCGTTCTAATGGTCCAGATACGACATTGGGTGATTTTTGTAATATAATTAAGTCTAACGATACTTATATTTTAGCAGAAGTCATAGGTTTTGATAATGATGACGTATTATTGGCACCATTAGGGAATATAAGTAAAGTGAAACCTGGCTCTCGTGTAGTAGCAACGGGGAAAGCATTTTATGGTTATATCAACAAAGAATTACTCGGTCGTTGTATTGATGCTATGTGTCGTCCCTTAGATGGTATGCCAAAAGTAATTAGTGACGATATCTCTTTCATTGAGGAACAACCACCAACTCTTTTAGATCGACCTCTTATTACAAAACCTTTTTATACAGGTATTCGTGCAATTGATTCATTCTTAACATTGGGAAAAGGCCAGAGAATTGGTATCTTTTCTGGTTCAGGTGTAGGTAAAAGTACTCTCTTAGGTATGATCGCCCGGTTTGCTCATGCCGATGTAAACGTAATTGCTTTAATTGGAGAAAGAAGTCGAGAGGTAAATGAATTTATAGTTAATGAATTGGGTGAACATGGTATAAAAAAATCAGTTTTAGTTGTTGCCTCTTCTAATGAAAGTCCTATGCATAAAATTAAAGCTACTTATTTGGCAACACGCATTGCTGAGTTCTTTAGAGACGAAGGAAAAGATGTGCTTCTTTTGGTTGACTCTCTTACTCGATTTGCAATGGCTCAAAGAGAAGTTGGTTTAGTAGCGGGTGAGCCTGCCACCACAAAAGGTTATCCTCCCTCTGTTTATTCAATGATTCCTAATCTTTTAGAAAGAGCTGGTACTTCAGTTTTAGGGAGTATTACTGGAATTTATACTGTATTGGTGGAGGCAGATGATATGAATGAACCAGTTTCTGATATGGTTCGTGGTGTTTTAGATGGGCATATTGTTCTTGACCGAGGTTTAGCGAATAGAACTCACTTTCCAGCGATTGATATTTCTAGTTCTATTAGTCGACTTATGTCAAAGGTGTCCTCTGAAGAAGATCAACAAATGGCGTCTTCTTTAAGGGAGTTGCTTTCTGTGTACCAAGAAAACGAAGAAATTATTACTATGGGTGCTTATACGCATGGAAGTAATCCTCTACTAGATAAAGGAATTCAAATTAAAACAAATTTAGATTCTTTTTTAAGACAGGGAATTCAAGAATATACATCAATCGATGAGTCAAGGCAAGCTCTTAAAAAAATTTATGATGCTATTCAACATGATTCTCAAAGTTTTAGACAAACAGGTTAATTTTTATGAAAAAATTTAGATTTAAATTAGAAAAATATTTAATTTATAAAAAACTTGAAAAAAAAATTTGTATGACTAATTTAGCCAAAGCTATGGAACCGATGAATCGTTATCAAATGAGTGTAAATAAATACTTTTCTTCACTTAATAATAGCTCTCTTTATTTGAGTGATAAAATGAAAAATGGAAACCTCAGCCTTAAAGAATTATCCTTTTATAATAATTATTTTGTTCATCAAAAAAAGAATCAGGAAATTTATTTTTCTGAAGCACAAAAAATAAAACACAAGGTTGCTGAAGAAAGAAAAAAATTGCAAGTTATTCATAATAAGGTTCGAGTTCTTGAATTAATTCGTGATAAAAAATATCATGAATATTTACTTGAACAAAATAAAGCAGATGTGCATGAAGTTGATGAATTAAATATGCGTGAATACCAAAAAAAGATGGTTTAGTGAGTCAAAATAATGACTTGATTGCTTGTTTATAGAAAAAAATATTTATAAAGCTTGCTCTTATCATGAAAACTAAAATCTTATTTCTACTTTTTACTATTCTCTTCCTTACTTTGCTACTTTTCTACTTTCTTGATTTTTCAGGTACCATTAACATTTCTGAAAATTTTAATTTTTTATCTGAGTCGAATCCACTTGTGATAGCAGATAAAGAATACCCTACTGAGGTTGATAAACTTGCAATGGAAAAACAGAGAGAAAAGTTAATCGAATTAGAGGAACAATTAGCTACAAAAGAACTTAATTTAGAAACGAAAGAAAACCTTTTGGTGCAAAAGGAAGAGAAAATTAAAGAAATACGCAAGGGAATTCAAGAAGAAAGAAAACGACTTATGTTGATTGCCCGTGATCTCCAAGATCGGCAACAAAAAGTTAAAGATTTAGCCACAAAAATTAGAAAGATGCCCCCTCAAAAAGCGGTTAAAATAATGGAAAATTGGAAGCATTTTCAAATTATTGAAATTATTCGACAAATTGATATTGACTCTGACAAAGAAGGTGTTTCTAGCGTTAGTCCTTATTTATTGGCTTTATTTCGGCCAGAAGAGTCTGCAGAAATTACTAGAAAAATGTTGCTTCAGCCCATCGATTTGGATAATGAAGACGAATAATTTTTTTATTTTATATTATATTAAGTTTTTGTATTATATTTAATGTTGCTTCAGTTTCCATTTTTATTCGGCAGTCAATAGAGCATGAACCCATATGTGAAGTTAGAAGAATATTATTTAATTTTGTAAATTTACCATGATAAGGTTCATTTTCAAATACATCTAAAGCAGCCCCTTTAATCTTTTTTTTATTTAGGTGTTGATATAAAGCTTCTTCATCTATAAGAGCTCCTCTTGCCTGATTGATTAAAAAGGAATCTTTCTTAAAAAGCGATAGAGTTTTTTCATTAATCATTTTTTTTGTATCAAAAGTAAGTGGAGTGTGGAGAGATATTATATCAGAAGATTGATATATCTCTTCTTTAGTTGTTTGCTTTATTTCTCCTTTAAAATTTATTTGATTTTTTTTAATAAAACTTGATTTGTCAAGGATATCGTTAAGCAATATTTTTTTTGGCTGAAAATTTAAGAGTAATTTGATAAGACCTCCTCCAATTCTACCTGCCCCTATAATGCCGATTATTGATTTTTCAAGTCTTTTACCAACAAACCTTTCCCAAACGCCTTTTTTAATTAGGGCATCGGCTTGGTGAATAAAGCGAGTTATATTAATCATGACACCTAAAGTAAGCTCAACGACGGCTTCTGTCATTGCATCTGGTGTATTTTTTACAATTATATTTTTTTGCTTACATAAATCTAGAGGCACTGAATCAAGCCCAATACCTACTCTTGAGATAATTTTCAAATTTTTAGAGTTCATAATGAGTGGAGTTAAATCTTCTGTTCCAGCTATAATTCCATCACAATCGATAGAATTTATCATAGTTTCTTCAGGTTTTAGTTTTCTTTTTAAAGTATTAATTTTATAATCAATTTTTTTTTCTTTTAATATATTAAAGGGAGCGGGGTCGATGGCTCCAAATGGGTATACTGATATAAAAATTTTAGGCAATTTGGTATAAACTTTAGGAGAGAAATCAGTTAAAAAGAATTTATATACTCTAAGACTAGAACACGACTTGTTTTACCTTGGAGGTCAATTAAAAAATTAAATTCGAATGAAAAGTTTTCGACAATATTTAATTTTATACCTATATTAAAAAGTATCTCTTTCCATCTATTGTCTGAAAAATAAATATGGTTGATTTCAAACATTGGTATAAAAAAACCAATTGGAAAGTCAAAACTAAAATAAAGAGCTGTATCTTCTGGTATATAATTGGGTTGAATAGGCATTCTAGCTCCCAAGTGAAGGTGTTGTTCGAGATTAAATAGAAAAATAGGTCGACTGATTGCTATATAGGGGCCATAGATGATTGAATCAAGTAAACTAAGACTTCCTAGTGTTCTTTGATTTTTTCCTGAATAAAAAGAATCATAGCCAAAGGCTATTAAAAGAGGAAACCTCTCCCAACCATCTGTAAGTTTAAACTTTGCAATGACACCCGGTATATTTACTTGTATGGTGCTATTGCCAATTAGATTTTTTGCATCGAAAGAAGCTCCTAAATAGATATTGTCATGTAGACCCAAAATAGCCTTTATTTGAAGGCTACCATTAGCGTAAGTAGAAAGTGCTATATCATAATTTGCACGAGGAAGGGTGACAGCAGTAATTGAATCAATAATATCTAAATTAGGCACGACCGCTATCAAAGATTTAGACGATAAACCAATAAAATAGAAAAGGTAAGCTATAAAAAAAATAAGTTTACTTGACACGTTATTTAATCTCGGCACAATCTCATGATTTTGTGCAATGTTTTATTTTCTTTACTAAAGTTATTATGTCTTTCTAAGTTTTATGGTTTGATCTTTTTATTTTAGTGATTTTAGTAGTGTATTCTTCTTGAATAAAAATTTATATTCTCATAAAATTTTAGAACCAAGTAAGTATGGATATATTATCTTTTTTTTACTTTGTTGCTATATTTGTTTATCATTGGTAACATGCAATACTTTTCACATTCCCAAAGATAATATTTTTATAAATAAAAGTAATTGGAAGAGACCTTCTTATAAGACTCTATTTTTACCTAGTAAATATGTAAATTTATTTTTACATGCCGAAAATTTTTCTCAGGGTAAGGCCGTTTATATTGAAATATTATTTGTTGAGATGCTTACAGAAGATAAAGTAAAAAATAAAAAAAAAAATAAAAAACTCGATTCTATTTATTTGAGTATTGGTAAAAAAAAAGGTTTAAAAATTATTTTAAGTTATATGGGGTGGGGGTATCGTGGTTTTTGGGGAATTCATCCAAATGCTAAAATAGGAAATTATGATCTTACTTTGCGTTATCAATATAAGGGAAGTAAAGTTCAAAATATTTATCATATGAATATTACTCGAACTAAATTTTCGACATATCGAAAAAGTAAGAAACTGAGTTTCTCTAAATATTCTAATGTTGATCAGAGCAAACGACAAAAAATTTATGATTTTATTATGTCATCATCAAAGAAAAAAAAAGAAATGTTTCGTATATTAAATAAAACAACGATTAATAATATAATCGCTCATCCTAGAAATGAACACTTTATTACTTCTAAATTTTGGACAAAGCGAGTATATTTGAAATATCGAATTAAGAATAAAAAAAGAGTTTATTTAAAGCCAAAGATAAGTATGCATAGAGGGCTTGATCTTCATGGTTCTGTGGGTAAGCCAATATATGCAATGGCTTCTGGCAAGGTTGTTATTGCTGAAAAATTATATTTTGAAGGTAATTTTACCTTAATTAATCATGGGAGTCGTATTTTTTCTGGCTACATGCATCAAAGTAAAATATTTGTGGAAGAAGGGGATAAGGTGGACGCTGGAGAAGAGATTGGTAGTGTTGGTTCAACTGGCCGTGCAACAGGACCTCATTTGCATATATTTTTTAAAATTGATGGTGTTTATGTTGATCCTTTGAGTTTAATTTCTTTACCCATTCGTTACTAAATTTAAAAAATATATTATTGTGTTTATACTAGGTGAAAACCGATGTGATAAACTTATTTTTTTATATTCCAAGTTGACCATATCTCATCTTCATTTTGAGGTTGATTTTTCCATCGATTATGAGCCCAAAAATAATCAGCAGGATGTGCTCTAATTTTTGTCTCGAGTAGTCTAACCCAATTATATGTAAATTCTTTAGACCAGTCAATTTGTGAAGCTGTAGAATAAGATTTTTTGGGTAGGGCAATTTTATCAATTTCTAGAACGAGCTTACCATTTTTATCGCGATAAGAGGAGGCAAAATATATTGGAGTGGAACAAAGTTTGGCAAAATTGGCAGGCCCTAAATATGTAGAAGCCAATCTATTCATAAAAGGAACATACTCACCATCGGGTGCGTATTGGTCACTAATAAAGGCAAGTATTTTATTTTTTTTAATTAGAGATACTGCTTTTAATATTGGTAGTTCATCTATATATAATAAATGTATTCCTGCTTGATTTCTTGATTTTTCTATATATCGATTGACCCATGGGTTTGATAGTTTTTTTGCAAAAGTATAAATATTTTCACCCAATAGGATGGCTCCTATTTGTCCATTCCATTCCCACGAACCAATATGACCCATAATGAAAATACCTCCTTTTTTTAGAATTGCTCTATATTTTTCAGTACTGGGTTTAATTTCGACCCAACGTTTAAAAAAAAATTGATTTTGTAATCGTTGACTTGCTGTAATTTCTGCAATGAGCCTAGTTGTTTGAATAAAGTTTTGCCGTGATATTTTCTGAATCCATGCTTTTGATTTTTCAGGAAATGCATATTTTAAATTATTTTCTACTAGTGTTCTTCTTTTTGAAAAAAAATTATATAATATTAATCCAAGAATCTTGGTTATTTTTAAGTTGACTTCAAAAGGGAGAGATTTTAAAAAGAAGATACAACATCTCAGGCAAATATATTCTATTAATTTAATAATCCAACGAAATTTAGTCAGTTTCAAGTTTGTAGTCTCTAGCCATTAATTCTACCAAAATCTGTTTTGGTGATTTCTGCTCATATAAAATTTTATAAACACCATCAATGACAGGAGTGCTCACTTTTTGATTTTTGCTAATAGTATAGGCACTTTTGGTTGTAGGAATACCTTCAGCAACCTGTTGCATCTCTTTTAAAATAGTATTAAATTGCATACCTTCAGCAATTTTTATTCCAACGGTTCGATTTCTTGATAGGTTTCCTGTACAGGTGAGAACAAGGTCTCCCATACCAGCGAGCCCCATAAAAGTTATGGGATTTGCTTTCATTGTTTTTCCTAAGCGGGCAATTTCGGCAAGCCCTCTTGTTATGAGAGCGGCTTTTGAATTATTACCCATATTTAATCCGTCACTTATTCCACATGCAATAGCGATTATATTTTTTAATGCTCCAGATAGCTCTACTCCAATAACATCGTCGGTACCATAAACTTTAAAGTAGTTAGATCTAAATATACTTTGTATTTTGATAATTTTATCTTTTGCATATCCAGCCATTGTAACGGCTGTAGGAATTTGCTGAGCGATTTCTTGTGCAAAGCTTGGACCAGAGAGAAAGAATAATTGATTTTTATAGTCTTTACCCAAAACATCCAAAAAAATATCGCATACTAATTTATTTGTTCCAATTTCAATACCTTTTGAACAAACCACAATAGGGATACCTTGTTTGATGTGGTGTTTTGATCTCTCTAAAACTTCTCTAGTTACTTGAGTTGGAAGAACAAAAAGAATTATATTTGCTTGTAAAAGAGCTTTTACAAGGTCATTAGTTGAGCTTACAGTTTTAGGAAGTTTGAAGTGAGGTAGATATTGTTTGTTTTCATGGTGTTTATTAATTGAATCTGTTACCTCTTTATTGCGAGCCCAAATGAGCACATTGCATCCATTTTCTGCTATGAGTTTTGCTAACGACGTACCAAAGGAGCCAGAGCCTATGATTGCGACATTCACAATTCTACATTCATCCAATGTCACATTCTGTGAAACACAGGCTAAAGAGTAAAGTATTAATTTTATTTAAGACGCTTATTGATTAAAAAATGGCTCATTAAATAATTTTTGCGAATGTCAGTCAAGGTGATAGATAAACTTTTTAATCATTATATATTTTTATTATATTACTTCTTGAATTATCGAACATATCGCTTGAATCCATTGAGGATCATTATTTAAACAAGGTAGAAGGTACATTTGATGTCCTCCTGATTCTATAAAGCTTTTGCGAGCCCTGATACCAATCTCTTCAAGTGTTTCGAGGCAATCAGATGTGAAAGAGGGGCAGACTACGACTAAATTTTTAATGCCTTTTTCAGCAAGTTTTGGAATTATATGATCTGTAAATGGTTTGAGCCAGGGGGTTGCTCCTAATCTAGATTGAAAAGATATACTATATTTACTCTCAGTCAGATTTAATTGGGAGGCAGTAAGTTTTGTTGTCTTGATTACTTGAGCTCGATAGCAAGTATCATGGGGTACTAATAAATTTTCGCAGCAGTTTTGATTAATTTTACATAAACCTGTTTTATCTACTTTTTTAATATGTTTTTCTGGGATGCCATGGTAACTAAAAAGAATATGGTCATAAGATTTTGGTAAACATTTTTTAATTAGGCTACTTAAAGCTTTAATATAGGTTTTATGATTATAAAAAACTGGAGAAAATTTTAAATAAATATTGGGGTATTTTGAACAAACTCTTAGCACTTTTTGTCGCATTGCTTCGTAACTAGAGAGAGCATAATGAGGATAAAGAAGAAAGCATATAATTTCGTTAACCCCTTGTTGTTGTAGTTTCTCTATTGCATTTTGAATGTTTGGCTCACCATAGTTCATGGCAAGAGCAACAGGAATTTTTAAAGTTTTTTCCAGAGCTTTTTTTTGTTCATTACTATAATAAAGGAGGGGGGAGCCTTTTTTTGTCCAAATAGATTGATATGCTTTTACCAACCTTCTTAAACGAAGAGGTATAATTATTAGATTTACTAAAATCCATCTTAAAAGCCAATGAATATCAATGACAAATGGGTCCATTAGAAACTCTTTCAAATATTTTGCTATTTCATTTTTATTTGGCTGTTGTGGAGTTCCTAAATTACCGAGTAAGATACCTTTCATAATTTAATGATAAAATTTATAGAAAAGTACCAATTGACTGGCCTAATTGAACAATTTGTTTTTCTTTTAGGTCGTGCCATTTTGCTTGTCCTGCTTCAATAAATAATATTACAGTGGAGCCCATCTCAAAACGAGCCAACTCTTCTCCCTTTTTTATTGGTAAAGCCGTTTCATATTTATGCTCCTTGGCTGAACGGACCCAATTATTAGTATTTACAGTAGTATTATAAGCTAATTTGATATTACCAACATTAGTAGCAGCGATTTTGCTTAGGGCAATTAAGCCAAATTCTGTTTGGATGTATGTGGTCAAACGTTCATTTTTTGAAAATAAATTTGTAATTAAATTCACAGCAAATTCGTTGACGGGTAATAATCTGCCGGGAGAGTAAGAATGAGCGATAATCTCACCTGTTACAGGGGAATGAATTTTATGGTAGTCGACGGGGGCCAAATAGATTGTCATCCATATTCCCTCTTTAAATTTTGCATGTAATTTGTGATTACTTAATATTTTTTTTACTTCAAGATGAATCCCTTTAACTTGAATCATTGTTCCTTTAGAAATTTTACCAAAATTTAAAATTCTGCCATCTACTGGAGATACAATAATCTGTTGTCGGTGGTCAATCTTTCTAATTCCTTTTTTTAAATTTCTGATAAAGAATGCATTGAGAGATGAATATTGTTTTAATGAAAATTCTGCCTCTTCAAGTTTTATTGAATATGTTTTAGAAAAAACTTTTAGAATAGGTAGCATTAAAAATTTAGGAAATTTAAATCTAGCAAAATAGCCAAAAAGTCTTGATATTAAATTTTTAGGTATGATATATAAAAAAATTAAATAAAATTGAGAGAATAGATCAAAACGCTTATGGTGTTGATATAAAAAATCTTTTGTTTCTTTAACAACAACATAGGACAGTAGAGATATGGCCACTAAATTTGGAAGTGCCATAAAACCATTTGCTATATCTGAAAAAAGCCATATTAGGCTTATCTCAGAAGTATATGCTCCCATAAATGTGAGTGATATCCATAAAATACGGTAGTATAAGGAATATTTTTGTAAACCTAGATAGATGAGTGCTCGGTCAGAATAATAAAACCAACCAATTATTGTTGAAATTGAAAAGAAAATAATTCCCCATGTTACGATAGTTTTTCCAAATCCTCCTAAATAGTGATGAAAAACGGAAGAAACCAAAACATCTTGTATATTTTCTGCCTGAGTTCCCCAGTGATTAATGATTCCTGACCAAACAGATGGAAATTCTGTTAAAATACTGGGTAAAGTAGAAGTCATTTCTTTTGCAATTGGCAAACTTTTTGAAGTAACAGCTTTACTTAATATCGCGCTAGGGTTTTCTTCTATTCCAATCAATATAACAAAGGCTGTTAGAGTGCAAATAATAATTGTGTCAATAAAAGGGCCTAACATAGAGACGAGACCCTGCTGACTCGGGTGAGTTGTTTTTGCTGCGGCGGCGGCAATGGGAGCTGAGCCTAGACCTGCTTCGTTAGAGAAAAGTCCTCTTTTGATGCCTATCATTATAGAAGTTTGCCAAAAGCCAATTGAAGAACCTATGATTGCTGGTAAGGGTTCGAAGGCAAATTTTAAAATCATTGAAAATATTGTAGAAATACTTTCTATATTTTGACCAATAATATATAACGAACCCATGAGGTAAAAAATCCCCATGAAGGGTACAATAATACTGGTAACTCTACCAATTCGACGAATACCTCCTAATATTACTAAGCCTGTAACAGTGGAAATCAGTAGAGCACTTAACCCTCGTGGGATTTTCCAATGGGTTGAATAAAGTTCCCCAGCTACTGCATTTGCCTGAGTCATATTTCCGATGCCCAATGCTGCTATTAATGTGCTCAAAGCGAAAAAGATGGCTAACCACTTCATGTGCAAGCCTTTTTCGATATAATACATGGGGCCTCCTGAAAATCCGAAAGGTGTTGATTCCCTATATTTTACAGCGAGGAAACATTCACTATACTTCGTAGCCATTCCTAAGAGAGCTGTTATCCACATCCAAAAAACAGAGCCTGGGCCTCCAATTAAAATGGCACCGGCAACACCGACAATATTACCAATACCAATAGTCGCACTCAAGGAAGTTGTGAGTGTCTGAAAATAGGAAATATCTCCTTCTATTTTTTTATTTTTGTTTGATTTAAAACCGCAAGTAATGCGAAAGGCCAAATAGAGATAACGAATTTGTATGAAAGCCAAACGGAGGGTCATAAAAGCACCAAGACCAATGAGAATAAATACAGTGGGCTTGCCCCAAATATAGCTTGATATCTCTTTTAAAATTGTCATAATTTTAGTATAATATTGTCATAATTATGATCGTGATCTTATTAAATCGCTTTTTTCTAGTTTTCACAAAATTTTTTATTTTGACATAAATAAATTTTAGATTTAGTTAGTGAAGGGAAAAGATAATGTTTATTAACTATCTTTGATGGGAGTGTTATTTGGCATAGTATAAAAAAATTGAATTCTATTTGTAAGTGTTAATAACAATTTGGCTATTCTTTGAATTATTTTAATGAATTTATACTGTCAAATTGGACGTTCGAAGGCATGGTTTAAAATAATTGTGCATAAATTTAGAAAAAGAATATAAACAAAAAAGCATAATAGGTAATTTTGGAGAGATTTAGATTTTTTTTTGATTCCAAGTTTTTCAATAGAAAATTTTTCAATTTGCGAAAATAAGATCGCCCAACCAATCCAAAAAAATGATGAAACGATTAAATTTGACATATCATTTGAACTAAAGCGGTTTGTGAATATTTTATAACAAGCATGGATATAATTTGGTTCTAAAAAATAATTAAAACTAATACCTACGAGAGATACAGCAACAAAATAGTAAAGTATATTTGGCCAGGTGCTTTTCCATATTTTTTCTTTAAGTAAATATGAATAAGTAAAATAGATAAAAAGTAAACTTAGCCCATAAAATAAATTAGTACGTACCCATTCAAAGAAAAAAAACATAACTCAATGACTATAATCTAGTAATTATAGTGAAAATATAGTCAAAATGTCAAACTTAATTAAAAAATAATATCTTAAATATTTGAGATCATTTTAGAAATCTCCGATATTCTAAGAATGTGGTTGACCCGTTCTATTCTTTTATTGTCTGGTTTATTTAGTCTTTATGTCAGTATGACTTGCACTTTAGTGCCTAATCTTTTGGGCATACCATTTTCAAAGAATAATAGTTTTAGAAAGAGTAGTCTTGTTAGTATTGGCAGTGAAGAATTTCAGAAAAGAAAAGAGAATACTAAACTAAAACTTGATAATGGCATAGGCTCTAATAGTGGTGTTGGAAGTACCTTTGATTTAGAAGCTGTTTCTTCAAATTTTTTGGGTGCAATGGCTTTTATAGATATTCCTACCCCTGTTTATACGCGGGGTATTTATATTACCAATTCAACCGCTCAATCTGAAGAGAGAATAAAATATTTTTTAGAAAAAGCCAATTTTTATGAACTTAATACTTTTGTAATTGATGTTCAAAAGCAAATGGTCTCTAAAGAGATTATTGGTATGCTTAAAACTTCTAAAATATTCCCGGTGGCTCGTGTTGTAGTTATGGAAGGAGGTTTGCGACAAAAGGAATTTTCAAATAAACGTGTTCATACAATACTCAAATTAATTGAAGATGCCTCCGCTCAAGGTTTTTCTGAGGTACAACTTGATTATATTCGCTATGCAGATATTGATAGGTTATTAGGTTTGCCTTTATCTTATAAATATAATATTATTCGTTCTCTTCTCTCAAAAGCAAAAAATATTGCTGAGCAAAATAATATTCATCTTTCTGCTGATCTATTTGGTCGCATTACTTTAAATCAAAATGATCAGATTGGTCAAAAATTAGAAATTTTCGGAAAATATATGCGAACAATCTATCCGATGTTATATCCCTCCCACTATACTAATGACAATAATCGCATATCGAAACCTTATATGACGGTAAAAGAGGGCATCGAAAAAAGTAAAGAACGTTTACCTGAGCATAGAATTGTCGCTTATATTCAAGGTTTTAATATAAAAGTGAAGCCAAGTCGATTAAATTTTGTTAACTATATAAAAGCACAAATTAAGGCCTGTGATGATAGTTTTTCTGATGGTTGGGTTATCTGGAACGCGCGCAATGAGTATGGGCCGTCTTTTCAGGCGATTAAACAGTATAGGGAAGAAAAAACAGCACTTAAAAATCAAACTTTTAGTAATCGTCTGTGAATTTTTCTAAATTGGGCACCTTATTTTCGGTGGCTCTTCCTATTGGTAATGTAGAAGATATTAGTTTGCGTGCGAAGAAGGTTCTTGAATATTCTGATTTTCTAGCTTGTGAAGATACTCGTAGAGCTGGAATATCTTTAAGTATGATGAATATTAAAAGACATGGTAAACTGCTTTCTTATCATTCATATAATGAGGCTCATTCGGCTGCTGGCCTAATTAAGCTACTTTTAGATGGTAACAATATTTCTTTGATTACTGATTCAGGCTCTCCTCGTATTTCTGACCCTGGGTATCATATAATCAAGCAATGTTGGGAGCATCAGATCAAGGTTGTTCCTATTCCGGGGAGTTCTGCTTTGAGTTCACTTTTAAGTATTTGCCCATTTCGTGTAGAGCCTCTTTTATTTTTAGGGTTTATATCACCCAAATCAGGAAGACGTTGCAAAATATTTGAAAAATATAATAATTTTTTGGGTTCAGTATGTTTTTTTGAGTCAGTTCATCGAATTCAGCAATTTTTGAATGATATTTATAATACTTGGGGAGATCATACCATTTTAATTGGTCGTGAACTTACCAAAAAACACGAGGAGATATTTTTAGGGAGGGTGGCAGAGGCACTCAATTGGTCGAATAAAAAGAAAGGTGAATTTATATTTTTAATAGATAAAACAGAAACGCCCTGAATATAGTTTTGTGAGCATAGGTTGGCAATGTAGCCATTAAAAAAGGTTGACAATATCTGCAGTATATTAGAGTTTTGTGCGTGCTCCGTCTGAAGGGTAGTTAAGGGGTCGAATGCATTTTTGGAGAGGTAATCAGATGAAACAAATGAAACAAATGAAAAAAAATAAATATTTAAGCTTTGGGTGCTTTATTTTTAACTATTTTTCCAAAATTAATTTTAGTAGTAGAGTATGCATTTTAGTTATTTTAAGCTCTCTATTTTTACCCTTTTGTGCCGGAGGCTCAGAAGATCCCGGTACTAAAGTAGTAGATCCCGGTACTAAAGTAGTAGACCCCGGTACTAAAGTCGTAGACCCCCCACCGGGGGGGCCAGAGACAATCACCAAAGTAGGCGTTCAATCATATTTTTGCACGAATGGTGTCAAAAAAGATCCTGTGAATCTAGCAGTAGCTAGTGCTTCCACCCCTGATAAACAGGGCTGTGCGAGCTGTGATCGGCACTATCGTGTAGCAAGTGGCTCCTTCTTAGATGATGGTAGCACTTGTGTGGCTCGTACTTGTGCGGTAGAGGGAGAAGAGCCATGTTCAACTTGTTATGCCGGCTCTGTGCGTAGTGGTCATACATCCGACGGGTTGCCTACCTCAGTTCCTTCTGAGAGTACGTGTGTTCAAGTTGATAGTGATAATAATAAACTTATTGATATAACAACGCTCACTCAATTACATAATATGAGGTATAATCTTGCGGGAACCTCTTATAAAACAGATGCATCCACTGTGGCTGGGGAGTGCGGCACCTATGGCGATGCCGACGGTATCTATGAGATTGCTTCAGATAGCTGTATAGGCTACGAGCTTATGAATGACTTAAACTTTGATTCTGATGATCAGGATGATGATAGTACTTACACGCCTTCTACAACCGGAGGAGTAACAACTTATATCCTAGATAATGATGATAATGCTGCACCTTATTTTGTAGTAACAGGGGTAACAGATAATGGCGTCACTAGTTACAGTGGTGGTTGGGATCCAATTGATGATTTTGCAACTACCTTTAATGGTAATGATAATACTATTACTGGTCTTGCTATTAGTCGTGGTGATTCTGATGATACTCGTATTGGTATGTTTGGTACTATAACAGCTGATGCAATGATCCATAATATTAATTTAAATTACAATCTGTCTGAATATACTGGCTCAGCAACAGATGATGTTCAAATTGGTGGTTTGGTGGGGTTTAGTTTGGGCACTATTACTACCAGTTCGGTCATTGATGGGAAGGTTAGGAGTCCTGCTCTTGCAGGTGGTTTAGTGGGTTTCCAACAGGGCAAAAAAATTAATGCCTCTATTGGTATTGCTACTGTTAGTGGTAGTATTGCCGGTGGTTTAGTAGGTCAGTCGATGGATAGCCAAATTGCGACTAGTTATGCTACTGGTGATGTTAACGGCGGAACCGGTGATAATAAATTAGGTGGTTTAGTGGGTCAGTCCATTAATAGCAAAATTAGAATTAGTTATGCTACTGGTGCTGTAATAGGCGGGGCTGGTGCTGATCACTTAGGTGGTTTAGTGGGCGAATCTGAAAATAGTCAAATCATCACTAGTTATGCTACTGGTGCTGTAACAGGCGGGGCTGGTGCTGATCGCTTAGGTGGTTTAGTGGGCGAGTCTATAAATAGCCAAATTATCGCTAGCCATGCTACTATTGGTGCTATAACTAGTGAGGCTGGTGCTAATTACTTAGGTGGTTTAGTGGGTAATTTTGAAGTTCTAAATAAGGCGAATAATAATAAGAAGGGTATTATTGTCGCTAGTTATGCTACTGGTGCTGTAGCTGGCGGAATCGGTACTGATGGGTTAGGTGGTCTGGTTGGTCAAATTTGGATTACTGGTGATACTACTGTTAGTAATCCTCGTCCTGTTAGTGAAGTTATTGTCACTGTTATCGCTAGTTATGCCACTGGTAATTTAATGGGTGGTGATGCGAGCGATAACTTAGGCGGCCTAGTGGGTTATGTTGATGACAATTCTAGTGAAAAGGTTACTATTACTGCTAGTTATGCTACTGGTGCTATAACTGGTGAAGGTGGTCAAGATACGTTAGGTGGTCTGGTAGGTTACTTTGGGGATAAGTCTTCTGTTGTCCTTACGAAGGCTCACATTACTGCGAGTTATGCTAATAATGTAGAGCTTACAGATGATACTGATCCGCTCCAACATCTGGGCTCGTTAGTAGGTAATTTAAGTAATGGAAACGTTCAGATTACTGATAGCTATGGTTTTGCCACTCTTGAAGGAGGTACTAATCCTCAAATTGCTACATTTGCAAATGAAGTTGGGGATTTAGTAGCTGTAGGTGTCACTCCAAGTGGTGTCAGTGCTGCAGCTGATTTAACCCTTACAACGGCTATTACTACCGTTACTGATGCTTCAGATACAAATGCTATTAGTAGGAAAGATACTACATTAGGGGAAATATGGAATAAGGCTAAACTGAATACTCTTGGTGCTTGGTTCTTTGAGACGGGTGTCGCTCCTACACTCAAATTTAATGATTACGATGGTCCTGTTGTTGGTACTACTGGCGATGTTTATAGTTGCTCCCCCTCTGACAATTACTTCACGATCACCATAGGGAGCAACACTATCGACACCATGCGTTCTTGTGGTGGTTCGATAACACAGTAGCGTAGTAAAATAAAATTTATCTCTTGCTTGCAGTGAGAGATAAATTTGAATTAAACTTTTGAATGGTTGAACTATTTGAAAATCTAAGCTCCTTTTTAAGGAGGGCGATTAGAGGCATTTAATTGGTCGAATAAAAAGAAAGGTGAATTTATATTTTAAATAGATGAAACAGAAACGCCCTGAATATAGTTTTGTGACTATAGGTTGGCAATATAGCCATTGAAAAATATTAATATTTCTAAAAAAGATTGACAATCTCTACAGTAAATTAGGATTGGATGTGTGCTCCGTCTGAAAGATAGTGCGGGGTAGAATAAATTTTGAAGAGGTAATCAAATGAAACAAATAAAAAACAATAAATATTTAAGCTTTGGGTACTTTATTTTTAACTATTTTTCCAAAATTAATTTTAGTAGCAGAGTATGCATTTTAGTTATTTTAAGCTCTCTATTTTTACCCTTTTGTGCCGGAGGCTCAGAAGATCCCGGTACTAAAGTCGTAGACCCCCCCGTAGTAGCCCCCCCCACCGGTGAACCAGAGACAATCACCAAAGTAGGCGTTCAATCATATTTTTGCACGAATGGTGTCAAAAAAGATCCTGTGAATCTAGCAGTAGCTAGTGCTTCCAGCCCTGATAAACAGGGCTGTCAGAGTTGTAATGCACGCTATCGTATAGCAAGTGGCTCCTTCTCAGATGATGGTAGCTCTTGTGTGCGTCGTACTTGTGCTGATAATGGTGATGATGCTGTTGCTCCTGCTGCTGTTACTGCTCTTGCCGGATCTCCTTTGGCATGTCCTCGAGTGACTAGTTCGCCTAATACCTACGATGGCTGTTATTTCGACTATATGCGTAGTGGTCATGAACCCGCATCCGAGGGAATGCAGGGTAAACCCACTGAAGAACTTTATAATAGTGAGTGTGTTCAGGTTGATAGTGATAATGATAAACTTATTGATATAACAACACTCACTCAATTATATAATATGAGGCATAACACTTTTGGAGACTTTTATCACGTAGCTACCTCAACTGCAGCTGGAGCGTGCGGCAGCTACGGTGGTGCCGAGGGTGATGTATATACTCGTGCAGCTTGTGCTGGCTATGAGCTTATGAATAACCTAAGCTTTGATAAAAATAAGAATGGTATTACTTACGATAGCAATGGTCTAGATCCAGGTGATGATGCCGTACCTTATTTTGTAGTAGATTCTACTGATTCTAGTAATATTATTGGTGGTTGGGAGCCAATAGTTAATTTTGCAAGTACCTTTGATGGTAATGGTAATACTATTACTGGCCTTGCTATTCGTAAGACTAGGACTGGTACTGGTACTGGTACTGTCAGTATTGGTATGTTTGGTTCTATAAGACATGCACCAGCACGTTCTGCAGTGATTCGTGATATTAATTTAGTTGATAATCTAGCTGAATATTATTCAGCCCCAAGTACAGCTCCAAGTGGTCGTATTCATGTTGGCGGTTTGGTAGGTACTAGTCTTGAGAACGTTATTACTGGAAGTAATAGTGTGGGCACTATTACCGGAAGTTCTACCAGTGGAGAGGCTAAGGGTCCTTTTGCTACAGGTGGTTTAGTAGGCTTCCAAGAGGACTTAAAAATTGAAAGTAGTCATGCTACTGGTTCTGTGAGTTATGTTAGTAGTTCTGCTAATTTCTTTGGAGGTGGTTTAGTAGGGCGTTCTAAGAATGGCAAAATTATCACTAGTTATGCTTCTGGTGCTGTAACAGGCGGGGCTGGTGATGATCGCTTAGGCGGTTTAGTGGGCGAGTCTCTAAATGGCCAAATTATCGATAGTTCTGCTACTGGTACTGTAACTGTAACTGTAACAGGTGGGGCTGGTAGTGATTACTTAGGTGGTTTAGTAGGGCGTTCTAGGAATGGCGAAATTATCACTAGTTTTGCTACTGGTGCTGTAACAGGTGGGGCTGGTGATGATCTCTTAGGCGGTTTAGTGGGCGAGTCTAAGCTTAATAGCCAAATCATCACTAGTTATGCTACTGGTACTGTAAGAGGTGCGGCTGGTAATGATTACTTAGGTGGTTTAGTGGGCAAGTCTTCCAGTAGCCAAATTATCGATAGTTTTGCTTCTGGTGCTGTAACTGGTGGGGCTGATAATGATAAGTTAGGTGGTTTAGTGGGCGAGTCTCTAAATAGCCAAATCATCGCTAGTCATGCTACTAGTGATGTAACAAGCGAGGCTGGTGCTAATTACTTAGGTGGTTTAGTGGGTTATTTTAAAGTCGATCTAACGAAGAGTGGTACTATTGCCGCTAGTTATGCTATTGGTGCTGTAACTGGTGGAGCCAATATTGATCGTGCCGGTGGTCTGGTTGGTGATATTATAGCTCAACTTGATGGTATGGGGGGGAGTACTAATGGGGCTGTCACTGTTATCGCTAGTTATGCTACTGGTGCTGTAAGTGGTCTTGCTGACGATGATGTTTTAGGTGGTCTGATTGGTCGTATTGATAACACTACTATTCCTCCTGGTAATACAGGTCAAACTCATGGGGGGAGTTCAGTTGTCTTTACTGCCACTTATGCTACTGGTGCTGTAACTGGTGGTGCTGGTTCAGATAGCTTAGGTGGTCTGATAGGTATTTTAAATGGGGCTGCCATCATTGCGAGTTATGCTACTAACAGTGGGGGGCTTAATGCTGCTAGCGGTAGCAGGCAGTTTGTTGGTCGGTTAGTAGGTATTCCAGGTACTCCTCGGATTACTGAGAGTTATGGTTTTACGGTACCTACAGGTATTGATGCTGATGAGGCTAATGTAGGTATAGCACCAAATGGTATCGCTGCTGCAACTGGTTTAACCTCTGCTGGTTTAATCTCTGCTATGGTTGGTAATGCAGGTGATAAATGGGATAAGGTTGTTGCATTTGTTCCCCCCGAGCAGGGGAGCAGTACGGGTACAGCCGCTATTCATACTTCTGGTGCTTGGTTCTTTGGGACGAGTGCCGCTCCTACACCCCAATTTAATGATTACGATGGTCTTGCTGCTGGTACTACTGGCACTATTTATAATTGCTCCGCTCCATCCACTCCAGCTATGAATTTTTTCGAGATCAAGCTTCCAAATATCGATAAGATCACAACCACACGTTCTTGTGGTAGTTCGATAACGCAGTAGCGGTAGTTGTAAAATATAAAATTTATCTCTTGCTTTGCAGTGAGAGATAAATTTGAATAAATCTTTTGAGTGGTTGAACTATTTGAAATCTGAGCTACTTTTTAGAAAGGGCGTCAGAGCCACTCAATTGATCGAATAAAAAGAAAGGCGAGTTTATGTTTTTAATAGATAGAACATAAACGCCTTGAATATAGTCTTGTGAGCATAGTTCGGCAATGCAGCCATTAAAAAAGATTGCCAGTATCTAAAGATTGACAATATCTGCAATATAATTAGAGTTGAGTGCGTACCTTAATTTGAAGGGCAGTATAGAGATAAGATATATTTTTGAAGAGGTAATCAAATGAAGCAAATGAAAAACAATAAATATTTAAGCTTTGGGTGCTTTATTTTTAACTATTTTTCCAAGATTAATAGTAATTTTAATAGTAAAATATGTATTTTAGTTATTTTAAGCTCTCTATTTTTACTTTTTTGTGGTGGAGGCTCCAAAGTAGCCGGCCGCAAAATAGTCAGCTCCGAAGTAGCCCATGAACAATCATATGTTTGTACGAATGGTACCCCAAAAGAATCTATTACTTTACCAATAGGTATGGATCCCGTTGCTGATAAAAAGAGTTGCAATAGATGTGATGTACACTATCGTGTAGCAAGTGGCCCAGAACTTACTGAGGTTGGTAGCACTTGTGTGACTCGTACTTGTGCGGTAGAGGGAGAAGAGCCATGTTCAACTTGTTATGCCGGTTTTGTGCGTAGTGGTCATACATCCGACGGTATGTCTACGTCAGTTCTTTCTGAGAGTACGTGTGTTCAGATTGATAGTGATAATGATAAACTTATTGATATAACAACACTCACTCAATTACATAATATGAGGAATAATCTCGCTGGAACCTCTTATAAAACAGATGCATCCACTGTGGCTGGGGAGTGCGGTACCTATGGCGATGTCGAGGGTGAATATACTACAGCTTTAGGTAGCTGTATGGGCTATGAGCTTATGAATGACCTAAGCTTTGATACTGATACAGATGGTACTCACGACAGCGATGGTCTAGATACGGCTGATAAAAATTTAGTTTATTTTCCAGTAGGTTCTAATAAGGATGGTGGTTGGGAGCCAATAGTTGGTTTTGCAACTACCTTTAATGGTAATGGTAATACTATTACTGGCCTTGCTATTCGTCGTCCCAGTGCTCGTATTGGTATGTTTGGTAATATAACAACTGATGCAGTGATCCGTAATATTAATTTAGCTGATAATCTAGCTGAATATTATATCGTCTCAGGAAAAAATATACCTAACAGTGTTCATGTTGGCGGTTTGGTGGGTAATAGTAAGGGCACTATTATTGGAAGTTCTACCAGTGGAAAGGCTAAGGGTCCTCTTATTACAGGTGGTTTAGTAGGCTTCCAAAAGTCCTTAAAAATTGAAAGCAGTCATGCTACTGGTACTGTGAGTTATATTAGTAGTTCTACCACTCCTACAACTAATTTCTCTGGAGGTGGTTTAGTAGGGCGTTGTAATGCTGGCAAAATTATCACTAGTTCTGCTACTGGTGCTGTAACAGGTGGGGATGGTAAGGATCTCTTAGGTGGTTTAGTAGGGCGTTTAGTTGAGAATGGCGAAATTATCACTAGTTCTGCTACTGGTGCTGTAACAGGTGGGGATGGTAATGATCAGTTAGGTGGTTTAGTGGGCGAGTCTCTAAATAGCCAAATTATCACTAGTTCTGCTACTGGTGCTGTAACAGGTGGGGATGGTACTAATTACTTAGGTGGTTTAGTGGGTAATTTTAGGGTCGATCGTGATAAGAGTGGTATTATTGTCGCTAGTTATGCTACTGGTGCTGTAACAGGTGGAGCCGATGTTGATAATGCCGGTGGTCTTATAGGTCGTATTGAGACTCTGCGTACTGGAAGCGTGATTTTGGGAGGAGTTGCTTCTATTGTTACTGTTATAGCTAGTTCTGCTGCTGGTGCTATAATTGGTGATGCTAGTGACGATTTTTTAGGTGGTCTGGTTGGTAATGTTGATGGGGACTCTGGTAAGCGAGTTACTATTACTGCCAGTTATGCTACTGGTGATGTAACTGGTACTGGAAGTGGTGGTACTAATTCTGATGTTTTAGGTGGTCTGGTAGGTTTTTTAGGGGGATCTAGCAAAATTATTGCAAGTTATGCTAATAATAATAACCTTCTTCCTGGTGGCGGCGGTAATCAAGGTTTTGGTAGCTTAGTAGGTTCTGGTTCTGGAGCTGACCGGGTTATTGAGAGTTATGGTTTTTTTTCATTTAGTAGTGGTACACCAAATTTACTTGGTGGTACACCATCAAGTAGTATCACTACTGCAGCTGGTTTAATCTCTGCTACCTCTGGTAATGCAGGTGTCAAATGGAATCAGGTTACTCCCGCTACTGCTACTGAGCCTGCTATTCATACTCTTGGTGCTTGGTTCTTTGAGACGGGTGTCGCTCCTAAACTCCAATTTAATGATTACGACGGTGGTGGCACTGTTTATAGTTGCTCCTCTTCTGGAAATTATTTTACGATCACCATAGGGGGCAACGATATCGAAACCACGCGTGTTTGTAGTACTGAAGATAATCCGAGTCTGATAACACAATAGCGGTAGTAAAATATAAAATTTATCTATTGCTTGCAGTGATAGATAAATTTGAATTAAGCATGTAATGACTGATAATTTTCATTATACTTTAAATTTAGATTATTTTTTGTAAATCAGTTAAATTATTCTTGCAAATATAGATCCACTCTTATAAGCTGGAGGTTGAGTGTGAATGTTTATAAAAATAATAAAAAGATAAATCTTAAATTGAAGTTTAATAATAGAACGAATTAATTTGAATTAAAACAGGTCCAGCTTTGTTATACTTCCAGTAAAATATAATTGAAATTACATCCACCATTAAAATCTCAAAAAAAAAGAGATCGCTTATATATTTTTGACACGACCCTTCGTGATGGTGAGCAATGCCCTGGAGCATCTATGAACGAAGAAGAGAAAATAGCGATCGCTCATCAACTACTTAAATTAAAAATTAATATTATTGAAGCTGGTTTTCCAATTTCATCTCCAATTCAATTTAACGCGGTCAAAAAAATTTCTGAAGAGATTGAAGGTCCTATTATTACCGCTTTAGCAAGGGCCACTAAAGGTGATATTGAGTCGGCCTATCAGGCACTTAAATCAGCTAGAAAAAAAAGAATTCATACATTTATTGCAACTAGTCCCATTCACATGAAACATAAATTAGGTAAAAAACCTGCTGAAATTTTAAAAATTGCTGTTGAATCTGTTAAAAGAGCAAAAAATTTAATTAATGATGTGGAGTTTTCGGCAGAAGATGCCACTCGTAGTGAATCTAATTTCTTAATAGAGATTATTGAAGCAACTATTCAGGCGGGTGCCACAACAATTAACCTTCCGGATACTGTTGGTTACACAACTCCTGAAGAATATGGTCAACTTTTTAAAATGGTGAAAAAAAAAGTAACAAATATTAACTCTGCTGTTCTTTCAGCACATTGTCATAATGACTTAGGTCTTGCTGTAGCGAATTCATTGGCAGCTATTCAAAATGGAGCACGGCAAGTTGAATGTACTATTAATGGAATTGGCGAAAGAGCTGGTAACACAGCAATGGAAGAAATTGTCATGGCCATTAAAACCCGCTCCCATAATTATCCAGTTGAAGTTGATATTGATACTGGTATGATTTATAAAACATCTAAAATGGTTGCTAAGTTTTCTGGCCTTATGGTACAACGAAATAAGGCGATTGTAGGTGGGAATGCTTTTGCTCATGAGTCAGGTATTCATCAAGACGGTATGTTGAAAAATCGCCTAACCTATGAAATAATGACTCCTAAATCGATTGGTCTCAACAAAAGTCAAATTATATTAGGTAGACATTCTGGGCGTTCTGGCTTTAAAAGTCGAATTAAAGAATTTGGTTTTGATTTATCTATAAAACAATTTGAACGTATCTACGAACAATTTTTAGAATTGGCTGACCAAAAAAAAGAGGTCTTTGAAGAAGATATAATGGCACTTTTACATGAGAGTTCCCTACCTCCTGAGAAGAAAACCTATATTTTGTCTAAATTTGATATATCTTCAAGCTCGCACGCTGAATCTAAAGCAAATGTTACTATCTATATTATGGGAGATGATAGCTCAAAAAAGGAGGAATCTTTAGCGACGGCGACAGGGAGTGGTCCTATCGCTGCTTTATTTTGTGCCTTAGAAAAGGCGAGTGGTACGCAAACTACCCTTGATGTATTTACTATTCTACCAACCTCCAGAGGTAAAGATTCTTTAGGCGAAACCAAGGTTGGCTTAAAGGTTGGAGAACAAGTTTTTTATGGTCGTGGAGCTTCTACAGATATTGTAGAAGCCTCAGCCAAGGCTTTTATTGATGCTTTAAATCGATCGGCTGTAGCTACAAAAATATTGAAAAAGTAGAGCGATATTGACTAGACAAAATATTTAATTCTTAGATTTTAATTTTATGATATTTAAAAAAAATAGTAGCTTAAAGTCAGGCTCTAAAGTTATGATTGATATTCTTCTTGAGAATAATATTGATACTTGTTGGGGATATCCTGGAGGGGCAATTTTACCGTTTTACGATGTTCTATGTCGTTCTTCTCTAAAGCATATGTTGGTGCGTCATGAGCAAGCTGCAGCTCACGCAGCAGAAGGTTATGCTAAGGCCAGTGGTCGATTAGGAGTTTGTGTCGCCACATCAGGCCCTGGTGCTACCAATCTTATGACAGGTATTGCTGACGCTAAAATGGATTCAGTACCCATACTTGCTATTACTGGTCAGGTTCCTACCACAGCGATTGGTAGTGATGCTTTTCAAGAAGTTGATACTTATGGTATGAGCATCCCAATTACAAAATATAATGCACTAATTAAATCTGCCGACGAGGTGGCACGTATCACTCAAGAAGCCATTACCTTAGCCTTATCAAAAAGACCAGGCCCTTCCCTCATTGACTTTCCTAAAGACTGTCAAACAGCCCTTACTAAAAATTTTAAACCAGGGGCCTTTAACTTTTTAGATGAGCATTATAAAAAAACACCAATAAAAGGAGATATTGATCAGCTTATCTCTTATTTTGAGCAATCAAAAAAACCCTTGCTCTATGTAGGAGGAGGGGCAATTTTATCAGAGTCTTCTTTCAATATTCGACAATTAGCAGAGAAAACTCAAACACCGGTTGTCTCAACACTTATGGGATTAGGTGCTTTCCCCGGTAATCATAGACTTAGTCTAGGAATGATGGGTATGCATGGAACAGCCTACGCTAATAAAGCAGTTATGGAATGTGATTTTATCTTGGCACTAGGTGCTCGTTTTGATGATCGAGTTGCTTTAAATACCTCTGATTTTGCTAAAAATGCAATTAAGGCTCAAATTGATATTGATTCGGCAGAGATTAATAAAAGAGTAGGTGTAAATATTTCTATTGCAGGTGATCTCAATGATGTATTGGAAAATTTATTAAAATATATAAAAGGAACAAAACAAAGGAATTGGGTAAACAGAACTGATCAACTCAAAGAGGAAAATCCTCTTCGTTTTAACCAAAATAAAAAAGAAATCAAACCACAGTATGTAATCAGACGACTTTGGGAATTAACCAATGGAAATGCAATTATTGCAACAGATGTAGGTCAGCACCAGATGTGGGCGGCTCAGTATTATCTTTTCAATAAACCTCGAAAGTGGCTTACTTCAGGTGGTTTAGGGACGATGGGTTTTGGTTTCCCAGCAGCTCTCGGGGCTAAAATAGCAAAACCTGAGGAAGAAGTGTTTGTTATTTCAGGTGATGGCTCTTTTCAGATGTGTATTCAAGAGCTAGCCACGGCACGTATGTATAATATTACTGTTAAAATTTTACTTTTTAATAATGGTTTTTTAGGCATGGTGAGACAATGGCAAGAATTATTTTATGATAACCACTTTGCCGGATCTGATATAAATTATAATCCTAATTTTGTAAAGATTGCCTCTGGTTTTGATATCCCGGCAAAACGAATTACAGACCCTAGTGATATTGAAAGTGGTTTAAATTTTCTCATACAGACAAATGACTGTTGTATTCTTGAAATTGTTATTCCAGAGGGAGAAAAGGTCTACCCTATGATTTCTTCTGGTTCTAAATATGAAGAAATGGTTGATTATGATCATAAATCTGAAAAAGGTATTCCCTTTTCCATTATACCCAATATAGATAAAGAAAAGAGTTGAAATTTAGTGAAACATATTTTATTAATTACTGTTAATAATTCTTCTGGAGTTTTAAGCCATCTTGTTGCCCTTTTTACTCGCAGAGGCTATAACATTGATTCTTTATCAGTAGGAGAAACCCATGATAGTTCAAGGTCGGTGATCACCTTGATGCTTAATGAAAAAGAAGATATTGTAAAACGAGTAAAAAAACAAGTTTCAAAATTAATTGATGTAATCAAAATTGATGACTTAACAGGCGAAGGCTCTTTCAAGAGAGAACTTATTCTTTTAATGGTTGATGCGAATGATAAAAATCGAATGGAGATCACTTCTTTGGTAGATTCTTTTCAAGGTCGAATAATTGATGTTTCTGATGAAACAATGATGATTGAGTTTAATGGGATACCTCGTGTTGTCACCTCTTTCTTAAAAATATTTAGCAAGTATGGTATTCGTCAAGTTGCACGAACAGGCACAATTGCCTTAAATTATCATCCTTCAGAAAAATAACGATATTTTAATTTTTTTTGATCATATTGATTGTTTTGTTCTTTGTAAGTATTATCGCTGGTATCATAGAAGAGAACCCCGTAAATAAAATAGTCGCTACTATTAAATAAAGTTGTTCTTGAAAAGAAAGAGAAAAATTTAAAGTTGACCACTCAGAGTAAGTTGCTGTGAAAGTGAAATTTTCTTTAAAATAGCTAAAAAGAGTTTTTGCAATTTTTAAGCTTAAAAAAGCATGAATACAACCCCAAATTACTCCTTCTATGAACATCATAACCCAAATAAAAATTGATGAAGATCCAAATATCACGTATAAACCAAATTCATATTTTTTTTCAATCGTCAGTAGGGCAAAAGAGTTTATTAAGCTAATTCCACTAAGTATTATTAATATAAAAGCGATCGCCCAAAAAATATAATCAATTTTTGTGATCCATTGCATAAGTTTATCATATTTTTTTGTTTGGCTATGGCTAATGAGCCCAAACTTTTTAACTCTATTTTTAATTTTATTGACATCTTTGAAGTTTTTAATGCGGACAAATATTTGATTATATGAATTAGCAGCTAAATACATATTTTGTGATTTATGATATTTCTCCACCCATTTAAGAGGAACTCCTAGTGTTGTGACAAGACCCTCAGGAACAAATCCACAAATTTTACCTAATATTCTTGTGCCTTTATTAAAAGCTTTGGGCTTTAATATACTGCGTCCAACTAGCATATTTAAATTAATGCCATTAAATGCACCTATTTTAATCATAGGTAAATTATTCACACTTAACCAAACTTGAGCAATACTCATATATATCTCAGGTATTACTACGGGAAGAATCACTATAAATTTATTATTACCAATTTTTTTCTTTTGTGGTTTAAAGTTTTTCATACAAGAAAGATATGGTTTTATCAAGCTAGGTTCTACACCCTGCATTAAAATATCAAATTTTAGACCTCCTCCGAGGTTAGTGAGCAGTGGATGTTTTAAATGAGTGAATACTGGCCTTTGGAGAATTTGGCTGCGATGAAGACTTTCTATCTCTTTCCATGATTTAATTTGTAGCAGCTGTTTCTTATTAATACCAAATTGAATATCTGGCTTCTCTTGAAAGAGAGCGAGAGGGCTGGCATTATCAGTTATTTCTTTTGGGTGTAGTTTCAGAAGTTCTCCAGGAAGATTACCCTCTAATTTTTTAGTAAAAATATTTTTAACAGGACGCATAATCCCTAAAAATAAAATAACTAAGATTAAAGTAATTAAAAGGGATATTGAAGAAGCAGCAACTTTAAAAAAATGCTTATACCATAAAAATAAAATTATGTAACTTCGGTGAATAATAAAAAAAAACCAAGTCATTATTTTATTTATTTATTTTTTTTGTTAAAACTTTTGGCTTCTTTATTCTTTCCTTCTTTATTAATTTTTTAGTTTTAACTAAAATTGCATCTTTTAAAGTCCAAACTTCATCAGCTTGTTCCATTATATAGTGGCTATGAGTGATACAAACAATAGTCAATTTATTTTTTTTACGAAATTTCATTAAATATTCAATAATTATTTTTTCTGTCGTAGCATCTAAATTGCCAGTTGGTTCATCCAAAAGTAATAACTTTGGCTGTAAAATTATGCTACGAGCAATTGCTGTTCTTTGTGCCTCACCTCCTGATAAGTCTTTGGGATAAGCTTTTTTACGGTGGCTAATTTTTAGTTCATCTAAAAGGTGATTAACTCTATTTTTATTTATTTTTTCAGATAAAAAATAAAGTGGAAGTTTTATATTTTGCTGAGTTGTTAAAAATGGAAGTAATCTAAAATCTTGAAATAATATTCCAATATTATCTCTACGAAATTTTGCCATTTTAAATTTACCCATTTGATGTACTGGTTTTTTTGAAAGAAAATATTCACCACTTTTGGGCTTTAGTAGGGCAGCTAAAATATAAAGTAGAGTGCTTTTTCCTGACCCTGATGTACCTGCGATTGTAATAAATGATTTTTGATAGATATCTAAATTAATATTTTCGAGTATCTTCTTTTTATGATATGAAAACGAGAGTTTGTTGAGTTTTACTAGAGGGTGCATTATTTTTATACTTATTCTATTTCAAATACTGATATATTTTTATAAACAGTATCATGTTTTTTATTGTAAAGACAAATGATTTCTGTTTTATGATTTTTCTTGATATTTACAATTAGGCTGGTCAACCGCTCTCTTAGTAAAAAAAAACCACGTCCATGAGAATCATATAAACCATTTGGAAGTCCGGTTTTAGCATTAATTGTGATGTGTCGCTTCAGGCGATAAAGTATTTCTTTTCTTCTTAGTGTACCATGATGGTCTTGGCAAACAAGAATCATAAAATTATTATACATTCCATATTGTATAATAAAATAATCTTCTTCGCTAAATTGAATATTTTTTTTAGAGATTAGATGATCAATACCTTCTACCTTTTCTTGAAATTTATAAGTTTGGTCATCATAGCGAGCTGCTTTGAGCATAGCATTGATTGTTATTTCTTCCAAAATTAGCTTTGTAAATGTTTTTGGGATATTCATAATAGTGTGAAATATATTTGTGATTTTATTTACCCAATAAATTCTATCTTCAGGAGAATGAATAGTAACACTGAGTAGTTCTTTGTTATTAGGGCTCTTATTCGTTGGTATCTCTAAAGGGTAATACACCTTCATGTTAGAAAAATATTTTTGAATGCCAAATATGTCAGATGTAAGTATTTTATTTAGCATAGCGTGAACATATTTTAGGCTTAAGTTTGACTGTTTAGATATAATATGGTTTATTCCTTCTTCATAAATCTGTTTGATATAATTATTAATGTTGTGAGAAGTCATAAGTGTCATTATTGTTTTTGGTGAATATTCTCTGCAATACTTGATTAGAGAAAAAGCAGTACCATCAGATAAGTGTATGTCAGAAAGAATTAAGTGAAAATAAAAACTTTTTTTTCTATTTTCTTGAATAATTTTTTTTGCTGATGAAAAATTTGGGGCGATCGAAACGTCAAAATAGGTGTTAAAATAATTATAAAAGGCTGTTAAAATGGATTTTGTCTCTTCGATAATAAGGATTTTATATTGTTTATCCATTTTTTACATAGTGAAATATCCTTTGACAGCATACACCTTAATTTTTTCACATACTCTTGTGTGTACTTAATTATAAAAATTAAGTTAAATTAGGGGACAGACATATACTAAACTCCAAAGAGATCTTTGGAGTTCATAATTTTTTTATTAAAAAAGTAAAATAAAAATAGGATGTTCTTCTTATGCTGTGCTTCGCATTAATTCTTGTAATTAATATCTTAAAGATCTTTTCATACTCTTGATAACCTTTCGGTCAACATGGCTTCCATATTCAATTTGTAAATCTTCTGTAAATTTCAATAATCTTTCAAAATTGGCTAAATGCTGAAGATAGTCTTTTTTAAATGCAGTTCTCATTGGTTTAGCTATACTATTCTCTATTTTGCCCAAGGTAGACTTATATTGAGGTGAGCGACCTAACTGATCAGTAATTAGCACATCACTCATATCATTGGTCATAGGAGAAGGGTCAATAATACTACTTTGATTTTTTTTATGTGTCAAAAAATTGTGATCATAAAATTTTGTTTCAATTCTTGAAGCTTGATTACCTTGTCCATAATATAGTCGCATTATTTTAGATCGCATTCCTACTAAATTTTTAAAAATATAAGATTCTGGAATAAAAGAGTAGCTTTCTATCTCGATATAATTCTCTTTATCATTTTTTCTAAAAATTGTTCTACCCGGTGTATACTTAATTTTGAATTTATTAAGTTTTTTATAATAGGCTATTGTTTTGTTTAGTGCTTGAATGCCTTGATCAAGCTCTTTTTCCAGCTTTTTAATTTTTGGAGTCTCTTCGGAGGAAGTAGGTGGGTTGAGCCTGTTTCTAAAAACATCATCTAGTGCATTTACGTTAAAAACTAGACCTCCTAAACAACAGATTATAAACGTGAAACATTTTTTCATAATTTTTACCTCTCTTAAAAAAATAACTTTTTCCATAATTGCCCACGCTAGGGCATATTGTGGAAGCCTCTAATAAACTATTTCGACTTACTAAGATGTAAACTCAATTTTAGTTTAGTCTTTTTTAAATATTATTCCCTGTATTTTGAGATATCATTTATTCTTTTAGTTAAAGATAGATAAATATCAAAATATTTTTTTAAAATTTTAAAAGCTTTGGTCGTTCGATACATTCATTTCATTATATTTCATTGTTTTATTCAATAATTTGGTATAAACATTTTCATATGCATCGCCATGGTATACCAAAATATTGAGCTTATTTAAGGTATGCTTAAGGTTTTACAAAATTGAACAAAAGAATAGGCTTCATGATCACTACGTCCTGCACCCAAAAATGCTACGATAGATCGTCCTTTATTATGAAGTAAAAGTAAATGATAAATTTGTTTAAAATTTATTTTACTATTTTTTTTGTTGAGTGATTTTGATTTCATATAATCTAGTTGTTTTTTATAATTTGGGAAATCTGCTAAATTATCACCTGCACAAAAAGTTGGCATAATAATTAGGCGTTTCCATCCGCAATGTTTATTAAATACAGTACAAAAGTCATTAAAAAAATAACAAAATCGAGATATTCGGTGGGGTTCCCAAATAATTAAAAAATGATCATAGTTATCTTTTAAAGTTTTGAGAGTCATCATGATTTCTGTGGGATGATGTGCGTAATCATTCATAACATATAAGCTCTTTTTATCATTGATTACTTTGTTATATATTATCTGCATTCTTCGAGCGACCCCTTGAAAGTTTAGTAATGTATGTTTCAGGATAGATTGACTAATATTTAAAATTTCACTCAAATAAATTACGCAAGTGCTATTATAAAGATTATGTAATCCTTTAAGGCTTATCTGGTAGGATATTCCTTTATAAAGAATTGTATTATTTTTGGGATCAAGAATAATTTCTTTCTTTAAATTTTTATTGATAGAGGCAATTTTTAAATTTTTTCTAGATACTAAATTATGGATAATATCTATGGTTTCAAAAGATGAAATAATTATACCTTGATTATCTATCGTTTGAGATATAAACTTCAAAAAAGACTCTTGAATATCTTTCAATGATTTATGTTGATCTGGATGATCCATTTCAATATTAGTAATTACTGCAATTTTGGGGAGAATATTAAGAAAACTATTATCTGATTCGTCAGCTTCAATAAGTAGAATTGGTTGATCATCAATAGTGCCCTTTCCTGAAATAAAGTTACTTCCAAAATCTAATGATTTTCCTCCAAGTAAAACAGTTGGGTTAAAACCTGCTTTTTGTAAAAGGAGAGCTAACCATGCAGAAGTTGTGGTTTTGCCATGGGTGCCCGATACTGCAATTGTATAGTATTTTTCTGTAAGAAATCGAAGTAATGGTTGTCTAGAGTACTCTGGAATATTATTTTTTTGTGCATGAATTCGTTCTGGGTCATTTTTGGGTATTGCAGTGCTGTAGAAGATAATCGAATTTTCTCTTATTTTTTCAGGATGGGAGCCAACCCACGTTTCGGCTCCGTTCGTTGCTAAATCATCTAGATAAGGGGAAGAATGAGAATCTGAAGCACTAACTTGATAACCAAGTTTAATCAGCAATCGGGCTAAACCACTCATCCCAACTCCTCCTCCACCAATAATGTGGATTATATTTTTTTTTGAAATGATTTTTTTAATGTGATAGGTCCGAAAATATAATATCCTTTGTGAAGTGTCCTCTAAAGGGGACAATCTTTTTCTTATTTTTTATATATTGTTTTCATATTTTTATAATTTTGTTGATCATAGAGTTCGATGTGGCTTTATAGGGCTATTGTGTATTATTTTGGGGGAGTATTTAGTTATCAGAGGTTGAATAAATAACTATAAATTGAATTTTTATAATTATTTTATAAAAAATTTCTTGACAATCTAATTAACTTTGGTATCATGTTAACCATCTATCGAGGTGCTATCAGAGGATTTTACTTTTTTAGGTAACAGACAGCAACGTTAAGTTTTGTTTAATATTGATCTTTAGTTTAAGATCAAACAATCTATAGTGGAGAGTTTGATCCTAGCTCAGAACAAACGCTGGCGGTAGGTCTTAAACATGCAAGTCGAACGGTGAAAATTATCCTTCGGGATGAACACGAGTGGCGGACGGGTGAGTAACGCGTAGGAATCTGCCTCAAAGAAAGGGATAACTCTGGGAAACTAGAGCTAATACCTTATAGTCCCTAATGGGTAAAGGATGCTTCGGCATTCGCTTTGAGATGAGCCTGCGGTCTATCAGCTTGTTGGTGGGGTAAAAGCCTACCAAGGCTATGACGGATAGCCGGCCTGAGAGGGTGATCGGCCACACTGGAACTGAGACACGGTCCAGACTCCTACGGGAGGCAGCAGTTAAGAATCTTGCGCAATGGGCGAAAGCCTGACGCAGCTATACCGCGTGAGCGATGAAGGCCTTCGGGTTGTAAAGCTTGCTAAGATGGGAAGAATAAGCATGATCTAATAGGTCATGTTATGACGGTACCATCCTGTAGCCCCGGCTAATTACGTGCCAGCAGCCGCGGTAATACGTATGGGGCAAGCGTTGTTCGGAATTATTGGGCGTAAAGGGCATGTAGGCGGGCTGTTAAGTTGAATGTTTAACCTTCAGGCTTAACTTGAAGTTGGCATTCAAAACTGACAGTCTTGAGTCCTAGAGGGGAGAGTGGAATTCTCGGTGTAGCGGTGGAATGCGTAGATATCGAGAGGAACACCAGTGGCGAAGGCGGCTCTCTGGCTGGGAACTGACGCTAAAGTGCGAAAGCGTGGGGAGCAAACAGGATTAGATACCCTGGTAGTCCACGCCGTAAACGTTGTATACTAGATGTTAGGAGTTTCAATGCTCTTAGTGTCAAAGCTAACGTATTAAGTATACCGCCTGGGGAGTATGCCCGCAAGGGTGAAACTCAAAGGAATTGACGGGGGCTCGCACAAGCGGTGGAGCATGTGGTTTAATTCGACGATACGCGAAGAACCTTACCCGGGCTTGACATACACTGGAACGGTGTAGAGATACACCTCCCTTTATGGCCAGTGAACAGGTGTTGCATGGTTGTCGTCAGCTCGTGCTGTGAAGTGTTGGGTTAAGTCCCGTAACGAGCGCAACCCTTACCTTTTGTTGCTAACAGATTATGCTGAGGACTCAAGAGGAACTGCCGGTGACAAATCGGAGGAAGGTGGGGATGACGTCAAATCAGCATGGCCCTTATGTCCGGGGCTACACACGTGCTACAATGGTTGGTACAAAGAGATGTGAAGTCGCGAGATGGAACAAACCTCAAAAAGTCAATCTAAGTTCAGATTGCAGTCTGCAACTCGACTGCATGAAGTAGGAATCGCTAGTAATCGTGAATCAGCAATGTCACGGTGAATACGTTCCCGAGCCTTGTACACACCGCCCGTCACACCACCCGAGTTGGCGGCACTCGAAGTAGCTGTGCTAACCCGCAAGGGAGGCAAGCCACTAAGGTGAAGTCGGCGAGGGGGGTGAAGTCGTAACAAGGTAGCCGTACCGGAAGGTGCGGCTGGATCACCTCCTTAAAAAGGAGTAAGCAATGATTAGTCTATTGATTAGTTATTGTCAGTTGGCTGAAGTTGATAAGAATTCTTGTTAACTTTTGATATATCTCAATGAGATGTTGAAAGAAGCATGACGAGTTTGCTGTCTGTTACTTAAAAAAGTAGAGTTTATTAAGCATTTATAGATTCTAATAAATGCTTAATATAAGCTTATATTAAGATAATTATTTATATAATCGGAGACTGCTTTTTCGAGAGGCCATTGTGGCCTACTCAGACCTTCATTTTTTAATTTACTTATATCTGCTTCTGTGAAGTATTGATATTGTTTTTGAATATTTTGGGGGATGTCAATCCATTGAATTTTAGATATTTTATCCATGTTTTTAAAAACAGCATTAGCCAGATCAAGCCATGTTCTGGCAGAGCCAAAGCCCATATTATAAATACCTGTTTGAATCTCAGTCTTTTTATAAAGCTCCCATAGCCATCGAGTAATATCTTTAACATAGATAAAGTCACGCATTTGCTTACCGTCTTTATATTTTGAATCATGAGATCTGAATAATTTTAATTGACCGTGTTTATTTATTTGATGAAATGCTTTATAGACTAAACTAGCCATTTCACCTTTATGTGATTCTGAATGACCAAAGACATTAAAAAATCGTAAGCCGTACCATCTCTTCCCATTTTTTTGAGATAATACCCATTGATCAAAATTTAATTTAGATTGACCATAGTGATTTAACGCGGTATATTTTTTAGGATGTTGATTGTCATTAAATCCTTGTTTACCATCTCCATAGACGGCAGCACTACTTGCGTAAATAAAAGGAACTTCATTTTGCTGACACCATATATATAATTTTTTTGTATAAAGGGTATTATTTTTATAAAGAAATTGTTTATCTTGTTCTGTTGTATCTGTACAGGCACCCATATGAAAAATACAATCAATGTGTGGTTTTTTCTTGAGAAAATCAAAAAGAACATCCGCTTTAATAAATTTTGTATAATATGCTCCTTTTAGTGGTTCTTTTCTTTCAAGAGGAGTTACGATATCTACACAAATAATATCAGCTTTACTTTCCTCTTTATTTATTTTTTTTACTAATGTACTTCCAATAAAACCGTTTGCACCAGTAACTATAAACATAAGTGAAAAATATTAATAATCATTACAGATAAAATTTTTTTGAAAAAAAATTAAAAGTATAGAAACATGAATTAAATTTTATAAAAATAAGTGACCTTAATATACACAATATAGCCATACTTCTGCTGTAACCTCAAATGTCTATTTGATATTACAGTTAATATAAAATAGATAAAATGTAATTTCACTGTTTATTTCAAAATCTTTCACAGTAGACATAAAAATAAAAAAATGTTGACAACATGTGCAGGCATTGTTGACTGAGGTCGCCTACAATTTGAGATTGCCTACAACTGAAGTTGTCTCTGCACGAGGCTTGGAAAGATGAACAGAACTACAGAACTACAGAACTACAGAACTACAGAACTACAGAACTACAGAACTACAGAACTACAGAACTACAGAACTACAGAACTACAGAACTACAGAACTACAGAACTACAGAACTACAGAACTACAGACACTAGACTTAGGTCTTAGTTTATTCTCTAAAAAAAATAGGTCGTGCCTTCGCGGCATTTCTCTCAATAATTTTAAAAGCGGGGCGTTAGCCCTAACAATCATTATGCATGTTATTTCAGCAAAAGCGATGGCTTTTGTTGAGGTCCTCGGCCTTTTATTTTATTTTTTTCGTGGTGTTGAAGCATCCATCAAGATTGAGGGCGATTCTAACTTAATTTATTTGCAAGATCGACATAATGAAATGCGATCAATGTCTGAGGAGGCATTTTATGTATAAAAATGTACAGAATTGGATGAGACTTTATGTGGCTCGCGTAATCAAAGGTGGCTTGATGGCTGTGGTCGCTAGTCTTTTATTATTTGAGTGTTCTGATGATTCATCAAAGATGGGCAATAACCCAGATAAATCTGTTATTGGCAAGGTTATTCTCTCTGAGAATGCACTTTCTTTTTATGACATACTGGGCGGTACAGGTGTTGAGTATACGATCTCGTTAAGTGAAGACTCGGCACTAGTTAAAGCAGTGGAGATTACACTTACAAGCGATAACGATGCCTTAGTTATAAGCCCTGCTATTGTGAATTTCACGAAGACCACGGGAAAAGCCGCCCAAACAATCATAGTTAAAGGAAAAGCAGATGCAAATGATGCATTTAATAAGATTCCGGCGGATATCACTGGGTTGATCAATCATACGATCACATCGAATGCAGATAATGACCCTAATATTGTAACATTTCAAGATGGTAATACAGTTAGTGTGAGAGTGTGGAGCACTGCGACTGCTGACCTTGATCGTGATGGTTTGATTGAGATATATACCGCTGAGATGCTCCAGAATATGCGATGCAATCTAGCGGGCACAAGTTATAGGACCTCGAGCTCTGCTGATGGTTGCCCATCGAGTGGTGGTGACTCGAGTGGTTGCCCCCTTGTTGACCCTGATGATCCAACAACTCGTCGCTGTAAGGGTTATGAATTAGCAGTAGATATTGATCTTTTGAATTTTCTTGATACAGGTGGTGGAGATGCAGGTAAAGCGAATGGGATGATTGATACGATAATGATTGGCATTGATACAAATGCCGATGGCGATACGACGGATAATAGCATGACTGATGGCTTTGATAAGCAGGTGACGGTAATTGATACAGGCACGGGCAAAGACACAAGCTGGATGCCGATTGGCGATAATTTGACGGTTAATGATGAAAGTCGATTCACCGGTATTTTTGAGGGTAACAACCATACCATAGCGAACCTCTGGGTGAATGGTTCTTTTAATCGTGCAGGTTTATTTGGTGTGATAGCTGGAACTGTTGAGATTCGCAATGTAGGCGTAATCTCTGGATCGGTTCATTCTTCTTCTATTAATCCTTATTCAGGCAGTCTGGTGGGTACTTCTGTTGGTTCTTTGATGATAGTGAATAGTTATTTTAGTGGTTCTGGTGGGGTTTCTGCTTCCTCTGGTTCTCCTTCTAGTGTTTTTTCAGGCGGTCTGGTGGGTGATTCTGGTGGTTCTTTGATGATAGTGAATAGTTATTTTAGTGGCTCTGGTGGAGTTTCTGCTTCTTCTGGTTCTTCTAGTGTTTTTTCAGGCGGTCTGGTGGGGGAACTTTCTGGTTCTTTGATGATAGTGAATAGTTATTTTAGTGGTTCTGGTGAGATTTCTTCTTCTTCTGCTACTATTTCCTCTACTTCTTCTGCCTCTTATTCAGGCGGTCTGATAGGTGCTTCTGAATCTAATTCTCCTTCTAGTTCTGATTCTTTGATGATAGTGAATAGTTATTTTAGTGGTTCTGGTAAGATTTCTTCTGCTTCTGCTGCTTCGATTTCTTCAGGCGGTCTGGTGGGTTCTTTTTCTTCTGCTTCTGCTGCTCGTACTTTGACAATCACAAACGGTTACTGGAACACAGAGGCACCTCAAAGTGTGAATGGCAATGATCAAACCCTCAAACGGGCACAGGGTAACGCTGCGGTTTCAATGGTGAGTGGTGTTGATGTTGTGACGGATGTAACAGGTGCGACGGGTCTTACGCTATCACAGCTACAAGCTATAAGTGGCACGCATCCATCTGATCTGCCGAGCGATGACACTGACAACACAAAAGCTTGGGACCTAGGCACCAATATGCAGCTACCTGCGATCAAAAGATGTGTCGGCTCAATAACAGACGGTGTATGTGCATCATACGGTGCTCTGATCGCAGGGCAACGATAGAGCGACGATTCAATTGAAAATTGAGAATTGACAATTGCGAGTGATGCTTCGCTCTCTGAGCGAAGAGTGCCGATCGACAGTCGCGAGTGATGCTTTGCTCTCTGAGCGAAGAGTGACGATCGATAATCACGAGTGATGCTTTGCTCTCTGAGCGAAGAGTGACGATCGATAATCACGAGTGATGCTTTGTTGTGCGAAGGGTGGAGGGCACGCCGACAGTCGCGAGTGATGCTTTGTTGTGTGAAGAGTGACGATCGCCAGTCACGAGTGATGCTTTGATCTCTGGGCGGGAGTGCCGATCGATAGTCACGAGTGATGCTTTGATCTCTGGGCGGAGAGTGCCGACCGCCAGTCACGAGTGATGCTTTGCTCGCCGGGCGGATGGTGCCGACCGCTAGTCGCGAGTGATGCTTCGCTCGCTGGGCGAGAGTGCCGACCGCTAGTTGTGAGTGGCGTTCTACTCGCCGGGCGAAGGGTGCCGATCGTCAGTCGCTATTGATGCTTTGCTCGCAGGGCGGATGGTGCCGATCGCCAGTCACGAGTGATGCTTTGCTCGCTGGGCGGGAGTGCCGACCGCCAGTCACGAGTGATGCTTTGCTCGCCGGGCGGAGAGTGCCGATCGATAGTCACGAGTGATGCTTTGATCGCAGGGCGGAGAGTGACGATCGCCAGTCACGAGTGATACTTTGCTCGCCGGGCGGAGAGTGGCGACCGCTAGTTGCGAGTGATGCTTTGCTCGCTGAGTGGAGAGTGCTGACCGCCGTTACGCGTGATGCCTCGCTCGCTAGGCGAAGGGCACGCCGACCGCCAATCACGAATGATGCCTCGCTCGCCGAGCGGAAAGGCGACCGATAATCGCAAATGATGTTCTACTCGCTGGGCGGAGGGTGTCGACCGCCGTCACGAGTGATACTTCGCTCTCTGGGCGGAGGGTATCCGATCGACAGTCACGAGTGATGCTTCGCTCGCTGGGCGGATGGTGACGATCGCTAGTCACGAGTGATGCTTTGCTCGTTGGGCGAAGGTTGGCCGACCGCCAATCACGAATGATGCCTCGCTCGCCGAGCGGAAAGGCGACCGATAATCGCAAATGATGTTCTACTCGCTGGGCGGGAGTGCCGACGACTAGTCACGAGTGATGCTTCGCTCCCCGGGCGGAGGGTGGCCGACTGCCAGTCACGAGTGGCGGTCTACTCGCCGGGCGGAGTAAGTAATATTCTGCCCTGCCCAAACTTTAGAGCTTGAATCCCCATTGACGCTTTCAAAAATAGTTTTTAATGGTTTTTACTTTGTCTATCAATTATAAGATGAACATCTTATGGCAAAGCTAAACCAACACGACATCATAACCAAACAAGTTTTATCACAAAAAACTTATGCGGTAGATTTTCTTAAAAATGCTCTGCCTAGAGAGATCACATCAGAGCTAGACTTTACAAAATTACAAATAGAGAAAGGGTGCTTTATTGATGCAACAGATCAAGAACGATTCACTGATATTCTCTACAGCGTACCTACAAAAAAGCAATCAGATTCAGAACATTCGGAATCTTCGGAATCAAAAAGGCTGGGCGTTTTTTGTTTGATAGAACATAAATCGTATAAAGAAAAAAATATTCATTCACAACTTCTCATGTATTTAGCTGGAATTTACAAAACGAGTAGTATGCCCGTGATTCCTTTAGTGCTTTATCACGGAAAAAAGGAGTGGGATATTCCTACGCTCTTCAGCAGTTCTTTGGTGATTCCTGAGCATCTGAGAAAATCTTTACAAAAATATATACCAGACTTTCACTATGAGCTACTTGATCTTCGTTCAGATAAAACAGAGTTCACTGATTTTTCTGTGGCTGTACAGGCATTTTTAAAAAGTCTACAGGATATTTGGTTTTTATCGAGCAGGTCACGCTTAGAAGATCTTTTCAAAGATTATTTTGCACGAATCTCTCAAGAGAATAAGAAAATGCTTGATGTTTTATTGAACTATATTATTACTAGCACTGGCGAGTTTACTATTGATTTTATTGTAAAGAGTGCGGTGGAATACATCTCACCAAATGCAGGAGGGGATGTGGAAAGCATTGCAAGAAAACTAATAACTGAGGGCATAACTAAGGGCATAACTAAGGGCAGAGCTGAAGGCATGACTAAGGGTAGAGCTGAAGGCATGACTAAGGGTAGAGCTGAAGGCATGACTAAGGGTATGACTAAAGGCAGAGCTGAAGGTATGACTAAGGGCAGAGCTGAAGGTATGACTAAAGGCGTGGCTAAGGTAGCTCAAGGTCTCTTGAAAGAGGGCATCTCTATTAAAGTGATCTCAAGAAGCACCGGTCTTTCTATAGAAGAGATTGAGCATTTACGATCATAGGCGAGCTGGCATCGTTTGTGATCAGCAGAAAATAGTCTCTTTCTTTACCCGCTTTTTTCGCACGTTATGTGCAAAATTGCGACGTTAATTTCACATAAAAAGATAAAAAACGTTGACAACATGTGCAGGCATTGTTGACTGAGGTCGCCTACAATTTGAGATTGCCTACAACTGAAGTTGTCTCTGCACGAGGCTTGGAAAGATGAACAGAACTACAGAACTACAGAACTACAGAACTACAGAACTACAGAACTACAGAACTACAGAACTACAGAACTACAGAACTACAGAACTACAGAACTACAGAACTACAGAACTACAGAACTACAGAACTACAGAACTACAGAACTACAGAAACTAGACTTAGGTTTTAGTTTATTCTCTAAAAAAAATAGGTCGTGCCTTCGCGGCATTTTTCTCAAAAATTTTAGAAGCGGGGCGTTAGCCCTAATTATCATGCATGTTATTTCAGCAAAAGCCGTGGCTTTTGCTGAAACCTTTGGCCTTTTATTCTGTTTTTTTCGTGGTGTTGAAGCACCCATCAAGATTGAAGGCGATTCTAACTTAATCTATTTGCAAGATCGGCATAATGAAATGCGGTCAATGTCTGAGGAGGCGTTTTATGTGTGAAAATATGAAATATTGGATGAGACTTTATGTGGCTCGCGTGATCAAAGGTGGTTTAATGGCTGTGGTCGCTAGTTTTTTATTATTTTGTATCGTTTTTGGTGCGTCTTGTTCTAAAGAAAATCCCAACAATGTTCCACCTGTTCCGTCTGTTTCACCTGATGCACCTGATATGCCGGGACCGGGGGGTGTTGAGTCTGAAGAAGAGAGAATATTATCAAAGAACGTTATAAGTGGTGGCTTCTTAAGTTTAGATAGCACTAGCATCACTCTAACTTGGAGCGAGCCTAGTGATACTAATTTTTCTAAGGTTTTAATCTTGAGAAGTGAAAGCAGCATATCAGATGCCCCCACGACAGGGCAAGATTATGCGAGTGGCGTGTCAATTGGTGCCTCAAGTGTGGTGTATAGCTCAAGCGAAACTACATTCATCGATTCCGGGATTACAGCTTCAACCCATTATTTTTATAAGCTTTTCGCTTATGACATGAGCTTTAATTATGCTTCGGGTGTTGAGATCTCTGGTGGAGGCTCTAAGGCTGATCATGATGGTGATGGCTTAATTGAAATATATACGGCTGAGATGCTCAATAATATGCGTTATAATTTGGCGGGCACAGATTATAAGAGTATGAATCGTGGTGCTAGTAACTCGGAGGGTTGCCCCCCTGTTGTTAATGATAGTGGAGGTTGCAACGGCTACGAGCTAACAGCCAACATTGACCTTTTGAGCTTGCTTGATACAGGCGGTGGAGATAACGGTACACCTAATGGTGAGATCGATACAACAGAGGAGAGCGTCGATAAAAATGCCGACGGTGATAAAGACGATGCAGGCGAGCGGATAACAGTGATTGACATCAGTATAGACACCTCTTGGGAACCCATTGGCTCTAATATTGCTAGCTTCACTGGCACTTTTGATGGAAATAATCATACGATCGCCAATCTTTGGGTGCATTCAACTCTTGAAACTGTCGGTTTATTTGGTCAGGTAGATGGAGGAATGAGTGGAACTGTTCAAATTCGCAATGTGGAGATCATCTCTGGCTCGATCTATGCTGATCTGGCTACTACTTCTAATTTTGTGGGTGGTTTGGTTGGTCGTGTTTATGGTTCTCTGACAATAAGCGAATGCACTTTCAGTGGCGTTGGGGTCTTTAGTTCTTCTAGACAGTCTCAATCAGGCGGTCTGGTGGGGTTTTCTGATAGTTCTTTGACAATAACTAATAGTATTTTTAGTGGTTCTGCTGGGGTTTCTTCTTACTCTAGCAAGCCTACCATTACTCCTAACTCTTTTTTTGGCTCAGGCGGTCTGGTGGGTTCTTCTGCAAATTCTTTAGTAATAATGAATAGTTATGTTAGTGGTTCTGGTGATATATCTTCTTATACCGAGGCTTTGCATTCTACTTCAGGTGGTCTGGTGGGTTTTTTTGAGGATTCTTTGACAATAATGAATAGTTATTTTAATGGCTCTGGTGAAATCTTTTCTTATTCTAATCATAGGCTTGTTGGTTCTTCTTCAGGTGGTCTGGTGGGTTATACTGAAGCTACTTTGACAATAACTAATAGTTATTTTAGTGGTTCTGGTAAAATCTCTTCTGTTGGTACTTCTAGTATTGGACTGGATTCTTCAGGTGGTCTGCTGGGCGCTTCTCCTGTTGCTTCTTCTTTTATTATGACGATAACAGATAGTTATTGGAATACCGACGCACCCCAAAGTGTGAATGTCGCCGAACGAACGCTTGAGAATAAGAAGGCACAGGGTTCCGGGAGTAGTGTAAATTCTGGGAGTAGTGTAAATGCGACGGGTCTTACGCTGGCCCAGCTAAAGAGCATAACTGGCATGCACCCCGATGGTTTAGGTAGTGCTTGGGATCTTGGCACCGATATGCAATTACCTGCGATCAAAAGATGTGTCAGGCCAATAACAAACGGCGTATGTGCATCATACGGTGCTCTGATCAAAGGGCAACGATAAACGACCGACCGCGAGTCACGAATGGCGATTCGCTCGCTAGGCGAAGGGCACGCCGACCGATAATCGCGAGTGATGCTTCGCTCTCTGAGCGAAGTGTCGACCGCCGTTACGAGTGGCGATTCGCTCTCTGAGCGAAGTGTCGACCGCCGTTACGAGTGGCGATTCGCTCGCTAGGCGAAGGGCACGCCGACCGACAGTCGCTAGTGATGCTTCGCTCTCTGAGCGAAGGGCACGCCGACCGACAGTCGCGAGTGATGCACTCGCTGAGCGAGAGTGCCGACCCGACAGTCGCTAGTGATGCTTCGCTCTCTGGGCGGAGAGTGACGACCCGACAGTCGCTAGTGATGCTTCGCTCTCTGGGCGGAGAGTCGACGATCGCCAATCGCGAGTGATGCTTTGATCGCTGGGCGAAGGGCACGCCGACCGCCGTCACGAGTGATGCACTCGCTGGGCGGAGAGTGCCCGACCGCCCGACAGTAACTAAAGGTGTTTGACAGGCTGAGGCTTTAAAGTTAGGCTCACCCATGCCGACATCGACTCTCGAAAAACAACAAAACATTTTTGAGACTAGCCTTGAGTCAGAAAGTTCTCAAAATTACTCTTTTACTAGTGACATTTGCCACTAGCACGAGTATTTGCTCGAAAAAATAGATAAACTTGCTTTCAAAGCATTGAACGACCTCTCAAACAGGCGATTTGCTCAAAGAGCGAAGAGTGCCCCGACCGCCAGTTACGGAGTTTATTTTCATATTTCAAGATACAACTTAAAAAGATGCTAAAATTTTAGATTTTAGATTAATTTTATCATTGACATATTGAAGCCCTCCTGAGCAGATGGGTTGCTCGCTGATTATGGAGTAGGTGTCACACCCGTTCCCATCCCGAACACGGAAGTTAAGGCCTTCATCGCCGATGGTACTTGGGGGTTTTCTCCCTGGGAGAGTAGGTCATCAGCGGGCTTTTTTTATTATGGGTTTTTAAGTATCTCTAAACTTTTTATAATTATTTCTCTAAATGTTTGATCTTGAGCTAGATTTTGAAGTTTATTAAGTTCTAACTGAGAATGAATCTCTATTTTTAAACTTAAAGTATCTCTTTCAAAAGTATTGTCGTAAGTCACTTTAATATTTTTATATTGAGAATAAATTATTTTCAATGATTCATACATCTTTTTTTCCATTCTTTCTCTCGCTGGAAAACGTAGAGAGTAAAGTATATTTTTAAATCGCTCATTGAGAGCAACAAGACCATCTTTTGAAGTATTCTTTTTTACTTTATTAATTCTTTGCAAATAAAGTTTTTGATCACTTAAATGAAGGTCTGCAAATAATTCAATAATTTCTTTAACTACCTTGTTTTTTAAAAAAGTTGCTGAAATTATTTCAACCAGTTCTTCCACTACTTTATTCTCTAATGGGTCTAAAAAAAATAATGATCGTAAAGGAATATTTTTTTTAGAAAAGAGTTGTTTTAATATAGGTTTTAAATTAGTTAATGCTATAAGTTCTCTTTCATCTTTTATATTTGCTTGAAGCCCGTAACCTTGAAGAAGGCTTGCCACTTGATCTTGTGATAAATATGGACGTATTTTGGCAAAATATGTTGCATATTCTAGTAAGCTTTTGAAAGGAAACATGTGAAAAATACTTTTCCACTCATCAGCTTTAGGAAAATGATTTAAGTTTATAAGGTTTTTACTAAAAAATGTTTTTGGATGAATTGCTTTTTTTTCGCCTTGATATTTGAAAAAAATTTTTTGAGCTAGTGGTGTAGCTATATTTTGGAGATTAAAATTTGGTAACTTATTCACTCAAATGTTTTAAAAAAATAATATAGAAGTAGGTGGCAAACTTTTTTTATGAAAAGCTTGATTTTTAGTTGCTGAGTTAATTTCTAACTTAGCAACTCTTTTGTTTGCACTAAATTATGGTTTTATTTTTTCAGAAAAGATTTTTTATCCCTCTTTTATTTATTTTTTTTTTAATCACTTGTACATTAAAAGATATCCAACTAATAGAATCTAATGAGTCCAATAATAATATTTGGATTCCATCCTCAAATGGTATCATCAAAGAAAGATGGATTGATAATAATACCTTTCAAGCCTACATAAAAGAGCCTTACACTCTTAAATTAGCAAAACATATATATAAGGTGAAGCTTCGGCTTGCTTGGTTACTTTTGCTTGACCATTATCAATTAAGTAAAAATGATATCTCTATCGCTCATAAGTTTGCCAATTCAAATATTTTTAAAAACTTGGGTAAACAACGGGTACTTTATAAAATAAACCATAATAAAATCTATATTTTAGCAGTACTTAAAAATAATAATTTAAAAAAAATATGGGAAGATACGTGTCTTGAAATAGAAGATAAATTTTATCACTTGAAAAAATTAAAAATAAATTAATAAAATTATCTCTGTAATTTATGATAATTAATTGCCACACGGCCAAGTAAACTCTTTCATGTTTGTAGCCATTCCTAGAGCGATTAATATTCTTTCAACTCCGAGTGCGATACCAGCAACCCCTTTTATCTTGTGAATTACTTCAAGAAGAAGTTCATCAAGAGGGTGAGGGGCTTTATTATCTATTGTTCTGATATAATTGTTATATATCCAAATTTCTTTGAGCTCTTCTGGAGATGATAATTCTTGATAGCCATTTGATATCTCGATACCATCAATGTAGCATTCAACTCTTTCTGCCCAACCTGCCTTGTTGAGAGAAGCCATACCCCTTAGAAAAGGAGGAAAACTATAAACATGACATACCCCTTGCTCTTTCAAGCTTGGTACAATATATTGATCAAAAATAATTTGAAAAATTTGGATCTTGATCCATTCTTCTTCGTAATAAGAAGATGGTTTATAGTTGATTAAAATGTGATCATCACAACCTAAAGCTAAACCAATATTTTGATATTCCAGCCAGCTTGTTTGAGGTTGTAAGGAAATAGTGAGAACAGTCTTAAATAAATTTTCCACCGTAATTAAACTTGAATTTTCATATCTTGTTGAATGATTTATCTTTTTTCCAAAATTTTGTTTATATGCTTCAATGAGATAAGTAATTATTGTATCTATTATTTTAGCAAAGGTTAAGTAATGATAATCTTTAACATACCATTCTGCTAATGTAAATTCTTTACTGTGTAATCTACTTTTTTTTTCATCCCGAAAGGCATGGGCAATTTCAAAAATACCTTTATTATTATTATAAAAAAAAGCTAACATCTTTTTGAGATTTAATTCTGGAGAGGTTGTTAAATATTTACTCTGAATATTGTCGCTTTGAGAACAAAGTGTTAAAGGGTGAATAAAAGGTTCAATACCTGAAAATTTACTTAAAATGGGTGTTTGTACTTCATACAATAATTCTTTTTGTAAGAAAGAACGAATTGTATGAATCGCTAAATCTTTAACTATAAAAGCAGGAGGTTTCAAAAGAATATACATGGGCCCACTAGGACTCGAACCTAGGACCGACGGATTATGAGTCCGTTGCTCTAACCAGCTGAGCTATAGGCCCCAAAACTATGTTTAACTCCGAATTAAGGTAAAAAGTTGAACTTAAGCTGAAAACCTTTTTTTATAATAATATATAGATAAATTGTGATTTCAACTTAAATAAGTGATTGTTTCAATCTGATCGTATTCTGCAAAGCTATCTTCTAATTTTAAATGTTTATGTTGCATAATGGGGCTCCTCTTTATATTGAGATTAAACTCCAAAGTCACACAAAATTTTTCTCAAAGTACAAAAATTTATATCTTGAAATTAAACTTAGGCTTTAAATTTATATTAATAAAAGAAAAGTCTTGACAAGCTTCTAGCCCTCAAGATAATTGAGGCTGTTTTAATAATCTTATGTTAGTTGGTGGTTTATTAGATTTTTATAATCAAGGTTTAGAGCTTTATAAAAAAAAAAAGTGGGGTTTAGCTGCAGAAAAGTTTAAAGAAGCCCTTAATCTTGATGTAAATGATGGGCCATCGATGCTTTATTTAAAGAGATGCCAACATTTTCAAAAAGAGCCTCCTCCAAAAGATTGGGATGGTGTTTTTACCATGACTAATAAGTAGTCTACTTCCTCTTGAATGCCTACCAGAAAAGATAAAAATAAAGTTAAAGTAAAAGAGCCCGAATATACTGTTTTTCAGAAGGACTCTTGTTTTCGTGGAATTCTTAAATTTAAAAAAGCTTTACAAATTTGTGGTTTTTTTTACGGTGAAATAGAGGGAGATAATACGTTATTTTTGACTGAAGCTTCTGTTATAGAAGCTAATTTAAATGTCCAAACACTTATCTTAGAGGGTAAACTTACTGGAAATGTAATTGCTTCTAAAAGGGTAGAGCTCAAGCATGGATCAGTTTTAATTGGTGATGTTAAAACACCAAAATTAGAGATTAGCGAAGGCGTTATTTTTGAAGGTCAATGTGAAATGAAAACCAATATAGAAACTGTAGAACGTAGTGATCTTTTAAGTTGAAATTATTTAATCTTTAAGTATTTCTTTTTATTTTTTAGTTCTCTATTTTTACTCATAGAGTTGTCATTTTAATTCAAAAAAAATTAGCTTAAGGTATTAAAATTTCTCTAGGCTTTGAGCCAATTTGTGGTCCAACATAACCCCGTGCCTCGAAGGCTTCAATAAGTCTTGCAGCCTTATTATAGCCAATACGTAATCGTCGTTGAAGATAACTAGCTGAGGCTTTTCCACTTTCAAGTATGATCTCCCACGATTCTTTAAAAAGTCTTTCTTCTTCAACCCCTAACTTTGAACCTTTTTCTTTTTCATCTTCTAATATAATATAATTAGGCTTTGCGAAATGAATTACCGTATCAACCACACGCTCCACTTCACTGTCTTTTATTAAGGGAGCCTGTACCCTGATTAATTGCCCTTGAGTGGGGTGTTTGAAAAGTGAATCTCCCTGACCTAGTAATTGTTCGGCTCCATTTGAATCTAAAATAGTACGAGAGTCTGTTTTTTGAGCGACTTGAAGAGCTATTCGTGCTGGGCAATTAGCTTTAATAAGGGCGGTAATTACATCAACAGAAGGGCGTTGAGTGGCCAGAATTAAGTGAATTCCAACAGCTCTGGCCTTTTGAGAAAGTCTAATAATTGAAGATTCAACTTCTTTGCCCGCAATCATCATTAAATCGCCCAACTCATCCACTAAAATTATAATATAAGGCATATGCAATTTAGATATTTCATCTTCAGAAAGTGAGCTTTCTTGAATTTTATCGTTATAACTATTAATATCACGAACACGAACTTCAGCAAGATCTTCATATCGCCTTTCCATCTCTTCAACCGCCCAGTTCAAAGCTGCAATAGATTTTTTGGAATCAGTGATGACAGGATGTAAAAGATGTGGAATATCATTATATTGAGACAACTCAACCAATTTAGGGTCAATCATGATAAAACGAATCTCTTTAGGAGTCTTATTTATAATAAAATTAATGATGAAAGAATTTATAGATACTGATTTTCCAGCTCCAGTTGCTCCTGCAATCAAGAGATGTGGTAATTTTGTCAGGTCAGCAATAACAAGGTTTCCAGCGATATCTTTTCCTATAGGTAGAGGTAGCTTTCCATCAAAATCTTGAAAGCTCTCAGCACGAAGTATGCCTCCTAAAAGTACTTTAATTCGTTTTTTATTAGGAATTTCAACTCCAACGGTTGAACGTCCGGGAATAGGAGCCTCAATACGCACTCGTAAAGCCTCAAGAGCCATGGCAAGCTCATCTGTTAAACTTAATATTTTACTGACTTTAATACCTGGAGCAATTTTAAGTTCAAACCGAGTGATGATTGGACCTCGTTGAATTCCAACAACCTTACCATCTACATTAAACTGTTGAAGTGTTTCTTCAAGAATAGTAATAATTTTTTTAATCTCTTCAGGGTTATTATAGGGATATACCTGTTCTTCCTCATCAAGTAGATCAGTGCTAATATTATATGGTACGTTACAAAAAACTTTAGGAGTAATCGATGCTACTTCATCAAATTTTAATGAATGTTTTCTTCTATTAGAGGTTAAAGGAGAAGGAGCTGAATTAGTAGACTCTTCTTGGAATTTTGCCAACTCATTAGCGGGAGGAGTGTGATTCTGTGATTGTTTTATCTCTAGTTTTGTTGATTTATTTTTATTAGATATGTCAATATTATGATGAGTTTTTAAGTTTGAAATTACTTGTTGCTTATTTAATGAATTCTCAGAAGCCTCTATTTCTATTTTTTCTTCTTTTGTTGGATGTCCCGAATTTGTCTCAGTTTGAAATTGAAAAAACAAGGTTTTATCTTCTTCTATCGCCACCTCATTAATCTTTTTTTGACTAAGACTCAATGGATCTCTTTTTGTAACATCTTGAATTTCTTGTTTTGTATAAATAGGTATCTCTTCTTTAACTAGAGTGCACTGAGCTTTTTCTTTGTGATTTGTCTTCGAGATTTTTTTTGTTAAATTCATTAACTGATGCGAAAAAAATAAATTTTTTGAAGAAATAAATGGAGAAGAGAACTCCTCTTTATTTATTTCTAAAATTGTTTGTTCTTGTTTTATATTTTTTTCTTGATCAGCTATACTTTGAATTTCTTGCCACTCAAAAGGTGATATTTTTTGAAAAAATGGAGGCGGAGACGAGGTATTCTTAATAGAATACCCCCTTATTTAGTAATCTCTGCCATAAGACTATAAAATTAAAAATGACTGTAAAATTTTTTTTTTTTTGATTTTTTATTTTTTAAAAAAAAATTTGAATAATTATTCATGTACTCAATTAAATTCGGTAAATTTTAATAATTGAATAGCATAAAAAGATTGACAAGTTTAGAATATTTAAATTCTTTGAAGAGATGGTGTTTAGATACCCAGATGAAGCAATGGTTCATTCTTTTCTATTATAGAATATTGTATGTTTTACTTTAATATTATTCAATCTCTAGTTGTTTTTTTATTTTTCAATTCCCTGATATTTGCTCAGATAACCCCTACCTATAATTATAAAGAAACTGTTCATCCGATTTTAGCTAAAAAGGGTATGGTTTCAACTCAAAACAAATTAGCGACTTACGTAGGTCTAAATATACTCAAAAAAGGTGGGAATGCCATCGATGCAGCCGTTGGAGTTGGTTTTGCACTTGCCGTAACTTTACCTAGGGCTGGAAATTTAGGAGGAGGTGGGTTTATGTTGGTTTATCTAGCCTCTAAAAAAAAGGTAATTACGATTGATTATCGGGAAAAAGCTCCTCTAAAAGCAACACGTGATATGTTTCTTGACAAAAAAGGAAAGCCTGATTCCGTAAAATCAAGACATAGCTATTCAGCAGTAGGGGTACCGGGTACAGTTGCTGGGCTTACTTTAGCTTTAAAAAAATATGGGACAATGAGTCTTAAAGAAGTTATAAAACCAGCCATTCAGTTAGCTAAATTTGGTTTTCCTGTTGACTATGACCTTGCACAATCTTTGCGTTCAGTCTCTAAAGAAATGAAGAAGTATCCAGCAAGCAGAGCTATTTTTTTCAAAAAGAATGGTAAGCCATACAGTAAAGGAGAAATTTTAGTACAAAAATCACTCGCCTCCACATTGACAAAAATCAGTAAAAAAGGAGCTTTTGCTTTTTATGAAGGTCTAATCGCTCATCTGATCTTATTAAATATGAGACAAAATGGTGGTTTAATTAGTCTTGAAGATCTAAAATACTATCAACCTATAATTAGAAAAGCAGTATCTGGTAATTATCGTGGTTATGAGGTGTTTTCAATGCCACCTCCCAGTTCAGGTGGAATCCATCTTATACAGATGCTTAATATTTTAGAAGGTTATGATCTAGCTTCAATGAAGCATAATTCAGCTAAGAGTATTCATCTTCTTAGTGAAGTTATGAAAAGAGCTTATGCTGATCGATTTAAATACTTGGGTGATAGTGACTTTGTTCAAGTACCAATGAAAGAATTAATTTCAAAAAAATATGCAGAGAAATTACGACTAAAAATTAATTTAAATCAGATAACCCCATCCAAGGTCGTTTTTCCTGGTAAACCGCATCAATTAAACGAAGGAAGAGAAACAACTCATTTTTCAATTGTTGATCGATACGGTAATGCTGTCTCCAATACCTATACTCTCAATTTTAGTTATGGGATGAAAGCAGTTGTTCGAGGAACTGGTATTTTACTAAATAATCAGATGGATGATTTTACGGCTAAAGTAAATGCAGCAAATGCTTATGGTTTGATAGGTGGTGATAAAAATTCGATTGAGCCTCAAAAAAGAATGCTTTCTTCAATGAGTCCTACAATTGTGCTTAAAAATGGATCTTTCTTTTTAGCTACAGGCTCTCCTGGAGGTAGTCGAATTATTACAACTGTTTTACAGATACTTTTAAATGTTATTGACCACAATATGAATATTGCTGAGGCCACTTATGCTACACGGGTGCATCATCAATGGTTTCCTGATATTTTGATGTTTGAAAAAAATTCGAGTTTTGATACAATGGAAATTTTAAGGCAAAAAGGCCATTCAATTAAAATAATCCATGGGATGGGAAGTAGTCAAAGTATTTTAAGAAATAATAATTTTCTGCAAGGAAGCTCTGATCTCAGAAAACCAGGTGCCCTTACTTTAGGGTATTAGTGAATAATTTTTTTAGTAAATAAATAAATTTGTTTTTATTTGTTTGTTGGCTGCGGGACACTTGAGCGGGGTAATCATTACTGAAATTATTATGCGATGATCTTGTTGCAGGTTTTTTAATTTTATGTGGGCTTGGGCTTGCTTTTGTTCTGTTTATCTCTTTCTTTTTGTAATTTCGTTCCGAAGTTGTTTTTACGGCCTGATTTTTGTTTATATTTTTGTCTGAGTGATAATATTGATTTGACCTAATATTTCTTCTAATTGAATTAAGTTGGCTAATTATGGTTGGGTCGGGCTCTGCAATAGGTATTTTATAAGAGAGATAACTTTCAATTCTTTCTAGTGAGCTATAGTCCCTTTCAGAACAAATAATCAAGCTGCTCCCTGTGTTGCCCGCTCTGGCTGTGCGTCCAATACGATGAACATAGCTTTCTGGATCTTGAGGCACATCATAATTAATTATCTTAGTAATATTATCCACATGAATACCTCTACTTGCTAAATCAGTCGCCACTAATAGATTAAATTTATTTTTTTTAAAATCTTCAAGTATATTGAAGCGTCGTCCTTGACTAATGACTGATGAAAGGCCTTTTGCAATAATTCCATATCTTGTAAGTGCATTGGCAAGAATATCTACCATATCTCGAGTGTTCGTGAAAATAATCATAGACTCTTCTTTAAGAGTATTACAGTAATTTAATGTATAGGCTAATTTCTCATCGCTGCCCAGATGAAGAACTTCCTGAGAAACTTTATCTCTATCAATTGATTCAGGGTTGATGAGAATTTCTTTGGGTTCATTCATGTAAGACCATATTGAATAAAATACAGTATAATCCATAGTGGCTGACCATAGAGAAATATTTTCAATTTGTTCCATTGAAGATAATATATACTTGACATCATCAATAAATCCCATATCAAGCATTCTATCTGCTTCATCTAAAACGATGTATTTTACCTTTTCAAGAAACAGCTCTTTTGATTTGAAGAAATCTAGAAGACGACCCGGAGTTGCTACTAGAAGATCGGCACCATTTTGTACTTCTTTTCTTTGTTTTTCGTAATCTTTTCCACCATAGGCATTTGCTAAGCTTATATTTAAATTTTTTGAAAAATAAACTGCTTCGTTATAAATTTGTACGGCAAGTTCTCGTGTAGGTACTAAAATAAGGCTTCGAATAATTTTTTTAGGGCACGCATTCACTTCTTCTGAAAGAAGGTTAATTAGAGGTAGAACGAAAGCAAGAGTTTTTCCTGAGCCCGTTTTAGCACATGCAATCAAATCTTGTTTTTTTAAAATTATAGGTATTGTTTTTTCTTGAATAGGTGTACTTTTATCTAAACCTCTCTCATCTAATTGTTTTAAAATAGTTTGTTTAAGCTGAAAATCTGAAAAATTCATATTATCAATAAGATTAATAGTCAAGAGTTGGTAAGCTTTTTAGAAAAACTTTGATATCATCTTTTATCTTATCATCATTATCTTTTTTTGGTAAGGGCAAAGATCTTTTACTGATGGGAGACTGAATATTTGAAAAGTATTTATTTTGATTTGACTCTGGTTCTGTTGTTATAGGCAAAGTGGTGGTATTAGTTAATTTTGAAAAAGTTTGAGTAATTTGTGGAGAGAAAGTTTGTTGTGCTCTAGTTTGTTCGAAAGTCTTTGTCTCTTTTGGAGTAATTGCTTGCTCTAACAACCTAGGTAAATATTGTTCTTCATGATTATCAAAATCAAAAAGTCTTTCATCATTAGCGTATAATTCTTGGTCATCATTAATCTTTTTCAAGCCGTGTGGTGGATTTTCAATTTTTAATTCCATCAGTTTTATGCGTTCATTGAGTAGATTATTAATTTGTAGTTCAAGAGATATACGGATTGTATCTGAATAAGCCCTATTATTTATAAGTACTTCTTCTAATTTACGTAACTCATTGACATCACGGTCAATCAGCTCAAGGTGTTTAATTATATGTACTAATTTAATGGAAGACACAAGAATACTTTATTTCATCATCAATAATTCTAGGGTTAGATGTCAAGCCCATTTTCATTTAGTTATTAAGTAATCGTTTAACCTTGAATAATAGTACACTTGGTTAGAAATTTTATATTCAAAAGAGATTTTATATATTAATTTTAGCATATTTTGCTTGATATCACAATGGATATAGACAAAATTTTTAAAATTGAAACCTATAAAATTTTGGAAATGTAGGTTTAGTGTTTTCTAAAAATAAAAAAAAATATTATTAGAAAATAGTATGTCCGTATATAGGTAAAAAATCTTGTATTTCAACTTGCATATTTTTAATATTATTTTCTTTTAAGAATATTGGAATAAATTTTTTTTTTACTTTAAATTTTTTTTCAAGACTTAGTTCTTTTATTTTAGAAGAGTTTTTAAATATTTCAGAAATTGCACGATTTCTTTCAATTATTTTATTTTGATTATTTTTTTTAACCGTGCGTTTTTGCCAAGGTTCTTGCCACAAAAAAATTTCTTTATTAATATTTTTTTCTGAAAATTCAATGAGTTGGTGGGTCGTCATTACCGTAAAAGAGCCTGTTTTTGACTCTCCTGTGTCAACGTAGTATAAATTTTGATTTACTCTTAAGGCAAATAGAGCTTTATTTTTTATATCAAAAAATTCACGCCAAAATAAAAGCGATGGAAAGTGAATAGTCTTGCTTTCCCATAATAAAGCCAAAGTGGCACAGGTTGTATGAGCAACCCTCAAAGAAGTAAAAAAACCAGGTCCTTTGCCTAGTACAATATAGTTAAATCGTTTAGATTTTTCTTTGATTAATAAATATCGAATTAATTCAGATAACCATTGATCTCCATTTAATGATAGAGTATTTTGAGCTTTTCCAAATATTTTTTGTTCTGCCAATGAAATTAAAATTTCAGATTTTTTAGACCAAGAATTATTTTTGTTATCAAAATAAGCCGCATAGCTAAATAAAGTTGAAGCTTCTAATAACAAAAGATTTTCTGCCATATTATTCTAAAATTTAAATTTTATATTATGATTAACAAAAGGTATTACCAACATACTCTAAACTTTAGTGTACACACAGGGCTGATGTTTACAGCTGAGAAGTAAACATTTAATTTATAAATAAATTGAAGATCAAAAAAAGAAAAGTGATGATTAATGTTTAATTATTAAATCGAGACTGTAAGTATTTTTAGTTTATAGCTAAAAATTTTCTATATTTCATCAAACCTTATTATCCCCCCAAAAAATATAAAATTATTTATTACGATTACTATTAATTTCAACAATTCGTTGCATTTCATGGGCACCATATGTAAAAAGAAGATGTTGAATTGTTGCTCCCAGCTGTCCTGCAAGTTTACTCCAATTAACATTAAATAGGTTAGGCCATTCAATTAAACAAATATAATTTTCTTCTTGAATATCAAATAATTCTTCTAGTTGAGGTTCTTTACTTGATTTCAATCTATAAAGGTCAATATGATAAATCTTAACGTCTCCCGATGTTGAATTGTTCAATTGATATATATTTAATAAATTAAAGGTAGGTGAGGTCACAAATTCTTTTACTCCCAAGTGTTTACAAAAATATTGAACAAAAGTTGTTTTACCTCCTCCCAACTCTCCTTCCAAAAGAATAATAACAGGAAGTGATAACTTTTTAAAAAAAGAATCTACTAATTTACCCATATTCTCAGGACTATCTAACACCCAGAGACTTTTTGAATTTTGTTTCAAGTATCTTATAATAATTTGTTAAAATTATATAAAATTCTAATTATCATTATTTGTGAGTAAATGTACTATTATTAGTGCAGAACAAATAATAGAGGTGATTCATAATGATTGATTTTTTAAATATTGTGCGTACTCTTTAGCAAAGTAGCTAATAATGGCATCAGCACCAGCTCTCTTTATAGAACAAAGAGTTTCTTCTATCGCTTCTTTTGGTTGAAGCAAACCACTATCAATCGCTAATTTGAGCATAGCGTATTCCCCGCTCACATGATAGCCAATAATTGGTATTGTGAAATTTGTTTTTAATAGATGAATAATATCTAGATAATGAAGAGCAGGTTTTACCATAAGAAAATCTGCTCCTTCTTCATAATCTAGTTTTGCTTCGACGAGTGCTTCTTTTTGATTATATGGTGACATTTGATATGTTCTCTTATCCCCTTTTAAAGGAGTGGAGTCAAGAGCTTTACGAAATGGACCATAAAAAGAACTTGCATATTTCACTGAATACGACATAATTCCTATATTCTTAAATCCATTTTTATCGAGTTCAGTGCGAAGATATTGTACGCGGCCGTCCATCATATCAGAAGGAGCTAAAATATCAGAACCAGCCCTTGCTTGTGCTAGTGACATTTTGGCTAATATCGGTAAAGTTTCATCATTAAGTATTTCATTATTTTTAACAAGGCCGTCATGCCCATCTGAGCTATAGGGGTCCATTGCAACATCAGTAATAATACATATTTCTGGAAATTTTTGTTTGAAAAGATGAATCGCTTGAATATAAAAATTATTTTCAGTATAACTATAACTAGCTTGAGAATCTTTAAATTTATTAGCTACTATTGGAAATAAAATAAAAGAATAAATATTATTTTTCATACAATTTTCAATTTCTTTTATCGCCATGTCAGCGGAGAATTTATATTGATTAGGCATTGAGTTTATTGGTCTTTTTATTTTATTACCGTCTAGTAAGAAAATAGGAGATATTAAATCTTGAGGTAACAGAGTCGTTTCTTCTGTCATTCGGCGGATTGATTTTAATCTTCGATTGCGACGTGGCCTACGCAACATTAGTGACAATTCAGTTTGATTTAGTGAGAAGGCAAGTAATTAATTTTATATATGAATCTCATCAATGTCTTTTGTGTCACATATCAAAATAATAAATTTATATAATTTATTATTAGAAAGAGATCACGATTACGCTTCGTCTATTTTTGTATTACTTTTATTAACTATTTATTGCATAAATAATCCTGATAAAAGTCCTAATGTTATTGTGATCGTTACAAGTAAAGTTACTGAAACCCAAGAAGCAAAATCAAACAATTGCACCTTCTTTTTAGAAGAATCGGTATCATCTGATTTAAACCAATAGGAGTAAAAGAAAATACGCATGTAATAACAAATTGCAATAAGACTGTTCACACTCACTAATATGGCTACTATATGCATTTTAGCATTTATTAATATTTTTAAAATATAAAATTTCCCATAGAAACCAACGAGAGGGGGTATGCCAGCAAAAGAAAACATAGAAATTGATAATAAAAATGCCACATAAGGTCGTCTTTCAAAAAGCCCTTTAAGGGTATTTAAATTAATAACTTTTCTTTGATTTTTAGATGTTTGTTCTGATAATTCTAAGAAAGATATTACACCAAAGCTTAATGTTGAGCTAATTGCATAACCAACCACGTAGAATAATAAAATAGTCGAGGCCTCGTCAGCATATTCTTTTAAGAAAGCTAAGGGAAATAAAGAGGCCATATAGCCCGTATGAGCAATTGAAGAGTAGGCTAAGAGACGTTTGATATTTTGCTGTGTTAAAGCTGTAATATTTCCATAAAACATGGAAGCAACTGACAGGGTTATTAATATTAAAGAAATAGGTGATTTAATTATCGATGGATCTACTGGAAGAGAAAATACAAAAATTTTCAATAATTTAAAAATAACACCAATTGAGGCAATTTTTATGAGAGCTGCCATGAAGGTAGTAACAATTGTAATACTTCCTTCATAAACATCAGCTACCCATGCATGTGAAGGGAATAAGGCAATTTTAAAGGCAAGACCAAAAATTAAAAGAAGAAAACCAGCTCTTAAATAATTTATATTATTTAGTAAATTTTCTTGTTCAAAGTACTGAGAAATTGCAGTAAAGTTAATACTTCCACAAGCCCCATAGATAAAAGCAATACCTAGAAGAATAAAGGCAATAGAGAAGGAACTCAGTAAAAAGTATTTGATTCCAGCTTCATTACAAGATTTCATTTTTCGATCCCAGCCTGCCAGAACAAAAATTGGAAGTGATGAGAGTTCCAAAGAAATAAAAAAAATAATTAAATTATTTGAGCAAATAAATAAAATCAAACCAGATATGCTAAAGAGCATCATTTGGTAAGCTTCTACTAAATTAAGCTTAAGCTGTGACAATACTTTTCGAGCCATGAGTAAGATTAACAAGGAGACAGAGACTATTGCAAATGCATAAAGAGCTTGCTCTCTTCCCCAGCTGATTTGTCCACCAAAGGCTGTAATCTCGGTGGAAGAGGCTGAAATAATCATGTTTGAAAAAGATGACAGAAAAATAATAAAGTCGTTTGAAAGTATATTTTCAAACCATCCGAGACTCAAAGTGATTATGAAAAGATTAAGAGATAAAAAGAATAATGAAAGCCAATAGCTGATGGAAGAGCGATATTTTGGTAAACTGACTTGAAGTAGTAGAATACACAATGCTCCAATACAAGGAATTATTGCTGGCAATAAAGTAAAGAAGTCACTACTAGTAATTAATAAGTTCATAATTTTGCTTGTTCATTCATTATTCTTTTTGACTCTTTTTCTATTTTAAGAGTTTCAGTATATTTTTTATCTTTTTTATCAGCGATTGATTTATTTGTTCTAACTTCAGCATCTTTTTTGGCTTCAATGGTGGCTTTTGAGACGAGTTGTTGAATTCCCATTTTAGCCGAATTGAGTACTAATCCAGGGTTCAAACCTAGGGTGAAAATTAGAATCACAAAAGGAAGTATCATCAATATTTCTCGTATTTTGAGTTTAAATATATTATGTTTATTAAGTGCTAAAAGTTTTTCAGAAGGCTTGCCCCAAAAAATTTCTTTATAGAGGTGTAGCATGTAAACAGCACCAAAAATTACTCCTGTGACAGCAAAATAAGAAAAAATTGGATTTTTTAAATAGACGCCCATAAGAATCAAAAACTCGCCAATAAAACCATTTGTCCCTGGAAAACCAATGGAACTTAAGGTTGCAATCATAAAAAAAAGAGCAAACAAAGGAGAAAGTTTAGCTAAACCTTGATAATCTTCTAATTTACGAGTATGGGTTCGGTCATAGAGCATACCTACCAAAAGGAATAATAAACCGCTAGATATTCCATGATTAATCATCTGTATATATGCTCCTGAGATTCCTTCATAATTACCTGAAAATGCACCGGCTAAAATATAACCCATATGAGAGATAGAAGAGTAAGCAATCAATTTTTTAATATCTGTTTGTGACCAAGCTAACCATGCACCATAGATGATATTTATTATGCCAATAGATAAAAATAGAAAAGAAAATTCGTAAGAAATATGAGGAAATAAGTTAAGAGAGAAGCGAAATATTCCGTAAGAACCCATTTTTAGTAATATTCCTGCTAAAATAATAGAGCCGACGGCAGGTGCTTCGGTATGAGCGTATGGAAGCCATGTGTGGAATGGAAAAGCCGGTAATTTAATCAAAAAACTAAGTAAAAAAGCCCAGAAAATTAAACGGCGAATTTCTATATCAATTTGACTCAAATCACTATTCATAATACGGGTTATATCAAAAGTTATTTCTCCTGTTGAAGTATAAAGAGCCAACGTAACAATACCCAAAATTAAAAAAACGGAGCCAGCAAAAGTATAAATAAAAAATTTAGTAGCTGCATATTTACGATTCTCTCCTCCCCAAATTCCAATTAGAAGAACCATAGGAATGAGCATGAGTTCCCAAAATATATAAAAGGCAATAAGATTTGATGCTAAAAAAACACCAATGATACTTGATTCTAGAATAAGTAAACTAATCCAAAAAAGTTTTTGTTTAGAAATATGAGAAGAAGTATTAGAAGACATCATAAAACTACTATACGAAAAACTAATACCAATAGGAAAAAGAAATGTAGTGAGGAGATATAAGCTTAGGTTGAGATTATCTATACCATAAGACCATTGCAACCAACTTCCCTGTTGTGATAATCCTACTTCTTTCATTTGAAATGTCGCTAAATTAGGGTCAAAGTGAAAAGCAACACCCAGAGAAATAATTAGAGAAATTAAACTAGCTGTGAGTGCGATAGAAAATAAGATTGTCTGTAATTTGTTATTTTGTCTAATAGGGATAAGGCCGATTAATAAGCTACCAATTAAGGGAGCAAGAATACTTAAGCTCAACATTATAAAAAACCTCCTACCATAATAATTAACATGCATAGTAAAAGAGTAACCATATAAAGAGCATAGTGACCAACTTTACCGGTTTGTAGTTGTTTAAATAGTGAACTCAATGTGAGAGCAACTTCAGCTAGACCATCAATTATTGTATCAATAATTTGACGATCTATAACATTATATGTAAAATTGGCTAATCGCCTTATAGGCTTGAGAAATAAATATTGATATAATTCGTCGACATAAAATTTATGAAAACTGATACGAACAAAACTTTTTCGATAAGCACCATCAGCAACAGGCACTAATTGAGAACGATGATATCGGAACCAAGCAAAATAAAGGCCAATGCAAGCGGCACCAATGGAAAGAATCAGTAGGTATATTTCTGTTTGCTGAGAAATTTGGATGTGCCATGAGTGGGCAAGTTCTGAGGGACGAACAGGAAGAATTGAGTCAAAATACTTTACAATGGATGATGGTTCATGGGTAAATAATTTTGGTAAACCGATGTACCCTCCTAAGATTGAAAAAATCGCTAAAACTAATAAGGGAAATTTCATACTCCAACCAATATCATGAGGTTTCTGAGAACCTCGATAGTTTTTTCCGTGAAAAACTAAGAAAATTAATCGATACATATAGATACTAGTAAGTAAAGCGGTGATTAGACCGAGAGAAAAAAGAAAGGTTCCTCCATTTTTGAAACTAAAAGTTTGCTCTAAAATCATATCTTTTGAGAAAAAACCAGAAAAACCAGGTATACCTGAGATTGTAATCGCTCCTATCCAAAAAATCCAAGCAAGAAATTTGATAGAAGAGTATAGGTTGCCCATTTTTCTTATATCTTGCTGATGGTGTAGAGCAATGATAACGGCACCTGAACCCAAAAATAAAAGGGCTTTAAAAAAAGCATGGGTCATGAGGTGAAACATTCCAGCTCCATAAGCTCCGACACCCATGGCTAAAAACATATAACCGAGTTGAGAAACTGTTGAATAGGCAAGAATCTTTTTGATATCAGTTTGAGACAATGCAATAAGTGCTGCAAAAAATGCTGTAAATGCACCGATATAAGCTATAAAAGTAGATACTTCTGGAGCTCCCAAAAATATAGGAGAAAGCCGTGTAATCATGAAAAGTCCTGCCGTAACCATCGTGGCGGCATGGATAAGTGCGGAGACAGGAGTAGGTCCTGCCATTGCATCAGGCAACCAGACGTGAAGAGGAATTTGTGCTGATTTTCCCATTGCCCCAATAAAAAATAAAATTGCAATTAAATTTAAAACATCTGGGGATATATTTGTTGTAGATAAATGAGCATAAATTTCATTATAGTTTAAACTACCGATCTCTTTGTAGAGTAAAAATATCGCTAATAAAAATCCAGCATCTCCTATACGATTGGTGATGAAAGCTTTTTTACCGGCTGAGGTGGCACTTTCTTTATCATAGTTAAAGCCAATGAGGAGATATGAGCAGAGACCTACCCCTTCCCAACCCATAAACATTAGCACCAAATTATCAGCAAGAATTAAGTGTAGCATGAAAAAAATAAATAAATTTAGATAAGTAAAAAAACGGGCAAAGTGCTCTTTTTCCTCTTTCATATAGCCTATTGAGTAAATATGAATTAGACTTCCAATTCCGGTAATGATCCAGACCATAAAAATAGATAAACCATCTAAACGATAAGAAAAATTGATCTTTAAATCACCAACTTGAATCCATTCAAATAGTATTGTTTGAATGCCATGTACAGAAGTCACATCTTGATTAAAGGCTAAAGTGAGGTAAGCAAAAATACTAAAAGATAGGAGTATAGAACCTGCTCCTATGTACGAAACAAGGGGTTGATTATATTTATACCAAAATGATAATAAGCCGTTCAATAAAAAACCTGCAAAAGGTAGCCATGCGGCGATAATTATTAAATTATTAGTCATTAATTTTTAGTTCATCAATTTTAGCTAAATCAACTGTTTTAAAATTCCTGTGTAAGGAGATTACAAGGGCTAAGCCAATTGCCGCTTCGGCCGCAGCTACTGCCATGACAAAAAATACAAAAATTTCTCCGTGAATATCATTTCTCATACGGGCAAAAGTAATAAAAAGTAGGTTGACTGAATTTAACATAATCTCTACTGACATCAATACAATTATTATATTGCGTCTGGTTAAAACGCCGAGAATACCAATTGAAAATATGATAAGTGTGAGTATGACAATATTTTCGCTTGGAATCATTGAAGTTTTCTCCTATCTTTTTTAGCTAGCATTACAGCACCTATAACAGCCACAAGAAGTAAAATTGAAACGACTTCAAAAGGTAATAAATAAAATTTAAATAGAGAGTAAGAAACAATTTCAGTATTCCCTTTGATCATTTTATCTTGAGAAATATTGATAGAAGAATTAATGGATTGGCTAATTGATGTTTGATTGTGATGACCAGCATTAATTAGCACAAAAAATTGTAACAAAAAAGCAACCACTAAAAAAAAGATTAATAAGCTTCTGGGAGCATTTAAGCCAAAATTTTCAAAATTAGTGTCTCTGATTGAAATAAGCATAATTACGAAAAGAAATAAAACCATAATGGCACCTACATATATTAAAATTTGTAGAGTAGCTAAGAAATCCGCACCAATTAACGCATAGGTTGCAGCCAAAGTTACAAAAAAAATGACTAAAAATAATGCTGATTTTATCGGATTTCTATGCCAAATTACGCCGAAAGCTGCTCCAATCATAACAAAAGAAAAAGTATAGAAAAGAGCTAATTCTACAGTAATATTAGACATCATAAAGATATCCTTGTTTATTGATACCAGACATATATTCCTCCAATAAATACTTGAAAAAGTGCGAGAGGGGTTAAATATTTCCATCCAAGATTCATTAATTGATCATAACGAAAACGTGGAAGGCTCCATCGCACCCAAACAAAGAAAAACATGAAAAAAATAGCTTTAAGAATAAGAAAACCAGTACCAATGAGAGGAGTCCACCAATGAATTTTAAAAATATTTTCGATGAAAGCAGGAGTATTCCAACCACCTAAGAATAAAATTGAAATTAAAAAAGAGAGAGTGATCATGTTCATATATTCGGCAATAAAAAACAGGGCAAACTTGAAGGCTCCATATTCTGTATGAAATCCAACGACTAATTCACTTTCTGCTTCGGCCAAATCAAAAGGAAGTCGATTTGTTTCAGCAAAGATGGATATCAAAAATATAAAAAAAGCTAAAAAACCAGGGATTGTAAAGATAAACCAGACATTTTTTTGTGCGAGAATAATTTGATTTAAATCAAGATGTCCAGTCATCAAAATTATACCCACTACACTAAGCCCCAAACTGAGTTCATAACTAATCATTTGAGCAGAAGCTCTAATTGCACCAAGCAAAGAATATTTATTATTACTAGACCAACCAGCTAGAAGAATACCGTAGACAGAGAGGGATGATATTGCAAAAATCAATAAAATACCCGTATTAACATTGGCGACTTGAAGCGAAATTTTTTCTCTACCTAGTACTTCAAATGGCAAATGAAGAATTGGTGTAAAAGGTATGCTCCCCCAAAGTAAAATAGCGGTTATTACAGAAATAGCTGGAGCCATAAGAAATAAGTAAATATCAGCATTACGTGGTATGGTCTCTTGTTTCATAAGAAATTTAACTCCATCCGCAAGTGGCTGAAAGATTCCCCAAAAACCAGCTCTATTCGGTCCGTAACGATCTTGAAAATAGCCTGCCCATTTTCTTTCCATTAGTGTGTAGTAAGCCGCACCTGTAATAATTAACATAAAAAGAACAAGAATTTTAATAATTGTCCAAAACCAATCTGTTTGGTACCACATATTATATTCCATTCTGGTTAATTAAATTGGCGTAAGTTGTTTGGGCACTAAATTTTTTATACGGGATTCGAATTCTGATCTAAATTTTTTAATAATAGGGGTTACTCCCATTACTACAGCATCTGAAAATGGACAAATAGTCGTGCCATTTGTCATATTATTTGTGAAATTAAATAGTGTATCTAAGTCAGATATTTTTGCCTTTTTTTCACGGATACGAAAAATAATATCTTTTATCCAACGAGAGCCTTCTCGGCAGGGAGTGCATTGTCCGCATGATTCATGTGCATAAAAATAAGCTATGCGGTAAGCAAATTCAACCATATCAACCGAATCGTCCAAAATTATGAGGCCGCCAGAGCCTAAAAAAGTACCCTTCTCTACCATTCCTTCGTAGTCCATAATTGCTTCATCTTCAACTTCTTGATGTGTTAAAATAGGCGTTGAGCTACCACCGGGGACAACGGCCTTGAGTTTACGACCATCAGGAACTCCTCCTGCGATATCATTAATAATATCAATTAATTTAACGCCTAAAGGCACTTCATATACGCCTGGATTTTTTATATTGCCGGATATCGAATAAACCTTTGTACCTCCTGATTTTTGAGGTCTTAGTCCGAGATTGGCATAAAAGTCACTCCCTTTATTTATAATATGAGGTATGGCACAAAATGTCTCTACATTATTAACAACAGTCGGAGATCCGTAAAGTCCTTTAAGTGCTGGGAAAGGAGGTTTTAATCGAGGGTGACCTCGTTTACCTTCTAAACTTTCTAATAATGCAGTCTCTTCACCACAAATATACGCACCTGCACCTCGAAAAGTGCTCAAATGAAAAGAGTAGCTACTTCCTAAAATGTTATTACCTAGGTATCCTTTTTGATAAGCTTCTTCAATAGCTGCTTCAACAACTTCCCATCCATGATAAAATTCTCCTCGAATATAAATAAAACCATGATGACTTTTGAGAGCGATCCCACAAATAATCATACCTTCAATCATACCGTGTGGAATTTTTTCTAGAATTACTCGATCTTTGAAAGTACCTGGTTCCGCCTCATCAGCATTACAAACCACGTATTTAGGTTCTACTGAATCTTTGGGAACAAAACTCCATTTCAGACCAGTTGGAAATCCTGCTCCACCTCGTCCACGTAGATTTGATTTTTTAACCTCTTCAATTATAGCGTTTGAATTCCATTTTAATGGCTCATCAACAAGAATTTTTTTTAATGATTGATAACCACCTCCTTTCTCATATGTTTCAATCTTTTCTGATTTCTTTTTACCTAAATCTTGTAGAATAATTCGCTTTTCTTTGATTGGCATCGTTAAATTAAAATAAACACTGATATTTATTTTTCTTTGAGTTCATCAATTAATTCTGTTACTTTTTTGGGATCTAAATTTTCATGATAATCATGATTTATTAACATAACCGGAGCTTTATCACAACCTGCCAAACATTCTTGAGTATGAGTATAAGTAAATTGTTTGTCTGATGTAGTTTCTCCTGATTTGAGCTTTAGTTTTTTTTGTATACATTTTTCTATCTCGTCAGAACCCATCATCCAACAAGTGGCATTATAACAGACTTGAAGGTGATATTTTCCGATAGGTTTTTCTCGAAAAGCTTCATAAAAACTAATGACACCAGAAACCCACGCTGGGGATACCTCCGCTTTTTGAGCGATATATCTTATGGCTTCAGGTGGAATATAACCTTTATCTTCTTGAACGAGGTGTAGACCCCAAATGACCAAAGAGCTTTTTTTTGGGAATTTTTTTTCAAGCTCTTTAAATTTGCTTGCTTGTTCTGAAGGAAATGTATAGTCCATTTTTACGTCAACCATCTAGCTCACCAGCGATTACATTTAAAGAGCTCATTACGGCAACGGAATCGGCAAGTAAACCTCCTTCTACTTGTTCAGAAAAAGATTGATAATACCAAAAACAAGGTCTTCTCACATGAACCCTCCAGGGAGATTTTTGGCCACGAGAAACGATGTGAAATCCTAACTCACCATTGGCAGCTTCGGTAGAAAAATAATGTTCACCTGTAGGTACTTTAACTCCATGCATGATAAGTTTGAAGTGATAAATTAAATCTTCCATTGAAGTATAAACTTTTTCTTTACTGGGTAAAAATACATGTGGAAGGTCAGCATGGTATGGACCTTCTGGTAAATTATCAACAAGCTGATCAAGAATTCTTATTGATTGTCGCATTTCTTCAATGCGAACTAAATGGCGATCATAAACTGAGCCATCTTCTCCAACGGGAATATCAAATTCAACTTGGTCATAAAACATATAAGGATTATAAGTTCGAACATCAAAATCTGAACCCGTTGCTCTTAGGTTTGGACCAGTAAAGCCGTATTCTAGAGCACGCTCTTTTGATATTTTACCAATGCCTTTGGTTCGGTCATAAAAAATTCTTGATTTAGTAAGAAGACGATCAGTTTCTTTCAGTACTTTAGGGAATGTTTTTAAAAAAGACTTCACATCTTTTTTGAAATCTGGATAAATATCTCTTTCAAGACCACCCACTCTACAAAAAGTATTTGTAAGGCGGGCTCCCGTCATTTTATCTAAGATTTGGTAAATATCTTCTCGCTTATGAAACATATACAAAAAAGAAGCAAAGGCTCCTAAATCAACTCCTAGAATACCTATTGATACGATATGGTCAATAATACGTGAAAGTTCCGAGATAATCATTCGTACGACGGTCACCTTTTCTGGGACAACAATGCCCATTAGACTTTCTACCGCCAAAATCCAGCCAATATTATTCATAGGGGTTGATATATAATTCATTCGATCAGTGCAGACTAAAAATTGGTTATAATCATAGGTTTCGCCTAATTTCTCAAAACAACGATGCACATAACCAATTACCATTGAGCAGTGCTCTATAGTCTCACCGTCAATGATGAGATGATTTTCTAAGATACCATGTGTTGCAGGATGGGATGGACCTAGGTTGATAGCTATTTTTCCTTCGGGAAGTTCAGTAATATCAGCACCCGGATATTTTGCTTTTAACCAATTCATCTGGGATGTTGGTTGAGATATATTCTGATTCGAAGCAGTTTTTATCTCTTTATCTAAAGTTGCCTCCACCTTGTTAGTCATCAACTAAATGCTCCTGAAGAAGATCCTCGATGAGGTAATCTTCCCCGATACCCTGTAAAGGAAAATCTTTTCGAAGAGGGTGACCTTTATAATTCTCTGGCATGAGTATTCTGCGTAAATCAGGGTGAGATTCAAAATCGAGCCCCATTAAGTCAAAAACCTCTCTTTCTGGCCAATTTGCTCCAACCCAAAGGTTTGTTATAGAGGGTATTTTTTCATTTGCATTGACTGGGAGTAACACTCGAATTCGTAAACCCCGATAATCAGAGGTAAGGGATGGAATATCGTTAGGGAGTGATCTAAGTGAATAAACCATACAAAATCTTTTTTGTTCGTTTTTTTCTCGATCAGAAGGTTCTGGTGAGTTTAGAAAATCAATGGCAGTCAAGTCTAGTAAAAAATTATAAGATAAAACTGTTTGTTCTTTAAAAAATTTCAAAGTATTAAGGAGATATTCTTTCTTTTTTACATAAAAAGTAGGTATGTCAATAAAAACAGGATGAATAGGATCTTTCAAAACTGGATTTTCATTCCACTTTGTGATATCCTCACCTACTAGTTTTTTTTTTTTCTCTATATCTAGAGACATATATTTTGGCCATTCCACAAATGCGATCCAATTCTTAAATTCAGAATGATTTGAGAGAAAGTCTCTTTGTTTGTTCCAAATATGAATATGTCCCTTACTGACAAAAGAAGGAGTATCTTTGGGTACTTCAGTGTTGAATTGCTTCCATTTTATTTTATGCATGGCAAATTTAGAAAGATATACCTTTGGGGCACGATATAATTCAATGATGCATCAGCAATAGATATTTTAGGTATATTAGAAAGATAAAAAATTGCCTAAAATTCACTGCTTTCAATGTCAAATATTTTCTCGTTATACAAAAAAAATACGCATCTGTATTTTTTTTGCTCACTGTAAAACGACATACCAGCAGCATAAAAATTTAATAAAAAAAATGGAGAAAGTCTTTGTAAAAAAATAGAATTCATCTTTTGAAGTTTAAAAATCTAAAATACTAGATCACAAAATTTAAAAAAATAAACCCAACAAAGTCATTCAAAATACATCTTTATAAGTTTTGCTCAATTTATAAAAGTATGCTTCAACATTGTTTAGTCGGTTCATTTGATGATATTTTCGATAATAGTATGAGGAACCTCTTAAATGAGTGATATGTCGAATGGCTCTTTGATCATGACCAATCACCTGAGGCATATTTTGTTGTGGAAACAAAAACTGATAAAGTGCTTTCATAATGCCATAAACATCTCCTGTCCTATTTATTAATATTGGATGTGGATTCTTTGTTTGCTGAATTAATGGATGGCTACTGGCATAAGTATATTTTTTTATCGTTGTTGTATAGTATTTTGGAAATGATAGAGGGTCTAATACAAAGGGAGGCATCTTATAAGTTTTGGTTTGTGCATAAATATAATGTTCAAAAGAACCTAGTCCGGCATCAATAGAAAAGACTAAATTTGGACATTTGTTTCTGAATAGAAGAGGCATAAGAGCAGTATCTGCTGACCAAATACATATTTTTGAGTCTAATACAGTTTGACGTAAAAAATTATCAACGGAAGAGCCTCCTAGAATAAAGAATTTTGGTTTTTTGCTAGATATGTGATGGACGGAATCTGTATTCAACCAATTTTTTTTATTTGCTCTAAAATTATATTCCCATATTTTATTAAAATGTTGAATTGTTTTTAGCCTTAGAGCCATTTTTTTTAAAATTTTATTTAATTTTTCTTTTAATAAAGTGATATAATCTGTATTTTGCAAAGAGACATGGAAGTCGATGGTTATTGTATCACGGTGGTCAATGGTTCTCATTCTTTTTTCTAATTGATTTTCCGAAAAGCAAAGTGACGGATGCATCAGTGATGAATCTGTTTCTGTCGGCAAGATTGAAAAATTATGGATGCAGATCCAAACCAAAGGTGAAAGATCAGAGACCTGATTTACTAAATATGAAAATATTTCGTGATGAAAGGGGGCAATCCAGATAAGAATAGAAGATTTATGACGAAATTCGCACACCTTATTTATCAAAAGTTTGGCTTCTCTAGTCAAAGACCTTTGGGTGTAAAATAGAAGAGGACTGACCTTGTCTGTCCCCTTTCTTTCTAAGAAAAAATTATGTGATTGAGAATAGCCTCTCCAATAATTAAAAATAAAATATTTATTCTCTATAGAATAACTCAATTAAGTTACCACTAGGGTCCTTTAGTAAAACTCGTTCTCCTGCTCCTGATTCAAATTCATCGGGTCCTGATACAATGGAAACATTCTCTTGTTCTGCTATTTGAATTGCCTCAGTAAAATCATCAATATCTAATATAAACGAAAATAAGGGAAGTTTACTCTCATCATTATTTTCACTAGATTCTGTCTTTTCTTTATGAATTTTTAGTCTTAGCTCGTCAAAAGAAACTATAGAAAATTCTTCAGTTTCTTTTATAAGCTCAAAATCAAGAAAAAGGGTATAAAACTCAACTGACTTTTTTAGATCTGGAGTTTCTATATTTAAATATTCAAGTGACTCTACAACAATCATACTAATGAGACAACGATGAGAATGTTTTACTCAGGTTGGCAAGTTTTTTAATCTTTTTTATCTTATTTTAATTATTTTTTATCATTTTATAGACAATCTGTAGGATATTTATAGTGAGGGTATATGGATATAAGTTTGAAAAAATCAATTGAAGGTGAATCAAGTCTGAAAGAGCTTTCTTCTAAAGAGGAGAATAAATTTCATGCTGCAATGACAGCAGGGGATGTTTTGAGAAGACACCCAGAAGCTGGTATTGTTTTAGCTAGCTATCATTTGGGAGGTTGTTCTCATTGTGGTATTAATGAAGAACACAAATTAGTTGATATTTGTGCTGGTTATGGTGTGCCTTTAGATGCCCTTTTAGATTCTCTAAATTCTCTTCTCGAAGATTAATCTTTCACAAGACTATTACTTCATTTTTTTGTTAGGTGGTATCCATATAGCCATTTGTTAGATTGATGGCTGATATTTTTGATTGAATGTGTCGATTTTGCCGGAATAAGTACTTCTTCATTTATTTTCGGATATATTTTGTTTGTGCCGATTGATATTTCAATCTCTCCACTAATTAGTACGATAATTTCATCTTCACTATGTATGAAGTCATTCCATTCCTGTTGGGGAGGGTCTTGCCAAATACCGCAAACAAAACCTCTTCTCTTTAAGTTTTTTCTGATCTCTTCAAATTCTACTGTAATCATTTTAATAAATCTATTCTCGTTACCATATAGTATGTTTTTAATTTCAACGTTTTATAAATGTATTGATTATTTGAATTTTACAGTTAATTTAGTTTGTTTAATTATAAAGTAATCTTTAGAATAATTATTGTAAATATGTATTTTTTTATAAAAACTTCCTGTTGATAAATTTTTAATTTTTTGAAGCTTACTTGTTTGTTTGTCATACCAAAAATGAGTGATTATTTCGATAATGGTGATTTTATCATCTCCAACTTCTTTAATTGCGACTTGTTTTAATTCTCCTTGTTCTCCAAACGATATAATGAATTGATTACCTAAGTATTTCACTCTGAAGCTTTGGCTTTCTCTATCAAAGATGGCTTTGTTCTTTGTTATGATAAAGCTAGGTAGCCCTTGTAAAAGCATAAAGAGTATCTTTTGAGGTACAAGTTGATTTAATAAATTGAGCCTTGATTTTTTTGTAAACTTTATATAACTTTTCTTGTTTTTTAATTCATTTCTGATACTTATTTGCCGTTTGTCCCAAATGAAATTAAAAAGAGGTGAGTGTAAAATTGGTTCTTGTAAAATTAGTTTAATTTTTTGTTTTGCTTCACTTTCTAATTTGCCAATATAGTAGTGCTTAGTTCCATTCAGGTATCCTATAAATTCAAGTGAAGTTGTTAAGTTTTGATAAAGTGAGTAATTTTTATGAATTTTTTGGATAAGACTTTTTCTATTGAGCTTTTTTATTAAATTTTTATGCTGCTGGTATGTCGTTTTACAGTGAGCAAAAAAAATACAGAGCGAGATAAGTATTATTTTCGTTACTGTAGACAAGGTAATAAAAATTTTAGATTATGGTTTTTTTATCTTTTTAAAACTTTTTAATTTTTCTTTTATATATATTTCATCAATTTTTTCAGAAGCTGATTTTTTATTTTTAAGTGTTTTGTGAAAATAGTTAGAAGCTAATGTATATTTTTTTAGTTTACTATATGTTTCAGCAATATGAAAATAAATGACAGCGTCTACTTTGTTTTTTTTCTTTGCTTGTTCAATTGCCATTAAAAGTTTTTCTAGTGCTTGTGAATATTTACCATTTTTATAAAATAGCCAACCCAATGAATCTAGATAGGCCTCATTTTCAGGCTCATCCTCTAAAGCTCGGAATAACAGCTTACTAGCCTCAGAATATTTGATACCTTTTAGTGAATAGATATAGGCAAGATAGTTCATATATGAAAAGTTTTGTGGTTCTAAATCGATTGCTTTTTTAAGTAATTTTTCAGCATCTTTAAAATTATTTGTTTTTTCCATGCTCGCTCCGAGATAGAAAAAATAACTTCCTGGAACTTTATTTTTAGGTAGAAGTTGTATTGCTTTTTGCAGATATTTTATTGCCAATTTATAATATTTTTTGTTTTGTTCACCTTGATAATAGCGTACAACACCAGCTAAAAAATGAGCTTTTGGCTCTTTGGGAAATAAACGCATTCCTTCTTCCAGTGACTGAATCGATTGAAGGTATCGATGTATTGGTGCTTCGTGTAATAGCCAGCCGATATTTGTTAGCAGTGCGTATTCTTTTATTAGAATTTTTTTCCAGAGAACTTTGTCTTGTTTTATTACTTTTTTTAACAATTTCAGATATGATAGTGATTTATTGTAGTAGACAATAGCATTTTGATTTTCATCAAGTTCTTCCATCGTAAAAGCGTGGGCACTGTAAACATCGATGTAATTTGTTGCTAAGCCTTTGATCTCGTTTTTTAAATTTTTTATGCTATTTGTTTTTACAGGTTGTAGGATGGTTTGAATAAAATTATTTTTTTCTGCTTCTTTATCTAAAAGCTTTAGCAATAGAATTGCATATTTTCTGGATATTGAGAAGTTTTTTTGTATATTAGCTAAATAAATAATAAGAAAAAATTCTTTTTTTAAATTATTATGGTCATTTAGCTTATCATATATTTTCGCCATGCCAATGTGAGCACTAAGAGTATTAGCTTGCTTCTTTAAAACAAGGCGAAATTGATATTTTGCTTTTTCAGTGTTACCAATTAATTCAGCATAGATACCTTTAATTAGATCAGGAACCTTAGAAAAATTATTCATAAAACGTTTGGCTTCCATTCTAGCCTTTGGGTTGTTCGTTATAAAATAATTATTAATAATTTCGTAACAAGAAATTTTATGCTTTGGTTTCAGTTTAAGTAGTTTTATGTACTGTTTGGTGGATTTATTGATGCTACCTTGTAATTTATAGAGGTAGCTCAGGGCATATATTATGCTGATATTCTTTTTATCTAATGCGTGTAATTTCTCGTAATATGGGATTGCTTTTGCGTATTCTTCTTGACTGTAATAATGATTACCTAATGCTTGAAGAGCTTGGTAGGTTTTTTCTAAGCTAAATTGATTTTTTGAAGCGATTAAAAGTTTTTTATAGTAAGCAATTGACTTATGTACATTTTTTTGTTTTTGGTGGATCTCTGCCAAAATTTCTAAAGAATTTATTTCTAAGGGATTAATTTTTAATATTTTTTCATAAAAAGACTTTGCCTTCTCGAGCTTTCCTAAATTTATATAAATTTGGGCCAATATTTGTAACGAATTTTGATCATTTGGCTGAGCCTTTATTGAAAGCTCTAAATAAGATATTGCTTTTTTTAGATTATTGACCCGTAGGTAAAGAACACCCAGACACCTTAGTGCTATCCCAGATTTACCATGTAGAGCTAGGTATTGTGTAAAATATTTTATCGCTAATTTATCTTTACCTTGGTAGTAGTAGGAGAATGCTTGGCTTAAAATTACAGAAGTATTAACTCCTTTGATCGATTTACTTAGGTGAGGAGATTTATTATTCGTTTGATTATTCTCTTTACCTTGTAATTCCTGTGAGTGGCCGAACAAAAGATGAACTGCATAAAATAAAATTAAAAATCTAAATCGCATATTTATCGAATATAGGTATAATCATATGGTCGCCTTGACAAGTATTTTATTGATAGTATTGGAGTTGAGAGCACAAAGTCATTTTAATTATGAGACAATACCATAGGCTTCTTAAGTATATTTTAAAGTATGGTGTTTATAAAGATGATCGTACAAAAACAGGTTGCTATAGTATTTTCGGTTATCAGGCTCGTTTTGATCTTACTTGTGGTTTTCCTCTTGTCACAACAAAAAAACTGCATCTACCTTCAATTATTCATGAATTATTATGGTTCTTGCAGGGTAATACAAATATTGGCTATTTAAATAAAAATGGTGTGAAAATATGGGATGAATGGGCTGATGAGAAAGGAGAATTGGGGCCAATTTATGGTTGTCAATGGAGGTCTTGGCCAACTCATACAGGTGAAGTCATTGATCAGATGACTAATCTTATAGAGGGTATAAAAAAAGAACCAAATAGCAGACGTCTTATTGTAAATAGTTGGAATGTTTCTTGTCTTCACGATATGGCACTTCCTCCATGTCATGTCCTTTTTCAGTTTTATGTTTCTGGCGAAAAACTTTCCTGTCAACTTTATCAAAGAAGTGCTGATGTTTTTTTGGGAGTTCCTTTTAATATTGCTTCTTACGCTCTTTTGACAGTCATGATTGCAGAAGTTTGTGGGCTTGAGGCTCATGAATTTATTTACACGTTAGGGGATGCCCATATTTATAAAAATCATCTTGATCAGGTACATCATCAGCTTAATAGAAAGTTTTATTCGTTACCTCAGCTAAAAATTAAAAGAAAACCTTTGTCTTTATTTGAATTTATGTATGAAGATTTTGAATTTCTTGGCTATCAAGCTCATCCTCAAATTAAAGGAGAGGTGGCTATTTGATTTTGTCTCTTATTGTTGCTGTTGCCCAAAATGGAGTAATTGGTAAAGACGGTAAAATCCCTTGGCATATTTCTGCCGATCTACAGAGGTTCAAACTTCTTACGATGGGGCATCACATCATAATGGGAAGAAAGACATTTGAATCACTTAAAAAAAAGCTCAAGGGAAGGTCCCTTATTATTTTATCAAAGCAAAGTAATTATTATGCAGAGAATTGTAAAGTTTTCGGTTCTGTAAGAGAAGCTATTCTTTATTGTAAAAATAAACAGGAAGACGAAGTTTTTGTGATTGGAGGAGAAGAAGTTTTTAAAGAAGTTTTATTAGACCATTTGGTAAATAAAGTTTATCTTACTGAAGTGCGTGGTTATTATACTGGAGACACTTATTTTAGGGATTTTAATAAGGCTAAATTTAAGCTAATACGCGAAGAACTTCACGATGAATATTCTTTTTTAGATTATATTTTTTGTTATGAATAGAGGTGATATTATTTACTTTGTCTATAAAGAAGAGTTACGCATCGGAAAAATAATTGAAGAGACTTCCGGAAAAAAAATAAAAGTGTTGACTTACATTAATCAAGCGATTGACCTTGAATTTGCCCGTAGTGAACTATATTCTTCTTTTAAAGAAGGAGATAAATATTTTCAGGCATTATATCCAGGAGTTGAGCTTGATCTTGACAAGTTGATGGGTGTGGTACTTTTTTTACAAACTCAAGTAGAAAATACTTGACGAGAAGCATATGAAGTGAGTACTACTGAGTAATGAGTGAATTTAATATTAAGACTGTTGAGCGGCCGCCCCATGCTCAAAGATCTAAAGAAATATTAAAAAAATATCCTCAAGTTAGAGGTTGGGCTCGCAAAAAAAATCCATGGGGTTTATTTATTATCATAGGAGCGGTGGGATTTCAAACTTTTATGGCAATTTTTCTTGCTGAGCAGTCTTGGTGGCTTGTTTTTTTAGTTGCTTTCTTTTTTGGTACTATTATTAATCACACTTGTATTGCTATGATTCATGAATCTGCTCATGATCTATTATTTAAGACAAAAATTTTGAATCCTTTTGCTGGTCTTTTAGTGAATATGCATATGTTTATTCCTTCAGCGATCTCTTTCAAAAAATATCATTTGAAACATCACTCAAATATGGGTGTTTATGATATTGACGCCGACTTGCCTTCAAAGTGGGAGCTTAAATTAGTAAAAAATATTTGGTACCGTAAGTTCTTATGGCTTGTAATGTTTCCTTTTTGTCAAATGATTCGAACAATGCGGATCAAGCAAGTGAATGATCTTGATATTTGGGTAGTTGCTAATGTTGTTCTTACAATTGGCTATGATATTTTTATGTACTATTATTTTGGCCCAATTGCATTTTTATATATTGCTGTTTCTTTTTGGTTTTGCTTTGGTTTCAGCACAGTTGGAGGAAGAATTATTCAAGAGCATTTCCTTTTTGGAAAAAGTCAAGAAACTTACAGTTATTATGGAATGCTTAGTCTTCCTTCACTTCATGTAGGGCATCATAGTGAACATCATGATTTTCCAACTATGCCGTGGAACTATTTACCGAAACTTAGAAGATTGGTTCCTGAGGTGTATGAGAGCATCCACTTTCATACTTCATGGAATAAGCTTATTTTTCAATTTATTTTTGATTCTAAAATCTCTTTATCTGATCGAATTATTCGTTAAAAAATGAATATATTTAGATAAAAATAATAATATCCGTTACAAATTGTTTGATAAAGTTATTAAGCTAAATTTAAAATGTCAACAGATCATCATAGTGGTTTAGAAGAAGTAAGAGTACTTTCTTCCAAAATAACCTTAATCGAAGGTTCACGGCTTTTTTATAGAGGCATCGCTATTGAAGAATTGGCATTACATTCAAGTTTTGAAGATGTTGCCTATTTACTTTGGTATGGTCGTCTTCCTGGTTCTGAAGAGCTTAAGCGATTTACTGAAGATATTCAATCAAATAGTGAGCTTTGTCGAGAGGTGAAAGAGTGTGTTTATCACCTACCTAGGGAGGCACATCCCCAAGGTGTTTTAAGCTATTTAATCTCGGCGGTCGCTTTGCATGACCGTGGCATTGATAACAAGATTTCTTTTCGGATTTTTGCACAAGCGCCCATCTTGATGTGTGCTTATGAGAGATATCGAAAAGGTAAATCTATTATTGAGCCGAAAAAAAACCTTTCATTCGCTGGTAATTGTCTTTATATGTTATATGCTGAAGAGCCTGATGAAGTTTCTGTTCAAGCTCTTAACACTTGTTTGATCTTATATGCCGAGCATGAGTTGAATGCCTCGACATTTGCAACCAGAATCACTACGGGCACTATGGCTGATATGTATTCAGCAATTATTGTAGGAATTAATACTTTAAAGGGTATGCTACATGGTGGTGCAAATCAGCAAGCGATGGAAATGATTTTGAATATTCAAGACCCAGAAAATGTTGATGAATGGGTTGAAAAAAAACTTACTCAAAAAGAAAAAATTATGGGTTTTGGCCATCGCGTTTATAAAAATGGTGATCCCAGAGCGATAATTTTAAAGAAAATTTGTAAAAAGCTTTGTGGAGATAAGAATTACGAGAAGTATTATTTGATTGCCGAAAAACTTGAAATTTATATGAAAAAAGAAAAAAAATTATTGCCAAATGTTGACTTTTATTCTGCTTTGATTTTATACGTTTTAGGATTTCCAATTGATATGTTTACGACTCTTTTTACAGTGAGTCGAATTGCAGGTTGGGTTGCTCATATTACCGAACAATATGAAGATAATCGTTTGATTCGTCCTAGGGCTCAATATACTGGAAAACGAAATGTTAAATATATTTTTATGAAAGAGCGTATATGAGTAATTATTTTAAAGAATTTGAAGTCTTATGGGTTGATCTTGATTTAAATGGTCATCTAGGTCACACCGCTTATTCTAGATATGCGAATAATGTGCGTGCTGCTTTTTTTACTGATCTTTTTAAAGTTACTCCTGAAAATTTTACTGAACAAAATATAGGACCTATTGTAATAAGAGAATTTATTGAATATAAAAGGGAGGTACGATTGAATGCTAAAATTATAATAGATATGGCTATCGCAGGACTTTCTCGAGACTATAGCCGTTGGGTGATTTGTCATCATGTTTATATAAATGGAAAAGTTGCTTGTATAATTAATATGGAGGGTGCGTGGCTTAATTTAAAACTTCGAAAAATGATTTCACCAATAGAGCATATTAAAGGAGGGATAGATAAAGTTCCTAAGACAAAAAATTTTAAAATTATTGGTCAAAGAGATCGACTTAAAATGACTTTCTAGAGAAAAGTATTCGAGTATTTGAAATTATTGAACGATAATTTATAAATATGAACACTCTTTTTAAAAGAATCGACGAATTACTTGATCGAATTCCTGAGGATTTAAGAGATTTAATTCAAAAAGCAATGATTGCTTTGGGTGCAATCATTGCTTTATTTGGGATATTGTCAGGAATTATTCGGGGCATTCGAGATGCTGAGCCAGCTGGCTTTCAGGTTGCTAAAGATTCTAATAATTTATTTTATTTAGATCGGGTTAAAGAAGATAATAAAAGTAAAAATAGACTTGTAGAAGATATTGAATATGATATTGATCTGTTAATGAAGAGTAAGTTGGAGAATAAGAAGCTTTATCGCTCGATGTCTCGTAATACCTTAGATCATCTAAAAGGTGAAAGAGATGAATTTATAGTCTCTGAGAATAAATTAAGAACAAAATCTAATGTTCCTAATCTATTGGATGGAGAAGTTGATAATATCCTTTTGAAATTACCCGATGATCAATCTAAAGATATACATAGTAAAATGAGTGTTGATCCTGTTTTTAACGTTTCTTCCTCAGAAGGATATGAGACAATAGATAAGGTATATGATAAAATTAAAATAAAAGAAATAAAAGATAATGTAAAATTTAATAAAAAATCAGATTTGAACTTTATTGAATGAAGGTTATTAGAAGTCTGTGAATTCAAACTTTTTATATTTATTTTTTTATTTATTGTTATGGTTTGTTTCTTTACCTATTTTCTCTGCCGAAGAAGGTGATATCGTTGAAAATATTGATACATCAGAATTTGAAACAGTTATTGTTGGTCCTGATATGGAAAAATCAAGTGTTTCTCAGGCATTTCTTAATATGGCCTATCAATTTTTAGAAAAAAATAATAAAAAAAAAGCAAAAGAGTATTTTGAAAAATGTGTGCTTGAAGAAGATGGTGAAATTTCAAGAAAAGCTCGTCTTGCTCTTATTCACTTGAAAGCTTCCTCTGGAGAAAAAAGTCTCCTTTTGGAAATAGAGGTTTTAGATGAAAATGAAAAATTAGAGGCATATTTTATGTTGGCAGATGGTTGGGAAAACTATTATTTTGAAAATCCTTACAAAATAGATTACCTTAATAAAGCCAAAGAATATTATGCTTTTTTAGTAGCTCGCTATAAAGGTTCAATTTTGGTACAGAAAGCAAGGCTTAAGCTGGCTTCTCTTTATATTGAAGAAAAAAAATATAATTTTGCTTTAGATAATTTGTTACCTCTCTTGAAAAAAAGTAAAAAATATCAGAAACTTGATGTGTCTAAAATTGATAAAGGGAGTATTGGGTTTGATATGGCTTGGTTTTTACTAGGTCGTCTTCTTGAGGAATCAAATCAATACAAAGACTATGAACGTGCTGTTGATTCTTATTCAAAGGTCTTACATTTCAGTAATAGTCCTTTTATTGAAAGTGCCAAAAAACGTATTAAATATTTAAAAAAGACTTTTCTCTTGATTTAATAATTTAATCTTTTGATGATCCTAAAAGGATATTAATTTATATGATAATTTTTCTTGCTAGTTGTAAGTGAGCTGAGGTATCCATTAATTTATCAATAAATAATATTCGAAATATTCTCATTAGTCGAGTTGATAATATTGGTGATGTTCTTTTAAGTTTGCCTTTATGTGGTTTATTGAAAGAGGCAAATATCAATATAAAAATATTTTTTTTATGTACAGAATTTACTCGATCTTTAGTAGAAAAATCTTCGCATGTAGATGAAATTGTTATTTGGAACTCTTTTGCAACGAGATTTCCTAAAGTCGATGTTATTATTCATGTCTATCCTCAGCTAATAGTGGCGAGAGAGGCAAAGCGGCAAAAAATTAAATTTAGAATAGGAACAAATCGACGATTCTTTCATTGGATTTATTGTAATAAATTGGTAAGCTTAACTAGAAAAAATAGTAATGAACATGAAGCAATTTTAAATATAAAATTATTAAAACCTTTGGGTATTACCTCCAAGATTTCTAGAGACAGGCTCTGGAAATATTATGGATGGAAAATAGTAAAAAGGAATAAAAAATCTTATGAAAAGTTTAAATTAATATTTCATATAAAGTCAAGAGGACATGGAAAAGAGTGGGCTGTCAAAAATTATTTTCGTTTAGCAAAGTTACTTCCGCATAGTACTTTTCAAATTTATCTTACAGGAATAAAAGAAGAGGGAGCTTTAATACATGAAGAAGCTCCTGAATTGATCAATTTACCTCAAGTTTCCGACCTTACTGGTAAATTTAATCTTGATGAGTTGATTCAATTTATTCAATCTTCAGATGGGTTAGTTGGAGCGGGTACGGGTCCTCTTCATATTGCTGCGGCATCTGGGATATTTTGCTTAGGTTTGTTTCCTAATCAAAGACCAATTAATTCACTTAGGTGGGGCCCGATTGGTCAAAAAGTACAAGTTATATCAGAGTCTGACATGGCTAAAGAAACGACTTTGATTATAGAACCTAAAGACGTTTATGATATTATTAAATCATGGATATAGATGTATTATTGACAAAAAAAACTACTTTTATAATTTTTGACTACGCTTAATTTATTTAAATCTTTTATCTTTAGAAAAGAGTTTTTAATTATTTTTTTATTTTGAATAGAAAGATATCCATTTTGTCTAAAAAGAGTATTTGCTTGCTTGTTTATTGATCTATAGCTGTTAGGTCGATATAATTTTTTCAGTAAATGATTAAAGGCAAGCTCTCCTTCTACAAAAGACAACAGAATTGGTTTGAGTTGACAATTTTTTATAGAATAGTGAAATAATTCCATGATCAAAATAATTTTTCTAATTTTTTCTTCATTATTATTTAGGTAATCAAAAATAAATATGTGTGAAGGCTTCTGATTTGGCTGTGAGATCATTATATTTTTTAAACTTCTAATTGAATTATGAGCTTTATATAGATATGTATATTGATTTTTTATTGAGGTTATTAAATTATTGTGGTTTAATTTAAGTTGAACAAGTATTTTTTCTACAGTTAGAATATAGTAATTTTTTTTTTGATTTTTTATTTTATTAAAACAGGTTTTTTCTGGTAAAAAGTGATCACATCTTAAAACTCCAATTTCAGCAAAGCTCCTTATTAAAAAAAAATATCTTCGGTTTGCTGGCCAACTGCTTGGCTTATCAATAATTTGTGAAGAATCCATAAATTGATCTTTTAAAAATATAATATCTTCTGAGGCGATAGATGGGCTGAGTTTGTAAAAACAGTTGAAATTAATAAAAAGAATAAGGAGAAAAAAGGGTAAGTGGTAGACCATAATATTTTATATGTATTTTAGAGAGTATTCTCAGTGTGAAGCTTTTTATATTTAAGCCTTAGAGATATGTATAAAAATGATTTACTGTTTAACTTGTGCGTGAAGTGTAAAAATTAAACAGTCATTTTTTTACTTTTAAAAATATTATTCCTCTTATTTTTGAAGAATAATCCATTTTAAGGTTAAATCTGGCGTTATTTACCGTTATAACTTTGATTTGATGAGGGAATATCAATAAAAAATAAAAATATCTTGTCAAAATGTTAACTATCTAATCCGTGTAACCTTGATGATTTTAATTTTAAGTATCTATTATTTATGTTTTTATTGGAGGTTGAAATGTCGGTTCAAATTTATTTAGATTTGTTGCCATAATGTTGTTAAGTTTACGGCTATGGTTTGTTTGCAATTTTTATAAATTATTTAAGGAAGAGGAGGGTGCAAAGGCACACTCTCATTTTTGACAACATATTACTGCAAGTCAGTAATTACTAATTGTTCTTCAAAAACTACTAAAAGAATGATTTTGCTAAATTTAATATTTTGAGTAATATTAAATTTTAGATTTGAGCACCATAGAGTACTTGTTTTAAGAGATAAGTATAAAACATAATATGGTCAAGTAATGAAGAGCATACGATGGATGCCTTGGCACTGTATGACGATGAAGGGCGTGGTTACCTGCGATAAGCCTCGGGGAGCTGGAAGCAAGCTTTGATCCGAGGATCTCCGAATGGGAAAACCCATATAGGTAAAACCTGTATACATTTGAGTAAGACCCAGGGAAGTGAAACATCTCAGTACCTGGAGGAAAAGAAAGCATCCGCGATTCCCTAAGTAGCGGCGAGCGAAAAGGGATGAGCCTAAACCAGATTCATGTTAAAGTCTGAAAGCGTTGTGGATTTGGGGTTATAGGACCTACCTTAAGATTGTTTCAGAAATCTTAAAGAGTTAAAAAATCTATAAATAGAAGAAGCGTTTGAATGACGCACCAAAGAGGGTGAAAGTCCCGTATTTGAAATTTATAGATCTCTTGGTTGGCACCTGAGTACTATGAAACACGTGAAATTTCGTAGGAATTTACGAGGACCATCTCGTAAGGCTAAATACAAGACAGTGACCGATAGTGAACCAGTACCGTGAGGGAAAGGTGAAAAGTACCCCTAGCGGGGAGTGAAATAGAACCTGAAATCGTATGCTTACAAGGTATGGAAGGGCTATGGCTTGCCATGCCTGACCGTGTGCCTTTTGTAGAATGAGCCTGCGAGTTATTGTGCGTAGCAAGGTTAAAGAATTGAAATTCTGGAGCCGTAGCGAAAGCAAGTCTGAATAGGGCGTATAGTTATGTGCATTAGACCCGAAGCTGAGTGAGCTAGCCTTGGTCAGGATGAAATCTTGGTAACACAAGATGAAGGTCCGAACCGTTGAATGCTGAAAAATTCTCGGATGAACTGAGGCTAGGGGTGAAAGGCCAATCAAACTCAGTGATAGCTGGTTCTCCCCGAAATGGATTGAGGTCCAGGCTTATATGTTTCGATGCGGGGGTAGAGCACTGTTTGGGCTAGGGGCCTTACCCGGCTACCAACCCCATGCAAACTTCGAATACCGTATCGTTAAGTATAGGACTGAGTACACGGGGGATAATCTTCGTGTGCGAAAGGGAAACAACCCAGACCGTCGGTTAAGGTTCTTAAATTCAAACTAAGTGATAAAGGATGTTGGACAGCACAGACAATTAGGAGGTTGGCTTAGAAGCAGCCATCCTTGAAAGAATGCGTAATAGCTCACTAATCGAGCTGTTCAGTGCCGAAAATTTACGGAGCTAAGTTTGATACCGAAACTACGGATACCTAGCTATTTAAGTTAGGTGTGGTAGGGGAGCGTTCTTGTCGGATTGAAGGTGTATCGTGAGAAGCACTGGACTGACAAGAAGTGAAGATGCAGGCATGAGTAGCGATAATGCCGGTGAAATTCCGGCACACCGAAAGTCCAAGGGTTCCTCTGGAAGGTAAGTCCGCGGAGGGTTAGTCGGCCCCTAAGACGAGGCTGAAGAGCGTAGTCGATGGGAAGCAGGTTTATATTCCTGCACTACATAGTTTTGGTTTGACCGATGGGAGAACGCAGTAGGATAGAAAGTGGAAGCGATGGTTGTCTTCCTACAAGGTTGTAGAGCTTTGAGAGAATTTAGAAAATCTGATTCTTGAGCTTGAGAGCTGATGTCTACTCTACCTTCGGGTATGAGAAAGCTTTTGATTCCAGACTGCCAAGAAAAGTCTCTAAGGGACAAAAATATGTAACCGTACCCAAAACCGACACAGGTGGACGAGGAGAAAATCCTAAGGTGCTCGAGAGAAATCTTGTTAAGGAACTCGGCAAAATGACCCCGTAACTTCGGGAGAAGGGGTACCTCATTAAGGTGAAAGATTTACTTCTGGAGCTTGAAGAGGTGACACTAAAGAGTTGGTAGCGACTGTTTATCAAAAACACAGGTCTCTGCAAACACGTAAGTGGAAGTATAGAGACTGACACCTGCCCGGTGCTGGAAGGTTAAGGAGATTTGTTAGCCCTCGGGCGAAGCAAAGAACTGAAGCCCCAGTAAACGGCGGCCGTAACTATGACGGTCCTAAGGTAGCGAAATTCCTTGTCGGGTAAGTTCCGACCTGCACGAATGGTGTAACGACTGCTAAGCTGTCTCAACAAGAATCTCGGCGAAATTGTAGTGCCCGTGAAGATGCGGGCTTCCCACAGTAGGACAGAAAGACCCCGTGAACCTTTACTGTAGCCTGACATTGATCTCTGATCTTGTATGTGTAGGATAGGTGGGAGACTTTGAAAGAGAAGCGCTAGCTTTTCTGGAGTCACCCTTGAAATACCACCCTTACGAGATTGGACATCTAACTGATATAGTTATCCTATATTAAGACAATGTTAGGTGGGCAGTTTGACTGGGGCGGTCGCCTCCTAAAGCGTAACGGAGGCGCCCTAAGGTTCCCTCAGTACGGTTGGAAATCGTACATAGAGTGCAAAGGCATAAGGGAGCTTAACTGTAAGACCGACAGGTCAAGCAGATACGAAAGTAGGGCTTAGTGACCCGGTGGTTCTGTATGGAAAGGCCATCGATCATCGAATAAAAGGTACTCCGGGGATAACAGGCTTATCGGGCCCAAGAGTTCATATCGACGGCTCGGTTTGGCACCTCGATGTCGGCTCATCGCATCCTGGGGCTGGAGCAGGTCCCAAGGGTTTGGCTGTTCGCCAATTAAAGCGGTACGCGAGCTGGGTTCAGAACGTCGTGAGACAGTTCGGTCCGTATCCACTGTGGGCGTTGGAGATTTGAGAGGGCCTGTCCCTAGTACGAGAGGACCGGGATGGACAAACCTCTGGTGTACCGGTTGTGATGCCAATTGCAGTGCCGGGTAGCTATGTTTGGAAGGGATAACCGCTGAAAGCATCTAAGCGGGAAGCCTGCCTCAAGATAATATCTCCCGTGAAGGTTTACCTTCACCTAAAGACTCCTGAAAGAACATCAGGTTGATAGGTCATAAGTGTAAGCGCAGTAATGTGTTCAGCTGAGTGATACTAATCGGTCGTGCGACTTGACCATATTATGTTTTATATTAAAGGTAGTGATTCTTTTCGCCAATAAAAGTTAGTGGTATCTTTGAATTAATTTATCATTTTTTTGAATTTTGAAGTGATAAGATAAAAATATTTTAAATTTTAGTTCGTGAATTAAATTATTTTTGATTTAAAAATAAAAAAATTTAAGTTTTAAATTGACTTAGTATGTGGTACAAATATAAAATCAAAAAAATTGACTTTGATGAATATATGAAATTATTTAAAAGGCAAAAAAAAGGGTTTATATAAAATTTAATTGTATGCTTTATCCTAAAACTTATAACTATATATTTTTAATTCCTTACTTATTATTTTATTCATGTGCTGCTGACTTTTTTGATATGTTCTTTCAAAAAAAAGCTTATAATAATACATTAGATATTGTAGCAGGTAGTTATCATACCTGTATGCTTTTTCGTGGCAAGGTTCGCTGTTGGGGTGATCAAGATATCAATGGATATGGAATACCTATTGGTTTAAAGCGTCTTCCTAACTCATTAGCTGATAATTTAACTTTTATAAATAAAGATTCTATTGTTAAACAAATCACCGCTGGGAAGAGGCATACCTGTGTTCTTTTTGAAGATAGTACTGTCCGGTGTTGGGGTGATAATAGTGTTGGTCAACTTGGATTAGGAAATACAATTAATATTACAGAAACTTCAAGGAGTGAATCTGATATTATATTTCAAGGGGTAAATGTTTTAGTCAAACAAATTGATGCTGGAAGTGATCATACTTGTGCTTTGAGCACAAAACATCAAATTTTTTGTTGGGGTTCTGGCAGTAATGGTAAGCTTGGAAATAATACAACATTCAATATTGGTGATATCTCACCCATGAATCCTATTTCAACTGTTGTAACAAAAGTACAAAATAATTTTCCTGAAAATCAAAATCCTGTAAAAATAGCAGCTGGTGCTAACCATACATGTATTTATTTTGAAAATAATGATATAACCTGTTGGGGATTAATTACGGAATTAGGTGCTAATGGAGAGAATGCCACACGTAGTATGGCTGGCATTAATTTAGAGGGAAGTGCTGTGAGTGCCCCAGAATCTTCCTTAGTAAATTTATCAATTACTAATATTGTATCTGGTGGAGGCGTAACATGTATTAAAATAAAAACAAATCGAGTTGTTTGTTGGGGAGTTGGTGTTGCTGGGAAACTAGGCTATGGTTGTGGCAGTGAAAATATAACAACCCATCATGTGGGAAGTAGCAATGTTTCGACAACAATATTCCCATCAAATGATGATGCTTTTCGAGTGGCCTATGATAACCAGCAGCCCATTACTGAGCCATTAAAAATGGATACAAATGATACAAATTGCCGTATGGATGGTAGTATCATTTCATATCAAAATTATACAGATATTTCTCAAGTTGTTATTGGGCCTGGCTCTTCTTATTCTTGTGTGTTAAGATTAAATGGAACAGTGCACTGCTTTGGTGCAAACTTTGGAGTTCATAACTTAACTCCAAGCGGGAGTATTAATCTCACAGCTATAAAAACAGCTAGTTGTACAAGAACAGCAGGAATAGATTATCCAGGTGGTAGTCCACTTGGATATAATATTCCTTCGTTCGAAAATAAGCTTACAGACATGAATAGTGAAGAAGAAGTGGAAACTCCAATAATTTCAACAAGAAATGAGCCTATACCTGTTGGAGGAACGGCAATCAGAATTGGTGCAGGAGAATCTCATGTTTGTGCACTTTTAGAAAATGATCAAATTAAATGCTGGGGAACCAACTGTACTGGACAATTAGGTCATGGAAATAATATTGGTGAGGCTACAGGAGGAGGCGTATTAGGTTTTAAAAAACTTAGCTCTTATGGAACATTTAGTTTTCCATTTTGAATATTTTATATTTTTTTTGAATTTAAAGAATGTGAGTTGTAAGTTAGAACCAAGTATTTTTAGTGTATATGATAAGAAAAAATAAAATTATATGGAGTATTAGCTACTGGATTTTACCTCAGATTGGGTTTGCAAGTGTAGTTGCTGACTTTCCCCTTCATTTTCTTGAATCTGATAACCCGATCGAAAAAGCATTCTTAGCCCAAGTGAGACCCCGTATGAGGGAAGGATTACTTAACAAGGTACTTAGTTTGACTGATGTTAATTTGCCAAAAAATTTTAGTAAAGATTATGGAAATGGACGCTCTCTTGACGGTCATTTAGTATCGCCTATGGGTTCTGGATCTCTTAAAAGATCAAAGGTAATTCCAGTCGGTTTCGCTGTAGGTGTTGGTCTAATAAAAGCAAGCTCTCTTGCTTCACTCCCTGGTCTAGAAGCTCTTCCTGTAAATATTTTACCTAGCGTTAATGTTGGAATAAACACAGGTTTTTCTTTTACACCTAATTTGGATGTTCGCTTTACATACTTCCCTTTATCAGAAATTTTTTTACCTGGTCTCACTAGATACCGTTTAAAAAACGGTATTATAAGAATTGCGGCTAATTATTCTATACTAGATAACGATCAAAGTCTATTTGGTTTCGGTTTAGCTTTTGGTATTTATTTGAGTCATTCAACTGGTGCCTTAGCTCTTACTATACCCATAGGTGCTACAGATGTTGCTATTAATGGTGCTGCTATAAATCTTAGTTTTCTTAATACACAATTTAATTCAAAATGGGTGCACTATGGTGGAGGTGCAGAAATTAGGTTACATTATGCTTTACTTTTTTTTCTTCCATATTTTGGGTTTGGTCTTGGATTAGAGTATGGTAAAACAGAAAGTTTTTATGAGATTGACCTTAACATAAATGGTATCTACAATTTAAAAGGAACGACGGGTATAACAGCAAAAATGGTTAATATTGTTCAAGAAAAAGGGAAAGTTTTAATTTTTGGAGATGCTCGAAGTGCTATTATTCCTCTCCGAATTTTACTGGGTTTTGAATTTAATTTTTATAAATTATCTACAATTATAGAAATACAGTATTTATTAAATTCCGGTGTGATTGGCTTTTCTTATGGAATTAATTTTCTCATATGATTGATCAGATTTTTAAATTTAATTTTTTTTGTTGATAGATAATAAAAATAACAATGGTTCGAATTATTACTGATATTTTTATCTATCTTTTACTTGGTTTTGGTTTAGCTTGGTTATTCTATTATCAAAGAAAGAAGGATATTATAGGTGGTTATTTTGGAGCAATGCTTATTGCTCTTACAGGTTGTATATTGGGGGCCTTTATTTTTAGTAATATTTTAAAAAAGATAATTGATTTATTGCAGGAAGGTTTTTATCTTTCAAATGTAAATATCATCGCTAGTGTGATTGGTGGTTATCTCTTTCTTTACATATTTAATCGATTAAACGGTGACCGTGGAAGAAAAATATAAAATTTATTAAATGCAATATGACTTTTCTTTCATATAAAAAAAAATTATCAAACATTTGAATGTGTACCTAACTTTTTTAGTGGTGGTAATAAATATTAGATGAGTTCTAAGAAAAAAAAATATCTTGATATAAGGGTCAGAATTTATTAAAAAAATTATGATTATTGGAGCTGATATTATTACTAAAAAGTTTTTTTAGTAATAAAAATAGCTTTTTTCCAGAATTCGATAAATTCAATTTTTATTTATTTATATTAATTTTCTTAATTGTTTAAAGTTTTCATTATTGAAATACATAATAACTACCTAATTCAATTTTTTACTTATTTTATTCACTTTTGATTTATAATAATAAGTTAATCTTTTTTGCTTTATCGTTCTGTAATTTTTTTGTAATCTCAAACTTTAAATTGAGATTAATCTTGATAATTCCTTCAAATAAAATTTAAGGTCTCTTTCACTTTGATAATAAGGCAATTACAATTACCTTTTTTTTGAATATTTTCACCTTATCAGTTTGATAGCTACAAAGCTAATGACGATCTCTTTTATTTTTTGATATCGGCTTTAATTTTTTAAATTATAATCTTACCTAATTCTAGTAAAGTTTCACGGAGACTCTACTAGAATTAAGTTTGGGGGAACCTACTTTGTTATCAAGTTAGGATTTTTTATTCTATACCAATATTGAGTGCGACCGAATAAAGAAAATCCAATATAGCCTCTAACTTTTAGTTTTTTGCCATTATCAAGAACCTTAATATAACATTTATATTCTTTTCCATTTTTTGGATCGAGTATCTTACCACCAGACCACTCATTACCATCTTTTTTTAGGTTACTCAGTATCTTCATACCAATGATTGGTTGATTCTTTCTCAATTCATCAGTACATTTTTTGCATTTGGGATTAGGATCTTTGCCCTCTCTATCCAATAATTTAAGTATTTTTCCTTGTAAAGATCCATCAGTTTGCTTAATTTTAATTACTGACTTTGCTTTTCCTGTTTTATCATCTATCGATTTCCAAAAACCAATAGGTGAAGCCTTATCACTAGGAAATATAAAGGAGCTAACAAAAATTGTTAGTAAAAACAAAAACGACAATATTTTTTTCATAACACACCTCAAAATTATATTAGACTAACTCTTGGATGAGGTACAAAAAATACTTTAAAGTATAGATAGCTAAACAAAAAATGCTAGAACTAAACTATATTAAAGCAAAGAGACCTTATCTAGATAAGCCCACTCAACAACCTTGACTTTAGATCAAGTTGTCAAGAAAAAAATGTATTAATTTAAATAGATGGTCAATTTTACGATCATATGATAACCCCATCGATTGGGAGTGTATCACTATAGTTATCGGGTTTGTGTAGTTAGCACGGACAATGTGGTGTCATCGGGTGTTATAAAAACTCATAAATTTTTAGAGTCAGCAATAGCCTCGATGCTACACCAAGTGTATCTGTTTTTAAAGCCAGTTTAATCGCCTCACACTTAGTTTTTTGGGAACAAAACTGGGCAAAGTCAATAGCCTGATGGTATCGCTCATTTTGATGTTAGTATTAAATACCAAATCTTTATTTATATGATAGAGGAGGCATTATTTAGCCTTTAATTTTATCCTTTAAAATTAAAGTCATACTTGCCTTATTTTAATAAGATAAATAAATTTAATTAAGCTGTACAATTTGTTTAATTTTTTATTTATGCCCTCTGGGCACTGCTCGCTTTAAATCTTGATTTCTCTAAGAAATTTGGTGAGCAACCTTGTTTTGAGTAGATTATGGAATTAGAACAGTTACCAGAAATTCAGAAAATTATCAATATTGGTAAGGCAAATGGTGAAATTACCTACGACGAAATTAATGATATTTTACCTGAAAAACTTACAAATTCAGATAAAATTGACGACGTTTTCATTCTTTTGAGTCAGTATGGAATTGAAATTATTGAAGAATACCAACATAGCTCTTCAAAACGAGGTCATGTCAAAGATCCTACTCAAGAGAATATTCGGCTTTTAGCTGAACAGCAATTACCTGAAAAAGGAATTGAAGAATTGAAGAAAATGGGTTATGAATTAACTCCTAATACTGGAGGAAGGCCATTCACAATACAAGATGTCGCTATTCAGCTTATGAATAAGGGACACGACATTGAAATACTCGCTCAAGTTTTAAATCGTCCAGATTTGAGACCCCCCGTTGTTATTACTAAAAAAAAAGGTAAAATTGTATCTGTTGCTGATGACCCAATCAAACTTTATTTAAGAGAAATTGGTAAAGTTTCTCTAATATCAGGGAGCAAAGAAGTCGAGTTGGCAAAACGTATTGAAGATGGTGAGTATATTATAGAAGATGCCATACTAGAATCTTCCCTGCTAAGAAGTTCTTTTTTGAGATATCATCCAAAAATACAAGACGAAACAGCCCGAATTACAGATATTTGCCGAGCTTCTAAGACTTACTATATCTCTCAAACTGAAAAGAAAGAGTTGAAAAGAGTGTTTCTTTACGAGATGGAGTTTGTTATTAAAATTGATAATGATATTAAAACACTTAAATCTAAGCTCAAAAGGTATACGTACAAAAGTAAAAAGCATGAAGAAATCTGGGCTGAGGTACTCAAATTTGAAGATAAGGCCAGTATCTACATGAAAAAAATTGGAGTTTCACAGAAAGAACTTATTAAGCACGTAAATAAAGTGAAAAGTATGGTATTTCGAATCAAAGAGATAAAACGTCATTTTCTCCGCTTAAAAGAAAAACACGGGCATGATGTTAAAGAAGTTAAAGCTTTTAATCGGTATATTGAAAGACATGAAGAGTTAGATATGGTCGAAAAAAAAATGGGATGCTCAATTATTGATGTAAAAGAGGTGATTAAAGACATTCGTAATAATGAAAGAAAATTACGTCGAATGGAGCAAGAAGCTGGTTCGCCGACTTTAATTATATTGTCTTGGGGCGAAAAGATTGCTAATGGTCAACGTGCGATTGAGATGGCTAAAAAAGAGTTAATTAACGCGAATCTTCGCTTAGTCGTCTCTATTGCAAAGCGATTTGCTAACAGAGGAATGCACTTTTTTGATTTAATTCAGGAAGGCAATATAGGGCTTATGAGAGCAGTTGAAAAATTTGAATATCGAAAAGGTTATAAGTTTTCTACCTATGCGACATGGTGGATCAGACAAGCCATTGCACGTTCAATTTCTGAACAGGCAAAAACAATACGTATTCCTAGTCATATGATTGAGCAAATTAATAAAGTGAATCGTGAGACTCGCCTTTTTTTACAGGAAATGGGACGCGAACCTAATGATGACGAAATTGCGGAAAGACTTGGTTGGCCTTCTAATAAGGTCAAACAAGTAAAAGGTGTGGCCAAAGACCCTGTTTCTTTAGAAAGCCCAGTAGGTGAAGAAGAAGACTCTGAGTTGGGTGATTTTGTCGAAGATAAAAAAACGGATAGTCCTATTGCTGTCACTGCACAATCCATACTTGAAGAGCAGATTCAGCAAGTTTTAGCAACTCTTCCTGCAAGAGAACAAAAAGTTATTCGAATGCGTTTTGGTCTTGATGACGGTTATACTCACACATTAGAGGAAGTTGGCTATGTGTTCAAGGTGACTCGTGAAAGAATTCGTCAGATTGAGGCCAAAGCTCTTAGAAGGCTTCGAGTTCCAACGAGAATGAGAAAGCTGAAGGATTTTCTTGACCAAACTCATTGACAAATATGTCAATTACAAGAATAGAAAAAGATAGTTTTGGCGAGATAGAAGTTCCTTCTCATAGATATTGGGGGGCTCAAACACAAAGATCACTTCAAAATTTTAAAATTGGCCGTCAAAAAATGCCTATCGAGGTGATTCATGCTTTCGCACTTTTAAAAAAAAGTGCCGCAATTACAAATCTCTCTTGTAAAATTTTATCTAAAAAAAAATCAGATATCATAGGAAAAGTCTGTGATGAAATATTATCAGAAAAATTAGATGATGAATTCCCTCTTGTTGTTTGGCAAACGGGTTCAGGTACTCAAAGTAATATGAACGTAAATGAGGTAATTGCAAATCGAGGTCATGTCCTTAATGGGGGGGCTTTGACTGATCATGATAAATTTCTTCATCCCAATGATGATATAAATAAATCACAGTCTTCAAATGATACTTTTCCAACAGCTATGCATATTGCCGCTTATAAAATAATGGTTGAAGTCACCATTCCTGAAGTAGAGAAATTAGCTAAAACATTTAAAAAAAAATCAGATCAATTTATGCATGTGGTGAAAATTGGTCGTACTCACTTTATGGATGCAACTCCGTTGACATTAGGGCAAGAATTTTCAGGATATGTTTCCCAACTTGAACATAGTTTAAAAGCAATTAAGAACACACTCCCTCATTTATCTGAACTTGCTTTAGGTGGAACTGCTGTGGGTACCGGCATTAATACTCCCCCGTACTATGCTGAAAAAGTAGCTAAAGAGATAAAATATTGGAGTGGACTTCCCTTTCTTACAGCTCATAATAAATTTGAAGCTTTAGCTGCCCACGATGCAATTGTTGAAGCCTCTGGTGGGCTTAAAACTTTGGCAGTAAGTTTGCTAAAGATAGCGAATGATATAAGAATGCTTGCTTCAGGGCCCCGTTGTGGAATTGGTGAAATACTTATACCAGCAAATGAACCTGGCTCATCAATTATGCCGGGTAAGGTCAATCCGACACAATGTGAAGCAATGACTATGGTGTGTGCACAAGTTATTGGAAATGATGTTGCTATTAACGTAGGTGGTATGAGTGGTCATTTCGAGCTAAATGTATTCAAACCGATGATGATTTATAATTTTTTAATCTCTGCCCAAAATTTAGGAGATGCTGCTAAATCATTTAATGATAATTGTGTTATTGGTATTGAACCCAACCATTCTGAGATCAATAAAAATTTGAATAATTCTTTAATGCTAATTACCGCTTTAAATACTCATATTGGTTACGATAATGCGACAAAGATCGCTAAAAAAGCATATGAAGAAAATATGACTCTAAAAGAGGCGGCTCTTTCATTAAGTTTACTTTCTTCTGAAGAATTTGATCGGTGGGTTATACCCAAAAATATGGTTGGTAGTTTGGGTTGACTTTGAGGGAAAACTTAAGTTGGATTAATGGATTTACAGTTTTTCACTAGTTGTACGCATTTGTGTTGAATAGACGCTCATTTATGCAAAAATTTTTGGCTTGATTGAATTATATGCTTGTATATCTTTTTTTTGTAACTTTATCAATCTTATTTACATAAAATATTTTATTTGTTTTAATATTTTATCTCGTGAGGCTTCCAAAAAAAATTAAGTAAAAAATAATAAATTTATATAGTTGTGAGCTGTTTGATTCTATGTTATTGGAAGACTCTTTCCCTAAAACGATTGCTTCAATATTTTTAAAGTTTTTTTTTATTTACATAATATTTGTAGGAGGTCTTTTTTTAGCCCGGTATTATTTAAATGAAATTGAAATATGGCCTTTTTTCTATTCTTGGTATGCAAAAGAGAGTGAAAAAAATACTAAGACATTTTTAAATGAACGACATCATTTAAATCAAAAAAAAAATTCCAAAGATGTTCATAAAATTCTTTCTATAAGAAAATATTTAGAAAAAAAACCTAGATTTAATTTTGATATTCCAGAGTCTTCTTTTATTGAAAATTCTCTTGTCGAAGCATCAATTTACAAAGATAAAAATCTACCTAAAATTGATGAAGAATTTATAAAATCAGCTAAATATGATACCTCTGGAATTAGTGGAGGTCTTGATGGTATCGAATTAAGAGTTTTTGGTAATTCTGGTGTTATTATGTCTTATGGTTTTTCTAACTATCTTACCAAAGAAGACTCACGAAATGATATTGTGTCGGCGAATGCAATTAATATTAGAGAGGATTTTTTTTTAGAAGCGGGATTAAACTTAAACTTAAAAGGTAAGATTGGAAAAAGAGTTTTAATCGATGTTAACTATGATCAAAATGAAAGGCTTCTAAATAATAAAATTCAACTTAAATATTTTGCCTTACATAAAAAAGAATTTGTTCGTGAAGTCACCGTTGGTAATGTCGGCTTTAACTTCCCCAATGATGATTCAACGGAATTCAAAGGTTTTGAAAAAAAAGATAAAGAAACACTGGGAATTGAGGCAAAATTTAAAAAAGGGAAGTTAAGTTTTCACAGTGTTGCTACTTTGATAGGAGGGGAAACAGCAACAGAAATATTTACAGGTAATACTCATAATATAGAAACTATAATTCCTGAGTATACTTATAAAGCAAGAAAATATTTTCAGTTAGAGCCATTTATTTATTATGATAAAAAAAATATTTCGCCTATAATCACTAAGGCTTCCTATATAAGAAACAATTCAGATAGCCTTATTACTTTTACTTCAGTACCTTTAAATAAAAGTAATAAAAATTATCCAACTGCTGTTAATATTGATTCTGGTTCATTTGAAGTGTGGCTTGATGATCAGGATGGAACAAATAATCGAATCTTAAATGCCCGAACAAAAAAAATTTTAGGTAATAATTTAGGTCACTATCATTTACTTCAAGAGTCTGATGATTATCAAATAAATTATAAAAGTGGTAAACTTGAATTTATTAAATTTATTAGGAGTGATTCTCGTATCTATGTTCGTTACACACGGAATAGGAGTGATAAAGATACGGCAGATCCGTCTGCTAGAACGGGTGTCAATGGCAAAATTGAAACTTTTATTTACTTTGGCTCTTCAATGAATGAAGATACAAATTTTGACGGCACTCAAAATATTACTATTATCAATGATGGTAAAGTAAATTATGATATCTATGAAGTAAGAAGCGTTTACAGCCTTGGTGCTTATAATTTACAAAAAAGTCAGCTTCAGCTCACCATTGTTGATAGAAATAGAAGTATTATTCCTGGTTTAAATGAGCAGTTAGGTGGTTATACCGTCGATTTTCAGCGAGGTCTTTTGAGCTTTTATTTACGAGAACCTTTTAAAGCCCTTAAAAATCAAAATCAAGAATTTATATTGAATGATATGGAAGTAAAAGATATTTACTCTGAAATAAAAATTGATTCTTCAGAAATATCTCGATTGATGATTGAAGCGAGCTTAGTAGAAGAAATTCAAAATTATAAACTTCAGCATCCACAGATTATCCAAAATTCCGTACAAGTTACAATTGATGGTATAAAAATTAAACCAACATTATATATCGTAGATTATTTATTGGGTTTTTTATCTTTCAGTGATAAAAGGAACCCTATAATTTCATCGGGTACAAGAATTGAAGTAACCTATCAATACTCACCTTTTGGACAAAAGACAAATGGCTTTATTTTAGGTTTAAGAAGTGAATATGAGATGAATCGCAATATTAAGTTAGGAAATACACTTTTATATAATGCCCAACTAAAAAATAGTCAGGTACCAAAAATTGGTGAAGAGCCTGTAAGTCGCTTTATAATTGAAAATGACCTAAAGGTAAACCTTGGGGAGAAAGAATTGACTAAATTTATAAATTATATTCCCGGTATTGATCTTGATCTTTTACCAGTGAGATATAATTTTTATGGGGAATATACTAAAAGTTTTTATAATCCAAATACAGTAAATATTGCCTTAGTTGATGATATGGAGTCATCTGAAGATAAAATAGAATTATCATTGAGTGACCGAGATTGGCAATTATCGAGTTTACCTCCTTCCTTAGGGCTTACTGAGTGTGATCGAGCTCCTTTACTTTACCGCTATTATCGTGATTTAAATAATCTTGAATTGGGTCCTACTCGATTAAATACACCGATTCAAGCATCTCCTAATTATCGCCAACTTGCTGGCCCTTATAATGTTGCTGAAGGTCATTTAGATTTTAATCAGTTGAAACAAGCTGAAAGGCAAGTATCTTTGGTGATGGACTTTGATTTTTCTAGTGGTGGTAAGGTTGCAAGTATTGTTACTAGGCGTTTTTCTCCTGAAAGTAATGGGCAAAACCTTGCTCAGATAGAGTATATTGAATTTTCAGCTAAATTGATCGACCCCATTGCTCTGTCTGAAGGTGTTTCTATTCGTTTTGATATAGGTACTATTAATGAAGACTCCGATGCTGACTCTAAGTTAGATACAGAAGATGTGGGTTCAGATGGAATTAATAATGATTTGAATGGTGATGGTCTCCCAGATATTGGAACTTCTTTTTCTGGAGGTGAGCAGAATGGAAGAATTGATCAGGTTGTAGGAGGTTTTACGGAAGATAGAGGATACCATTTTAATGCACCTCGTATTTGTTCGGGGTTAAATACAAGAGTGGGTTCTGGCCCTGCTGTGTCTGGTAATCACAGAACAGATGGTAACGGAGTTTTGAATACAGAAGATTTAAATGGAGATGGTCGATTAGAAACGACTGAAAATGTGATCACATTTGATGAGTTAAACCGTAATTATATTAATTTTGACATTGCATCGGGGTTACACTCTTCTAATATAATTTTATCGGAAAATTGGCACTTAGTTAGAATGTATTTGAATCGAGAAGCTCTTAATGATACTCAAAAACAGCTACTACACCGTGTAAAAAGTATTCGTTTATATGTTGTTCCTAGTGGAGTGGGTTCAGCGAATGGAAAGGGACGTATTCTTATTGACAATATTAAATTAGGGCGATCTCTTTGGAGGCGTAAAAAACTACAAGTCAATAATGTTGAATCTGACTTAGAAGATACTAAAATATTGAATATCAGTACCATTGATAATCAAGACTCTAGGTCTGAATATGCAAATGCTTCATTTATTGCTCAAGAAAGAAACGAATATGAAAAATTACATGGAATTCAAACAAATTTTGAACGAAGTCGTATGCGTGAGGCAGCTTTGAAGATTAACTATAATTTTAATTCGAGTCTTTGCACTACAGGCGTATGTAAACACGCTTATGTTAGAAGAGTCTTTCTGAGATCACTTGATCTTAGTTCTTATAATAAAATAAATATTTGGGTAAATTATCGTAAATTAAATACATCTGATGATTATTTCTTTTTTCGTTTTGGTTCTAGTGACAATAATTATGTGGAAGGCACTGAGAAGATGAATACTTTGGGATGGCATTTATTAAGTTTTGATATTCCTAAACAATCTGAAGGTGAGATTTGCCCAAAAATAAAACAATTTCATGGATGTCCCAATCTTAAGCGAGTGAATACAATGATTTTGGGAGTTCGTAATGAAAGCAGTACAGGAGGGAGTGAAGGTATAATTTGGGTCAATGATATTTTTGTGTCTGAATCAAATACTCAAAATGATGATTTTTATATGATAAAAAATGATATAAAAGTTATAAAACCATTTTATAAAACGAAAGGTGGCGTATCAATCTTTGATAACTTCAAAGTCTCATATGATAAACGTTATCAAGGCAATAATTTTTTTACATTGAATCAAAATTTTAAGAATATTTCAATGGATGCGAATAACCTTAGTTTTACCTCTACATTACTCCCTTTTTTAGAGAGTGCTTATACTTTTTCTTATGTTACCTCTGAATCTTTTGACAATAAGCTTCAAGAACAAAAAGATTTTGACGGCAAACTAACAAGGGTAACTCACAGCACACAATATGATTTTAAATTTGAGAATAAGTATTATCCCCGTGTTACAGTTAAATATGAATATCAAAATAAAAGTAGAGATAAGCAAAATCTTTTAAATAATGTTGTAGATACAGAAATCTTAAATCAATCTGTAGAGGAATATACATATGTACCTTATATTTCATTTTATCAAAAATTTTTAGATTTTGGGGGTCATAAACTTACTTTAGAGGCAAAAACAGGCATTCAATATTTTAAAAAAGAAGAAAATTTAATTTTGAGTGATTCTTTTGTAATACCAAAATCCACTCAAAATAAAAAATCAAAAGAACAAAAAGATGAAATGGACTCACATTTGATTTATCAATGGGGTGATTTTAGGTTGCAGACATCTTATTTTTTTCGTCAAGTGCTTTTGGTAAATCAAAATTTTACAGATAATCAAATATCAAGTTTAATTAATGGTAATTTTTATTTTCCTTTTTATATAACAGCTTCTGATTTTCGTTATGTTCAGAGGCTTAGTAAATATAAATTAGATTTAGAATATCGTAATTTTTGGATATTTTCACCCAAGTTAGAGTATTTATTTAATTATTTAGAAAATTCTTTTAGAGACAATTCAAGTTCAATAATATTTTCAGGCCTTTCTTTTCAAAGATATAAACAACCGAATAGTTATGCTCGAACAAACTTTAGTCTCAATTTTGATCTCAAAAAAATATCTAAAAAACTTAGCTTCTTTAAAAAGATTTCAACTAGTTTTTTTCGAGAGGTCTCCGTAAATGAAAACTTTGTTCCTTTCAGTGCAAAGACGGGGTTATTTGAAGATAAATATGGTTTATCAAGTCGTTTTCAAACTTTGTTTGTGAGAGTATATGATCTTTTTTCTTATCCATTTTGGCAACATTTTACCTCTAAAAATCGATCTCACAATAATTTTTCTGAGGGGAGAGCATATATACAAATGTTAAATTTTAGTCCGATTAGCCCTTCGATAGAATTTGAAGATGTTTTTTCGCAATATAGTCAAATAATTTTTTTGAAGGAACATATGAATATGGTTATAAATTGGAGTATATTTGATGGATTCCTTATTTTGAATGAAGCTCATTTAAGTCAGACAATCTCTCGCAGAGGGAATATTGGTGCTTTACCTCATCAAATTGTAAATTTGGGTGTAAGTGTTCGTCCAACAATTGATCTTATGAAAATTTTAAACTTTTGGTTTTGGTCTAAACCGTTAATAAACAAAAAAAATAATGGAGAATATTATCAAGAAAAAAGCTCTAATTTAGATATTAACTTTCGTTATGAAAATCATTTGAAAGTAACCAGTAATATATCTCGCAAGCACTATATACCCGAGTTCAATCTTTCTTTCAATTGGCTGAATGAAAGAAGTGCTCTTCAATCATTACGTTTTCAGACAAATTTAGATTTTTCAAATGAGAATGAGAGTGATTTTTTTATTACAAATGGAAATCAAAATGATATTTCAATATTTGAAAACATACAAAAAAGTGGTAACCGCTTTAAAAAAGAAAATATTAGTTTTGGTTTATCTATTTTATATGTTTTTGGTATTCCTTTATTGAGGGAGTGGCTGCAAGAACTAACTGGAATAAAATTAAAAAAAAATCCAAAATATAGAATTGAGTTTATATTTAATCTTAATCGCTTTAATTATGATATTTATACTAATTTAAAAGAGTTCCCTTCTGATTTTTATATTCTTGCACAAAATTTAAGTATGAATATCCATACTAATATTATTGGAAAAATGCATTTTAAATCAGCACTTGAAATTCAGAGAGATCAAGAAACTAATCAAGAGCGTCAAAAAATTCTTGCTTTTGAAATTGGGCTTTCGATTCAAATTATTTTTTAATATGATCAAGTAATTAAAAATAAGTTGCTAGTTTGATTCAATGAAGAATCCTTGGTTTCTTTTATTATGGGTATAAATGCATCGATCTTAACAAAAAATCGATTATTTAATAGTTTATTATTATTGTTATTTGGATTCGTAGGGCTGATCGTTGAATTTTTATTGACTTCCAAAGAGCTTGGAGATACTTTTTCCTTTTTTTTATTTTTTTCTAAATTTATTGGTATTTGTGGCATTATTTATATTCTATATAACTTACTTATATATGTTAATTTTTTGGGTTTTGATCGTCTCAGGTCAGTTTCTCTTTTTTTTGGTATTACCGTTGGTATACTTTTTATTCTAGCAGACAAAAAATTAACTTTTTTTGAGCCGGTTAAAGAGTTTTCGATTGATGCTAGATTTAGAATTTCCTCCATAGATTTTTCTCAAGAAGATATAGTACAAGGAGTTATAAGATATAGTGAAAATAAAAAGGCACATCCTTCACTTCAAATTATTGGCATTGATAATGCTACTGTGAATGAGTATCAAGAAGGTTTCCCCTTTACATGGAGACACTACTCAGATTTACTAAAAGCTCTTAATAAATCAAATTATAAGACCCTTCTTTTTGATATTTTTTTTCTTGATCAAAAAAAAGATAGTTTTGATCAAGAAAAAGGAAAAAAAGGTAAGCTGAGTACAGTTTTTCAAACTAATCAAAAGGTTATGGCTGACTATCCTTTTGAAACTCAAGCGTATCCTTTATCTGAAGAACAGAGAATATTGTTTAAAAAAAAATTACGAATATTTAAAAAAAATGAAATCTTGAATGTGATACCTACTGAATATGATAGAAAAGCTGAATGGGTTAAGTTTCCAGAGCTTCTTCTTCTTGATATTTTGAAGAATTTATACGGTATTGGTTATGCAAATATTAGAAAGCAAGATACCGGAGTAAATCGAACTTTACCTTTGGTTATAAAGTGGCAGAATAAGATATATCCTTCTATTGATTTGGTTACCTTAGCACATTACTACAATATAAATATTCAAAAAGATATTGAGGTTAAACTTGGTTCTTATGTTAAATTAAAAAATATACCTGAAGCAACCATTCAAGTTTATGACAGAGATTCTAAAAATAACATCCTTGTAGATTCAAAAGGAAATTTTAAAAAAAAGTCGGTTGATATCATTGCAAAGCCTAACTCTGAGAGAAATATTACCATTCCTATTGATGGTGAAGGTTTTATGTATATTAATTTTATTGGTGGACCTTGGTCGTATCCTTCTATTTCATTTCATACAGTGGCTGATTCAGGAGTAGGCTCTTTTTCTGGAAATAATGATCCATTCAAGGATAAAATTCTTTTGGTCGCCATTTACTATGCAACGGGGGTTGCGAAGGACGTTCATGCCAGTCCTTTTGGTGATATTTCTGGTATCGAACATCATGCAAATGCCTTAAATACAATTTTGAAACAAGATTTTATCCGCTATGCACCCGCTTGGTTAAATTACTTAATTTATGTTCTTACTGGGGCGATTTTAGGTTTTATTATTGCACGTTTTAAAATTACTTTAGTATTAGTAGGTATCTGTTTATTTTCTATATTATTTGCTGTTGAATGTTTAATTGCTTTTAATCTTTTTAACTTTATACATGTCTTTTTTGTACCCTATATTGAGATTGCTATTGTGATGATTAGTGTTGTTGGATATAAAGTACTCAACGAAGAACAAAATGTAAAGTATATCGAATCAACTTTTTCAAAGTTTGTGTCTGCTGATGTTGTGCGAGAACTGTTAGAGAATCCAGAGTCCATTAGCTTAGGTGGTATCAGTAAAAATATAACTGTTTTTTTCTCTGACATAAGGGGTTTTACTACGATTTCTGAGTCATTGACACCCAAAGATCTTGTCTCTCTTCTTAACGAATATTTTTCTGAAATGACAAAAATATGTCTCAGGTATTATGGAACAATTGATAAATATATGGGTGATGCGATTATGGCTTTTTGGGGGGCTCCTATTTATAATCAGCATCATCCATATCAAGCTTGTTTAACTGCTTTGGTCCAACTTGAAGTACTTAATAAGTTACAAAAAAAATGGAGGGCTGAAGGTAGACCTATTCTAGATATTGGAATTGGTTTAAATACTGGAAATGCTGTTGTTGGAAATATCGGCTCTTCTCTTCGTATGGATTATACTGTTATGGGTGATGTTGTAAATTTAGGCGCTCGTTTGGAAGGAATTAATAAGGTGTATGGAACAAAAATTATTATTTCTGAAAGTACTTACCAAGCAGTGAAAGATAAAGTTATTAGTAGAGAACTTGATTCCATACGAGTAAAAGGTAAAAGTCAACCCATTTTAGTCTATGAGCTTATTGACGTTAAAAATCAAGGAGATTTTATCTCTTTTGCAAAGAAAAAAAATAATTAAAAGTAATATTATTATTTCAATTCTTAATAATTTATCTGTTAAGCATTATAATTAAATTTATTGAATAACTGACAATCTTTTTAAAAAAAGATTGTCAGTTAGGTTCTGTTTTTTACTCTGATATTGAAAAATGTTAGTGAAAAAAGATATTATTGATAAATTCAGTAAGCATAATGGGGATACGGGTTCCTCTGAAGTGCAAATTGCTCTTTTAACTAATCGTATTGATGGTCTAAAAACTCATTTTCAAGATCATAAAAAAGACCATCATTCTCGATTGGGACTTCTCAAAATGGTTGGAAAAAGGCGACGTCTTTTAAGTTACTTGAAAAAAACAAATAATAGTTCTTATACAAGCTTAATTAATAAGCTTGGTTTACGTAAATAGAGATAGAAAAATGCATACAATTGAAAAAACTCAGGTATTAAATAGTGAATATACTTTCGAAACAGGTAAATGGGCAAAGCAAGCGAATGGCTCAATTGTCCTTCGATGGAAAAATATAGTCTTGATGTCTAATGCGACATCGGCAAAAGAGGCTAAGGAGGGAGCGAGTTTTTTTCCTTTAACTGTTGATTTTCGAGAGAAATATTATGCTGCTGGTGAATTTGTAGGAGGTTTTCATAAAAGAGAAGGAAGGCCTTCAAATAAAGAAATTTTAATTTGTAGGCTTGTTGATCGTCCAATTCGGCCATTATTTCCAAAGAGTTTTTTAAATGAATTACAAATTTTTATTACACTTTTGAGTGCTGATCAAGAGTACCTAGCCGATGTTCATGCTATTACAGCTGCTTCGGCTTCTCTTATGGTTTCAAATATACCGTTTGACGGTCCTGTTGCTGGAGTTCGTGTCGGACGTATTGATGAAAAATTAATCTTATTTCCATCAAAAGAAGAGATTAAACAATCAGATTTGAATATTATTCTAGCTGGAACGGAGCAAGCTGTGACAATGATTGAGGGCTCTGCTTCAGAAGTAAGTGAAGAATTTATGCATGAAGCCATCCGTTTTGGGCATAAAGAGATTAAGAGACTTTGTGAGGTTCAAAAACCTCTTAAACGTCTCGTTAATTCCTCACCACTTCAAGTGCCTGAAAAAGAAGATCATTCATCTCTTGAAAAAAAAGTTAATGAAATCGGTTATAAAAAAATGAGTAAAGCGAGTGAAAGTGGAGATAAACATACTCGAAAAAAAAATATTGATATTGTTCAAGGAGAAATTATTGATGAATTTACAGATATCTTTCGTTCAGAGGGTTTTACGGAAGATGAAATTAGTAAAAAAAACTATACTGTAAAAAGTTTTATCAATAAAATTGAAGTAGATATTATTCGTAATCAAATTTTTAAAGATGGTATTCGTGCAGATAAGCGTGGGCTTGATGAAGTACGACCTATTAGTATTGAATTAGGTATTTTACCTAGTACCCATGGTTCTGCAATTTTTACAAGAGGAGAAACTCAATCGCTAGGTGTCGTTACTCTTGGTTCAGAAGCAAATGCTCAAATTGTAGATGACGTTGATGGTGAAAATAAAGATCATTTTTATCTTCATTATAATTTTTTACCTTTTAGTGTTGGTGAAGTTCGTCGCTATGGTGGTCCTGGTCGAAGAGAAATTGGACATGGAAAACTTGCTGAAAATGCTCTTCGCTCATCTATTCTTGAATTAGAGAAATTTCCATATGTAATTCGTATTGTTTCTGAAATACTTGAATCAAATGGTTCTTCTTCTATGGCTACTATTTGTTCTGGTTCTCTAGCTTTAATGGATGCAGGTGTACCTATCAAGCGAGCTGTTGCTGGTATTGCTATGGGTCTTATTATGGAAGGCAGTCAATATGCCATATTATCTGATATAGCAGGTTTAGAAGATCATTTTGGTGATATGGATTTTAAAGTAGCTGGAACAGAAAAAGGTATTACTGCTTTTCAATTAGATACGAAAGTACAAGGGATTAGTGATGAAATTATTAAAAATGCACTAGAACAAGCCAAGAAAGGTCGACTTGAAATTTTAAAGGCTATGGATCAAGTGATTCATAAATCTCGTCCTGATGTTTCAGAACGAGCACCTGGAATTATTATAACTAAAATTGATAAGGCGAATATTGGTGGTCTTATTGGTCCTGGGGGTAATAATATTCGATCTCTCTCTGAACAAACTGGAGCTGAGATTATTGTAAAAGACGACGGTAGTGTGAGCATTTATTCACGAACAAAAGAAGCTGCTAAAAAAGCTAAAATGATGATTGATGGTCAATTTGCTGAAGCTAAAATAAACGAAATATATGATGGTACTGTTTTAACATTAAAAGACTTTGGTGCTTTTGTTGAAATATTACCTGGTAAATCTGGTCTTTGTCATATTTCTAAAGTTTCACATGAAAGAGTGACTAATATTGAAGATTTTTTATCTGTTGGACAGAAAGTAAAAGTGAAGGTGCTTGATGTTGATCGTCAAGGACGCCTTAATTTATCAATCAAAGACGCTCAGTGAGCACTATTTTTCAATCTATTGAAAAATTTACTCTGGAAAATGGATTTCAGGTTGTTTTAGAGAATATTCCTTATCGTAACTCTGCTTCTGTGGGTATATGGGTGCCTATTGGGTCGCGATGTGAATCAGAATTAGAAATGGGTTATTCTCATTTTACTGAGCATATGCTATTTAAAGGAACAAAAAAAAGAAATTATACACAAATATCTTTAGAAATTGATCGGTTAGGTGGTCATATGAATGCTTCCACCTCAAAGGAGATTACTAATTATTATATAACTTTGAGCCCTAAATATATATCAATTGCTTTAGATACTTTATCTGATATATTTTTTGAATCTGTAATTCCGTCAAATGAGTTTGATATTGAAAAAAAAGTAATTTTAGAAGAAATTAAAATGGGACAAGATAACCCAGATGATTATTTATTTGATCTTTTTTATCAGGATTTCTTTGGAAATACACCTTTAGGACGACCCATTCCAGGTACTTGTGAGTCAATAGCTAGTTCTTCAAGGGATATGTTATATACTTATTATACTAAACATTATAGTTCAAAAAGTTCCGTTTTATCTTTGGCGGGGGGGCTTTGGAATTCTGAATCAGATAAAATAAAATTAAAATCAATAATTCATAAACTTTTTGATAATCGCTATATTTTAAAAAAAGAAGCAAGTTTTCAAACAACTCATGAAAATAAAGCTAGAGAAAAAAGATTAGTACATCATCAAAATAAAAAATTAGAACAAGTTCATTTTGTTTTTGGTCTTCCAGGCATTTCACAAATGGAAAAAGATGACGTTTCTTTACAAATTTTTACCCATTTGTTGGGTGGTACAATGTCATCACGACTTTTTCGTAAATTACGAGAAGAACATGGTCTTTGTTATTCTGTTGGTTCATTTCATTCACGATATTATCGCGAGGGTCTCTGGGGTATTTACTGCGGAACATCAAAAAAGTCTTTTTTTGATGCTATTCAACTTATGTTTGAAGTATTACAAAATTCCTTTTTAGAGGTTATTCCAGAAAAAGAAATTTTAGAAACCAAGGCAGGTTTAGCGGGTTCAATTGAGTTAGCTATGGAACTTCCTATCCAAAGAGCAAGCTATAATGCTAAATCTTTATTATACCATACCTCTTTACGTGATTGGAAACAAGAAATTCATAAAATTGAAGAGATTCAATCTGAAAAAATTATGATGGATATTCATAGACTCTGGTCCAAAAAGGAATATACTCTTACTTCCTTAGGAAATCTTGACAGAGAAGAAATAGAAAATCATGTTACGTCATTGCATCCAGCTATTTTATTAAATTAGTTTTTATTATGGTATTTACTTGTTCCTAATAATTTTTTGTAAAACTTTTTTGAATTGATATTTTTATGTTAAATAGTTGGCGTTAATTTTAACGTATTCTTCAGTTAGGTCACAGCCATAGACTCGCCAAGAGGCATTTCCAATATTTAAATTAACTTCTAAAAATATTTCTTCATTTTTTTTTAAATAATGAGAAAGTGTTTGGTTTATATTTGAGTCATTTTTTTGCTTTTTCTCGCCCCAAGATAATTGAATTTTATCGGGTATAATGTGTGCCTGAGAAGTTTTTCCAATCGCCATATAAATTCGTCCCCAATTTGGATTGCTTTTAGATATGGCTGTCTTAACTAAAGGAGAATTAATAATATTTTTGCCTACGCTTCGAGCATCATTTTCATTAACTGCACCTTTAACATCCACAATAAAAAGCTTACTAGCTCCCTCTCCATCACGGGCAAGCCATCGAGTCATTTGAATTGACATTTCTTCAAATGTTTTTGAGAATTTATTTTCATCTACTTCATGAGCTAATCCATTGGCCATAATAAATAAAGTATCTGAAGTTGACATATCTGAGTCAATAGATAAACTATTAAATGTTTTGTCTATGATGGGTTGTGTGATTGTACGAAGACAGTCTGAGGAAATTTTAGCATCTGTGAAAAAATAAGATAACGTTGTTGCCATATTTGGCTCAATCATTCCTGAGCCCTTTGTTACTCCAACAATCTTTACTTTACCTATTTGTGATGATATATATTTAGGGAAGGTATCTGTTGTCATGATTGCTTTAGAAAAATTTTCAAAATTTGGTGGAGTTGTTAGCTGGGTCGATAAAGAGTTTAATGCTGAGCATATTTTATCAACGGGTAAATTAATACCGATAGCACCAGTTGAAGATGGAAAAATAGAATGAAGAGGTATTTTCATTTGGCTAGCTACTTTTTGGCATACATTTATACAATTTTCATAACCTTGTTTTCCTGTAGAAACATTTGAGTTTTTTGAATTGACTACAAGTGCTCTAAAATTATTTTTTTGATAGTGTTTTTGTGCTACTTTAATTGGTTCACCTTTAATTTTATTTTTTGTAAAAAAAGCGGCTGATGTACAAACTTTTTCTGAAACAACGACACCCAAATCAAGAGATTTATCTTTTATACCACAATTAGTCACAAAAGTATGAAAGCCTTTAGGTAAATATTTTAAAGCTTTTGGTTTTTTAGAAAATGTTACCACTTTAGTTCAAAATAATTAGTGATAATTTTTTGATATAAATTTTCAGGGTGATCATTTATGTATAATAAATGATTATGTTTAAAAAAAAGATCTTCACTTTTTTTCTCTTTTAGAAGGTGAATTCTCGCCCAAAGATAAGCAAGGTCATGAGAATTTTCATAATAATATTTGAAAAGTCGGATGGGATTTACCCAAATTATTTGATAATTTTTACTTAAAAGATAAATTACCTCCCTTTGAGCATAAATTTGCTCAAAATTTAAAAATGGAGATAACAAAATTAAAATACTTTTTTTTTGTAATTTATTCTTTACAAAATTATAAAGCTCCATTAGGTTCATATGCTCATAACTTTCTTCAACACGTTGTAGCCTTTTAAAAATAGAAGATAAGTTTCTTTTAGAAAGGTCTGGTGGAATATATAAATCAATTTTATCTGAAAATGTGAGTAGACCAGTCTCATCTTGATTTTTTATAAAAGTAGAAGCTAATTGAAAAGCAAGTGCTGTCTGATAATCAGTATATTGATATTTTTTATAATCAAAGCGACTTGAAATACCTGTATTTAATATAATTAGAGTTTTACGATTTTGCTCTTTTTGATATTCGTTCACATAAATTTCATTGAAACTCCCGGCAGTTTTTTGCCAATTAATATTTTTAAGAGAATCACCAAATTGATATAAACGGATTCCATAAAAATCACTTTCTCCAGATATATGATATCGTTGATTTATTCTTCCTACTTTTTTTTTCTCTTGATTAACTAAATGAAGAATGGGTGGTGCTATAAAAATTTTATGTTTGTGAATAAGTTTACGATATCGGGTAAATATACCCAACCTTGTTTGATATCCTATATAAAATTCAATATCATGATAAGTACCTTTGCTTTTACCTTTAAATTTGAAAAAAGTATCAGATTTGTATAATGTATATATACGGGGAGAAAATTCGGCAGGCAAAAAAATTTTCAAAAAGAATTCTGAATTAAATTGATTCCAATCAATAGTAATTTCTTGAAAACGGTTAAGTTCCATAAAATTAGGCCAATTGATATCAAAAGAAATTTTGTTAAATTCTTTTTCTAAGCAAATATTGCTATGGCGTAGGTCATAAATGAGTACATATATGAGTAATATAATATAAGGGATAAAAATTTTTGGAATAAGAATAGGTATTAAACTTGAAAGCCAAAGTAGACTTAAAATTTTTCGATCTCCAGGAAAAAAATATTTTTTAGATGTAATTTGCTTTGCTGAATAATGCATATTAGTTATTTTATGAAAGAGGCTGTGCTTACCTCATGTTTGGGTTAAATCTCCTTATAAAAAAAATATATTTTATCGAGGAACTTCCTCAGAGGCTAATATTTTATCTAATACAGAACCAGCATCTATATTTTCCATTTGAGCTTCTGTGGAAAGTATTATACGATGTTGAAGAACATATTTGTAAAGTATTTGGATATCATCAGGAATAACAAAATCACGATCTTCTTTGAAACCCCATACACGTGCTAATTGAAGTAAATGTACAGACGCTCTTGGACTCGCCCCATATTCAATATATTTATTTTGACGTGTTTTACGAATTAAGCGTAAAAGATAGTCTATAATATTTTCACTCACTGTGACCTTGAATGCTTCTTCTTTTAATTTAGAAATTTCTTGAGTACTTGTAATTTGTTTTATTTGAGAAAAATCTATATTTTTACTGTCTTTACCTTGAATAGCATTTGATAAAATTTTCTCTTCTTCACTAAATTTAGGGAAATTAACTCGAATCATGATCATAAATCGGTCTAATTGAGCTTCAGGTAGGGGATAGGTACCAGCCAACTCAATTGGATTTTGAGTTGCTAGAACAAAGAATAGATCACCTAGAGAATAGCTTTTTCGTTCCACTGTGACTTGATATTCTTCCATTGCCTCAAGAAGTGCTGCCTGAGTTTTAGGAGGTGTACGATTTATTTCATCAGCAAGAATAATATTTGAAAAGATGGGACCTTTTCGAAAAGAGAAACTTGTATTATTTTTATTATAGTAAATATGCCCTAAAATATCAGAAGGTAGGAGATCAGGAGTAAACTGAATACGCTCAAAATTAAGACCAAGTAATTTAGCCAAAACTTTAACACTAAAAGTCTTTCCAGTTCCGGGTAGACCTTCAAGAATAACATGACCACTAGCAAGGAAGCTTGCTAAAAGGAGCTCTAATGTTTCATCGTAACCTATAATATATTCGGAAAATTTATTTTGAATATTTTTAAACCACGAATTCATGATGCAAGGCTTCTTAAAGGAAACATTCTGTCTATCAATATAGAAACTAATAATGACAAAATATAAAGTTTAGCTAGATTATTCCATAGTGATGATTGAATAATAAATTCAAAATATATTTAGATGTTTTCACTTGTACTAAAAATTTCCGCACTTTGGATGATTGTACTGGCATGTGCAGCTTCAAAATCGACTCTTTTCATCTTATTTATGTTTGAAGTAACAGTAGTATTTAAAGCATAGATTTTAAAATAGTAGTTATGCACACCAGTGCCACTTGGAGGGCAGGGGCCTCCCCAACCAGTATCTGGTCTTTCTCCACGACCTGACCAACTGTTCTGACCAACTGTCCAGTTCATGGGAAAACTTGGTTCTTCAGACGTTGTCGTGAGTGTCGATGCCGGAGTTGGAACAGTCAATTTAGCCAATTCAGTGGGTAAATTGACCGTTCCTATTTTATTATACCAAGCATTTAAATGTACCCAAGGACTACTACTGTGGGTGTCTTCAACAATCAAAACAAGTGCTTTGGCATTTGCAGGGATATTTGACCAAGTGAGTTTAGGGAAATCATTATTACCACTGCATTGAGAAGCCGGCATTCCTATACCGTTGACGCGAGGTAGCCTCTCTTTAAAATTATCAGGAATCATCCCTCCTGGTGTGAAACCATCATCACTGAGACTTGAAGTTAATGAGAATGATATCATAGGATTACCGCTATTACTATTTTCACTTGTACTAAAAATTTCCGCACTTTGGATGATTGTACTGGCATGTGCAGCTTCAAAATCGACTCTTTTCATCTTATTTATGTTTGAAGTAACAGTAGTATTTAAAGCATAGATTTTAAAATAGTAGTTATGCACACCAGTGCCACTTGGAGGGCAGGGGCCTCCCCAACCAGTATCTGGTCTTTCTCCACGACCTGACCAACTGTTCTGACCAACTGTCCAGTTCATGGGAAAACTTGGTTCTTCAGACGTTGTCGTGAGTGTCGATGCCGGAGTTGGAACAGTCAATTTAGCCAATTCAGTGGGTAAATTGACCGTTCCTATTTTATTATACCAAGCATTTAAATGTACCCAAGGACTACTACTGTGGGTGTCTTCAACAATCAAAACAAGTGCTTTGGCATTTGCAGGGATATTTGACCAAGTGAGTTTAGGGAAATCATTATTACCACTGCATTGAGAAGCCGGCATTCCTATACCGTTGACGCGAGGTAGCCTCTCTTTAAAATTATCAGGAATCATCCCTCCTGGTGTGAAACCATCATCACTGAGACTTGAAGTTAATGAGAATGATATCATAGGATTACCGCTATTACTATTCTCACTTGTACCAAAAATTTCTGCATTTTGGATGATTTTACTGGCATGTGCAGCTTCAAAATCGACTCTTTTCATCTTATTTATGTTTGAAGTAACAGTAGTATTTAAAGCGTAGATTTTAAAATAGTAGTTATGCACACCAGTGCCACTTGGAGGGCAGGGGCCTCCCCAACCAGTATCTGGTCTTTCTCCACGACCTGACCAACTGTTCTGACCAACTGTCCAGTTCATGGGAAAACTCGGTTCTTCGGACGTTGTCGTGAGTGTCGATGCCGGAGTTGGAACAGTCAATTTAGCCAATTCAGTGGGTAAATTGACCGTTCCTATTTTATTATACCAAGCATTTAAATGTACCCAAGGACTACTACTGTGGGTGTCTTCAACAATCAAAACAAGTGCTTCGGCATTTGCAGGGATATTTGACCAAGTGAGTTTAGGGAAATCATTATTACCACTGCATTGAGAAGCCGGCATTCCTATACCGTTGACGCGAGGTAGCCTCTCTTTAAAATTATCAGGAATCATCCCTCCTGGTGTGAAACCATCATCACTGAGACTTGAAGTTAATGAGAATGATATCATAGGATTACCGCTATTACTATTCCCACTTTTATTCTCATTAGTAACGGTGCCAAAAATTGTTGCACTGGCTATGATTTGAGACTCATTACTAGACTCAAAGACTGACCCTAGTGTGTTGTTTATAGGAGTAGTAATTTTTGCATTCATGGCATATATTTTGAAATAGTAGCGATAGGTAGTCTCATTCGGTGGGCATGGCCCACCCCAACCATCGTTGGGTCTATCTCCAGTACCTGACCAACTATTATCACCAACTGTCCAACCATTAGAAAAGGTCGGTTCGACGGCTGTTATATTAAATGTGTTGGGTCCAGATAATTTATCTATCCCATTAGGTAATTGTTCATTCATTGTTCGGTTGTAGTAAGCATTTAGGTGCACCCATTGAGGTTGAGCATCTATATTCTCCACGATTAAAACAAGGGCTTGAGTCTCTTCAGGAATATTTGACCAAGTGAGTTTAGGAAAGTTATTACCGCCAGAGCACTGGGCACCTGTATCACGAGGCAATTTTTCTTTAAAATTATTGGGGATTACATCTCCTGGATTAAAGCCATCATCACTGCTACTGGAAGTTATAAAAAATCTTGTTGAACCACCATTTTTTTTTGAAATTGTTTCTTGACCATTTAAGCGATCACTCATATTTTGCTCAAAAGGACAACGCATTGTTAGAAAGAAGATACAAAATATAAAGTACAAGAATTTATAAAATACATTGAGCATACCGGTACATAATAATACTTGGTGCTCCTATATCAACTATATTTTAAATACCTCAATTGGATATTTAAAGAAATTTAAAAAATTAAAACTTTATTTACACTGATTCATTTAAAATAAATTATTGATATTATGAGTGTAATGAAGTCAACACATCTCTATCAAGAACATCAAAAGTTAAATGCAAAAATGATTTCTTTCGCTGGTTTTAAAATGCCCATTTCTTATAGTGGAGTAAAAGAGGAATATTGGGCAACTCGAAAAAAAACAGGTTTGTTTGATATCTCGCATATGTCTCCTATTTTAGTCAAATCAAAAATTAATGGTGAAATTATTCGGTATCTTAACCACATTACTTGTCGCGATTTAAAAAATCTTAAACCATCTCAGGTTCAATATAACGCATTAGTAAATAATAAAGGAGGCATTGTTGATGATATCACGATTTATATGCTAAACTCTTCATTATTTATGTTAATTGTTAACGCCTCTAACAAAGAGAGTGTGATTGAGCATCTGCAAAAATATCAGGATAAATTTAGTTATTCATGTAAGATTTATCCTCTTGAAGAATATATTCTATTAGCTCTTCAAGGGCCTTTATCTGAATCTATTATGACAACAATTAAAACGATTACTTATCAGCTCAATCAACTTTATTATTATGAATGTACTCTTCTAAATTCTAAAGTAAAAAATGTGCCATATGTAATTTCAAGAACAGGTTATACGGGTGAAGATGGCTTTGAAGTGTTGCTCCCTAAAAAATCGGGTTTGCTCCTTTGGAAAGAAATGATCAGCTTAGGAGCTCAACCATGTGGCTTGGCGAGTCGAGATTTACTTCGTATGGAAGTATTTTATCCTTTATATGGTAAGGAACTTACAATAGATAAAACACCAGCAGAGAGTGGTATTGGCTGGTTGGTGAGTTCCAATAAAACATTTATAGGTAAAGATAGAATTTTATTAGAGAAAAATAAGCCAACAAAAAAAACAAAAGGGTTTCAATTATTAGAGGAGGGTATTCCGAGAACTGGCTATGAAATTTTTACAAGTGATAAGAAAAAAGTAGGTATTGTAACTAGTGGCAGCTATTCATTTCAATGGAAAAAAGGATTTGGTATAGCCTATTTAGACGCAACTTATGCGAATGATCAGCAAGAACTTTTTTTAAAAATTCGAGATCAAAATAAAAGAATAAGAGTTCTTTCTAAAAGCCCCCATAAGGGCAGTATTCAAAAAAGACCATGTTAAGTCATATTAAGCTCATGGCTCAGTTAAATTAAGACTTTTATCTCCAAATTTACAATAAAATAAAATTTAATTATAAATATGTCATTATTAATTTTTATATTCTTTGATCAAAAACAACTTGTCATTTTTAATAATGTATTAACCCTGACTTATGGATTTTTATCTTGATGGAAAGGAGTAAAGAAGAAGTGCCTACACCGAAGTTTAAAAATTTTCGTGAGAGAGTTAATGAGCAATTTATTAAAAATCGGCAAGTATTTCTTTGGGGTGCTGTTAGCGATAAGAGCGCAGAGCAAATCGTTGAGAAACTTTTTTATCTTGAATATACGGAACCAAATAAGCCAATTTATTTATTTATTAACTCTCCTGGTGGTGTTATTACATCAGGTATGGCTATTTATGATGTAATGCACGCAATAAGCTCTCCTATTTATACGATTACGATTGGTATTGCTGCTTCTATGGGTGCAATCTTATTTTGTGCTGGTGTCAAAGGGCATCGTTATATATTAGAGCATGCGAAAGTAATGATTCATCAACCGCTTATCTCTGGTCAAATTATTGCTCCAGCTATTGATATCAAAATTAGAGCTGAAGAAATAAAAAAAACAAGAGATGAAATAAATCAAATATTAGCTAAAGCTACTGGAAAATCAATGGCTCAGATTCAGAAGGATACTGATCGCGATTTTTATATGTCAGCAAATGAATCACTTAAATATGGAATCGCCGATATTTTAATAAAAGACATGAAACAATTATTTGAATTGAGTAAATTTAAAAAAAAGTCTAAAAAGACGATATCTGAGAAAGATACTAAAAAAATTTGAAAAAATTATGATCTATAATTTTAAAATAATTGAATTTTTTAATTTTAATTGAATATATAAAATGTGGTCATAATTTTTATTTTGAGATGAATAATATCTTTCAAAATATTTTATGTAGATGAGCTAACTATTTAATGTTCTTGCTATTTCGCAAGGTACTTGTAGGCTGGTTGTCTCTTAACTAACGATGAAAGAAATTTTATTGGCGAGCCCTAGGGGGTTTTGTGCTGGTGTGAATCGTGCTGTAGATATTGTAGAGACTGCCCTAAAAATTTATACTGCCCCTCTTTATGTTAAGCACGAGATCGTACATAATAAATATGTAGTTAAAAAACTTGAAAAAAAAGGAGTTATCTTTGTTGAAAATATTAATGATATTCCCCGGGGTAATACTGTTGTTTTTAGTGCTCACGGTGTACCTCCTATATCATGGGAGGAGGCAAAAAAAAGAAACTTAGAGGTGATTGATGCCACATGTCCTCTTGTTACGAAGGTTCACTTAGAGTTAAAACGTTATGCTAGAGAAGGTTATCATATTCTTCTTATTGGACATATTGATCATGTCGAAACAATTGGAACTTTTGGAGAAGCTCCTGACAAAACAACGATTATTGAATCAATTGAAGATGTTGAAAATCTTTTTTTCTCTGATGGAATAAAACTTGCTTATCTTACTCAAACGACTTTATCGCTTTTAGATACTCAAAAAATTATAGATTTAATCGAAGAAAAATTTCCATGGATAGAATCTCCTCATAAAAGTGATATTTGTTATGCAACGACAAATCGGCAAAATGCAGTACAAAAAATTGCTAATCGTGTTTCTTTATTTTTAGTCATTGGTTCTCAAAACTCTTCAAATTCCAATCGACTCCGAGAATTAGCTGAAAAAATGAAAGTCAATTCATATTTGATCGAAAATGCCAAGACAATTAATAAAGCTTGGTTTGATGAAAGTGTGCAAAAAATTGGCTTAACTTCCGGGGCATCTGTGCCTGCTATATTAGTGGAGGAGAGCATTAATCGCCTGAAAAATGAATTTGGTTTTTCAAAAGTAACGGAGATAAATGTAGTTTATGAGGATGTTGTTTTTCAAATGCCTAAAAAATTAAAAAAAATTGGTTGAATTTATTTTAATTTTTTGAGGTGGCTGAGCTTTTACCATGAAATTTCCATTTTTAATTTTATTATTTATCTCAGTTTCTTTTAATGTTTTATTCGCTTCTTTTAAACTTGATTCTAGCATTGGTGATCAAAAAAAATATCTGGAAGGCCAAGCGTTATTTTTTCAGAAGCGTTATAAAAAAGCAATAGATATTTTTATAGAATTGACTGAAAGATATCCTGATCACAAAAAATTTCAGTATTATTACTCGCTTTCTTTAATCTCTTATCTTCAATTTAAAATTTGGCTAGAGCGTGCAGAAGTACTTTATAAATTTAAGCGTTTTAATCATGCACTTATCTTTTTGAGGAAGGCAGAATCTATTTATCCTTTTGGCGATAGTATTAATAATTTAAAAAGTGAAATAAAATCTGTAAAAAATTCACATACTCCTCTTGAGCATCTTAATAAAAAAGAACATAAACTTTTTACAGATGTTATAAAAAGAGGTGCAAAAAAACTTAAAATAGGGAGTAGCGAAGGAGCTTTTCAACTATTTTCTAAAGCCCTTAATTTAGCTCCTCAATCAACAACTGCACTTGAAGGCTATAATGAGGCTCAAAAAAGGTATTTAGCAGGTCAGTATGAGACTAAAATTAATATTTTTTTGAAACAGGCAAGGAGTTTTAATAAGGTAGGTAAGTTCATACGGGCGTTGGCAAAGTATAAAGCAGTATTACGGTTTGATCCTGCAAATCAAGAATCAATTAATGAAATAAGTAAATTAAAAAATAATATTAATATTGCAAAAACTTTAGCGGCAAAAAAAACGTTACTTAAGCAATATCGAAATACAGGTAAAAAATTTATTAAAGAAAAAAAAATTAATGAAGGGGTAGAACAATATGAGTTAGGCAAGTCTCTTTCAAAAAATTTTATTAATTGGGATGGGTTGATAAAAGAAGCCTATCTTTTACAAAAAATTGCTAATAAAAAAGAAAAGCAAAAATTAAACCAAAAAATTGAGAGAAATTATAATCGTGGTTTAGCTTTTATTGCATCAAAAAAGTATAGGTATGCAATTACGGCATTTCAGCAAGTGGTTACTGATGCAACTAAAATTCAACGAACTTTTATGGTAGAACAGGCTATGGATATTTTAAAAAAAATAACGAAAGCTTTGTTTAAAGAAGATGAAGAGAAAGTGAACCGTGAATCACCTTATTATAATTTGATGCAAAGTTTGAAAGTATTGGGTTTGAAAAATATTGCCAATAAAAATTTTAAATTAGCTGGAAGTTATTTTGAGCAAATTATTTCTATTTTTCCTTATAATAAATTTGCTAACCAATATCTTGCTGTTTGTCAAATTAAAAGTGATCCTCAAAAAAAAAATGGAATAATGCAAGACTTTATTCGAGAAGCAAAAGAATCTTTAGTTCTTAAAAAAAGAATTAAGGCAGAAAGAATTCTCGATGTTCTTCTTTTTATTGATAAACATTATAAAGGTGTAAAAAAATTACAGCAACTTATTGGAAGAAATAAGCAAAAAGTGATTGATGGTAGTGCTTCAAAAAAACAGTTAGATATTTTATGGAATCAGGCACTTGTCGCCCAAAGGCAAGCGAATCGTAAAAAAGCACTTCGTATCTCTAGGCAGATACTTCGCTTGAATCCATCTCACACAAATGCACGAAGTCTTTTGGGGCGTTTAGAGTCTGGCAATATCATTAACAGAGCTCCTACTAGTGTTCCTGTAAGAGCTAAAAAAGAGTATACCAAAGGAATTCTGCATTATAATACGGGAGCTCTTCAATTAGCATTGAATTCATTTAAAACAGCTGTGGAAATCCATCCAAATTATCGTAAGGCTTCCATCGCTTTGCACAAATGTCGTAAATATTTAGCCTCTCGTTAAAGTCAAGTTTAATGAAGATAGATGTATTAACGCTATTGTCAATTAATTCTAAAATAAAATAGTATCAAAATAATGCAGACAAGATATATTAAATTTATTTAATAGTTTTACTGATATGCATGGAAAAAAGAAACTTAAAATTGGTGTGATTGGTGTTGGTCATATGGGACAATATCATGTTAATGTTCTGGTAAATATGCTCACACATAAATTTATTGGTATATATGATACTGATAAAAAACGAGTTCGCCAAATTGCTGAGAAATATGAGGTTAAATATTTCGATAGGGTAGAAGCCCTTCTTGATAAGCTGGATGCCGTTGTTATAGCGGCTCCAACAAAATATCATTATGCATATACTAAGTTGGCTCTTGAAAGTAATTGCCATGTATTAGTTGAAAAACCAATTACACAAACACTTCGTCAGGCGGAATTATTGATTGCCTTAGCTAAACAACATCAAAAATTATTACAAGTAGGACATATTGAGAGATTTAATGGAGCAGTGATTGAGCTCAATAAAATTGTGACGGATCCAATAATTATTGAGAGTAGAAGAGTTTCACCCTTTGTTTCGAGAATTAAAGATGTTGGTGTAGTTCTCGATATGCTGATTCATGATTTGGATATTGTGCTTAATCTTGTCAAATCTTCCGTTGTTTCTTTTCAAAGTTTGGGGAGAATTATTGAATCTGAACATGAAGATATTTGTACTATGAATATAAATTTTAAAAATGGTTGTTTGGCTACTTTAATGGCTTCGCGAGTTAGTCAAAAAAAAGAAAGGACACTTACAGTCACCCAAAGTCAAAATTTAATATTTTTAAATTATACTAACCAAGATATTGAAATTTATCGACGGGCAAGTGCTGCTTACTTAATTACAAGAGAAGAATTAAAATATTCTCAAGAATCTTTTGTCGAAAAACTTTATGTTCATAAGGAGAATCCTTTAAAAAGTGGGCATCAGCATTTTTATGAATGTATTATTGAAGAAAAAACTCCTATAGTCTCTAACTCTCAAGACCTTGAAACTCTTTCTATTGCTTTAGATTCAATTCAGAAAATTAAAAGAAATAATGAAACTGATTTTGCTGCTCAGGTCAAAACAGATACTGTTTAAATCAGTATCTAAAAAATTATGAAGTTAAAAAATAAAACTATTGAGCTGAATGTTCCTAATATTGGAGATGCAGATTCAATTGAATTGATGAGGTGGTGCAAAAATCAAGGAGATACTTTTAAAAAAGGAGATGAGATTTGTGAACTTATGAGTGATAAAGCGGCCTTTTCTCTTGAAGCCCCTCAAGATGGTAAGCTTGTAGAAATTATTGTTTCAGAAAAAAAAATAGTCAAAGTGGGGGAGCTTTTAGCAAAAGCAGAAGTTAGTACTATAAAATAAATTTAACTAATAAAGTAAAGAAATTCTAATTACTTAAATTCTTTGAAGTGATAAAATTTCAAACTTTTCTTCCACATACAAATCTATTTTTTTTTGATAAATCTTTGTGAATTGAAATCTTTTGAAAGCCAATATTTTGCATTATCTGAGCAAGATGAGGTATTTGCTTAGGGTTATTTTCTAAATAAAGCCAGCCGCCTTTTGTTAATTTTTTAAATGACTTTTGTAATAATACTTCACAAAAATTTGGGTAAGGAACTTTAAGGGCAATAATTGGTTCGTATTCACCGACTTCAGGTATAAGAGAGCTCATTTCTTCAGGTTCTACATAAGGAGGATTACTCACAATAAAGTCAAATTTTTGATTTTTAAAATTAGAGGAATCAAAAAGGTTAGAACAAATAAATACCGATTGTATTGATGAGTTTACCAAGTGGTTCAATTCATTGAAGAGTAATTTAGCATTTTTTTGAGAAATGGAGAGTGCGTCAGAATTAATTTCACTAAAAAATATTTTTTTGATAGGTATTTCTAAAGCTAAAGTAATTCCAATGCAACCTGAGCCAGAACCTAAGTCAAGTAAGGTATTTATTAATTTATGGCGATTTAAAATAAGCTCAATAAGTTCTTCTGTTTCAGGTCTAGGGATGAGAGTGTTAAGATTTACAAAAAAATTTCTACCAAAAAACTCCTTTGAGTTTGTTATGTAAGCCGTTGGCATTCCATTTTTTTTCAATTGTACCATCTTTTTTATTTGAGTATATTCTTTTTTTGAAATTTTATAATTTTCTCGTATATAAAGTTCATGTGTTTCTACTTTCAGCACATGACTAATAAAAATTAGTGATTCGAGTTTAGGTAAATTTACTTCTGATTTACGCAAATCATTTTCAATCTGCTCTTGAACTTTTTTTATGGTTAAGGACATTTTGTGTCATTTGAAGTAAGTCGTTATTGTCGAAGAGATTTAGAACGAAATTTAGGAATAAAAATTGATAAAATATATACCCGCAGTAAATACCAAATAATACTTCTTTCGAGCAATGATTTATCAATTTTAGTTTCTAAATTTTTATGAATTTTTGGAAGTTCACTCCAGTGAGAAGACATTTTTTTGTGATGAGCAGTGTGTAGTCCGTTATTGAGCATAAATTTATTTCCGAGACCACCAAAATTTCGAGAATTATTATATTTAGAGTTTTCATCGGTATGAACGTGTTGAATATAATTGATAACTAAGACAGAAAAAAGACAAGAGACTTGAGGTATCAAGATGTATAGTAGAGCTTTTTGGGCATCAAGAAAAAAAAATGAAATTAAATAAAATATCAGAAATACATATTGAGCGATACAGTAATAAAATCTTTTGGAATTAACCTTCCATTGTTTCCGTAAATAATTTTTAATTGCTTCTGACTGATAAAAACTACTAATAAAAGGATAAGCCAATAAAGTGAGTAAATTATTATTATTTTTAAAGCGATAAGTAATTGTATAATCACCTTTTTTATTGATATATTTATGGTGATTTAAATTATGAGTGGGTATCCAAACAAAGACAGGATAACCATAAAAGGCAACTTGCCAAAAATCGGTCAAACTATTTAAAATACGTGACCTCCACATGGAAAGATGATTATGATTGTGAGCCATGACAAATGTTGTTGGCATCATTAAAATGGTGCAACTGTAGAGAAGCCAATTGAAGCTAGATAAATACCATTGAACTATAAGAAGGGAGGTAATTATAAACATATATCCTAAACTAATTAAATCAGCTTTATTTCTTAGCATACATTATCCATCTGAATTCTCTTGCAGAGGTAATAAAGCTTGATATTTGATCAAGTTAATTTTATTATTGTAACTATCTTTTATTTTAAAATTTAGATTTTGATTTAACCTCAAGAAACTGGATATTTTATTATATTAAATTTAGAAGGAAAAGTGAGTAAAATAAATTTGTTAGGCAAAAAAATGAGAAATAAGCATAGACAGGCGGTCGATTTAAAGATATCTAGGGATATCTATTTGATAAATTTATTATTAAATCAATGGAACATTTTTCTAGATATTGTTTTAATATCGAGAGGTCTTTTGTAATATTTCAGATATTACGTTTGTAATTTTAAATTTGAGTGTCAGATCAATAAATGATTATTCAATAATTGATGCTTTCTTTTAAATAAGAAGGGTGAGTGGGTCTTCCTTTAGAGTCAAGTAATTTGTAAGAAGAGATATGGGAGTTGTCATAGACAATTTATTTGAATACACTGGTGATATTTTTTGTAAAATACCTCTATCAGGGGGAGATATCAATGACGTTTATAAAATCGAAACAAGTCGTGGAGTTTTTGTGATTAAAGAAAATAATAATTCACCATCACAAATGTTTGAAAAAGAAGCGAAAGGTCTTGAAGAGCTTTCTGCATTAGAATTACCTGTTCCAAAAGTATATTGTTATTCAAAAAAATATTTACTTATGGAGTATCTTTCTCCTGGATGCCCCCGTCCCTCTGAAGCGGGTGAGCTATTGGGTAGATTACACGTCCAAAAAAAGAGTTACTTTGGTCTTAACTATGATAACTATATAGGTAAACTTTATCAAAAAAATTCACCCCATCAAAATTGGGTGAATTTTTTTTCTACAAATAGGCTTGATTATCCATTAAAAGCTTTAAAAAGACAAACAGAACAATTAGAAAATCTTGATATTTGGGAAAAATTTAAAAAAAAACTTCCAGACTTAATTCCTCCATGTGAGCCTGCTCTTATACATGGTGATCTTTGGAGTGGCAATCTTTATTGGGGAGAAAAAAAACCATATTTTATTGATCCTGCTATTTATTATGCTGATCCTATGATTGAATTAGCTTTTATTGAGTTTTTTGGAAATTTTGGAAAAAAATTTATTGATGCTTATTGTCAAGAAAATCCTATAAATAAAGAATATAAAAGTTTGAAATCTCTTTATATTATTTATCCATTACTTGTTCATGCCAATCTTTTTGGTGGTGATTATTATGCCTCTGCCTTAAGAAATGCTAAATATTATATTTAAAATATCTTTATGAAAGTTATTTTTCTTGATCGTGATGGTACTTTAAATGATGACTCAGGATACTTAAGTGATCCTAATAAACTATTTTTAAAAAAAGGAGTCATTGAAGGTTTAAATTTACTTAAATTTGCCAATTTTCAATTTATTATTTTAACCAATCAATCGGGTATTTCAAGAGGTCTTATTTCAGAAGAAGAGCTAGAGAGGATACATGCGAGATTAAGGAAAATATTAGCTAAAGATGCTCTTTTTATAAAAAAAATTTACTATTGCCCAGATAAAGATGACAAATCACTCTGTCGAAAACCAAATTCACAGATGATTTATGAGGCTTTGAAAGATTTTTCTATTGATCTTGATAATTCTTATATTATTGGTGATCGATATCGAGATATTTTAACAGGAAGTAGCCTTAAAATTCCAGGAATTTTAATAAAAGGGAATACTATCAATAATGGAGGTCAACAACCTAAAAACTTAATTAAGGAGGCGGATAGTTTTTTAGAAGCTGCTCAATATGTTCTTCAATATGAATCTGAAAAAATCTGGAAATCTAAAATTTATTATAAAGCAGAAAAGACTTTTCTACAAAAAATTAATAAACTGAAACAAAGTAAATCAAGACTCGTATTTACAAATGGATGTTTTGATTTGTGGCATAGTGGTCATTTACAATATTTAGCACAAGCAGCTCAGCTTGGGAGTGATTTAATTGTCGGACTTAATTCTGATGTTAGTGTTCAGAAAATTAAGGGCTCTCACCGGCCCATTTTATCAGAAAAAGAAAGAGCGATTAAGTTAGCACACCTAGCTTTTATTAGTATGGTTATTATTTTTAACGAAGATACGCCCATTGAGCTTATACAACAGGTTAGGCCAGATATTCATGTGAAAGGAGGTGACTACAAGGCAGAGAGCCTCCCTGAATATACGGTCTTAAATCAAATAAAAGCTCAGATTATCATTCTTCCTTTCAAAGAAGGACATTCTACAAGTTCTATTATTAATCGTATTTATGAAGAAAAATCGACTTAATTATCTTGATTATCTTCGATCAATTTTTTATGATAATTACTTTGATTATTTTTGTATCCTGTCTCTTTTTGGTCAAAACTCATATCAATTCCATCAAAATAGAAATCGCGAATGGTACTTAAAACTTTTAGACTGTCTAGAAATACCACTATAGATCCTTTCAAGGAGGCCGTGGGTTTTGATCTAATTACGAGCTTTTTTAAAACCATACTTTTTTCTTGAGGAAAAAACAATGTTTTTTGTAGAAAATATGAAGGTATCTTTACTATGAGAGGTCTCCAGCCAATATAGTTAAGTGAGCCAAAATGACCAATAAATGTTTCACCTCTCCAGTCTTCCAACCAAACCTCTAGTGAAACATCGTTGCCTCTACCTAAAGCCCATATACTTAGGGAGTCAATGCGTCCAGGCAACTCAATACCAGGCACAGTCATATATTTTGGCTGATTTTTTGAGTCAAGTTGCCCTGTAGGTCTTCTAATCTTTTTATCTTTTGGTGGAGTAAGTACCACTGAATTATGACCTTGGTAAACAAAATTAAAACGAATTCCCATTGACTTCTTATTTTTACTATTATTGCCTAGGTTTATGGGGCGTCCATCAACAAGTTTTGATTCGGCAATGCCCGCAGGAGGACCAGGAATAGATTCAATATCCCAAGCTACTTTTTCCCAACCTTCAACTATGATGGAACGTAGTTGCTTCGCTCCTACATCTTCACTTTGAAAGGTATTGATTTGACTATCCAGAGATTTTAGTATAAAAAAAGCTCCTATCACAAGAAAAAATAAATTCTTGAAGAGGGACAATTTTATTAGTTTATTGAAATGATTCATTATTTTAGTCTTTTTCATCTTATTTTTCTCTCCTACCAAATATCCTTGATCTGACTACCTGGATAATCTAATCCAGCTCTATCTATCTTAATTGCGAGCTGATCAAGGTAAAAATAAAAATCTCCACCAACTTCAAGCTTGTCTGACGTTATATAGAGGGATACAAACTTTAAATTTCTATCAAAAATAGAAAAACGAGCACTTTGCCTAACCCAACCTGGGATTGCTACAGTGAGCTTCCTCCAACCAAAATAATCAAGTCTACCAACTTTAATTTTATAAATTTTACCTCGATAGTCTTTTAATTTGATACTGAGAGTGTGTCTAAAATTTCTACCTAACACCCAAACAGATATTTGTCTTCCTATTCCTTTGATAACATATTGGTGAGGTGGTCTAACTTCAATTCGATCAAAGCCCCTGTCCTTAATAAAACCTCTTACACCCAACACATGATTCTCTCCAGGTATGAAAAGATTTTTTTCTTCATCAGTTAGGTTTTGAGGGTCATAAACATCTTCAATTTGACCTCGTTGAACTCTTTTTTGTGCTTTTGTAACACCCAATGGAGATGTCGCAAAAGCTCTCCAGTCTTCAGCGTTCTCGAAATTATTTAAAGTCTTATCAATCAGATCTCCACTTCTCTTTGTTTTTGGTTGTTGACTCGAATTTACAACAGGTTGATCTTTTTGTTGAGAGATCACCTGACCAGAAGCCAAAATAATCAAAAAGAGTACCGTAACCTTACTTAAGAAAAAATAATTTTTATCAAAACACATAAATTAACTCCTATCAATAAACATAATACGGTAGGTATCGGAACTATTCTCTGTTTTCTTGAAGTATCGCTTCATTAATTTTTTATATCTACCTACCAAACAGAGTAGCACTTCTTCACTATACTCAAGTGATAAAGTATGGTCAAACTTGTAGTCAAGCTATTAAATTGCAAGTTAAATATTATAAATTAATTTATATTAATAAAATTTTTATATGTATTGTACATAAGCATTGCAATCGTCATAGGTCCTACTCCACCGGGAACTGGTGTTGCAAAATTTTTATTTTTTATAAAGTGTTTATGATCTAAATCTCCAGTGATTCCTTGTTTGGTTCGATGAATTCCTACATCAATAATAATGGCTCCTTTCTTTATATCTTGCATTTGAACGATATCACGCTTTCCTATCGCAGAAACTAAAATGTCGGCATCTCTCACATAGTTAGAAATATTTTTTGTTTTTGAATGGCATATCGTAATTGTGCAATGTGAGTAATCAAGTAAAAGTTGAGCCATTGGTTTTCCTACAATATTTGATCGTCCCAGTATTACGGCGTGTTTACCTTCTAAAGGCTCGTTTAACTCATTTAAAATAATGATAATTCCAAGAGGTGTACAAGGTATATTTCCATTATGATTAGATAATAACCTTCCCATATTTTCAAAGTGAAAGCCGTCAGCATCCTTATGTATAGAAATCGCTGATAAAACTTCTTGAGCATCTATTGATTTTGGTAAAGGAAGTTGTACTAAAATACCGTGAATTAGGTCGTTTTGATTCCAGTCTTTAATAATTTGAATTATTTCTTCTTTTGATGTCTCTTGTTGTAATCTTTTTATTTCTGAATAAAAACCTAAAGATTTAGCTTTTTTCCTTTTACTCTCTATGTAGATGGTGCTCGCAGGGTCATCACCTACAATAAGTACCGCAAGACCGGGTTTCTTATTAAATTTAACTAGTTTGGCTGTAATTTGATCACAAATAAGCTGAGAAAGTTTGCGTCCATTTAGAGAATAGTTTTCTACCCACTGAGAACGATCAAAATTAAACTTTGGTATTTCAATCAAAATCAAACCTTGTTGTAGTGAGTTCTATTAAAATATTTATGATTATTCTTGAAAAATAGGTTATTGATAAAAGCATAACGACACGCTATATTACTATTGAGTTATTGAGGTCTCTGGCAAAGTATTTTTTTATTTATTTGTTTCCTTGTCTTGTAAAAAACAAGATATCTTTTTGTGAGCATCTAGTTTAGTTTCCACTTGTGTAGAAAACGTGAAAACTGAACACTTTACTGTGTTTAATTTAGAAGGTAAAACTATGACCGAAAGGAATAAATATAATAAATAATAGAAAGAGAAGTTGATTTTGGATGTAATTTTAGGTTAAAATAGTACGGGAGAAATATCTATTTTTGGAGTTAAACTAATATTTACTAAATTGAGTTATTGATAGTCAGGGGATTAAATTAATCTGTCATCTTAGATTTTTAAAAATATTAGAAATTTTAAAAAATAAGATGACCTGTTGTGGGGTGTATTTATTCAGTATCAATGTCTGAATCTAAATTAAAGCCTGGTTTAGCAGGAGTCCCTGTTGCCATTTCTAAGATTAGTGATATTAATAGTCAAGATGGAATTTTGACATACCGCGGATATTCTATAGAGACTTTATGTGCAAAAAGTAATTTTGCTGAATCTGCTTATCTTCTTGTTTATGGTAATCTACCAACTCAAAAAGAATATGAAACCTTTGTATATGAGCTGAGGAGTCATCGACGTCTTAAATATAAAATTATTGATCTAATTAAACATTTGCCTGAAAATGGGCATCCAATGGATGCCACACAGGCCATTGTGGCTGTCCTTGGTATGTTTTATCCTTTTGACAATAGAGATTTTACTGATCCTGTCATCCAGCGGATTGCAATTACTCGTCTTATTGCTAAGATGCCTACTTTGGTTGCCGCTTATCACCGTATGCGTTATGGTGATTTAGCAATTTCTCCTAGAGATGATTTAGGTCAGTCAGCTAACTTTCTTTATATGTTAAATGAATCAGTGGCTCCTGAAGATAAGGTACGTATTTTAGACCAGACCTTGATACTTCATATGGAGCATACTATGAATGCTTCAACTTTTAGTGCACGAGTGACTGGCTCTACCCTTTGTGATCCTTTTACTGTTATTTCTTCTGCTGTTGGAACTTTAACAGGGCCTTTACATGGTGGAGCTAATGAAAGAGTCTTAACTATGTTAGAGGAAATTGGTGATAAAAAGAATGTAGAGAAATACTTAATTGCAAAATTAGCCCGAAAAGAAAAAATAATGGGGTTTGGTCATCGTGAATATAAAGTGAAAGATCCGCGAGCTACAATACTTCAAAAATTGGGCGAAAAACTTTTTAGTAAATATGGTGTTAATCCTCTCTATGAGGTTGCCCTTGAGGTCGAAAAAGTTATGAAAAAATTAGGAGAAGAAAAGGGAATTTATCCGAATGTTGATTTTTATTCAGGTTTAGTATATGATAAACTTGATATCAAAGTCGATATTTTTACTCCTCTTTTTGCTATAGCTAGAGTAGTTGGTTGGCTAGCCCACTGGGTAGAACAAATTTCTGACAATAAAATTTATCGTCCTACAGCTTTTTATGAAGGCAATGTATCTCAAAAATATATTCCAATGAACCAGAGATAGTGAGTTTTATATTATTTATCATCTTTCTGGCTCTCTCTGCTTCTTTGATTTTAATCGCTAATTATTATCGGAAGCTCTTTTCGCTTTCAAAAGAGAGTTTTAAAAGAGATGAAATTTTATATTTCAAAAATATTATCACTGCTGAATTTAATGCTTTGCTTGGTTCCCATCTCCCTTCTGCCTATGTGGTAATCGCTGCAGGATGTGCTCTTGGTTTTATTTCTAATCATATGGGTGGCCTGTATGGAGCTTACTATGAAAGTTATTTTTTTAATTCAATCGCAGTACCTAGTATCATTGTTGTGGCACTTCCTTACCTTCGAGATAATTTTTATCCGAGTATTCAAGGAATTGCTTTTATGAAAAAAATATTTGCTCAAGATACACTCTTTTTATATGCGGTATCTGCTACAATTATGACACAAATTATAGTAACTTTTGGTATTTATCATTCAATTAATTTTTTATGGGTTATTTTAAATTATACAGGCATACTTTTGCTTGTTCTGTATTATATTTATTCCAAAGAAAAAATCATAACTTTGGAAAACTTTGACCAAAATTAATCGTTATTTCATGAGAAAGGCCTATGAAGAGGCCTTCCATGCTATTGGATTGTCTGACCCTAATCCAGCTGTTGGAGCTGTTTTGGTTAAAAATAACAAAATCTTAGCTAAAGGTTCGACGATGCCTGTCGGTTTAGATCATGCCGAAATTGTCGCTATACAATACGCACAAAAAAAATATGGAAAAGATATTACAGATGGTGCTACTTTGTATGTTAGCTTGGAACCATGCTGTCATTATGGAAAAAAACCACCCTGTGTAGATCAAATTATTAAATCTGGAATTTCAGATGTATATATTGATCAAATTGATATTTCTGAAAAAGTTAATGGAAAAGGAATACAAATACTCAAGAAAAATGGTATTAATGTAAATCTTAGCAATAATTCTGCTTTTAGATTAGAAAAGTTGTTCACTCTAGACCCTTTTTTAAAATTACAAAATAGTGGATTCCCGCTGTGTATTTTAAAATGGGCACAAACAAAAGAAGGTTGGTTGGCACCTCTTCGAGGAGCTTCGGGGCTTATTACCTCCAAAGCTACGATTGAAATTGTTCATCGATTAAGACATTTTTTTAGAGCAGGTCTTGTAACACCCGGTACAGTTGCCATTGATTGGCCAAGAATGAATGTTAGAGCAAATTTAAATCAATTAAAACAGGCAAAGGCAAAGGATATGCAATCGTATTTATTTACAGAATTAATTCAACGTTATGAAATTATAAGAAATCAGGATGTCTTAGAAATGCTTTTATCACTAAAAAACTATCGTTATTTTATTTTACCTCCTTCATGGGGGAAAAATAATTTAATTAAATTCTATAATCAACAAGTTGGTCTTGACAAACAATTTCACTTGATTACGTACTCCGAGCTACAAGAAAACCTAATGACTGAAATATCTATTCCTCATATACGGTTAACTAAAAACAGACTGTTTAAAGAAGTATTTAAAATTATTGGAGCTCATGGCCATAATCAAGTCATGATTGAGGCTGGGCCAAAATCAGCTGAATATTTAGCTAATTCTGGAATACTTGATGTTTTAATTTGTATTAAAAGTAAATGCATGGCTCTTTTTCGAGGTGGCCTTGACTTTTCATTTAGTAGGGCCATAAGTTATGGCAACGATTTAAATGACTATGGTTATCATAAAATAATGGAATTTGATTATGATACAGATACGGTACTTATTTTTTCAACTAAACGTAATCTTTAAGCTCTCTTTGAAAATCTCTTTCCATATTTCTTTCTTTCAAAACGTGGCGTTTATCATGCTTTTTTTTACCTTTACATATTCCTAAAAGTACTTTCACCCACTGTTTGTCAAAATAAAATTTTAAAGGAATAATAACGATACCCTTTTCTTTAACTTTACCGATAAGGCGATGAATTTCTTTTTTTTTCAACAATAATTTACGAGGTCTAGTTGATTCATGATTAAAATATGATGCATTTTGATAAGGTTCAATTCTTAGATTTGTAATAAAAATTTCGCCTGATTTAAATGTCGCAAAAGAATCGACAATATTAATCTTTTTTTCACGAATTGATTTAATTTCACTGCCTTGAAGCATGATACCTGCTTCAATTTTATTTAATATTTCATAATTAAAGTGTGCTTTTTTATTCGTAATAATTGGATTAGTGGGTTGGTATTTTTTATTATGTTTATTTGGCATCGTTAAAGTTATTTTATTTTTTTGATCTTAGCTATTTTTATTTAAAATATAAAAAAGGCCATTCTAAATTTTAAAATTATGATGCTCCAATTACTGTAAAATAATTTTAAATTCTGAAAAAACAGAGTTTTTTCTTTGAAAACTGTGAATAAGTAAAGTTTTTACTCTTCTAATATAACTTAAATATTGAGGGAAAAGAGCTCCCAAGCCACTTTTATTGATAATATCATAAAGCTGATTTACATCAACCAAGATTAAACCTGAGCTTTCTTGAGTATTCGCGGAGAGAATATTATTATGTTTTTTAATAACATTTTTTCCGCTATTATTTAGTACTTTATCTATATTTTCTCTTTTGGATAAAATACTTAGTTGAGCATTATGAAAAAGTAAAAAAAATGTCTTTGAAATTATTTGTCCTTTTATTCGCTCATTCCAGTGAAATTTCCATAGGTCGTGTTTATTTTTATAAGTCTCTTTGATAAATTGAAATTTATAATTAGTTAACATCTTTTGTAAAAGATATTCAAGTCTTTTTTTAGTTTTCTTTGATAATATTTGTTTAAGTCCTATATTTGCGATAAAATGAGTGTCTTGTAAATGTAAAGGGAGTCTTTGGGCTAAAGGTTTGATAATGATGATACTTATATTACCTCTAAGATAAAATTGGAGCATCTTTTTGAGAGGTTGTGCTATCTTGTTTTTTGGAAATATTTTATAAAGATTAATAAATGGAATTTTATTTTGATAGTGCCAAATATATTTAGGGTTAAAAAGACCTGTAAAGTGAAGTATCTTTTTATCTGTATTTTTATCAAGCTTGAGGCTACCTATTTTTACAGAATAATCTCCTTGCTTTTTTTTAAAAAAGTCTAATTCAAAATCAAATATTTGTTTGTCTCCCTGTTCAAGAAATGTTGTTTCAAATAGATGCTGTATCGATAAATTAAATTGATTTGAAGTTACAGCAACTTCTCCGCTGATGAGCTTTGTATTTGCAAGAAGAAGCTTAGTTTTTGGAGTATATGATTTAAAAAAAGGAAACCAGCGTATTTTTTTAATATAGTTAAATAATCCAGAATTAGCAAAAAAACTAGCCAAGTGCCCTTTTCTTTTTACAGAAGACTCTTTTTTAAAAAGTTGGTATATTGTTGATTTATATAAATTATTTTTTTGAATTTGAGTACTTTTGAGTGCCATTTTTTTATTATTGCCAAGTATAATATGATGCGTACCTTTTACAAGATAGAAAAGGTGTCTTCCAATAGAGAGCTCCAATAATTTATTTTTTTGTAATTCTCTCACTTTGTCTAGAATTTTGATATTACTTTGTGTTCTATTATATAAATATTTTTTCAAATATTTATATAATTTATTTGAATTTAACGCAGGAATTAGTAATTGAATGGTACCTTGTATTTTTATGGGTGATTTATATAAAATAAGGCAAAATTTGAGATGATTATCAATACCCATTTTTTGAATTTTTTTATTTTCAAACAGGCTTAGGCCAGTTTTAGAATTGATCCACCGCACCAAAGAGTTCCATTCAATGGTCTTATTTCTGCTTCCTCGTCTTAAGGAAAAATAAAATAATTTTAATTGTTTTGTGAAGCTTTTCAAATTTTTACCTTCTAAAAATAAAAATATATTTTTGTCTTTTGGGGTGATATTTTCTATATATTTTGCTGGTTCAAAGGTAGGTGCAGAAGCAATAATTTTAGCACTACATAAGATAAAAATTATAGTATTTAAAAAAAACTTGTAACAAAAAGAGAACATGGTACCTCTTAAATAATGAGATGCTATTAAGAGGGCTTATTTGTAAATAAAAATTTATTAAAATTAGATAAAATAAGTCGATACGAAACCACGAGGTTTATTAAATGACATTTAAAAAAAAAGAAACTATATTTGAAAATTTTGAGAAATATCTTACAATGGAGAGGGGCTTATCACAAAATAGTATTTTCTCTTATATGTTGGATGTATCTAAACTTGATCGTTTTCTTACCAAAGGAGAACGAGGACTTATAAAATCAACTCAGCAAGATATTAGTAATTTTTTGAGAGAAGAAACAAGAAAAAAAAGGTCAAATCGAACAAAGGCTAGAGTTATTGCTTCTTTACGTCAATTTTATAATTATTTAATTTATAATAATCTAATCATAAAAAATCCAATGGAAAATGTGAATGCTCCTAAGATTGAAAAAACTTTACCTGATTTTTTAACGAAGAAGGAAATTCAAAAATTATTTAGTATATTTGATGAGAGCAATGTGCTTGAATTACGCGATAAATCATTGTTTGAACTATTATATACCTCTGGGCTTAGAATATCAGAAGCTTGTAATCTTCTTCTTCTTGATATTGATATGAATCACATGATGATTCAAGTTAAAGGTAAAGGGGGACGTGAAAGGTTGGTTCCTTTTGGTGAAATTGCTAAAGATTTACTTATCCGCTATTTAAATATCTCAAGAGAAAATATTCTTAGACATAAGAGTTCCAATTTTTTATTTGTTTCAAAAAAAGGTGCTTCAATTAATCGCAAGAGTGTTTGGAGACTTTTTAAAAAATATATAGAAAGAGCTAAAATTGATAAAAAAATAACCCCCCACACGCTAAGGCATTCCTTTGCTACTCATTTACTTCAAAATAATGTGGACTTGCGATCTGTTCAAGAGCTTTTGGGTCATATTGATGTATCAACTACACAAATATATACCCATGTTATTCCAGAACAACTTAAGCAGGTTCATCAAAAGCACCATCCAAGAGCTTAATTACTCTAAATATACGCATGCTAAATAAGAGAAATAATACTTTTTCTGAAAAGGAAGATAATTTTGTACATATTATCATCACTCCTCAGCATAAAAATATGATAGTCTTTTGTACATTAAAAGGGGTTTCCGGGTTAAATATTAGTGAGAGTCAAATTCAACTTGAATTAAATGAAAAAAATATTAAATATGGGATTGACCAAAGTGCAATATCTAAACTAGTTAAAGCTTATAAAAGTGCCAGCAAAAAATTTATAAATTTAAGTGGGATAGTTGCAAAAGGCCTTTCTGTAACTTCGAGTAAAAATGGGTATATTGAAATTTTTATTGCTCCAACTGAAAAAGTCAAGATTCAGAAAGATGGTTCTGCAGACTTTCGAAATATTAATATATTCAAGCAAGTTAAAAAGGGAGATATTCTTGCCAAAAAACATCCTCCGGTGCCAGGTAAAAATGGGATTGATATTTTTAATAAAGTTGTATTCGCAGAAATTTCTTCGGAAGGAAGCATTGAATATGGAAAAAATATTCAGTTTAACTTAGAAACTCAAGAATATATTGCTTTAGAAGATGGCTTTTTTGAAGAGAGAGAAAATTGGATTGATGTTAAGTCGGTTTTACAAATAAAATCTAATGTTGGCTTAGAAACAGGCAATATTGATTATGACGGGAAAGTTCATATTTTTGGTAATATTGAAAGAGTGGCCTCTGTAAAGGTAAAAGGTGATATTATTGTTGATGGAATTATTGAATCTGGAGCAGTGAGTTCAGGCAGTTCAATTTTTTCTAAATTAGGAATTAATACTAAGAGAGAGCATGAGGTGGTTGCTTTGAAAAATATTCGAACGAATTATGTTGAAAATTCATGTATTATGGCTCATCAAGATATTCTAGTACAAAATTCAATTTTAGGGAGTAAAGTTATTTCATTGAAAAATATTCTCATGTCTTCCGCAATATCTAGCATTGCTGGTAGTCAAATTTTTGCCTATGGTAATATTGAGGTTGGTGTAATTGGTAATTCATCAGGATCTAACGTGCAGCTTACTCTTGGTAAACACATGCTTTATGCAGAAAAGTATAAGATAGTCAAGAATGAGCTCCTGGCAATTCAAAAAGAATTTTATAAAAAGCTTGAAAAGGTTAAGGAATTTAAAATACAAATAAAACGACCACAGAGTAGACTGACTAAAGGGCAAATTATAAATATGAAAAAACAATTTAATGACTATAAAATTATTGCAAATAAAAGAGATGATTATCAAAAACGAGAGAAAGTCTATCGAGAGGGTATGTATAACCATCAGCCAGTGAAACTTATTGTTAAATCTAAGATATATCCTGGTGTGGAGATTATTTATAATAATAATGTAATCAATATTGACTCTGAGTACACAAATGTAGTATTTACTTTTGATCCAAAAACAGGCGGCTATCATATTAGTCCTATTCAAAAATAATAATTAATTCATCATTTTTTACTTTTTATCTTAATGGGGTCATTTGATGCTATATTTGCTATCAAATTAAATTAATCAAAGGAAATCAAGGCTAATGAGACTTAATCCAGCTTAATTTAGTCTTATCGATTGACCGAGGTTTGATTCGGGGTATGGTCTCTTAAAAATAAGAGGTTGTATTCGTGCCAGAGGGCATTTATTGTTTGAAATCAAATAAAACACACCTGTTTTGATGTTTGTGGTGTCATTCTTCCGTGGGGGGTAGCTTTGTTGATCTTTAGAATCAAGAAGGCTATCCTCTACGGAAATATTTGCCTGAAAATTTAAGTAGGAGAAAAAAAATGATTATAAACCACAACATGAGTTCAATTAATACTCACAGAGTGTTGAAGTTTAGAGGTTGGGATGTAAATAAATCTATAGCAAAGCTTGCTTCTGGCGAAAGAATCACTAAATCGAGCGATGACGCTTCAGGTTTAGCTGTTTCAGAAAAAATGAGAGCCCAAATCAGAGGTCTGCGTCAGGCAGAAAGAAACACTGAGAATGGGTTGAGTTTTATCCAGACAGCAGATGGTTTTTTGGATCAAGTAGCTAACGTTTTGCAGCGTGTTCGTGTTCTTGCGGTGCAGTCTGCGAATGGTATTTACAGTGATGAAGACCGTCAATTGATGCAAGTTGAAGTTTCACAGCTAGTGGATGAGCTTGATCGGGTAGCATCTCAGGCAGAATTTAATCACTTCAAGATGTTTCTTGGTGATTATGCACGAGGTTCTAGAGTTAGTTCTATGTGGTTTCACATGGGGCCAAACAAAGATCAACGTGAGCGAGCCTATATTGGCACGATAACAGCACTTGCTTTGAAAATTAATCAAGCAAGTGTGAAAACTGCTTCTGAGTCAAATAATTCAATCGGAATAGTTGACAATGCATTGAATCAGCTTTTAAAGCAAAGAGCCGATTTGGGTGCTTACGCCAATAGATTGGAGATATCAGCCAAGGGTTTGATGAGTGCCTATGAAAATATACAGGCAGCTGAAAGTCAAATCAGAGATGCAGATATGGCAGAAGAGATGATTGAGTTTACGAGAAATCAGATACTTGAGACAGCTGCTATGTCTATGTTAGCACAGGCCAACCTCAGAGGACAGAGTGTGTTTCGGTTGTTGAATGGCATTTAATTTTTCTTGTGAAAGTAAGAAGTATGTCTTAATGGTTCAACTATTTGGTTAAACAAGTGGTTCTTTGAAGTGGTATTAATCTTCTTTCTTTAGATAATTTCTGAGTTACGCCAGGGGTTGATAAAGTTATCTTCTAGTCTTAAAAAATAAAGTTTATTGAGTTTAAGATATCTTTATCAATCCCTGGAACAAGTGCTCCGGGATAGATTGAAGGAGAGAAGATGAAAATTAACAATAACCTTAGTGCGATGTTTGCACATCGACAACTTAAAATTGGTTCTACGAAAATGGAGAAGTCAATTGAAAGGCTGTCGACTGGGATGCGAATTAACAAAGCCGGGGATGATGCTACTAATCTTGCTGTATCTGAAAAGATGCGTGCGCAGATTAATGGTTTAAAGCAAGCCGAACAAAATGCATTGAACGGATTATCTTTCATTCAGGTAGCTGAAAGTGGGATGACCCAAGTAAATAACATGTTACAAAGAGTAAGACAACTTTCTGTACAAGCGGCGAATGGGATATACTCTGACACAGATCGATTACAGATTCAAGTGGAAGTTTCTCAGCTCATCGATGAGATTGATCGAATTTCTACAACAGTCGAGTTTAATCGAAGAAAAGTTCTTACGGGAGACTATGCTAGAGGTTCAGATAGAGCTTCAATGTTCTTTCATGTAGGTCCAAATCAAAATCAGAGAATTAAAGCCTATATTGCTACCATGAGTGCTCGTGCCCTAGGCTTATATGAGGCAAATGAAAAAAAGAAGGTTAGCACCGTAGGGGATGCCAATGATATGATCGGCACTATTGATGTAGGTTTAGACCGTCTAAACCGAGAGAGAGCCGATTTAGGGGCATACTATAATCGTATTGAGTCTACAACTCAGGCTCTCGGCAGTGCCTACGAAAATATGGTTTCTGCGGAAAGTCGAGTTCGCGACGCGGATATGGCCGAGGAGTTAATTGAATTTACCAAGAATCAGGTTGTCTTACGGAGTGGTACAGCGATGCTAGCTCAGGCAAATGCTTTGTCGAGAATAGTGTTTAAACTTATAGACAACCTATAAAAAATAAACATATATTAGGGAGAAATTTTGGGGCGAGTAGCCCCTTTTTTTATATAAGTACTAATGAATGTTATTTTATATGACTTATATTCCTTAGTATTGCATTTTAAATCGCTCAACTGTAATTAATAATTTTTCAAAAAGCAAATTTGAATTGACATCCATTTTCTAATTTGAAGATACTTTGGCAGTCGAATTTCTATTGATCTTATTTTTCCGTGAAAAGGCTTATCATTGCTTTTTCGGATGTATCTTTTGGAAAAATAAGATTTATTAGGAGTTTGACAGGGTAGCCTTTATAAGTGTAAATGTGCTTACTTTAATTTGACTTTCTTCTAAATTTAACAAATAGGCAGGAAAAAATATGAGAAAAAATAATTTTGGGAACAGAAATGGTTTAAGTATCATGAAGAGAGTTTTGATGATTTTTCTCATTACGATGTTGACTTATTGTAGTAACACAGGTACTTAGTCCACCATCATGGATAATTGGAACGTGGTTAAGTGAGATTGGCACATTTAAGTTTGTTTTTTCAGAAGACAATATTGTGCAAACTGTTGATACAATAAGTGTTGACTTTAAAAAGACTTATCTCAATAATGAAAATAAATATGCAACTTACACTGTCACAGATATGTCGAAAGATGATTCTTATACTGTTGAGATTCAAGTTGAGAGCGTGATATCGCTCACGGTAGAGCATGACTTTGTTAAAAAGAGTGCAAATAATCTAGAGTATACACTAAAATTGGGCGGTGAATCATTGGGCGATGCCATCGTACTGACGAAAGAAGAGTAACTTTTTATGAAAAAAACCACTGATTAATGCAACACAGGCTACAAGTGACTAACTCGGGGCGTTTGGTTTGTTGAATAATTTTATCTCAATCCAAGAAGTGTGATATCTAGGCACCAACATGCAATTACCCTCGATTAAGCTGTGTGTTAACACCACGATCGTAAATTGTGTGACAAAATGTATATCACATGGTGCTCTGTTCTATGGGTAAAGATAAATTATATTTTGTTTTTTTTTAAAATAAAATACTGATCTTCTTGACGTATGATACCTTGTTCATGATAATGCCTCGTCATGAAGATGTTTGGTAAAAATCGAGGAAGAATTGGCGAAAAAAAGATGAGCAGTTTAGCTGTTACAAAATCAAAGGTTAGTGTATCAGATAAGGTATTAAAACAAAGTAAAAGTAAAAAAAAAAATACTTGGAGTGATCTTGAAAATAAAGAACTAGATAAAAGTTATAATGAGCTTAAAAAAGAATTGCAGGAGCTCCGTTTTCAAAAAGTGACATCACATCTTGCTAATCCAAGGCGAATTCGGTTTATTAAGAGGTCTATTGCTCGTGTTCTCACCTGCAAAAGGGAGAAAGAACTTAATAAAGTTAAAGCTCTTCCAGTAAAATCAATATGAAAAATAAAGGAAAATCTTTGCAGGGTATCGTTGTTTCTGACTCAATGGATAAAAGTATTGTTGTTCAGGTTGATTCTCAAAAGCGAGATAGACGCTTTAAAAAAACGCAGAAAATACATAAAAAAATAATGGTTCATGATGATCAGAATCAGGCTAAGGTTGGTAATAAAGTTTCTATTCAAGAGGGTAGGCCTTGGTCAAAAAAGAAAACCTTTTATTTGTTTAATATAGTAGATCCACTTAAGTAAGATAAGGGAATAATAAGATGCTTCAAATGCAATCAATGATGGCTGTTGCTGATAATTCAGGTGCTAAAAAAGTTCAGCTTGTTAAAGTTTTGGGTGATTCTCGTAGACGTTATGCTCGAATTGGAGATGTAGTTGTTGTTGCTGTGAAATTAGCTGTGCCCGCTTATTCTTTGAAAGACTCAATGGATAAGAAAGATCATAAAAAAGCAGTCTCTCGAGCTGTTATTGTTCGCACAAGAAAAGAAATAAGACGATCAGATGGAAGTTATATTCGATTCAGTGAAAATGCTTGTGCTTTGATTGATAATCAGGGTAATCCTAAGGGGACTCGCATATTTGGTCCTGTTGGGAGGGAGCTTCGAGAAAAACAATTTATGAAAATTGTTTCCCTTGCTCCTGAGGTTCTATGAGTCTTTGATTTTTATTGGATTAAATGATGAGTGATTTAAAAAATAGAAAAAAAATAAAACTTAAGATAAAGAGTAAGCTTCGCTTAGGGGATGAGGTTGTTGTGATTTCTGGTAAAGCTAAGGGTTCTCGAGGTAAAATATTAGCGATGAGCTTACGGTCAGGTAAGGTTATTGTCAAAGGAGTAAATGTGAAGAGTAAATTTACTCGACCTTCTCAAGAGATGCCTAAGGGTGGTTCGATTCAAGTTGAGTCTCCTATGCAACTTTCGAATATTCAGTATTGGGACATAAAATCTAAAAAACCGACGAGGTTGCGTTATCAGATAAATCAGGCGAAACAAAAGATAAGAGTAACTGTAAAATCAGGTACTGAAATTATATGATAGCATCTCCTATGGTAAAGCGTCCTAGACTTCAAGAGTCTTACTATTCCGAATTGCGTCCTTTGTTGAAAAAAGATCTTGCTCTATCTTCAATTATGGAAGTTCCATTTATCGATAAAATTGTTTTAAATGTGGGAGCTGGTATTGCTGTGACAAACTCTAAGGCTGTTGATGGAATCGTTAAAGAGATTTCATTGATTACTGGGCAAGCTTCAGTGAAAACGAAGGCAAAGAAATCAATAGCGGGTTTTAAGTTGAGAGAAGGAGTTTCTATTGGCGTTATGGTTACTTTAAGGGGAGCTCGAATGTATGAATTTTTAGATCGGCTGATTAATGTTGTCTTGCCTAGGGTGAGAGATTTTAATGGTCTTAGTTTGAAATCTTTTGATATGGGTGGAAACTATACTATTGGAATTAAAGAGCAGATAATATTTCCAGAGATTGACTTTGATAAAGTAGATGATGTGAGGGGTATGGATATTACTTTGGTTATTCGATCTAAAAAAACAGAGCATTCAATTTCTCTTTTGAGAAAATTTGGTTTTCCTCTTCGAAAAAAATAAGGAATATATTAATTAAACTCTATGGCTAAAAAATCTTGGATTGAAAAACAAAAACTCTCTGGTTCCAAATTTGTCGTTAGAGGATATAGTCGTTGTCCTCTCTGTGGGCGGTCTAGGGCATATATGAGAAGATTTTCTATGTGTCGTATTTGTTTTCGAAAGGCTGCTTCAGAAGGTTTGATTCCTGGTGTTACGAAGTCTTCTTGGTAAGAGGTATTTAATATGAGTCATTCAGATCCCATTTCAGATATGCTTACGCGAATTAGAAATGCAATTCAGGCTTCGCATGATTTTGTTTATGTACCTATTAATCGTACTATTCGTTCTATTCTTGATATACTTATAGAAGAAGGATTTATTGATAAAGTGGGTGAAGTAGAGAATAGCCGTGATTTACTAGTTTGTGTTAATTTAAAATACTATAAAGGTGAACCTGTTATAAGGGGGTTGCAAAAAATTTCAAAACCTGGAAGGCGTGTTTATGTAAGAAGAACAAAGATTCGCTCTACTCTAAATCATGTTGGGGTGGGTATTCTTACAACTTCTAAGGGTGTTCTTTCTGATAAAGAGGCTAGGTATCAGAAAGTTGGGGGAGAATATCTTTGTCAGGTATGGTAGTTGATCTATGTCTAGGATAGGAAATCAGCCAATTATGATACCTGATGGTGTTAGTGTAATTCTTGAAGATTCTGTTGTTCGTGTAAAAGGTCCTAAGGGAGAATTAGTTACTCAGACTTTTAATGGTATTTTAGTGAGTATAAAAAATCAACAAATAGTTGTTAAGAGAGAGAGTGATCTTAAATCAATTAAAGCCAAACACGGTCTGGTGCGTGCATTATTGGCCAATTGTATATTGGGTTCTTCTCAGGGGTTTACAAAAACTTTAATCCTTCAAGGGGTTGGCTATCGGGCGGTAAAAAAGGAGAGTCAACTTGTTTTCTCTTTGGGGTTTTCTCATGATGTCCTTTTTGATGAACCTAAAGATGTTAAAATTGATGTGAAAGATGCAACGAAACTTCTCATCTCAGGAATCGATAAACAAAGAGTTGGGCAAGTGGCTGCTCAAATTAGAAGTTTTCGTTTACCAGAGCCTTACAAGGGAAAGGGTATTCGCTACGAAGATGAGCATGTTCGGAGAAAAGCTGGTAAAGCTGGTAAGAAATAAATGAATCCAGCTAAGTTGGCACAACTGAAAGTTCGCCGTAAAAAGCGGATTCGTTTTAAACTCAGACTTGTAAATAGGTCATATCGTAAAAGGATTTATCTTTTTATTTCAAATAAGCATATGTATGCACAACTTATTGATGAGTTATCAAAAAAAACTTTAATAGGTGTCTCAACATTGTCTCTTGATACAAAAACTAATTCTAAAGCAAATAAGATTAATGCAGAAAAATTAGGTCACCTTTTTTTTGATAAGGCTGTAGGTGATTTTCTAGACGAAAAAGAGCCTATTCTTTTTGATCGAGGTAGTCGACTTTATCATGGTCGAGTGAAAATATTTGCAGAAACCTTAAGAAAAAGGGGAATAAACTTTTAAATTAAGGAAGAGGGATTCAATGAATAAAAGAATACAAAAAGATACTTACCAGGATGTTGAGTTGCAGGAGAGGGTTGTTTTAATGAACAGGGTCGCAAAGGTGGTTAAGGGTGGTCGTCGGTTTTCCTTTAGTGCATTGACTGTTGTGGGTGATGCTAGCTCTCGTGTTGGTATTGGTTTTGGTAAAGCAAAAGAAGTTCCTGAGGCTATTCGTAAAAGTATTGAGAATAGTAAAAAAAATATGATTGAGGTAAAAAAACAAAAATTAACGATTCCTCATCAAGTGATTGGTAAGTTTAAATCGGCGACTGTCTTTCTAAAGCCAGGTGCGCCAGGTACAGGTATTATTGCGGGAGAGGCTGTTCGAGCAGTTGTTGAATTGGGAGGGATACAGGATCTTCTCACTAAGCGTTATGGATCATCTAATAAACTAAATATTGTTAAGGCTACTATTAATGCACTCAAGCAGATATCAACTTTTGAAGAAGCTAAGCAACGAAGGGGTCTTAGCATCTCTAAACTTTTTGGAGAACATAGTAGACAGAGGAGAGAGGAAAAGAAAATCCAACTTGGTGAATCAGAGATTAAAGAAAATATTGATGCTAACTCCAGTGAATCTAGCCAAAGCGAGAATACAAAATCTAAAGCTGATACTTCTTTTGAAAAAAAAGATGTTCAAGTAGAGTCTGCTAACGAGATTGTAGAAAATATTAGTGGAGAAGGTCAGCAGGAATAATTTAATGAATAAAGTTAAGATTACTCAAGTTAAAAGTCAAATAGGTCGGTTAAGGAAGCAAAAAGCGACGTTATGTAGTCTTGGTTTACGTAAAATTGGTCAGAGTAGCGTTCACAATTTAACTCCTCAGGTAGAAGGTATGATTAATAAAATATTTTTTTTAATTAAGGTGGATAAATTAATTTGAGCTCTTTTAATTTGCATCCTAAACGCTCTGCTATAAAAAAAAGAAGGAGAGTGGGGAGAGGAGTGGGATCTACATTGGGAAAAACATGTGGTAGAGGGCATAAAGGTCAAAAATCCCGATCAGGTGCTTCGATTTCTCCTTGGTTTGAAGGTGGTCAAACACCTCTTTATAGAAGAGTTCCGAAGAGAGGGTTTACTAATAGATCCTCTCAGGAGTGGAGCATTCTAAATTTTGATGATTTGATGATAGATTTTGAAAAATTTTCTTCTTTAAAAACAGTTGATGTAAAGGTTTTACGTGAAAATGGTATTATTGCAAAGAAAAAAAGGCCTTTGAAATTGTTAGGTCGTAATTTTAAAAAGAAGACAGATATTTCTAAAAAAGATTTGCAAGGTAAGACTTTTATATTAAATGCTTGTAGTAGCTCTGGTCGATCTTTTGTTGAAAAAGCAGGTGGTATAATTAAGGTGGTTGATTTAAATCCTGTCATTCGCGAAAAGAATTCGAATGGTAAATTATTAAAAAGAAAGAAAGATGAAACAAGATAAAAAGGTAGTTGTTTTTATTCAGTAATATTTTTTAGAGTTTATGTTTAAAATAATTCATACAATCATGAGTATATCTGATCTTCGTAATCGGGTATTATTTACTATTGGTCTGCTTGTTGTATTTCGCTTAGGAGCTCATATTACTGTTCCCGGGATTAGTTTTCAAGTTTTAGAAGATTATCTTTTATCTACCTACGGAGGAGAGAGAGGACTTACTGACTATATTGATCTTTTTGCAGGTGGTGCTTTTAAAAGACTTTCTTTGTTTGCGTTAGGTATTATGCCATATATTTCAGCGTCCATTATTATGCAGTTAATGATGGTGATCGTTCCTTCTCTTCAGAAACTTCAAAAAGAAGGAGAATTTGGTCGTAAAAAAATTAACCAGTATACTAGGTATGGTACGGTTATTCTGTGTGCTGCTCAATCTTATGGTATTACCGTTTATATTCGATCCTTACATGAAGAAATCTTGGGTAAAAACTCCAGTAGTTTTCTTATTGATGGAGGTCCTGGTGTTGGCTTTATTCTCATGACTATGTTATGTATAACGACGGGTACTATCGTTCTTATGTGGATGGGAGAACTTATTACTGAAAAAGGAATTGGAAATGGTATATCTCTTATTATTTTTGCAGGTATTATAGCGGGAGCTCCTCCTGCTATTGCTCAATTTGTTTTGGATATACAAAAAGAACAAATTGAAGTTATTTTAGCCGTTATTCTTGTTTGTGTTTTTATTGGAATGATTGGACTTTCTATTATCCTTACTGAGGGGGTGCGAAAAATTCCCTTGCAGTATGGTAAGCGAATTGTTGGTCGCCGCATGGTTCAGGGCTCTAGCCAATCTCTTCCGATTAAGGTAAATGCAGCGAATGTAATGCCCATTATTTTTGCTTCTTCATTAACATTGTTTCCTACTCAAATTGCTAGTTACCTTAAGGGTGAATATGCCGAATTTGCGGCAGCAATTAACACTTATTTATCGCCGGGCACGCTAAGTTATGGAATCATTTATGTTATTTTAATTATATTTTTTGCATATTTTTATACTGCAATTCAATATAATCCAAAAGATATTGCGGAGACGCTTAAGAAAAATGGAGGCTATGTACCGGGGATACGTCCTGGGTTGCAAACGGAAGAATTTGTAGGTAAAATACTTAATCGTATTACATTATCAGGTGCTATCTTCCTTGCTTTTATTGCCATTGCTCCTGATCTTATCATTGAACTTTGGAACTTACAAAAATTTAGAAATTTAGCTTATCTTTTTGGAGGAACTTCTCTTCTTATTATTGTTGGTGTGGCCTTAGACACCTTGAAACAAGTAGAATCACAGTTAATTATGAGGCATTATGATGGTTTTTTAGATAAAGGGCGTAAACCTAATGCTAGGCTTCGGATGGTTAGGTGAGGGAGTAAACATATTATGAATTTAATTTTTATGGGGGCTCCTGGTTCTGGAAAAGGTACGCAAGCTGGTTTTGTATATGAGCGGATGGGTATTGCTCAAATATCGACAGGTGAGCTTCTTCGAAAGGCAGTTAAAAATCAAACAGAAGAAGGTTATAAAGCTAAAGCTTATATGGATAAAGGAGACTTAGTTCCTGACGAAATTATGCTCGAGATTATTAAAAACCAGATTATTAGAAAAAACTATAAAAAGGGTTTTATTTTAGATGGTTTTCCACGGACAGAAGATCAAGCAAGAGCACTTGATGTTATTTTAAATGACATCTCTAAGGAGATTGATCGTGTTTTATTTTTTGATGTCGATGATAAGGAGCTCATTAATCGTCTACTAAAGAGGTCAAAAAATGAAGGACGAACGGATGATAATATGAAAGTGATACAAAATCGTTTAAAAATCTTTAGAGATAAAACAAAACTTGTTTTAAACTACTATGAAAAAAAAAAAAGTTATGCCGTATTTCTGGGCTAGGGACAATCAAGAATATCTCTTTGAAGGTAGAAGCGTCTCTTGAGTTTTAATATGAGTATTTCAATATACACAACAAAGGAAGTGCAAAATGTGATGGATTCGGGTTTAATTGCTTATGAAACTCATATGCGTTTAGCTGAAAATGTTCGTCCTGGTATTTCTACTCGCGATCTTGATATAATTGCAAAAAAGTATATTATTCAACAAGGTGGCAAGCCAGCTTTTTTAGGTTATGATGGCTATCCTGCTTCAATATGTACTTCTCTCAATCAGCAAGTCGTTCATGGTATTCCAAAAAATGATTGTGTGCTAAAGGAAGGGGACATTCTTAGTATTGATTTGGGTGTTATTTATAATGGTTATTATTCAGATACTGCTTGGACATGGCCGGTTGGTGAAGTTAGTGAGTCGGCAGCAAAAATTATTGAAATAACTCAGCAATCTCTTTATCATGGAATTAGTATGGTGAAGAGTGGTAATCGAATTGGAAATATTAGTTATGCAGTACAAAAACATGCTGAATCGTCTAATTATTCTGTTGTTAGAAATTTAGTTGGTCATGGTATTGGAAAAAATCTTCATGAAGAACCTCAAATTCCTAATTTTGGGAAAAAAAAAGAAGGCCCTAAAATAAAGGCAGGTATGATTATTGCTATTGAGCCAATGATTAACCAAGGAAGTCGAGAAGTTTTTACAGAAGAAGATGGTTGGACAGTTAGTACTTTAGATGGTGAATTGAGTGCTCATTTTGAGCATACCATTGCCGTTACTTCAAAAGGTGCGATGATATGTACCCTACCTGATGCGGCGGAAATTAATGTTTTTAAAATTATTGATAAAGATAGTTTGGGTAAGGCTACAGATCAGTTAGTGACTTCCGAATGAAAATTAAAGTATCTCTTAAAAAACTTTGTCCAAATTGTCAAATTATCAAAAGAAAAGGGAGTTTACGTGTTATTTGCAGTGCTAATCCTAGGCATAAGCAAAGGCAAAAGTAGGTATTATATGGCTAGAATTTCTGGAGTTGATTTACCGAAGAATAAGCGGGTTGAGATTTCTCTTACCTATATTTATGGAATTGGTCGTTGCTGTTCAATAGAGATATTAAAAAAAGCTAAACTCGACCCAAATATAAAATTGAAAGATCTTTCTGAAAATCAAGTTAGTGCTTTGAGAGCTATTATTGGAGAAAAATATATTGTTGAAGGTGAATTGCGCAGTCAAATTGCAGTAAGTATTAAACGTCTCATGGATATAAAAAGCTATCGTGGTTTAAGGCATAGGCGTGGTTTACCTGTCCGGGGGCAACGGACAAAAACAAATTCACGGACTAGAAAAGGCAGAAGAGCTGGTCTCAATGCTAATCGTAGATAATACAAATTATGACAACTCAGAAAAAAAAATCCTCAAAAATAAAAAAAGATAGAAGAGTAACGAGGGGGCGATTGATAATTAGTGCAACCTTTAATAATACAATTGTAACGGTGACTGATATGCAAGGTGCTGTACTAACATGGGCTTCTGGAGGCTCCATGCAGTTTAAAGGTTCACGAAAATCAACTCCATATGCCGCTCAATTAGCTACTAAAAAAGTTATTCAATTAGCAAAAGATATGGGAATGAGTGAAATTGAAATTTATGTAAAAGGTCCTGGTATCGGTCGTGAGAGTGCAATTCGTGCTGTTGCTGCTTCTGGTATTAGGGTGAACTTAATTAAAGACTCAACAGCTGTGCCACATAATGGTTGTCGCCCAAGAAAAAAGAGAAGGGTATAAAAAATGGCTAGATATAGAGGTCCTGTTTGTAAGTTATGTCGGCGAGAAGGGTTAAAGCTCTTTTTAAAAGGGCAAAGATGTCTCACTGAGAAATGTGCTTTTAATAATCGTAAAAATCCTCCTGGTCCTCCTTTAAAGCGTAAGATGAAAAATACTGGTTATGCGTTACAGCTGCGGGAAAAACAGAAAGTGAAAAGAATTTATGGTGTTCTAGAAAAACCGTTTCGTAATTATTTTAAAAAAGCACAGCGAATGAAGGGTATCACAGGTGAAAACTTATTAATTCTCTTAGAAAGGCGCCTTGATAATACAGTATATAGGATGGGAGTTGCTTCGTCACGAGCTCAGGCAAGAAATTTAATCGCTCATGGACATATTCATGTTGATGGTAATCGAGTGAATGTCGCTTCTTTTCAAGTTGAGGTTGAACATGAAATCTCTGTGAGTAGCAAACAAAAAGAATCTCTTCTTATTGAGTCTAATATTGAGATTGCTAGGGGTGTTGGCCTTATTGCGGATTGGTTAGATATGAATAATGATGGTAAATCGGGTAAGATGGTGCGATTTCCTGATAGAGAAAATATAGATATACCGATTAAAGAGCAGGTAATCGTGGAACTTTATTCAAAATAAGGCATGATAATAATGGAGGTAGTTGAATATGGAAACAGATAAAATAAAAATGCAAGATAATCCTGTACCGAAGGGGCTTCTAAAAGGTTTCCAAAGACCAAGTTCTGTTGAATTTCAACAAGTGGAGGAACAAGAGGGATATGCTAAATTTATTGCTGAACCATTCGAAAAAGGTTTTGGTACCACGATTGGAAATTCGCTTCGTCGGGTGTTGATGTCGTGTATCGAAGGGGCAGCGATTGTTGCAGTCAAAATAGAAGGAATTGATCATGAATTTAGTACTATTCCTGGTGTTATTGAAGACTTAACTAGGCTTATTTTGAATTTAAAACAGGTGCGTATTCGTTACGGAAAAACCGGGTTTTCTCGGATTGAAATTCAAAAAAAAGGTGCAGGTGTTCTTTTAGCTTCTGATTTGGCTGTAGACTCTAATATACAAATTATGAATCCTGACTTTTTAATTGCTCATCTTAATGAAGATGCTGATTTTACAATGAGTCTTCAGATTGAAAGAGGTCGAGGATATATGCCTTCCGAAATTACTAAAAAATATGTTGAAGAAATTGGTACTATACCGATTGATGCACTTTTTTCGCCTGTTAAAAAAGTTAATTTTGAAGTAACGGAGACTCGTGTTGGACAAAGAACTGATTATGATTGTCTTATGCTGGAAGTATGGACAGATATGACCGTAGCTCCTGAGGATGCAGTGGCTTATGCTGCGAAGGTTCTTAAAGAGCATTTGAGTATATTCATTAATTTTGAAGAAGATAAATATGAAGAAGATGATGATTATGACGATACTGATGAAAAGCTTAAAGAATATTTAAATTTGTCACTTGAGCAACTCAACGTATCTGTTAGGAGTATGGCTGTTGTAAAAAGTTTGGATATGAAACTTGTTTGTGATCTAGTATCTAAATATGAAGAAGATTTACGTAAAAGTAAGCATTATTCAGATCAAGTGCTTCTTGACTTTAAAAGCCAAATAACAAAAATGGGTCTATCATTTGGTATGAGAGAATTGAATAAATGAGAAAGTGTAATAAAGTAAAAAGATTGCATCGTACCCGTGAACATAGAGATGCAGTTCTTCATAATATGATGACTGATCTTTTTTATCACGAGAGAATTAAAAGTACAATAGCTAAAGTCAAAGCGGTTAAGCCTTTTGCTGAACGTTTAATTACTCGTGCTCGACTTAATCTAAATAATAATATCTCCACCGGAACAAAGGTGAATCATATTCGTATGGTTGGTCGATTTATAAAAAATAAAGAAGTCCTAAATAAATTATTTAATGATATTGCACCTCGTTTTAAAGAGCGTCCAGGTGGCTATACTCGTGTTATTAAATTAGGAGCACGAAATTCAGATAAATCAGAAATGGCTTTTATTGAATTGGTTGAACGAAAAGAACTTGTTTCTTTAAAAGATGAGAGAAAAAAACAAAGAAGTGAACTTAAAAAAAATAAAAATTTAAAAACTTGATAATTTTAAAAAATAAAGAAGTCATCTTTAAAGGATCGAATGAATTTTTTTTGAATCATGATCGTGGCTTGGTCCGGGTGGTGGAACTGGTAGACACGCAAGCTTGAGGTGCTTGTGGGAGTAGTATCTCGTGGGGGTTCGAGTCCCCCCTCGGGCAAATTGTTGTTTTTTCGTTTATATGTTAAAATTGAAAGATAAATATTTTAATCAATTTTTGGAAGCTCCACTCTCTGTTATAGACTATGAATATTTAAAATATAATAAAAAAAAATTACTTAAAACAGATCAATTCTCTAGTTTTTTAACTTTCGGAACGGGTGGAATGCGTCAGATTGTTGAACTAGGGACAAACAGATTTAATAAATATAATATTGCTAAATTAACCTTATGTGTGCTTAATTGGTTAACCCTGAATATCAGGTCTAAAAAAAAGAATATGATTGTAATTGGTTATGATTCGAGAAATACTTCAGAAGCTTTTTCTCGTTTGATCTATCACCTTGTACAAAGTCAGGAGTTTTGTGTGAAAATATTTAAACAACCTACACCGACTCCTTTAATTTCTTTTGCGGTGAGAGAGCTACAAGCTAAAGCTGGTATTATTTTGACCGCCTCTCATAATCCTTCTCAATACAATGGGTATAAATTAATGTTATCTAATGGTGGACAAATTTTATCTCCTCATGATCAAATAATACAGAAGAATTTTGTAGATTTTCCATATAAAAATTTACCACAGGATATTCATAAGTGGAAAGAATTATCACCTTTAAAAGAGGATATTATTGAAGAAGATATTATAGTGGCTTATATAAAGCGTCTTCAAAAAGAAAGTTTTGTTACCTCAAATAGCAAAAAAATTAATATTATTTATTCTCCTCTACATGGAACAGGGGGGTGGGTATTTAAACGTGTTTTTTATGATTTAGGTTATAAAAATTTTTCAATTATTAAAGAGCAGGCTGAGCCTGATGGTAACTTTCCTACAATAAAGAGTCCTAATCCTGAGGAAGAAAGTTCATTTGATATGCTTAAAAGAAATAATAAAGGTGCTCAAATTTTAATCGCCACTGACCCTGACGGAGATCGTGTTGGAATTAGTATTAAAAAAACAGATCATACTGGTTTAGATAATTATATCTTTTTAACAGGAAATCAAATAGGTTGTTTAATTTTAAAGTCATTATTAGATAAAATTCCAAATAAATTATCTGAACCTTATATTTGTAAAACAATTGTTACTACTGAATTGCAAAAAAAAATTGCAAAGGCTTACGGTGTCCGTACTATTGAGACCTTAACTGGTTTTAAATATATAGCTGATGTCTTAGATCGAGATCCAAAAAATTATTTATTTGGAGGAGAGGAGTCATTTGGTTATTTACCAGTAAACTGGATTCGAGATAAAGATTCAATTTCTTCTGCTATTGTAATAACAGAAATGGCGAATCAAAAAAACCTTCTTCGAGAGCTTGAATCTTTATATATTAAATTTGGCTTATATCATGAAGAACTTTATAATATTTCTTTAGATGACCATGGTTTATCTTTTATTCATAAAATGAAAACAAATTTTTTACGAAGTAGTTTATTCATAAATAAAAAGTTTGGTACAAGAGAAGTAATTGACTATATCAACTTGAATCATAAGTCCATTTCTGATGGAGATGAACCAGTGACTGAAGAAGGTAAACATTTATATAATTCATTACCAGAATCTAATGTTTTACAACTTTGGTTTAAACCTGAAGGTCGTATCACTATCCGTCCCTCTGGTACAGAACCAAAAATTAAGATTTACCTCAGTTTAAGATATCATAAAGAAGTTGTTGAAGATACCATTGACATTGCTAGGAGAGAACTTAAAAAAGAAGGAAATATTATAGGTCAAAATTTTTTAGATTTTTTTAATATTAAACGTTAAATTGTATGAAAATATTATCGACTGAAGAAATTAAAATATTATCTATTTTAGATAAAGATTCTTCTATCTCATTAACTGATCTTTCTGAGAAATTGAAACTTTCTGAAAATAAAACAGCTAAATTAAAACAAGTGCTTGAAGAAGATGGAGTGATTTTAAAATATCGTGCAGTTATTAATTGGGAAAAGGTTGAAAGCCCAAAGGTAATTGCAGTAATTCAGGTTAATGTTATTCCTTCAAAAGGTTTTGGGTACGATGAAGCGGCTAAGATGATATCAAAATTTCCTGAAGTGAATACCTGTCTCTTATTTTCTGGTCCTTTTGATCTTTTAGTTGAAGTCGAGGGAACTTCCCTTGAAGAAGTTGCCTTTTTTGTTGCTGATAAGTTGGCAACTATTGAAGGTGTTGGACATACGAAAACAAATTTTTTGCTTAAAAGATATAAACAGGCCGGAGATATTCTAATGTCGGGCAAAACATATCGTTTACCTATGTTTGCTTGAAATTTGTTCTATGTCTAAAATAATTATAGGTGTTGATATCGGTGGAATGAGCATCAAATTGGGTGCAGTGAATGAAGCTAAAGAAATTTTATATCGTTTTATAGCACGCACTCCGACTAAAGTGGATGATAATAAGTTTTTACTGAGTCTTGAAAAATTTATTTTAGAAGTGATACTTCAATTTAATTCGGCGGAGAAGCTTTTGGGGATAGGTATTGGGAGTCCTGGCCCCATTAATATTGATCGAGGTATTATCTATCAAACTGCTAATTTGAATAGCTTAAAATTTTGCAAAGTTAAAGCTTTTTTAGAAAAGAAGTTTGGTGTTAATGTTTATTTACAAAATGATGCAAGTTGTGCAGCGCTAGGGCATAAATTTTTTGGACTTGGTAAAAAAAAAACTGATTTTGCTGTGATTACATTAGGTGCTGGTGTAGGAGGGGGGCTTGTTCTTAATGATAATCTTTTTACAGGCTATCAAGGGAATGGTTTTGAAATTGGTCATGTTCCTGTAACTGATAATTATTTGTTGGGTACTAAATATCATGTAAAATGTGGATGTGGAAGTATGGGTTGTTTAGAAACCTTTGCTTCAGCAGCTTCTGTGGTAAAAATGTATAATTTTTTTCAAAAAATAAAAAAAAGAAAGAAAAATATTCAATTTCCAAAAGAAGTGTCAGCTTTGGCAGGAAAAAATGATATTATTGCTAAAAAAGTATTTAAAATAGTTGGTAGAAGTCTAGGCCTCAGTGTCGTATATTTAATTCAAGCTTTAAATTTACCTTTAATTATTTTTACGGGAGGTCTTTCTGTCTCATCTCATCTGTTTGCAGAAGAAATAGAAAGTACAGTTCGTGAAAGAGTATTACCTATGCTATATTCCCGTTTGAAAGTAAAGTATGTGATAGAAAATAAAGATTTTTCTATTTTGGGTGCGGCTTCTCTTTGTTTTCAGCTTTTGAAAAAAGATTAACTAGTTAAAATGTTATCTTTTCTAATGCTTCTCTAATTTCATAATCCACTAGGTCAGCCGCGGTTATTAAGTCATTTTTAGCGAGAGCAGAGATGAGGTCATCAAGAATATCAACAAGTTTAATTTTTTCTTCTTCATAGGTATCCATTTGATAAAGTAAAGACAATACCTCTGAGATAAAATTACTGAGCTTTTCAATTTTTTGTAAGGCAGCATTACCTTTCCCTATTGTTAGGTCAGTAGCAATGTCTTCAAGAGATTCCAACACCACTAAAGTTTCTTTTCGAAATTCATCTAGTAATTGTTCTAATTCTTCCTCGCTTGCTCCATAATATTGAAAAGCTTTATGCCAAATCAAAACTTGATTTTTAATATTTGAGAGACTTTCTAATAAAGGAGTTGCTTGATCTCCACTTAATAGGTTCATTAGATGATTATTTTTAGTTTTTTCTAAAATAAGTAAGTGAGCTTTGAATTTATCATTGAGCTCAAGCTTAAGTTGTTTGGTTATTCTGTTCACAGATTCTGTAATCCACTCGAGACCTTCTTTTATAGTTATTTTTTCCTTATCATTTAAATTTTTATTATTTTTAATTTTAGATGCCAAAAAAGAACCCATTCGATCAATGTAATTATTAAGTTCACTTAGGCTATCTCGATAAAGATCATTTTGTGTACCAACTTCTATATTTAATAAGTCAATCTCACTACTTAAGATATCATATCTGAAATTTATTTTTAAATTATTTTTGTCAAAAATGTTATAATTTAATATAAAAAGATCTTTATCATCCGCCCAAGATTGAACATGAGTGAGCACCTCATCTAAAGTAATATCCTGAGAGAGCTTAAAATCTAATGTTTCTTCATTTACTTTAATTTGCATAACAAAATATTATCGACATAATTAAATTATTTCTACATTAGTTTTTAGTTTACTTTCTATTCACCGTAGCTTCTTGTGATTGTGGATATTGAATATCGAGAAACAATGAACCAATTTATTACAGTAGAAATTTTTATTTTTAAGGAAAATCGTCACACTCTTAATTTTAAGAAGGTTGTTACCCAAGAAAGCTTTATTTTTGTATAGACTTTTGGTAATTAATATGTTAAAAATAGGCGTTTCATCTTGTTTTTTTCATCCTAACCCGATAAGGCCAATTTTTAAAAATAAAACTCTTCTTTATTTTGAAGAATCAATAGTACGAATGATACTTTATTATGGTGCGATACCTCTTGTGTTACCCCGAAAGTTTGCGAATATCTCCACTAGAGATATTTTAAAACAAGTCGATGGTTTACTTTTACAAGGTGGCTCTGATGTATGCCCTATTTCCTATGGCGAAAAGGCAATTAAGTCAGAATGGAATGGTGATGAAGAGCGGGATAAGTATGAAATTGAATTGATTCAGGAAGCGATGATCATAAATAAACCTGTATTTGGTATATGTCGAGGCTTACAAGTTTTAAATGTTGCTTTGGGAGGAAGCCTCTATCAAGACATTGAAACTCAAATTAAAGGGGCATCATTGCATCGTAATTGGAAAATTTATGAAAAATTTACCCATGATATTTTAATTGAACCTAATACTTATTTAAAAAAGTTATATCCTAGCCAAAAAGCATATACCATTATTAGTATTCATCATCAAACGGTGAAAAAATTAGGTGAAGGGCTAATTATTGAAGCCAGATCAAAAGAAGATAATCTTATTGAAAGTATTCGTTATCGAGATAAGGGAGATGATATTTACGCTTGTGCCGTTCAATGGCATCCAGAATTTCAAAATTTACAAGATTCATCTCTTATGGATCATCGTCCAATGATTAAAGATTATTTGAAAGCAGTTGAAAATAGAAAAAAATAAAATTTTTTATTTATGGGGAATATTGCTACTAAAAATTAAATTAATAATTAGATTTTTTATTCTCTAATATTTCATTTGGCTAGTGATCTATTGTTTTGTATCTTTATTTCAAATGTGTTATTGCTATAAATATTATAAAATTATGAATAGACAAAATAACTAATCATTAATATGCTAACCCAGCGTGTGTTAGGCTTTTAAGATAAGAGCTTTTTTTGTAAATTAAGTCTAATTTTATGAAAATTATAAAAATCATCAAATTTTTTTGTTTAAGCTTCTATACGATGAATAAAAAATATTTTTTATCTTTGCTATGGTTAGCTTTAATCTTTTTTTTATCTGCTTGTAGGCCTAATGTTGATACTGTTTTTCAAAAAACAGAACCAACTTCAACAGTTAGGCTTTTTGAATTACTTGATGAAGTGCCCGTTTTTAAAGAAATGTTTTCTAATATTGATCAGGTCGAGTTTAATCAAAAACTCACTAAATTTTTAACGTATGATCAAGAAACTTCTATTTTTATGTTAAATCAGCTATCACATTTGATGCGTGTAAACTATCATTTACCCCAATTCTTCAATGATGTATCCGGTATTTTAGAATTAGCTTTAAAATATTATCAAAATAAAAATAATCGCGATGAGCTCGAGAAAATTGATGTTGCATTTACTCGCTTCTCTGAGGCCGAATTTAGATCATTTTTGAAAACAATTAGTGTAGGTACAATTATCTTAAGTCGAGCAATCTATCAAATTGGTAATAATATTTATTTTTTTTCAAATGCTAAATCTGAACCCTTCGTTTCTTTAAAAATTTGGAGAGATTGTTCTATCTCAAATAAACTCTTTAAAAATGAAAGACCAAAAAAACTAAATGATTCAAAAAATCGTGAAATAATTTATAAAATTTATGAAATTTCACGAACTATATACTGTGGCTTAGATGACTTATCTGATAATGATTTTCAAAGTTTTTTTAATCAACAAAGTGGTCGTTTCAAAAGTATTGGGATATCTGATCTTATTTTATTGGCCAAATCTTTAGACATCGAAAATGCTGTTGATGAGTTCATCGATTTAATTCATTATAATAGAAAGGAAATTATTATGATTGATCTCGAAATGAGCGAATGGTTAGCGTCATCACCAGAGAAAACAAATTTACTTAATTATGCCATTGAACATTTATATCCAATTTTATTCTCTAAAAATAGAAATGCCCTATATGAAGATGGAATTGAACTTTTGGATAAAGGAGGTGCTTTTTTAAGCACTTTAAATTTAGGCAGCTCCGATCAGGAAAATAAATATTTGCTTGAATGGTTATTGGTTACCATATACTCAGACCTCAAAAAAATTAAAAATTTACGATCTCACACTAATCTAAATTTAGATGGTCATTTATACAATAAAATAAACAATTTAGTTAGCTCTTCTAACCCAGAAAGTTTAAGGAGTGTTTTCACACAACCCATTTGCACTTCTTCTTACGGTTGGTTCCGTTATTTTACCCGACTTCAATGTGGGCGGGGGTATAAAAAAACAGATTTTAGACGATTTTTTGATCACTCCCGTTTTTCATTTAGTGCCGCAAATTCATCTTATACAAGTAACTTCAAAGGGCTTTTCTATGATAATGGAAACAGCGATCATAATGATGATGGCCCCATGAAGGCTTTGGCGTATGGAACTCATGGTGATTTTTATGGTGCCAGCTTATTTAGACGGTCAATGAAATCAAAATTAGCCCCCGTTTTAGGTACAATTTCACTAGATTACGCGGGAGAATCTCCCATGGAAGGTTTTTTGAACAACTTTTACTACGATATTGTAGATCAACATTATTCTATTGCGGATAAAGCATGGAAGGTAGACCGCAGTGTTCATGGTAATACGACATTACCTGTCTATCTTAGTCGTTTACAGTATTCGCTTTTGAATCTCATGATAATGAACGCGAGTGCTGAGTATGTTAGTCCTACGGGAAGCGGTGCGTCTTTGATCGATGAATCAAAGCGAGTTCCCTATTTAACTCACTTTTTGCACACATTAGCAGGTGCGATGGGTTACCTTGATTTTGAAGCTGGGCCAGCAAAACAAACATTAGAGACGAGTCTTCGTGCTGTACAAAGTACTGATATTGCTGATGATGGCATTCAAACCACCAAAAAGAGCGGGCAGACAATTTACACTGCTGTTCTTTGTAAACCAGACCAAAATCGCAAGATTGGAAATGATTCCGTTTGTGATACAATATTAAAAAATTCCATCTTCAGAAATGGAAATCCTTATATGTTGACCTCTAGTATGCCTGTTTATGAGCTTTTAACTCCGGGGGCTTTTTTTTCAAGAAACTCAAGAGCTCACGGACAGTTAGATGGTAATATTTATGAGCAGTTGGCTGCACCGATGGCTAATGGTTGGGATTATATCAACCGAGTAGCTGGTGCTACATTCAAAAGATATAAAGGTCGTTTTAGTGTGCACCAAGGTGACTTGGTCTCCACTGGCGCACGCACAGCTGAGTGGGCAATGGGGCAGTTCCAATTTTTTGCTTGGCGTGGTTATGGTCCTTACACGGTCAAAGGTAAAGCTCCTAATGGTTCACGTTTCAAATATCAAAATGATTTTATTACAGATAGTTACAAAGTGAAAGTTTGTGATGGTAGTTTTCATAACTGGAATATGAAATCAGATCAATGTAAACCGGGGAGAGAAAAATATTATTCTCTCGGAAACAATGGTCAAACATTCAACTTAAGCGTTGGGAAATCAAGTCCTGCTGAAGAGGGAGCGGTTTTGATGTATGAAAATATTTATCGTCCACGACGTCAGGGTGATCCTTGTTGGTCTAATTCTGGAGGAGACGACTATGGTTACGCGCGCTACGGCTATTTACGTCCCTCCAAATCATTTGCGTATCCATGGAATTCTAATTGCTCTAAGTGGGCTCGTATACGAGTAGATTTTGATTCAAGAGAACAAGCAATCGCTGAAAATATAAGCTGGCTGATCTCTTACAAAAAATTTGTCTTGATTACGCCTAATTCTGTCTATGGAAATAAAAAAATAGGCTTTAATCATCATGGAGCCTCCTTAGGGATTTTTAATATTGCGGTGGGTAATGGTTTGCAAGGTTTTGTTTCTGCAAAACTAGCGGGCACTGGCAATGCTGGGTGTCGCGGAGGTGATAAACACCGATGCAATGGTGTTTGGAATAATGATGCTAGTTATAACATGATGGCTTCTGGTGATAGCGATGGTTGGATTCCCACTAGTGCGACAGCACATTATGCCGCTCTTAAACAGCATGGGTGGGCATACGGAAGGAACGGCGAGCCAATTAAAAATTTAGTTTATTTTGGTAGAACTTCATTTGAACCAGGAGATTCTGCATTAATTGTTGATTATGCTGTTCACAATTGGGGCTTCGCTACATCAGGAGATGCGAAACGGGATATCTTCAAAAATATTAATCGACCTAATACAGATTTTGCGAGTGCCTTGGCCCCTCTTTTATCTTTATCGAGTAAATATCGTATAGAAGATATTGTTGATTCTATTTCAATGAAAGCAGCATCGTCGTTTACTAAATTCAAATCATTTTTTAATCGTTATTTTCCAAATGATCAATATCGTATTAATTCTAATACTTTGCTTGTTTCGGGTAGCAATGGTATTTCTGATGTTATCGATAAATGGAAAGTTGGCATTCAATATCGTGGTTGTCTAGATACCAATGGTAATCGTATTGCATTGTGTCTAACAGATCAAGAGATGCCTTATGTCCCTCATGTTGCAGAGGTTAGTTACCCATCTTCTTATAAATCAGATGGTAGTGCGAGTAGTTGGTCGGTGAGTGCTTACTCTGAGCTAAAATTTTCTGCGTTTGTCTCTCTCTTAGTGCAAATGATGGGCACATTTCATGAATCGGGTGAGATATTTGGAGTAAAAGATCGTACAGGGAAAAATTGTTTTAATCATACGCGATTCAACCCAAACGGGAGTCGTACGAATGCTCGAGATGATCATGCTTCTTGTATTTATTACTTTGCCAATGATGGTTTTCGTAGACATATTCATACATTTTTGACAGGTATGGTCTCTTTAAATGAAACAAAGCAAACCTCTATTGGTGCAATTACACCACTGTATAATAAAAAAGCTCTTTTAAATCAACTCATTGAATCTTCACCTGGCTTGAGAGATGGTCCCTTGGTTAGTATGTTGAGAGATTTTAATGTAGCAAACTTTTCTTATTTTAAAAATGAAATTAAAAAGCTTACTAAAAATAATTTAGAGTCTATCCTAGGGCAATTTGACCTTTTATCAAAAGAGGGCGGTGTTGCTTCAGGCTTGAATCATCTTCGATATTTTTTAACAAAAAATGTGGTTGATGAGGGTATCTTTGATAGTAATCATTTGGGCGGAGTTGATATTGTGAGGAGGCTTTCCTTATCTAAAAACCCTTTGCTTATGCTTAAAAATGATCTACTCCCCTATCTAAGGCGTCTTACTTCTGATGAAGAATTGAAAAATAGTTTGATTCAAAGCTTTGATCTCGTGAATGATTACTTGATATCTATTGGTAGAGCTCCCTTGAGTATCAACTCAAATAGTATTGATGAATTATTGAATAAATTTAAAAAGCTATTGCATAGAAAAACAGCAAGCAACACAGTGACCAATTATTTTTTAGATAATATTCTTCAAAAATTAATTGATTCTGGGTATGATGATCCTGCCAAATTATACGAAATTGATATATTCGCACTGCCAGATAATCTGCCTGTATTTGCCAGTTGGGTGAAAGATTCATTTAACTACGACCTTGAAGCAAATATTTTTAGTGATTTAGTTGGTGATTATACATGCAATGGAAATAGTTTTTATGATGTAAACAAAAATAATTCTTTTGACGAAGGTCTATTTATATTTAATGGTGGTTCCTATGAATCTGTAGGCAATAGCTGTAACTTAAAAGACAAACAAGATTATTATAATCTTGGAAAATATCAAATCAATATTCACTATTTGTCACGTAATATAAACCAGTGGATGAAAGATGTAGATTCTTCTCAATTTGATTCAATTGTAGATAATTTATATTCACTACCGAATAATCTAACAGAAAAAATTACAGAATTAAAAGATGAAGCAATCACTAATTTCATGACAAAGCCATTGCAAGAAATTGGCACAGACTCCAATGGTAATGGATCGATTGATGATTCGGATAATTATTTTGATTTTAATGACGATAGTGAATATGGTCAATTTACTTTTCCTGAACTAATTGACTTTATTCGAAATACAATGAAAGCATCTCTTCTTGAAGAAAAAGCAGGGAAAACAGTGGTAAACCAGACGATAAAAGGGAGTTTACAGACAGTAGATGAGCTTTTAAATTTAAGAAATGTAAATTGTTTATCAAATAATACTAATTGTTCTTATATTACATCATCTTTAGTTAATCTTCAAGCTAAATTCGCAGAAATTACTAAATTTACCTCAAAAGACTTGCAAGCTCTTAAAAATCTTATCTCAATTTTTGTTTATGATAAAACTGAAAATAGGCCAACTTACTTACTTAATACTATGGCTAGCAGTCTAGCTCCTATGATGTTTACTTTCAAAGGAAAGTATGATAAATTATTCAATCTCTTTGACTACGCTCTAAGGGAAGATGGTTTCTTAACATTTATGGGTAATTCATTAGTTTTACCAGAAGGTTACTCTTCAAATGATTTACTTACTGACTTCCAAATACTTCTTAATACTAAAGTTATACGTGAATATGATCATCCAGAAACCTTTTGGTGGCAGTTTGGTGAATTAATAGGGGGAGTTTCAGGTTATATTGCTGAGCAAAACGGCTATTCTTGGGAAACAGAGGAAAATTATTATGAGCGAATTGCTAATCTATTTTCTTATAAAAATGATGAATTTATTTTGAAAAATAATAAATAAACATTAACAAAATGAAAATATATTTTTTTTCTATTTTATTTTCTCTTTTAATCCCTTTTTATTCTATTTATGCGGGTTTAGCTGATAGTTATGGTTTTTCTGCCGTTGGTATTGGTCGGGCTGGTAGCTTTGTTGCTGATGCTTATGGTTGGATATCCGCTTTTTATAATATGGGTGGGGCAACCTTTAGTAACTCTTCAAAGGTAAAAGATATATTAATTAAAAATAAACAATATAAAAAAGAATTTTTACTTGAAAAAAATAAAAATTTAAATAATTTTGCTCTTCAAACTTCTGCTTCTGATTTATATAATCAAGTTAGTGAAATTGGGTTGACCTATATGTACCAAATTACCACTGGAAAAATTAATTTAAATCTTTTGACGATTCAAGGAGAAAAAAATCGTGACCAAATTCTTAAAAATATAACTTTAGCGGAGAGCGATCTTAATTACGGTATCCTACAGTTGGGAATGAGTATTGACTTGGCTCCTATTATAGTGACTCCTTATAATACACCCATGAAGTTAGTATTAGCTCTTACTGTGCGTGACAACGGATCATTGGCAAATATTAATGATATTGATCCTGTTGCATATAACTTCTTAAGATATGGAAAAGAAGCTGAGACTATAACAGTGATTACGGGGCTTAGCTTTCAATTATGGAAAGATCGCTTAAGCGTGGGAGTTGGTGGTAATTTAGGATTAAGAGGAAATGTTGCGTTCAATATTACAAATGTAAACTTTAAACTTGAAAAGTTTCAACTGCCCGGGCATGAATTTAGAGCCGATATACGTCCTGATTTTTCTGCTGTTTTAGGCTTTGTCTATATTCAGCCTATTTTATCATCTCATGAAATTCGTTTAGGGGGTAGTTATAAGCAAGAAACAGAGGTAAACTTGGACCCTATTTCAGGAAAAGCAGAAGTGGAAACTTTAGACTTTTTTATTGGTCTTACTTTTTCGTTGCTAGATTTTTATATTCCTAATATATATACTGCAGGCTTGAGTTATCATACTAATTTAGAAGGTTATCACTTAATTTTCAGTTATGACCAAGAATATCAGGAATGGAGTCGATCTTCTTCTTCTTCTTCAAAAGTATTATTTTTTAATAATAAAGGGGTTAATATTCCAAAATTAAAGGATATTCTAATTAGTAAAGGTTCTATTGAGTATCGTCCAATTTACTGGCCTTTTGAATTACGAGGTGGTTATGCCTATCAACCTTCTTTTGCACCTGAACAAAGTGGTGTGACCAATTTTTTAGATAACTCGCGTCATATTATGGCCTTTGGTTTTAGTCTTTTATTTAATAAAAATTTTATATTAAAATCTAGCAGCAAATTAAATATTGGCATTCAATATCAAAAATCTGATACGAAAACGGTAACAAAAGAAAATTTACTAGCCATTGCTTTGAATCCTAATTATACATATAGTTCAGATGTTTTAATTGTTGGTGCAGATTTTGTTTTAATTTTTTAGTTATTGCTTCGTTGTGTATTTATTTGTGATGAATCGAAAGAGTTTTAAAAAAAAAATATTGTTTTTTCTATTTTTTAATGTTTATTTATTTGCGTCACTACCTTATGTTACGAAGAGTGATTCTCTTTCGAGCATCCCTCATTTTATTTGTGGTAAAAATTGTTGGGATCTCGCTAAAGTATTTTCATCAAAAAATAGTATTAAAGGAGATCAAAAAATTATGATAGATTTTTCTACTTTTTTTTTTAGTATTTTTTACTTTTTAATTCTTATTCTATTTTCTAGGGCTAGTGTATATTTTTTATATTCACTTCGATCTTTAGAAAAAAATATTTTGGATGGTAATGAGGAACCTCAACCTGATAGTGTCATAGATGTGTTACGCTCAAAAGATATACAGAAAAAATAAAATAAGATAAAAAATGAGCTTACTAATATATTGAATTGAATCAAAATTTATATTTCTTACACTTGTACAACACTACTGCAGTATCATTGAGACAGTAGCATCATTACAAAAAATAATTATTTTAAATCTAAATATATTATGCCTTATTGACTCTCCATAGAGAGTCTACAAAAAAATGATTATTGTCATAATAATTTTCAATTAAATCAAAACCTATTTTTTGAGATAGTTCTTTAATTTCAGATGAAGTATATTTAAAAGAATATTCAGTGTGAAGTGGCTCTTTTTCATTGAAGGTAAAGGAGCGATTCAATTTTTGAATCTGAACAATCTGTGCTTCTGAGCTAATTAAATAACTTTCCATGGCACCTAAAATCGGATTATAGGTGGCGTAATGTTCAAATTTATTTAGATTAAAATTTCCATCAAGCTCACGATTAATTCTTGCTAATAAATTTATATTGAAACGACTAGTAACTCCACTGGTATCACTGTATGCTTTTTGTAAAATTTGAATTTCTTTTTTGAGATCAAAACTAATTAAAAGACAATCTCCATGATTTAAGAGCTCCCAGAGTTTCCGCAAAAAATGAATTGTCATTTCCTTGTCAAAATTTCCAATATTTGAACCTAGAAAAAGAACAAAATTAAAATTTGATTTATTTTTTTTTATCCAGTTGATACCGTCTAAGTAATCAGAAACAATACCTTCTGATTGAATTTGATCAAAATCAGATTCCAATCTTTTCATGAGAGTAATCATAGCACCCCTTGAAATATCAATAGGAGCGTATTCAAAAGATAATTTTCTAGAACATAGCTCGTTGAGAAGGAGAGATGTTTTTTTACCATCACCGGCTCCTAGTTCAATTAGATTTATTTTAGAATTATTGTTATTTTTTTGATGAACAGATGAAATAATTTTTTTACTATAGCTTTTCAAAATTTGATATTCAGTCTTGGTCAAATAATATTCATCGAGATTCATAATCTCTTGAAAAATTTTACTGCCATTGTCGTCATATAAATATTTAGAAGGTAATTTTTTAGGAGTTTTTGATAAACCAACTAAAACATCTCTTTCAAAAGTTTTTTGCTGAGAAACAAGTTTTTTTTGATTATTTTCAATTTTCTGTTGAATTTTTAGACCTGGGTAGTCGTAGGTCTTATTATTTTCGAGATCTCTAATCTTTAAATTAGAAGTTAAATTTATCATGATTATGGATCACTAGCCAAGCGAATACCCGTAAATTGCCATCTTTTATTTGCTTGGAGAAAATTTCTATAGGTAGGCCGTATATGAGATATCGAAGTAACGGAGGAACCACCTCTCAAAATTCTTTGAGCATTCATAAATTTGCCATTATATTCTCCTAAGGCTCCTGTCAATGGTTTAAAATTAGGATAGGGTAGATACGAACTATTTGTCCACTCCCATAGATTTCCTAAAAGATGTTGAAAATTAAGAGATTTAAATTTATCAATTTCAGATATTGGATGTAGGAGGTCATTTTCAAGAAAATTACTATTTATTTTAAATTTCATTATATTTGAAGTTTTACAGGCAAATTCCCATTCAAATTCTGTTGGTAGTCTTTTACCTGACCATTTAGCAAAGGCATCCGCTTCAAAAAAACTGATATGACATACGGGAGAATTGGGATCAAGTTGCGAAAAATTTCTCAATTGATATTCATACCAAATATTATCATTTTTAACCCAGTAGAGGGGTGCCTTCCATTTTTCTTTTTTAATAATATCCCAACCATCAGAAAGCCAGTATCTAGATTTATCGTAACCACCGTCTTCTATAAATTCCAAATATTCCAGATTTGTCACAGAAGTTTTTTTTAGAAAAAATGAATTTAAATAATATTTATGCTCACAAAATTCATTATCATAAGCAAATGAATCTTCTTTAGCCCCTATAAGTGTTAGGCCACCTTTAAAATAGATATAATCTTGATGAATCTCTTGATTTTTTATGATAGATAAATTTTGACCAAGTTTTATAGAACTTTGATTATAAATCTTTTTTATATTTTTTTTTGTATCAAATTTTTTTAATGGGCGATAAATTGGGCGAGTGGGATTTGAAAATAAAATATGTTTTATATCAGTGAGGAGTAATTCTTGATGTTGTTTTTCGTGATGAATTCCAATTTTAATTTTTTTTAAAATATTTATAGTCTCTTTTGATTCAAGGTTGAGTAGTTTTTGAATATCTTCATCAACTTTATCTCTATAAGAATAAATATTTTTTATAGAGGGGCGTGAAAGAATACCTCTATCTGACCTGAGTATATGTTCCCCTATTTCTTTATAGTATGAATTAAATAAAAAACTAAAACTTTCTTCGTAGAGAGTGTATCCTTTCACAAAAGGTATCAATAAAAAGGTCTCAAAAAACCATGTCGTATGGGCTAAATGCCATTTGGGAGGGCTCACATCTTCCATACTTTGAATAACTGTATCTTCTGGGTGAAGATATTCACAAATTTGTTTTGTCATTGACCTTGTTTGAATATATTGTTCAATCATTTTAGAAAAATTAGGTTCTGAATTAAGATTTTTATTAATGTGAGGAATCTGATATTACTCCCATAGCTGCTAAAATGAATGGCAAGAGACCAATCATGATATCTCGAGCATTAAGTTTTTTGATATTTTTGATATTTTTAAAATAACCCGTTGATAAAAATCCAAAAAGAATTCCAGAGCATAAACCAACACCATGGTTAGTATTAGCGATATTACCAAAAATACCAAAAACACATAAAAGATAATATACAAGAAGAAATCCAATGGTGAATGAAGATAGAAAATAATTTTGATTCAGTTCAACATGACTTTTTACCCAAATAAAACCAAAAAGACCGTAAACGACTCCTGACATTCCCAAAAAGTTACCCCCAGTGACTAAATATTGAGCGGTATTAGCTAGACTACCGATCATGAGTGTTAGAAATAAAAGATAGAGATTACCCCGTTCTCTTTCTATCATTTGACCGAGTTGAAAAAGCCACATCATATTAAAAAACAAATGCCAAAAGGTGGCGTGAAGAAAAATAGGAGTAAAAAGCCTCCAAATTTGTCCATTTAAAATTTCAGGAAAATTCTTTCCTCTATATTGAGAAAAAGAAAAAAAACTTTGAATTTCTGATTGAAAACGACTTTGTATAAGATATAATAACCCAGATATAACGATAAGGCTAATCGTGGCATTGAAAGAGTGAGATTGATTAGTGATCTTTCTTTTGAAGCGAGCTTGTTTTTTTATCTCTTCTTTCATCTCTTTTTCAGCTATTTTTTTAATCTCTACCCCTTCTTTTGCTTTTTCAATGTAAATTAGATCATGAGGTTTATTGTTGAACTCTTTCCAGAGAGTTTTACTTTGAGATAACTGTTGTTCGAATAAAATCCAAACTTCAAATTCATCGGTTTCTCCCTTACGAACCTCAGCTTCAATGCCTTTGGAGCGGATAAAATTTACAAATCTATCAGCTAGTTCATAATTAGAGATAGTTCCTATTTCTCTCATTGTTTACCCACTAATTTATCGGCAATTCTATACCATCTTTGACCATTTGTAGAATTTAAAAGAAAAGTTTCAGCAACCCCATTCTCTGTTCCTGTCTCTTTTTGAGGCATGAAATATCCTAAGCTATCATTGCAGAGCCCAAGTAAGAAAATATTTTTTTTAAAATATTTTGTCTTTATTTTATACTCGTATATTTTAAAAAGTTCTCCAGGAATAGTTAGAAAATTAATTTTATCTCCTAATGAAATATGTGATATAGGAGCCATCAGTAAATTATTTTTATTTCGAACAACATTTATCCAGCCTAAATGATTAAAAATCTTGAGTAAAAATTGACCTTCTGTGCGAAAAGTCATGTTTTGTGTTTGAATACTGACTTGGTTAACTACAAGAGGTCGAACAGATAAAAAAGCTTTTTGCAGATTTTGAATGAGTAAGGTGGAGAATTTTTCAAGATCTCTCTCATTACCGCCACTTCTGTCGTGAACATTGGTGTGTATGGGAGTAGGCCCTACGTCTCCTAAAGCACCATTAAAATAAATAAATTTGTGTTGAAATTTATTCTCTGCTTTTTTGACAAAGTGAGCAGGAAAGTCACCTGAAAGAGTTTTATTTTTTGGACCTAAAACAATGGGGTGGGCTGCATAAAAAACAGCTGTTATGTATGGGGTGGCTTTATATTTATTTTTAAAATGTATTAAAGATAAATCATTAGGAATTAATTTTAAGTGAGGTCTTCTTCGATTAATGCTAGAAATTTTTGTTTTCATTTGAGCAAAAGAAGCCCAAACTTCTCTTTTCGAGAGTATTGCGTTAGAAGAAGCTTTTAGAAAGGATGATTCTATATGATTTTTAACTTTTTTTGAAAGTCCACCCCATACACCAATGGTATCGGGACCACTATGATTGTGTGTGGCAGAAATAAATATATGATCTTTAATAATTTTTAATTTAGCTGAAATTAATTTTTTTATCTTAACAATTTGATCACCTGTAAAGCCTAAAAAATCAGCACTTAAAAATAAGATTCCCTCTTCATTTTTACGTTCTAATTGTGTGGCACTAAATTGTAAATACATCGCCTTAATTTTTATGGGTGAGCTTTCTAATATCGTTGTATTGGATTTTCTAAAAGGCATATACCCTGCCATATAGACTCCTTCTGATATCATAATTGACTGTTCTCCAAAACCAGCACTCAGTATCTTGGTATTCCATTTTTTTTGATACTTGAAGGAAGAAATAGTGATATCTCTTCTGCAATGAACAAAAAATAAAACAATAATAACTAGGATATATGAGAATAGTAAGCGTATGAAATTACAAAAGAACGACCATCCACCATTGCCGTGTTGAATTCTAATTTTTGAACCCATAAATAAAGTGGGTCTTGGCACAAATAAAGTTACTCTTCAAGGTTTCCCCTTACTTTTACTCTATTTAAATATTCAAGTCCCTAGGACTACAAGTTGGTTCAAAAAATAAGACCAATACAAACATCGTAGATAAAGTCGCCAAGGCAGGATACTATATTTGAAAAGAGATGTCAAGATAATTAATATAAAAATTAAAGCTATAGTTATTTAGTTGATTAGCATTGACATAATATTTAATTTTAATTATTTTTTTATCTGAAAGGCACTTAGTATGAAGCATTGGCTATTTATTAAACTTTCAATTTAAATTTATTTTTTTTATTATTAATAGAATGATTGGTCAAAAATTTATCAAAAAATGTCTTATCTTTGGGGTGAGTTAATAACGAAGAAACATTCTTGTGGTTTACCCATTGGGCACTTGGATTTGCTGAATCTGTTGGCTTTAACTTTTTATCACTTGTAAAAAATAAAAAGAAAACTATATTTTTCAGTTCTGAAAGATCATCATCTCCATCAAGATTAATTTTATATCGAGAATAACTACCTATTCTTTTTATCAATTTTAATTTAGTCACACCCGATTCTTCCTTAATTTCTCTCTTTGCTGCTGAAAGTGCGTCTTCGCCTAAATCAAGATGTCCTTTAGGAAGCGACCATGTATTATTATTTTGTTCTACCACTAACACCTTACTTGTATCTTGTTGAATAACGATACCACCAGCGGTATAAGTTTCTAGTATTGATTTAATCATCTAATCGATCCTTCATCAAATTATTAAAGTCACAGTCAAGTTATTCTTTTTTAGAAATTAAGCTTGTAAACTTTAACCAAGCACATAGTGAAAGTGCAATAGCATCAGCGATATCATCAGGTTCAGGAATTGTTTTCAAGTTTAAGAGTTTCATAACAATTCTTTGTATTTGCTTTTTATTCGCTGAACCAAAGCCTGTGACCATCTTTTTCATAGCGGTTGGAGAAACTGAATAGACGGGTATTTTTTGTTTGGCTAAAATAAGTAAAAGTACTCCGCGAGCTTGAAGTAAATTTGTTCCAGTTGATATATTTTTTCGAATAAATACTTCTTCAAGAGCACAAAGATGAATATTTTTATTTATAATTAAGTCAGTTAAAGTTTTTTCAATTTTCATTAAACGCTCACCATCATTATTTTTAGAACTTGTTTCAATTAATTTGGAATTTACTAAAAAAGGTTGACTTAAATTTTTCGGCAAACATAACAAGCTGTAACCTAAGCGAGCATAACCAGTATCTAAACCTAAAAAAAAAATATCTTTTTGTTTAAGCATTGAAATTATAGAGTCCAGATAATTTTTTTAATTTCTTTGAAGTTTGCCATCACAGATAGTCTAATTGAATCTTTAATTAAATCTTTTTCATTATGATTAATCTTTTTCCATAAATTATAATTTAAGTGAATAATTAAATGTTGCTTATATATCCAAATATAGCGTACCATTTTTTTTTGCTTTATTATTCTTTTTATTGTGATATTATTGGTGCCCATAGCTAATTCATGTATTAGATATCTAATATTTTCAGAGTTTTTTTGATTATTGAATAGTTCATTTTTTTTTAAGAAATCTTTTTGATATACTCTTTGATTGACTTCTACTAGCCTCTCTTCATTGTTTCGTGCAGGTTCTTTTGTTAAAAAAAATTCTGACAAATAAAACATTTTTAAGCTTGGTCTATTATCGATGGGGGGAGGGTGCATGAAGTGTAGAGGATTTAAAAAATAGTTTAAATTAATGGAAGCGAGAGAAATAAAACTTATGAAATCTAGACAAATAATAATTGCTATAAATCGTATAAAAAATAGACGATCAGTATAAAGTCTATTTTGAATTTTTTTAATTAATTGATGAAGCATTAACAGAATTAAAATTTTTTAGCTCAAGAGATTGAGCAATAAAATTAGTAAACAATTTATGAGGATCTAGCGGAGTTGAACAAAACTCTGGGTGAAATTGAGTAGCAATAAACCATGGATGTTGATCTTTATTTAATTCAATGGCTTCAACTAATAATCCATTTGGAGAAATGCCACAAATTTGCATTCCGGCGTCTTCAAATTGTTCTTTATATTGATTATTGAATTCAAAACGATGTCTGTGTCTTTCTTCAACTTGATTTTTTTGATATGCTTTTCGTAATAGGGTGCCTTCTTTGATTTGACATTTATAGTTACCTAATCTCATGGTACCTCCTTTCATTGTTACCGCAACTTGTTCTTTCATCCTAATAATTACAGGGTTAAGAGCATTTTCATCAAACTCAACTGAGTTTACATTTTTAAGTTTTAAAACATTCCGGGCAAACTCAATTACCGCACATTGCATACCCAAACAAATACCTAAAAAAGGAATTTTATTTTCACGAGAATATTGAATTGCATTAATTTTACCTTCAATACCTCTTTCTCCAAAGCCACCAGGAACTAAAATGCCATGTGCCTCAGATAATTGCTGTTTCACTTCTTCTATTCCCATTTCATCGGGATTTAACTTAATAAAATTAATTTTTGTTTTATTAGCAATACCTCCATGTTGTAGAGATTCATAGATACTGCGGTAAGCATCACTAACTAATATATATTTACCAACAATAGCAATTTTTAATTCTTTTACGGGATATTTCATTATTTTCACAATTTTTTGCCATTTTTGTAATAAAGGATTCCATTCGTCGCTTAACATCCTAAGTTTATCTTTTAAATCAAAATGTTCTAAAATTTCTGCATCCAGACCTTCTTTATGGTATAAGATAGGTACTTCATAAATAGTGTGTGTAAGATCAATAGCTGAGATTACCCGTTTTGGTGGAATATTACAAAAAAGAGAGATTTTATCTTTCATTTTATTCGATAAAGGGTCGACAGCACGGCAAATTAGGATATCAGGTTGAATACCTAATTGTAGGAGTTCTTTTACCGAATGTTGTGTAGGCTTGGTTTTTACTTCACCAGATACATATATTTTAGGTATGAGTGTTAGATGAATATAAAGTGTCCGTTTTTGACCCATATCTAGTCTCATTTGCCTAATTGCTTCTAAAAATGGTATTGACTCTATATCACCGACTGTCCCACCAATTTCTACTAATATAAAATCAAGAAGAGGATCTTTTTGCTCAAAGATCATAATTTTTTTTTTAATTTCATTCGTAATATGAGGAATCACCTGAACAGTCGCACCTAAATATTCTCCTCTTCTTTCGCATTGAATCACATTATTATAAATTTGTCCTGTTGTTACTGAATTTTCACATGTTAGATTTGAGGATGTAAAACGTTCATAATATCCAAGATCAAGATCTGTTTCTGCTCCATCTTTGGTTACATAAACTTCTCCATGTTGATGCGGACTCATCGTACCAGGGTCTACATTTATGTAGGGATCTAGTTTCTGAATTGTAATTTTATAATCATGAGCTTCAAGCAAAGTTCCAATGGAAGCAATACTCACCCCCTTCCCGAGGGAACTTGCTACTCCACCTGTGACAAAAATATATTTAGGCTTTTTCACAAAATTAGTAACATTAATTCTCTAATCTTCTAAGACAATGATAGCTGTATCTTACTGGTCTCCATTATTTTTTTTGCCATAATATAAAAAACTTCATAAGCTTTTTTCTTTTCACTAAGGATGGGATGATTTTTTGTTTCGGCTATTTCTTTATGTTTTGTAAGAATTAGTAACGAAAAAAATACACAAAAATAATCGACAAGGTCAGATGCTAGTGTTTCTTTAGTTTCTTTTTCTTTCTTTTTATATGAGCTGATCAAGTTTTTTAATTCCTTTTGAAAAATTTGAAGTTCAGCTTTTTTATTATTATCTCTAATGAAAGATATCTTTTCTTTGAGAAATTTATCTAATATTGTATTACTTTGCATACCTTCCACGATTCCACCAATGGATGCTACCACCTGAAGTTGAGATGTTCCTTCATAAATTGTAGTAATTCGTACATCACGATAAAGTTGACCAATGGGGTAATCTTCAATAAAACCGGCCCCTCCAAAAACTTGAGTAGCATTATATACTATTCGGTTTGCGGTTTCAGAACAAAAATATTTTGAAATTGGTGTAAATAGTTTTGAAAGTTTATTCCATTTTTTAATTTCTGGATCTTTTTGTATTTCTTTTTCACCAATTCCTTTGTTTGCTCTAAATATTTTTTCTGATTCAAATAAATCAACAATTTCGGAAGTTTGGTAAATAAGGGCTCTCATCGCATGTATATTGGCCTGTATCTCATCGAGAATTCTTCTAATCGCTGGTATTTTTTCGATTGTTCGACCAAATTGAATTCTCTCTGAAGCATATTTGACAGCCTCGTGATGGGCAGAAACAGCAATTCCCAGTGATTGTGAGGCTACCATCATTCTTGCCCCATTCATCATCTCCATAGCATATTTTACTAGACCTTTCTTTGTTTCTCCTATCAATGTGGCTTTGCTTTTAGAATATATGACTTCACAAGTGGGAGAAAGATGGAGTCCAACTTTTTTTTCGATTCCACCCACCTCAATATTATTTGATTCTACTAAAAAAAAGCTCAAACCTCTTGCACCTGAACCAGAACTTCTTGCTAAAGTTAAAATTAAAGCAGATTTTTCATCAACACCACAACCATGAGTGATGTAGCGTTTTGAGCCAGTAATTTCATATTGATATTCAGAATCATTAATTTTAATCGCCGTAGTTTGAATATGTGGTAAATCACTCCCATAATTGGGCTCGGTCAATGCCATTGCAGGAATATATTTACCAGATGTTATTTTGTTTAAATATTTATCTTTAATTTCTTTACTTCCATATCTTTCAATCATATTAGCAATATTGAAACAACCCAGTGTAACTGAAATACTGGCATCAGCTCGGGCGAGCATTTCATAAATTATACTTTGAGCCACTAATGGAAAATTTAAGCCTCCATATTTGCGACTAATACTTAAGCAGAGTAGGTCAGAATTTGCAATAATATCAACAATTCTACTCACTTCTTTTGGAAATATAACTTTTCCTTTATCAAATTTTAGGCCTTCTTTGTCTAATTTACTAGAAACTGGAGCAATCTCTTTGACACACAACTCACCATATTGTCGAAAGGCCTCTTTATAAAGCTCAATTGCTTCTTCAGTACTGCTAGGAGCAAGAGTATCTGGATTTTCTTGATTTAATTTTGCATCTTTAAAGTCAAGCTCTAACTTGGGTATAAATGAGTCCCAATTTATAATACATTCAACAATAAAGTCGATATCTTGATTGCTTTCATAGTAATTTTTATCTGTCATGTGACCCCCTCTTGACTCTACTCTAAATAAAAAATAAGACACCCCACAAAAATATAAGAAGACTTTTTGCAAAGAAAAAAATGAAATAGTTTTAAATCAGGGTCGAACTGAAAATACAATGGTGTCATAAATCTTTTAAAAAATGTAGAACTATACTATTTAGGAGATATCTTTTAAAAGTTAATTAATTAAAAAAATGAATGAGCATTTGGTAGCGATCATAGTATGATTTTGTTTTTTTTACGTAAAGGTTGGTCTCTCGAAATGGAATTTGCTCTAAAAAAAGATCATAATCATCATTTATTATTTTCTTTTTCCATTGAGCTAATCGACCGGGACCTGCATTGTAAGCAATAGCAATTTCTTCAAAATGATTGTTATTTTTTTTACTGACATCTGCATAAAACTTTGTTCCTAATAAAATAGAATGTCTTGGGTTTGTCAAATCTATATTTTTAATCTTCAATTTTTTGTTTAGCCATTTCGCAGTAGAGGGCATAATTTGCATAAGGCCCGTAGCACCCACACTACTTCTGAGTTTGGGATGAAAAGCAGACTCTTGCTTCATCAATGCATAAAGAGATGCTTTTTTGACATTAAATCGTTTTGATGCTTTTTTTATATCTTTTAAATAAGGCATTGGATAAAGACTTTTTTGGGCTTTATTTGATAAAGTAAATACATCAATATTTTGTTTTTTCTTAATAAGATATGCTTTAAGGTTTGTATATTTTAAATATGCATCATCGATTAAATGCCCGGCTTTTTGATAAATCAATAGTTTATCAATTAATTTGACATCTTTGAGATAAGTTTGAGCTAAACGATTAAATCCCATAGCAATAAAAATAATTGCCTGTTTAATTTTAGGGCTGGCATTGTTTAGGTCATCTAAATCTTTTTCCCATGTTATCCAAAATGGATCAACAGAGTATTTAGGATTATTTTTTTTCTTCGTAAAAAATTTTTGAAGTTTTATTTTATTTCCGGCTTGATACGATAACCAATATCTAATTTTATTTATATTATTTTTAGGCAAAGATATTTTTTTTTTATTATCATAAGATTTTTCTAAGGCTTTAAAAGTATAAAAATCAGAAGGTGAATTTAGATAAACCTTTGCATATTTTTTTCTTGAATCTGATGCTTTATCCTTTTCTTCAGAAAGTTTAGCCAAAAAATATCTTGACCTCCCTCCTGTAGAAACTCCTTTTGTATGGGTGGCTAAGCTTTTTAAACAAACAAGAGCTTGATTTGTCTCTTTTTTAAGTATTTTATCAAGACATGAAGAAAAATATGTACGCTCTGTAATTGGAGAGTCTGCATCATGATTCTTGAGATAATAAGCGGCTTCTTGTTCTCTAGTATTACTTTTAAGTTTTCTGAGAGCTTGCATACGTTGTAAACTCAATTTTTGATTAGAATAATATGGTGGTACTAATGCAAGTATATCTTTGTATCGATTAATTTTTAATAATTTAGTGCTTAATGTGTACAATATATCTTCTTTTTCTTTTTTTCTTAAAGATTGAGAATATTTATTTATAAATAAAATGGACTCTTTGTATCTTTTTTTTGCAAACAAATATAATGAATAAAATTTAATGTAGATAAATTTATCAGAAGCGAGGAGTGAAGTTATTTTAATTTTCTTCCATATTTTTTTGGCCTGTGAATATTGTCTTGTTATACGATATCCTTCAGCTAAAAAAATATTTTGTTGCAAAGTTAATGTATTTTTCAAAGAAGGTTGTTTTTTGATTAATTTTATAATTTTATTTACTGCTATTTTATACGACCATACAACATTTGTAAATTTTAATGCTTGAAAATAGGAGTTTAATGCTTTTAAATTTTCTTTTTTAGACGCATAAATTGAAGCCTTTCTAACATGGTATGTTGATTTTTTATATTTCTGAATAAGTTTTTCGTAAATAGATAAAGCTCTACTCTTACTTGTAGGCATATAAGCTTGAGCTTTGAGTATCCAATATTTTTCTTCTATTTCTTCATTGAGGTGTGCTTTCATGATCTCTAAAAAACGGATAGCTTTTTTATTCTTTCCTAATTTATGATGGCAAAGAGCTATGTGATAAAGAGCTTCTGCCCTTAAAGGTGAATCTTTTTTTAAAATATTATTCCATGAAGTTAAATAGGAGTATAATTGAGAGGAGGTATATTTTTTAGACTTGTTTTCACCATAAAAAATTGATTTAGCAAACCATTGAGATGCTTGCCTATATTTATTAAGAAAAAAATAAGCTTTGCCTATCATAAAATATTCTGCATAATTTAATTTTACATTTTTTTGTTTTATTCTTTTAATTAATTGACTATATTTTTTTCCACGAATATAGTTAATATTATTTTTTAAACTATCAATTTCAGACCATTTGATAGAGCCTGATTGACAAAAAGATGCGATAGTTATCAATATTCCAATGAATATTAATTTAGAAGAGACGTCTTTTACACGAAAATATCGCTTTTGTCTCAAAAAAACTTTATAAATTTTAAATATCCATTTCACGGTACTAAACGTATATAATATCGACGAACCTTAATTCTTATGTAGCCCAGTAAAACAGATATTATTTAAAATACAAGTAACACAGTCTGGTCTATTTGCGATACAAAACTCTCGACCTAAATAGATTAGGTATAAAGGAAAATCTTTCCAAAAATTTTTCGGTAAAAAAGTGATTAAATCTTTTTCTATTTGTTCAGGAGTTTTTTTGGAGGTAAGTCCTAAAAGTTGTGTAATTCGACGAACATGAGTATCAACGACGATTCCTGGTGTTTGATTGAAAGCAACGGCCATAATTACATTCGCTGTTTTTCTGCCAATGCCCGGCAGAGTAATGAGGATATCAAAAGAATTAGGTATACTTCCTCCGTATTTTTCAATTAATATTTTGGCTAATTTTTTTAAATTCGAAGCTTTATTTTTATAAAATCCAGTAGAGAAAACAAGTTTTTCAAGATGCTTCAAAGAAGTTTTATGAAGAGCGTGCATATTTGGACATTCTTTAAATAGTGTTTTAGTTACGATATTCACTCTTTCATCGGTGCATTGTGCTGATAATATAACTGCAATTGCAAGTTGTTCAATTGTTTGGTAATTTAAAGGAGTTTTGACGAGCCCATAGTGAGCCTTCAACAAAGAATATATTTTAGCGATATATTCTTGTGATCTATAGTATGTAGCCTGATGACTTTGGTAATTATCAAAAGTTTTTATATTAACCCTCACATTTTTTATGTATCCATACTGAATAAAATTATATTTTCCTATTGCTTTTACTTTTAATTTAGAAAACTGTACAAAAAAATTAACAACAAGTATCTGCCTCTATCTTTTTATCAAAGATTTGAGATTGTTCACTGTTCTAAGATACAATGAAGAGCTATTAAATTGCTTTTTCCATTATTTGCGAGATTAGTTTACTAAATTTTCCAATATTCTCAATCTCACGTCCTTCAGCAAGCATGCCGTAGCCATAAAGCAATTCAGCGTATTCTTCAATGATAGAGTCATTTTTATCATTTTTGAAGCGAGTATGTAATTTAGTAATAATAGGATGTGCTGGATTTAATTCTAAAATTTTTTTAGAAGAAGGAGTTTCTTGGCCGCTTTTTTTAAGGAGTTTTTCCAAATGAAGGCTAATTCCAGAAGCAGAATCACCCACCACACAGGCTGGAGCTGAAACTAATCGGTCAGTGATCTTAACTTCTTTGACATAATTATCTAATTTTTTTTGTAAATTCTTGAGCAAATCAGACATTTCTTCTTCTTTAGCTTTAAGTTCTTTTTCTGATTTTTCTTTATCTTTTTGATCAACTAGTTCTTCAAAACCAGCCTCAACAGAAACTAGCTTTTTTTTATCAAATTCACCAATTGAATTTACTACCATCTCATCGATAGGATCAAGCAAATAAAGTATTTCGTAGCCTCTTTCTCTAAATTTTTCGATATGGGGAGAATTTTCGACCATTTCCCTAGAATCTCCTGCAACATAATAGATGTTCTTTTGTCCATCGGGCATACGTTCTTTATATTGCTTTAAACTAGTTAACTTATCTTCTGAAAAAGAAGAAGGGTAAAGCAGAAGGTTTAGTAATTTATCTTTATTTTCGTAATCTGAAGTTAAACCTTCTTTGAGGGCAACTCCAAATTCTTTCCAAAATTCAATATATTTATCATGTTCTTTTTCAAATATTTGTTTTAAAGTTGATAAAATTTTACTTGTCAAACCTTTCTTGATTAATGTGATATGAATATCTTTCTGAAGCATTTCTCTAGAAATATTTAAGGGTAGACTAGGGGAGTCGACTACACCCTTAACAAAGCGGAGATAAGTGGGGAGTAAGTCTTCAAAATTCTCCACAATTAAGATTTTTTTGACATACAGTTGTAGACCACTTTTATAATTTTGATAGAATAAATCAAAAGGAGCTTGAGCTGGTAAAAAAAGCAGGGAGGTATATTCAATACGCCCTTCTGCCTTAAATGGAATTATACGAAAGGGTTTATTCCAATCATGGGCGATATGTTTATAAAATTCCTCATATTCTTCATCTTTTACCTCATTTTTTTGTCTCGTCCAGATAGGTTTCATTGAGTTTAAAACTTTATCTTCAATTACAATCTCAGTTTTTCCTCCTTCAATAACCTTGCCGTCTTTATCTTTTTCAACTTCCTTGCGTTCATCTTTAAGAATAATAGAGTAATTAATAAAATCAGAATATTTTTTAACGACTTTTTCAATTACATATGATTCAGTAAAATCATCAAGACCTGCATTTGGTTCAGAGTCTTTTAGGTAAAGCGTAACGGATGTGCCATGTGAGTTACTTTTGACATCTTCAATTTCGTAGCTTCCATCTCCGGTGGATGTCCATAATATCGCTTTAGAAGTACCTGCTTTAGAAGTGAGTAGATCCACTTTATCTGCGACCATAAAAACAGAATAAAATCCAACACCAAATTGACCAATCATTTCAGCCGTTTGACTTTGATCATTATTTTCTTTAGCTTTCTGTATTTTTTTCATGAGCTCTTCTGTACCTGATTTAGCGATTGTACCAATGTTTGAGATGAGTTCTTTGCGATTCATTCCAATTCCATTATCATGAATCGTTAATGTTCTTAACTTTTTATCATATTCAATTCTGATCTCTTGTTTTCCATCTGGTTTAATCAAATCAGCTTGAGTGAGCGCTGCAAAATTGAGTTTATCTAAGGCATCAGAGGCATTAGAGATTAACTCTCTTAGAAAAATCTCTTTATTACTATAGATTGAACTAATCATTAAACTAAGGAGTTTTTTTGTTTCAGCTTGAAACTCAAATCTCTCTTTTTTATTCTCTTTCATTTCTTTTTTTGCCGTTGTCATAATTATACCTCATACAGCTAGATGAATTTTAATATTCAAACATTTTGTCAAATCATAAAAGTTAAATAATCTTAAAATTATTTGAGTTCAATGTAAGTTTCATCTTGAAGCGGTCAATTTAGCCTTTATTTGTTATGAAGTGTGAAAACTGGAGAGTCCTTTATTTTTTTTTTGAAAAATAAAATTTTAAAAAAAAACAATTGACAACACAACTATATTTACCATCAATTTTTGGTGGCTGTGGTGTCAAGGCGTATGTTATATAATTTAAATTATATATTTAATTTGAAATAAGTTTTTTATTAGCTGATTTCAATACTTTATATATATATTCTATAATAATAGTGATTATGAATTTAGGTTTAATATAACAAATATTAAAAAGAAGTGAAGGAGATAAACTATGAGTAATCAAGAGATTTTAAAAGATATCTTGCAAAGATGCAGAGCGAAATGTAGAAAAATAAAAGATAAAGACGTTAGATATGATTTTATTACTTCTTTAATGAAGCTGAGAGGGGAGCCTAATACTAGAAAAAATAGAAATACCCATACTACCATATTGTCAAAATCAATATCTATGGTATTGAACCATCAAAAAAAATATGCAACAATAGCTACTGCACGTTTGCTTGATTTGATCGAGGAAGTGGAAAAAAGTAATGAGGTAAAGAAATAGATACAATCTTAATGTCTAATTTATAAAAAAAGATTCCTCACCGTACATAAGTATATCCAGTCGTATAAAGTATTGACATGCATCACGTAGATTTAAAATAGAGTAGTGAAAGAATTTATTTTCATCTTGGCGTGCGTCTTTTGCATCTTTCAATGCGAAGATCAAACCATAACCGAAACAAGAATACTTCAATTTCATGAGATAGAAGCCCCTGAAGAAGTATCTGTTTCTAGTGAAAGTTTTGAGATAACATTAAAGAATATCTGTGATGATGATGGTTGTGAATATATACATTGCTATGAATCTTTCTCTTGGGTTACTGATCGCAAGAACAATTATCTTGAGCTGACTCCTCAAGCTTTACATTCTTACCAACCGGGAGATGACGTTTGTGGGGGATTCTGGGGTATAGAGGCAAAAACCTACCAAGTACAAGGCCCCTTTGAAATAGGTAGTTTTCACATCATAGTGCATGAACCTAATGATACGACTCTTGAAAAAGTGGTAAAAATTGTAGAATAATTGTAGAATGAAAACTGATTTAAAATAGAGTAGTGAAAGAATTTATTTTCATCTTGGCGTGTGTCTTTTGCATCTTTCAATGCGAAAATGATGAAACCATAACCGAAACAAGAATACTTCAATTTGATGAGATAGAAGCCCCTGAAGAAGTACCTGTTTCTAGTAAAAGTTTTGAAATAATATTAAAGAATACCTGTGATGATGATGGTTGTGAATATATACATTGCTATGAATCTTTCTCTTGGGTTACTGATCGCAAGAACAATTATCTTGAGCTGACTCCTCAAGCTTTACATTCTTACCAACCGGGAGATGCCATTTGTTTGGGATTCTGGGGTATAGAGGCAAAAACCTACCAAGTACAAGGCCCCTTTAAAATAGGTAGTTTCCACATCATCGTGCATGAACCTAATGATACGACTCTTGAAAAAGTGGTAAAAATTGTAGAATAATTGTAGATTAACGTATAAAGTATTGACATGCATCACGTAGATTTAAAATAGAGTAGTGAAAGAATTTATTTTCATCTTGGCGTGCGTTTTTTGCATCTTTCAATGCGAAAATGATGAAACCATAACCGAAACAAGAATACTTCAATTTGATGAGATAGAAGCCCCTGAAGAAGTACTTGTTTCTAGTGAAGTTTTTGAGATAATATTAAAGAATATCTGTGATGATGATGAGGAGGATTGTCATATAAGTTCTCTAGGTTGTAAGGAATATCTTTCTTGGGTTACCGATCGCAAGAATAACAAACTTGAGCTGACTCCTCAGGGTTCGTATTCTTACCAACGGGGAAATATCTACCGATGTCTGGCAGAGGGGATATCTCTGGAGGCAATAACCTATCAAGTACAAGGTCCCTTTGAAATAGGAGATTTCCGCATCATCGTACGTGGTAGTCAGACTCTTGAAAAAGTAGTGAAAATTGTAGAATGAAAACTAATTTAAAATATGCACTAACTTCTTTAGCTTTGTCGCTTGGTTTTTTCGGTTCAAATTGCACCCAAGATTCGTCGCTTTGGCGAGAAATACAAGGTGGGTCGTCTATAAAGGCCACTATAGATAAAGCCAAGGTTAGTTTGCTCCCTCAAACTAATTATTCTCATGCTATACTCGAAATGAATGGTGAGCAAGATTCTCAAATGAGAAACCCTACTGCTGAAGAAGACAGCATTCTCGAAACAGGTAGTCCAAAAAATTTACTTGAAAACCCCAATGGCGATAAAGGCGTATCGGGTTGGTTGATCGTAAAAGAAAGAGGTTTGCGAGAAGAAAAAAGCAAAAGAACAGGAAAAAAAGGATTTTACTACCAAGGTAAGACCTTTCGAGAGTGGCAAGGAGGGGAGTTTTTTGGTACTACCCGTGGTTGGAATATAAAAAGGCAGGTTGTGAATCTTGAAAAAATAGGTATCTCTACTAGTCTTTTAGACGAAGAGATGCCGCCCATTCATGCCTCTGAAGAATTCTCTAAAACATGGTGTGGGGGAGACAGATATTTTCTTAAAGTTGAACTATGGGATGCGAATAAAAAAGAATTGGTCAGAAAAGAAACACGCTACAAAACATTAGCTGGTGATTGTGACTGGGTGGATGAATGGCTCAAAGAGCAATTTATCTTTACAGATTATCCTAAAGGGGTGCGTTATATTGAATTTATGCATGGAGGGAAAAGTAAAGAGAATCTTGATGGCTATTACGGCACCCGAATGAGAAACGCTAGCGTAGGTTTGCAGTTTGAGAATAAATTCGCTGACGAACCTCTTATTCTACATGATTTACAAACTAAGTTGGCTACGATGTCAGACAATGCCAACGAAAAAGTGGCGGTAAGTCTACTTCTGCATAGACCTCAACTAAACGAATACAAACAGCCCAATATGTCCGTTGTATTTGAGATCACAGGAGGGGAGATGACAAGTGCCGAGATCAGCTCAAGCGATGCCGACATGGTATCAAACATGCAAGATATGCCAAGTCTGGAAAGTCAGGTAGAACTGCTAGAAAAAGAAAGCAGTTCTATATTGAGCGAAACCAGCAAACTCCGAAAAAAAGGGTCTACAAAAATAATGCAGACGCTAGAAGAAGAAACCAGCATACAACTTAAAGAAAGAGCGGGTTTAATTGATGACTCCACTGGGCTTATCGAGATTGATTTGACCAAAGCCGAGATCAATACCTTGATAAAAAACGAAGACCTCATACAAAGCATCGATGTTAAAGAAGTGGCTACAGATAGTGTAGATTCTGCCTATCGAGATACCTTTATGTACACCGCTCATCGGGTTGAAGCTGATTACGTACAGCAAGTGGGTTCTGGGGTAGGGGTCTATATGAGGGAGGCGTACAATGCTTGTTTTGACCCCAATACCTTTTATTTTGGTAAGTGGATACCCGGTTATCTGGCTAATGTGGGTGGTTCTCATTATTGGGAAGATAGGCCTACCGCTGAGCACGCCACTCTGGTAGCCCAGAGCATAAAGGTTATGGCTCCTTATAGCAATCTATATTGTTCAGATGAAAGATATTCTCTGCCAAGGTGGCTGAAAGACCGAGTTCATATCGTAAATTATTCTTTTGGGTTTGAGAGTAGTGAGGCTTCTAGTCGTTGGTTAAACTTTGATTCTGCATTAGAAAAGCATGTCTGGAATGACCGAGTGGCTGTATTTGTTGCTGCGGGAAATGGCTACAATAAGGGACGACCCTTCGTAACTTCCCCAGGTAAAGCTCATAATGCCATCACTGTGGGGGCTTACAACGATGCAAACGATACGATGGCTACATTTTCAGATAGAGATGACCCAGAAACAGGAGCCATAAAACCAGAGATCGTAGCTCCGGGTGCATTCCTTAGGTATCCTACTTCAATTACCGCCGACAGAACAGCTGTCGCCACTTGGAAACATTTTACCGATAGCGGTTCGCCCATCAATGGCACCAGTTTTGCTGCTCCTTTGGCGGCTGGGATGGCGGCTTCTTTGACTTCAAGATGGCCACTCCTCAAGAAACAGCCTCAGTTGATCAAGGCATCTATGATCGCGATGTCTGTCAAGAACATCGAATTGAGGCAAGATGCTAATGCTAATACTAATACTGATGCTGATGGTGTAGGTGCCATCCAGTGGAACGAAAATGGTTATTATGCTTGGTGGAATTACAGAAATAGTTTTTTCCCGAGTAATAGAGGTCGAAAACTACTTAAAAAATATTATATACCTCGTAAAAGTAAAATTAGAGTCGTGATCTCTTGGCTGAATGATTATTCTGTAGGCTGCGATGAGCTGAATAAACTGGCAATGGATATCGAGTTAATGGTTGATGGCCCAAATGGACGAAGGATTGCTACATCAATTTCAGATGCCAATAACTGGGAAATGGTAGAATTCACCGCCCCTCAGAGTGGATATTATAAGGTCTATGCTCAGCTTTGGAGAAATGGCTATAAAAGACCGTGGTACTATCTCGGGCTTGTAAAAGTCTATAGCAGAGTAAACCTAGGTTTGAGAATCGCCTATATAAAATCAGACCACGATTTTGATGGCGTAAGAGATGATAGAGATAATTTTCCTACTAACCCAAACCGCTATAATAGACAGATTCGGTGACTTTTGCGACAACGTTGGGTATAAGATGTGAACGACAGCTGTCCTGTTTAGCGTAATTATTCACAAACTAATACAGATGGTGATTGCTAGGGTGATCACCATGTCAGATGTGCATATTTTCACATCATAGTGCATGAACCTAATGATACGACTCTTGAAAAAATAGTAAAAATTATAGATTAACGTGTTAAGTATTGACATGCATCACGTAGATTTAAAATAGAGTGGTGAAAGAATTTATTTTCATCTTGGCGTGCGTCTTTTGCATCTTTCAATGCGAAAATGATGAAACCATAACTAGAACAAGAATGCTTCAATTTGATGAGATAGAAGCCCCTGAAGAAGTATCTGTTTCTAGTGAAAGTTTTGAGATAACATTAAAGAATATCTGTGATGATGATGAGGAGGATTGTTATATAGGCCATCTAGCTTGTGAGGAATATCTTTCTTGGGTTACCGATCGCAAGAACAATCAACTTGAGCTGACTCCTCAGGGTTCAACTACTATCCAACCGGGAGATGACGTTTGTCAGGCATTGGGGATCTCTCTGGAGGCAATAACCTACCAAATAAAAGGCCCTTTTGAAATAGGTAGTTTTCACATCATCGTACACCAACGTAATTATTTTCAGACTCGTCATTACCCGGCTTTTCATTATCCGACTTTTCAAAAAACGACTCTTGAAAAAGTGGTAAAAATTGTAGAATAATTGTAGAATGAAAACTGATTTAAAATAAAGTAGTGAAAGAATTTATTTTCATCTTGGCGTGCGTTTTTTGCATCTTTCAATGCGAAAATGATGAAACCATAACTAGAACAAGAATGCTTCAATTTGATGAGATAGAAGCCCCTGAAGAAGTATCTGTTTCTAGTGAAAGTTTTGAGATAATATTAAAGAATATCTGTGATGATGATGATGAGAATTGTCATATAAGCTCTCTAGCTTGTGAGGAATATCTTTCTTGGGTTACCGATCGCAAGAACAATCAACTTGAGCTGACTCCTCAGGGTTCAACTACTATCCAACCGGGAGATGACGTTTGTCAGCTATTGGGAATGTCTCTGGAGGCAATAACCTACCAAGTACAAGGCCCCTTTGAAATAGGTAGTTTTCACATCATCGTACACCAACGTAATTATTTTCAGACTCGTCATTACCCGGCTTTTCATTATCCGACTTTTCAAAAAACGACTCTTGAAAAAATGGTAAAAATTGTAGAATAATTGTAGAATGAAAACTGATTTAAAATAAAGTAGTGAAAGAATTTATTTTCATCTTGGCGTGCGTCTTTTGCATCTTTCAATGCGAAGATCAAACCATAACTGAAACTAGAACTGAAACTGAAACTGGAACTGACACCATAACTGAAACGAGAATACTTCAATTTCATGAGATAGAAGCCCCTGAAGAAGTATCTGTTTCTAGTAAAAGTTTTGAGATAACATTAAAAAACACCTGTGATGTTCAGGATGATCATGCTCATCATGATGAGCATTGTCACATAGACTCTATATATTGCGATGAATCTTTCTCTTGGGGTGCCGGTCGAAAAAACAATTACCTTCAGCTAACTCCTGAGGCTTTGCATTCTTACGAACCGGGAGATGTGCATTGTTCGTCATTGGGGGCGCCTCTGAAAGCAATAAGCTACCAAGTACAAGGTCCCTTTGAAATAGGTAGTTTCCACATCATCGTACGTGGTAGTCAGACTCTTGAAAAAGTAGTGAAAATTGTAGAATAATTGTAGAATGAAAACTGATTTAAAATAAAGTAGTGAAAGAATTTATTTTTATCTTGGCGTGCGTCTTTTGCATCTTTCAATGCGAAGATCAAACCATAACCGAAACAAGAATACTTCAATTTCATGAGATAGAAGCCCCTGAAGAAGTATCTGTTTCTAGTGAAAGTTTTGAAATAATATTAAAGAATACCTGTTATGATGGTGGTTGTGGAATAGACTATCTACATTGCTATGAATCTTTCTCTTGGGTTACTGATCGCAAGAACAATTATCTTGAGCTGACTCCTCAAGCTTCGCATTCTTACCAACCGGGAGATGCCGTTTGTGGGGCATTGGGGCATCTAGGAACAGAGACCTACCAAGTACAAGGCCCCTTTGAAATAGGTAGTTTTCACATCATCGTACACCAACGTAATTATTTTCAGACTCGTCATTACCCGGCTTTTCATTATCCGACTTTTCAAAAAACGACTCTTGAAAAAGTGGTAAAAATTGTAGAATAATTGTAGAATGAAAACTGATTTAAAATAAAGTAGTGAAAGAATTTATTTTCATCTTGGCGTGCGTTTTTTGCATCTTTCAATGCGAAGATCAAACCATAACCGAAACAAGAATACTTCAATTTCATGAGATAGAAGCCCCTGAAGAAGTATCTGTTTCTAGTGAAAGTTTTGAGATAACATTAAAGAATATCTGTGATGATGATGGTTGTGAATATATACATTGCTATGAATCTTTCTCTTGGGTTACTGATCGCAAGAACAATTATCTTGAGCTGACTCCTCAAGCTTTACATTCTTACCAACCGGGAGATGCCGTTTGTGGGGGATTCTGGGGTATAGAGGCAAAAACCTACCAAGTACAAGGCCCCTTTGAAATAGGTAGTTTTCACATCATAGTGCATGAACCTAATGATACGACTCTTGAAAAAGTGGTAAAAATTGTAGAATGAAAACTGATTTAAAATAGAGTGGTGAAAGAATTTATTTTCATCTTGGTGTGCGTCTTTTGCATCTTTCAATGCGAAAATGATGAAACCATAACTAGAACAAGAATGCTTCAATTTGATGAGATAGAAGCCCCTGAAGAAGTATCTGTTTCTAGTGAAAGTTTTGAGATAATATTAAAGAATATCTGTGATGATGATGATGAGAATTGTTATATAGGCCATCTAGCTTGTGAGGAATATCTTTCTTGGGTTACCGATCGCAAGAACAATCAACTTGAGCTGACTCCTCAGGGTTCGTATTCTTACCAACGGGGAAATATCTACCAATGTCTGCAATTGGGGATGTCTCTGGAGGCAATAACCTACCAAATAAAAGGCCCTTTTGAAATAGGTAGTTTCCGCATCATCGTACACCAACGTAATTATTTTCAGACTCGTCATTACCCGGCTTTTCATTATCCGACTTTTCAAAAAACGACTCTTGAAAAAGTAGTGAAAATTGTAGAATGAAAACTGATTTAAAATAAAGTAGTGAAAGAATTTATTTTCATCTTGGCGTGCGTCTTTTGCATCTTTCAATGCGAAGATCAGCCCATAACCGAAACTATAACTGAAACTGAAACTGAAACTAGAACCGAAACTAGAACTGAAACTGACACCATAACTAGAACAAGAATGCTTCAATTTGATGAGATAGAAGCCCCTGAAGAAGTATCTGTTTCTAGTAAAAGTTTTGAGATAACATTAAAGAATATCTGTGATGATGATGATGAGAATTGTCATATAAGCTCTCTAGCTTGTGAGGAATATCTTTCTTGGGTTACCGATCGCAAGAATAACAAACTTGAGCTGACTCCTCAGGGTTCAACTACTATCCAACCGGGAGATGACGTTTGTCAGGCATTGGGGATGTCTCTGGAGGCAATAACCTACCAAGTACAAGGTCCCTTTGAAATAGGTAGTTTCCGCATCATCGTACACCAACGTAATTATTTTCAGACTCGTCATTACCCGGCTTTTCATTATCCGACTTTTCAAAAAATGACTCTTGAAAAAGTAGTAAAAATTGTAGAATAATTGTAGAATGAAAACTGATTTAAAATAAAGTAGTGAAAGAATTTATTTTCATCTTGGCGTGCGTCTTTTGCATCTTTCAATGCGAAGATCAAACCATAACTGAAACTAGAACTGAAACTGAAACTGGAACTGACACCATAACTGAAACGAGAATACTTCAATTTCATGAGATAGAAGCCCCTGAAGAAGTATCTGTTTCTAGTAAAAGTTTTGAGATAACATTAAAAAACACCTGTGATGTTCAGGATGATCATGCTCATCATGATGAGCATTGTCACATAGACTCTATATATTGCGATGAATCTTTCTCTTGGGGTGCCGGTCGAAAAAACAATTACCTTCAGCTAACTCCTGAGGCTTTGCATTCTTACGAACCGGGAGATGTGCATTGTTCGTCATTGGGGGCGCCTCTGAAAGCAATAAGCTACCAAGTACAAGGTCCCTTTGAAATAGGTAGTTTCCACATCATCGTACGTGGTAGTCAGACTCTTGAAAAAGTAGTGAAAATTGTAGAATAATTGTAGAATGAAAACTAATTTAAAATAGAGTAGTGAAAGAATTTATTTTCATCTTGGCGTGCGTCTTTTGCATCTTTCAATGCGAAAATGATGAAACCATAACTAGAACAAGAATGCTTCAATTTGATGAGATAGAAGCCCCTGAAGAAGTACCTGTTTCTAGTGAAAGTTTTGAGATAACATTAAAGAATATCTGTGATGATGATGATGAGAATTGTTATATAGGCCATCTAGATTGTGAGGAATATCTTTCTTGGGTTACCGATCGCAAGAACAATCAACTTGAGCTGACTCCTCAGGGTTCGTATTCTTACCAACGGGGAAATATCTACCAATGTCTGCAATTGGGGATGTCTCTGGAGGCAATAACCTACCAAATAAAAGGCCCTTTTGAAATAGGTAGTTTTCACATCATCGTACACCAACGTAATTATTTTCAGACTCGTCATTACCCGGCTTTTCATTATCCGACTTTTCAAAAAACGACTCTTGAAAAAGTGGTAAAAATTGTAGAATAATTGTAGAATGAAAACTGATTTAAAATAAAGTAGTGAAAGAATTTATTTTCATCTTGGCGTGCGTTTTTTGCATCTTTCGATGCGAAGATCAAACCATAACCGAAACAAGAATAATTCAATTTGATGAGATAGAAGCCCCTGAAGAAGTACCTGTTTCTAGTGAAAGTTTTGAGATAACATTAAAGAATATCTGTGATGATGAGGAGGAGGATTGTTATATAGGCCATCTAGCTTGTGAGGAATATCTTTCTTGGGTTACCGATCGCAAGAATAACAAACTTGAGCTGACTCCTCAGGGTTCAACTACTATCCAACCGGGAGATGACGTTTGTCAGCTATTGGGAATGTCTCTGGAGGCAATAACCCACCAAGTACAAGGCCCTTTTGAAATAGGTAGTTTTCACATCATAGTGCATGAACCTAATGATACGACTCTTGAAAAAGTGGTAAAAATTGTAGAATAATTGTAGAATGAAAACTGATTTAAAATAAAGTAGTGAAAGAATTTATTTTCATCTTGGCGTGCGTTTTTTGCATCTTTCAATGCGAAAATGATGAAACCATAACTAGAACAAGAATGCTTCAATTTGATGAGATAGAAGCCCCTGAAGAAGTATCTGTTTCTAGTGAAAGTTTTGAGATAACATTAAAGAATATCTGTGATGATGATGGTTGTGAATATATACATTGCTATGAATCTTTCTCTTGGGTTACTGATCGCAAGAACAACAAACTTGAGCTGACTCCTCAAGCTTTACATTCTTACCAACCGGGAGATGACGTTTGTGGGGGATTCTGGGGTATAGAGGCAAAAACCTACCAAGTACAAGGCCCCTTTGAAATAGGTAGTTTCCACATCATAGTGCATGAACCTAATGATACGACTCTTGAAAAAGTGGTAAAAATTGTAGAATAATTGTAGAATAACGTATAAAGTATTGACATGCATCACGTAGATTTAAAATAGAGTAGTGAAAGAATTTATTTTCATCTTGGCGTGCATCTTTTGCATCTTTCAATGCGAAGATCAAACCATAACTGAAACGAGAATGCTTTTATTTCATGAGATAGAAGCTCCTGAAGAAGTACCTGTTTCTAGTAAAAGTTTTGAGATAATATTAAAAAATACCTGTGATGTTCAGGATGATCATGCTCATCATGATGAGCATTGTCACATAGACTCTATATATTGCGATGAATCTTTCTCTTGGGGCCCTTGGGGTGCCATACGAAAGAATAATAATCTTCAGCTAACTCCTGAGGCTTTGCATTCTTACGAACCGGGAGATGTGCACTGTTCGTCATTGGGGGCGCCTCTGAAAGCAATAAGCTACCAAGTACAAGGTCCCTTTGAAATAGGAGATTTCCGCATCATCGTACGTGGTAGTCAGGCTCTTGAAAAAGTGGTAAAAATTGTAGAATGAAAACTAATTTAAAATATGCACTAACTTTTTTAGCCTGCTTTTGGGCTAGCACTTTTATACGCTAGCCCATAACCTCTAAAAATAGCATAAGGCTATCTACTCACTTCATACAAAGCGTACGGGTTAGCAGCTGCTAGTCAATAAAAAGCTTAATCAATACGCCATGAGCAAAGCTGTGTTAAAACCAACAAAAAGTTTGAGACCTGTTATTTGGGCGTTTAGCTCGTTTTTGACTGCTTTGATTTTAGAATCAGTAGTTGTCATTTTGGCTTCAAAGTAGTCTTTGGTGACTAAATCTGTTTGCTTCAGCTTGACAAATTCAAGTAATTCTGTAGCCGTTTGCTTTGGACTATTAGCTTTCGTTAGCTTCTCAACGAGGTCTAGTGTTTGAACGACACCCACAAAGACTGCCTATCAGCAGTCTCGGGAAAGATCACCTTACCAAGCCAAAAAACTACTAAAATCCCCTTGGAAGGGGAGTTCGAGTCTTTCAAAATACGGAGGAGGTAGGATTCGAACCCACGGTACCCGTGAAGGTACAACGGTTTTCAAGACCGCCGCATTCGACCACTCTGCCACTCCTCCCAGTAACGAAGGGAAATGATCAAGATCAAAAAAGATTTAAAAGTCAACCCTTCTACTGCTCGCCCAGAGAAAGATAAAATATCAAGAAGTCAAGCTTTAAATTTATTTTGAATTAATTTTATGTATGAGCTTATCAAGGTATTTGTGTGTAATCTTTTGATTATTTATTCTATTGGTTAAATATTCTCTAATCAGACTTATCACTATATTTATTAAAATCTCTCTGCCAATAGAAAGATAGTTTTGAAAAAAATCTATACATCTAGCATACGGCTTTTAAACTGGCTAGTATATGTCTTTTTCTCCAATTGTCATTGAACAAACTAGTCGAGGGGAACGTCAATACGATATTTATTCACGGCTTTTGAAAGATAGAATTGTTTTTCTTGGTTATGGGCTCAATGATGAATACGCTAATGTCGTTATCGCTCAGTTGCTTTTCTTAGAATCTGAAAACCCTGAAAAAGATATTTTTTTGTATATCAATTCTCCTGGTGGGTATGTTTCTGCAGGGCTTGCTATTTATGATACTATGCAGTATATACGACCTAATATTCGCACTGTATGTGTTGGGCAGGCGTCAAATATCGCTACTTTAATTTTATGTAGTGGAACAAAAGGGAAAAGAGCTGCTTTGCCTAATGCTCGGATATTACTTCATCAGCCATTAGGTGGTGCTTCCGGGCAAGCTAGTGATATTGAAATTCAGGCTAGTGAAATTATTCGTGTTCGCGATGTAATTAATGGTCTTTACGTAAATCATACTAAACAAAGTCTTAAAAAAATTGAAGCAGAAACTGATCGTGATCTTTATATGGATGCTTCCAAAGCTTTAAAATATGGAATTATTGATAATATTATAGATGCTCGAAAAAAAAGCTAAATTTGTTTTAATCAATAAAATTATTGGTCTAAATTATTATTTGTGAGAGCAATATTCGAGTTTAGGTATGTCTTCTAAAGAAGACTCTAATAAAATTCAATGTTCCTTCTGCGGAAAGGGACAAGAACAAGTAACTCGATTAGTTGCTGGCCCTGGTGTCTCTATATGTGATGAATGTATTCATTTCTGTAATACAATTTTACTTGATGATGATCTTATTGATAATAATAATTTTGATCTTGTAAATCTTCTCAAGCCAAAAGAAATTAAATTAAAACTTGATAAATATGTTATTGGTCAAGATGAAGCAAAAAAAGCCTTAGCTGTTGCAATTTATAATCATTATAGACGGATACAGTTTGATCAAAATAATAAAGGTAATATTAAGCGAGATAAAAAAAGGCCTTCCTTAGCCTCCAAAAAGAATATTGAAATTGAAAAATCAAATATTCTTCTTGTGGGTCCAACAGGTTCTGGCAAAACACTACTCGCTCAAACTTTAGCTAAACTGATTCAAGTTCCCATTGCCATTGTTGACGCTACTACTTTGACAGAAGCTGGTTATGTAGGAGAAGATGTCGAGAATATTATTTTACGTCTGTATCAAAATGCTTCTCAGGATATTGCACAAGCAGAAATTGGTATTATTTATATTGATGAAATTGATAAAATTGCGAGAAAAAATGATAACCCTTCTATAACTAGAGATGTTTCTGGAGAAGGGGTTCAGCAAGCACTGCTTAAAATTATTGAAGGTACTGTCGCAAATGTTCCACCTGCTGGAGGCAGAAAACACCCAAATCAAGATTTTTTACGAATTAATACAAAAAATATTTTATTTATATGTGGGGGTGCGTTTGAAGGGCTCAATGATATTATACGATCACGAGTTGAAAACACCTCTATTGGGTTTGATGCTTTGCCTAAGTCAGAATTAGAAGTTTCAAAAACTGAATATCTAAAGATGGTGACACCAGATGATTTGATGAAATATGGGTTGATTCCTGAATTTATTGGTCGATTACCTGTTGTTAGAGCCTTACATTCTCTTGATGAAAAGCATTTTATTAAAATATTAACAGAACCAAAAAATTCTTTGATTAAGCAATTTCAAGCAATGTTTTCTTTTGAAAATATTTGTTTAAATTTTGATAAGGAAAGCATAAAATGTTTAGCACAGAATGCCCTCAAACGAGAGACAGGAGCACGCGGTTTAAGGGCTGATCTTGAAAGTATAATGATTGACCTTATGTATGAGGTACCTTCTATCAAAAATATTAAAGAAGTAAATATTACTAGAGATGTTGTTTTAAAAAAAGTGAAACCTGAAATTATTTATTTTATTGAAAAATCTTTAAAAAATCATAAAAAGGATCGTAGTGAACATCACCTCTCAGAGCATAAAGAGAAAATGGCTTAATTTTTCTTTATTAGATAAACTGAATATTAAATACAATGAATACTTTTAAAACAAGTTATCCAGTACTTCCATTGATTGATATGGTTGTCTTTCCGACAACAGAAGCTTCTTTATTTGTTGGAAGAAATAAATCGATTGAGGCTATTCAACGAGCGATGGCATCTGATCGAAAGATTGTATTAATCACCCAAAAACAAACTGAAGTATTATTTCCCAAAGAAACCGATCTTTTTAAAATAGGGGTGATGTGCGAGATACTTCAGTTGCTTAAAATGCCTGACCATACTTATAAAGTTCTTGTTGAAGGTTTACATCGAATAAAGCTGATTTCTTTGCGTGAGGAAGACTCTGTAAATATTTGTGAAGTAAAAATTCTTAAAACATCTTGGGAGTCAGTTAATGATAAATTAAAGAAGCAAGATCTTGAAAAAAAAATTGAAAAATTAAAAAAATTATTTTTCCAATATAATGAATACTGGAAAGTGATATCAAGCAATTCTTTTCAAAATATAATTAATCATAAAAATGTAGAAGAGCTATTAGATTTTATCGCCCATAATTTAGACACCACTTTTAAAATTAAACAAAAGATTTTGAGTTCTCTTGATATTATGGAACGAGCTATTCTATTGATTTTTAGTTTAGAAAATCAAAAAGAATTGAATGAGTTAGGGCAAGATATTAATAATAAAATTCGACAAAAAATTGATAAAGCACAAAAAGAATATTATTTTAACGAACAAATTCGAATGATTCGCTCAGAGTTAGGTGATGAGGAATTGAATGAAGTTGAAAACTATCAAAAAAAAGCTAAAGATAAAAAGTTACCTCAAAGAGTTATGGAGTACTTTAATAAAGAAGTTTCTCGTATTGAAAAAATGCCTCCAATCTCTGCTGAAGCCACTGTAGTTCGAAATTATTTAGATTGGATACTCAAACTACCTTGGAATAAAATTTCAAAAGACGTTACTGATATAAAAAAAGCAGAAATAAAGTTAGATGTTAGTCATTTTGGAATTAAAAAAGTAAAAGAAAGAATACTTGAATATATCGCAGTAAAAAAACTTTCTAATTTTAAAAAAAGTCCAATTTTATGTTTTCTGGGTCCACCTGGTGTAGGGAAGACAAGTCTTGCTCGCTCTTTTGCAGAATGCTTAAATAGAAAATTTGTGAGAATCTCTTTAGGAGGAATTCGAGACGAAGCTGAAATTAGAGGTCATAGAAAAACTTATATCGGAGCCATGCCAGGGAGAATTATTACAGCTCTAAGTCGTGTAGGGACAAAAAATCCGGTGATTTTATTAGATGAAATTGATAAAGTTTCTTCTGATTACCGGGGTAACCCTGCAGCGGCTTTACTCGAGGTTTTGGATCCTGAGCAAAATTTTGAATTTGATGATCATTATTTGGAAATTCCTTTTGATCTATCACAAGTTCTTTTTATTGCGACAGCCAATACAACTCATACAATTCCTGATGTCTTAATTGATCGATTGGAAGTATTAGAGGTGCGTAGTTATACAGAAGAAGAAAAGATTCAAATTAGTAAAATTCATTTAATAAAAAAACAACTCTCTGAAAACGGGCTTAAAAAAAATAATTTAGAATATAATGATGATTCATTCTCCTATATCATCAGACACTACACCAAAGAAGCTGGAGTTCGATCTTTAGATCGAAAACTCAGTGAGATATGTCGAAAAATTGCCCGTCAAATTGTGGAAAATGATGAACCAAATAAAGTGGTTAATTTAAGGCGTGAGGTAATTGAAAATTTTTTACGGGCACCTAAATATGATTATGGAAAAAAAGAATTGTTTCCTGTTATTGGTAAATGTAATGGTCTTGCTTGGACAAGCACGGGCGGTGATATTTTAAGTATTGAGGCATTGTTTTCATTTGGTTCGGGTAAAATATCTATTACAGGCAATTTAGGAGACATCATGAAGGAATCTGTTAATATTGCTGTGGGCTATGTGCGTTCACGATCACATTTATTATCATTATCATCAGATTTTTTTGATAAAACAAATATTTATGTGCATGTTCCTGAAGGAAGTATTCCTAAAGATGGGCCTTCTGCTGGTGCAGCAATTACTCTATGTTTAATTTCTGCTCTACTGCAAAAACCGATTCAAAATGATATAGCACTTACGGGTGAAATTACATTACGAGGGTTAATTTTACCTATTGGTGGGTTGCGAGAGAAAGTATTGGGAGCATTTAGGGGAGGAATTCAAAAAATTATTTGTCCTGCAAAAAATAAAAAAGATATGGAAGATATCCCTGCAGATATTCTCTCAAAAATGCAATTTTATTTTGTAAATAATTTCGAAGAAATTATTGATCAGGTATTTCAAAATTCACAAACAATATTCAAAAAAGTATCCAATCAATATTCATTTGAGAGTAGTCATTTAACTGATGTTGTTCAATCAAGTAGAATTACGCCTTCATAACTTTTATTAAATATTGAGACTACAAGCAAATTCTCCTACTTGGTGGCCTGATGCGATAAAGCAATTTTTAGAACGTGATCAAGTTTTAAAACAATTGATTCAAAAATTTCCTAATAGTTGTTTAATTAAACATTCCTCTCCTTTTGAGGTGCTTATTAATGCTGTTGTGGGTCAACAAATCTCTGTTAAGGCGGCAGATAGGGTGAGAAAGAACCTTATAAAATTAGTTTCGCTTACTCCTAAAAATATATTGAAAGCAGGTACTGAGCGATTACTATCTGCTGGGCTATCTAAGCAAAAAGTTCAATATATGGTGAATATTGCGAACTGGTTTACAGTCAATAATATTAACTCTGCATGGTTTGAGAACACGAATTCAGAAATAATTTCTCAAAACTTACTTGATATTAAAGGAATTGGCCGATGGACTCTTCAGATGTTTCAAATATTCTACCTTCAAGAATCAGATATACTTCCAATTAGTGATATTGGTCTTATTAAAGCAGTTGAAAAAGCCTATGAATTGAGTCGAGATGAGGCAATCAGTCAAATACAAGATATTGCCTGTGCAAAATGGAAGCCCTATTCAACAGCTGCTGTCTGGTTTCTATGGCGTAATCTTGATCCTCAAGAAGTTAGTTATTGATTAAAATAATTATATATATATTTAAGTTTATTTTTAGTAGAGATGTTATTATCTTGAATAGGCCTTGGCTTTTTGTTCAAATATCCTCTCAATGTATCATAAGCATCATGGATAATTTTTTTCTTTGAAAACTTTGATGTAAGTGCATGAAAATAAAGAAGAGAGGCGGCTTGAAGTTCTTTCTTCTTTTGAGGTAAGGGATATTTTTTCAGATTTTTATTTTTGCACCAAAAATAAAATAAAAACCCGACAACAAGCCATATAAATACGCGTCCAGAGATTGTATGAAAAATATAATACCAAAGGTTAGGAGACTGTGATACTCCATGATGATAAGCATCCCATATAATTAAATCTTTACTGTTTAGGGAGATCGCTTTTTTAATAAAGGATATATTATCGACATCAGCAATCATTTCATTACTCAGTATTTGAGGAGAATAAGCAAAAGTAATCTTACCTTTTTTATACGCCCACTTCCATAGGTATGATTGGTTACCATACCTACACTCATCTATATTTTTCCAACCAGATTTTTGAATTGAGTGCATTAGTCTTCTATTGTAGGCTGAATCATTGCTGATAATATTAATAGGCTTAGAATTATTATTAAAATAGCATTTTTGTGCAGAAACAGACTGAGTTTTCTTTAGCTTCGATGTATATAAGTTATCAAAAATAAAATTTCTTAATATTTTTTCAATACTCAGCTCAAAACCTACATCAAAATTATGTTTAGATTTTTTTTCTCGTCTCTTATCTTTATAAACGATTGGTAGCATAAGAGCTTCCCAGTATGCTATAGGATTCTGAGTAAAAATAATAATTTGATTACCTAATTCAAGCCATTGTCGAAACCATTGAGCCTCAGACTCCGACCAAAATAAACTGTTATCTTTTTCAATAAAGATATATTTATATTGAAATTTATTTTTATTCAATTGGTTAACTTTATTTATATCTTGAATAAAATTTTTAGTCCAAATATAGGCTGGTTGATAGACTATCGATAAAGGGATGCCTAATTCTTGGAGGTAGTCAAAGAATGCACGATTACCTTGTTTTTGATGTGAATAAATTGAAATATTTTCTGAGATTGATTTTGAAAAAAAAACTTGATGAAATATCCATAGTGTTAAAAAAATAAATAAAAATGAAACTAACCAAAAACGAGTATTTCTTGAAAAAATATTAAATAACTGCTTCATTATTAATATTGAGTTTTATTTTTTTACACTGTTCAGACTTTTTACGTATACTTTCAAACCAACTTTTGATTAGTTTTTCATCAGGTTGCCACGTACTATAATGCCATTTTTCTAAAAATTCAACGAGTTCACGAATAAAAGAATCACTTCTCTGATTATTTTCTAATAATACAAGACAATATCTAAGTGACATATCTTGTTGTAGGATAATATTAATTGATGAAAGATAGTAATTAAGAATTTCTCTAATTAAATCTTGCCACACATCAGGCATTCTTGAAAAATTTTGCCAGCTATAATAGGGATTAACTTTATCAATTTTTGGTTTCATTTTAATTTTTATTCTTTTAAGTAGTTTATAAAATAAAACTCCAATAATTAGAATCATAAAAAAAAGTAAAGTTTTCCAAACGGAGAGATTAAAAATATTATTTAACCAATTTGTATTCATTATGGAACGACCACTTTTATTGAAAGTGTCAGCAAGTATCTCTCGTATAAAGTTTAATATTTTGCTTAAACCTTGTTGAAATTGTGATCGACTGAATTTGGTTAATTCCGATTCATCTTTGAATAAATATTGGGCATATTCTGGCCGCTCTGTAATCCGTTGTATTATTTCCTTATCATTTTTATTACTTTGACCTCTTACTTTGAACAGAAAGAGAAAGATAAATGATAATAAAAATATTAAAAATCTTATTTTCACACTTCAATAAGTAATGATATGATTTTCACGGACAGCAAACGAATTTTTAAATAATTTTTTAGAAAATTTCTCCATGGAATAAATCATATCATCGTCGTGCTCGGGGTCATGATGAATCATATGATATTCTTTGATATTTGCATTACAAGCAATTTTTGCTCCTACAGTAGCTGTTGAATGTCCCCAGCCTTGCTTCCCATTGTCATATTCCTCTTGTGTATACTGACTATCATAAGCCAAGACATCGGCTCCTTGAGCAAATTGAGTAATTTTATCAATCATTTTATCATTATGTTCGACGTCTGTACAAAAGCAAAAAGAACCACTTTTAAAATCAAAACGAAAACCAATGGTATTATTCGGATGATACATTGCTAGTGTTTTTATTTGAAATTCATCAAAATCGTAGGAATGATTTACTTTAAGAGTATGATAGTTTTTTTTAGCCTGCATTGCTTCCTCACTCATGGGAAAGTAAATAAAATTTTGTTGACGTGACAATGTTTTTTGAATGTGCCATTTTTCTTGTGATATAATTTTTCCACTTGGGTCTTTTTGAGTAATTGTTTTGGTTTCCCCATATATGTCAATATGCATTAGGGGGTCGTACAGGGGTTTGAAGAATGGAAATCCTTGTATATGGTCTAAATGTGTATGGGTGAAAAAAAGTTTAATTTTTTTTATAGATTCCTTGTTCATAATTTCAGATGATAATTGGCATATTCCAGTTCCTGCATCAATAATAATAAAATGATCACCCGTTCTGAATGATACACAAGTTGTACGACCTCCAAATACTGTAAATTTTTTACCCGAAACAGGCATAGACCCGCGGATACCATGATACTTAACCTCAACCGCCATTTTTACTCAAATAAATAATTATATTACTAAAATAAAACTTATCTTATAATGACCTGCAGAGTTTATGATTAGTCGCATCCAGTCAAGTAATGATCTCATTTGTATACTAAAATAGACCAATATTAAATTGGCTGACTTTAAAGTAAATATTTTTTTAAAAAAATTCTCTATATGATGAAAATTTTAATTTTGTAGCAATTTCAATATATAAATACAATTAAATAACTCACTTTTGAATTTTTCTATAATTTTTTATATTAAAAAAAAATTCTATTGTTATAATTATTTTATTCTCTACTCATAAAATTTACTGCTAGCATCTTAAATGGTGCTATAATCTGTATGAAATATAAGATTTAAAATAGCTTTTAGAACTCTTTTTAAAACCTTCATCTGAAATTGAATTTAATTTTATAACTTTCGCACAATTTTATAGCTTTTGCATAAAATTAAAAGACATAATAAAAAAATATCTGTTAAATATGAGTATATTCTGTAGAATGTTCACGGTGATTTATTAGGCTCTTAGACGAGGATACATGGAGAGGCGAAAGGAGAAAATTTTATGAAAAATTTTGCAAAAGAATTGGCTTTTTACTCGGCTTATCATGAGAATAGAATTAATGTTTGGATTCACATTATTGGAGTTCCCATAACTGCATTTGGTTTTCTGATGGCTTTTAGTCTTGTAGATTTTGGTCTAATGTTGGGTTCAATTCATTTTACATTGGCTACTGTTTATGTTATTATTGTAATGCTATATTTTTTGTTTTTAAATATTCAGTTTACAATTGTCGCCACCTTAGTTTATGGAGCGATGTTGTTTCTTATCGACCATTTAGTATTTAATATATTTGATACCAAAATGACGATTATTATAGCTGGTACGACATTTTTTGGTGCATTTGCTTTTCTATTTGTGGGGCATGGTTTTTTTGAAAAAAAACGTCCAACATTAATTGATAATCTTGTTCAGGCTTTTTTATTGGCTCCTATTTTTATTCTTGTGGATATCGCTTTTGTACTTGGTATCAATAAACAATTAAAAAAAGATATTGAATCTCATATCGCTGCCGATCCATCCTTGAGGGCGTTGTCAAAAAAATTTAAATAATTTTTAAAATTTAGAATTATCTGATAATATTTATTTAAAATAAAATGATATAGTCTATAAATATAATGAAGAATAATACTCATACTAACTTTTACAAATAAAACTAGTAGTTGATCTTACTAAAAAAGATATAATTGTGGAAAGATTAATAAAAAAAATTGTTAATTGTGGAATTGGTTTTTGTGAGCTTTTTTACTCAAGTTTTAAAAAAATTATGTCTTATATTGAAAAAAAAATAGATAATCTTGTTGCAAAAGGTGAATCATCCGATGGTAGAGTCTCTACAAAAATTAAAGATTTTATTGAAAAAGATGTGCATGAAATTTTATCAACACTGAAAAAGAAAAAAAAAGATTTAGTAAAAAATATTTGGAATCAAAAATCCAAGTAGATTTTTAGGTTTTATTAATTTTTTAAGAAACGATATCTTGAAATATATGTTGAATCTTCTGCCATAGTCTTCTTTGAACTTCCTCTTTTTTCCTTTGAGCTATAAGTTGTAAATTATCAATTTGCTCGGTGGAAGTTTTATTCATTGCGAACCTTCTGGCTTTTATTTCGTGTTGTTTACCAATTTCTTTCATAAAAGGGTATTTTATTTCTATCTCTTTTGAAAAGTGTTCACTTATTATTTTTTTTGCAAGATCAAAAATTATTTGATCTGTAGCGATAGGGGTGTTATATTTTATCCAATTAGATAATTTTTTAGGTGGATGTATTTTAGGAAGTATAATATCATCAAGAGAAATATTTGGTATACTATTAATTGGTAGCCCTTCTTGGGTTCCATTTAGAACCTGTAATTTTAGGTTGTGTTTACCGGCATCTTCAAACCACTGTTTATAGAGTGAGAGTATATAATCTGCAATAATAGGCTTTCCTTTGATTGATTTTTGGTAGTTTGTACTTCTCTTCTTAACAACTTTGTGATTGATATTTTCAATGCTTTCTAGCCGATGTGTATTTTTTGAAATCCAAGTTGCTGTGTGATGAGTTCCTGTACAATGGATTTCACGATAAGTATAGGCTAAATCTTGTCCCATAAGAATAATTTGATCGAAGCACATTTGTCTTAGTAGGTCAAAAAGACTGGTTGCGACAGAGCCTCCTGATTGAATATCGCCAAAGCCATTCTTGCAGTTTGAATTTTTTTGTTTGATTTGTTTTTCGATATAATCATTGCTAATTGTTGTTTTACGTATATTTCCATTATACTGTGCTGTGATACCAAAAAAGATAGGTCCTTCCCACATTTTGGTTATTTGTGGGTTAGCCACTAAATCTGAATATAAAATGGGGTAATCATATTTCTTTCCGCGGGATAATCCGAGAAAATGTCGTATGGGGTGTGCCTGACTATCTAAAGTAATGATCAGATGTGGTTTTATACCGAAATCATGTAAAACTCGATATACAGAGTCAACACAGGCAATAAAGAATTTATCTGAATTTTTTTTCAAATAAGGTAAACAACTTCTAAGGCTAGGTCCAGAGGAAACTAAAATTGCTTTTAAATTTTTTCCTTTTTTAAAAAGAGCATTTATTGGTTGTGCCTTATTGAATAAAATCACCTGTGAAAAACTATTTATGACCCATCTAGGTTCAAATTCAAGTCTGGTAAAAAGGTCAGAAAACCTTGAAGCTAAGTTTATTTTTATGTCATTTTCCATTTGCTGATAAAACTCTTTTTTCAATTGAACGCTCACTGAATTTTTAAAAATACGATAACCTAAAAGATTTTCAATTTGTATATTTTCGATAATATCAGTTAGTACTGTTTTATTTTCTAAGCTTAAAATGAATACTTCTCCATCTACTATATATAAATTCTTGACAAATTCATTAATTAAAAAAATATCAACTTCTACAAGAAGTATACTGCCTCCTTTTTCGGCTTGCTGTTTGATAAGTTTTTTTAGTAAGTAAATACTGGCGATTCCAAAAACAATGGCAAGGAGACCTTCTTTGAGTTGAAAATTATTGAGCAATCTCTCTGCCTCTCTCTCCGGATTTCGAAAACTAATCATCGGGATAAATACTTTTTTTTTTAGGTTTTCAGGTTGACATTTTATGAAAAATTGTCCAGAATGATTCTGGGTAATCTCATATTTTGCAACTTTTCCATTTATTTTGATTAATTTTTCTACTGTCATATTAATATATCGTTTTAAATATTGATTTTACCACATTAAAAATGCTTTTAGAAGAAATGGAAATATTTGGTTTTAAGTCTTTTTCAGAAAAGACTAAAATAAATTTCTCGAGCGGTCCAACTTCAATTATAGGTCCAAATGGATGTGGTAAATCTAATATATTAGATGCTCTAAAATGGGTTTTGGGAGACCGATCACTTAGATCACTCAGGGGTGAAAAAATGGTAGACATCATTTTTTCTGGGAGTGCTCATAAAAATGCATCCAACTATGCTCAAGTGAATATTACTTTAAATAATAAAAAAAGAATTCTCAATATAGATGCTGATAAAGTGCAGATTTGTCGTAGATATTATAGAGATGGGCAAAGTCAAGTTTTTTTAAATCAAAATAAAGCTACTCTTCGAGAATTAGAAGATATTTTAATGGATACTGGTTTAGGAAAATCTTGCTACTCGTTTATGGAACAGGGTAAAATTGAAATGATTCTTTCTAGTAAGCCGGAAGACCGAAGGTATATTTTTGAAGAAGCGGCCGGAGTATCACGTTTTAAACAACAACAGGAAGAAGCATTGCAAAAATTGGAATCTACTGAGTTAAATATTCTTAGGCTTCAAGATATTTTTCATAAAGTAGAAGCAGAGCTTAAAACAAGGTCGATGCAGGCAACAAAGGCACAAACACATAAAAAATTAAAAAATATTCTCATGCATCAGGAAATAAAAATAAAATATCTCTTGATTCAAGAGATTGATGATAAAATGAACCGATTACAAAAAAAAATGAGTCAAAAAAAAGGAGATCAAGAGAAAAATCATCAAAAAAAAATATTTTTATCTGAAAAAATAGAGAATAATACACAAGAAAGAGAGAATTTATTCAAGACATTATATCAAAAGGAAGCCTTAATTCAAATGGATAAAGATAAAATTGAGCAGTGCAAGAGTTTGCTTAATGAAATAAAATTAAAGACCAAAGCATCTGAATCTAGTCAAAATCGATTAAAAACTGATATTTCTGATTTTGAGAGAAGAATAAGTTCTCTGAAATCTCAGGAATTAAAGATTAAACAAGCAGACTTGGAGCTTGAAAAAGAAATTTCTGATAAAATAAAATTAAGACAAAATTTTAATCAAAGAATTATGGAACAAGAAGAAGAGATTAAAAATTTTGAAGAAAAAATCAAAAATTTTAATATTTCTCAACATCAAAAAAATAAAGAAATAAAAAAACTTCGTACGGAACGTGGTCGCCTTGCTAAAGATATTTTAAGCACACTTAGAGTAGAGAAAAAAAAGTGGGTGCAAAATCAACAGATGCAAGAAGCTAAAAAAAATAAATTTTTAGCTAGAGTAGAGGTTCTTTTTTTATATCTAAATAATTTAGAAAAAAAAAATCAATTAAAGTTAAATCAATTTTTACAAAAACACTCTTATGAGTCATGGTCAAAAATTATTCATGAATTATCAGACTTAGATCATAGTATTAAAAATTTCTTTTTTAGTGATCAAGGAATTTTCTCATTGAAAGAAGGTTTAGATGATCAAATGATATCTCTAGAAAAAGATTTAGAATTTATTTTTCAAGAAACTCAAAAATTAGAAAAAATTTTGAAAGAAAAAAGAATATTCTTTTTTCAAAGCTCTCGTGAACTACAAAACCTAATGGAAAAGATTAAAATTAGTAAAATTAAAAAAGAAAACTTACATAAAGATAATGGTGTGGTTAAAGAGCAAATTCAACGAGAAAAAACACAGATTATCTCTTCTAAAAATCTTTATCAAAATATAGAAAAAAGTATGGTACAATTGGTTCAAGAAGAAAAAAAGAATGATAAAAAAATGAATTTACTCACAGCTAAAATTTCTTCAGATCAATTAAATATAACAGTAATTCAAAAAAAATTAAAAAGTGTTGATGAACTCCAAGAACAAACACTCGCTCGTTTGAAAGAGCTTCAAAAGAAAGATCAAGAGATAAATAGTGAACTTGGTGATATTGAAATTAAAAAAGGCACTATAACTGGCAATAAAGAATCCATAATTCTTGATATTTACCATAATTATGAAATGAGTCTTGACGAGCTTAATAAAAAATTTTATCAAAAACGTATTGATAAAGAAAAGGTTAAGCTTGAAAAGGCACAAATTCAGAAAGAAATTCAAGAATTAGGTACCATCAATTATTTAGCTATCGAAGAGGTTGAATATTTAACGAAAGAGAGAGACTCTCTTCACGAACAATTGCAAGATATCATTAAAGCGAAAGATAAAAATTTAGCATTAATTCAAAATATAATAGGAGAATCAGAAAAAAAATTTTTATTAACATTTGAGTTAATTAAAAAAAACTTTCAAAAAATATTTGAAACATTATTTGGAGGTGGAGAAACGATATTATTTCTAATGAATCCAAATAAGCCGCTACAGAGTGGTGTTGATATTCATGTTCAAATGCCTGGAAAAAATAAAAAAAGTATTCGGTTGTTATCTGGTGGTGAAAAGGCTTTGACCGCAATAGCCCTTATGTTTGCCATATATATGGTACGTTCTTCGCCTGTCTGTGTGCTTGATGAAATTGATGCGAGTTTAGATGATCAAAATGTTCATAGGCTAATGGAACTTCTAAAAAAATTTAGCGATAAAACACAATTTATTTTGATTACACATAGCAAAATTACTATGTCACAGTCATTATTTTTATTTGGTGTTACGATGGAAGAACCAGGAGTGAGTAAGCTTTTGAAAGTTGACCTTGATTCTTCAGTTCAGAATATTTACAAATAATTCATATAATTTATCATCTTGAAATATATCAAACTCCAGCATAGAGTCTACTATTTTTTGAGCACGATTTGTTAAAACTCCATTTGATATAAGAATTATTTCTCTCGCTTTATTTATATTTCGTTTATTAATGAGTTCATTGATAAAAATATCACTTAGGTGAGTATTTTCTTTGCATTGAGCAAAACAGACAATTGTTCTTTCAAATTTATTAGTTTTTTTACATAAATATACATAGATATTATCATTAAAACTACCTGTTAATGATTTTATAATTTTAAATTTCATTAACTGACAGGCATTTTTTGTAAACTTTAAAAATTTTTCATTAGATAGGTAGTAATATTGATCTAAAAAAAATGGTAGATCTTTTTTTTCAAATTGATCTAGTAAAGTAGGGTTTGATTCATCTGCTATATTAAAAAATTTTTCTAAAATAATAAAAGACTCTGTTTGTAAACCAGCTAGGCAAAATAGAAAGTCTTCAGGGATGAGAGATTCCATTTCTTTTTTATATAGGTCTTCAAATTCAATAATTTCATCAAAATTTTCATCTTTTATGTCTATACTGATTTTTAATTTATTTAAATTTCGATATTTACCATAGGAGGCTTCAAAATCATGAATCATTTGATTCGCTTGAACAAGTTCATGTATTTGACATAGAAAAAATAGATAAAAATAATGAGCTTCTCTTTGCAGTTTAGAAGGATAATCTTTATTATTTATGATTTTCAAGAATAAATCTAAAGAATCAGGATAAACATTTAAATAATGAAGAAAATAAGAGTATAGCCGGATGAGCATTCTCATGACATCTTCTTCTTTTGCTTTATTAAAAATTTTATTGATATATGAAATGGCTTCTTTGGAGTTGTTCTTTTGAAATATTGAAATAAATAATAATTGAAAGTACATATTATCTGCATTATTTTCCAAAATTGTTTCAATAACTTGTTTCGCTTCCTGTATTTGATTACTGTAGTATAAAGCGATGTAATAAGCAATGAGGTCTTGAATGTCTTTGTTATTTTTATCTTTTAAGATAGTTTCAAAATATGAAATTGCTAGATGAAATTGTTTCATTTTTAATAAGACATAGGCTATTCCTTTATTTGCTTCATAATCATTGGCATCAATTTGTAAGATTTTAAGATATATCTCAAATAGATTTTCATTCTGCTTAAATTTATTATAAATGTATCCCATTTTTTTATAAAGATGCAGTTTTTCTTCTGTATTGAGTATTTTATTCATTTCATTTATTTTTATGTAGGTACTCATGGCTACATCATATTGTGTAAGATTAATATAACAATCTCCAAGAGATAGAAGAACTTGAATATCTTGGGGAGATTTGATATGTTCTCTCTTTAATATGTCTACTGCATTTTCATATTTACCTTCTTTTATTATTTTTTGAGCTTGACTTAGGCTATTTTCGTTGAGTACTATGATAGTTATGCCAATGGTTGACACAAGTAATAGAATTAGTATTGTGGATATTATAATCATTGAAATATACTAATGTTTTTTCAGTATAAACATGAATCATTATATTGGCAAGATATCAAGCTGAAGGAGATTACCAATGATATAGTCTGTAAACTCCAAAAAAATTATGAATATGAAGGAGCTTTTTTCTTATATCATAAAAACATCCTACATCAACGAGTTTCTGATTTTATCCGTGTCTTTCCCAATAGTTTATTTTATTTTTCTGTAAAATCTTTGTCAAATATTAATATTCTCAAAGAATTATGTCAGTATAAAAAAGTTGGTTTAGATGTTGTTTCGGTTGGTGAGATGCATCGAGGTTTTCAAGCTGGCTTTGATGCTGAGAGGATGGTATTTTCTGGAGTGGGTAAAACAGAAAAAGAGATTCAATTTGCTATTCAAAAAAGAATCAAAAGTATTCATATTGAATCATTATCTGAGCTTAAAAAAGTTATTGAGATATCAAAACAAGAGAAGATATCTTCTCAAATCGCTTTGAGATTAAACCCTAGTATTGATACTTTTACACATGAGTATATTGCAACGGGGGCACAAGATACTAAATTTGGTATTGACTCTAGAGAGCTTGATGATGCTTTACAATTAATTATTCAAGCAACAGAACAGACTATTCAACTATCAAGTTTGCATATTCATTTAGGCTCTCAAATTTTTGATGCTGAGCCTTATATAAAAGCACTTATTTTTTTGAATAATTTTTTAGAGAAACATCAATATTTGAATATTCATAATTTATCTTTAGGGGGTGGGTTTGGTATTGATTATAAATCAATATTATTGCATGAAAAAATAAATAAATTTCCTTTAGAGAAACTGTCAGTATTGCTAGCTAAAAATAATAAAAACAATTATAAGATAAGTTTCGAACCGGGTCGATTTATATCGGCACCTAGTGGGCTTTTAATGTGTCGAGTGCTCTATATAAAACCAAAAGCGGGGTGTCATATTGGAATTACTAATGCTGGAATGAGCGAGCTGATTAGACCCACACTTTATCAGGCAGAACATAGAATTCTCAATATTGTTACTCATACTCAAGAAAAAAAGAAGTATGATATTGTTGGACCAATCTGTGAAACAGGAGATTTTTTTGTAAAGGGAGCGTCTTTAAATACTTTACGAGAAGGTGATTATCTCGCTGTAACTCATGCAGGAGCATATGCTTCTTCTATGAGTTCTAATTATAACTCACGCCCTTTTGTACCTGAGGTTCTTATTGACAATCGAGGAAATTTTCAAATAATTAAAAAGCCTCAGAGATACAAAGAATTATTTATTAATGAGCTTTTTGAGTAGAATTTTTTCATCTCACTTTATATTGCTTATTAGGCATAAAATGCATCCAAATGAAATAAAGAGATGATGCCCAGATCCATGGAAACCATGCGATGAGTATATAAACGTTCTTGTCAAATGACTCATCATAGTCTAGATAGCTTAGCCCAACAGAGCTCATAAGAATCATCCAAAATAGGCGATATTTTGGCGAGAATAAGACCCCGTAGAATCCGAGAAGATAATACCATGGATGTTGAACGGGAAATAAAAATAAGAAAATTAGAATACATCTTAAAATAAATTGATGAGTTCTAATTTTACCTAAAAACCAAGAGATCAACATATATATTCCACCAAGGCAAATACAAATTTGGAGTAATTTAATAATTTGTCTTGAGTCTTCAATAAAAAATTGAAGTAGAAAGAATAAGCCAGAATTAAAACTCCACGATTTAAAATATTGTTGAATACCTGATTGATTTTCATTAAGATTTTGGAGATAAAATGGTGCAACACATACAAGGCTAAAAAATCCTATAAAAAACATCCACAATAATGGTTGTCCTTTTGTTTTCCAGAATAGTGGTTTTTTTAGTCGGAAGTTTCCTAAAAAAATGAGTGGATATAGTAATAATCCGTGAAATTTCATATTAAATGAAAGAAAAGCATATATTGCAGAGAGGGTTCTATTTAAAAATTTTCTAGAATGTAGCAGTAGTGCGGCGTATAAGAATAAAAATATAGAAACAATCTCAAGGTGTCCTTCTACGTGGCATTCAAAAATGAGTAGTGGATTTAAAGTAACGAAGTAAAATAATATTTTTTTTGACTCTAACAGATGAGGATATTTTCTAAAAATAATTTTTTTATAAGTCCAAAATAAAAATAATATTTCAATCGAGCCAAATAAAATTTTATAAATTTCTTCTTTTTGATCAAAATTAAAGAAAGCACCTAATGTCAAAAACATCTGGGCGAATAACGGGTATATTGTTCGGTAGCTAGGGTAGGCAACATTTTGACCAATAATTTTAGTTTCGTAGGGGCTATTCCCTTGTAGAATATTAAGCCCATCTGAAAAATATCTAAAAAGGTCCGTCGTATAATGTGGTGCCCACCAAGAAATAAATCGAAGAATAAGCCCTATTCCTATTATAAATAATATATGCCCTTTGCTTTTTGAGCTTTTTAGGTATTTAATTGGGTGATTTAATTCTCTAGATTTGTTTTGTTTATTTTGTGGGATGCTCAGAATAAAAATAATTATACAAAAAAGAAATTGAGTAATGGTATACATACCAAAATCATGATTTTTAATAATATTAATCGAGTAAAAAGGATAAATAGAAAGAATGAAACAAAGCGAGTATACAGTTAAAAGAATTATTTCGGTATAAAGGAGGAGATTATTTTTTAGAGATTTGATCATGGTTGAAATTCAAATGCTATAAAATACTTTCGAATGTAATTTGACTATAAAATTAACTCTTTGAATACATTCTTTTTTGTCTTTGTGCGCCCCAAGCATAAAAAACTTGACAGTATCTCGAGTCTATGTAGTCTTGGCTTAGTCTATGGAAAAGATGAAAGATAAAAAAAATAGGTCGTGCCTTCACGGCATCTTTCTCAATAATTTCAATCGTTTTAATAGCGGGGCGTCCGCCTTAATCATTGGTATTGGTCTTCTTTTTTGCTTCTTTTGTGGTGGTACAGACTCCATGAATCCAGACTCCATGAATCCAGATGGTAGAGGCTCAGGAGCGGTGGATCCAAATTCATATATTTGTGAGAATGGCACCAAAAAAGCTGGCGATGTGCCATCGGGTAGTTCTGATGCAGATAAAATGATCTGCACTGCCTGTAACACCCACTATCGTTTGAGTGGCACATTCGGTGAGGCTGGCAGCACTTGCGTGGCTCGTACTTGTGCGGTAGAGGGAGAAGAGCCATGTTCAGCTTGTTATGCTGGCTCTGTGCGTAGTGGGCATGCACCCGACGGTACGTCTACGTTAGTTTCTTCTGAGAGTACGTGTGTTCAGGTTGACAGTAATAATAATAAACTTATTGATATAACAACGCTCACTCAATTACATAATATGAGGCATAACGTTAATGGCTTATCTTATAAAACAGAGCTTACCAGCGAAAATGATAATGGCGTGCGTTGTGGCACCCCAGAAGAACCTGAAGATTGTGCAGGCTATGAGCTTATGAATGACCTAAGCTTTGACCTTGATGGTGATGATGATACTTATACAGGCGATCAAACCTCGGGTTATATTCTAGATAATGATGATAATGCTCTCTATTTTGTAGTAACAGGAGACGCTACTAATTACAGTGGTGGTTGGTTGCCGATTGATGATTTTGCAACCACCTTTGAGGGTAATCATAAGACCATCACAGGCCTTGCTATTCGTCGTATTAATAGCAATATTGGTATGTTTGGTTCTCTCGCCACAGCTGGGGTTGTTCGTAATATTCATTTAGATAAAAATTTGGCTCAATATACAGGCTCAGCATCAAGTAAGATTAATGTTGGTGGTTTGGTGGGTTTTCTTAGTGTTGGTGGTACTATTGTTGCCAGTTCCACTACTGGGAATGCTCATAGTGCTAGTGAAAATGCTAATGTTGGTGGTCTGGTGGGTGCTCTTAACGGTGGTGGCAACATTGTTGCAAGCTATGCCACGGGTAAGGTGAGTGGTACTGTTTCTGGTGGTTTGGTGGGTAATAGTTCGGGTATTATTATAGCGAGCTTTGCCCGTGGTGATGTAGTTGGTACTGCTTTGGGTTTAGATTATATAGGTGGGCTAGTGGGTAGTAATGGCGGCGTTATTATCGCGAGCCACGCGAGCGGGAATATTGATGCTGGTGGTGGTAGTTCTGATTTTGCCGGTGGTTTGGCTGGTTATTTGAGATTTAGTGATAGTAAGGTTGTTGCGAGCATCGCCACAGGCTCAGTCACTAAGGGCTCTGGGGCAACAAATACTAGCGTGGGAGCCTTGGTGGGGTCTAGAAATTCAATTACTGTTCTTCCTATCGCCAGCTACGGCTTTGGTGCTGTCCCCACGATGGGCACTACAGTAAACCCTGATGACACCGCCCACCCTAGTGTTACCTCAGCGGCAGGCTTAACTCTTGCGAATGTAGATAATGCAAATAATAATAGATGGAATCTTAAGGGCGAAAAAACCCTTGATGCATGGTTCTTTGAGGCGGGGAAGGCTCCTAAACTTCAATTCGCCGATTATGACGGCGACGGCACTGTTTATAGTTGTTCTGCCTCAGAGTCTACCAATGTGCTCACCACGATTGTGATTGATCGTTGTGGTACACTTATACCGGGGCAGTAATAAGAAAAAAGCCCCGCTGAAGTTAAAAATAATCCGGCATCATTTGAAAGCCATCCGGCTTTTACGCTTCGTGCACAAGTGGAGGTTAAAGCTCACTCTTTGAATACATTCTTTTTTGTCTTTGTGCACCCCAAAAAGTATAAAAAGAAGCATAATAAACTTGACAGTATCTCGAGTCTATGAGAAGATGACAGGAGATATGAGCACAGAGCACAGAGCACAGAGCACAGAGCACAGAGCACAGAGCACAGAGCACAGAGCACAGAGCACAGAGCCTATACTTAGGCTTCAATCGTAGTCGTTTTAAAAAAAATAGGTCATGCCTTCACGGCATCTTTCTCAATAATTTTAATCGTTTTAATAGCGGGGCGTCCGCCTTAATCATTGGTATTGGTCTTCTTTTTTGTTTCTTTTGTGGCGGTACAGACTCCATGAATCCAGACTCCATGAATCCAGATGGTGGAGGCTCAGGAGCGGTGGATCCAAATTTATATATTTGTGAGAATGGCACCGAAAAAGCTGGCGATGTGCCATCGGGTAGTTCTGATGCAGATAAAATGATCTGCACTGCTTGTAATAGTGGCTATATACCCACGGATGTGCCCGATACTCTTGGCAATAGATGTGTTCAGGTTGACAGTAATAATAATAAACTTATTGATATAACAACGCTCACTCAATTACATTATATGAGGCATAACGTTAATGGCTTATCTTATAAAACAGAGCTTACCGGCGAAAATGATAATGGCGTGCGTTGTGGCACCCCAGAAGAACCTGAAGATTGTAAAGGCTATGAGCTTATGAATAACCTAAGCTTTGACCTTGATGGTGATGATGATGATGATGATGATGATAGTACTTATACAGGCGATCAAACAGCGGGTTATATTCTAGATAATGATGATAATGCTGCTCCCTATTTTGTAGTAACAGGAGACGCTACTAATTACAGTGGTGGTTGGTTGCCGATTGATAATTTTGCAACCACCTTTGAGGGTAATCATAAGACCATCACAGGCCTTGCTATTCGTCGTAATAGTAGCAATATTGGTATGTTTGGTTCTCTCACCGGAGATGGAGTTGTTCGTAATATTCATTTAGATAAAAATTTGGCTCAATATACCGGCTCAGCACGAACTGGTATTAATGTAGGTGGTTTGGTTGGTCATAGTTCTGGCACTATTGTTGCCAGTTCCACCACTGGGAATGCTCATGGTGTTGATGTTGGTGGTTTGGTGGGTGTTCTTAGCGGTGGCAACATTGTTGCAAGCTATGCCACGGGTGATGTGAGTGGTCCTATTTCTGGTGGTTTGGTGGGTGGTAGTATTGGTACTATTATAGCGAGCTTTGCCCGTGGTGATGTAGTTGGTACTGCTCGTAGTGGAGATTTTGTAGGTGGGCTAGTGGGTCGGAATGGAATGGGCGGCGTTATTGTCGCGAGCCATGCGAGCGGGAATATTGATGGTGGTGCTGGTCGTTCTGATTATGTAGGTGGTTTGGTTGGTTATTTGAGATTTAGTGATAATAAAATTGTTGCGAGCACCGCCACAGGCTCAATTACTAAGGGCTCTGGGGCAACAAATACTCGAGTGGGAGCCTTGGTGGGGCTTAGAGATTCAACTACTGTTGCTCTTCCCATTGTCAGCTATGGCTTTGGTGCTGTCCCCACGATGGGCACTACAGTAAACTCTGATGACACCGCCCACCCTAGTGCTACCTCAGCGGCAGGCTTAACTCTTGCGAATGTAGATAATGCAAATAATAATAGATGGAATCTTAAGGGCGAAAAAACCCTTGATGCATGGTTCTTTGAGGCGGGGAAGGCTCCTAAACTTCAATTCGCCGATTATGACGGCGACGGCACCGTTTATAGTTGTTCTGCCTCAGAGTCTACCAATGTGCTCACCACGATTGTGATTGATGGTTGCAGCGATACCAATACACTTATACCGGGGCAGTAATAAGAGCAAAGCCCCGCTGAAGCTAAAAATAATCCGACATCATTTGAAAGCCATCCAGCTTTTACGCTTCGTGCACAAGCGGAGGTTAAAGCCCACTCTTTGAATACATTCTTTTTTGTCTTTGTGCACCCCAAAAGTATAAAAAGAAGCATAAAAAACTTGACAGTATCTCGAGTCTATGAGAAGATGACAGGAGATATGAGCACAGAGCACAGAGCACAGAGCACAGAGCACAGAGCACAGAGCACAGAGCACAGAGCACAGAGCACAGAGCACAGAGCACAGAGCACAGAGCACAGAGCACAGAGCACAGAGCACAGAGCACAGAGCACAGAGCACAGAGCACAGAGCACAGAGCCTATACTTAGGCTTCAATTGTAGTCGTTTTAAAAAAAATAGGTCGTGCCTTCACGGCATCTTTCTCAATAATTTTAATCGTTTTAATAGTGGGGCGTCCGCCTTAATCATTGGTATTGGTCTTCTTTTTTGCTTCTTTTGTGGTGGTACAGACTCCATGAACCCAGATGGTGGAGGCTTAGCGGTGGATCCAAATTCATATATTTGTGAGAATGGCACCAAAAAAGCTGGCGATGTGCCACTTGGTAGTTCTGATGCAGATAAAATGATCTGCACTGCTTGTAACACCCACTATCGTTTGAGTGGCACATTCGGTGAGGCTGGCAGCACTTGCGTGGCTCGTACTTGTGCGGTAGAGGGGGAGGAGCCATGTTCAGCTTGTTATGTTGGCTCTGTGCGTAGTGGGCATGCACCCGACGGTATGTCCACCTCAACTCCTTCTGAGAGTACGTGTGTTCAGGTTGATAGTAATAATAATAAACTTATTGATATAACAACGCTCACTCAATTACATAATATGAGGCATAATCTCGCTGGAACCTCTTATAAAACAGTAGCCCTAAACGAGGATGGGGACCCCGCCCCTAATCTTGACCCCGCTGTGGCTGGGGAGTGCGGCACCTACGGCACTACCGACGGTGTCTATATGGCTGTTACAGATGGTTGTATAGGCTACGAGCTTATGAATGACCTAAGCTTTGACCTTGATGATGATGATAGTACTTATACAGGCGATCAAACCGCGGGTTATATCCTAGATAATGATGATAATGCTCCCTATTTTGTAGTAACAGGAGACGCTACTAATTACAGTGGTGGTTGGTTGCCGATTGATGATTTTGCAACCACCTTTGAGGGTAATCATAAGACCATCACAGGCCTTGCTATTCGTCGTAATAATAGCAACATTGGTATGTTTGGTTCTCTCACCGGAGATGGAGTTGTTCGTAATATTCATTTAGATAAAAATTTGGCTCAATATACAGGCTCAGCATCAAGTGGTATTAATGTAGGTGGTTTAGTGGGCAAGATTTCTGGTGGTACTATTGTTGCCAGTTCCACCACTGGGAATGTTCATGGTGGTAATAATGCTGGTGGTTTGGTGGGTGTTCTTAGGGATGGCACTATTGTTGCAAGCTATGCCACGGGTAAGGGTGATGTGAGTGGTGCTTTTGCTGGTGGTTTGGTGGGTAGTAATGGTTTTTCCAGTACTATTATAGCGAGCTTTGCCCGTGTTGATGTAGTTGGTACTGCTAATAATGCAAATTATGTAGGTGGGCTAGTGGGTGATAATAGAAGTAGCGTTATTATCGCGAGCCACGCGAGCGGGGATATTGATGCTGGTGGTGGTGGTGGTGATCGTGTAGGTGGTTTGGTTGGTTATTTGAGTGGGAGTGTTAGTAAGATTGTTGCGAGCATCGCCACAGGCGATGTTACTAATGCCTATGGCTCAACAAATACTAGAGTGGGAGCCTTGGTGGGGGATAGACTTTCAGATGCTGCTCTTCCCATCGCCAGCTATGGCTTTGGTGCTGTCCCCACGATGGGCAATAGAGTAAATACTGATGACACCTCCCACCCTAGTGTTACCTCAGCGGCAGGCTTAACTCTTGCGAATGTAGATAATGCAAATAATAATAGATGGAATCTTAAGGGCGAAAAAACCCTTGATGCATGGGTTTTTGAGGCGGGGAAGGCTCCTAAGCTTCAATTCGCCGATTATGACGGCGACGGCACCGTTTATAGTTGTTCAGCCTCAGAGTCTACCAATGTGGCCACCACGATTGTGATTGATCGTTGTGGTACACTCATACCGGGGCAGTAATAAGAGCAAAGCCCCCGCTGAAGCTAAAAATAATCCGGCATCATTTGAAAGCCATCCGGCTTTTACGCTTTGTGCACAAGCGGAGGTTAAAGCCCACTCTTTGAATACATTCTTTTTTGTCTTTGTGCACCTCAAGAAGCATAAAAAGAAGCATAATAAACTTGACAGTATCTCGAGTCTATGAGAAGATGACAGGAGATATGAGCACAGAGCACAGAGCACAGAGCACAGAGCACAGAGCACAGAGCACAGAGCACAGAGCCTATACTTAGGCTTCAATTGTAGTCGTTTTAAAAAAAATAGGTCGTGCCTTCACGGCATCTTTCTCAATAATTTTAATCGTTTTAATAGTGGGGCGTCCGCCTTAATCATTGGTATTGGTCTTCTTTTTTGCTTCTTTTGTGGTGGTACAGACTCCATGAATCCAGACTCCATGAATCCAAATGGTGGGGGCTTAGGAGCGGTGGATCCAAATTTATATATTTGTGAGAATGGCACCGAAAAAGCTGGCGATGTGCCATCGGGTAGTTCTGATGCAGATAAAATGATCTGCACTGCTTGTAATAGTGGCTATATACCCACGGATGTGCCCGATACTCTTGGCAATAGATGTGTTCAGGTTGACAGTAATAATAATAAACTTATTGATATAACAACGCTCACTCAATTACATTATATGAGGCATAACGTTAATGGCTTATCTTATAAAACAGAGCTTACCGGCGAAAATGATAATGGCGTGCGTTGTGGCACCCCAGAAGAACCTGAAGATTGTAAAGGCTACGAGCTTATGAATAACCTAAGCTTTGACCTTGATGATGATGATGATACTTATACAGGCGATCAAACCGCGGGTTATATCCTAGATAATGATGATAATGCCCTCTATTTTGTAGTAACAGGAGACGCTACTAATTACAGTGGTGGTTGGTTGCCGATTGATGATTTTGCAACCACCTTTGAGGGTAATCATAAGACCATCACAGGCCTTGCTATTCGTCGTACTAATAGCAATATTGGTATGTTTGGTTCTCTCGCCACAGATGGAGTTGTTCGTAATATTCATTTAGATAAAAATTTGGCTCAATATACAGGCTCAGCATCAAGTGGTATTAATGTTGGTGGTTTGGTGGGCAAGATTTCTGGTGGTACTATTGTTGCCAGTTCCACCACTGGGAATGTTTATGGTGGTAATAATGCTGGTGGTTTGGTGGGTGTTCTTAGCGGTGGCAACATTGTTGCAAGCTATGCCACGGGTAAGGTGAGTGGTCCTATTTCTGGTGGTTTGGTGGGTGGTAGTATTGGTACTATTATAGCGAGCTTTGCCCGTGGTGATGTAGTTGGTACTGCTCGTAGTGGAGATTTTGTAGGTGGGCTAGTGGGTCGGAATGGAATGGGCGGCGTTATTGTCGCGAGCCATGCGAGCGGGAATATTGATGGTGGTGCTGGTCGTTCTGATTATGTAGGTGGTTTGGTTGGTTATTTGAGATTTAGTGATAATAAAATTGTTGCGAGCACCGCCACAGGCTCAATTACTAAGGGCTCTGGGGCAACAAATACTCGAGTGGGAGCCTTGGTGGGGCTTAGAGATTCAACTACTGTTGCTCTTCCCATCGCCAGCTATGGCTTTGGTGCTGTCCCCACGATAGGCACTACAGTAAACCCTGATGACACCGCCCACCCTAGTGCTACCTCAGCGGCAGGCTTAACTCTTGCGAATGTAGATAATGCAAATAATAATAGATGGAATCTTAAGGGCGAAAAAACCCTTGATGCATGGTTCTTTGAGGCGGGGAAGGCTCCTAAACTTCAATTCGCCGATTATGACGGCGACGGCACCGTTTATAGTTGTTCTGCCTCAGAGTCTACCAATGTGCTCACCACGATTGTGATTGATGGTTGCAGCGATACCAATACACTTATACCGGGGCAGTAATAAGAGCAAAGCCCCGCTGAAGCTAAAAATAATCCGACATCATTTGAAAGCCATCCGGCTTTTACGCTTTGTGCACAAGCGGAGGTTAAAGCCCACTCTTTGAATACATTCTTTTTTGTCTTTGTGCGCCCCAAGAAGCATAAAAAGAAGCATAAAAAACTTGACAGTATCTCTCTCTATGAGAAGATGACAGGAGATATGAGCACAGAGCACAGAGCACAGAGCACAGAGCACAGAGCACAGAGCACAGAGCACAGAGCACAGAGCACAGAGCCTATACTTAGGCTTCAATTGTAGTCGTTTTAAAAAAAATAGGTCGTGCCTTCACGGCATCTTTCTCAATAATTTTAATCGTTTTAATAGTGGGGCGTCCGCCTTAATCATTGGTATTGGTCTTCTTTTTTGCTTCTTTTGTGGTGGTACAGACTCCATGAACCCAGATTCTATGAACCCAGATTCTATGAACCCGAATGGTGGGGGCTTAGGAGCGGTGGATCCAAATTTATATATTTGTGAGAATGGCACCGAAAAAGCTGGCGATGTGCCATCGGGTAGTTCTGATGCAGATAAAATGATCTGCACTGCTTGTAATAGTGGCTATATACCCACGGATGTGCCCGATACTCTTGGCAATAGATGTGTTCAGGTTGACAGTAATAATAATAAACTTATTGATATAACAACGCTCACTCAATTACATTATATGAGGCATAACGTTAATGGCTTATCTTATAAAACAGAGCTTACCGGCGAAAATGATAATGGCGTGCGTTGTGGTACCCCAGAAGAACCTGAAGATTGTAAAGGCTATGAGCTTATGAATAACCTAAGCTTTGACCTTGATGGTGATGATGATGATGATGATGATGATAGTACTTATACAGGCGATCAAACAGCGGGTTATATTCTAGATAATGATGATAATGCTGCTCCCTATTTTGTAGTAACAGGAGACGCTACTAATTACAGTGGTGGTTGGTTGCCGATTGATAATTTTGCAACCACCTTTGAGGGTAATCATAAGACCATCACAGGCCTTGCTATTCGTCGTAATAGTAGCAATATTGGTATGTTTGGTTCTCTCACCGGAGATGGAGTTGTTCGTAATATTCATTTAGATAAAAATTTGGCTCAATATACCGGCTCATCATCAAGTAATATTAATGTTGGTGGTTTGGTGGGCAAGAGTTCTGGTGGTACTATTGTTGCCAGTTCCACCACTGGAAATGTTCATCATGGTGCTAGTGAAAATGCTAATGTTGGTGGTCTGGTGGGTATTCTTAGGGATGGCACTATTGTTGCAAGCTATGCCACGGGTAAGGTGAGTGGTGCTTTTGCTGGTGGTTTGGTGGGTAATAATGGTTCTTCCAACACTATTGTAGCGAGCTTTGCCCGTGGTGATGTAGTTGGGTCTGCTAATAATTTAGGTCATGTAGGTGGGCTAGTGGGTCGGAATGGCGGCTTTATTATCGCGAGCCACGCGAGCGGGAATATTTATAGTAGTGCTGGTGGTGATTCTGATTATGTAGGTGGTTTGGTTGGTTATTTGAGTGGGGGTGGTAGTCAGGTTGTTGCGAGCATCGCCACAGGCTCAGTTACTAAGGGCTCTGGGGCAACAAATACTCGAGTGGGAGCCTTGGTCGGGTTTAGACTTTCAGATGCTCCTCTTCCCATTGCCAGCTATGGCTTTGGTACTCCGACGGGCACTACAGTAAACTCTGATGACACCGCCCACCCTAGTGCTACCTCAGCGGCAGGCTTAACTCTTGCGAATGTAGATAATGCAAATAATAATAGATGGAATCTTAAGGGCGAAAAAACCCTTGATGCATGGGTTTTTGAGGCGGGGAAGGCTCCTAAGCTTCAATTCGCCGATTATGACGGCGACGGCACCGTTTATAGTTGTTCTGCCTCAGAGTCTACCAATGTGGCCACCACGATTGTGATTGATGGTTGCAGCGATACCAATACACTTATACCGGGGCAGTAATAAGAGTAAAGCCCCGCTGAAGCTAAAAATAATCCGGCATCATTTGAAAGCCAACCAGCTTTTACGCTTTGTGCACAAGCGGAGGTTAAAGCATATTCTTTGAATACATTCTTTTTTGTCTTTGTGCACCCCAAAAAGTATAAAAAGAACATAAAAAAAGCATAAAAAACTTGACAGTATCTCTTCTCTATGAGAAGATGACAGAGATATGAGCACAGAGCACAGAGCACAGAGCACAGAGCACAGAGCACAGAGCACAGAGCACAGAGCACAGAGCACAGAGCACAGAGCACAGAGCACAGAGCACAGAGCACAGAGCACAGAGCCTATACTTAGGCTTCAATCGTAGTCGTTTTAAAAAAAATAGGTCATGCCTTCACGGCATCTTTCTCAATAATTTTAATCGTTTTAATAGTGGGGCGTCCGCCTTAATCATTGGTATTGGTCTTCTTTTTTGCTTCTTTTGTGGTGGTACAGACTCCATGAACCCAGATGGTGGAGGCTTAGCGGTGGATCCAAATTCATATATTTGTGAGAATGGCACCAAAAAAGCTGGTGATGTGCCATCGGGTAGTTCTGATGCAGATAAAATGATCTGCACTGCTTGTAACACCCACTATCGTTTGAGTGGCACATTCGGTGAGGCTGGCAGCACTTGTGTGGCTCGTACTTGTGCGGTAGAGGGAGAAGAGCCATGTTCAGCTTGTTATGTTGGCTCTGTGCGTAGTGGTCATAGATCCGACGGTACGTCTACGTTAGTTTCTTCTGAGAGTGAGTGTGTTCAGGTTGATAGTAATAATAATAAACTTATTGATATAACAACGCTCACTCAATTACATAATATGAGGCATAATCTCGCTGGAACCTCTTATAAAACAGTAGCCCTAGACGAGGATGGGGACCCCGACCCCACTCTTGACCCCATTTTGGCTGGGGAATGCGGCACCTACGGCACTACCGACGGTGTCTATATGGCTGTTGCAGATAGTTGTAAAGGCTACGAGCTTATGAATGACCTAAGCTTTGACCTTGATGGTGATGATGATACTTATACAGTCGATGAAACCGCGGGTTATATCTTAGATAATGGTGATAATGCCCTCTATTTTGTAGTAACAGGAGACGCTACTAATTACAGTGGTGGTTGGTTGCCGATTGATAATTTTGCAACCACCTTTGAGGGTAATCATAAGACCATCACAGGCCTTGCTATTCGTCGTAATAATAGCAATATTGGTATGTTTGGTTCTCTCGCCACAGCTGGGGTTGTTCGTAATATTCATTTAGATGAAAATTTGGCTCAATATACCGGCTCAGAATCAAGTAGTATTAGTGTTGGTGGTTTAGTGGGCAAGAGTTCTGGTGGTACTATTGTTGCCAGTTCCACCACTGGGAATGTTCATGGTGGTACTGATGTTGGTGGTTTGGTGGGTTTTCTTAGTGATAGTGGCAACATTGTTGCAAGCTATGCCACGGGTGATGTGAGTGGTGCTTTTGCTGGTGGTTTGGTGGGTAATAGTGGTTCGAGTATTATTATAGCGAGCTTTGCCCGTGGTGATGTAGTTGGTAGTGCTCGTAGTTTAGATTCTGTAGGTGGGCTAGTGGGTCAGAATGGAAGGGGCGGCGTTATTATCGCGAGCCACGCGAGCGGAAATATTGATGCTGGTGGTGGTGGTTTTGATAATTTAGGTGGTTTGATTGGTTATTTGAAATTTAGTAATAATAAGATTATTGCGAGCATCGCCACAGGCTCAGTTAAGGGCTCTGGGTCAACAAATACTCGAGTGGGAGCCTTGGTGGGGCTTAGAGATTCAACTACTACTGCTCTTCCCATCGCTAGTTACGGCTTTGGTGCTGTCCCGACGGGCACTACAGTAAATCCTGATGACACCGCCCACCCTAGTGCTACCTCAGCGGCAGGCTTAACTCTTGCGAATGTAGATAATGCAAATAATAATAGATGGAATCTTAAGGGCGAAAAAACCCTTGATGCATGGTTCTTTGAGGCGGGGAAGGCTCCTAAACTTCAATTCGCCGATTATGACGGCGACGGCACTGTTTATAGTTGTTCTGCCTCAGAGTCTACCAATGTGCTCACCACGATTGTGATTGATCGTTGTGGTACACTCATACCGGGGCAGTAATAAGAGCAAAGCCCCGCTGAAGCTAAAAATAATCCGGCATCATTTGAAAGCCATCCGGCTTTTACGCCTTCGTGCACAAGCGGAGGTTAAAGCACATTCTAATATTAATTAAATTTTGTAGCCTCAATATTAGATAAATCACAGCGACTTTTAATTATATCATACTAATAATAATCATTACTATGTTCGCAATTCCAGCAACACCAGATTGAAATAAAAGTTGAGAAAGTTCATGTTCAATTAAATTATTAATCGATAAAATAATAGGTAGAGCCGTTTTCACAAAATATTTTGGAGTAAATTGAAGTAAAAAACTAAACTTTTAGAATATAATTGACAAATAGATCCTTATTTTTAATAATGCCTAATGAGGATGTACATATGAAATTAGAAAAACCACTAGCTATTTGCTCTCCAAAAAGACTACCTTTTTCTCAAATTGGTAAAGCTCTGGCGGAGTATTCTGCAGTTCATTTAGGCTTGAAAGTATCTGAAGCAGTCCTTGGGCATTCAAAAATACCTTTAAACGAATTTGATGGTGTTGTTGTGGGGGAGGGTTTTCCTAAGGCGCCTAATTCTGCACGTGTTATAGCGAATTTATTAGGTCTTGAGCATGAAACTACGGCTGTCACCGTTAATAATAATTGTGCTTCTGGTATCGAAGGTATTGCAGAGGCGTCCCGTCGTATTGTGATGGATGAAGGAGAAGTTTTTTTAGTAATAGGGCAAGAGTCACAGAGTGCTATGCCTTTTAGTATAGAAGGTGCTAGAGGGAATAAAAAAACAGCAACTCTTGATAAGTTAAAGCCATTATTACCTGATAATTTACCTGAAGGTGTTGTACTGAGGGATCCTTTAGAAGATGGTCTAGGTGATGGTGAAACTAGTTTTTCTATGCAAGCTACTGCTGAGATACTAGCACAAAATTACTCTCTTTCTAAAAGTACTACTGATCATTTTGCTCATCAAAGTTTTAAAAGAGCGTATGAATCTTTTAAAGCTGGTCTTTATGATGAGCATGTTGTCCCAATTAGTAATAGTTCTAATGAAGAATTAAAAGTTGATGAGGCAGTATTGCTAAGAAAGGGATTAGTTGAAAATCCAAAACGAATGGAGCGCGCAATGTTGCTTTTCGAAAATCCTTATTTTAAATTTGATGCTTTTAAAGAAAAATATAAAAAATATTTAGAAAAAACTCACGAACCGACGGTTACAATATTTTCAGCGTGTCCTAGGTCAGATGGAGCTGCTGCTTTTATTTTAACAACTCTAGATAAGGCTCAAGACCTTGGCCTTGAGGTCAGTGCACTTGTAACAGGCTGGAAGAATAAAGGTGTTGATCCCAATTTGATGGGTGTCGCTCAAGCCGCAACGTCACTAGCTCTTTTAGATGATATGAATTTAAAACCTAACGATCTTGATTATATAGAGATTCATGAAGCATTCGCTGCTACCGCTGTGGCGAGTTTAGAAGAAATAAAGAAAAGGTCTGGCTATAATTGGCAAGAAAATTTTGAAAGAAAAAAAATTAATCCTCATGGAGGTTCTATAGCGATTGGTCACCCGTTTGGTGCGACAGGTGTCCGTCTCCTCATGAATGCAATTATGGATCTCAATCTAGATGAAGATGCAAAAAAAGTCTTAATTACAGTATGTGCTCATGGTGGTGTAGCTGGTTCCATGATAATTGAACGATTTTCCGCCTAAAATAATTCAGGACATATATTCCTGAAGGATAAAAATCAAAAAATAAATTGTGAAAATTGTCAGGGTAGGGGATACCTTGAGCAATTTTCTGGTAGAGCGTATTCTAAAATATACCCTGACCTATCAGTATGTCATTGTATTGAATCAAGGTGCTTTTGTGATAAGGCTCCTCCTTATATGTGGTATAATAGTAAAAGTTCAACACTTGATGTTTGTCCTTGTCGTAATGTAAGGAGCACTCTCAGTGGAATAAAGCGACTTTATGCTCAGTCGAATATTCCTCCTAAATATCGTTTTCGTAGGCTTCGTGAGTTTGAAGTTACTAATAAAGACCCTGATATCATGAGATGTTTGACTCAGGCTTATGATAATGCTGAATATTTTTTAGAAGAGCTGAATGGTAAGCATAATGATCGAGAAATATTTGTAAAGGGTTGGTATTTTCATGGGCCACCAGGTTCAGGCAAGACGATGCTCTCTTGCCTTCTCCTCAATGAAATAATTTTTCGTTATCAATTCAATGTTGGATATGTCAAAATTGCTAGAGATTTTTTAAATCAAATTCGATCATCTTATAACCAAGAATCTAGTGCTTATGGTAAAGGTGATGATATTATCAAACAGTTTTATGAAATAGATATTCTTGTTTTAGATGATTTTGGAGTGCAACAAGATACTGATTGGGAAAAAAGAATGCTCTACGATTTAATTGATACTCGTTATGAATACGCCAAAACAACAATTATTACCTCCAACTTAGAACCAGAAGGGTTAAGGTCACTATTTAATGGTAGAATTTTATCTCGAATTAAAGAAATGATGAAAATTCAAGATTTTATGGATTTTGATTATAGAGAAAAATTGGCACAATCTTAAAAAACTAAATAATAGTAAAATGAATCGTCCTATTGGTATTTTTGATAGTGGTGTTGGTGGTTTTACTGTTCTTAGAGAGATTCGATCACTTATGCCTTATGAAGATATTATTTATTTTGGAGATACAGCTCGGGTGCCTTACGGTTCAAAATCTAAAGAAACTGTGATTAAATATTCTGAGGAGATATTAGAATTTCTTATTGATCAAGAGGTGAAATATATTATAGTAGCTTGCAATACTGCCTCCGCTCATGCTTTAGAGAAGTTGAAAGATAAAACGAATATTCCCATTATGGGAGTTATTGAGCCTGGGGTCGATGCTCTAATTAGAAAAAAGATAGACTCTCATATTGTTGCTTTAATCGCGACACCCGGTACGATAAAAAGTAGGGCTTATAATATTATGCTTAATAAGAAAAGAAAAAATATCGTGATTCACTCTAAAGCATGTCCTCTTTTTGTTTCATTAATAGAAGAAAATATTTTAGATCATAAGATTACTGAAGAGATTATAAAATTTTATTTAAATGATTTTTATACGCAAGAAATTTTTACTCTTGTATTAGGTTGCACTCATTACCCTATATTAAAAGATATTATTTTAAGACTATATCCAAATTTTGACTTAATCGATTCATCAAAAGAAGTAGCTAACGCTTTAAAATCTGAGTTAAAACAAAAATCTCTTTTAAATGATCAAAATGAAAGAGGAAAAACGAGTGTCTATGTTTCAGATTTAATAGAAAATTTTATTGAAAATGGGAATATTTTTTTAGATGGTGAACAATATTCATTAACAAGGCAGTCTTTAAGTAATTGATAGCTTAAAATTTAACTCAACTTAAATCAGTACTGAAGCTTATATTGAGACATTAATTTTTCAAAATATATTGTCTTTATTTTAAATAAATAAAATTCATATAATGATAGATTTAGTTATTTAGTTTTGTTTTAGTTTTCAAGTTTTGCAAATAATTACGGGCAATTTTTTGTGATAAATGTCTAATACGAGCGATCATTTCTGGTCTTTCTGATGTAGAGATACTACCTCTTGCATCTAATAAATTGAATGTGTGGTTACATTTCAACATATAATCATAAGCAGGATAAATCATATGTTGATTCTTATATTCTAAAATTCTCACACATTCTGCTTCATATTCATTAAACCACGCCCTGAGAGTAGATATTTCAGCGACTTCAAAGTTATAGGTAGAGTATTCAAATTCAGTTTGTTTATGAATATCACCATATTTAAACTGTGAATTCCACTGAATATCGTATACGTTATCAACATTTTGAAGATACATTGTCAATCTTTCAAGCCCGTAGGTTAGTTCAACTGGAATTGGGTCTAAAGCAACCGAGCCACAATTTTGAAAATAAGTAAATTGAGTGACTTCCATACCATCTAACCAAACCTCCCAACCTAGCCCACTTGCTCCTAAAGTTGGTGATTCCCAATCATCTTGAACAAATCGTATATCATGTTCTTTTAATTTTAGGTTTAAGTACTCTAATGATCTTAGATAGAGATCTTGAGTAGCATCAGGAGATGGTTTAAGAACCACTTGATACTGATAATAATGTTGCAGTCTATTTTGATTTTTACCGTATCTTCCATCAGTTGGCCTTCTTGACGGCTCAACATAGGCACAACAGTAAGCTTCAGGCCCCAATACACGAAGAAAGGTATTAGGGTTAAACGTTCCAGCTCCTACTTCAATATCCGTACCTTGAAGAAGTAAACAACCATAATCTGACCAAAATATATTTAATTTTGATACCACATCCTGGAAGTACATTTAAATAATATTAGTTTCGCCCTCAAAGACATCTTTACACGGACCCGTCATATAAAGGTGATTATCTTTTTCTGACCAATATATTTCCAGTAGGCCACCTTTTAATTGAACTTTTGTTTTTCTTTTTATTTTTCCTTGTAAAACTCCCGCTACTACGGTAGCGGCTGCACCTGTCCCGCAAGCACGTGTTTCCCCAACACCTCTTTCCCATGTACGCTGTTTTACTAAATCTTCGTCTAACATTTCTATAAATTCAACATTGATACGTTTCGGAAAAAGAGAATAGTTTTCTATAATCGGACCAAACTTTTCTACAGGAAAATTATCAAGATCTTTGACCCAAATCACACAATGGGGATTACCTAATGAGACTACAGTTAATTCAAATGTTTCATGATCATCTAAATATATTTTTTCATTAACCACATGTTTTTTTTCTTCTCCAGGAGCACACTGCATGGGAATCAGACTTCTCTCAAGTATCGGTTCGCCTAAATCTGCTTTTACACGATAGACCCTGCCGTCTCTGACCATCAGAAGTGTAGGTATCAAGCCAGCCATAGTTTGAACAATAATTGATTGTTTTTCTGTTTTACCGCGATCATACAGATATTTCCCTAAACAACGTATGGCATTACCACATATCTCGGCCTCAGAACCATCTTGGTTCAATACCTGTATTTGAATATCTGCCTTATCATCATCAGGTTTGCGTATTAATACGAGACCGTCTGCACCAATTCCATAATGACGATCACACATGAGTTTAGCAGCCCGTGAAGGATTTTTGGGACTATCTTCTGAAAATAGATAATCATTACCCAAGCCCTCTAGTTTAACAAATTTCATATTTTAAAACTCCTAAAAGCTAACCCCAACAATAAAAAACTTGTTGGCTAGCCATATTAACCTAAACATACCTGACGTCGATTTATGGTTTCAATATACGACCAGCTAATATGAAAGAATCAAATTTTCAAGCACTTTATAAAAATTATCATAATTCTTCTGAAAATTCTCAATCTAAAACAGAGGCCCTTCATGAATTACATCACTATGTATATCAATATGCGATGAGACGTTTTGGAGCGGACGGTGATACGGCTTCTAATTTTTACATGAAAATATATGATCGCATTGAATCTTTCTTAAAAGATTATGATCCTGAATATGGAATATCTTTTGCTATTTATCTTGCTGTAATGCTTAAAAGACATTATTTTAAATTCTTTACATTGATGACTAAAAAAGAAAGTATCTATGATGATTTTGTTCATAATAATTCTGAAATCTCTTGGGATCCACCTAGTCAAGATAATACTGAAGAAGCCAAAGATAAATCTGATATAGAAAAATTAGTATTAGAAGCTATTGGTTTATTAGAACTAAAAAAACAGCTTATTTTGAGGCTTTATTTTGGATTTTATCTCTCTCTTTCTCATTTAAGGGAGTTATTGAGGATACACGAAGGATTACATTTCTTTCCACTTTACAAAAAATATATTCAACAAATAGAAGTCTGGGGTGTTGAAGAAACAATGAAGAGAAAGGCTATTCTCGAAAAAGCTGGAAAAGAATATTATAAATCTCAAAAAGATATGGATCATTCACCACCAAAAAATAGACATAGTCGCCTAATTGATAATTTTTATAAAATTAAAACACCTCTTTCGCTTAATTCTATCTCTCAGTTAGTTAAAAAAAGTACTTCTCAAGTTCATCGTTTGATTTATTCAGCTAAAGAAGAATTAAAACAGATTTTTTATACAAAATACAGGGAAATATTAAAAGCCTTGGGTATTACTAGTTAAAGAAATTTTATCATGGAAAATAATCAAATTCACATTTCTAATATAGCAATGATGCAATTATTACAGAAGGTTGCCTCCCATGACAGTTTTAAAAGTAAACTTCAGAGAAAATTAATTAAAAAAAAATCAATAATCGAAGCAACCCATCACCAACATTTATTAAACTGCGAGAAATGTATGAGTGAGCTTTGGGAAACTTATTTGTCTTTAAATATTCTTTTAGGTACTAAAAAAATGAATATAATACCAAAACTTCAATTAAAATTAGATTCCTTACAACATTTTTTTCAAAGTCAGCATAAAGATGGCTTTCTTTTATTGAATAATTTTACACCTATACCTGCTGTTCGCTCAAATGAAGAAGCTTCTTTTCGATGCTTGACTTATGTAAACTATCTTTTATTGGTTCCGCTACTTAAAAATTTACCCGTTCATCTGGAGATTAGTTTGAGTGCTAATGGTTTGAAGTTTGATGTTTGTTTAGAAAAAAATACGGAGAACAACACTTTCATTTTTTTATTTTATTATAACAATCATTGTATTGAATCTCATAGTATTTCAAATATTAATGAAAAAGCTAAATTCTTTTTAAATTACGATGATGCCATGAATAAAAAAATGTATTCTTTTATTATTCAAAAAAAAGGAGATTCAACGTCTCATAATTTTTTAAACTTTACTCTATAATAACTCTGTTTGGCTGTCTCTTTACGCCCATAGGGCTAAAAAAGACAGCCCAGAGTAAGGTAAGCTGAATATTTGTAAGCCGGATTCTGTCAGAAAGTAGTCAACTTCAAAGAAATAAAGATGACTATAATCTGTGATGGTTATTTATCTTGAAGATCTGTTATACCAAATCTTTCTTCGCACTCTACCAGTTCTGTTACAGGTTTGCACCTGTTATGGGGTTCACAGAACAAACTTGAGTTTGCACCAAAGAGAGTTTACCCTGCCTTTCTTCTCTCGAAGAAAGCGGTGAGCTCTTACCTCACCTTTTCACCCTTACGTTTATAAGTAGAACAAACAAACGCGGTATTTTTTCTGTGGTACTTCCCATCAGATGCTACCAATCTGATCCAGACTTCTCTGGTCTTTTTAACCCCGTGGTGTCCAGACTTTCCTCACTACTCGTAAAACGAGCCGCGCAACCACCCAATATTCCATTAACAACATAAACCCCAGAAATTATTCAAAATCTATATTATTAGATTTAAGAATGACTTCCTAAAATTATAATTTAAAAAATTATAATTTTAAGTATTAGACAACTACTTGAGGTTGATTTTTTTCCTCCATCTCTATAATTTTTTTTCTCACTTCAATTCTGCGGTTCTCAATTGATTGTACTTTCATCTTCTTTTGAAGATCAATTAATGATTGTAAAATAGCTTCAGGACGGGGAGGGCATCCGGGTACATAAGAATCAACAGGAAGTATTCGATCAATACCCTGTAATACTGAATAAGTATGAAACATTCCACCTGAAGAGGCACAGGCACCCACAGAAACAACATATTTCGGATCTGCTAACTGTCGATAAATATGTCTGAGCACAGGGGCCATTTTATAAGTGATAGTACCAAGAACTAAAATCATATCTGCCTGCCTTGGAGAAAAGGATGGACGTTCAGCACCAAAACGAGCGATATCATAATCTGCAGCAGCGGTAGCCATAAATTCGATCCCGCAACAAGCGGTGGCAAAAGGAAATGGCCATAAACTATATGACCTACCCCAATTAATAAAATCATTCAATACAGTCACAACCATACTTTCACCATATTGATCTTTTCGAGCCCCTTCTGGCGATTTCATTTTAAGTTTATGCTCATCTGAGCTACCCGGTTTTAATTGATATACACTCATTTTTTTAGTCTAGATTTTCCCAGTCTAGCCCCCCTTTTCTTATAATATACACATACCCTAATACTAAAATACTTAAAAATACAAACATTTCGGTCAAAATAAAGGTACCCAAACCTATTGATTTAAAATATTTAAATGTTACTGCCCATGGTAAAAGAAAAATTATTTCAATATCAAATACAATAAAGAGAACTGCAATCATATAAAATTTAACATTAAAAAGCCCTTGAGCATCTCCAAAATAAGGTACGCCACATTCAAAGGTATCTGGTCGAAAATCAGAAGCCTTTTTAAGTTTTGGGCGAATAATATGGGCCAATAAAAGAATTGATCCTACAAAGATTAATCCAAAAAGTAATTGTAGAAGAAGAGGCCAATAACCATTAATCATTATATCTTGTAAGGAAGCTAAAACAGAGAGACTTTGTCAAGTTTATTCTTTTTTAAGCAGCTTGTGAGTTCATCTGATTTCACTTCTCATAAAAATAGTTAAAACTAATTGACATAAAGATTTTTTTTATAAGTATGTTTTATAAGTATGGCTCAAATAAATTTGAAAATTGTGATTGGGTGATTAATTTACTCTTGATTTGGCGATACCCTCTCATTAAGAAGATTATTAATTTTCTTTTTATATTATATTGTTCTTCTTTATTTTCATGTGTCACTATTGGTTTTGGAAATTATAAATCAGATGAGAATACTTTAGAAGATACTTTAGAGAAAAAATTACAAAGTCAATTTAAAATAGAAGAGCCTAGAAAAAATGAAATGTTTAGAGTATTTGCATCTTCTCAGGTTTATTTACGTGAGCAATTACAAAAACAAGATGCATTTTATTTTATAAAAGATGATTCAAGTGATTTTGATTTTTGTAAAGAATTGGCCATCTATGATAAAATTAATTTTAAATCAAAGACAATTATTAAAGTATCTTTGTATAAAAATTCAGGCACTTTAGCTAAAATTCGTTTTGTTCGCTCGTCTGGTATCAGTGAGCTTGATCAAATTATTTCAGAAGATATGACGCGTTGGAGGTTTAAGTTTGTCAATAAAAATATTCTTAGTTCATTCGAAGTGGCATTTTATATTCTTCTAGAAAATCAAATTACAAAAGAGGAGGCAAAAAAAGAACTTAAAAAGTTTACACGATAGATTATTATAAAAGTTTTCATATCAGTAATCTTATTTTTACTATCTTTTAAACTATCCTTTAAACTAAAATGTCATACGAGATAAAAATTTAAAACTTTTGATTTTCGACGAGATACTTTTACTGCGGAAGAGGGCAGATATTTTATATCTGCTCATTATTTGAAACTGAGGTTGGCTCTTTAGAATGTAAAGGAATTAGTTATTTTATGAAATTTTACTAAATAATTCTTTAAGTTTTACGACAGGGCTTTGTGCGTTCATAATACTGGTGCCTACGAGAACAGCACTTACTTGGTTAGGTAGATTATCAATATCTCTTTTTTGTTCTAGCCCAGATTCAGAAATAATTATTAATTTTTTTTTATACTGTTCAGGTATGTAATTAATAAGCTTTTTTGTTGTTCTGAGGTCGATACTTAGATCATTGAGGTCTCTATTATTGATTCCCAGTATAGATATTTCTGCATCAAGAGCCATCTCTAATTCTGATCTATTGTGAACTTCGACAAGAGCGGGCATATTATATTCGTAGCCTGCATGTAAAAGTTCTTTGAGTTGATTTTTTGACATTGCAGCCATAATAAGTAAATAGGCATCAGCTCCATAAATTCTTGTTTCTTTAATTTGAGCGGGCTGAGTAATAAAATCTTTCCTTAGTAAAGGAATATTACTCAGTTTATCCATTTTTTTAAGATCTTCTAAACTTCCTCCAAAAAAATTTGTTTCTGTTAATATTGATAAAGCTGATGCATAAGGAGAGTAAAGCTTCCAAGCATCTTGAACCGTTATACTTGTATTGATATCTCCTTTTGATGGACTTTTTCGTTTTAGTTCTGCAATGAGTTTAACTCTATGGTCTTTATTTTTAGTAATTGCTTGTTTAAAGTCTCGTTTACTTTTTTCGGGGTTGAAATATTTCAATGAATATTCGCTAGGTAGGCTTCTCTTTTTTAAATCAATAATTTTTTCTAGTACGCCCATTAATTAATAAGATAAAACCTTATTGCAGGGGGGGGAGTAGGCTCATAAAAATAAGATAATTTTTAGGATTTATCCATATTTTCAGAAGCTTTTTTTAAAAAGTTTCGTTCTTTTAAAGAAAGAGATTTCCAGCCATGTTTGCTAATCTTTTCTAATAGCTGATCTACCTTTTCTTCTATATCGACTTCACTATCAATTTCTTTTTGTCTGTCTACCCATTCTTGGTTTTTTTTAGTTACTAAATATTTAGAAAATATTCGTTTTAATCCTTTAAATTTAGATATTCGAGTGTAAGAGGGCAACCCATCTATGAGTTGAGGTATTTTATACATCAGATAAATATAGCCGGTGATTAGTCCTCCTAGGTGAGCTATATGGCTAATTCCACCTCCTCCTGAGGTTTGAAAGGTAAAAAATAAGGAAATAAAACCCATAATAATTGCAAAATATTTAACTTTAATGGGTATCACAAACCAAATTAAAATCATTCGATCGGGCCAGTAGACTGCGTAAGCTAGCAATAAACCAAAAATAGCACCTGAGGCACCCAAGGTTGATAAAAGAAGACTTTGGCCTAAAATAATTGGTAATGCGAAGATAAATACTCCAGCACCAGTTGCACAAATAAAATAATATTTAATAAAAAATTTAGTTGACCATTTTTTCTCGAGTTCGGGTCCAATCATCCATAGGGTGAACATATTTGCAAAAAGGTGGAGTATCCCCCCGTGTAAAAATTGATAAGTAAATATTTGCCAAATTTTACCTTCAAGAATATGTTGAGGGATCAGGCTATATGTACTCAAAATTTGATTTTGGTGGGAACTAAAAAGTCCGAGATCAACAATTGAAGTTAAGAGAAAGGTGCCACAATTAATCATTATGAGTATCTTGACACCTTCTGTCATACGAGATATAAAACGTAAATTTTTCATTTTATTTTATCTTAATTTTATCCTAAAAAAACACATCCCGTAGGGGAGTTGAACCCCTGTTGCAGGAATGAAAATCCTGAGTCCTAACCACTAGACGAACGGGACAAATTGAGGCGTCCGGGATTCGAACCCGGGACCCACTGCTTAAAAGGCAGTTGCTCTACCAGCTGAGCTAACACCTCCAACAGTGCCAGATTTTGAGTAAACTTCTAATCGTCAATATTAATATGATCAAGAGCTTAAACTTACAATAAAAAGGTGCCGTGAGCGTCTCAAGTAGTTAAAGTGATGAGTGTTCAAAATTTCAATACTCTCTCTTTTCTTGAATTAGAGGTCAAACATATACGTAGCACCTAAAACCCAGCGAACATAGCTGCGATTGAGTAGGGCGGTCACATTATTTTCTGCATTCTTTTCAGATGAAACAGGAGCAACTACGTCAATTGACGTATCAGTATCACTGTCAGTAGCACCATTTCTAGCACTGACGCTAGCGGCTAGATTGAGAGCTGCACCAATAGGTGATTTTGTAGCTAAATTTAAATTGTCATCATCCGTTTCTTGTGCGGCTGTTCCAGTTCTGTCGACAATGCCTCCTGCATTTAACCATTTAACTTCAGTAAATATTGAGATATTTTTAGTCATTTTATATTTTATGCCTAAAAGCCACTGAATACCAATTTGAAAAGCATTATATTGATTCGCCACACTAGTAAGATCGCCTCGACCTTTTAAATCTATACCTTCTCTTTCTGCAAGATGTATAAGTTCACTAGAGGCAAATTGTCTTGTACCTGAAAAAACCTCTTTGTAACCACCAAAAACAAAATTGAGACCAACGGCTCCATAAGCATTGAAATTATCTGTATTAATTAAATTAAAACCAAGTAAAAATGGTATCTCAATATCTAAACCACTTACTTTATAATTTACCGTGTCTGTTAATTCACTATTTAAAACCTTAGATTTCAAATTTAGCGTACCAGTCAAGGAGAACTCTTGAGGGGCAGCAATATCAATGGTAGCACCTGAACGCAGAAAAAACCAATTAAATATGTGATAATTCGCTTGAAAGTCTATGTTGAAACCATTAAGAGAAGCTCCAGTGCCAGTTCCAGTAAAATTGCTTCCTGTCACTTTAAGTGATTCGACTTCATCTTTAATTGTCTGATTATCACTATCTTCAGCCAATTTTATAAATTTCTCTTCAGCGACCTCTGCAATGCGAGCTCCATTTGTTTTTGTAAAAACAGAAATTCCTCCTGCTCTGGTTCCAATTTTACTCGTAGCTAAATTCCAATAATTAACATTGTAGCCTATACCTATACCAGTTTCAATGTCATTGATTAAGTCAAATATCCCAGCGAATATCGAGTTTGAACCAAGGAACAATAAAGTAACTGTCCATATTATTAATTTTATTTTTATCATATACACTAATCTCCTTTTTTATTTTTTAAATTTTGATTTACTATACAGGTCATGAATTTTTTCTTCATACTATGTTTAGTGCCCTATTAGATCAAAAAATTTTTAGACATATAATACTTTAGGTAAATAATCACTGATTTTGTCAAGATTATAGTTTAAAATTAACTTAGAAGAGATTATAAAAGGAGCTATTTCATAAATAGCTTCCATAATACGGGGTATCAGATGGTATAATAAATTTTTTTATAAATTATGAATCTCATATTGAAAATTTGACTTTAACGTTTATGTTAACCAAAATTGAAAAAAATATTAACATATCTAGAAGTAAGATTGCCCTCACTCTTCAATATCGAGGTGGAGCTTATGTTGGATACCAAAGACAAAAAGGTTTGCCGAGTGTACAGGAAGAAGTTGAAAAAGGTCTTTATACTATTCTTAGAAAAAATATTTGTATTTATGCTGCTGGTCGTACTGATTCGGGTGTTCACTCGTTAGGTCAGGTTATTCATTTTGAGATTGATACTAAAAATATTGAGATAATTTTCAATTTAAATAAATTTATTTATTCATTAAATTCAGTACTTCCTCATGATATTTCTGTAATTTATGGGGCGAAGGTACCTCATAATTTTCATGCTCGGTTTTCCTGTCTTGGGCGAGAATATGTCTATCAAGTTTCTAATCATTCTTTCAGGTCAGCTATTTATGAAAATTATTATTGGACACACCAACCAATTGATGTTGATGCTGTTAAAGAGGCTATCCCTTATTTATTGGGAGAACGCGATTTTGCGGCTTTTACAAAAGTTTATTATAAAAAAATGGGTAAAAAAACAATAAGACGTATTGATGAAATTCAGATTATCAAAAAAGAAATGTTTTTTTTCTTTTACTATCGTGGCTCAGGTTTTTTACATAATATGCTTAGAATTATTACAGGAACTTTATTAGAAGTTGCTCATCATCGTTTACAGCCTAAGGATATCAAAAAAATTTTAAATGAGGAAGACCGCAGGCAAAGTAAAACGACCCTACCTCCTCATGCTCTTTTTTTTATAAATGCAATTTATCGAGATTATAAAACTCCCAAAAATTTAATTTCGTTCTATAATACGTGACTTATTTTTTATTCAAATTAAGCTGACTATGCTCCTGCATTTATTTTTGATAGGTTTGATAGGCTTGTTCCCGGAAAAAAGTGCTTCAGTATTTTTGGATACTTCATCATTTTTTTTTCTGACATAAACCGGCTGCCCCACTGACACATCCCGACACCATGTCCATAACCTCTACCAGAAATTTCAATATTACGACCTCGCCGACGGAGGTCAAAAAAGTAAGATTTTAATTTAGAGGCTCCTAAAAATTTTCGTAATTTTCTAGGACTAAAATTAATTCTTGTACCCCGTGACGTAAGGGTTATATTTTTTGCTCGTCCTGAAGCAGTGCGAGAACTTACCTTTATTTGATCAATAGGTTTTAGGCTCACTAGTTTTTCAATTTTACGAATGGGAATATTTAAACTCCAGCGATAATTAGGAGATTTTGCACAAAATTTTGATGTCTTAACTTTCAAGTATTTAATTTTTTCTTTCCATATTTCATGCGGAGCTTCAAGCCTACCACCGCATGATGAGTGAAAAAAAACTTTCGCCAATTTTGAATTATAAATTAATAATTTTCCTTGAGTTGCTCGAACAGCTTCCTCCAATTTATTTTTTTTGGAAAGTATGCCTCCGTACACTTGATAACTTGTAGTGGTATCCATATCATAATTTTTATTGATAGCATCTAGCATTTTGGCTACGGCATAACTTCGTGAAACAATCGCCTGAGCTTTTAAGGCTTCAAGTGGCCATGAGTTACTCATTTCGTGACCAATTACAGAGATAATATAATGAGGCATATGAACTAAATTAATATAGCTAAAGCCGTTCTCTATTTTTTTAATTTTAATCTTCCCATGATAAGATTTACCTTTAAATATCATGATGTCATTTCTTGGTATGTATACGCCTTCTTCATCTGGAGTCACATTATTTCTTCCTTGATGAAAACGAGTTCCTTTTAATGAATTAAATTTAAAAATGTTATCTGATGAAACGGGGAGTGCTCTGCCTTCGTAAAGCTTAATGCGCACTTCAGTATTGCTTTTTAGAGCACCATTTTTAAAATTCGAGATCAAATAGGGGCTTGGTATCCAGTTAGCTGGTGGAATGCAACTTAATAAAAGGAGGAAACAATACAATACTCCTAATAATATTAGTATTAATTTAATTTTCAGGAAAAATTCTCTTGGCTTCTTTTAGTTTGAAGCACGAGAGTAAGAGACAAGACACGTCTTAGTGTGTCAACCATAATTCAAATTATAGTTGAAAATTATTTCCTAAATAAGATTGTTTTACAATATCATTTTCTATAATTTCTTTTGGCTTTCCTTCTAGGAGAATTTTACCTTGAAACACGATATAAGTTCTGTCTGTGATATCCAATGTTTCTTTAACATTATGGTCAGTAATGAAGACACCAATATTTTTAGCTTTCAATTTTTGAATAATTTTTTTGATATCATTTACGGCGATCGGGTCAATCCCGGCAAAAGGTTCATCTAATAAAATAAATTTTGGATTTGTGGCAAGCGTTCGAGCAATTTCTGTTCTGCGACGTTCACCTCCCGAGAGGCTATAACCTTTTTGTGATTGTATGTGTTCAATCTCTAATTCTTTAAGCAGATGATTAGTTTTTATTTTAATTTCATCTTTATTTAGTTTTTGAAACTCAAGTACGGCCTGAATATTTTCTTTAACACTCAGTTTTCTAAATATGGATGCTTCTTGGGGGAGATAACTGATACCCATATTCGCTCTTTTGTGTATTGAAAATTTGCTTAAGTCAACCCCTCCCATAATAACTTTACCTTCTGTAGGCTTAATAAGCCCAACAGTCATATAGAAGGACGTTGTTTTACCCGCACCATTTGGCCCTAATAAACCAACAATCTCCCCAGTTGATATTGAAAAATTAACACCGTTAACTATCCATTTTTTACCAATCTTCTTTTTTAAGTTTTGAGCCTCTAATGTTAAAGTGGATGCCATATTTGTGTCCAACGTTCTTATTAATTATAGTAAGAAAAGGAAAATTAATGGTTGGAAGGTTCAAACTCTAAGATATTTTAGTGTTTTTTTATTTTAAATTAAAGTTTAAAATATTAATTTGGGGTTGATGTTCTATTGCCATAATAAGACGTGACACTTAGAATAAAATTTAAAGGAGATTTAAAAATGAAAATAGGAAAAAACGTGATTTCTATCACATTAATGTTATTTGGTCTATTGTTTGTTTCGAATTGTACAGACAAAGATCTAAAAGAAGAGGAGACGCCGATTGGTGGTGGCACTGGCATTGTTAAAGCAGTTCCAGGCGAGCTTGCTACATTAAAAGCAGGCAATGTTCCAGATAAATTTACTGTAGCTGTACCGCCAAAATTGCAAAAAGGCGAAAAGCTAGATATAGCGAAGTTATCAGAGTACGCTGATCCAACGAAAAAGGGGAATGTCGCACTTTTGAAAGATACGGTTAAGTACATGGACGAATCCATTTCAACGGTAAAATTGGCGATGGTTTTTGCAGATGCGCTTATTTCTAAAAAAGCTACTGCTACTGCTATTAGCTCTTCTATAGCAAAAGATTCAGCCAAGCTTAAGATTACTGATGTAATGGCTGCACTTGGAATAGCAGCTGCAGCGAAGGCGCAATTAACGGCTCTTTTAACTGCTGCTGGAGTCTCGTATGATAAGACGTATATAGGAGTTCCAGCTAGTTGCTACCAAAAGAGTGCAGCAGGTATTTTGAATCACCACGTCCGTATCTCTACTACAAAAGAAACTGCTGACTGTGAGGCGGCGATTACTACTGATGCTGAGAAAACAGCTACAATCGCCATTAGTTGGAACGACGATAAAGATATAGTACAAACAAACTTGGCTGGTATTGATATTCGTTACAATGGTCCAAAAAAAGCAGTTCGTATGACAAAAGCTTTGACAGCTGACGTAACAGCAACCTTAAGTATGGTTGATTGTAGTTCTAGTGCTACCACTCAATGTGTAATCGTTGATTATGCTATTGCTGGTACTCGTCTTCGTGGTAAAGTAGACAACGATGGTGGTGTGATACAAACATTTATTACATTGTTTGACACTGAGACGCCTCCAGCGATAACAGGATACACTTTAGTGGAAGATGCTTTTGAAACTACGACTGATGCTACTACTAAGGTGCTTACGGTTACTAATGCGGGTCGAAGAAGTAGAGCTATTACTGCAACTAACTTAGCGATCCTTATAGCCGTACCTACTGCTCAGAAGGCTATGGATTTTGTTGCCACTGGTGCTGTCGCTGATTGGGAAGTGGTAGTTTTAGATCCAGTTGTTGGCACCTCAGTATTTGGTATCGATACTGCCAGTGCTAATGCTACTACAGCGAATTTGGTAGCTTCTACGACCTATATGAAATATCTTGCCCTTGCTGATGGAACTACAGCTGTAGCTGATGCTGCTAATGGTAATGCTCAGTTATTGTTGGGTGTCGACTTTGCTTTTACTGTTGCTGCTCTCGGTGCAGAGGCTTTTCTTGGTGCTTGGCAGTATGGTACTGGTACTGGTGAAATCGTCTTCAGTACGGTATTTGAAACATCAGCAACAAAATTTCTTGCTGATCTCTATTTAGCAATTACTGCAGCTCCTACTCCTTCTAGTTAAGCATTAGAGAACGATATATCGATTAAAATCGAAAATTAAAATATATGAATATTAAGCTAGTTTAATTTGATATGCCATTTTATAATACCTCACTGGTATGTAAGATGGCACAAATTAAACCGCTAAAATCATATGAAAATATTCTAACTTTGAGCCGGTTCAAATCAGAACTGGTTTAAAGTTGGAATCATCTTAAGTTTAAATATTTTCAATCTCTAAACTCTTTTTACTGAATATTTGTGTTCAGAAAAGTTCTTTAATATTTTAAATATTATTACATTTTGAAGCTTTAATAAAACTATGTACAGAATATGTATGTTTCTATTTTTTGTGTGTTAGCTCTATTCTAGATTTTAGAATGGAGCTCTCTTAATAAATTAATGCAAAAAATAGACGATAAATACCTTGATGAAATAACTGAAAAAGCCATTCAGATTATAGATCGTGATTATCTTATGAATGTTTATTCTAAAGAATTATCAATCAATCATCGTGATATTTTTAATAAAGCAAAAGCTTTGTCAAATGTTGTTGATGAAGCTACTGATGCTGGTGTGCTCCAATATGGAACCCCCATTCAATCAAAACCTGGCCCAAGGGTTGTTATGGAATTTTTTGGTGAAATAAAAAATTTGATTATGTTTGCAAGTAATGATTATCTGAACCTCTCTACAGATAAAAGAGTGCATGATGCTATAACAACTACATTAAAAAACTATGGTGTAGGAGCAGGAAGCTCACGGGTGGGAACAGGATATAGTTATTTACATAAAAAACTAGAAGATCAAATCGCCGCTTCTTTTGGAAAAGAAGCAGCGATTGTATTTCCAACAGGTTACGACGCTATCGCTTCTCCTGCTTTAACTCTGCTTACAAAAGATGATCGGGTTATTGTCGATAGTTCTGCTCACGCCTGTATTATTGATAGCTCACACGCATCTGGTGCCGTTGTGAGATACTTTTCTCATAATAATCCTGATCGTCTTGAAGAAACTCTAAAAAAAACAGATACTCGTTTGAAAGGAGGAGGTATTTTAGTTGTTATTGAGGGTGCCTATAGTATGGATGGAGATATTGCTTGCCTAGATAAAATTGTACCCATCTGTAAAAAATATAAAGCAAGACTTTTAATTGACGAAGCTCACTCCATTGGAGTTCACGGCTCAAAAGGACACGGTATCTGTGAGCATTTTTCCCTTGAAAAAGAAACTGATATGATCGGAGGTACATTTAGTAAATCACTGGGAGCTACAGGAGGCTTTATTGCGGCTGATCGTTCTGTCGTTGATTATCTAAACTACATAAGTCGAAAAATTTTATTCTCAGCTGCATTCCCTCCTATCTTAGCTTCAGCCGTTTCTGAATCTCTTAAAATTATGGAAGAAGATAGCTCACTTAAAGACAAACTCTGGGAAAATATTCGTTATTTTGCACGAGGCTTAAAAGAAGTAGGAGCAACTCTATTAGGAGAAGAAACAGCCTCGATTCCTGTGCTTATTGGTCGTGATTCAATTATGTTTCGTTTTACACGTGATTTAATAAAAGAGAATATATTTACATTCCCTATTGTTTATCCGAGTGTACCAAGAGGCAAGTCTATCTTTCGTATGGCTTTGCAAACTCAACACACTAAAGAAGATTTAGATCATACTATTGATATTTTCTCAAAACTTTTACGTAAATATGATATTATAAAATAAATTTGTGGATATCAAAGAATCAAATATAACAGATATATCTAAAAGTTATAATCATACTAAGCATTATGATGGATTATCTGCTTGTGAACTTTTTAAAGAGCAAGAAGGTCTGGCATTCAGTGATTTTATTTTACTACCCGGCTATATTGACTTTCTACCAGAAGATGTTTGCCTAGAAACACGAATATCAAGAACAATAAAGCTACAAATTCCAATTATCTCCTCACCTATGGATACCGTAACCGAACACGAAATGGCGATTGCCTTGGCTTCGCTAGGAGGCTTAGGGATAATACACTCTAATCAAACACTAGATGAGCAAGTTAAACAAGTGGAAAAAGTAAAGCGTTTTGAAAATGGTTTTATTTCAGACCCGATCACACTTTCTCCTGAAAATTTACTTTCTGATGTTTTTAAAATTAAAAAAAAATTTGGTTTTTCAGGAATTCCTGTTACCCAAACAGGTAAAAATCATTCGAAGTTATTGGGTATCATTACTAATCGAGATATTGATTTTGAAACTGATTTATCTAAAAAAGTTAGTGAGGTAATGAGTTGTGAGCTAGTTACAGCTTCTGCCGGTGTATCTCTCAAACAAGCCAATGAGATATTGAAAAAATCAAAAAAAGGTAAACTTCCTATTGTTGATAAAAATGGAATGTTAGTTTCTTTAATTTGTCGAACTGATTTAAAAAAAAGTCAAGATTTCCCTTTATCTAGTAAAGATGAAAATAAGCGGTTACAAGTGGGAGCGTCTGTTTCTACTCATCCTAAAGATAGAGATCGAATTGAAGCTATTATTGAGAAAGGTGCTGACCTTTTGGTAATCGATGCTGCTCAGGGCTATTCAACTTTTCAAATTAAGTTGATCAAAGAGTTAAAAAGAAAATACCCTTACTTGAATATTATGGGTGGAAACATTGTCACAAAAGAACAGGCAGAAGCTCTCATCAAGGCGGGAGCCGATTCACTTAGAGTCGGTATGGGTCCTGGGTCTATTTGTATTACTCAAGATACAATGGCTTGTGGTCGTGCTCAGGTGTCTGCAATTTATGCAACAGCTTCTTTAGCTAAAAAATATGATGTGCCCATAGTCGCTGATGGAGGTATTAGAGAAATTGGTGATATTGTTAAAGCTCTTTCTGTAGGTGGCTCTGCTGTTATGGTTGGCTCATTACTCGCTGGTACCGAAGAAGCACCCGGTGATTATTTTTATAGTAAAGGCGTTCGACTAAAAGAATACCGTGGCATGGCTTCTTTGGAGGCCATGAGAAGGAAGGGTAGTGATCGTTATTTTTCAGATAGTGATATAACTTCTGTTGCCCAAGGGGTTACGGGTACGGTGGTTGACCGAGGTTCTATATATAAATTTTTACCTTATATTATACAAGGTCTTAGACATGCATTTCAAGATATTGGAAGTAAAGATATATCGATACTCCATAAAAAGATGTCAAATGATAGTCTTAGGTTTGAGAAACGTTCATATATTGCACAACTTCAAGGTCATGTACATAGTTTGCATTCTTATCAAAAACCAATTGTCGGGTCAGATTAAATAAAAAAATGGAGGTACATAAATGAAAATGGAATCTATGATAAAAGAAAAGTTAATGATGCACTTAGCTCCTGTATATCTTGACATAATCAATGAATCTCAATTGCACGAAGGGCATCAACATTTTGATAATCCTGGAGAAACTCACTTTAAAATAGTGATTTCGTCAGAGAAATTTAAGGGGCAAAATAAAATGATGAGACATCGCAAAGTATATACGGCTTTAAAGGTATGCTTTCAAGAAGGTTTGCATTCTTTGACTATTGAAGATCTAGAATCCAAATAGAAAAATATCTGAACAATATTTTGTGTAAAATAAGATCAATATTTATCCTCAATATATCTTTCTAAGATGAAGTATTACAGTAAACCTCCTTCTCAACTAAATAAGCGAGAAGGAGGTAAACCACTGGGGACATCAAAAAAAAAAATATCACATCTTATTCTTTTTATTGATTTAATTTTAGTTGTTTTAGTTGCTCTTTATTTTAAAAGTGATATTATAAAAGAAAAAACCTCACATATTGAAAAACAATTTGAATTTTTGGGGTTGAAGATAACTTCTTCATGTAAAAAAAAAATTGGTTGTCATATCAATATTGACTCCCCTGATGAGAATAAAAAATTAAATCAAATTGAGTGGAATGTTTTCTCTAACATCAAGGAAAATAGGCCAATTTATGAGCTGTCTTTGAAAAATAAAAAAATTAAGAAAGGTGAATTTTACGAGAATACTTTTACTTTTCCTCTCGAGCTTGGTCAAACCGTCTATATTAGTCTTATTTTAGGCACTCCACCAAAAATATCAAAATTACAGGTATTCCCTTAATATATAATAATGGAATGCTGTATCTCTAAACTTTGTTCAAGTTTAAATAAAATTCAAATCGTAGTATTCAAAAGTAAGTAAATATTGAAGATATTTTGAGTTTGGTCTAGAAGATTTATAAATTTAAATTTTAATTGACTAGTCAGTTAAATAATATTTACAATTCTCAACGTTGGCTGTACGGATAAAATAAAATTACTAAAAGTGAATAATTTGGTAAATTAATGTTTACGCAATAAAATAATTTGTAATGATACTGATTAAATTTCTATATTTTATAAGTGTTAGTTTGTTGCTGATTCATTTTACTTTTTCAACTGAGTTGCTCTACAGTGTTGAAATTAAAAAGATTACTGAGCACAAAAAAAATAAAATTAAACCACGGAGTAGGGGTGAGAGTACTTATATTCAAATTGGTAGCAATCGCTTGAGCTTATCAGATGCAATGAAATTAGTCATCTTTAAAAACCTTACCCTGAGAGAAGCTATGTACGACCTTATTCAAGTAGATACAAAACTTTTAAAGTTTCAGAAAAAATATAAAATAAAATTGGGTTTAGAAGGAAAATTATCATATTCAAAAAAACCAGTATTTGCTCAAATCTTACGCTCTATTCAGGGTGATACCGCGACTAAATATGATATTGTAGGTTCAATTAGAAAAAAATTCTCAACAGGTACGGAAATTATAGGAGGAGTAAACAATATAAATTATTATGATGTTAACGATCAAGCTTTTCAGGGGAGTTCACCAAACCCAGCTTTTTATCGGCACGGTTTTTTTTTACAGATAAAACAGGAGCTTTTAAAAAATTTCCTAGGTCAAACTGATCGAGCTAACGAAAAATCTTTAGAAATACGAGCTAGTATAACTAGATCTTCTCTTATTAACCAACTTTCTAATATTTTAGTTCAAACTATAGCAGATTATTGGAGTGTAACAGTCTCTAAAAAAGCCTTAGATACCCGTCTTTTGGAACTTTCTTCTACTCAAAAAGTTCGTCAAATTATTATTCGTAATACACGTTTGGGTATCTCTGAGAAATTTGATGTAAACCGCTATAATTCTCTTTTGGCGGTAGCCAAAAATAAAGTAGCTCAGGCGAGGTATCAATATGAAGAAGTAAAAAGAATACTCCTTCGACGAGTTGATTTATCCCCAAAAACAAAAATTACAGGTGTAACTGATTTAACAGAAAAGCTCCCTGCAGATATTAAATTGTCAAAGGATATTGAAACTGCCTTCAAAAAAAGGGTCGATTATAAAAATGCAATTTTAGAGATGAAAGCTATTAAACTTGAAAAAGAAGTCAGTTCTAATGCTCTCTTGCCTTCTTTACTTTTAGATTTTAAAGTAGAGACGGCAAGTCAGGCAGATAGTTTGAAAAATAGCTTTTATCAGGCTCATAATTATGAGTTTCCTAATATTGATCTTAAATTAAAAATGAACTACCCTTTATTTGATAGAGAAATGTACGCAAATAGAAGAAACTCTGAACTAAAAATGAAGCAACAAGAAATAGTAATTATGGAATTAAAAAAAGAATTACGAGATGATGTAATTAGTAAGCATGGAAATCTGATACTTTCGCATAAAGTACTGAAAAATAGTAAAATCGCTCAACGAGAGTCCGCTATTTATTATGCTGGTCTTTTAAAACGTAGTCGACAGGGAAAATTTAACGCGGAAAATGTAAAAAATGCTTTAGATAGTGTGATCAATTCACGTCTCCGACTCTTACAAAACTTGGTCAATTATAATCTTGCCTTGCTTCAATATGATTTATCTAAAAATGAAATTTTCGAAAGGTATGACTTAAATATTGAGAAATTGTTAAAACAGATGAAATTATAATTTTTATATTTAAGACACAGTCATGAAAAAATTAATTAGTTTTCTTGTTCAAAGAAGTATCTTAGGGAACTTATTCACCGTTGGTGTCGTGGTGGCAGGTTTTATTGTTCTTTCAAATATGAAAAGAGAGGCCTTCCCCAATATTAATTTTAATATTATTATAATTGCTACAACCTATCCTGGTGCTTCTCCTGAAGAAGTAGAAAAGTTAATCACAACACCTGTTGAAAGAGAAATCAAGTCAATCGATGGAATTAAAAAAAGTGCTTCAACATCAATTGAAGGGCGTTCTGGTATTGTCGTTACTCTAGAACCTGATCTTGCAAATAAAAATGCTGTAATTCAAGACATTAAAGATGCTGTGGATAGTGCTAAAATTAATTTTCCTGAAGATGTTGAAGACCCTATTGTTACAGAGGCAAAGACAAGCAGACAAGGTGTGCTAGAGATTGCTTTAGGTACTCTAAAAAATAAACTAAGTGAACTTGAGCTCAGAAAGTATGCTAGCCAACTATCTGATAAAATTGAACTTCTCAAAGATGTTGCAATTGTCAGTAAAAGAGGATATCGGGAAAGAGAGATTCATGTCGAAATATTCCCTGATAAATTAGAGCGATATAATATTTCAACAGATGAAATATCTACGGCCTTAAAAAATAGAAATCTAAACCTTCCCGGTGGTAATATAATAGATAAAGGTAAGGAATATGCTATTCGGACAGTCAAAGAATTTCAAAATTTAGATGAAATTAGAAATTTAACAATTAGAGCAAATGATCTAGGAGGCACGGTCAAAATTAAAGATATTGCTTTTGTTAAAAATGATTTTGAAAATAAAAAATTAATCGAAAAAGTAGGAGGGAACGAGGCTATTATTCTCACCGTTCTCAAAAAAGAAACAGGTGATGCGATTGACCTAGTTGATGATGTTTTTAAAGTTATTAATGATTTTAAAAAAACATCATCTACTGATCTTCGTATAGAAACATTTAATGATCTTGCCTTCTATGTAAAAAGAAGGTTAAACGTACTTGTAGGAAATATAAGCATTGGTATTATTTTAGTGATTATTTCACTTTTCTTCTTTTTGGGTTGGCGGGTGTCTATTATGATTGCCCTGGGAATCCCTTTTTCATTTTCCATTACATTTCTTATTATGAATTATGTTGGAATTAGTATTAATCTTCTGAGTATGTTTGGTTTGGTCATTGTTTCAGGAATGATTGTTGATGATGCTATCGTTGTCGGTGAAAATATTTATCGTCATATAGAAAAAGGTCTACCTCCAGTACAAGCGGCTATTGTAGGTGCTCAAGAGATGCTTACTCCGGTTGTTGGAGCCATTAGTACAACGATCATTGCTTTTATGCCTCTTATGTTTATGAGTGGTATTATGGGTAAATTTATCTGGATTATCCCTACTGGTGTGATCATCGCTTTAAGTGCTTCATTATTTGAAAGTTTTTTTATTTTGCCTTCACATATTGCAGATATAAGTAAAGGCGATCCAACTTTACGTAGTAATAAATTAAAAAAACAGTTAAAAAAAGAACAAAGTAAGCTAAATATTCTTTCATTAAAAATGAAAAAGTTAGAAATAAAAATTATAAATACACTTAAAATAATTTATCTCCCAGCTCTAAAGAAAGTTCTCAAGCATCGCTATTTAGTTATGATGTCTGTTCTTATGCTGTTTCTCATCGCTATTTTTTTTATTGGTAAAATTGGTTTTATCCTTTTTCCAAAACAAGGGATCGAAATACTGATTGTTAAAGCAGAATCTGCTGCTGGCGTTAGTCTTGATGAAATGAGCTCAAGAATTAAATTGATTGAGAATGCGGTGCTTAATCTTAAAAAAAATGAACTAGATAATTTTAGTAGCCGTGTGGGCATTCACCAAAAAGACCCCAATGATCCTTTTACTAAAAGGGGAAAAAATTACGCTCAAGTTAATATTTATCTTACTCCTGAGCAAAATCGTGTAAGAAATTCAAAAGAAATTATCAGCTACTTGAAAAGAAAGCTTGATGAAAAAAAACCTATTTACTCATTCTATCCGATTTCTGAAAAGAATAAAAATTCTTACTTGCTTGTTAATAATTCATCTGAAATTCAGTGGATTGATACAGAAAAACCGAGTCAAAATTATCGCCAAGAGAAAGTAAATGAAGATTTTTTACTTGGAGGAGGGCTTTTGTTAGATGGACAAACATTTTTAGGTTATTCAGGTAAAAATGAGCTTTTTCAATTTGATTTAAAAACTAAAAAAAATATTTTTTCAAAAAAAGTTTATCTCAAAAAAGGAGATGCTGTTGTTAAATTTTTATATGAACCAAATAAAAATTTAGCTGCTTTTTATACTGAAAAAAATTATCTCTATCAAATAGATCCTAAAAATGCCCTAAACAAGAAGGTAAAACTTTATTCTAAAAAAATTACATCAATAAACTTTATCAAAGAAGAAAACTTACTTATTGTGAGTAGCGAAAATGGAGTAGATATATGGGAATATTTACAGGGTAATCTTATACTTAGAGAATCTCTCACGCAAGCTACTAAATATTCTTATACAAATCAGAAGTTTATACCAAATAAAAAAAGAAACTTAGAAAGAGTTGAAGAGGTGGTGTATAATGCAAAAGAGAGGCTTCTTCTATTGAATACATTTAAAGGAATAATTCGTATATATGATGTTGCTCAAAGAAAATTTATTAGATACTATCGACCGTCTAATCAGCCTATCTTTTGGTCGATGATTGATTTTGAAAATTCAGACTATATATGGTATTCTATAAAAAATCAACTTCTATGTTTTGATCGAAAAGAAGAGAAAAATATTTATAAAATCAATCTTGTTGGTACGATTCAAAAAGCATTAGTAAACGAAAAAAAATCTGAAACATTATTATTCGCCACATTTGGTTCAATTCTCAAAATTAATCATAAAAATTCTACTGTAAAGATACTTAAAAAGGGTAAGCAAATTTTTAAAAAATTAGATTATGAACAATTAGGGGGAGGGCCTCCTGTAGGTGCTCCTGTTCAAGTTGAGGTGCGTGGTGACAATTTTGAAACCTCACTTAAAATTATTGAAAAAATTAAAAATATTTTATATACCATCGATGGTGTATATGATATTAAAGACAATTGGGAGAAAAACAAGGAAGAATTTCATGTACGTGTTAATGAAGAACGAGCAGCCATTGCAGGAATTAGTATCGCCCAATTAGGTAGAAGCCTACAAACAGCATTTGAGGGAAGTATTGTAACTTCAGTTAAAAAAGCAGATGAAGAAATTAATATTCGAGTTGTTTTTTCTAAATCTCTTCGAGAAAAACTCTCTTCTTTAAAAAAAGTTAAGATTCGAAATAAATATGGCAGTCTTGTACCGATCACAGAGCTCGCCACTTTTGTTAAAAAGTCAGGTGTCCCTTTAATCTCTCACACTAATTTTCGTCGAACAATTTATGTTCAAGCAAATCTTGATGAAGAAAAAACAAATTCAGTGAATGTGAATACTCAGGTTTTACAACAAATACGTACTCTCGCTAAAAATAATCCAGGGTATGAAATTATTACTGGTGGAGAATATGAAGATACACAAGAATCATTAAATGCTTTAGGTTTTTCTGCTCTAATTGCCCTTTTAGGAATTGGAATGATTTTAGTCTTTTTATTTGGAAATTTGAGAGCTCCACGCGTGATCATGTCAGCAATTCCATTAGGCTTAATTGGAGTCTCATTTGCTTTCTTTTTCCATCGAATAACTTTTCAGCCTGAACTAACTTTTAGTTTTTTAGCAACGATGGGTATAGTGGGCCTCTCAGGTGTTGTTGTCAATGATTCAATTGTAATGGTTGATTTCATACAAAAACTTCGTAATTCTGGTTTAGCTAAAATGGATGCGATTATTGGGGGGTGTTTGTCACGTCTTCGCCCTGTTCTTTTAACAACACTTACAACTACATTTGGATTATTGCCCACAGCTTATGGAATTGGTGGTGATGACCCATTTTTAAAACCAATGGCACTTGCCTTATCTTGGGGTTTAGCTTTCGCTTCGTTAATTACTTTATTTATAACACCAGTATATTATGCTATCTGGGAAGAAAAAGGCTTAATTTTTCATCAGGTTAAAACAGTGATTCCTGGTATTAAATCTTAGTTGATAAAGATGAAAAATATGAATAATAAACAAACTTCCAGCAGTAAAAAAATAGTAAGCTCAAAAAAAATAAAAGTAAATCAAAAGATAGAAAATGCATCCATCTCTATAGAAGAAATTGATAAATTTGAAAATCAAAATCTAAAGATTGATTTAAAAGTTTTAAAAAAACTAGATTATGATGATATTCAAGAAATTTATCAAATTTTTAATGATATAGATGATGAAGATTCAAAGGCCATTGTTAGAAAGGCTATGGAAACAATTAAACCACCAGATATTGAAATAGCAAAAATTAGTCATAGAATATGGACATATTTTTATGAAAAACTTATTTTACGTATTGCATTTTTCATTTGGTTTTTACAATTAAATTTTTTAAAGAATATATTTTCATTTGAAATTTCTTTTTCTCCTAATTTTGATACTTCTAATATTCCTAGTATTTTTAAAAAGGTCTTATTTTCAAATTCAGGGAGCCATTTGATTTTAGGTGGCATAATCTTTTTATTGGGCTTTATTTGTCTTTGGGTAATTTGGAAAATTTGGCTTGCTTATTTAGAATCACGGTACAATAAAAATCATTCAGGTTCAACATTCCTAAGAAGAAAGGTCGGTTTAATTGTGGTCGACAAAAAAGGAGAGACTATTGGTTGGCTTCGAGTTTTTTTAAGAGGACTATTTAGAATACCTATTGTATCCATGATTATGATTATTTCAATGGAATTATCTGATAAGCAACGAGGTTTACACGATAAAGTTTTTGGAACCTACGTTCTTCGGCTTCATAAAGATTTAACTTCCCAAGAAATTGCCTTTTTTATTACACAAAATTATTGATTTAAAGAACGATCATAGCGTCTCCATAAGAAAGAAATCGATATTTTTTTTGAAGAGCATGTTGATAAATCTGTTTTAAAAAAGGTATGGGAACCATACAACCCATTAAGTAGGCTAGACTAGAGTTTGGTAGGTGAAAATTTGTGATTAGAATATTTGCTGTTTTAATCTGTTCAGGTGGAAATAAAAAAAGATCGGTCTCTCCCATAAGAGAGTGATTAAATTGACCTTGTGTTTTTCGATGAACTGTTTCTAAAACTCTAAGAGCGGTGGTACCCACGACCACAAGTCTTGAATATTCTTTTCTTTTAAGGGTATCTGCTGTTTTTTGTGGAATTAGGTAATATTCAGAGTGGAGTTGTTTATCTTTAAAATTTTTTTTTTGAAGGGGTGCGAAAGTCCCATAACCAATGTTAAGAGTTACTTCTTCAAATCTTATTTTTTTATTTTTAATTTTATTAAATAATTCATGAGTAAAATGGAGAGAGGCTGTTGGTGAGGCAGCAGAACCATAATTTTTAGCGAATATACTTTGATAGTTTTCTTTATCGCTATTCTCAGAAAATCTCTTTAAATAAGGAGGAATCGGCATACTACCAAAATTCTCAAAATCTTTAAGAGATAAAGGGAAGGGTTCCTCTAATCTTAACTCATTATTTTTTAATCGTTTAAATTTAAATATAATTTTTTTTTTATTGTATAGTTTATTGTATATAATAAGCCTTTCACCATCTACTAAACGACTTGATTTGTTAATGAGTATTTTCCACCAATAAAAATTATTAGGGTCTTTATTTAAAAAAATACATTCATGTTTACCTTTTGTTACTTCCCTTTCTAAAAGCACTCTAGCCGAAAAAACTTTTGTATTATTCAAGATTAAAAGATCATCTTTTTGTAAAAGAGATGGTAGATCATAAAAGTTGAGATCTCTTATTGTTTTCTTATTTTTATGAGCTACCAATAAACGAGAATGATCTCTTGGATTTACAGGATAAGATGCAATGAGATTGGATGGAATTTTAAAATCTTTTAATATTTCTTCCATTTAAATCAGGCTATCCATTAGAGAAGAGATTCTTTTTTTTATTTTATTACAGCAAGCTTATTTTATTTTTTTACTAATTTAAACTCAAATATTTTTTTAAAGAGTGAAGCTCATTCTTGTGTTTCAAAACAAAACTTAGATATAATAGATTCAATACAAGAAAATAATCTTGTATTGATATCTACTTCATAGATATTGGTGTCAATGTCTGTAAATTTAATTTTAGGCACTCAATGGGGTGATGAGGGTAAAGCGAAGATTATTGATTATATGGCAGGCTCAGCCAATGTTGTTGTTCGTTATCAAGGTGGTGCTAATGCTGGTCATACTGTTAAAACATCAGGCAAAAAATATATTTTTCATTTAATACCCTCCGGTATACTATATCCCAACGTTATTTGCATATTAGGTGGAGGAATGGTTATTGATCCTGATGCTTTTTTATCAGAAGTTGAGATGCTCAAAAAACAAGGAATTGTAGTTGATTCTAGAATTAGAATTGCTGATAATGCACATTTACTTTTACCTTATCATAAACTTATTGATGCTAAAATTGAAACTTTGAATGAAAAATTAGTCATTGGTACCACTAAAAAGGGTATTGGAGCTTGTTATAGTGACAAAATTAATCGTTGGGGAATCCGTTTAGGTGATTTATTAGATGAAAATTTTTATGATAATCGTCTTACCGCTCTATTAGAACGTAAAAATTATATATTAAAAAATATGTATGACCTTGAGCCAATTGATCTGAAAAAAATAAAGGCTTATTTGCGAGAGATTGCTAAAAAACTAGAACCCTTTTTATTTAATGTTGCCTATTATTTAGACATTGAAATATCAGGAGGTCGAAATATTTTATTAGAGGGCGCTCAAGGAACAATGTTAGATATTGATCATGGAACTTATCCCTACGTAACGAGTTCAAATCCAACTGTTGGGGGTGCGTTGATTGGGAGTGGTATTCAATATCAAAAACTTGACCAAGTTATTGGAATTACAAAAGCTTATACAACTCGTGTTGGAGAGGGGCCTTTTCCTACTGAAGAGCATGGAAAAATTGCTGATAAAATTAGAGAGATAGGGAAGGAATATGGCTCAACAACAGGGAGATCTCGAAGATGTGGTTGGTTTGATGTTGAGTTAATTAAACACTCTAGACGCATCAATGGTCTGTCATGCATCGCTCTCACAAAAATAGATGTTTTTGATAGTTTTGATTCTATAAAAGTTTGTATTGGTTATGAATGGAAAGGGAAGCGTATTGATTATTTTCCTTCTTTCTCTCAAGATCAAATAAAACCAGTTTATGAAGAAGTGCCCGGCTGGGGAGAATCTATCACACATTGCAGAAAATTAAGTGATTTACCTAAAAATGCACGAAAATATGTTCAAATGTTAGAAAAATTTTGTAGCACGCCTATTAAGTGGATATCAGTAGGCCCTTCTCGAGAAGAAACTATTCAATTGTAAATCACTTCTTTGAGACCTTATGAGTTATTTGCAAGCAAGTTCTTCACAATTTCAAATATTCTTTCACTATGTCGTGTATTACTTATTCCTATTTTTTGGTACTTTGTTGCTCCTAATACCTTTACTGTAAATTCTAACTTTTATTTACTCATTGTAGTGGGTCTTATGGTATTGACTGATTTTTTAGACGGGTTTATCGCTAGAAAATTGGGGCAGGAGACTCCTTTAGGTCAATATCTTGATCCGATAGCTGATAAAATAGCGATTATAGGTTCTTTGAGTTTACTTTGCTATTACCGTAATTATCCAAAATGGATCATTTTTTTTATAGTTGCAAGAGAACTACTTGGAATTTGGTTAGGAATTTTTCTTTTTATTAAAAAGGATGTACTGGGTAAACCAAATTATTGGGGTAAAATAGGTGTTGTACTTGTTGCATTATCAGGAGTTTTTTATATTCTGCAATGGCCATATAAAGACATAATTAATATTTTAGTTTTTATTGTTTGGTCTGGAGGAATAATTGCTTACGGAAAAAAATATTGGAAAACCGTGTTTAAGTGAATAAGTTAAATACAACAGTGGCAGTACCTTCAATAGAAAACAAACTTGCTACAATTCTTAAAAAACAATCTTTTTTTTCTCCTTATGTCATTCCTTTTGATCAAACATCTTTTCCAATTGATATACGTAGTGAATATCCAGGGTATATTAACTATATTTTAGAAATTGGTTCTGGTTGGGGTGAATTTGCAGTATATTTGGCCAAAAAATCTTCTGATAATATTATTTTTGCCCTTGAAAAAAAAAAGAAAAGGGTAATAAGTGCTGAAAAATCTCAAAAAAAAGAGTCTCTTCAAAATATAAGATGGATGATTATTGATATTAATTGGTTTTTTGATGAAATTTTTTATAGAGACTCATTTGATAAAATTATTATTAACTTTCCTGATCCTTGGCCTAAAAAAAAACATCATAAACATCGCTTTATGAATGAAGCTTTAGTCAAATCGTTAAATTTTATTACAAAGAAAGGTGCTATTTTTGAATTTGTTTCTGATAGTTGGTCATATATTGAAGAATCTATTTCTTTCTTAGAAAAATCAGAATATTGGGACAATAAATATGGAAAAGGTGTTGTACTTCGAGAGATTGGAGAAAGAATGTGTACTTTTTATGAAAAAATACAAAAAGAAAATGGTCGAAATATATATTATCTGCAGTATAAGAAAGTATTATGACAATATTATTAGGAGTTTCTGGTTCAATCGCACTTTATAGATCGTGTGAATTAGTTAGGTGTCTTACAAAAAATGGTTATTCTGTACGTGTGGCGATGACTCGAACCGCTGAGCAGTGGATATCGCCCACTTTGTTTGGAGCTCTCTCTAATGAAATTGTCTACACAAATCGTAGCTATCAAAGTATGCCTCATATTGATATTCGAAAAGATTGTGACTTGTTTCTTATTGCTCCTGCCACTGCACATTTAATCGCAAAAGCAGCTTGTGGTATGGCTGATGATATATTAAGCACAACCTTACTTTCTTTTTCAGGCGAGGTGTGGTTTGCTCCTGCTATGAATCCAAGTATGTATAATCATGTTATTGTGCAAAAAAATATCTTGACACTTAAAAAATCGGGCTATAAGATATTAGAACCTATTTCGGGTGAAACTGTTTGCGGAGATATCGGAGAAGGTAAAATGATGCTTATTAATGATATTGTTCAGAATATTAAAAGATGGAGAGCCGCTCGATAAAGCTTTTATTTTTAAAGATATTATTTTGGATGATATTTATCAATTAAGAAATTGACAAAAACTTTTTGGGTAAATTAAGATCATCAATGATTGCTAAATCAACTCCACATTCAAAAAAAAATTTAAGCTTTTGTTGAGAGTTTTCTCCCCAAGTAACTAAGTAGTACCCTTGTTCTTTCCATTTTTTTATTTTTTGTTTATTTAATATTTTTGAATGTATATGAATTGAACTTGGTTTAATCATCTTTAAAAGCATATTAAGAAATCTTTCGTTAATATAATCTGATCGAATTAAAAGACCACGAGGAAAATCAGAAGCTAATTTTTTTAAATTTAGTAGTGAAAAATAGTTAAAACTACTAATAAAAACTCGCTTTTCTAAACCATATTTTTTTATTAAATTTATTGTTTGTTTTTCAAGCTTAATCTTAAAATCAAAAAAACTTTTTTTTAATTCAATATTTGTATAACATTTAGCACCAAATTCTGAAAAATATTCATCTAGGCTAAGAATAGGAGTATGTTTTTGATTAGGCTTATGTGATCGGTATATATAGCTACCCCAATCAAGTTTTTTTAAATCTTCATAATCATAATTTTCTAAAAAACCATTTCCAGAAGTTGTTTTATTAAGATTGGGGCCATGAAAAACAACGGGTACTCCGTCTTTAGATAAACGAATATCAAGTTCATTTATTTTAAAACCTTTTTTTAAAGAGTATCGAAATGCGGATAATGTATTTTCTGGAATATCCCCTAATTTTCCGGATCCTCTATGAGAAGCAAATTTTATATTTCTATCAAAATTATGAAGAATATCAGGAAGTTGTTTTTCAAATTTTTTCATTATTTAAATTTCTATATTTTTTTTAAAAATAGATTTGTCCATATTATTATTTAAAATCTCATGGCAATATTTTTTCCCTTTTTCTACTCCAGGCTGATCAAAAGGATTTATGTTGTAGAGATAACCTAAATAGGTTACTACGTGCATCCAATATCCAATCCATTTTCCCATAAGCCCCATATCTGGCTCTATTTTAACTGCATTATCTTTGTATATTTGAGGGAAAAGATATTCAGCGATTGGTCGTTTAGACTCAGTTAGGGCATATTCAACACCTTTCATTTGTGCTTGAAGAATTTCCCAAAGGGTATGATTTACAAAGCTACCTGCAATTCTATCAGAAAGTTTCGCATTAAAAGGAGCATAGCTTTTTGTGTGGCAAAAGATATGGATAAACTTATTAGGTCCATCTTGAAAAAATTGAAGAAGCGAATGTTGATCTTCTGGCCCTCTTACGAGATATGGCAATACCTCAATATGTTTATTTTTTCCTAAAGATTCTCCCCATAACTGAATAATCCAGTCACCCCAACCTAGCAATTCCTTAGAGTAGACCCAAAAAACAACTCCATAAAAGCCACTGTTAAATAAAGTAAAAAATTCACAAGCCATCTTTTTAGCTTTATTTTCTTCAATAGGTATTGAGATATGATACTCGTTATTTGCACTACAAAAACTATTTAAAAAATCTTGTTCATTCGCCCCCATAAAAAGAGCAGGCATAATACCCGCAGGTGAAATTATACTAAATCGACCTCCTAAATTTTTAGGAATTTTTAAGATTCTTTTTTCATCATTACAAATATCTGAAATTTTATTTGGATAACTAGTAATAAAATACTCTGGAATATTATTAAAAAATTCTCTTATTGTGGCTAAGTTTGCTCTTGATTCTAATGTTACTCCTGATTTGGATATCCATAAAATAGCTAAATTTTGATTTTCAAATGTTTTACTATACTCTCTCAAGAAAAAAGGATGGGTTCCTTCCCAAAAAATAATTTTTGAAAAATTTTGAAAACCATATTTTTGAATTAACTTGGCTCCAAGTAAAGATCCACCCATACCAATAATAATTAAGCAGTTAATTTTATTAGTTTTTAGTTCATTTATCCAATTTTTACACTTTTGTAAATCATCTTTTTTAATATAGTCTGTTGTAAATGTTGGTCTCCACGTCTTCCAAGCCTTGTTTAATTTATTTTCAAGTTCTTTATTATTTTGTTGAGGGAGTAATTCATCCCATTGTTTATTTTTAGATAGTTCAATATTCATTAAAGTTTGAATTAAGATTACTAGTAAGTTTTTTTGTCAGATATTTGATCTATATGTATTGAAGTTTGTTTATCAGTAAGATATTCCTTAAAAAATTGATTTAAATCTGACCTTCTTTTAGCTTTTGAAGCTAAAGCCGAATTAGGTAAAGCTTGTCTGATAACAGTATAAATTTTCTGAGCTCCAACAATGTCACCCATAATTTCTAAAAGCTTGGCTTCTTCCAAATAATATTTTAGTCCTTTCGAAGAGAATCCAAGTTCTTGAAATAATTGATGATAAATTTCTTTTGCTGCCACAAATTGTTGTTTCTCTTGATAAATAATAGCAATTTTTGCGAGTACTTGGCTCCTTCGGTCAGACCGAGGGTAAAGGTCAATAAAATCTTGAAAAATGAGTAATGATTGATCGACACGATTTTCGTCGTAAAGACTATTCCCCAATCGCAGACTAAGCTCTTCTTCTTTGGAAGTAGAGCGTTTATTTAAACTTTCTTGTGAAATAATTTCAGAAAGCATAATAAAGGCATAGACTAAATAAATAAAAAAATAAAATTTCACGGCACTATATTTCTAATTCTTAGGTTATCGACAAGGAAAAAACTTCATAAATAAAAAAAATTGACGACAATTTTAATATGCAAATGGATCAATTAAACCCAGAATTAGATGTTTTTATAACTAAAAAGAAACTTTCTAAGTTAAAAATTAAAGAGCTTATTTTTATAAAACAATTTATTGATCGTTTGGCTGTTAAACCCTATATTAACGATGAGACTTTAGTAAAAATCAAGAATAAATTTGGTGTGTTGCCTGATATCACTACATGGGGTGATTATTTTCAAACTGAAATTGCAACAGAGCATTGGAAAAAAACAGATTATGAGTTTTATAAAATAATTCAAACCGTTATTTATGATATCATTATTTCAGCCATGATTTTTTATAAAAAAGATGAACAGGCGATAGAACAATTTACAAAATTCAAATGGCTGGCGTTGGGTGGAAGTCTTCACGAGACCTTTGAGTCAAATGAAGAGCTTGATCATTTTAATATATTATTTTCATATTATGAAAATATGGGTTTAGATTTATCTCTATTACAAAAAGAAGATTTTATATTTTTATCAAAATTTAGACTTGATGCTCAAGCCTCATAATTTACGATAAATTTATGCTATTTTGTATCAGTATTAATATTTGATATTATTCGCATTCATTATTTTTAAATTTTGTTTCGTTTAATACGCTTTTAAATTTGAATATATTACTTTTATTGGTATTCGCTCTTTTCCATTTTAGCATTTCTTTTTTGCAAGGTCACTTTCAACCTAGAAATACAAAAGGATTTATTAAAGTACCGTTCAAATATTCTCTGGGTAAAACTCTTTATTTACAAAAAAATGTTTTAAAAGCATTCCAAAAAATGCATTATACCGCCAAAAAAGAAGGTTTAAATATTTTTTTATGTTCTGCAACTCGAAATTATAACGCTCAAAAAAAAATTTGGGAAGCTAAATTTTTAGGACATCAGAAAGTTGATGGTATTAATCTTGCTAAACATATAAAATCAAAAAAGGTGAGGATAAAAATTATTTTGAAGTTTTCTTCAATGCCCGGAACAAGTCGACATCATTGGGGTACTGACATCGACCTTGTTGCGTCACCAAAAGATCAGTTACAGAATCATTATTTCGAGAAAGGGGTTGGCTTAAAACTATACCAATGGCTCAGAAAAAATGCTTCACGTTTTGGTTTTTGCCAGCCATATTATCTATCTCCCATAAAAAGAAATAAAAAAAGAATTAAAATTGGATATGATGAAGAAAAATGGCATTGGTCTTATAAACCGCTTGCTTTAAAGTATTTTCAAAAATATAAAGAAAACATGAGCAAGTTGAAACCAAAAGGTTTTGTCGGCAGTGACGTTGGGGTTAAGCTTTATCGTGACTATATTCTGAACGTACACTCTGAATGTTTAGAGGATGGATAATCAGGTCGGCTTTTTTATTGATACAGTTATATTATTTTCTTGCTTAAAATATTTTTTTAATACTCGTTTTATATCTTTAGATGATATTTTATTAATATTTTTGATTAATTTGAAGAAATATTTATAGTCGTTTAACATTAATTCATAGTAACTCAGTGAATCAGCTAGAGTAGAATTTGATTCAAGAGAAGAAATAAGTTTTGCATAATAGTTAATCTTAACTCTTTTTAATTCTTTTGCCTGAGGGCCTTCTTTTTGTAACTTTTGAATTTCTTCCTGAATAATTTGAAATATTTTAGAGTATTTTTTACTAAAATATGGTGTGGTAAAAAGAGCGTATGTGTTATCTAATTTTTCTCCAGGAATGCCGGTATATGATCTGATTGATTGAACAAGCTTATCTTGAATAACCAATCGTTTAACAAGTCTTGAGTTAGCACCGCTGGTTAGTAATTCACTAATCACTTCAAAAATGAGATGATCAGAATGAAATAAAGATGGTTTATACCAACCAGTGATCATGTAAGGGGTATGGTCTACTACGAGTTCTGCCATTTTACGCCCTTTGGGAGCTTCATATTTGATGGCAGGAAATTCAGCAGGTTCTCTTTTGGGAATTCGTTCAAAATATTTTTTGACTGTTTCTAATGTATCTTGAAATTGGATATCTCCAACAATCGTAATTACCATTTTTCTAGGAATATAACGACTTTTAAAAAATTGCTGAGTATCTTTTAGGCGAAGATTCGAGATATTACTAGAGAATCCAATTACAGGTTTTCCATAAGGACTCATTCCAAAAGCTGTTTTGACAAATAATTCATAGAGAAGTGAAGAAGGCCTAGAGTCATAACGCATTTTTCTTTCTTCTTGAATAATTTCACGTTCAATATAAAATTCACGAAAAATAGGTTGAAGAAGTCGATTGCTTTCTAGCCAAGCCCATAGCTGTAAGCGATTTTTGGGAAGCTGTATCTGATAGTTAGTGACATCTGCAGAAGTATATGCGTTATAACCAACTTGGCCTGCCAGTGAGTATGCTTGTGAGTCTTCTTCACTGACAATAAACTTTCTCACCAATTGATTTAAACTTTTTAAAAGTGATTTATCTTTTTGTATTTTAAGTATAATTTCCTGTTTTTTCTTTTTAGAAAGAAGGGGGTCAAGCAATATTGCTTGATTTCTATCGATTCGCTCGCCTACAAAAAATATTTCCTTCAAATAAATTTTCTCTTTACTAAAATCAGTTGTTCCCAATTGGAGAGTTCCTTTGAAAAGAAGATGTTCCAAAAAATGAGCTGTACCTGCCTGATCAAATGGTTCATCACTGGCTCCTACTCCAATTTTTAAATAGCAGGCGATAGTGGGAGTGATTCCATTTTTCATTAAAATTACTCGAATGCCATTTGCGAGTGTATATTTTTTAATATTTTTTGAAAAACGTCTTTCAATTGAATCAAAATTTATATTAGAAGCGAATAACTGATTTGTCGATAAAACATTGACAGTAATAAAGAGAAGAAAATAAAAAAGATAACTAATAAGTTGATACCTAAAAATAATGCGGGATTCTCGCATAGTGGAAAAAAAATAAAATCTTGAGTTTATGTACACTATATTTGTTATTTAGGCTATGTATAAGATTTACTTACGATATTTGACTGCATTAGGTTTTAATTAAAATATAGAAAGAAAATCTTAAATTTTATATCCTTACTCTTTAATGATCATCAACTATTTTTTTTTATTAAGAGTTTTAATTTTTTTGATAAGAAGTAACTCATCTCGAATTTTAGCCGCTTCCTCATAATTTTCATCTTTTACAGCAACCTTAAGCATTTGTTTCAAAACGTCTGCCTTAGATTTACTTTTTTGATTGGACCTTTTAAGTTTTATTTGTTTTTTTTTAGTCGTATGGCTGAAATCATCAATCAAACTTTTGAGAATATCATTTGTTTTTTTTTCTTCATCTGAGACAACACCAATATTTAGAATATTAGAAAGTTCAGCTAATATTTGGTCAGACGCATCACTAGAGGCTAGTTTATCAATACGATCTTTTATGTGTTCAATATTAATTGCCGTAGTCTCGTAAACATATTCTGACATAAAAATAGGAGCATTAAACCGGATGGCCATTGCAATAGCATCAGAAGGACGAGCATCAATTTCAATATCATTTCCTTTAGTATCTCTGATATACAGCTTTGCAAAAAAAGTACCATTTCTAAAATCATCAACTAAGATTCGAGTTATTTTATGGTGAGCACCATCAAGTATATTTTTCATAAGGTCATGGGTGAGTGGTCTTTCTCGTTCCTGATTTTCTAAAGCATTAGATATTGAATAAGTTTCTAATGGTCCAATAAAAATTGGAACAACTTTTTCTCGACCAGGAGGTTTTAAGATAATAGCAAAACCCATTTGAGTGACAGACACTTCTACAATTTCAATTTCAAGCATACTGTATGCAATAAAACTGCTTTCAGATCTGTAAAGGATAAAAAGAGATGCTTTTATATGAAATTTAAATTTCATCTCGAAAAAGAAGATATTAATGCTAGAGTAGGTAAACTTGTGTTCGAAAATGGTGAAGAAGTTTTAACTCCCGTTTTTATGCCCGTAGGAACTCAAGCGAGTATAAAATCACTTAGTCAAAATGATTTATCTGATATTGGTTATGGCCTTATTTTGGCTAATACCTATCACTTATACCTTCGTCCAGGAATGGAAGTACTAAAAAAATTTGAAAATCTGCATCACTTTATGTCTTGGTCTGGGCGTATTTTGACTGATTCAGGTGGATTTCAGGCATTTTCTCTTAAAAAATTGACAAAATATGAAGAAAAGGGTATTTCCTTTCAATCTTATTTAGACGGAAGTTCTCATTGGTTTGATCCCCAAAAGGTGCTTGATATTCAAAAAATTATTGGCTCAGATATTGTTATGCCTTTGGATGATTGCGCTCCCTATCTTTCTTCAGCAGATCGATTGAAAGCTTCATTACGGAGAACTCACAATTGGTTCAAAGAATCATATCACTATTTTTATGACAAACACTATCAAAATGAACAAACACTCTTTGCCATTATTCAAGGCGGAACTGATCTTAATATGAGAAAAATATCTTGTGAGACATTAAGAAAATATGAACCTGATGGTTATGCAATAGGAGGTCTTTCGATTGGAGAAAAAAATGATAAATTTAGAGAAGCACTTGCTGTCTCAACGAATAATATTCCTAAAGATAAACCTCGTTATTTGATGGGGGTTGGGTCGATTCCTGAGATTTTTGACGCGGTTAAATTAGGTGTGGATATGTTTGATTGTGTTTTACCTACTCGAAATGCACGTAATGGACAACTTTTTACATGGAATGGTAAACTAAATATTCGCAATGCCCAATACGCGAATGACATCTCTCCTATTGATCAAAATTGCTCATGCCGTGTGTGTCTTCAATATAGTCGAGCTTATTTGAGACACCTTCATAAAAGTAATGAACTTTTAGCTTATTCATTATCTACTTTTCATAATTTGGCTTTTATATTCTCTTTTATGAAAAAAATAAGAGTAACACTCGAGAAAGGGAAATCTTTGGAAAGCCTTGAAAACTTTATGAATTCAAAAAATTAATGTAGTGATGACACAAATTAAAATTTGTGGTTTAGCACGTTATGAAGATGCCTGTCTTGCTTCATCTCTAGGAGCTAATTACTTGGGAATGGTCTTTTATGAAATGAGTAAAAGACGTTGTCTTCTTGACGAAGCTCATAAAATTATAACTAATTTATACCAACAAAAAATAATTTTTGTATTCGGACATGACTCATATGAATATATATTAAATATTCTTTCTCATTTTCTCTGTGAAAAGTGGATGATTCAAGTACCATTTGATCATAAATCTCTTATTCAATTGACAAAAGTAATTACTCCATTAAAAATTATGCTTTCGATACCCATTCAAAGTGATGTTAATGACTCTAAATTATTACCTTTCAAAAAATATCATGCTTTAATTTTAGATACAGGTGGACAAAAAGATGAATTAGGTCAATTAATGCTTGGAGGTACAGGAGTTAGCTTTGATTGGAGATATATAGAAAATTTAAAAATTAAATATTTTCTTGCTGGTGGACTTTCTGATCAAAATATTGAGAATGCTCTTGGTAAACTGAATCCCTATGGAGTGGATGTTTCAAGTGGACTAGAAAAAAAACCAGGAGTTAAAAATCAACAAAAATTAATTACTTTTATCAAAAAGGTTAGGCAATATAAAAGAGATTGACACTTTAAAAGTGTCTGAATATTTTATATTCAATGTCTATGACAAAAAAGCAACCACTAAAAAAAACTCCGATGATGGAGCAATATCTCTCTATTAAAAAAAGATATCCTCATGAAATCTTATTTTTTAGAATGGGTGATTTTTATGAAATGTTTTTAGAAGACGCAATCTATGCGGCGGGTGTATTAGATATCGCTCTTACTAAAAGGGGAGATGGTATTCCTATGTGTGGAGTACCTTATCATGCTTGGCAAAATTATGTTTTAAAAATTCTAAAAGATGGTAAGAATGTTGCTATTTGTGAACAAATAGAAGATCCTAAAGATGTAAAAGATCGTATTTTACAAAGAGATGTAATTCGTGTTCTTACCTTGGGTACTATCTTTGAAGAAGAGTTAATTGATAAAACTAGCCGTTCTCTTTTGGCTAGTATTTTTCATTCTGATCAGGAGAGTTTTTCTTTGGCGATGGCCGATTTATCGACTGGTGAGCTTTGGCTTAATTTTATTAAAAATGATGAGCTTGAAAATTATCTCAAAACTTATAATGTCACAGAACTTCTTATCCCTCAAAATTTAGAAGCATTGGTTCAGCTTAATCTCAAAATAGAGATAAAAAATTATCATTTTACTAAGAATCAATATCAAGAAAAAATTAAAAACTCTTTTGGAGTAGAGCAAATTTCACTTCTTGAGTTTTCTCAACCAGAGATTATTAATTTAACCCGACTTTTTTCTTATATTGAAGAAATTGCACCTCGTCTTATCATAAAATGGCAAAAACCTATAAAATATTATCTTAAAAAAAATATGTATTTAGATAATATTGCTTTAGAAACGTTAGAAATTCTCAATGACCAAGAGGGCACGGGGCAGGCTTCGTTGATTTCTATTTTAAATAAAACAAAAACTAAAGCGGGGAATCGACTTTTACGTGAAATGCTGATGACCCCTTCTCTAAATAAAGAAGAAATCAACGAAAAATATGACTTAGTTGAGTTTTTTGTCAGAGAAGAGAACTTACGTAAAGAAGCTCAAGAAAATCTTAGACAAATAAAAGATGCCGCTCGTATTTTAAATCATCTTAGGTATTCACCAAAAGTAACTCACTTGGGTGATTTAAAGCAAACACTCAATGCTTTACAAGAATTGAAGAATCTTTTCAAAAATTATCAGCAAGAGCTTCCACCTCGTATAGCTTCATTTTGGGGTAATTCAAAATTTCCTATTGAGGCACTCAAGCAGCTCAACGAAATACTTGTTGAAAATGATCTTCCTGTTTTACTTGATGAGCGTCGATTTGTTAAAAAAGGTTTTTCAAAAGAACTTGATGAATTATTTCAATTATCAGAGTCTGCCCATGAATTAGTATCAAATTTTGAAAAAAAAGAACAAAAACAATGGGGTATTTCTACATTAAAAATTCGCTATAATAAAATTATTGGTTATCATGTTGAAATTTCTAAAGGTATGGCTCATTTAGCACCAAAGCATTATCTACGGCGACAAACCCTCACAAATGCTGAAAGATTCAGCCTCGAAGAACTAAATAAACTCGAAAGCCGCATCTTAAATGCCAAAGAACATATTATTCAAAAACAAAAAGAAATCTTTAATGTATTACTTCAATTTTTGTTAAAAGAAGCAAGATTAATTCTCATATGGGTTCATCAGACTTCATTTATAGATTGTATGATTTCTTTTACTGAAGTGGCGGTTCAAAATAAATATACACGACCTATTATTAGGGATGATGGAGAGATGATTTTAAAAGATTCACGTCACCCTGTTGTTGAAAAAATTTTCAAAGAAGAAGTTTTTGTACCTAATGATGTTCATCTTAATCATAAAGATAGGCATCTAGCGATTCTTACTGGACCGAATATGTCTGGTAAATCAACTTATATTCGACAAATTGGTTTGATCCAAATTATGGCCCAAATTGGCTCGTTTGTCCCTGCATCTCACGCAGAGCTTCCTTTGGTTGATCGTATTTTTACTCGTATTGGTGCCTATGATAGGCTTTTCAAAGGGGAAAGTACTTTTTTTGTAGAAATGGCAGAATGTGCTAAAATATTTCAACACTATACCCATCATTCTCTTATACTTTTAGATGAAGTAGGCAGAGGAACATCTACTTTTGACGGAGTTAGTATTGCACAAGCAATGTTAGAATTTTTAAATCGAAATGATGGTCCTCGAGTCAAAACACTTTTTGCAACTCATTTTACAGAGTTATCTGAGCTTATAGATCCTAATCGTGGTATTTTTGGTCTAACTGTTCAAATTATTGAAGAGAATCAACATATCTCTTTTTTACGTAAAATTAGAGAAGGTGTTACTTCTAAATCATATGGAATTCATGTTGCTCAATTAGCAGGAGTACCTCTTCAGGTAGTTTCTCGAGCTCAAGAAATTATGAAAAAATTTGAAGAATCAACTATGGACTCAATTCAGAAGGTAAATAAGAAAAAAGGTTCTCTAAAAAAACAATTAGCTATGTTTTAGGCTTCTTGTTTTTAACAATTTATATTTACAATATAAGTAGACAACAAGTCGATATATTAATCAAACCAATTGGTCAATTACATTATACTTTATCAAAAATAGTTTTTTTATGAGCGGCTAAAATAAAATAATTATTGGTATACTGGAGCAATATCAGAATAGTGATTTCTAGGTTGATAAATACGAATATAATTAAGCTTCATTTTTGTTCTTACTAGAGAGTCTCTTTTTTTGGGATTACCCCAAGGCGATATACCGATGTCAGCAGGTAGATGCATTATACCCACTTGTTCAAAGGCAATTTCTTTAGAATTTATGCGTAAAGTTCTAAAATGTGCCATATGCTTGTCAGAATTAGTGGCGATGTCTCTTTGGTGTTGGTTACGCCCTAAACGTAAAGTAACTAATTTTATTGGTAAAAGTTCTAATTTCGTAAAAGGAAGTTCTTTACCACTTTGCCCGAGATCATTCTCCACCCAAATATAGTTACGATAAATAATTATTTTAAATATTTTCTTCAGCTTTAAAAAGTAAATAGAATTATTATGACAATGCTGTTGCTTAATCATTCTCTTTTAAATATCAAAATAAAAACAAAAATGTTCACTTTAATATTATCCTCTTAATTAAGTGAGGGTTTATATATAATCATCTTAAATACTTTGAATTTATCATATTTTTATAAAAATTAAAATTTTTATTTGACCAGTTACATAATACCATATAGAATGGCAGATATTGTATTGTGGTATGCGTGTTCGATTAAGATTACAGAGATTTGGAAGAAAAAAGTTGCCTTTCTATAGAATTGTTGCAACTTCCTCTTCAGTGAAGCGGGATGGTCGTTTTCTTGAGATTGTGGGTATTTATCACCCAACAATAAAAGATTTGTCTAATCAAATAAAATTAAACGAAGAAAAAATATTGTCGTGGCTAAACAAAGGAGCTTCTCCCTCAGAAACAGTGAAGAAAATTCTTTCTAACACTGGTTTATGGAAACAGTATACAAGTGAAGCATCAGACAGAATAAAAACAAAAAAGCAAAAAAAGAAAAATAGAAAAAAATCTAATTTTTCTATGGAGGGTAAATAAACTATTTATGGCAGATAATACTTATTCAGACCCAATAGGTCTCCTTGAGTTTCTCGCTAGAAATCTAGTTACTTTAGAGGAGGGTATTTCTATAAACCCTATTTTTAGTTCAGATTCTCTTGTTTTAGAGCTTAGCGTAGAAGAAGAAGATATTGGTCGAATGATTGGTAAAGGTGGTCGGGTTGTTCGGACGATACGCACTTTATTGCAATCAATATCGCATAAAGATTTTTACATCGAAGGTAAAGAAGAGGTTTTTCAGAGAATCACTCTTGAAGTTATCTCATAACGTTACTCTTTATTCACTTGGAAATCCAAGTTTAATTGTAAATTGATAAGGTTTTTTAATCGGTACTCCCCAATGAGGGTCTTGCTTCAAAACATACCCATGTCCCTTGATAGTATGTTTACCAGGGTAGTATTTACCTAATAATCTTAAAATATCTTTTTTGCCACGCCCGATGAGGTTAGGCATCTTATTCTTTTCTATTTTTGTTCTATTCTCATCCAAATTAATTTTATTTAATCTTTTCACCTTATATGTTTGCCCTTGGTAAAGCAATGAAAAGGTTTTTCGAAGTATTTTTCGAAATACTGGAGCTGCAATAATTCCACCTTGGTAGTGAGATTTTGGATCGGGTTCATCAAATAAAATAAATATCGTTATTTTTGGATTTGTTGCCGGGAAAAAACCAAGAAAAGAGGCTTGATATTTATCTTTAAAATAACCTTTAGAGTAAGATTTCATTACAGTACCTGTTTTACCAGAAACTTTGATATTAGAAAATTCGAGATTAGCGAGCTTACCTGTTCCTCCTTCTCTAGTAACAGCTTTTAAATATTGTAAAACTTTTTTACCAGTGTGGGGGCTAACTGTTTTATTACGCTCAATAGGAGAAGCTTTAAAAATGAGCTTATTGTCTGCTGTCATAATTTTATTAATTATATGAATCTTAAGAAGTCGACCCCCATTCGCTATACTATTTGCGGCAGAAATAATTTGGATAGGTGTTGTCGCAATTCCATGTCCAATAGGAATTGACATTTGCACTGAAGTATCCCATTTACTATAATTTTTTATGATTCCTCTACTTTCTCCTGAAATGGAAATCTTTGTAAGTCGACCAAAGCCAAATTGTTTAATAGCTCTATAGTAATCTTTTAAAGGGATTTTTAAAGCTGCTTCAATAATTCCAGTATTGCAAGATTTTTCAATAATTTTTTGCATATTAAGGTCTTTATGAATACCACTACATCGTATTTTAAAACCATTTCTTTTAATATAACCTGGACAAAAAAAACGATCTGTTGATTTTATGAGATGGTTTTCAAGAAGTATAGCTAATGTAAATATTTTAAAAGTAGAGCCTGGCTCATATACCGAATTAATCGCTCTATTTTTTCTTTGTTCGGGCAAGGTATTTCTGATATCGTGAGGATTAAAGTTAGGTAAAGAGCTTATTGCTAAAATACGACCAGTATTAGTCTCAGAGATAATACCAACGGCAGATTTTGAGCTCGTTTCTTCCATCTTTTCACGGAGATGCTTTTCAAGTTGATATTGTAAAAAAGAATGAATTGTCAAATAAATATTATGTCCCATTCTTGAATGTTCAAATGAAGTTGTGAGTGTTTCATTATATTGAAACTCAACGCCTCCTAAACCTTGATTATCAATATCTACAAAACCAATCAAATTTGAAGCAAGTTTTTTATTTGGATAATATCGAGAAGGCTCAATACGAATATGCACGCCTGGAATTCTCATTTTTTTGAGACGTTGAGCCACAATTATATCAATTTTTCTTTTCAACCAAAAAAAATTTTTGGTTGAATGGTCTTGAATTAATTTCACAATTTTATTTGATGCTAGACTGATCACCGGTGAAATAAGTTTAGCCGTTTGTTTTATATCTAGAAGCTCTGTAGGACGAATACCTACTGAAGCTGTTTCTTTTGAAATTGCTAACTCATTTCCTACAGAATCGTAAATGGTACCTCGGCGAACTTCTTTTAAAGTTTTTCTTTCAAAATTGATCGGCAAAGGGGACTCAAATGTTAATTGATAAGAACGATAAAATAAAAAAATAAAAATAAAAATAATTAATATTATGAGAGTTCTTAATCGAATTAATGTCATAAACGTTTAGCTTAAAATATTTTTTAAATTTATATCAAATATCTTTTTTATTTTGAATGATATTCACTTTATGATGAAGATGAAATAGATATACAACAATATTTTATCTCAAGGATTAAATATCATCTCTATCTTTTTTAAGATAAAAGGGTAAATATCATCTTCAAAATCAAGAGGTTTAATTAAATAAATTGATGTTCTATGCATATACTGATTTAAAATATTTATTAATTTTTTTTTTTGGAAAGTACCCGGTAAATAAAATGCGGGCCAAATCATAATTTTGTCAATATCTTTATTATATTTTTGATCTGTAGAATTTAATAAATTTTCAATAAATTTTTTAAGAGGATTATATTTATGATCAATATTTAATAAGTATGTATTAAGGTTAGGTTTATCTTTTTTAAGCTGAATCGAAAAGTTTTCCAAAAGTGATTGAAATAAAAGTGATTTTTGACCTGAAAATAAAATAATAAGATGTTGACCTGAATATGCTTGATTATTGAGTATTTTTTGTGCTTTATCTAAAAAACTCATGAGAATTCTTATCTAGAAATGATTAAATTTAGGAATCTTGTAATTAGAAATATTTAATATTTCATTTTTATTAAAATATTGAATATTTGAAGACATACCTACAGATAACACCTCACCGATCACTTTTAAAGTAGAATGATATTTACTTGATACGTCTACTTGTTTTTTAGATTCAGATGGAATAATCATAAGCATTGTAAAATCTTCTCCCCCTCCTAAAAGATATTTTAACCTATCTGAGAACTTGATATTCTCTAATTCGGGTGGATAGCAAATTTGATCGATAAAAATATTAAATTGAGCTAAATTCTCTGCGGATAAAATATTAAGACTTTCATAAAGACTATCTGAAACATCAATACTTGCTTTTACATTGAGTTCTTTCAGTAAAAAACGGCCAGCCCATTGAGCATTAGGTCTTGTATAATATTTTTTAACATGAAGTTTTATCTGAGATAAATCTTGTTTACAAGTTTTCAATTGATCTAAAGCAAATGAGCTTCCACCTAATTTTCCAAGTAGCACAAGCATATCTCCTTTTTTAAGATTTTTTGATTTTCTTGGTATAAATTCAGAACTTTTACCTAAAATAGTGAGCCCAAATGAATCTATCTTTGAAGATGTAGTATCTCCACCGAGAAGTTGAATTCCGTATTTTTTTAAAGAAGTACCAAACATTTGGGCAAAATCAATAATATTTTGAAAATGAGCTAGAAAAGAATCACTTAGTTGAAGGTTTAGAAGGGCAGAAATTGGATAAACATCTTTAACAATCATATCTGATAGGTTCATCTGAATCAGTTTATAAGCCACATCTTTTGGAGAACACCAACTCCAATTAAAGTGTATATTCTCAACGAGTTGATCAGTACTTACAGCGAGATATTTTTTATTAAATAAGGTTCTTTCAAGAAGACCGACATCATCTTTTATAGATAAGCCAAATTGACCTCCTGTTGGTGCAAACTTCTCTATTGTAGATATAATTTTATTTTCAATATTGATATTAAATTCCTAAAATTAAAAAGATAAGATAGTTTTAATAAAATTAAATTTATTAAAATTTTAGTCTCATAATCTACTGACTCATTTCATTTTTTTGATTCATAGTGTAAAGTTCTGTAAGTCAATCATATTAGTTAAAGGTTAAGTAATTATTTTTTTGCCTTGTTTTGAATCATAAACATATTTTGGAAACATATATGGGGGTATCATTTGTTTCAGTTCCTCCAAAATTTGCTTTCCTTTCTGAATAGATATATTAAAGTGAGAAGAGCCTTCTACTTGATCTAAGTGATGCAGATAGTAAGGTTGAATATTCTCTTTTATTAATTCCTTGAATAGTCGGGATAATATGTCTGAATCATCATTCACTCTTCTCAAAAGTACACTTTGAGAAAACAGCGGGTAGCCAAGATTGTTTAGTTTTTTAAATATTTTGGAACTTTCTTTTGATAATTCAGAGTGATGATTAATATGAAAGACAAATGATATTATTTTTGAGGAATACTTAGTTTTAATCATTTTAAAGGTATCAAAGAACTCTCTCGAAAAACGATCTGGAATACTTGTTACTGCTCTTGTATGATATCTTAAAAAAGATATTGTTTTTTCTCGAAGAACTGCCTCACTAAGTATTGATAGTGTTTGATTAGAAAGTACAAAAGGATCTCCTCCTGAAAAAATGACCTCATTAATTTTTGGATGTCCCCTTATATATTTTTTTAATTTTTTCAAATGAGTAAAGTCGGTAAGATTTATTTTAGCTGTTTTATTATGAATTGCAATTGTTTTTCTTTTGCGAGTGCAATAACGGCAATAAATAGGGCAAATATCAGTTGTGAGCAATAATAATTTTGATGGATATTTATGGATTAAATAAGGAAGAGGGTGAATATCAGCATCTTCTTCTTGGAGGGGATCACTTATATAATGAGGCTGATTTTGTAATTCAAGAGTTGATGGAAAAAATTGCCTTGCTATCCGCAAAGCATCAGATACAGGTAATTCTTTAATTCTTTTAAGAATGAAATTTGATACTCTCACTCTATACTTCATTATGAGCTCGCTATGTCTTTTCTTTATAAATAAGGGTGTTTCCATCTTGCTTAGAAACTGTCTTCACTTAAATAACACAGATATCTATTATCTAAATTTTAGAATAATTTTTCATAATTAAATTTATTTGTTACTTTGTAATTCGTCGTTCTTGCTTAAAAAAATAGAATATTCTATAGCTTTTTAACTACATGCAACATACGGCAAGCATACTCTTTAGATGTAAAGTTGTCAAGAGAAAGAAAAGAATAAATATAAAAATTACCAGTTATTATTTACCTTAAAGAAGAAAAAAGATTGCCAATTTATATGCTAGTACACACACTGCTCTGTACTTTGCTATGAGCACTCAAATCTGGAGGTTATATATGGGCTTTTTAAATAAAATATTTAATATTGGAGTTGTTCTATTTGTTTTTGTCAATACTTTAGTTATTCTATTTTCTTGCACAAGTGCTGCTGAGAGATCTCAATTAGGTAAAGAATCTATTGACTATCAAACAGAGGGGTGGTTAGATAATCAGACTTTTCAAATTAGAACAATAGGGTCTCCTAGCTCAAAAGCGAAGGGATTTGTAAAGAGAAGAGTTCAATCAGAAGAAGCTGCTCTTCTGGGTGCACAAAAAAGAGTTCTCGAATTATTGGTAGGTGCTAATATGAAAAGTGCTTCGGGTTCGCAAGACGGTGAATCTACAGGAATTATTATCACCAAAAAAATTAAGGGATTCCTTAAAGGCGGAGCTATTATTCGTAAAAGTTTTGATTCTGATGATAATTGCGAGATTATTTATCGAATACATGCCGAAGATTTAAAAGAGAAAGCAGAATCATTGATTAAATAACGTTAATATTCATTAAAAATTATTTGATTGATGGCTTTGGTTAAAAATTCACAGGAATCTTCTAATTCTTCGATTGGGCAGAATTCTTTTTTCACAGGTAAGTTTTACATTAATGGTAGCCTTCGAATTGATGGTAAGTTTGAAGGTCAAAGCTTACACGCAGATCAACTTTATGTCGGTTCTACTGGTAAAGTTAAAACAAATATTATTGCCATGGCAGTAGTTGCAGAAGGGACAATTATTGGTAATATTACCGCAAAAAATAGAGTTTTATTACTGCCTACAGCAAAAATTCTTGGTGATATTAAAACTCCTGAATTAATTATACAAAATGGGGTTATTCTTGAGGGAAAATGTAATATCTCTCATGGTACGAAGGTATCAGCGAAAAGTTTTATTGAAGTTGAATATGAAAAAGATAGCTTAAAAGCCTCAAATCTATTTCCAGATTCTAAAAAAAATCTTAAAAATTAGTATAATAGCCTAAAAAAAGTTCTTAAAAGATCAAATATTTTGCAAAGTGATCACAAAATATTTGTAAGTGCTGGCGATTTAGCTGGGATTGGTTGGAAAATTTTGAAGAAAATTATTCTTAGACCAAACGCTCATCTAAACAGAGAACAACAAACTAAATTGTCTAGTTTAGTCGTAGTGGGTGACTTACTCCAGCCCAAAAAAACAATCATTAATAGCTGTTTCACTCAAATTCAAATTTCAGAGAAAGAATCTGCTAAGCAAATATTAAAAAAATTACCAATTTCACAAGTAAAACCAATTTTTTTAAATCTAGGCTTAATTAATGTAAAATTAGGAGAGCCTAGTAAAGAATCAGCAACGAGATCTTTTCTTTATTTAAAAAAAGCTATTCAATTACTAAAAGAAGCCCCAAACTCTTCGTTGTTAACACTTCCTGTCTCTAAAGAATGGATTATGAAGTCAAAAATTAATTTTGTTGGACATACCGAAGAATTACAAAAAGCTTTTAAACGAAAAACATGGATGTGTATGTATCATCCTAATATGGCGGTACTTCTTTTAACTAATCATATACCTATCAAAAAAGTTTCTTCACAAATTAAAAGAATTATTTGTAAAGACTTAGTCTCAACTCTTTTATTCTTTAAAATTTTTTTTAAATTACTAAAACCAATGGCTCTTTTAGGACTTAATCCTCATGCAGGAGAAGGTGGTAAAATTGGGAACGAAGAAAAATTTATGCAAAAAATACTCGATCAAATTAATAATAAAGGTATTTTTTTAGAAGGTATTTTTTCTGCTGATTCTTTTTTTACACCTTATTTTAGAAAAAACTATTCACTTGTGATTGCCTGCTACCACGATCAAGGCTTAATTCCTTTTAAAGCATTATATGGTCTTGATGGAATTAATATTACACTCAATTTACCTAAACTTCGAGTGTCTCCTGATCATGGTCCTGCATATTCTTTAGCAAAGCAAGGAAATGCCGATATAAATAGTGTGCTCAAAAGTCTTATTTTTTGTTTTGAGCGAGGTGAATCATGGATCAAGCATTTCTCCTACCCATTATTGCATGGATAATACTTAGTTTATTTGTTTATTTTAATTCTCAGATAAATATATTCATTAAAATTATTTTGGGTATATTTCTCAGTCTTTATATATATCTTTGGTGGAGTGAATTATGTCTCAGTCTCAAATCTCTTTGGACAGGTAAAATAGAAATATTTTTATTGACTTTTCAAAAAAGTGCTGATTTTGCTTTTTTCTCTTTATTTTGGGTCTCACCAATCCTATTATTTCTTGCTTTGAGTTCTAAAAAAAATCAAAATAAAACTTTATGGAATCTTATTTTATTTTCAAGTATTATCCTTTTGGCTTATTTAGGAACTCACCTATAATTTTTTTAGCTTTAAAATTTACTTAATTTTGGTTATCTATTTTTATTAATCGGTAGACTTTATATCAAAATATTATTCTTTCATTTACTAAAATAGAATGAGTACAAAAATGTCCTCTAAATGAAAAAAAGAACTCGAGTTTTAGTTGCTATGTCTGGTGGAGTTGATTCTGCTGTTGCTTGTTTTTTACTTAAAGAACAAGGCTTTGATGTAAAAGGAGCTAATATGCGTTTTTGGGAATATGAGGAACCATCTAAAAATGATAAACAAAGAATCTCTTCTTGTTGTTCTCCAGAAGATTTAAATGATGCTGAAAAAGTTGCTCGCTCTCTTGATATTCCTTTCTACGTTCTCAAAATGGAAGAAAATTTTCAGGAAACAGTAATTAAACCTTTTATTGCTGATTATCAAAATGCGAAAACTCCGAATCCTTGTGTAAATTGTAATACTTTTATAAAATTTGGAGATTTTTTTAAGAAAACAATGACTCTTGGTTTTGATTATATAGCTACTGGTCACTATGCAAATATTAAACGGTGTAACAATGGTAGATACGCAATATTTCCTGCTCAAGATCATCATAAAGATCAGTCATATTATTTGTATGGTCTTTCACAAGAGGCATTGGCAAAAACTATATTTCCTTTAGCTCATTATACAAAACAAAAAGTGAAAGAGATTGCCCAAGACAATAATCTTCCTGTGGCACATAAGCCAGAATCTCAGGAAATTTGTTTTATACCTGATAATAATTACAGATCTTTTTTAAAACGCAAACAAGTACAATTTAAAAGTGGCTATATTCGAAATTCTGAGGGTGAAATTTTAAGTAAGCACCAAGGAAAAGAAAATTATACGATTGGACAAAGAAAAGGTTTAAATATTTCATCTAAAAAAGCTCTCTATGTTTTAGATATTCAAGAAGAAGGCGATATAATTGTTGGAAGTAAAGAAGAGCTTGAATGTAAGCAATTTTATTGTATTGATACTGTTTTTCAAGGTCTTGCAGCTAAAGAATTTGATACAAATAAAATTTATGTTAAAGCTCAAATTCGCTATAACTCACCAGCTTTGTCTGCCGTTATCTTTAAAGAAACAAATTTTAGTCAAGAGTTTTATTCTCAAAAAATTGTAATAAAAGTAGAAATGCTTGAATCCTGTTATGCCGTAACTCCCGGACAGACTGTGGTTTTTTATGATAAGGAAGATGGTTCAATACTTGCTGGTGGTAAAATTAAGAAAGAATTCGCTTAATTTTTTGTTGGAATATTGTTTTCATTTCTTGAATATTTTCAATTTTTATAGCAAAAGCTAAAAAAACATACCAAACGAGAGCTAATATAATAATAATTAACAAGAGTGCATGCTTGTTTAGTGAGATGAGAGGAGAAAAATATTTTGTGAAGATTAAAAAAACGCATAGAAAGATATTAATAACTATAAGTTTTATAAAACTTTTATAATAACCTCTAAATATTTTTTTTATAGACATTTTTCTACAGATAAGAACCCAGTAAATTATAACTCCGATATATGCCGCCATAGAAGAGCCTAATGCTAAACCTCCATGCTTTAAATAGGGCATCAAACTTAGGCTAAAAATAATATTTAATATTAAAATAAAACTTGCAATTAAGGCTGGTTGCTTAGTATTATGTTGTGCATAAAAAGAAGAACTCAATATTTTTTGAATTCCATAGGCAGAAACTCCTAATGCATAATACTTTAAAGCTATCGCAGTAATTCTTGTAGATTCTTTGTTAAATTCTCCCCGTTCAAATATAAGCGATATAATTTCTTCTGAATAAATAAAGAGTCCGATACTTGCTGGTAACATAAAAAAAAGGAGAAGACGAATGGATAAGATAAGGCTATTTATAAAATCTTTATTTAAATTATTGGCAAACTGTTGAGAGAAAAGTGGCATTACTGCTGTATTAATGGCGACAGCAAAAATTCCCATAGGAAACTGAATGAGTCTCTGGGCATAGGTGAGTGCAGCAACGGCTCCTGGTATTTCATCTCTAAGGCTGGTTGCGAGATAAACATCTACCAATAAATTAATTTGTTGAATTGCTGTACCAAATATTGCTGGTAACATTAAAACAAAGAGACTTTTAATAATGGGGTGCGTTATTTTATATGAAAATCCAAAATATAATTGATTTTTTTTAAGTACCCAGCTTTGAAATAAAAATTGAGTAACAGAAGAAAATAAAACAATGTATCCAAAAGTATAAATATCTTTAGATACTATTTCTGCATTTGATTCACGTATTAAAAAAAAATAAGCGGCGAATAAAATAACAACAATACAATTAACGAGCACTGGACCAAATGCTCCCGACCAAAATATATTATGACTATATTGGATAGTTGTATAAATAGCTGAAATGCTAATAAAAATAAGATAAGGAAATAATATTCTAGAAAGGTGAATTGTTAAAAGAGTATTTTGATTGATAACGTCTGGATCATTCATTAAGATAGGGAGTAATTTTGGCAATAAAAACCAAGCTATAACGGAAAGTATGCTAAGAATAATAATCATAAAAGTACTGAGAGATTTTAGGGCGGAGAAAGCATTTTTTTTGTGTTTATATTTTTCATAAATGGGGAGAAGTGCTTGTGTCATAGCACCTTCTGCAGATAAGTTACGAAACATATTAGGTATACGAAAAGCTATATCAAAAGCTATTGCAAAAGGTCCCGTACCAAAAATAAAAGATCTCAAAAGATCACGTGAAAGTCCGACAACACGTGATAGAGTCGTTAAAAAAGAAAAAGTAGAAGTATTTTTTATAATTATTTGTTGAGAGTCAGTCGTTTTACTCATAATATTTTTTAGATATAATAAAGAATGCTTTTAATGCAGAGATAATTTGACAAGACAATAGTCCGTAGAGTTGTTACAAAACGTCGAGAATATGATTCTCAACTATTGTTCACTTTAAAATATTTCTAAAGACAATTTTATTTTAGAGATTAGGTATACGAAGAGCTGATGCTAAAATATTAAGTGAATTAGCTATCCCACAGATTATTTTCTATGCGTACAATTAAACGATTAATTCCTTTTTTGTAAAGGTATAACCTCAATTTTAAATTATAAGAAGTTATAGAGGTTAAATTTATTGAGGTTTGTGCTAATAATTTGAAAATATTTATTTATTTTCAAGTGCCCTTTTTACACCTGCACCATAAGCAGGGTCAGCCTTTGAACAGTTTTCAATATGACGTTTTTGAATATCAATTGATGCACCACCAACCGACCTAGCGGTATTATCAAATAATGCTTCTTTTTGCTCAGTATTCATCAATCGAAATAGATTACCAGGTTGTGAATAATAATCATTGTCTTCACGGTGATCCCAATGAGCTGCAGCTCCTGATAAATTCAAAGGAGGTTCAGAATAAGTTGGTTGTTCTTGCCATTCATCTTTACTGTTTGGCTCATAACCAACGGTACCACCAAAGTTACCATCAACACGCATAGAACCATCACGATGATAACTATGAACAGGACAGCGAGGTGCATTTACAGGTATCTGTTGATGGTTTACACCCAAGCGATAACGTTGCGCATCACCATAAGCAAACAAGCGACCTTGTAACATTTTATCTGGGGAAAATCCAATACCTGGAACAATACTTGCCGGATTAAATGCTGATTGCTCAACCTCTGCAAAGAAGTTTTCAGGATTTTTATTCAATTCCATTTTACCCACTTCAATTAGGGGGTAATCTTTGTGTGGCCAAATTTTAGTAAGATCAAATGGATTGTACGGTGAACTATTTGCCTGTTCTTCTGTCATGACTTGAATTTTTAAAATCCAAGAAGGATTATCTTGCCTTTCAATTGCATTGTATAAATCTGCTTGATGACTCTCTCTATCTTTACCAACCACTGCCTCTGCTTCTTGATCAGTTAAGTTTTTAATACCCTGATTTGATTTAAAATGAAATTTAACCCAAATACGTTTATTCTTTTCGTTGATCAAGCTAAATGTATGACTAGCAAATCCATGCATATGCCGATAGGTAGCGGGAAGCCCCCTATCGCTCATAACTATGGTCACTTGATGTAGAGCTTCAGGAAGAGATGTCCAAAAATCCCAATTATTTTGTGCACTACGCAGATTTGTACGTGGATCTCGCTTTACTGCATGATTAAGATCAGGAAATTTTAGTGGATCACGCAAGAAAAAAACGGGAGTGTTATTACCAACCATATCCCAGTTACCTTCTTCTGTGTAGAATTTAACCGCAAAGCCTCGGATATCTCGCTCGGCATCAGCAGCACCACGTTCACCAGCAACTGTTGTAAATCGAGCGAATAAATCAGTTTCCTTACCAATTTTAGAAAATATTTTTGCTTTTGTATATTTTGTGATATCATGAGTGACAGTAAATATTCCATAAGCACCTGAACCTTTTGCGTGCATGCGTCGTTCAGGTATTACCTCTCGATCAAAATGTGCCATTTTTTCTAAAAACCAAGGGTCCTGTAACAATTGAGGTCCCCTTGGACCAGCAGTCATGACATTTTGATTATTTGATACAGGACAACCTGCATTTGTAGTAAGTTTTTTACCCATAGTAGGTCATGTGAGTAAATATTCTCATTTAGTCAATTTTTTTTAATTAATTAAGTCAACTATATTTTTAAAAATATAGTTGACTTATTGCACCTTTAAATAGAAACTTGATATAGACTATCAATGTGAGTGGAGTTATCGAATGAAAAATGTATCTAAATATTTAGTAGGTTATGGTGTACTTTGCCTTTTTCTCTTTGCATGTAAAAAAAATAAAGTGGTTTTGTTTAATGGTGGCTATGTTTCTTCTGAAGAAATTATTAAAAAAGCAGGACCTGAATTATTTCGACTTAAACAACAAGAGTATGAGGTGACATCAAAAATTTCCAGAAAAATTGCTATGGAAAAAATTATTGAGCTTGAAGCCAAAAAGAAAAAAGTGAGTAAAGAAAGACTAATAAAAACTTATGTTGATAAAAATTTCCAGCCTCCAAAAGAACAAATGTTGCAAGAATTTTATAAATATAATAAACAAGTGCTTAATAAATCATTTACTGCTGCTTACGATGAAATTTACGCTCAAGCAGTTGGGTATATTAAAGGAAACTTAAAAAATAAATATTATCAAGAACTTAGTAATAATTATAATCTTAAAATAACCTTAGATGCACCTGTTCCACCTTCCATTGTGATTGAAGTAAAAAAGGAACCCTCTTTAGGTAATCTTAATGCTAAAGTTGTTATTGTTGAATATTCAGACTTTGAGTGTCCCTATTGTAAAAAAATGCAATTGGATGCTCAAAGAATTCGCCTCGAATATAAAGATAAAATAAGATGGGTATTTAAAGACTTTCCTTTGAGTTTTCATCAAAAGGCAAGAAAAGCTCATATTGCGGCAAACTGTGCTGATCAGCAAAAAAAGTATAAGCAATACCAAGAAAAAATTTTTACTGAAGGATTTAATTTGTCAGAGCCTAACTTGATTAAATTGGCGAGTGATATTAATTTGAATCAATTGCAATTTCAAACGTGTCTTGCTGACAAGAATGGTGATCTCTCTAAAGAAATTGATGAAGATATTGAAGTTGGATCTGCAAATGGTGTGGGAGGTACTCCTACTTTGTTTGTTAATGGTAAAATATCGCCAAAATTTATTTCGTATAGTGCTATGAAAAAAATTTTAGACAAAGAACTAACGTTGGCTGGAGTTAATTGATCTCTTAGTTTTAAAATTATTTTTTTATCAAAACTATCTTAATCATTTTTTTGTGAAACTAACCATTTTGGGTAGTGGTACCTCTACTGGTGTTCCTTTAATTGCTTGCTCTTGTAGAGTGTGCTTATCTAATAACCCAAAAGACCGTAGACGAAGAGCCTCTATCTTAATTGAAAATGAAACTAAAAATATTATAATTGATACAGGTCCTGATTTTAGAGAGCAAATATTAGAAAAAGATATAAAACAACTTACATTTGTTCTATATACACATTATCATTATGATCATATCGGTGGTCTAAACGACTTACGCCCTTTTTCTTTTTATAATGGAGGTCAAATTACTTGTTGGTGTAATAAGCAAACTCATGATGAAATTCAGCGTTTGTATCCATACGTTTTTACAAAAAAAATTTCAAGGCAAGTTAACCTTAATATCAAAACTTATGCTTTTAGTGATAATAATATATATAAAAATTTTATAATAGAAGGAATCTTAATTCAACCAATTCGCTTAATTCATATTCCATCAACTAAAATGGAATGTGTTGGTTTTGTATTTAATCATAAAGTAGGTTATTTAACTGACTTTAAATTTATTTTACCAGAATATGAACCTTTTTTATACAACTTAGAAACATTAATCCTTGGTTCACCTTTATATCTGGAACATCCAAGTCACATTTCAATACCAGAAGCTTTTAGTCTAATCAAAAAATATAAACCAAAACGAGGAATTATCTCTCATTTAGGTCATGGTTACACACATCAGGAACTCTCAAACAAGTTTCACGATGGTGTGGTGCCAGCCTATGATGGTCTTTCTTTTGAATTTACTTAGTTCTTCGTCTGCGTACTTTCAACAGAATGACTGATTTATTCTTATCATCATAAAATTTTTCTTGCTTAAATAAAATTTCTCCTTGAGAACCAAGATTGAATTGAGCTTTACCCAAAGATTCATTAAGGTTAATATATTTTTTTTTATTATTATTAGTTTTAATATTAATAGACGCATCATTAACTGTGATAACATAGTTTTCGTCTATAAAAGGGATAATACAATTAAATGGATTATCCCTTTTTCCTAAAAAAAGCTTCTGTGGTTCTGTAACCACTAAAACTAACTCTTTCAAAACCTCGCTAGATTTTATATAATTAAAAATTTTTTTGCGTTTTCTTTTAAAAATAAATATTATAATACATAATACGAAAAATAAAATTAATACTTTCTGTTGGAAATAAGTAAAAAGCCAATTTAATTGATTACCGGCAAATAAGTATGGCTTAAATTTAAGTGAAAATTCTTTTAAAATAGAGTTTCCACTTTTTATTTGTAAAACACCTGATAGAGAATCATTCTTTCTACCGAGAACTGCTAGATCAATCATGTAATCATCTTTTGGCTTTAATTGATATGGATTTTTTTTATATTTAGGATATAGAAAAAATATTTTTGAAGTATCGTTCCAAGACCATCTTTGACTATGAGAAAAAATTGTAGGTGGCTTACCTTTTATTTGCTTTACTTTGATTGAAAAATTTAAATTTTTAATTTTCATGTCAGATTTAATATGAATTTTATTCTCTATAATTTTTTTAGATTCATAAAAAACTAAAATTGTTTTGGGAATTAATTTTAAATTTATTTTAGGATAAATAATTTTATAAATCACTTCTTCTTGGCTATTTAAGTTTCTAAATAGACAGTAAAATAAAGATTTATGTTTGACTACTTGAGCAGGGGGGGGTAATTTTAATCTATAATAAAATTTTTGATTTTTAGTAGGATAAAAATCAATCTTATCAAGTTTCTGATAGGATAGACATTTGCTTATTACCTTGGTAGTCTTTTTTTTAAAATTAAGAATCAATCTATTATTAGTACGATCATAATCAAATTTATAGGTTTGATACCTCACCGTTGGTCTTAAGGTCTTTATTAATTCCTCAGTATCTTTCATAAAGGTAATATCTTTTATATGTTTTAAAAAAAGATAATAAAATTTTTTAGCAACAAAATTTGATCCATATAAATAAAATTTAACAGAATTTAATGAACGTTTATCAAGATTTTTTTTTACTTCAGATATATTTTTGTAATAATTAATAAATGTAGCATAATTATGATAACTTAAGAAAACATATATTTTAAAAAATGTATGTTTTCTTTGAGATAATGAGATCAAATCAGAAATATTTGTAAAGGATTCTGTAATAATTTTAGTTTTATTTTTTGCACTTAACAATTTGATTATTTTTTTATTAAATCGATGATCTTTATTATCTTTTAATTCTATTTTAGAAAGAACTAAAATAGAATTTTGAGTCTTCTTTTTTTGTGTTTTTGATTCAATCGAGTCGAGTAAGAATAACAGGGTAAGAATTTTAAAGAAGAACATAAAATATTTTTTCAGCATAATTTCTATTTTATTATCGTTATTATAGAGGTGTTTTCTTGAAAAGAATATTGTTATTTAGATTTTCTTTATTTGTTAAATATCGTACCATCGTTAATATTGTACTGTATTCATCCGAAGTATCATAATTCAAGTAATCTACAAAAGTTTCCATAAGATGAAGCCCTAAGCCAGAATTTCTATATTCATCAAGTGGATGTGCTAAAATTTTAGAGCGAACGACTTTGATTCCTGAATCTTTGATATAAAGCTCAATATAGTCTTTAAAATTGCGAAACTCTACAGTAATAATTGAATATATAGATTTATGATAAGCATGTTGAATAATATTTCGTAGTGCTTCATTAAAAGCCACTCCTATTTGACGAGCTTCTTCTTTATTAAATCCCATATCAAGTGTAAAAAAAAAGAGATATTTTCTCATAAAACGTACATATTTTATTTGTGAAAAAAAAGTATGCCTTGATGAAAGTTGACTCACCTATAATGGACAACTACAAGTAGAGATATCTAAGTCGACAGTTGAAGAGGCTGATACTATTATTTCTTTTTTACAAAGACGAAAAGATTCTGGAAATCCGTCTTTACCACTTTCCACACCAAATTGAGTGTTCATAAGACGGTCTTGAGTGATATAAAGATCATAGCTTCCAGGTGGTAAATTATTAATTTCCTCTGTACTACTTTGATATTTTGTTGCTGCAAAAGGAAGTTTATCTGTTTTAAATGAAACTCCACTGGGTAACACAGCAAAATAAGAAAGTCCATGGGTTTCTCCAGGACCTCCAAGACAAACAGTGCCTCTTTTAGTAATCAATAAATTACTTCGCTCGTCATTAAAATATTTTCGGGTGCTTATTAAGATATTACCTCCTAAACGATAATAGTTTTCAGGTTTTTGTTTTTTATCACCAAAAATCGCCTCTTTGTGATCATCAAAAGTATGATTCATTAACCAATCAGAAGGACCTATAAAAACAAGACGTTCCTTTGATTGAGTATCAAACCAAATATGATTCATCATTAAATTTTTTAAAAAAATACGTATTTCTAGGGTATAAGGTCTTTCACTTGCATCAATGTTGATATTTAAATTTTTATCTATCAGAGGGACAATGCGAGAGTCTTGTTTACTAGTATCATCTTTTAAAGTGTATTCATAAAAATTTGAAATATTGACTCCTTTGATATTTTTATTATCAAAAAAATTAAGAGGATCTATAATTTTATTTAAAGAATTGTATCTATTGCTAGGTGAAGTTAGAATATTTCGAAGATAAAAACTTAATGTTTGATAACTCCCTTCTGCGATGTCATCAGTTTTTAGTGTAAGACCTTCTTTAAAAAAATTATTTAAATTTTGTATTCCATTTTTTAGCTGACACGTTTTAAGATTTGTACCATCTTCAGCAACGCTACGAGGACAAAGTACCATTCTTTCTCTGAAAAAAAATGACCAATCACTATCAATTGTTTCACTTGCTTGTTTGTTCAGAGTAGAAAGACCAATATTTGCAAAATCAAAGTAAAAATTAAATTTTTTTATATCAATAGGCTGATTTATTGAGGAAGATTGCGAACTTAAAGAATCATTTTGATATATTTCACTCCACTCGTGAGGATTATTGGTTTCGTAGGTTCCTTTTAAAATTAATTGCATCCTTGTATTAATTAAATGAGACAGTACAGCTTGATTATCACAGGATGCTACAGATAATCCCCCCAAAAAAATAAAAATAAATATCTTAAATTGCTTTAAAATAATATTACCATTAATTAACATTAAAATTAACCATAAGACCTAGACTTATAAAATGACCATTATGGAGTACAAAATTTGGATTATCAATGGGAGGTGATAGATAGCTCTCAATGGTAAAATAATAATTAATTTGTATTCCAATCTCTACAACTTTGCCAGCTGGAAAAGACATTTCAAAACCAGAAAACAAAGCCGGATGAATTGCCTTATTCTTTTCTGGAAAATTTGAAATATAATCAAACCCAAAGCCTAATTTTATTTGAAATAATAATGGTAAATCAATAGGAAGGGAATAACTCTCTGCTATATAAGTAGGTATTGAAGTTAAGGTTGCCTCACCATCAGAAGTATAATAGTGGATAGAAGAACCAATTTCTGTTCTAAAAGTATTATTAGGTAAATTAATACGAAAAAATAGTCCACCTCCCAAGCTTGTATTGAGTTTATCTGCCAAGTTTGTACCAGGGAATACTAGTGTTGGTCCGAAACAAATACCTATTTCAGATTTTATTTTACTTTCATATAACTCAAATTGAGCAAATAAGGGTAATGAAAAGATAAAACTTACAATACCAATAAATTTAATAATATAATTATAACCGCACATTTTAGTATGAAATATGATGTGACAATAAGAGATACTTTGAAAAGTATTTTTTGTTGTCAACCAAAGAAGAATATAAAACAAACCCACCCTAAGGGCTGGAAGTTTATTGATGAAGAAAATTGTTTTGGCATATTCAGGCGGTTTAGATACATCGGTTATTATCCACTGGATTAAAGAGAAGTATAATTGTGAATTAATTGCTTATTGTGCTGACCTCGGACAAAATGAAGATTTATCAGGTTTAAAAGCAAAAGCAATAAAAACAGGGGCATCTATTTGCTACGTTATAGATCTACAAAAAGAATTTATAGAAGATTATGTTTTTCCAATGTTGCGTTCTTCAGGTATCTATGAAATGCGTTATCTTATGGGAACGGCCATTGCTCGCCCCTTAATTGCAAAGAAGCAAGTAGAAATTGCTCTAAAAGAAGGAGCTGATGCCTTGGCTCATGGAGCTACAGGTAAAGGCAACGATCAAGTTCGCTTTGAATTTACTAGTATGAGCTTGGCCCCTGATTTAAAAATTATCTCTCCATGGAGAGAATGGTCATTTGAAGGAAGATCTGATCTTATAAACTATGCTCGTGAAAAGAATATTCCGATTGAAATTACTCCAGAAAAACCTTATTCAATAGATGCAAATTTATTTCATACTTCTTATGAAGGTGGTATTTTAGAAGATCCCTTTCAAGAGCCTAAAAGTGATATGTTCTTAATGACTTGTTCTCCAGAGGAAGCTCCCAATAAACCAGAATATCTTGAAATTGGTTTTGAAAAAGGCAATCCAATATCTATCAATGGTCAACTACTTTCTCCTGTTGAATTATTAAAATCTCTAAATAAAATTGCTGGTCGTCACGGGGTTGGTAGAGTTGATATTGTAGAAAATCGTTTGATTGGCATTAAATCTCGTGGTGTGTATGAAACTCCAGGTGGAACTTTGATTCATCAGGCACATCGTGATCTTGAGTCGATTACTATGGAAAAAGGTCTTCAACATCTTAAAGATGACCTTAGTTTAAAATATGCTCGCCTTATTTATAATGGTCAATGGTTTTCTCATGAAAGAGAAGCTCTTCAGACTTTTATTGATAAAACTCAAGATTTTGTCCAAGGAATTGTTCGATTAAAGCTTTTTAAAGGTAGCTCTACCATTGTAGGTAGAAAATCTAAAAAATCACTTTATGAGCGAGATTTAGCATCTTTTGAATCAGGAGAATTATATAATCAATTGGATGCACAAGGCTTTATTCGCTTATTTTCTCTTTCATCTAAAACATCTTATGGGCAAATGAATTTTAATAAATTATGACTTTACAGACCTTTGTTTCGCCTAAAAAATTATTTTCACTTGATTACCCCCGCATATGGGAAATGGAAGTAGTTGAGAATATTCCTGCTTTTTTTAATCCTATTGAAGGTCAGGGTGCTTTACAGATATTTTCGATACGGCTTGGTCAAAAGACTAAAATTCCTAAAGAATTAAAGCACTTTAATTTTTTAAATGCTAAAAATCTTTTAGATAAAATGATTTTTTTTTTGAATAATCAAAATATAAAAATTTCAGAAAAAGAGTTGAAAATTTATACAAAAAAGAAAATGAGTTTTATTCCTTATGAATACAGTTTAGAAAAACGCTTTTATATGGTTTGTATGTTGCAAGAAAAAAATATTTTATTATTGAGTATCTATAATTGTTCAGGAATACCCAATAAAAAAGAGGCTACCATTATTGGACAAATAATGAGCTCAGTTCAAATTATATAGAAGCTAAAGGAACCTTTTTATTGTAATCCTTTTTTTTTCTAATTCTGTTATTGTTTCTGTTATTGTTTTATAGCGCTTTAAAATTTTATCATTATCATCAGAAATCTTTTTTTTATGCTTCTCTAGAAATTTTTTAAATACTTTTAATTCTTGCAGTGCTTTATGTCCGATATCTTTTTTAGGACTAATAATATTTATAATACTCACTAGATAAAGATTATTTTTTTCAGCAATAATGGTTCCTTTATTAATTTTACTCGATGCAAGAAAACTTCGAAAAGCTTTTGACTCGTCTAAAGTGGTCAGAGAGGGGAGACCAGACAGCTTCTTATCATTGAGCTTTGATGCTAAATTAACATTACGGATAAGTTGTACTTTACTATTATATTGAGAAGCAACTTGACGAAGAGAATTATTTTTAAGTGATTTTTGAATTTCTTCTATCAAATTTTGTTCTAATTTTTTTTCTTTCTCTTTGTATAGGCTATTTTTAATCGCCTGCCTTTTAGTTGAAGTTAATTTAGCCTTTTTGTCTTTAGATAAATAATCTTTTTTAAATTTTTCTTGAATATTAGCTTCTGAAATCGAAGCTCTTTGTTTTAAAATTTTAACCTTCTCTTTACCTTGAATTACAGATATTTCATAACTAATTTTTATTTGTTCGGCATCCCAAAATAAGATGACCTCAGGTTTACTAAAATATTGAATAGAGTCAAGAAGATCAAGACCATCTTGACTAGCATATGCGTCAACTACCTGAGATTCTAGATCTGAATAACTAATTCGATTACGTAAAAGTATCTCTTGGTTAAATTTATTAAAATTTTGTGTGGTCTCTGTGAAGTAAGATGAAAATTTTTCTTTCAAATATTTCACCATAATATATTTTTTTGATCTGTGTATAGGATAAAGACCAATTTTTTTCATAAGTATTAGGTTCACTTTATTTTTAATCAACTGATCAAAAACTTGTCCCTCAATTTGTTTTTTAAAGTGTTCAGGTAAGCTTTGACCTTTAAATCTTTGTTGTATAAAATTCTCTTTTGCACGACTGAGTTGAGTTCTTGTAAGAATTTCATCACCAATTTTAGCGGCGAGATAACGATCTGAATCACTTGAAGAAGAAATAAAGTCAGGCATACCAAAGGTGAACGTAATGAGAATAACAATAAAACCGATAAAGACGTAGCTAAATATCTTGTATGATTGCTGAAGAATATTCATGATTGAAACATGATCTTGTGTAATGATACTCTAACTTGTCAAGAAACTTCTTTAATATTAAAAAAATAAAAGACGATAATACCATTACTAGTAATGAAAAAACGACTTATTTTAATTAATTTATTTTCTTTGAGCTTTTTTTTTGTTGAAAAATACATTATTATACCTCACAAAAAATTAGATTTTATTGAAATGGTTGATCCTTTTCTTAAACAAGAAGTTAAACAAATAGAAAATATTAACAAACAATATGTTACAGTGAGTGCTCATAGACGCATAGAAGTTTATAATGAAATCAAACAAAGGATGATATGGAATAATCATCAAATCAAAGAAATTTTATTTTTAAATATTAATGCCCAAGTGATGAATGATCTTAAAAATTTATTATCAATTGAAGAACCAAATAAAAAATTAATGTATTTTATTATGAATAATAAAAGTAAGTCTAATAAATCAAGTTCCTTACTTATTAATAATAAATTATATACTCTGCAGCCTATTGAATTATTTGGCTTAATATTATATTTGGTCGTTCAGTGGAATTTTATTCTAATTCCTTTTGGTTTTTACATGATGCTTCTCATTGGCATTTTATCCTGCATTATATTTATTATTTCATTTTATAAAAAGAATAAAATGAAGATAAAGCTAAATGAGCTTACCAATAAGGTGAGTGATCGATTTCAAAAAACTGAAGAAGATAAAAAAAAATATATTTCTATCTTTAAGGATGATATAAGTTTCCAAAATTCTGTTTTGGATAAGAATTCTTTAATTTTTGAAAATTTTGATAAAAATGATAAAAATTATCTTTTAATAGATCCTGTTCTCACAGAATATCGAGAAAAAGCAAAAGAATATTCAAAAATGCATGTAACTTCAGCTACCACTATTCGTTCTAAAATATTTAATCCAGAAGTTAAAGATTTGATACAACAAATAGCTCATGAAATTCCTAGTTTAACAAAAGGTTATTTAGAACAATTAAATCATCTTCAAGGTATTTTTAATAATTTAAAAAGAAAAACAAAAATTCTCTTCTTAGATAAAATTTATTTAAAAAGGCCTTCAACAAAAAAACTAGCTGAAAAATTAAAAGATTGTCTTCAATATCTTGCCCAAGACTTCCATTCTGATTTTTGTATTTATTTAAATTATAATTTTTTTATTAATTCTTATGAACCCATAGCTGAATTTGGTATGGTAAATGAAGCATGGAAAAATTTTTATATTTTAAAAAAAGATCCACTTATTTCGATTGATGGTACTCAGGATAATTTACTTCGAATAGATAAAGCTCTCAAAATAAATCCTTATTTTATGAAGAGACTTAATCAAAAAATTGCCTCTGAAATTGAATGGATATATTTTACTACATTAGATCCTAGTGATACTAATGTAATAATGGCTTTTTTTTATAAAAAAGCATACAATGAAAGTCAAATTAAAAAATTCAAAAAAAACACACAAGATAAATTGAATAATTTTGCTCCTCTCTTTAGGCGTATGATACCTAATAATACGATAAAAAGATTAGAAATTTATGATCGACTGATTTTGGAGCTAAAAGAGATGATTATGTCAGGGGTATATACTTTGAAGGTACTTCATATTTATCTTACACAGCCATTTAGCTTTGATCAATTTGAAAATTCTTCAAATTTGATTAAAGACTGTTTCATAGAAAGTGAACGTTTTTTTTATGTTTCTCCCATGCACTTTATTGTTTATCTTTCTTCGAGTGACCTTGATCACGTTATCACAAAACTTAAACCAATTGTAGGAGAGTTGAAGTATAAAGTTTATGATTATCCGGCTAAGAGTGCTATTTTAGATTATTATTTATTATAAAATTAATAAAACGTCCAATAGCTTTACTACGGTGGCTGCACATTGTTTTTTCTTTAAAGGTAAGCTCCGCAAAACTTTTTTTTTCACTGGGTAGATAAAAAATTGGATCGTAGCCAAAACCATTTTTCCCTTTAAGTTTATGTAATATTTCCCCCCATACTAGACCATGAAAAAATATTTCATCATTATTTTGAATGAAGCAAATGGCCGCAAAAAAATATGCTTTCCTCGCTTCACAGTCAAGCTTTTGAGTTTCGTGAAGTAGACGTTGAATTCTCTCTTTGTCATTGTTTCCATAACGAGAAGAGTTAACACCAGGAGCTCCCCCTAAAGCAGGTACAACTAGACCAGAATCTTCAGCAAAAATTAGCTTATTGGGTAAATCTTTTTTTAATTCTTTTGCCTTTATCCAAGCATTTTCTAAAAAAGTTTTACCAATTTCTTTAGGGGCAAAACGTTCTTGAATTTCTTGATCTAAACTAGATATATTTTTCAAAGATATCTCTGGTAAAGAATTATCAAATATCGTCAAGATTTCTTTCCATTTATTTAAATTTTGGCTCGCAAAATATAATTCATTCATAATGTTACATATGGTTTTAATGACACCACCAGTCAACACAGGCTTTGCAAAAAACTTGATTCAATCAAAAAACTCAAGTTTTTGTGCTTTGATAAGTAAAGTTGAAAGAAATTTTAAATTGTGATATTTATTTCGCTGATCTTGGCACACCGTAGCAAAGAAATGGGATAGACTTATTTAAGACAATATAATATCATCCTAAAGATTCAATAAAGTTTAATGTCTCTTTTACCCATATTTTGGGAGCTTCTAACATTGGATAATGCCCCACATCTTTTAGCCAAAACAATTGACTATTCCTTACTTTTTTGTGTAAAGTACTCGCTATGACAGGCAGTGCCACAGGGTCTTTGTCACCCCACAGAAAAGATATGGGTACCTTAGTATCCTCCAAACCCCCTATCCACCTGTGCCAATACTTTGTACGTTCATGGGTATAACGAGATACCAAATGCAGTGTTTCTTTACCTCCTTTGTGTACTAGTAATTGCCACATCTCATGGAGTTCATTTTCGTTTATTTTAGATTTATCTGCCCATAAACGACGCATATTTATTTTAAATATTACTGCATTAGTGATATATTTAGTCCATTTTCCTATTTGTTTATGACGCATCAAACGCTGTACAAGACGCAAATTTGCAAGCTCAATAAGTAAACTACCATTAGTTAACAATAGAGATTGAATATCTAAAGAAATAAAGTTTTTATTATATCTAGCTATTATTTCAGTAGCTACACTCGTACCATAATCGTGTGCTACAATATGCCCACGCTTAATACCTAATTTTACCCAAAGTAACAATGCCTTTTCTGCTTGTTCTATCAACGAATAAGAATAATTCATAGGTTTATCTGAAAAGCCATACCCCAAATGATCGTGTACAATAACTCTATATTTACGAGCTAAAAGCGGCAAGGTTTTCCAAAAATCATAACTACTAGTAGGAAATCCATGTAGAATCAAAAGAACTTGCTCTCCTATTTTGGTATCTACTACAAAAATTTGATGTCCATCAACCTCAATATATTGTCCTTGTTCCTCCCATCTTTTTAATGTCGTCATTGTAATACTACCGTTTGAATTAATATTTTTCGAGTAACTTACATTAATAAGTCATCCTGAGCTTTAATACTATTTATTTGATACGTTTTAAATAAGCCTACTTTTCCCTTTAAGTTTAGTATTTTTTCAGTGGCATTTACGTATTCTTTAACTATTTTATATGTAGTTTCACTAATTAAAACTTGATCACGATCAGCATTTCGTTCTAACCTAGAGGCAATATTTACATTATCACCAATCGCTGTGTGATCTCGTCTTGAACGGTGACTTCCTATATCACCTAAGATTACATGACCCGAGTTAATACCTATCCTCATATGAATATCTTTGTTTGTTTCTTTATGTACCTGATCAAGAGATGCTATCATTTCTCTAGCAGCATGTACGGCTTTGTAAGCACCAACTTCTTCATCATCAAATAAGGCCATAATAGCATCACCAATAAATTTATCGATACTCGCACCATATCTAACTAAAACTTCAACCATAATATCAAAATATGTATTGAGTATCGAAACAACTTCCCGAGCAGAAAGCTTTTCGCATAAAACAGTAAAATTTTCAATATCGATAAATAAAATTGTTCGAAAAGAATTTTCGACAGTTGTTTTATATTGATTCGATATCGCACCAAGTTTTACTGCTTCAATAGCTTCGTTTGTCAAGTAGCGTTGCATAATTTTATGCTCTTTTAAAAGTTTAGTTTCAGCAATACATTTTTCCACTTCGACTAATAAGCGATCGCTACTAAAAGGTGGAGATAAAAAAACTTGCACGCCAAGCGATTGCATTTTAATCATATCCAAAATATTTTTATTTTTACTCAGCACAACAATTGGTATATCATATAATATGTTATTTTTTCTTACTTCTAAAACAAACTTTGCCCCATCCAATACAGGTAATGCTGTAATAATTAAAAAGAAAACTTCATTTTTTAATTTATTTAAAGCAATATCACAATTTTCAGCAATATCTGAATATAAATAATTTTTTTCAAATATTTGCTTCATTCGTTCTCCTGCAACGAGGTCATTTTCTACAATTAATATTTTTTCTTTTCTTGTAACTTTTACGCCAAAAATAAAATTATTAATTCTAGATACTAACTCAGAAATATCAAATGGTTTTATTAAATATCCATCAGCCCCAATAGAAAATCCACGAATAATAGATGCCTCTGTCTGAGAAGTAGTGGTCAGAATAACTGAAGTATTCCTTAACCTTGTATCTTTTTTTATTTTTTCGCAAAGCTCATAACCGTTCATAATGGGCATTTCCGTATCTGTAACGACCAAATCAACGAGATGTTTTTGTAAATATTTCCAAGCTTCAAGCCCATTATAAAAAGAATGCACTGTACGCCCCTTAATTTTAATTCTTGGAACTACAGACTGATGATATAGTACATCATTATCTACATATAAAATTTTTTTTTGATCAATAAATAATTTATCCAAAGTATTTTTAATATCAGAGCTTCTCATGGGTAATTTTATAAATAAATTTGCTCCATATTGGGCGGTAATTTCTGCAATTTGATCTTCACTAGAAAGTAGTACAATTTTAATATTTTTTAATGATCGATTTTTTTTGATATTATTGCAAATTTTTCTTACATCTATATTTTTAAGGCCGGTTTTTAAAAATATACATGCAACATTTTGATTGATCATTTCTATCAATATATTTGTACTCTTTGATGATAATATGGTATAACTATATTTTTTTTCAGGGAGTGCACCAGCAATAAATCTATCAATTGATGTGATACCCGTAAAAATACCAATATTTATTTTTGTATGCATAAATTAATTTTGGCTCTTGGTAAGAGCTTTTTTGACTTTATTTTCACTGGCACAGTCTTAGAATAAGACACAATTAGAAAATCATTATTATTTTGACAATTCATATATTTTGTAAATCTAAAGTACGAATATAATAAAAGATTCAAAAGCTTATATCACTCCAAGTAAATGATGGGGCATATTGAAGATAGCCTTTATTTATTACAATAGGGGAAGCGATATTATTATGGTATAGACTCCCTGTCCCTAATCCATGATGCTCTGAATTTTTATAAAGACTTACAAATTGGGCGATTGCATTTAGTCCGATATTTGACTCTAGGTAAGAGGTAACCCACCATTTGACACCTTCTTTCTCAGCTAAATTTATCCAGTTTTTAATAGAGGCAAACCCGCCGTGCAAGGTAGGTTTCAATACTAAATAATGTGGTTTAATTTCTTGTAAAAATTTTAATCTTTTATGTTCGTTGTTGATTGAAATCAATTCTTCATCTAGAGCAATTGAAATTTGGCTTTTTTGACAAATTATTTTTAATACTTCAGGTTGATTTGGAAGAATGGGTTGCTCAATAGAATGAATATTAAAATCGCTCAATATTTCTAATTGATGTAACACTTTATTTATTTCAAAAGCTCCATTTGCATCAAGTCGAATGACTAAATCGTCTGATATATTTCTCAATTCTTTAATTATAGATAATTCTGTTTTAAAATCAAGAGCTCCAATTTTTAGTTTGATACAAGTAAAGCCTGCATCTAATTTTTCTTTAATTTGCTCTCTTATAAAGTCAGTTTTACCCATCCATACCAAACCATTGATTGGCACATTTATCTTACTTAAATCATGTCTAAATATTTTTTTCTGACCACCATTAAGTAAGTCAAAAAGTGCGACTTCCAATCCAAATTGTATACTAGAAAAACTATTAATTATTAGTTTTTTAATTATTTTCCATATTTCCTTTTCTGCAGTAGGTGCTTGCATCGAAGAAATTGCCGATTTAATTCTACTCAGCTCAGCAGGAATTTTCTCAATATCTTCAGAGCTCAGGTAACGAATAGGAGCTATTTCACCAAATCCAAAAGATCCATGATTATCATAAATCTTTATAAACCAAACTTTTCGTTCAGTTAGAGTTCCCCGGCTTGTTTTAATTTGAAATTTAAAATGAAGTGTATAAGATGTGTATTCAAGTCGCATGATTACTCTTAAATTAGATAGTTTTTTATTTTTCAACTACTTTTTTTATGCTCGATCAAAAGAATACTTAGTTTAATGTCAAAGTATAACTTTTGAAAAAAAATTCAGGTTTATCTTTAAAAATAATTTTAAATCACCTCTAGTTTAGAGATATCGTTTTTATAAAAAAATATCCTAGTTTAAAACTCTTGCTAATCTGTTTTTAAATTAAGCCGATACCTCGTTTATGGTACGATCTTTATGGACAGGTGCAATGGGTATGATTTCCCAACAATACCAGATTGATACGATTGCGAATAATTTAGCTAATGTTAATACTACTGGATTTAAAAAAAATAGAGTAGATTTTGAAGATTTAATTTATCAACATCACCAATTGGCGGGGACACCAGCAACTGCTGTCTCTGAGATACCTACAGGAGTATATGTTGGGCATGGTGTTCGACCGTCGGCAACTCCTAAAGTTTTTGAAATGGGTTCTTTGCAGTCAACAGGAAGAAAACTTGATTTAGCGATTAGCAATAGTGTTGGTTTTTTCAAAATACAAATGCCTGATGGTAGTTTTTCTTACAGTAGAGATGGTTCTTTTAAAATTGATGGTCGTAGACAAGTGCTCACGAGCAACGGCTATTTATTAGAACCTCCCATCATTATACCAGAAGATGGTATAATGGATAGTCTGACAGTCTCAGAACAGGGGGAGGTTATGGTCTATTTAGGTGATGATCAAAACCCTACAACAATTGGTCAAATAGAATTATATCGTTTCTTAAATCAAGAAGGCTTGAAATCAATTGGTAAAAATTTATTTAAAGAAACACCTGCTTCGGGTCCTGAAATTCCGGGCACACCCAATTTAGATGGATTGGGGTCCACCTTACAAGGTTTTTTGGAAATGAGTAATGTTCATTTGGCGAATGAAATGGTAAATATGATTGTCGCCCAAAGAGCCTATGAATCAAACTCAAAGTCAATTCAAACCTCTGATTCTATGTTGGCGACAGCGATTCAATTAAAGCGATAAAATTATTTAGGTAATGACTCTTTTGAGAAGTAAGCAAATTATCATTATCTTACTTTTGAGTTCCAAAATTGTGACATTTCTTTTTGCATTTGAACCAAAAGGTCAAGTTTTCAAAAAAGTTCCGTTGGAAGCTGTCGAATCTTTTCTAAAAAAAAAATCAGGAAAAGAATTTGAGATCATTAATGGGGAAGATACGTTAGTTCCCATTAATGCTAATATTGTTTTTGGGCTTAACAAAAAAGATAAAAAAATATTTGTTAAGAGTTTTATATTAGGTGGTTCTCAAAAAATTTATCAAACATTTTCATTGAAAAAGAGAAATATCTTCAAAAGAACAAAAGATGTGAGCTTAGGGAGCTATCTTTCCTTAAGCTTAAATCAAAAACTTATCTCTATTCAATTCGTCGGGCAGGCTCTTCAATCAGGGAATATTGGAGATATTATTCGTGTGAGAATTTCTAATTTAGCACGAATTTTTAAGGCTCGTGTCTTATCAAAAAATAGAGGAGCGATTTTATTTTAATACCATCTTTTAAAATTTATTATATTTTATTTGTGATTTTAATTGCAAATTTTTTTAACGCTTCATATGCTCAGATTAGTTTATGGAGAGATACAAGTATTTATGACAGCAAGCTGGTTTCTGGTGATGTAATAAAAGTAAAAGTTGAAGAAATCTTTCATATTAAAATTGATTCCAAGTGGGATGTAGGTAATAAGACTAAATTAAGTTTATCACCAGATACTAAAATTTTACCTTTTTTATCACCATCTACACAAAGTAAAAATCGACATCAAAATACTCAAGCCAAATATCGCATGAAAGATACGCTTAACTTCCAATTACAAGCAGTAATTGGCACACCTAAAAAGGGAAGTAAATTGTATCCTATTCAAGCAAAAAAATCAATTCTAATGAATTCAAAGCCAACCCAAATTACTTTATCAGGTTTGATAAACTCAAAGTATGTTAAAAATAATACAATAAAATCAATTCATATTGTTAATTTAAAACTAAATATTCAAACTCAACCATCTTTTAGCCAAGATAATTCTATTGTGTTAAAATCACCACGTCCCGAAGAAATCATCGATCCTAAAAATCCACCACCAGATAAAGCAAAATTAAGCGAGCAAGAAAAACAACGAATATTACTTAAATATATACAAAAAATTGTAGGACAATTAAATCAATAAATCATATTATCATGCATATGAAAAAAATTATTAATCATTATCTTCATCCCTTCATGGCTATTGTATTAAGTTCGATGTGCTTATCACCAATTTATTCTTTAATTCTGCCCATTAAAAGATTAGTTAAAATTGGCTCGATGAGAGAAAATCAATTAACTGGTTACGGACTTGTTGTTGGTCTTCCACAAACAGGTGATACTAGAAATATTCTTACAACTGAAATGTTAAAAAATACATTATCATCTAGAGGAATGAAAATAGATGATTCAAAACTTAAGACAAAAAATGTTGCGATAGTAATGGTCATGGCAAAAATTCCTCCCATTGCTTTGCCCGGAAACTTTATCGATATTTGGGTATCTTCTGTGGGTAATGCAAAATCTTTAAAAAATGGATATCTCCTCCAGACACCTCTTAGTGGGGCAGATGGCAAAATATATGCCGTAGCCCAAGGTAGTGTTGTATCTTCATCATCTCTAGGAAAAAGTAAAACCCAAAGAGTGAATGTTAGAAGTACTCAAGAGACCACCACTTTCATTTCAAACGGTGCAATCATTGAGAAAAAAATTACACAGCCTTTAATATCAGTAAAAAATAATAGACAGATAGTGATTTTCAACCTAATTTACTTTGACATCAGTACTGCCAATAATATTATTAATGGAATTAATAAATCTTTTATAAATTCTACACGATTGAACAAGGATGGTACGATTATTGTTCAAATACCTGAAACAGAAAATTCAATAAAATTTATTTCAAATATTTTAGAAATACCTGTTAAGGTAGAGAGTAAGGCTAAGGTAGTAATTGACCCTCGTAGTGGTACCATTGTAATGGGAGGAAATGTCGGACTTTCTCCCATTGCAGTGAGTAAGTCTGGAATGAATATTAAGATTGGTAACTCTCAAGATAATCTGGACGAAAAAAATAAAAATAAGAAATCAACTATTTCCTTTTTAGAAGAAGCCCCTACAATCTCTCAACTTGTAAATATTTTAAATAAACTTGGTGTAGATGCTCATGAAATGATTGATATTTTAAAAGCTATTCATTCGGCAGGAGCTTTACACGCTGAACTTTTAATTATTTAGTATGTTTTAAAGAGGAAAAAATATGATAAATCAAATAGATCCATTACTCTACCGTTCTAATTCACAAATAAAATCTTGGCAAAAATATTATAAAAATAAAGGTGATCAAAGTTTTCAAAAAATGTTAGATGCAAAAAAAATATCTCAGAAAAAATTAAATGCCCATATTTCTTCAAGTCAGTTGAATCAAATTCCTCATAGAACAGAAGTTTTAAATCATACCAAAGGTTTTCCAGAAAGATTGAAATTATACGAAGCTGCAAAAGAATTTGAATCTTTTTTTATTGAAAAAACATTTCGAGAAATGAAAAAAAATATTCCTAAAAATTCGTTATTTCATGGGGGACGAGCTGAAGAAATTTTTGATGAGATGCTACTCACAGAAAGAGTAAAAAAACTTTCTAACAATACTCACTTTGGTTTGGCTGAATTAATTTATAAACAACTTCAAAATGGCAGTGGATTCTGAAGCCCTCATTATTATATCTGCCCCCTCTGGTGCTGGTAAAAATACTATCTTAAATGGTTTACTTAGTAAAAGAACTGATTTACAATTTTCAATTTCCACAACCACTCGAAAACCTAGATTCGATGAAGTACACGGTAAAAATTATTATTTTTGCACATGCAAAAAGTTTAAGCGAAAGATTCAGTATGGTGATTTTTTAGAATACACCCAAGCTTTAGGTCACTATTATGGCACCACAGAAAAAGAAATATTAAGAATTCAAAAAATAGGATGTATTCCAATACTTGATATTAACATTCAGGGGTTTCAGCAAGTACAAAATAAAAATAAAAATATATTAAGTTTTTTTATTATGCCACCTTCTTTAGTAGAATTAAAGCAGAGGCTCATTCTACGTGGAACTGAAAATGAAGAAGAGATTAGCAATCGCTTAAAACTTGCGAAAGATGAAATTAAATATAAAAATAAGTATCATCATATTATTATAAATGACAATTTATCGACAGCTATCAATAAATTAGATTCATTAATAAAGCCTCTATAATAAAAAAATTATCATTCAAAATACCTTATTTATATTAACAGGCCCCACCGCTTCTGGTAAATCGAGTATCATTAAAAGTCTATCTCAAAAATATTCAATTGAGGTTATAAGTGCTGACTCCAGACAAATATATGAAGGAATGTCTATTGGTACGGCACAACCTACTAAAATAGAACAAAAATTAATTAAATATCATTTAGTTGGTTGTATTTCTCCCGGCGATGTTTATTCTGCTGGATCTTTTGTAAAATATTGCAAAAGAGAGATTCCATTTATTCAATCACGAAATTCTATTCCCTTTATTGTGGGAGGTACTTATTTTTATATTCACTCTCTTTTATATGGGCTCCTTAACGAACCTTTTATACCAAATGAGCTAAGAAAAGAAGTAAATTCCTTTGATTCAAATCAATTAATGAAGAAGCTACAAGTGTACGACCCTTTATCGCTGAAAGTAATACACCCTAATAATCTTCAACGTCTAAAAAGAGCTCTTTTAATTTCCATTGCTGGGGGTAAGCCTTTTTCTTCTTTCAAAAGAGAAGGGGGTATTTTGAATAATTATGATATATATGCCTGGACAATTGATATATCAAGAGATGATTTATATAGAAATATTAATATAAGAACAAAACAAATGCTACAATCAGGCTGGCTCAAAGAAGTAAAATCACTTTTTGAAAAAGGTTATAACGAATCTTCGCCTGGTCTCAAGAGTTTAGGTTATCCAGAAATTGTCAATTTTTTAAAATTCAACCAAGTTCATATTGATAATATTTCATCTATTAAATTTATGTCTCTTATTGAAAAAGTAACTCAAAAAACTAGAAATTTTGCGAAGAGACAATTAACCTGGTTGAAGTATCAAGATTTATTAAAAAAGATTGACTATGCTCGAGCAAAAAATAGAATTGACTCTTGTATATTGAAATTCAATAAGCAATTATGAAGAATAATATTCAAGAGATCCTTTTAAATCACGCTCGTAAAAAAAAAATTGAGCTCACTATTTATCTTTCTAATGGGATACCCCTAAAAGGTAGGGTCATTAGCTTTGACAACTTTACAATTGTATTAGAGCAAGTTAGTAAGCAATATTTAATTTATAAACATTCAATTACCACAGTAATTCCCAATGAAAAAATTAATCTATCTGCTTTAGACGAAAAATTTATAGTAGAATAAAAAATTGGACTATTGAGAGTGCTTAAATCTCCACAATCAACTAGTTTTTATATTAACCTACTTCAATTTTTTTTTAGTAGTCTTTTTTTTGCTTGCATAATCAGTATGGTTTATTCAAACATACTGGTTGTTCCTGATGGGCATGTTGGTTTTCTCAAAGAAAGAACATATGGTTGGGCTAAAGATTCCCTAAAACCGGGTTATCATTGGATTTGGACAGCCTTTATTCCTCTTAAGTGGAGTTTTTATTTAATTGATACAACTCCTCCTGTAGTACATATTAATTTTAAAATGCCCCTACGATATACCAAATATCTTGAGTTATCCAATGTATTTCGAACACAAATTGAAATTAAAGTCCAATATCATTTAAATCAAAAAAGTATTATCAAATTGATTAAATCTCTAAATGAAAATATTGACATGCTAGAACCATATATCAAAGAAAAAATAAATATTTTTCTCAAAGTAAAATATTTTGAATTTTACAAATCAAGTATTGATATTCCCTTACTTAAAATCAAATTAACAAAATATATTAATTCCAACAGTCAAACTGATTCATTTACATCAGATTGGCGTAAAATATTTACACCATATGGAATTGAACTTATAAAATTTGATTTATTAAGGGTCTACGTACCTGATTATTCTCTCTATCAGGCACAAATTCAAAATCTAGATCAATTTTTAGATGCACGACGTCAGGCCTTGCTAAAAAGTATTGATGCTGAGACCAATATCTATATTTTAAAATTACGTCATCAAGCAGAACTTGAAAAAGCGAAAACAGTATTAGAATTATTAAACAAAAATCCTGATATTTTAGAATATCTTAAATATCAAGAACTTAATCCTAAAACAAGTATAATTCGAATTGAATCTGAAAAGGGGAGTTCTTTCAAGACTTTGGGCTCTAGCATGAGTAAAAAATATCCTGCAACTAATGATGATGAAGATTCAGCTTTATTTAAAAATGATCAGATTGGACAAATCCCTCCAATAGCGCGATGAGTCCTTACGTATTCATTATTGCTGGAGGCTCAGGCACCCGTCTTTGGCCGTTGAGTCAAAATAAATATCCAAAACAACTTCTTTCTCTTCTTTCAAAAAAAAGTCTTTTACAAGAAACTTTAGATCGGGCTATGTTTATCACTGTAAGAAATAAAATTTTTATTGGTACAAATAAAAAACTCAAAAAAATAATTCAAAAAGAAATTCCTTACCTAAAGAGCAAACAGTTTATTATAGAACCAGAGTCTCAAAATACTGCCCCTATAATTGCTTATTTTTGTGCTTGGTTACGAAATAAAAAAAAAGATATTAAAACTCCTGTTGTAGTTTTAGCTGCTGATCATTTTATTTCACCTTGTGCCGACTGGGAGAATTCCATTAGATCGGTATTTCCATTTCTTGAAAGTTCTATTTTTTGTATGGGAATTCAGCCAACTCGTCCAGATATAGGGTATGGTTATATCGAAACAGATAAGCAAGTCAAAAATAATAAAAAACAACATTCAAGAGTCATCGCTTTTCATGAAAAGCCTAATAAAAAAATGGCGAAACAACATGTGCAGAATTCTAATTTTTATTGGAATAGTGGCATGTTTATTTTTTCTGTAGATCTTTTTTTAAAAGAATTAAATATTCATGTTCCTGATATTTATACATTAGCAATAAAATGTGCTCAAAATAAGAAGGCACTCAAAAAAAATTTTTATAAAATGCCTAATATCTCAATTGATTATGCTCTAATGGAAAAAACAAAAAAACTTTCTGTTGTTATTGGAAATTTTAGCTGGGATGATGTAGGAAGTTTTTCATCTCTTAGTCGTATTCGAGAAAAAGATAAATTTGGAAATGTGATTGATTCAAAGTTAGATATTCACTCTGTAAATGCTAAAAACAACTTAGTGTTTATGGAGCATAATAAATTAAAAATAGGTCTACTTGGTGTTAAAAACTTAGTAATTATACAAAAGGGAAATATTTTACTCATTGCAGACAAAGAATCTACTGATAATATTAAAGATATTAGAAAAAAATTTACTGATGACAACTAATTAAATTAATTGAATTTAAAATAATGATTACTTATATTTTAACATTTAACTTGACGAGTTAAAAAAATAACCAAACCTTGGTGTGTTTTGTTTTTAAGTATTATGGTGAGCGTAGCTCAGTTGGTAGAGCTCAGGATTGTGGATCCTGTGGTCGCGGGTTCGAGCCCCGTCGTTCACCCATTAGATTCTTTTATCATTTTTTAAAGTAGCTCTCGAAGTATAAAGATACCAAAAAAAAGTAAGTAGAATTATTATTGTAGAAACAACATAGAATTTATATTTTTTTTGAATATTCGCTTCAATATGGTAAATAAATTGAGTTGTATCTTGCCAGATTATTAAATAACCTGATATTTTATCTTCTGTTTTAAAATAATTTTTATTTAATGGAAATATAAATTTAAGTTTTTTATGATTAAAAAAATATAATTGTTCCTGAGTATGCTGGATTATATTTGGTTTATCAATAAAAAAATAAACCTTTTCTTTAATTGTACTATTATTTAGAATTCTAATTTCTCTATGTTTATATAAATTTGGAATAATAAGTTCTAAATTTTTATTATTATAGGAAGCATAGGCTTCTAGTTTTTTATTATTTTGAGAATATCTAAAATATTTTTTTTTAAATTTAGAGTGTAGAGAGTTATTTTTTATATTTTTATTTGAGCTAAGATTTATACTTAGCTCAGCTTGACCTGATAAACATATTTCTTTACATTCGAGCCATTCAAGTTTTACTTTTAATATATGTTGCTCACTAGTATTATTTTTTATTTTATGTGATTTAAATGTAGCCAGTATAAAAGCACTTTTTTTGTAACCATAACTTAAAATAGATCCTACATTTATTTTAATTGGAGGTGACCATACTAAATTTTGTAATTTTATATGTTTGGGTAAACTCCAATTTATTTTTGTTTTTTTTCCTGAATCTCCTGGATTTTTCCAATATATATGCCAACCTGGCTGAATATAAAAATTAATTTTTACATAAAATTTAGATTCAGATTTTTTTTTAATTTGTTTATATTCTCTCAAAATTTCAACTTGAACATTTTTTGTACCTGTAATAGCATACTTAAGTGAGGGTAATATAAATAGTAAAAAATAAAAAAGATAAATTTTTCTATGATAAATTAACATTCTTCATACTCATTTTTATAGAATTATATTTTGAGAAGTAATTTTTATAATTTTAAATAACTTTTTAATTTTATAAAATTTTAACATCTTAATTAAGAATGAGATAATAAATTCTTTTGATTGACTAATTTTTCTAAAGTGGAACGTTTAGAGGCAATAGGTACTTTAGGTAAATTTATTTGAAGATTTTTTCCATAAGATTTTTTTATAATACGGCTATCTAGAATTGCAATAACTCCTTTATCACTTTCGTTACGAATGAGCCTTCCAAAAGCTTGGCGAAGCATCGTAGAAGAGTAGGGCAGAGCTAATTCAAAAAAGTGATTTCCTTTTCTTTGTTTTATTTTTTCAGCCTTGGCCTTAAAAATAGGATCATCTGGAGGCTGAAACATAAGGCGAGTAATAATTAACATTCGCAGACCTTCTCCTGGAATATCGACACCTTGCCAAAACGAATTTGTGCCCAATAAAACACCATTGGTATTTTTTTTAAAAAGCTCTAATGCTCTGTATGCACCAAGTTCGGCTTGAGAATAAATAGGTTGTTCAATTAGATCATTTAACCCACAAGTCATTTTATTAAGCATATAGTAGGAAGTGAAGAGTAGTAGAGCACCACCCTTAGAAAGATTAATTAAATAAGCAATCTCTTTTAAAAGAATATTTTCGTATTGATCCACCTTCTCAGATGCTGCTCCCCATTCAGGAGCAAGAATTCCTTCAGGTATATATATCACCGTTTTTTCTTTATAAGCAAATGTAGATTTGAAGATATCTTCTACTAAATCATCTTTATCAATAAATGTTGGGAGAATATTTTTCTTAAAGTTATCAAAATAACCAGCTTCAACAACCTTATATTTATCAGAGGGTGGATTCCCTCCACCCCAGTATCCCAATGTTGCACTTGTCCATAGTTGAGGTTCCATAAAAAGTTCATGAAGCTGATCTCCTAGTTCAATAAAACAGGTATGTAAAGAAAATATATTATTTTTAATATTCGCCCAATAAACATTTTTATCAAAATTCATATTGCCAAAAGAATTTAAAAAGTGGATAAGGCGTAAGATAAATTTATTTATAAATATGTAATCATTAAGTAAAATAGGGTCTGCTGTATTAGAAAATTCTTTTGACAATATTTCCCCCAACTCAGTGAGTGATTTTTTTAATTCATTAGTCTCAATTTCAGATTTATTCGATATTATTTTATTTTCATTTACAGAAAATGATAGATTTAAATTATTTTGCCAAAATGAAAAAAATATATTCCAAAGTTTTTGAGAGTTTTCCCAAATTTTTTCAAGATTTTTTTTGACTTCTTTAGAAGTTTGTGTAAAAAGAGTTTTTTCTATCTTCTTTTTTTGGTCAGAGAGGGAGTTGATTTGAAAGTTTAAGGTAAAAATAGAGTATGCGGCATTTAAAAAAGAGTGGGCTTCGTCAATTACGATACCTCCATAGTCAGGTAATAATTTTTTATCATTTTGAAGATGAAAAAGTAATAAATGATGATTCCCTACCAGAATACGATTTTGTTGCCATTTATTTCTTGTTTTAAAATAATTACAGTCTTGATAATATTCACATTTTCTAGCAGGACATCCATCTGAATTTCGATTTACCATTGACCAAAATGGATATTGAGCAAAAGCTGGGGCATCGTATAATGTCCCTTCTTCTTTTTTTATAAAAACTTTATTCACCCATTCTTGAAATAAATTCATTTGTTCGCTAGTGATAATATCTCGAAAGCTACCTGTACGATAAGTTTCTTCATAACGTAGTTTACATAAATAGTTACCTGAGCCCAAACATAATGCAAAATTAACTTTAGGGTCAAGTGCTTGCTGAATAAGTTTTAAATCTTTTTCAAATATCTGTATTTGTAAATTTTTTGTTTCAGTAACAAGTAACACTCTTTGACCACTTAAGTAAGAAAAAGCCAAAGTAGCGGTTAAATAGGCGAATGATTTGCCAATACCTGTACCTGCTTCAATAATCGCCGTTTTTTTAAAATAAAAAGCTTTAAGAGTTTGAAAAGACATCTCTATTTGAGTTCTTCTAGTTTCATAACCGACAAAGACCTTTTCAATCTTAAGAAAGGCTTGGGTAATAATTATTTTTAGTTGTTTTTCTGTGAGAGAAAAAGGATCTATTTCTTGAGACCATTCAACCCAAGGAGGTAAACAAGGAGGGAATGGACTCGCAACATCTTCATCGTCGACAATATTCATCTAAGGCCTGATTTGCAAGTTCATCAGCAATATAATTTTTATCTCGATTTATATAAACATAACTTATTTTAGTCATTTTTTGTTCGAGTTCCTTTGCTTGAAAGTAAAGTTTTTTAAGATGTATTTTTTTCACTTTATACCGACCTTGCATTTGATAAACAACAAGTTGAGAATCCATAAAGACAGAACAACATAAAATTTTATATTTTAAACATAGTTCAATACCAAAAATTAGAGAAGCATACTCAGCTTCATTGTTTGTTTTAATTCCAATATATTTTCCAAATTTAAAGATAGGTTTTTCAAGTGCAGGTATTGAACTCGAGGATGAAAAAGCAATCACTCCAACAGCAGATTGGCCAGGATTACCTCGAGAAGCTCCATCTGTAAACAGAGAATAGGTTACCATATTCTCCACTAAATAAAGAGAATGACAAAAATATATAAAAAGAAGACGTATCGCTTAAAACTCAGTCGACTTCTCTTAGCATATATATTTCGTCTTTGACTGGTAATTCTCTTCGAAGATTTTTAATAAAGGGTAGCTGCTCACCCATGGATGAGTAATCTGGGCAATCTGTTTGGACCCTTCTAGCAACCGTAAAATATTTATATTGTTTTTCTTCTCCAGAACGTTTTGCCCACCTTTTTTTTTCACATTTCACACGAAGCACATACTTTATATTATCGGGTTCAAATGTACGCATTACCTTACAATGTTCACAATTAGCACAATATACTTTTTCTTTCACAAAAATCTCCTCAATCAATCAGTACGACTAAGGTACCAAAAGTAACCTAACCACATAATGTCAAGCTAAATCAAAATTTATTTATAGAAAAAATGCCAAATCGGGGTTAAACTCAAACAATAGTAGATTTGACTAATTTTTTTTAATAATAAATCTTTGGATTTCTAAATAATATTAATATTAGATCCATTTTTTAATGAGACATCATTTTATCTTATCAGAAAAGAAGAAAGCTTATCAAAAGCTTGAAGATAAAGCTTTTACTCAGTCATAAATATCTCTAATTTTTATTTGTCATAGATTTTTTATTTGTCATAGACAAAAACTTCTGCCAAATCAAATAAATGGGAATTCCAGCCAAAATAACCACAATTGCAGAAATTGAGCTTTCACTCCAATTGAGAAGGGCTATGATCATAATTCCAATTGAACCAACAAGATAGATACAGGGTATCAGTGGGTAAAAAGGAGTTTTATAGGACTCTAGGTTAGGCTTTATTTTGCGAATATACAAAAGCCCAATGACAGCTACAACCGGAAAAATACTTAATGAGAAACCCATATAAGTCATAAGCCAATTTAAATCAAGGTCTAAAAGAATATAACTGAGTGCCACAATGATCTGTAAATATACCGCTCGTTTAGGAACTTGATTATTTGTATCCACTCGTGCCAAAAAATGAAAAATAATCTTGTCTTTTGCCATTGCATAATAGACTCGCGAGCCAACTAAAATTTGAACAGAGAGAGATGAAAGTAGTATACAAAAAATCCCAAGATTGAAAAAAACTGCGAATTCTTTGGGAAAAAGTGAGTGTGCTGAAGCTTCTCCGATTGTTTTTGTTTCCATTACATTTTCTCCCGGCATGGAGGCGATAAAAATAATGTTCATAAGTATATATATTATAATGGTGATGAGCGTTCCAAACAACAAACTTAAGGGTAGATTTTTTGCCGGCTTTTTGATCTCTTCTGCGATATAAGCGGTTCCGTTCCAGCCGGAATAAGCAAAAGATATAATGAGCAAGGCAAGCCCTATACGAGAAACATCTTTTAGAGAAATAGAATTTAGTGATAACGAATTTGACGAATAATTTGCAAATAGGCGATCAAAGTGAACAAAATCAAGTGACCAAAAACCAAAAATGATAAAAAGAAGTATAACAGATAATTTAAGATAAAAAAGTATATTTTGAACATATGTACTTACTTTCAGGTTGTGTGAATGAAAAATTCCGATTAAAATAATGATTACGGAAGCAAATAGTTTTTGGATATATGGTTTATGCAATATGTTTGGATCGATTAAGTATGCTTCAAAAATTGAAAACCATAGTTTTTCTGCATAAAGGAATAGTGTAATGGCACATATCGCAATGGAAGCAGAAAAACCAATGAGAAGTGAAACCCAACCAGATAAAAAAGCTGGCAATCGACCAAAAATATTTTTTAAATAAATATATTCTCCTCCTGAGTGAGGCATCATAGTTGCGAGTTCGGCATAACTCAATGATCCGCATAAAGCGATCATACCTCCCAACAACCAAAGAATAAAAACCCAAAGAGCGTTCTGTGTAATCAAAAGAATTTCGCCGGTGGTAATAAAGATTCCCGTACCGATCATACTGCTTATAATAATAAAAACAGCGGTCTGAAAACTTATATGTCGAGATAACATTGGGCTAGGTTGTGTTATTAGACTTATTGTAAAGGTAAGGTTTTTCAGAAAAAAATCTTACTTTTTATAATATATTCTCTTTTCTAATAGATTTTTAAAGAAGTGTCATTAAGATCATATTTCCACAATTTTGCAACAATCTTATTGGCTTTAATGATTGAATCAAAAGAAACAGTTATACTTTATTTTGAAAAATATCTTCCTAAGCCTGCTTCAATAAAAGATATAGTAGATTTGACTACAGGAATTTGACAATCTGGACTCCTTAATCCATTGGGAGCATCTAACGAATTGATGTTTTTATATGACCCATCCCAATTTTTATCGAAGATACCAATTTTTTTATTTACGTATAAAATCTCAAAAACACTGGCGGGTAAAGGTTTATTAGACTGACATGCATGATTATTATAGTGAATATTAACAAGGTAGAAATATTTTGCAAGCTTGTTGAAAACCTTGATTTCAATCTCCCGCTTTTTTTGATTTTCACTGCTAAACGGATTCCAATTGACATGGAACTCAATCACAAGCTGTTCAATACTTTTTAGAACATTCTCTGGGGTATTTAGTAAAGAATTCCACTCTGCTCCTTCAATATCCATTTTAAAAACAATTTGTTTTTGGGTATCGTTATTTTTAATAAAATGTCCTTGTATCGTATCATAAGACCTACCATCTTCCATTTCTTTTTTTGGACCAACACATTCTGGGTGAAAAATAAACTGACCTCTTGAACAAGTTGGTTTTTTAGTGTCAAAACAATCGTATTGATGAATTTTAATACCCAGTTCTCGTGATACATCACAACCCCATGAATCTCTACCTGATATTCCATAAGAATAACCGACCATTTTAGGGCCCAAGAGGTTGCCACAAAGTAGGTAACCTCCATCATTAACAGAACCGTATCTTTTTAACTCACAATTTTTTAATACGACTCCTTCTTCTTCTATTTTATTTAAAAGTAATTTTTGATGTTGAAAGTCTATAGGAACTATATTTATAGTATTTTGATAAATATGGTACAACGAAAAAAAACTAAGGAGAGAAAAAGCAACTCCTACATATTTTCCTTTCGAGGAGGAAAAGAGTAATACAATAAGAGCCAGAGTAAAAGAAAATATCGATAAAAATAAAATTAGAAATCTAAACTGGGGGATAAAAAAGATCATAGAAGAAAATAATAATAACAAACTCCATGAGGCAGCTTTTTTAATAAATTGTTGTTTTTTATTGGTTTCAAAAACAAGCGAAATCAAAGACAAAAAAAATAAAAAAATGCCAACGAAGCAAATACCTCCCAAAGACACTCTGACTGCCTGTGTATGCCAAATATTTGTACACAAAGCCCAATTATGCTGTATGGCTGCCCACAATATATAAGCAGAAAACGACGCATAAAAAACTGAAAAACGATTGTTTAACCAAGGTTGAAATAAAATTTTATTCATGGGTGCAATATTATTTTAGAGAATATATTGTACAGGATTTAAATATCAGGTTGTGGCTAAAAATTTAGATTTAAATTTCTCAAGACCCCTAGGCTAAATTACTTTTAGGCGGTTATAAGAAAAATTGTCATTTCCAGACATATTTTATATAACACGTTTTGGAGCATATTAGGTTTGAGATGCCATCATCCAATTATGAAGAAGCATATGAACTTTTTCATAAAGAGGTACGACGATTAAAAGACCAACAATTTAAAATATACTGAAGCTGCTTAATAAGCTCAGATCGTTCTTTTTTGATAAATTTTCATAATCTGTGTTTGGTCTTAAGTCGAATAGCCTTCAAGAAAACCAAACTCACGAGAGACCGTGAAAAAGATAATCAAAGTTCAAAGTGATAATATTATATCTTAGCTTTTCTTTTTGCCCAGAATTATTAATGAGACATAATATATCTTATGAGAAGTTATAGTATTGAAAGAATCATATTTTTATTTACATGAAGATAGAGTTTTTATATAAAGTAAGGTGTGCGTAAAAAATTAATACTTTCTTCTTTTTTTATATTAACCGGTTTTATTTTTTTAATTGTATCTTCATCAAATAATAATTCTCAATCTCACTATCAGCTAAAAGAGTTTTATCAAAATTTTATGCAAAAACCAAATCAGTTTGATCAACAATATATAACGGTCTATGGAAATGTTAAGGAAGGTAGTATTACAAAAAGTGGTGTTCAAGCTAATTTTATAATTATACAAGATAAAAAAGAATTAGCCATTTCTTTCACAGGTAAAACGTTATTACCTGATACTTTAAAAGATGGTTCTCAAGCGGCCGTAGAGGGTGTCTATGATCAAAAAAATAAAATATTTATTGCTGATAAAGTTATGGCAAAGTGTGCCTCTCGTTATAAATCATATCCCAAAAACTAACCCTTACGATTCATGACACTTCCTACCTCACGAGGCTATTTTGGCAAATACGGAGGTCGCTTTGTATCCCAACTTTTAATCTCAGCTTTAGACGAACTTGAAAAAGCCTATGCTCAAATATCAAAAGACTTAACATTTAAGAAAGAATTTAAATCACTTTTAAAAAATTATGCAGGGAGACCTAGTAACCTTTACTATGCTCGCAATCTTTCAGAATATTGGGGTGCAAAAGTTTACTTGAAAAGAGAAGACCTACTTCACACAGGTGCACATAAAATTAATAATACATTGGGTCAGGTGCTTCTTGCTAAAAGAATGAAAAAGAAGAGAATTATTGCTGAAACTGGTGCTGGGCAACATGGAGTGGCTACTGCAACTGCTTGTGCACTCTTTAAGTTACCTTGTATTGTGTATATGGGTAACAAAGATCTTCGCAGACAATCAATGAATCAATTTCGTATGGAGCTTATGGGAGCAAAAGTTGTAGGGGTTGGAGGTCCAGAAAGTACGTTACAAAATGCAATTAATGAGGCATTGAGAGATTGGGCTATTAATGTGGATGATACACATTACATTATTGGCTCGGTGGTTGGGCCACATCCCTTTCCAAAAATTGTTCGTAATTTTCAGTCAATCATTGGAGAAGAAACAAAAAAACAAATTTTAGAAACAGAGGGAAAATTACCTAATGCAATATTTGCCTGTGTTGGAGGTGGTTCAAATGCAATAGGCATCTTCCATAAATTTAGAGCTGATGAAGAAGTAAAACTTATTGGAGTTGAAGCTGGTGGAAAATCATTTAAAAGAGAAGAACATTCAGCTACATTAACAAAAGGTAAACCAGGAATTTTGCATGGCAGTTTGAGCTATCTTTTAAATGATGCTAATGGTCAAATTTCGAATGTACATTCTATTTCTGCAGGATTAGATTATCCAGGTGTTGGACCAGAGCATTCTTACCTTAAAGATACTAAGAGAGCACTCTATGTTTCAGTGAGTGATAAAGAAGCTCTTGCTGGGTTAAAAGAACTATCGGAGATAGAAGGTATTGTACCCGCATTAGAAACTTCTCATGCCATTGCCTTTGCCAAAAAATGGGTTAAATTAGAGCTTAAAAAAAAACAACGATTCAAAGATCAACCTATCATTGTAATTAATATTTCAGGACGAGGAGATAAAGACGTGGCTGAAGTAAAAAGAATTTTGGCTGAAAGTTAATTGATACCTTAATAACATAAATTAGAAAAATAATAATTAGGGTAACTTCAAACTTCTATTTTGATAATGGGAGCATTTTGTGAGAAAATAACCAATCATCTTTCTTGATTGCCAAGCCATAAAATTCTCCATTTATATTTTTAATTTTATATATTTTATTTAAAATTTCAGAATTTTGTTTATTAGTATAAAATATCTTTCTTCCTTCTTGGAGTCTTATAATTTCTTGAGAAGGGAGGATTATCTGATCAAACCAGTACAGAGTATCTGCAATTGATTTTTTTTTTATTCTGATCAACTTATTGGAAATTTCTGCTGAATGATTTAATAAAAATGAATCTTTTATATCTTCCACACAAAATTTTCCTATTTTTGTTCTTCTCAAATCGAATAAATGACCAATTGTTCCTAGTTTTTCAGCAATGCTCAACCCTAAAGAACGAATATAAGTACCTGAATTAACTTCAACTAAAAACTTAATTGTTTGTGAGGTAAATTCTAATAATTCCAATTTTAAAATATTCACCTTTCTTGGTGATAGTTCTGGTGGTTTACCCTGTCTTGTCAATTTTCGAGCAGGAACACCATTAATTTTTATATTTGAAAATATGGGAGGTTGCTGTAAAATTTCTCCAGTAAGTTCTTTTAAAGCTTTGTTAATCATATTTTGACTCAAACGAGGTATCTTCTTCTCAGATTGAATTATTTTACCCGTAAGATCAAGAGTATCAGTCATCTCACCAAGTCGTAATGATGCTTCATAAGTTTTTGGTAATGATAAAAAATAACTAAGATAACGAGTTGCATACCCTGTTGCAGCAATTAAAAGTCCACTTGCAAAGGGATCTAATATTCCTTCAATTCCTGTTTTTTTTGCTTTAATCTTGATTTGATTGCACACTTTTAGTGTATATTGTCTAGAAAACACATCTTTTGGTTTGTCGATAAATAAGATATTTGACTCCATATGTATAATTGTCGATACTGAAAAATGCCTTCGTCTCTAAAAGAATTTAAATCTGATTTTTCAATTATTAATCAAAAAATAGCGATTGTTGCTTCACAATTTAACCAACATATCACCCATCTTCTCCACAAGGGAAGTACTGATACTTTACTTAATAGAGGTATCAGCTTCAAAAATATTCAAACTTACTGGGTTCCAGGTGCTTTTGAAATTCCTATTACTTGTAAAAAAATTTTTGATACAAATACTGCTGATGGTATTATTACACTTGGTGCGGTGATTAAAGGAGATACGCCTCACTTTGATTATATCTCTGATAATTGTGCTCAAGGAATTTTACAGGTATCTCTTCAATATAATAAACCAATTATTTTTGGTGTTCTTACGACAAATACTACGATGCAAGCCTTAGAACGCTCTGGTCTCAAATTAGGTAATAAAGGCTCTGAAGCAAGTCACAGCTTGCTTAATCTTTTTTCTATGTATGAAAAAGCAGGTTTTAACTTATGAAGTCTCATCGTGCTCGTGTGCTTGCCATGCAAGCAATCTATCAAACGGAATTTCAAGATCAAGATCTTAGTCGGCTAACAAATTATGATTGGATTGATTATAAAATACCTCATGATGAACAAAATTTTGCACGAAAAATAATTGAAGGAGTACTACAAAACTTAAAGGTAATCGACGAACTAATAAAAACATATTCAGAGCATTGGGATTTTACTAGAATTAGCCCCGTAAACAAAGCTATTTTAAGAATTGCAATCTACCAGTTAATACATTTAAGAGAAACAATTCCAGCAAAAGTAATAATAGATGAAGCAATTCGTCTAGGAAATGAGTTTGCAGAAAAAGATTCAAATCGTTTTATTAATGGACTGTTAGATTCTTTTTATAAAAAACAAATTATTACTTCTTGCTAAATATGGGTGATGATTATCGTATCACCGAACTTTCTGAATTAAATAGAAAACAAAATCGAGCACCAGAAGATAGACATCATTTTCGATGGCAAATATTTATCCCTGTTGTTCTTTTGATCACTGGTATTGTATCTGGTGGTATCTATTATCTCATCTTGGAAAAAAAACGCAACACGGGAATATCTAAATTATTTCAATTCTCAAATGAAAATCAAAGAGAAGTAAAAATAAGACCATCTGATACTCCTAACGATTTGGAATTGCAAAAATCTATTCAACAATTTAAAGATGGATATTTAAAGGTCGCTAAATCAAATTTTTATGATATTCTTCAAAGTACAAAATCAGATGAAGTAAAAAGTTTTGCTGCCATTTATTTGGGAATTATATCAGATGAGGAAGGTAAATTTATTTTAGCTACTGATTTTTTTAATCGAGCTCTAAAATTTAACAACCAAAACTTTTATGCCTATTATAACCTAGGAGTTGCACTAAAACATAGTGGGAATTATACTGAGGCAATTAAAGCCTTAGAAAAAGCCGAAATACTTCGTCCAGAAATTGCTGATGCTCAAATTTTAAAAGGAAAACTTCACTATGAAGCTGGTCAACTTGATGCAGCAAAAAATACCTTAGAGCACATCACAGATGTCGAGAAAAATCCATCTGCAATTTATAATTTAGGTAAAATATATAAAAAACAAGGAAAATTTACAGAGGCAAAGACAACCTTTTTGAATGCTCTTAATCTCGCAGGTGCTGGAGAAATAGCCTATCGATCAGCTAATGAATTAGGAATTCTTTATGCCAGTGGAGGAGATTCTGATTTAGAAAATGCGAGAGAATATTTCAAGAGGGCGACTGCCCTAGCCCCTCATCACCCTAAATATTATTATAATCTAGCCTTGATTGAGTATCGTCTAAATAATTTAAAAGAAGCACTTCAGGCATTAGATAATGCAAATCGTTATGGGGGTCAAAGTAAGAATACAGCCATTTATATGGCAAAACTTTATGAAGAATTAGGAAAACCAGAAAAAGCAGAGCGATCTTTAAGAAAAGAATTAGATAATTCTCCAAGCAATATAGAGATTTTATCTTCTCTTGCTGATAATCTTATGGAACAAAACAAGTGGGATGCTGCAAATATAGCACTTAAAAAAATATTAAGTAAATCCACTAAAATATTAGAAAAATCTCAAGTACTTCATAACCTTGGAATTATTCAATCTGAATTAAAAAATTGGAATCAAGCACTTTATTATTTAAAAAGAGCACAAAGCCTTAATCCTACAAATGACGATATACTCACCAGCTTGGGTCGAGTATACACTAATTCTGGTCAACCCCATAAAGCAATTAGCTCATTTAGAAAAGCCCTTGAGCTGAATCCACATAACAGAAAAATTTTAGAAGAATCTGTTAAAATTTATTTAAGTATGGGGCTTCTCTCTCAAGCAGAAGAAGATTTACATAAGATTTTGGAAATGTCAAAAGAACAAAAAAATATTCATCAATTATCTTTTGCTTATTATAATTTAGGTAAACTGAATAAACAAAAAAAAGATTTTGATATATCAATTGAATACTTCGAGAAAGTTTTACAATTGCGAGGAAATAAATATCAATATGATACATTATTACAAATATCTGATTCTATTTTGCTTGCAAAAAAACCTCCTGTTCTAAGTTATCCGTACCTACAAAAAGCAATAGCCTTAAAACCTAGAGAAATGCTACCTCGTTTCCTTTTATCAAAAGCACTCACTAATGAAGATACAATTCAAGCTAGGTCAAATGCCCTAGACGAACTTTTAACTATTATTGAAGAAGAGAATGTTGATCCCATACTTTTATCAAAAGCACATACCATCCGAGGTATTATTTACTCAAAAGAAGGGTTATATTTAAAAGCCCTTGATGATTTTATTATAGCTTTAAATATTGATCCCTCCAATGATGAGGCATTCCAAAATAAAAAAGTTATAGCACAAAAACTAGAATCAAATAATTAATTTGTAGCTTTTCCTACTGAATTTAAATCAAAATTCTCAATTACTTTAAAATCTTTGAAAAAGCCTTCAAAATATAGCAAGATATTTGAAATTCGTCCTATCAACAGTAATTCTACTAATTTAAAACCGAACTTAAAAAATAGTAGATTGAACTATAAAAAATTATATCTTTTATTTCAAGAACAATATAATTACCTTTTGCTTGAATTTTTTCACTTTCTAAACGTGAGGTTTAATGGCTTATTTAAGGTTACGCCTATTACATTTTATTTATATTTTGAATTTATTATTAAATTTAGTTTAAAAAGGAATAGACACTCCACTATATTTCATAAATGATTGCCTCTATGCTGGAAATAGTGTTTTTATTATTTTCTCAAAAATAAGAATGGATGCAAAAATAAAAAAAGATATAAATGAACTTAGAATTGGGAGTGCTGCGGTTTTAAGTATTCTCAAAGAGGAAGAAGATATTTCTCGCTGGATAAATTTAGACTCTCTTCTCAATGATAAAATAAAAATTGATGCAACAAGCACTCTTACAGGAGTCATCGTGTTGACTGAGCCATTTAAAAAACAAATAATAGAATCATGTTGGAATTGGCTTGAAAAATATAAGCATATAAAAATACAATTTATTCTTCTTTCAAAAGAAAAAAAAGATGTTAATAAAATAGATTTTTTATCGATTCCTATTAAATTTATTCATTCGATTCTACCTATTGATATTGCAGCCTCAGTTTTAATTAAAATTGTTGATCAAATAATTAATATAATTCGATTAACTGATGAAAACACAAAAATCAGCTCAGAATTTAAATTGTCAGATAGAGATACGCAAAGTTTTATTAGAATTGGTAAACTACTTGGTCAGGAACATGATTTTGAGAAATTAATTCGTCTTATTTTATTTGAATTTAGAAATCTTGTTCATGCTGATTCTGGTTCAATCTATATCATTGAACGAAATACAACGAATGAAATACCTACCCATTTGAGATTTAAAAGTACCAATTTTGATATCAATATAAATGAATTTTTATTGCCTATTGATAAAACTTCAATCGCTGGATATGTGGCTCTAACGGGTAAGCTTCTTTTGATTGATGATGTATATAAACTTCCCAAAAATTTAGAATATACCTTTAATCATTCAGTAGATAAAAGATATAGTTATCATACTAAATCTATGATGGTGGTTCCTATCAAAGACCATCAAGAAAAAATTATTGGAGTTATTCAATTTATAAACTGCAAAAAAAATATGAAGGATCAATTAACTCTCGAAAATACTCAAGAAAAAGTCATTTCGTTTAGTCTAAAAGATCTTAGGCTTGTAAAAGCTATGGTTGGTCAAGCTGGTATTACTATTGAAAATAATTTTCTTTTGCAAGATATTCATAATTTGTTTGAAGGCTTTGTTACAGCCTCTGTGATTGCGATTGAGCAACGGGATATCACAACTTCGGGGCACTCATTCAGAGTGGCCGCATTCACTGTTGAATTAGCAAAAACAGTAGATCGTATCAATACAAAATTTTTCAAAGATATAGTTTTCTCATCTGATCAAATTAAAGAAATTCGCTATGCGGCTCTTTTACATGATTTTGGAAAAGTTGGTGTTAAAGAGGAGGTATTACTTAAAGCAAAAAAGCTTTATCCATATGAATTGGAACTTATTAAGTGGAGATACTATTTTTTAAAGGAAAAGATTAATCGAATTTATTTTCAAAATAAATTAAGATTATTAAAACAATCAAATAGTAAATATTCCTTACTGTCTAAAAACCTAAAAGTTAAACTAGAGCAAAAGTTGCAGGAATTAGACCAAATGTTTGCTTGTGTTTTAGAAATGAATGAACCTGATATGATGGGAGCGCGTAATTTTGAATTTTTAAAAAAGATGATGAATACCAAAATAAAAGTGAATAATAGTGAAAAAATAAATCTACTATGCAAAAATGAATTCGCCTCACTAACAACTAGAAAAGGTAGTTTAAATGGAGCAGAAAGACTTGAAATTGAATCTCATGTAAGTCATACTTATGCTTTTCTCAAAGAAATTCCATGGACGCAAAGTTTGAAAAATATTCCAAAAATTGCTCATGGACATCATGAAAAATTAGATGGTTCAGGATACCCACTAGGTTTAGAGGCACCTAATATATGTATACAAACTAGAATGATGACCATTGCTGATATTTATGATGCTTTGACCGCCCCTGATCGTCCCTATAAATCGTCATTACCCCCTGAAAAAGCATTAGATATTATCAACCACGAAGTTCAGGAAAAGCATATAGACCCTAACTTATTTCAGATCTTTACTCAAGAAAAAATATATGAAACTTGTAAGAATAAAGTCTAAATTATTTTGTGGATGATTCTTTTCAGTTTAAAAAAATAGTAACAAAATTAAGTACTTCCAAAAGAATTTTATTTATAACCGGAGCGGGTATTTCGGCAGATTCTGGACTACCTACCTACCGAGGTATTGGTGGTTTATACGATGGGCAAATAACCAAAGATGGAATATCTATAGAAAAGGTATTATCTGGAGAAAATTTTAAAAAAAATCCAGCAATAGTTTGGGAATACTTATCCAAAATTGAAAAATCTTGTAGACAAGCCTCATTTAATGAAGCTCATCAAATTATTGCAAAAATAGAAGAAGAATTTGAACATGTATGTATTTTAACTCAAAATATTGATAATCTTCATAAAAAAGCTGGTAGCCAAAATATCATTGAAATACACGGTAGCCTATATAATTTGGAATGTACAAAATGCCAATATAAAGAAGTTGTCAAAGACTATTCTATTTTAAATGAAATACCACCCATATGTATAAAGTGTAAAGCAATAATAAGGCCGGCTGTAGTCCTTTTTGGTGAAATGCTTGCATCAGAAAATATAAAGCTTTTGGAGCAAGAGCTAACAAATTCTTTTGATCTTATTTTTTCTATTGGCACGACAAGCATCTTTCCTTACATTGTTGAGCCTATTTTTGAAGCCAAAAAAAAACAGATATGTACTGTAGAAATTAATCCAGGTGAAACAGGAGTATCACATCTTATAACTTATAAACTTGCAACAACTGCACAAAAAGCAATGCTAGAAATCTACAAACAATGGCAAAAACTACAAATAAATTAAAAACTTTTGCTATTATTGGTGCTGGCGCTCTAGGTAGCTTTTATGGAGCAAAACTCGCAAATAAAGGTTATCAAATACAATTTCAAAGTAAATTCTTATCGAAGCACTTAGGTAAAAGCCTACTTCAAATTGAAAGTATATGGGGTGATTTTTCAATAGAACCAGACCTCCACGCTTTTACACAAAGTATGTTCACCGCTGATGTTATTATTGTGGCAACAAAGCTGATACCTAACATTGATTATTTTAGACTACTCTCACCTTTATTTAAAAAAGAAGTGGATTATCAGAGCATCATTGTATGTCTTCAAAATGGTATTAATCAAGAAGAAAAACTTTCTAAGATATTTCCAAAAGCTCCTATATTAGGAGCCCTAGCATTTACTTCTGTTTATCGAAAATCCTATAAAAAAGTATGTCATATTGACTACGGCCAAATTACATTAGCCCCATTAAAAGAAGAAGACCTTCCCATTGCAAAAAGATTAGGTCAATTATTTAACGAATGTGGAATTCAATCAGAAGTCAAAATAAAATTAAGAGAAATTCGTTGGCATAAGTTAATATGGAACATACCATTTAATCCACTTTCCGTTATTTTAGAAAAAGCGACTACTTTTGATATGCTAAAAAATTTTGAAATATGCACTTTAATTGAATCAATAATGCAAGAAGTTGTAAAAATTGCATATTCAGATGGTGTTTTAGTTAATGAGGAATATATTTCTGATATCATAAAAAAAACAAAAGAAATGAAACCATATAGAACATCAATGGCTTATGACTATGAACATGATAAAGAGATGGAAATCGAGGCAATTTTAGGAGAACCATTAAAAATTGCTCAAATAAATAATGTAGAGACACCAATAATGAAAGTACTTTACCAATTACTTAGCTATAAAAATACTTTGAATAAATAAATCATTTAATTACAGTCTTTAGCGAATTTGTCTAGGTGGATTAATTGTTAAATCCCAAATTTCAGATTGTTTTTTTTGAATATAATTTGGAAGAGTAAAATAGGCATCAATTTCATCAGAAAACTTATTTTTAGCCTCTATTGGGTCATTGATAGTATTACCCCCAGGCAAATTTAAAGAAGTTGAAAGTAAAGGGCGACTTAACAGATTTAAAAGTTTATAAAAATAAATGCAATCTTCTTTATTTGGTTTTCGTAACCCAATACTATTACCCAATGGATAAAATAATTTTTTTTTCTTTGGAAGGATAACAGTCACTCTTCCTGGCCAACATTTTTGAATAAATTTCTTCTGATCAATAGAAATAGACTCTACACATTTTTTTAAAGCATAGTTTTCAGGTAAAACTAATAAAAATGGTTTATATAAAGATCTTTTTCGAACTTGATGCAACCTATTTACAGAAGATGCGGTAAAATCAGCACAAAAACCATATAAAGTATCTGAAGGGAAGGCAATTATACCCCCACAATCAAGTATCTCACACGCTATCGCCAACGCGGCAGGCTCTTTTAAAGAATAAATATTCACAACACTCAAAGAAGAGAATATTTAATGAAAAAATAAAGAATATATAACTCAGTTTCCTTAGTTTATCCTACATTGAAAATTTTAAGTTCAAACACCACATTCACCTTCACCAAACTCAACTACATAGGGTTGCTCATCTTTACCCCAATCATAGTTAATTCTTTCACTCGATTGAATAGATTTATTTTCTTTATCAAAAGTAGATAAAATTTTATTGACTTCATCTTTTGTTATTCGGTAACAAAACTCAACAAAAGATTCTCCATTCTGCAAATTTGACTCATAATAATCGATGATCTTATCAATAAAATCAGGAACCCGTTTTGCAAGTATTTTATTGCAACGTTTTCCAATTAAAATAATACCATTTTTTTTGTTACCACCACCAATCAAAACACCATAAGCAGGTGCTTGAGTAAACTCATCAATTTTATCAGATCGACCAAAAAAGCCAATTGTTGAAATATGATGTCTACCACAAGAGTTAGGACATCCAGACATATGAATCGTTGCACCATCATATTTCACATCGCCCAGTAAGCGATTTTCAATACGTTTTCGTATCGCTCGAGCCAAACCTTTTGAATGTGTAATACCTAGGTTGCACGTAGACGTTCCTGGGCACGAAATAGGGTCAGCCATATCATGAATTCCAATATCACCTAAGCCCAGCTTTATCAAAAAATTATAAATTTTTTTAAATTCGGCCTTACGATTCTCTGAAATAACAGAAATAGCCCTCAAAACAAGATTTTGATCATCAGTTACCGTAATCACATGCTCATTCGGGTCGATACTATTCTTTTGTTTGAGAACAAAATCACAAAGCTCATATGTTTGTTTCGGTTTTAAATCTCCCAAGGGAACATTAACTAAAATCATATATCGATCTGCATAAATACTGGGGAGAACATTTTTATCATACCAAAAATATAATCTACTTTCATTGTGCTTATCAAAAGGATTAGAATAATTATAATTTTCTGGAGCCTGTATCTTAACTTTTATATCAGGATAACTAATATTTTCTTTATGAATTTGATCAAGTTCACTATAGCATTCTTTTCTAAATTTATCAATACCCCACTTTTCATGCACTAAAAATTTAATACGAGCTTTCATTCTTTTTACGCGATTACCATGACGATTATAGATACGGGCAATCGCTAAAAAATGTGGTAAAATATCAGAAACAGGTATAAATTCACTATAAAGAGCGGCTGGAAAAGGTTGTGAACCAAGCCCTCCTCCTACTACTACCTTAAAGCCCGGCTCACCTTCTCGAATAACCGCAATAGCCCCTAAATCATGCATACCCGTTACAGCATGATCTTCATTATTTTCGCTAAAAGCAATTTTAAATTTTCTAGGTAATGCCTGAGTATCTTGATTTCTAAGAAAAAACAAAGTACTTGCCTCAACTGCAGAACTTACATCAAAAACTTGCGATCGAAGAAGCCCAGTATAAGGCGAGGCAGAAACATTTCTTACTGAATTTCCACAAGCTTCACGCGTAGTTAAACCTACAGTAGCCAATTGATCAAGAATTTTTGGCACATTTTCAAGTTTTATATAATGTAACTGAATATCTTGGCGTGTGGTAATATGTAATATTCCTTGGGATAGCTCTCCTGTAAGATCAGCAATCTTTTTTAATTGTTGTGCCGTAAGTGCACCACCTGGAACTTTGATTCTCATCATCTGCTCCCCTGATTGCCGCTGCCCATAGACACCCTGCATAAGCCTCCGAGATTTAAACGAAGTTTCTTCTTCTGTATTTAAAACACCTGATTGAAATTTTTTAACTCTATCTTCGAACTTACTAAGTTCTTTATCTACAAGATCACTACGCTCTATTGTAAGAACAGACATATATTCCACATAAATTATTCATAATCAATTGTCAATAATATTTTTTTATTTATTAATAATATAGGTAAAACTTCTCAAAAAATGTTAGGTGTTTTCTTACTATTCAAAATGAAGTTATGTTTCTGACTGTCTTTTTTTTGATGGAAAAAGGCACCTCTTGTTAATTGATTACTTGAAAAAATCCACAAAATTCAAATACTCTACTTGTACCACAGAATGCATATAATGCACCTTTAATTTTAGAATACCTAAAGGAAAAAGGAATACAAGGTTGAGATATTATTAGCATTAACCAAAAATATACGAGTAAAAAAGAAAACATTTATGTAACTTCCCTTGGGGTATGAGAACATCATATAATGTATACATATTATTATAGTCAATGAATCGAGGGCAAAACGGTGTTGTAATACTCACTCATTCCGCTGGAGAGGTAGCAGATTACCGTACGATGCACACATCGTCCAATCAGTAGTCGCAGTCGCACCAGTGCCCGTTATGGTGGGAACACACCGCTTAATCGCAGGCAATTGCGTATCAGTGCCTAGGTTCCAAGCTTTTGTGTTGTCAGTGGCACCATTCGGCAAACCAGATGGGTGTGTGCCAGTGATAGCTTGCAGTTGCACTAGCGTAAGACCCGTTGTGCCTGATGGGATAATAGTCTGAACGTTACCCTGTGCCCGCTTAGTGGTGACTGATATTCGTTCAGCATCACCCACATTTTGAGGAGCGGTGGTGTTCCAGTAACTGTTTGTGATTGTCAGGTTTGTGATTGTCAGGGAAAAAGAAGAAACATCACCCACCAGACCGCCTGAAAAAGCAGAAGAAGAGACTCCACCCGAACCACTAAAATAACTATTTGTAATCGTCAAAGAATCACTAGCATCACCCACCAAACCGCCTGACTTAGAAATAGAAGTAGAAGAAGAAGAAGAGACTCCACCCGAACCACTAAAATAACTATTTGTAATCGTCAAAGAATGACCAGAATCACCCACCAGACCGCCTGACTTAGAAGTAGAAGAAGAAGAAGAGACTCCACCCGAACCACTAAAATAACTATTTGTAATCGTCAAAGAATGACCAGAATCACCCACCAGACCGCCTGACTTAGAAATAGAAGTAGAAGAAGAAGAAGAGACTCCACCCAAACCACTAAAATAATTATTAGTGAGATACGAAGAACTATCAGACTTTCCCACTAAACCACCTGAGTAAGCAGAAAAAGAAGAAGAAGAAGAAGAAGAAGAAGAAGAAGAAATTCCACCAGAACCACTAAAATAACTATCTGTGATCAATAAAGTATCACCAGCTTGAGCGACTAAACCTCCCGAATAAGTAGAAGAGGAATCAGAAGAAGAAAAAACTGTACCCGAGGCAGTAAAATAACTATCTGTAATTGTCAAAGAACTATCAGCCTTGCCCACAAGACCACCTGAGTGAGAATTAGAACCTACAGAACTCTCTCCTATAAAACTACTATCTTCAATTACCACAGAATCAGAGGAAGAGGAACCAAGCAAGCCCCCAGAATAAGTCTTAGCAAAAACTCCAACACTACCGGAAAAATGGCTATTTTTAATGGTTAAAGAAGTACCAGTAATATGACCAACCAAACCTCCAGTATGTAAAGATAATGAAGGAAGCCCGCCTTCTCCTCTAAATTCACTATTTTTAATTATTCCAGCACCAACAATATAACCAACTAAACCTCCAGAATATTGATATCCAGAAACTTTAGCATCACCATTAAAATAACTACCTTCAATTACCACAGTAGAAGTATCAGAAGAAGAACCTATAAGCCCTCCTGCATTATGAGATGAAAACACTCCACGATTTCCGCTAAAATAACTCTGCTCAATTGTTATTGTTACAGAATCAGCAGGAATAGAGAAAATAGAGGAATAAGAACCTAATAATCCACCAGTATCAGATCGGAATGAAAAGACCCCACCAACTCCACTGAAATAACTATTTGTAATTGTTAAAGAATCAGTAGCATGGCCTACCAGACTACCAGTGGAGGAAGTAGAAGAGGAATATATAGAACCAGAGATTATTCCAACATTTTTAATCTCAACATCTAAGCCTGTAACACCAAATAGACCCGCGTGTATATTATCTGACCAAGGATAAATTCTGATCCATAGATTAGCGATAGTATGACCATTGCCATCAAAAGTGCCCGTAAATCGGCTTTTATCATCCTTCGTCGAATTATCGCCAATCGGCACCCAGCCTCTATCTGCACCAGGCTTTGTATCAATTACAATGATTTGTTCGTCTTCTCCTGCATTACTGGATGCACCAAGATCAAGATTTGTGTCCATCGGCACTGCTATCGTATCAATACGACCGTTATTATTTATATCAAGTAAGCTCAAAAGATTAATATCCGCCATTAATTCGTAGCCATGGCAACCATCAGCCGGGCAACCAGTTAAATTACCAGTATCATTCTTTGATGTCTTGTAACTAGTACCTTCTAAATTATAGCGTATATTATTGAGCATTACTTCAGTATGAATTTCAATAAGGCCATCACCATCACTGTCTATAGTAGATGTGTCTACAGATGTTTCGTTATTTTGTCCTAATAAAAAATCACCATACGATTCGCATGTTTTCCAGTCATTATCGTCATCAATACAAAGCTTAATTATTGGTAATTCTGTTGAATCACCTAAATTCCAAGCATCACCCGCACCAGGTATGGGTAATATTAAATCAGCAGGGTAGATATCACTGATTTTTTTAAATTCGGCTACTGTTAGCCCTACTGCACCTGTTGTTTCTGAATTACTACCGGATGGCCCAACAACCTGACGTCTACTCTCAATTACCTTGCTTGCGTTTAAATTCCAATAACTATTTGTAATCGTTACACTAGTACTAGCAGTAGCAGCTCCCACGAAGCCACCAGACAAATAATGAGTGGAAGGATGACAAAAAATTTCACCAGCAAAATAACTATTTTTAATCACTAAGGCATTATCAATTCGACCCACCAGACCACCTGAATAAGTGGAAGAAGAGGAAGAAAAAGAAAAAATTTCACTATCAGGAGTAAGATAACTACTAGTAATTGTCAAATCACCATCTACGCGACCCACCAGACCACCAGAAGTGGAAGAAGAGGAAGAAAAAGAAAAAATTTCACCAGAAAAATAACTATTTGTAATAGTCAAAGCGGGACGAGCACGACCTACTAAACCACCAGAATATGAATATGAAGATGAGGAGGCATAAATTGAGCCAGAAAGGATCCCTACATTTTTTATTTGAACATTACCATTTGTATAACCAAATAAACCAGCATAAATATCACCTGACACAGCAACAATATTCACCCATAAATTACTAATGGTGTATCCTCCACCATCAAAGTTTCCCGTAAAGTAATCACTCGCATTACCAATCGGCTGCCAACTAGTGTCAAGACTTGTATCAAGCACTATAATTTCTTCATCGATATCATCAGTATCACCATCTTGATTTTTATCAAAAAAAACTGTGGTTGTATCAATACTTCCATTGCCGTTGCCACCGTTATCTTCTTCATCAAGTAAATCTAATAAGTTGATGTTGGCTATTAATTCATAGCCTTCGCAAACTCTATTTGGGCAACCACTCAAATTACCATTAGCTGTGGGGGATGTTTTATAGCTAGTACCTGCTAAATTATAGCGAATATTATTTAACATCTCAGCTGTAGAGATTTCTATAAGTCCGTCATGATCGGCATCAGCTAATTCATCATTATAAACTAAATACGCTGTAATTATTGGAAGTTTAGAGTTCTTAATTTCACTAAAAATAGGATCTGTAGTCGTTATACGATGTTTAATCATATACTCAAAATTATTATTCTTAAAATCATCACCAGAGTAGCTAACTTCAACTGACTGAGGTTTATTAAAGTTTTCAGAGTTAAAAGTAAGACTAGACGGCTTAATTTTAGGCAGAAGACCAAAATCAAGACTTGTTTCTGAATACATTCTTATCGTAAGCTCAGCACTAGGAGCTTGTGACAGGCTTATTGAATAATTAGTCGTTTTATTCTCGATAACAGTAATTTCTTTTGGTACTAATATCGTTGCTTCAACACCAACATTCACAGAACCACTATTAGCACTAGAACATTGAAAAATAAAAGTAAGAAAAATAAAAATAAATACTCTTTTTAACATTTTAGACTCCTAGATAAATCATTGTTAATATTACAAGACACAAGCTTTGGTATTAGAGTATTTATTAAATAAAATTACAAGAAAAAAAAATAAATTATGTGATAATTTAAATTTAATTTCCAAATAAAAGTAGAAAAAATTTTGATAACTTTAAGGTGATTAAGAGAATGTATTAAATTATGTCTTTTTTATAAAGAGCAATATAAGGATAAAAGTATGAAAGCTATGAACAAAAAAAATTTACTCCAAATTTTAAATTTTAGGAGCAATTTTAATTTTTTAAATGTATAATTATAGAAAAATATAAGTGTATTCATTTAATTCATACAAAATATTTTGTGAAGCCCTCTAAGAGTGAGGTTTCTATCAATTATATCAAAAAATTGCTCATCTAAAAAAAAATTATGGGAATATCCTCCAGTTGCAACAACCTGTAGTTCATTAATATTATTAATAATTTTTTTTCTTAAAACTTCACTTTTTAGATTTAATAGTATATTAGAGACCATACCACTCCACCCTAAATGAGTTCCGCTCAAAATAGATTCTTCTGTTGACTTTCCAAGAACATTGTTATTACGGTTCCATGAAAGTTGTGGAAGTTTGGCCGTCTTGGAGGCAAGAAAATCTAAACCAGCCTGTAATCCTGGGACAATAACTCCTCCCAAATACACTGAATCAATAATTAGACAAAAAGTGATAGCGGTACCAAAATCAACAATAATTAAATTTTTACCATAAAGTAATATACCAGCGATTGAATTAACGATTCTGTCCATGCCTAAACTTTGTGGGCTTGGATAATTAAAGGAAATAGGCAATTGCATATCTAAATTGAAACATTGAATATCTTTAAATTCTAAAATAGAGAAAGCTTCTTCAAGAGGAGCTCCTATAGAAGGAACAACTGAAGAGTAAATCATTGAAAATGAAGATGAGGAATCTTTGTTATTATGTAATCTAAACCTTTTTTTTATTGATTCTAACCAACCACGAATAAGAGAAGACCACTCATGAGAAGTTCGTTTAAGTGATGTCGAAAATCGACAAACATCTTTTAATTGCCGAGAAATCCATAAACCAAAAACTGTATGGGTATTACCGACATCAATCGTAATAAGCATTATTAATTTGTTTTTTTTAAATCTACTTTTTGTTTTATCTTTTCTATAATACTTACAGCATAATTAATCGGTATAGCAAAACCAACCCCTACAGAACCACCATTGTTTGAATAAATCATTTGATTGATTCCAATAACTTTTCCAGTAATATCAAGTAAAGGCCCCCCTGAATTACCCGGATTAATTGCTGCATCTGTTTGTATTCGAGGAATATTATCTTTTGACTTTATTTTTTGATGTGCCGATGAAATTATACCAGAAGTTAATGTAGCTGAGAAACCAAAAGGATTACCAATGGCATAAACAAGGTCTCCAACAGAAATATTATTAGAGTTACCAATTTCAATCGATATAATATTTCTTTGAGTATTAATTTTGAGAAGAGCAAGGTCAGATATTTCATCATAACCAATCATTAAAGCCTCGTGTGAAGAAGTATCAAGTAGTTTGATTGTAATCCGGTCTACATTTTTAACAACATGATAATTTGTAACAATTAAGCCATTTGAATTAAAAATAAAACCAGACCCTAGACCATGTTTAGTTTGCTTAGCATTTGGGGTATCAAAAAAGTGCCTAAAAAATAGATTTGATGGAATAGAGACATCTTGTTCTGTTTCGATTCTCACTACTGAGCTATTGGCTTTTTTATATAAAGTTCGAACATGATCTTGAATGAGCATTGCTGCTTTTACTTCTTTAGAATCAAGCAAAGGGTTTACTTGTTCATAACCTGAGGAGCTAGAATTAACCTCGTGACAACCGGAACAAGAAATAAGAAAGAAACTACACAGATAAAAGAAACAAAAAGTAAAAAAACGGTAGACCAGTGTGTATAATGAAATATTGTACAAAAACATTACTCTTTAATCTACCAAGTTAGATTTTTACCATCTTTCAAGAATTGATCTAATCCAACATCAGTAAGGGGGTGTTTAATAAGAAGATTAAGTAATTTAAAAGGAATTGTTACTATATGAGCTCCCATCATAGCTACTTCTTTTAGATGTGTTGAATTTCTAACACTAGCTACTAAAACTTGTGTATTATAGTCATAATTTTCATAAATATTAAGAATCTCTTCGATGAGAACCATACCTTCTTGACCATAATCATCTATACGACCTACAAAAGGAGAAACATAAGTAGCTCCAGATTTAGCGACCAAAAGTGCTTGATTTGCTGAGAAGCAAAGAGTGACATTTGTATTTATGCCTTCATCTGAAAATATTTTGACAGCCTTTAACCCATCAGGAATAAGAGGTATTTTTACTACTACGTTCGGAGCAATTTTAGCCAATTCTCTCCCTTCTTTTAGGATAAATTCTTTTTTAGTCGCTAAAACTTCCGCAGAAACAGGACCAGGAACGATATCACAAATTTCTTCAATTATTTTTTTAAATGGTTTTTGAATTTTAGAAATTAAACTTGGATTCGTGGTCACTCCATCTAAAAAACCCATATCCAATGCCTTTTTTATTTCTTCAATATCTGCCGTATCAATAAAAAACTTCACACATCCACCCCTGACCCTAATAAAATAGAGAATACTGAGTGATACAATTTATGTGGAATAGGTACCGTAAACTTTTTTAATTAATTTCTTTGCCGTTCATTTTTTAAAAAAAATAAAAGTAAGATAATTAAGCCTGCCGTAATCATCAAAGAAATACTGGTACCAAGTATAGAAAAATTTAAAAAATAATTATAGGCACCATGCAAAACTGAAGCAATTAAAAGACCAAAAATCAGAGTTGAAAACATGGCATTTTCGTGTATCACAACTCCAAGAGCATACCCCCAAAACATGCTGTAAGTAGCATGTCCAAGATTCCCCAATAATAAGCGAGGAATAGTTGTTTTAACTCCAAAACTGTATAAATAAAGTATATTCTCTATACTAGCAAACCCTAATGCTGCTGCAATTGCTAAAAGAATACCATCATATGCATTTGAAAAATCATTTTTTCGATGAGCTACTATAAACACTGCAAAAAATTTTGATAATTCTTCAATAGGCCCCACTAAAAAAAATTGAATAAAAAATTCATGAATACTAAAATGAAGATGGGATTGTAAGTCAAAATTATTTTGCAACAAATGCGTTATTGAACCAGCGAAAGGAGCAACAATGAGGCCAGAAAAAAATACCTTTATAATTGTTGAACTCTTTAAAGCAACACGACGAATTGAAAACCAAAAAAGCCAGCAAAGGCTAACAATGAAGTAAACAATACAATAAAATAACATTGAATATAATATTATAAAAAAATATAATCATAGTGTGTATGAGTGACGCAGGGAATAAATCATATAAGAAACAAAAAAAATAATGGTTAGCGTAATGACCCCTAGACGAAAATAGATAGGTGAATCTAGAACCGTAATAAAACCTTCAATGAACGCTGATATAAAAAGAAGTGAAATCACTCCAATAAATAGTATCACAGCCTGTTTTGCTCTTTTACGAAAAAGATCTTTTTTATAAATACGACCAGAAAAAAAATAAGGAGAAGCAATGAGAAAACCGGATGCCCCAGACAGAGCAATCGCCATAAGCTCTAAAAATCCATGCTGGAAAATAGTCGAAACAAAATCAATAAAATGATGACTTTGGTAATAGAGACCCAAAAGTCCACCAACTAAAAAAGCATTTTTTATTAAAATATATACGGTACCTACTCCCATAAGCATACCTCCTAAAAGTGCTAAAATACTTACCTTAAGATTATTGATAAAAATAAAAAATGAAAGAGTATAGCCAGATAAATCAGATAAAAAAAAATTTTGAAATTGTATTCCTGATTCAATTTGAGACTTATAGTTATGATAATCTGAACTTCCTAAAAAACTACTACCCAATTCAGGCACTTGGACAGTTAATATAAAAGCAATAAGAATAGAAAAAATTAAAAAGAAAAGGCTTATAAAAAAAAATCTCCAATATTGATAAATTTGTTGAGGAATTTTTTGTAAATACAAAGAGAGCAAACGGTATAACAGACTTTCATGGGGCCCTTTTATGGTGATATCTAGCACCCCTCTCGACTGATATAAATATTGAGCTAACCTCTTTCTTTGTGAAGAATTTGGGTAGTGCTTAACAAGAAAGGCATAATGCCCCGCTATATTAGAATAAAGATCTCGAAGTTTTTTAGTTGATGAGAGGCTTTTTTTTGCCGTTTTGAGAAGACTTTCATACCTTAACCATAAGTCTTTCTGATTAAATTCAAAAGACTCCAGAGAAAGTTTTGAGTTCACAAACTACTCTTTCAATTTACTAAGAGCTTCTTTTAAAAGAGGTACTACATCAAAAAGATCATGAACAAGACCGTAAGTAGCTACTTTGAAAATTGGAGCATCTGGATCTTTATTTATGGCGACAATATATTTGGAAGAACTCATACCTGCCAAATGTTGAATTGCACCAGATATACCCAATGCAATATATAAATTTGGAGACACTGTTTCACCAGTCTGACCAATTTGGAGAGTATGATCAACCCAACCAGCGTCCACAATTGCCCTTGTGGCACCAGTGCCAGCACCCAAAATATCAGCTATCTCTTCGACCAATTTATAGTTTTTAGCTTCTTTTAGTCCTCTTCCTCCAGAAACAATGATATTTGCCTCACTTAGGGCAACACGCTTATTTATTTTTTCACTAAATGATTTAAGAGTGATATTCTCAGCAGAAAAATCAACTTCAATATTCACAATAGAACCCTTACCTGAGTTTTCTTTTATTTCATAAGAATTTTGCCGAACTGTAATAATCTGAATTGGGCTAACTGATTTTAAATTGGCGATAATTTTTCCTGAGTGAATTGGTTTTTTACAAAGAATACGGTCTCCATCTAGTGAGGCCTCAATAGCCTCACTTATCATACCAGCATCAAGAAGAGCACTAAGGCGTGCTCCAATCTCTTTACCCGCAAAAGTATGAGGCAATAATATAGCATCAATATGTTCTTTTTTTATAATCGTAGAAATTGCCTTGGCCAAAGATAAAGCAGCAAATTCACTTTGATCACTTACATAAATTGTATCAGCACCATATTTTGCCAATTCAGTTGCCTTTTCTGAGGCAGATTTACCAATGAGCACCGCTGAGACATTACCACCTAATTTTTTGCCCAATGATATGATCTCAAAAGAAACTTTTTTGAGATTACCTTTATTTATTTCACATACAGTTAAAATATTCATGAATAACCCTCTAAATTACTTTAATTTCATTATGAAGAGCATCAACGAGAGAACTGACTTTGTCTTCTACACTCTCCCCTTCAATAACTTTTGCTGCAGGGCGATCAGGTGAGGGTTCCAGACTATTTACTTGAATTTTAGGTTGAAAATTAACACCTAGATCAGATAACTCTTTAATGTCTATTGACTTTTTTTTGGAGGACATAATTCCTTTTAGAGATGGGTAGCGAGGCTCATTAAGTCGATCATTAGCAGTAATGACAATAGGAAGTGAAGCTTCATAAACGGCCTCACCGCCTTCAACTTCGCTCACAAGCTTTACTTTTGAACCATCAATTTTGATATCATTAACAAAACTAGCCACTGCAATATCTAATTTTGTAGCTAAAATCAAAGGCATTTGCCCATTATCAGAATCAGTGGCCTGACGACCAGCTAGTATAATATCATATGTTTCACCTTCAGTGGCTTTGATAATTGCATCTGCCGACATAAAAGAATCTAGCATTTCAAACTTTTCGTGCTTGATCATGATGGCATGATCAGCACCCATTGCATACGCTGTTCGGAGAGAAGAAATCGCCCTTTCTGGCCCCATTGAAATGACCGTGATACTACACTCTCCACCATGTTTTTCCTTAATTCGAATTGCCTCTTCAAGAGCGATTTCATCATAAGGAGAAATTACCCATTTGATGCCATTCTCATTCAAATGATCTCCAGAAAGAGAGACTTTCGCCTCAGTATCAGGAACCTGTTTTATCAAGACTAATATTTTCATAATACCTCCATGACAATACTAGATAAAAAATACACTAGTACAAGATCAAACTTTGGACATGTTTTTAAAGTTTGTCTCATTCGCAAGAAGAATCAATATTTAATAAATATTATTTTTAAGTTTAATTGTAAATTTTATTTTGAAATATAAAAAGGAATTTTACTCTCTAAATACCTAATTTGATTCCGACTTGATATTTTGGACAGTGACATCTTTTTAACTCTAAAATACGAAAACAACATCCATAATTATAAAAAACTCTCACTATACGGCCTGATAGTTTAAAATTTTCTATATTAAAACATGGAAGAATATCCCTCTTTATAAGAAGGGTAAATAAAATTATATTTACTTTTTTTTAATTTATAATTTTGACATCTTTTATTGCTTTTATTGAATAAATTATTGTGATTTGTAATCAAACAGTTTTTAGAAATTGATAAATTTATTTTTTTTGCTAACCAATATATTACTTCTTTTTGGTCAGCAGGATTATCATCAACACCCAAATAAATTCCTTGAATAGATATTATCTCCATAAAATGCTTAATTATAGCCGCACAATCTTTAAAGTGAATTCGGTTTATATACCTTGGGAAGTTATTGTAAATTTGAACACTGCCGTCTTTAATTTGTTGGATGTACCTGCTTTTGCGCTTACCATATATTCCTCCAAATCTAAGAATTATTGATCGATTTTTCATTTTTGAGAGAACTAAATTCTCAGCTTTTAGAAGTATTTGCCCTGTAAAGCTTTGAGGTAAAGTTGAAGAGACTTCATCAACCCATTCACCATTCCTTTGGCCATATACACTTGTACTAGAAATAAAAATAAATTGTTTTAAATTTTTACAAAGCTTTTTTAATTGTAATAAATTTTCAAGGCCTTTTATGTATGTTTCATAGTAGTTTTTTTCATCTATTATATCAGGAGATGGACAATAAATTAAATAATCAAAAAATTCTTCTTTGATAGGAAACAAAGAATTTATATAAGATAAATCAGCTTTCAAAAATGTCAACTTAGATAAATTAGAGATCATTTTTGAACGTCTCAATCCTGTTATATGATAGAACTCCTTTGGTAAAATTCGAGTGAGTTCATGTGCAACAGAACCAAAACCTGCAATTAGAACCTTCTTCAATTACTGACCTGTTTAAGCTTAGTTAATACTTTTTTGATATCTTCCCAAATATATTTTTTAAGTGGACTTTTCTCTCCTCCATTTCTTAAAATATAACTAGGATGAAAGGTAGGCATAACAGGAATTCCTTCAAAGTCATGCCATCGACCTCGTAGAGAAGTAATTCCCTGTTTTGTTTGGAGCAAAAATTTTGTCGAAGGAGAACCTAGAGTAATAATTACTTCAGGAGAAATTAATTTAATTTGCTTTAATAAGAAAGGATGACATGCCTTAATTTCTTCTGCATCAGGAGGGCGATCTTTATGCATAAGAAGATCAACACTCGGTCTACACTTTACAATATTAGCGATATAGACGCTTTTACGAGATAAATTCATTCCATTTTCGATAATTTTGGTAAGCAACTCACCTGCTCTACCTATAAAAGGACGACCAGTTAAGTCTTCTTGCTTTCCTGGTCCCTCTCCTATAAACATTACTTTAGCATCAATATCACCTTCACCAAAAACGACCTTATTTCTTGTTGTAGCCAACTTACACGAAATACAAAGAAGAGCCTCTTTGTGAAGATTATCATATTTTTTATTTTTGAACACAAGTAAATTTAGTTTATATTGAATCTGATTGAAGCCAGAAAGCTTTTGAACAATATTAGAGAGCATTATGCAAAGTCAATTTTAAACTTAAACATTTTCATTTTAAATTTAAAATATATAAAAGATGGAGATGATGTATGTGTAGCATTAGGTGATATAAGCCAAAAATCTATCCGTCTACAAAGGTCATTTCAAAGTGAAATATCCATAAAAATGTTTTTTTAAGAATTTTTTATCTATGATTTAAGCCCCACTTAAATACTTACTAAAAATACTTGCTCTGTTTAAGTATATTTATAATCTATTATTTTTTTGATTGACACCAAATGTATTTTGCTAAGTCTTCTTAGCAGAATACATTTGGTAAAATATATAAATATTTTATTATTATTTTTATTTCAGTTACATGGGTATTATAAAATTAATCTCTAAATACATTAGTACTAAAAAAAGAGTACTTTACTTTATTTGCATGAAATAGATTTCTAGGTAATTTAATGCAAAAGAAGGTTAAAATATCCAAAAAAGAAAAACTCTGGAAAGAGATTAAACCAGAAAGAGGTATTCATATTCTTGCTGACTTTTATGATTGTTCGCCTAATAAGCTTTTATTTACTGATTCAGAGATACTTCAAAAAAAATGTACACAACTTATTAATGAATCGGGTCTCAGTGAAATTAAACAAATATTTTATAAATTTCCTAATGCGGGTGTTACCGGAGTTATTTTACTTGCTGAGTCACATTTTGCTATTCATACATGGCCAGAAAAAAATTATCTAACACTTGATATTTTTGTTTGTAATTTTTTATTGAATAATATAAAAAAAGCTCGAAATTTATACAATGCATTGAAACTCTTATTTCGACCTAAAAATATTTCTCATAGAGAAATTACAAGAGATTAGTTTTTTTTTAAAGTATCAAGAGCATCCATAAAGTTATGAAATAAACGATCCATAGTATATGGTTTTATAGATTGATGTGCTCGTTTACCCATCTTTTCTAAATCATATTTACCGCTCAAAAAATCTAAAAGAATCGTAGTAAAATTATTATAATCTCCCGCCTTAAATATTTTACCATTGACTGAATCTTGAATATAATCTTTCGCCCCACCTTTATTTGATGTCAAAACAGTTGTACCTGAAGCCATAGCCTCCAAAACAGTTTTACCTAATGTTTCACTACCAGAAGGCGATACACTTAAATCAGCCGAAGCGTATATTTTTTGTAATTGCTCTCCGCGTTGAATACCTAAGAAATAAATATTCTTATGCTGATCATATTCTTCTAAATAATCATCATACTCGGGTCCTTTACCCACAATAACTAAAACAATTTCTGTATTACTAAAAGTCTTAAAAAAATCTAAGAGAAATTTAATATCCTTTACTTTACTAATTCGCCCCACAAATAAAACTATTTTTTTTCTAGGGCTGATACCAAACTCTTGCCAAATAGAGATATCTTTAAATTTTGGGTGAAAACGTTTTTGGTCAACACCTGCTGAATAATAACAAATTTTTTCTTTAGCATAACCTCTCTTTAAAATAAGCTCATAAGAATCACGGTCTCTCACAAAAATTAAATCAGCTCTTTTATGATAAAATTTTAAAAAGATAAGAGCAAACTTATTTTTAATATATCTTAAGCGACCTTCAATCAAAGTATTCATATAAAAATCAACATCAGTATGATAAATATCTACCCACGGTAGTTTCAAAAAAGTAGCGGCAATCATCGCAGTATAACCCATAGAAGCAGGTGTATTTGAAACAATCATATTAATTTTATTCTTTTTTATAAATTTTAAAATTGATAAAAAATTTGGTATATAAAGATTACTGTTTTTATAAACTGAATTTGTTGATATTTTTAGGAGAGATGGAAAAACAAAGAAAGGTTTAATTTTTTTATCATAACAAGTAACGGGAAACCAAGACACTCCAGCCTTTAAAGCCTCTTCATATACTTCAACTGAATCAGTAACTACACCAGAAATCTCATCAAAAATATCGGCAAACCAAGCAACTCGAAACTCCACGTATACGCCCTATTAAAACTATAATAGCTCCCTATCTAAACCAAACATAATATCCATATTCTTAACAGCTTGGCCAGCTGCTCCCTTACCCAAATTATCAATTACCGAGATAATAGATAAAACATTTGAATTAAGGTCATAACACATTGAAAAATCAAGAAAGTTTGTATATTGTACATTTTTAATTTGTACTAAATTTGGAGTATCATAAAATCTAATACATGCCTCTCTACTTAATTTATTTTTTACGTTTTCTTTCATCCTTTTAAAGTCAATCTTGTTTGAAAGAGGGATATAGATAGTAGATAAAATTCCCCTAAAAATGGGGAGTAAATGGGGAATAAAGCGAATATAAGTTTTTGCACCCAACCATTTACGAAGCTGAGTTTGAATTTCTGGGGTGTGTTGATGTTTATTTATTTTATATGAATAACAATTTTCGTAAATATGCGAAAAAGCAAGAGAATCTTCCTCTTTGCGAGCACCAGCTCCACTAACACCAGCTTTGGCATCAATAATGATTAAATCAACTTGATCTTTTAGATCATCTTTTAAAAACCATAATGGCAAAAGAGAGGCTGTGGCGTGGCAACCAGGATTTGCCACTAATTGACTTGAAGCAATCTTTAATCGAAATACCTCACTCAAACCATAAACGGCTTCACTCAATAAATGAGAAGAAGAATGAGACATTTCATAATACTCTTCAAATATATCCACCTCATCAAGTCTGAAACTACCCCCAATATCAATAACCCTTATATTATTTTTAAGAAGAAGTTCTGTCCATTGAAGAGCGACTTGTTCTGGTGCCGAAATAAAAACAACATCTAAACTCCCAAAATCAGAAATATCTTGTGGATGATTTTTGAAGACTAAATGAGAAGGAATCAAGCCCAGTTCTGGATAAATATTAGAGACCTTTTGATTCGCATATTTATCAGAAGTGACAAAATCAAGACTTACAACACGATGAGATAAAAGAAGTTTGATGAGTTCACGACCAGTAAACCCACCCCCTCCAATAATTCCTACATGAATTTTCTTAAGTGAAAAATTTTCAAACTGATCTTTCACTCAAGAAGTGCAACTTTTTTAATTATTACATCTTTAGTAGGCTTATCTTTATTAATTGGTATTTTAATAATATTTGTTAGAACTTTTCTTCCCTTTAGGAGTTTACCAAAAACGGTGTGCTTTCCATTAAGATGTGGATTGTCAACAAGATTAATAAAAAATTGAGAACCGTTTGTATTAGGTCCACTATTCGCCATAGCAAGCGTAAATTTTTCCATTTTAACCGACTTTAGTTCATTATTAAACTGATAACCCCGTTTTTTTAGAAATTCCTCTACTGTAATTTCTTGTAATTGACTAAGCTTTTTGCTAAAGGTAAGCTTTTTTTTCTCAAAATCATCAGGACCTGATCCAATATTTAGCTCCTCCATGGCAAGTGTCTGGGCTTCGGCACTATAAGAAGGAACTTCTCCTACCTTTAATTTATCGAGACCGAGAGCTACAGCGCTAATCTCATCTTCAAATTGATACCCAGGTCCCCCTGTACCATTACCCAAGATATCGCCACCCTGTATCATAAAATTTGGTATGACACGATGAAAAATAAGATCATCGAAATAAGGTCTTTTTACATCTTTTTTGGCCACTGGATCAAAAAAAGATTTTTTACCCAATGCTAAATCTATAAAGTTTATTGAAGTCTTTGGGGCACAATCTATATATATTTCAAAGATCATACTTCCCTCTGAAGTATCCATAAAAACTAGAGAATTTTGATCATTACGCATCTTTTCTTCCAAAACTTTTACAGTATCTACCCGTGACGGTGTGACTGAAAACAAAGCACTCATCCAATTACAACTATTGATCCCAATAAGTAAAAGGATACCCAAACTCAATTTGAATTGTTTTAAAAATATTTTTTTCATTATCGATACTCCTATACATTTTATTTATTATTTTAAATATTTTAACCTATTTTTTGGCTTCATGAAGCAAGTCTTGCCTTGAGAAGTTCTTTATTCATCCGAGCAATATTCTCGATAGAAATTTCTTTTGGACACTCGGCTTCACAACTGCCTGTATTTGTGCAAGAACCAAAAGATTCTTTTTCGACAGAAGCTACCATTGTGGTAACCCTTTTAACAGATTCAACAAGACCCTGCGGTAATAAAGCTAAATGAGATATTTTGGCCGACATAAAAAGACTGGCAGAAGCATTTTTGCAAGCCGCAACACATGCACCACAACCAATACATTGAGCTCCTAAAAAAGCTTTATCTGCACTATTTTTAGAGATTTGTATCGTATTAGCATCTGGAACTCCACCTATATTTCCTGAAGTATACCCACCTGATTGAAGAATACGGTCAAAAACAGAACGATCAACAATTAAATCTTTAATTACTGGAAAGGCACGGGCTCTCCAAGGTTCAAGAATAATCGTCTGAGCATTTTTAAAATGTCGCATATGTAGTTGGCAAACAGTAGTACCTTTAAGTGCACCATGTGCACGTCCGTCAATAAAAAAGCCACAAGAACCGCAAATACCTTCTCGACAATCATGCTCAAAGGCAATAGGCTCTTCACCTTTTTTTATAAGGTCATCATTTAAGACATCAAGCATCTCTAAAAAAGACATATGCGGATTTACATCATCAACATCATAGGAAACAAAAGAACCTTTTTCTCTTTGGTTTCTTTGACGCCAAACTTTTAAAGTTAATTTCATGAATACTCCATCAACACTATTTATAACTTCGCATAGTAGGTTTTACTTTCTCAAAGTAAAGCTCTTCTTTGTTGAGTTTTTCTTTTAGTTGCGTATCATACGGATTGGAACCTTGATATTCCCATGCCCCGACATACGAATAATTTTTATCATCTCGCTTCGCTTCGTGTTCAGAAGTCTGATACTCTTCTCTGAAATGGCCCCCACAAGATTCTTCGCGACTAAGTGCGTCCTGAGCCATAAGTTCTCCCAATTCAAGAAAGTCTGCAACTCGACCAGCCTTTTCTAACGATTGATTAAGTTCATTGCCAGAACCGGGGATATTTACATTTTTCCAAAACTCATCTCTTAATTCTTGTATGCGACTAATACAATACTTAAGATTTTTTTTATTTCGAGCCATGCCACAATTTTCCCACATGAGCTTTCCAAGCTCTCTATGAATCTCATCTACGGTTTTTTTGCCTTTAATTGAAAGTAATTTTTTAATACGATCAGAAACCTGAGTTTCTACCCTTTTAAAGGTTTCAGAATTTGCATTAGGCTTATTAGAACCCTCCTTTGCAAGGTAATCGGCAATAGTAGAGGGTATAATAAAATAACCGTCTGCAAGCCCTTGCATAAGGGCACTAGCACCCAATCGATTCGCTCCATGATCTGAAAAGTTACATTCTCCCAAGGCGAAAAGTCCAGGTATCGTTGTCATAAGATTATAATCAACCCAAAGACCACCCATAACGTAATGTACAGCGGGATAAATTCTCATTGGAGTTTTATAGGGATCATCACCTGTGATCTTTTCATACATGGAAAATAAGTTGCCATATTTTTGCTCAATCTCACCTGAGCCTAAACGATCAATTGCATTTTTAAAATCAAGATAAACCGATTTTTTGGTCTCACCAACACCATAACCTTGATCACACATTTCCTTTGCTGCTCGAGAGGCAACATCTCGAGGAACAAGATTACCAAATGCCGGATAACGTCTTTCTAAATAATAATCACGTTCTTCTTCTGGAATATTGTTAGGTGTACGATTATCTACTTTCTTTTTAGGAACCCAAACTCTACCATCATTACGTAAACTTTCACTCATTAAAGTCAGCTTTGACTGATAATCTCCAGAAACAGGTATGCAAGTCGGATGAATTTGAGTAAAGCAAGGGTTAGCCATAAAAGCCCCTCTTTTATGAGCTCTCCAACTAGCTGTAGCGTTAGAGCCTTTTGCATTAGTTGAGAGAAAATAAACGTTCCCATATCCACCCGAAGCCAAAACAACAGCATTCCCCGTAAAAGGTTTAATTTCACCAGTAATCAAATCTCGTGCGATAATTCCTTTGGCATGTCCATCAACTAAAACGAGATCAAGCATTTCATATTTAGAAAACATCTGAACTTTGCCCTTATTAATTTGCCGATTAAGTGCTCCATAGGCACCAAGTAAAAGTTGCTGACCAGTTTGTCCTTTAGCATAAAAAGTTCTTGATACTTGAGCACCTCCAAAAGATCGATTATCTAAATAGCCAGCATAATCTCGAGCAAAAGGAACACCTTGAGCTACACATTGATCAATAATATTGACACTTTCTTGTGCTAAACGATAAATATTTGCCTCCCTAGAGCGATAATCTCCTCCTTTAATAGTATCATAAAACAGACGATAAATACTATCTCCGTCATTTTGATAATTTTTTGCTGCATTAATACCACCTTGAGCCGCAATACTGTGAGCTCTACGAGGACTATCTTGAAAACAAAAACATTTTATGTTATAACCTAACTCAGCTAAACTCGCCGAAGCAGACGCTCCAGCTAAACCACTCCCTACTACAATAATATCATATTTACGCTTATTTGAAGGATTTACTAATTTGAGATCAAATTTATATTTTTCCCATTTATTCTCTAAATTTCCCTCTGGAATCTTTGAATCTAATTTTTGATTTTCCATTTTTAATAATTAACTGACTAACCAGATCGAAAAAAAAACTGCAGATAAAAGAATAATGGAATTGAAGCGAAACCAGAAGGAATAACAACCGCTATCAAATAACCTAGTTTTTTTATAAGAGGGGTATATTTTTTGTGATAAAATCCTAAAGATTGAAAAATACTTTGAAAACCATGAGAAAGATGAAGCCCCAAAGCAAGGAGAGAGATAATATAAAGACCTACATAAAACGGGTTCTGAAAAGCAAGCCGAACAAGTTGATACACATCATCTTGAGCATAGAAGCGACTTTCCACAAAAAATGTTTTTAGATGAATCACAAGAAAAACGAAAATAATCGAACCAGTAAAACCCATATTACGCGAAACCCACAAGCTATTTTGAGAGATTTTATTTAATTTATATTTTATAGGGCGAGCCTTGTAATTTTGGTAGGTGAGGAATATACCCATCACAATATGAGCAATAAACCCTAAAAATAGACCAATCTCTAAAATTCTAATTAACTTATTTGTACTCATAAAATGGGCGTAAGTATTAAAAGACTTACCTCCGTCATCAGTAAAAAGCAGTAAATTACCAGAAAGATGTGTAATAAGAAAAAAAACTAAGAATAGACCACTCCCACCCATCATATATTTTTTATCAATTACAGAAGAAAAAGCCATAATTTAAACTTGGAAACCTAAAAGAGCAAACATGTAGGAGTGTAAAAAAATTAAAATAATCTTGATTTTTATTTTTAGATTCTATTGAGAATCTTCTGTATTATTTTTTTTCTTTTTATTTTTTTTAGCCGAAATCTTTTTTTCTACCTTAAAAATTTCAACATTTTTATAAAAACCACACTCTAAGCAAACTCTGTGGGAGAGGCCATAGACGCCACAATGTGAACACGGCCTTAAAGTTGGCTTACCAATCGCATGATGTGATCTTCTTATTCTTTGTCGGTGCTTTGAGGTTTTTCGTTTAGGTACTGCCATACTACGTAGTGAACATGTGGTAAATTTGAGACTATACGTCGAGTAATTTCTAAAGAAAACTATATAAATACTAGAAGTCAAATCAAAAAGATAGTAGCATAGATTATCCATTTTAAAGAGTGGTGATCTCTCACCTCCTCACAATTTACTCAAATAGACTCTAATTCCATTAGTTTAAACAGGATTTTTTTGAATTTTTCTTCTTCATGATGAAGAAGAACCTTGAAAGGAAAAAAGACCTTTTGTTTTTATTACTCTTTTATTTCTATTTTACATCGTATCCGCTTTATGAGAGCTGTGAGTGATTTTTAACCAAATATAGAAGAGGTAGCTGATATAATATCTAAAGGAAGAAAAATAAAATAATTCAAAAAATATCCATTATCTAAGCCCAAATGTAGGTTAAAATAACTAAAATATTTGAATCAAGAATCAAAATTTTAAGAATTAGAATATTTTAAATTAAAATTTCATAGATTACTTGAATTATATTGATTTACTTTATACTTCTTCTTTGTAATTTAGCTTGGTGATTTCTAAAATAAAACAAAAAATAGAATTTATTTTTTGTTGGAATAGTTCTCTAAGAGAAGCCTTGGGTCGTTTTTTTAACCATCGCCAAATATTCGTCACCAACGATCAGCTCCAAATGGTCTTAAATGTAGTTCAACTAACTGAATACGATGCAGATAAAGTTAAAATTCCTGTTAATAAAATTATTGCTCTCCCCGTTAATGCTGATTTAGATAAAACAATTCGAGTACTTAAAAAATCGGGTCACTCAAGAATTCCTGTTTATGAAGATAGTACAGGCAGAAAGGAATTTATAGGTCTTCTATATGCCAAAGATCTCCTAAAAGTTCATTTGAATAAAAATAAACGTTTTAAGCTCAGTAACTATGTCAGAGAAATTCGATTCGCTCCTGAAATGCAGAAGTTACTTTCTTTACTTCGTAATATGAGAATTCAACAAAATCATCTGGTTTTAACAGTAAATGAATATGGAGATGTGACAGGATTAATTACTCTTGAAGATATCCTTGAAGAAATAGTAGGAGATATTCGCGATGAACATGATTCTGATAAAAAAATGATTAATAAAATTAAACATCAACAATATCGTATAGATGCCAGCATACCTTTGAGTGATTTGAATAAGGAGTTAGCGATTAATTTTCCAGAAGATAAGTTTAATACTTTAGCAGGCTACGTATTGCATGAGCTAAATGCTAAACCTAAGAATGGTTCTGAAATAAAATATGGTCGAATTCACTTAAAAATAGAAAAATCAGTAGGACAACAAATTGAGACGGTATTAATAAAAATAAAACCCAATAAACCACTATGATAGGTATTATCATTAAAAAAAAAAGTTTGGTGAAGATAGCCTTCTTCTACATTTTTTAAGTAAAGAAGGTATATTATCAAGGCTAAAGCTTCCTAAGATATTAAAATCAAAAAAAAGAAATGCCCTCTTTTGTACCCCCGGAACAATATGGGATATTACTCTACAAGGAAACCCTAAAAAATATAGGATACCCAAAGAAATGAATTTATTATTTTCGCCATTATCTTTTAATATCGGTTATAAAGAATTAAAAGCCTTTTCTGATATTTTTAGACTCACTAATTTTTTACATTTTGGTGACTTTCATCAAAAAATATATTATCTATTACATGACTTTATTTATAATTGGGCGAAACATAAAAAATATACAGCTAATGCTTTTGTTGATTTATTTTATATCCACTTTTTAAGTCTATCAGGTTATTTTTCAATTCAAGGCTATTGTTACCTATGCAAAGGCAAAACAGGCATCCTTTTTTATTATGAATTTAACAGAGGTGAAATTTGTCCTGATTGTTTTCAAAATCATAAAATATTATATGCGATTAAATTAAACTTTAATCAAAATATCTTGTGTAAAACAATGAAAGAAGTATCCTCTCAAGAAATTCACAAGACCCAAGAAGAGACTTCGGAACTAAGAGAAAATATTATCCAGTATCTAAGAGATTTATAATAAAATTATTGTAAAACAAAAAAAATATGATTTTTCCACCTCATTTAAAAAAAATTTTGCAAATTGATATTTGTACATCAGAATAATTTTTCGTAAAGGGCAAAAAAATATTTTATCTAAATATCTGCTCCAAATAGTAAAATATCTTATTTGTAAAAATTTTAATATAAGAAACTTAATAAAGTTATGCCCCACGTATATATATTATCTTGTTCTGATGGAACTTACTACACGGGTGCCACTAAAAATATTGAAAAAAGGCTTTCTGCACATCAGAAAGGTAAGGCAGCCAAATATACGCGTGGACGTTTACCTGTTAAAATTGTTTTTTCTGAGTATTACAAAACACTCTCTGAAGCGATGAAAAAAGAGAAAGAAATTCAAAAATTATCCCGTACCCATAAAATAAATATAATTAAAGCAAAATTTAATAAAAAAATGAATTTGTAAATTCCATTTTAAAGTGTACGATAAAGAAATTCTATTTTTGTCTTTCATAATACATCCCTAATGTATATTTATACGCGTAAATGCACTTTCCACAACTTTCGTACTGAATTAAGTAGATAGATTTTGTGATTGTTTTTAAGTAATTCATTTTTTGTGATTATTTTTTCTTTCAAGTTACCTTCTGTTAATAAACTTGCACGATAAACCCCCGGAAGTAAACCACAAGAAATAGGTGGAGTTATTAATTTTCCATTAATTTTGATAGCGATATTTGCAATGCTTGATTCTGTAATTTCATCTTTTTCATTCCAAAAGATGACATCATCAATTCCATTAGATTCAGTAAGAGCTTTTTCATAAGCTTTACGATTTGTAGTCTTATGATATAAAAATTGGCATTGAGAATTAATTACATCTTTTGAAAGACTCACATAACGAATTTTATTTAAAAAATTGATAGGAGAAGATATTATTTTAATTTTTCCTTTGCGAGAGATAATTAATCGAATTCTCGACTCAATATGTAAATTTTTTACTGCATTATGTAAACTGGCTAGAATATTATCAAAAGAGATATTAATTGAGAAATATGCCGCTGAGTTTAACACCCGTTTGAGATGAGCTTCTAATAAAAAAAAATTATTTTCGGGTTCCCATAATAATGTTTCAATAAGATCAAAATTTTCTTGAGTTTGGGTGAGTACCTTTGTTTTATTAAAGCATTCTTGCCATTCTGTCTCTATTTTTGAATCCCATATGATACCACTTCCTGTACCATATTCCATTATTTTATTTTTTTTATCAATAACAAGAGTTCGTATAGCTACATTAAATTGAGCTTTATTATTGGGAGTGATAAAACCAATTGATCCGGTATAAATTTTTCTTGGTAATTTCTCAATTTCTTGTATAACTTCCATCGCTCTCTTTTTAGGAGCACCCGTAATTGAAGCGGGCGGAAACATCGCTCTAAAAATATCTATCAAGTTAGCATCACTCAGACAACTCACTTTACTTATCATTTGCCATTGATTAGGATAACTTTTAAGTTTAAAAAGTTCTTCAACTTGAACAGTTCCCCATTTTGCAATTTTTCCTAAATCATTACGCACCATATCAACAATCATAAGATTTTCTGCTTGCTGTTTTTCTGAATTTTGTAAAATATCTCGAAATTTTCTATCTTGCTCAAACCATAGACCTCGTGGAGATGTTCCCTTCATAGGTGTGGATATAACATAATTTCCATTTTTTTGAAAAAGTAACTCAGGGGAGGCAGAATAGATATCCCAATTTTTTGTTGAGATAACTGCTGAATACGAATATTCTTCTAACTTAGGTATAAATTTATTTGAAAGAAAAAATTGTATTTCTTGAATGTTTAATTTACTTTGCAAGAAAAAGGTATAATTTGCCTGATAGATATCACCTTGTTGAATATAATTCTGAATTTTTTTTATATTTTTTTTATATTCTTCTTTTGATACAGAAGGTTTCCACAATATAGATTCAGTAGACCTCTCATGTCTATTTGTTTTCCTTGGAAGGATTGAGACCATACTATAAATACCAAACCATAAAAGTGGAAAATTATTTGACTGTTGAATACTCAAAGAAAAATCAAATGCGGGTGATGCTTCAAAAGATAGAAAACCAACAGCATAGTTTCCCTTAGAGGTTTCTTTTTCAATTTTTTCTAAGAATTGAATGACATTTTGCTGTTCATACGTCTCGTAGACCTTAATTGGATTTTGAAATAAAAGCCATTCTTTAGAAATAGCATCGTGAATCAAACAAGAATTATAATCCATGGTGAGCAAATACTTCAAATATAATTATACAACCCATAATATATAATATTCATTGACAGAGAAGAATTTTTCAAAAAATTATTCGACAAGAGAACAAATAAATATTTTTTACATTTATTATTTTTATAATACAGTTAATTAAAAGCTTTAGAAATAGAATTTATTTATATTTTTATATTTATATTTTTTTTTATTGTTGTATCTATGCTGATGTAGCCCCACCCAGTAAGGAAAGTTTAAATAATATTTCAAAAAAACTTAATATTCAAGTAAGAGCAGAGCCCTTAACTCCTTTACTTATCCGTTATTGGGCTCACAATAATCTAACGAATCTACCCTTATCTAAAAAGCATCAAATAGATTATTTTGGTAATTATTTAAATATACTCCCCATACCAAATAATACAGAACAATATTCTATTTGGATTTTTCTTGATCAAGATCATAATCAAGAGATTAATTTAACAGATAAAGTTTTTCTAAAAATTAATTCAAAAATTTCAAATCAAACGAAAGATACTAATCTTAAATTTTTACATGATGAATTACTATCTTTAGCTCCTGTAAGCCCCACCGGAATACTTCCTCCTAAAGAGGGTGACTATTATTGTTTTTTTAAGCCAAGTAATGTACCAGCTCCAGAAATATCACTATCTGATGGAGCTAATCTTACTCAATGGAGGCCCTTTGCTTATTGGATAAAAAAATCTACACCAAACGCACAAAATTTAAAACAAGCTTTTCTACCTGTGGTTTCTTTTAATAATCGCTTTACAGGCACCTGTGTGTTTGATCAAAATCAAAACACAAAATTTGACCAAGATGAATTAACTTTTATTATTCCAGAATTTCGTGTACTTTCAACGACTATTTCTAATTTTTTTACTATTCTTTCTCCTTAATTTAGAGAATATTTACTCTCAAGTATTTCCAAATTTTAAAAAAGATGTTGGCTCTTTTAGTATAGCAGGAGAAGACTCAAAATCAACTTTATTCACCTCAACAGATGTTAAATTATTACCTGCAGGTACAAGCACAGGTTATCTTTTAGAATACTGGTATCTACCATCTGTGGTAACGAACCTTGATAAAGGTGGGTTTGCGACAACAGAACCCATCGTTGTTAATACACAGGGAGGTTCAGTTTTTTGGCAAAAATATTGGTTTGAAAATATGGATATTTCTGATCCCATCGCTAGAGGAAAGCCTTTCATTGATCTACCTGTAAAAGTATGGAAAGAATTTTCTATCAATTCAATCCTTAGTAATTATGGGAATTTTCAAGGATACCATTGGAGATTACCTCTTAGAACAAAAAAGAGTAACAATAAAAAAAGAATACTCCATAATCAGAATAATTTCATAAAAACAGAAATTGCCTTGACCAGTCTCATGGGAGGGGATAGTCTTACTGCCAGAGGATTATTTGACCGAGAACCCGCTCAGTTTTGGGGAGCTCCTCAAGAAAGAAGACACTTTTTCCCTAGCTATGAAGTTAATTTAAAATATGAAGGAATTGGTTTATTCTCTCAACCAGCTATCGTATTTACTGAATTTTTATCTCATAATCGTAGTTTTTTACAAATAGGGAATAAATCTGAAAATAATTATAGAATTAGTTCTGTAGTAGCCCAAAAATTCAATAAAAATAATGCTATTCTTTTACTCTACCAAGGTAATATACGAGAATATGCGGGTGTTGAAAAAACACAAAAAGAAGAAAATTCACTTAAAGAATATCAGCAAAATTTTATTTTAAATTTTACCTCAAAAATCTCTGAGCAAGATCAATGGAATTATCAAGCAGGCCTTGGTTTTGGTTTTGGTGAACGAAAAGGGCGTCAAGATGAACTCTATTTAAGTATTCAAGACGAAATTATTCAAGGAACACCAGAGCTTCCTAGAACCCATCAAGTTTTTTTCACAGATTTATCTGTTGAAAAAAAGAATATTTTTTATTTGAAGAGTTTTTTTAAAACTTTAATTAATTTTTCGGGCAGAATGCGGTTTGAGCTAACATCTCAGCAATTTAATTTAGAGAATATAAAAATTATTCGTTACGACGAAAGTCTACCTTTAGACATACTCTTTCATGAAGCTTCTTCTGATCAGATAGATATGCTTTTTCGTATTAGGCCAAAAATATTTTTTGAATCTAAATTTAATTTATTTAATTTAAAAATAGAATTAGGCTTATTATCAGAAAATCTATTTTCAGAATTAGATTCAGCATTTTATCGAATTTCTCCTACAGCGTCGATCAAGTTGATATATCCAACTAAAAAGAAAACAGCTCAAGTCATTTTAGGGCTGCAACACGAAGCTATTCCATCTACTCTTAAAGAATCTGAATTTTTAAATAAAAATTCAGTATCAAGCAGAAGAGAACGTTGGATCGATGCAAATGCTGATCTACGTTTTCAGCAAGGAGAAGAAGCAGGAATATTATATCGTAGTGGAGGGGCCTACCACCAAACTATTACAAATTTAAAACACCCAGTTTTAGAGGAGGTTTTTTTAGGAAGTAATTATTACTTTCTAAAAATATGGCAAATATCATTAAATTTAACAGGAAAGTGGTATCGCAATCTATATTGGGTAGATTATGCAGAAGATTTTCAATCAGGTTATCATCAAATAAAAAGAGATAAAAAAAATGGTGGACTGCTCTATAATAGAGATCCTGGAAGTTACGGACAAGAACGCTATGTTTTAATTAATAGAGATAACGATTCATTTTTTGCAAATGTTGATATTCAATTATTAAAAAAGGCCATTACATCATGGTGGTTTGTCAATATTACCCTAGGTACATATATTCATTTAGCTAGTAACTTAGTAGGGAACGGAGCTACGAATAATGATATTGCAAGTTATTCTGAATTGAGTGCTGATCCCAATCGCAATATTAATTTATTTGGAAGAACTGACTATGATAGAGGTTATATAGCTAACCTTTTATTCGGTTTTTATTTGTGGGAGGGGCTCACATGGACCAATATAATTCACTACCGTGACGGAGTACCTTTTGGTAACTTTATAACTGCTCGAGGTCTTTCACAGGGTTCATTACCTATCATGAGTTCAGAAAGAGGAGGCGGACTAGAAGGAATAGGACGCTATACATTCTATCTTAATTGGGATATACGGGTTCACTATAGATATCAAAATTATTCCATTACTTTTGATATCTATAATCTACTTGAATCAAGTACAGAGACACTTGAAAATCCTTTTATCAATCAATTTCGTCGACCACTTGACTCTACCACGCCAAGAAGTTTTCGCTTATTATTTAGTTATCAATGGGATACTTAATATGATACAAATCTTTGATCGCTATATCTTGAAAGAATTTATCAAGTTTATGCTAGGTGGAGTAATTTTATTCACAGGGGTTGGAATGATCTCAAAAATATTAGAAACTTTGCAGCTTATAAGAGAATATAATGGTGAATCTTCTACAATATGGCTATATTATTTATATAATATACCTTTCACTATGAGTATTGTGATAGCCCCCTCCTTTTTATTATCGATTTCTTACATTACTTCAAAATTAATTCAAGATAAAGAACTTCTGATTATTTGTTCTTCAGGAAGATCAATTAAGCGTACAATATTACCTATTTTAATATTTAGTTTTTTTTTCTCTTTTGCATTATTAGCTTTTAATGAATATATCTCTTACCCTGCGATGCTACAGGCATATTCAAAAAAAAATGAAATGAGAGGTCGGTCACTTGACTTTCATTCATGGCGTAATCGTTATCACTTAAATATACACTCAAAAAATCGAATTTTTTTTATGAATGAATTTGATCCTAATAAAAAAAGTGTTCACGGCCTACATATTGTCGAACACAATATGAAAGGAAATATTCAAAAAATAATACAAGCAGAAGAAGCCTCGATTAAACCTCATAAATGGCTTTTAAAGCAAGCTGAAATTACTTATTTTAAAGATTCTATTTTCAGAAAGCAACGTTCTTATAAAAGAAAAGAAGAAGATATTCCTGAAGATTTTACTGTCTTTCAACACTTTAATTATGGAATAGAAGAAGCTAATATTTTTCAATTATTAAAATTCATTAAAATAAAAAAAGAAAGAGGAGATGACCAAACTAAATTTGAAGTAGAATTTTATTGGCACTTCGGATTTCCTTTTATGTGTTTTTTTTGTATTTTAATAGGTGCTGTGGTTACATCTAAAAGTCCCAATGGTGGGTTTACATATAGCTTATCCATCTCTATTTTATGTACTGCTTTTTATTTTTTGATCATGTTTTATACAAAGGCACTCGGAGTAAGTCACACAATAACACCTTTTTGGGCAGGCTCTATAGGAAATTTTATAGTAGGTGGCACCACCCTATTTCTATGGTTTAAGTGGGTTGATTAAAATAATAAGAGACCAAAACGAAAATATTATCTAAGTACTTGGTACTTGGATATCTATTTTTTGAAGTTGATTATTTTTTTAAGAATTAACTAGAAACTCAAGCATGAATAGCCCAATTATCGACATCCATAGCAGCTTCTTTAATAATCTCTGATAATGTTGGATGGGCATGCATAGATCGTGCCAAGTCTTCCGCAGAGGCTCCAAATTCAGCACCAATGGCCGCCTCAGCAATCATATCGGAGGCTCTTGCTCCAATAATATAAAGCCCTAAAATTTTGTCTGTTTTTTGATCAGCCAATATTTTGACCTGTCCAACTGTTTCGTTCATTGCTTTTGCACGACCATTAGATTTAAAGACTGATTTACCTATCTTATATTCAATACCTTTTTCTTTGAGCTCTTCTTCACCGTAACCAACCCAAGCAATTTCAGGCCAAGTGTAGATAATCCATGGAATGGCTGCATAATTAACATGGCCATGGCCACCAGCTATAATTTCAGCTACAGCAAGACCTTCTTCAGAAGCTTTATGGGCCAGCATGGGGCCATCAATGACATCACCAATGGCGTACACACTAGAAATATTAGTTTGAAAAGTTGATAAATCAACTTTAATACGATTTCTATTAGTCAGTTCAATGCCAATTTTTTCTAATTGTAAATCTTTGGTAACAGGTTTTCTCCCAACAGCAACTAGAAGGATATCACCTTGAATAGTCATAACCTTTTTATTTTTATTCTCTACTTGAATTTTTACATTATTATTTTCGACCTTAGCCTTAAGTACTTTATGTTCAAATAAAAATTTAATACCTTGAGATTCCAAAGTATGCTGGGCAAGCCGAGCCATCTGTTGATCAGCAGTACCCATAAGATTAGGTAGCGATTCAATGATCGTCACTTCAGCACCGAGACGTTTCCAAACAGAACCTAATTCTAGACCAATTACGCCTGCACCAATAATCACCAACTGTTTTGGAACCTGAGACAGATTGATTGCATGATCGGATGTTATAATATTTTTACCATCAATAGGAACATCACGTAAAGAAATGGGTTTAGATCCACTTGCAATGATAATATTATCGGCCATTATCTTATGATTTTCTTCGGAGGCTCGTTCTACATGAATAATATTTTTTGACTCAATACTTCCAATTCCATCAAAACGAGTGATTTTATTTTTTTTCATGAGAAAATCAACCCCTTTCGTTACCTCAGATACAATTTTATTTTTTCGTGTAAGTAGTTTTTTAAGATTAAGTTTAATACCAGAAACCTCTACTCCATGATCACTTAATTTATGGTGAGCCTGCCAATATTGTTCTGAAGAATCAAGGAGAGCTTTTGAAGGGATACAACCTACATTTAAGCAGGTGCCGCCGAGTGTCTTTCTTTTCTCAATAATGGCAACCTTTTTACCCAGTTGGGACAAACGAATAGCAGCAACATATCCAGCAGGACCACCTCCAATTATGGCTGCATCAAATCTATCAGACATCTAATATTAATCTCATAGGATCTTCAATGATTTCTTTAATTTTGACTAAAAATTGAACGGCTTCTTTTCCGTCTATTGCACGATGATCATAAGAAAAAGCAAGGTACATCATAGGTCGAATCACAATTTCCCCATCTACAACCACCGGTCTTTGAATAATATTGTGCATACCAAGTATACCGGTTTGTGGAGGATTTAAAATCGGTGTAGAGAACATTGAACCATAAACTCCACCATTTGATATCGTAAACGTACCACCTTCAAGTGCAGAGAGTGGTAATTTTGAATTTTTAATTTGTACAGCAAAGCGAGCAATCTCTATTTCAATTTCAGCAAGTGAGTATTGATCAGCATGTTTAATGACAGGAACAACTAGCCCTTTAGGCCCACCGACAGCAATCCCAATATGAAAATATTTCTTATAAATAATATCAGTATTACGAATCTCAGCATTAACGGCAGGGAATGCTCGCAAAGCTTGAATAATCGCCTTTGTAAAAAAACTCATAAACCCTGGCTTAACATTATACTTATTAAGAAATTTATCTTTATATTTATTTCGAACATCCATAATTGCTTTCATATCTACTTCATTGAATGTGGTGAGTATGGCTGATTTTTGTTGTACTTCTACCAATCTTTTTGCGATTATCTGACGAAGACGTGTCATGGGCACGACTTCACTATTTTCTTCAGAAGAGCTAAGCTTTGATTTTAATGGCATTGCACATGTGGGAGCTGAGTTATTGGGTAATTTTGATTGTGTTTTATTTTGCTTAAGATAATTAAGAACATCTTCTTTTATTATTTGATTATTTTTACCTGTTCCCTTAATTTGAGTAACATCAATATTATTTTCAGCGACTATTTTTAAAACAGCAGGAGGTAAAGTATCAGTTGCTGTTGAGCTAAGTTCTTTTTTTTGAGAAGATGGGTTATTTGATTTTATCAAAACAGGACCAGGAGTGATAATTGCAACAACCTCACCTACTTTAACAACATCACCCGCCTGACTGTTAATTTTCGTAAGAATACCATTCTCTGTTGCTACCAGCTCAACAGAAACCTTATCCGTCTCTAATTCGGCGATTGGTTCATCAATTTGAACAGAATCACCTTCATTTTTTAACCAAGAAGAAATCGTAGCCTCTAAAATTGACTCTCCAAATTCCGGAATTTTTATCTGAATATGATCCATACTTTGGGTATGAATATATTTATTGAGTTTCATGGTCAATAAATATTATTACATATACTAATTTAAAAGTTAAATTGACACTGAAAATCTTTTTTAGTTTTCTCGCCGAGTATTCAATTATTTTATGTCAGGTATTCAGATGCTAAATTTTAAAAAGAAAGTATTAAGTGGAGTTCAACCAACAGGAGAATTGCATATTGGACATTATTTGGGTATCTTAAATAATTTCAAAAATTTTCAACATGAATTTGAATGTTATTTTATGATTGCAAATTTGCATTCTCTTACACTATACTATAAAAATTACCGTATTGCCCATAATTTTATAGCTGGTATTATTTCTGATTGGCTTGCTATAGGGATTGACCCTGAAAAATCAGTAATTTTTGTTCAATCAGATATCCCGGAGCACGCTGAATTGAGCCTATTACTTTCTATGTATACTCCTATATCTTGGCTTATGAGAAATCCTACTTATAAAGATAAAAAGAAGCAAGTGAAGGAAGACATTGATAATCTTGGCTTTTTAGGATATCCAGTACTTCAGGCAGCAGATATTTTACTTTACGAGGCTGATATTGTTCCCATTGGTGAGGATCAATTGCCTCACCTTGAACTTACTCGTGAGATTGTTCGAAGATTTAATCACTATAATCATAATTTTTTTAAATTACCGAAACCTCAATTATCTATATTTCCTAAAGTATTAGGTACAGACGGACAGAAAATGAGTAAATCATATAATAACACAATTAATTTATCGGACTCAACCGAAGTAATTTCAAAAAAAATAATAAAAATGCAAACTGATCCAGCTAGAATAAGACGAACTGATCCTGGAAATCCAAAAATTTGCCCAGTATATAGCTATTATTCATTTTTTAGCCCTAAAAATCAAAAAATAGTGGCGGCTGATTGTCGTACCGCCAAAATTGGATGTGTCGACTGCAAGATGCATATTATAAAATCTATCGGGAACACCCTTAAGCCATTCAGAGATAAACGCTTAGAATTAAAAAAAAAGCCCGAAGTAATTAATCAATTATTACATGAAGGTAAAAAAAAAGCTAGTAAAATTGCTAAGAATACACTGGAGAAAGTAAAGAATCAAATTTTTTTAAAAAAAGATTATTACCTTAATTAAATGACAACCCTAAAAATTAAACAAGAGTCTCAAGAAACAAATAAAATAAATTCCAATAATTTTATGGTTAATTTTTCAACAAAAGAAGGTGAACAAAAAAAAGGTCCACTTGAGCTCATATGGAGTTTAATACAAAAATATGAAGTGGATATTTTCGAAGTTTCTTTAAAAATGATTACAACCGATTTTTTTGATTATATACAAAATAATAAAGTTGCTCTAGAACAAAAATCATGGTTTTCAAAAATATCTGCACAATTAATTTTTTATAAATCAAAATCGCTTCTACCCAATATTAATAATACAGTGTCGGATGACGGTACCTTAGACAAGCTTCCAGAAGAACTCATTGATAAATTATTGGAATATAAAAAATTACAAGTAGCTGCTGAATATTTAAATAATACTCGTAACACATCTCAGACAGAAGTTATGAGAAAGTCAAACTGGCAATTATATGAAAAAGATATCAATTTTTTTCAGTTAGACTTGACATCCTTTTTAAAGAACTTTCAGCAATACCTACTTAAAAGTGAGGTCGCTCAAAATAAGATTTTTCATATCCAGACAGAAGAGATTGAAGTAGAACAACTACAAGACTGGCTGCATAAAAAGCTGACCAGTCAAAAAGAACTCCTATTTTTTGATTTAATAAGCAAAACTTCACTGATATGGACTATTAGTTTGTTTTTAGCTATTTTAGAGATGAGCAAACAAAAAATAATTGGAGTATCACAAATACAAAATAAAAATATAATTATTAAATTAAAATGACTAATCAAATAAATCTTAAAAATTCTATTGAAGCACTTTTATTTATTTCAGGAGAAGGGCTTACTTCAAAAGATATTTCTGATGGACTACAAGAACCAATAAAAAAAATTAGAGAAGCTCTTAATATATTGGTTGAAGATTATATGGCAAAATCTGGAGGTATTTACATCGAAAAGAAGCAAGGAAAATATCAATTTAAAACAACTGCATCTACTTTTAATTCCATACAGTATTTTATTAAAGAGAGAAAAAAAGAGACTTTGTCAAAAGTAATGTTAGAGGTTCTGGCTATGGTTGCCTATAAGCAACCAATTACTCAATTTGAAATTGATGATTTAAGAGGCGTTAAATCGAGATCTTTAATCGCTTCACTCTTATATAAAAAACTGATCAAATCAACTGGTCAAAAAGAAACACCAGGTCGCCCCACTCTGTATGGTACGACTAGTAATTTTCTCACTTATTTTAATTTACGGTCTTTACAAGACCTACCTGAATTACGGGAACTGAAAGAGCTAAATTTAGATGATATAGAATAAATATGCTTAGTAAACTACGTGAAAGAATATCTAAAATTGATTTAGAAATTATTAAATTAATCTCTCAACGAGCTAAAATTGCTCTCGAAATTGCTCAACATAAAAAACAAGAGAAATCATCTTTCTATCGACCAGATCGAGAGCAAGAAGTATTTTTATCTATTGATCAAAATAATCAAGGTCCTCTTGAAAATGTTCATCTTCATAATATTTATAGAGAAATTATGAGCTCAGCCCTAGCCATTGAAGGGAGATTAAAAATTGCTTACCTCGGACCAGAAGGAAGCTTTACACATCAAGCTACTTTGAAAAAATTTGGTCACTCTTTAACACTCATACCCTACTTTGATATAAGCTCTGTCTTTAAAGCTGTACAAAAGAATCATGCCACTTATGGTGTTTTACCAATTGAAAATTCTATTGCTGGTAAAGTAACCCATACACTAGATTCATTACTTGATTATAATTTATATATTTACTCAGAAGTCCACCTTTCCATACATCATTGTTTACTAGGCCTCACCCAAGATTTAAATAAAATTAAAACAGTTTATACTCATCCTCAAGCTCAAATGCAATGTAAAAAGTGGTTGCTAAAGAATTTACCCAATGCCGAGTGCTTAGAAGCATCATCGACTTCTCGTGCAGCTGAAATAGTCTCAAAAGAACAAGATGAATCTAAAGCAGCCATCGCATCTTGCGTATCTGCAGATGTTTATAACTTACACTTAATTAAAGATGGTATTGAAGATATGAGTGAAAACTACACACGTTTTGTGATTATCTCCAAAGAAACAGCTAAACCTAGTGCAAAAAATAGAACGAGTATTATAATTAATCTTCTACATCAGCCCGGTAGTTTACATAAAGTATTAGATTTAATGGAGAAAGTAAAAGTAAATCTCACAAGTATTGAATCAAGACCGAGTAATAATAAACGATGGAACTATATTTTTTATATTGACTTTGAAGGACATGAACACATAGAGCCAATACCCACTTTATTCGCGAATCTCAAAAAAATAACCATTTTTGTTCGTAATTTAGGATCTTACCCAATAGATATAACTCATCAGTAAGATACCTAAAAATGTAACAAATATTTTAAATTATTAAGAATAAAAGAAATTTTTATAAATCTTAAGTAAACGTGATTGACAAAAAAACAGAGATAATTCTAACTTAGCTCTAAAGTGAAAAACCTGCCCTCAACCCCATTCACGCATTTACACTTACACAGTGTCTACTCCTTACTTGATGGAGCGATAAGAATAAAAGATCTTATTCAATATATTAAACATTTAGGAATGCATTCAGTTGCTATAACCGACCATGGCAATATGTTTGGCATAATTGACTTTTACCAAGAAGCCCAAAAGCATAACATAAAGCCAATTATAGGTTGTGAATTCTATGTGGCTCCAGGTTCACGGAAAGAAAAAAGACTAGTTAAAAATCTTGCTGACGGACAAGCTTATCATTTAATTTTACTAGCAAAAAATAAAAAGGGATACAAAAATATGATTCAGCTCGCTTCTCGGGCTTACAGAGAAGGCTTTTATCGAAAACCACGAATTGACTATGAGCTACTGTCACAATACACCGAGGGTATTGTTTGTTTAACAGCATGTCTAGCAGGAGAGGTCAATCGTAAGCTATACCAACAAAAGACAGATGAAGCCTTAGAATTATCTATATACCTTAACGAACTTTTTGGCAAAGGTAATTTTTTTCTCGAAATACAAGATCATGGTATTCCTGAGCAGAAAGAGGTAGCCAAAGGGGCATTTGAAATTCATAAAAAAACGGGCATCCCTTTAGTTTTAACCAATGATTCACACTTTTTAAAGAGACAAGATCAAAAAGCTCAAGACATTATGTTACGCATACAAATGGGAAAAAAAGAAAAAGAACCTCTTGAATTTGGTTTTAATGAAGAATTTTATGTTAAATCTTCTGAAGAGATGAAACTTTTGTATCCAGAAGTTCCTGAGGCCTATAATAATACACAAAAAATTGATGAAATGATTGATCTAGAATTAGACTTCGGACATCCACTACTCCCTAATTTTAAAACTCCAAATGGAGAAAGCTTAGCTCAATACCTTGAAATTAAAATTACTGAAGGTCTTGCTCAACGTTTTAATTATAAGACTATACCTGATTTATATATAAAGCGAAGAGACTTTGAATTAAATGTAATACAAAAAATGAAATATGAAGGATATTTTTTAATCGTGGCTGATTTTATAGAATTTGCACATTCACAAAAAATACCTGTTGGACCTGGAAGAGGATCCGTCGCTGGCTCTTTAATTGCCTACGCTTTAAAAATTACAGACGTTGACCCTATTAAATATAATCTTCTTTTTGAGAGGTTTTTAAACCCTTCACGAAATGAAATGCCGGATATTGACATTGATTTTTGTCGCGATAGAAGAGAAGAAGTAATTAATTATGTTATTAAAAAATATGGTGCAACTCATGTATCCCAAATTATTACATTTGGTACACTCTCCGTAAAAGCTGTTATTAAAGATGTCGCTAGAGTACTGGGGTATTCTTTTCAAGAGATTAACCCTATTACAAAAAATATACCAGATATACCTGGTCTTTCTCTAAAAGATGCTATTAAATCAGCACCTATAGCTAAAAAATTTTTTAATTCTGGGAAAAAAGAAAAAATGTTTTGGCAAGTTGCTCTATCTTTAGAAGGAATTCCTAGAAATTCAGGAAAACATGCAGCAGGCGTTGTCATTGCCCCCCAACCACTTGATGAAATTATACCTCTCGCTATTGATAATAGTACAGGTTCTGTAATTTCTCAATTTGAAAAAGATCCACTTGAAAAAATTGGCTTGGTTAAAATGGATTTTTTAGGGTTGAAAAATTTAACCATTATTCGAGCAACTCTTGAAGAAATTTATAAAAGACAAAATATACAAATTGATATTAACAAAATTCCTATGGATGATGAAAAAGTTTTTCTATTACTTCAAAAAGGTCAAACAAAAGGTATTTTTCAAGTAGAAAAATCTGGAATCACCAACCTCTTAATACGAGCAAAGCCCAAAGAATTTAATGATATAGTGGCTTGTATTGCTCTCTATCGACCTGGTCCTTTACAATCAGGTATGGCTGATGAATATTTAAAGCGAAAAAATAAAGAAATTGATGTAACTTACCCCCATCCCTCTCTAGAAAATACACTTAAAGATACTTTTGGAACTATTGTTTATCAAGAACAAGTGATGCTGATCGCCCAAATTATTGGTGGCTTTAGCATGTCAGATGCTGATATTTTGCGTAAAGCTATGGGAAAAAAGAAAATGGATGTTATGGCTAAAATGAAAAAGCAATTTTTAGACGGCTCAAAACAGAAAGGTTTTGATATAAACTGGAGTTCTAAACTTTTTGATATGCTTTCAAAATTTGGAGAATATGGTTTTAATAAATCTCATTCTGTAGCTTACGGATTAATTACCTACCAAACCGCCTACTTAAAGGCTAATTATTCCATTGAATTTTTAAAAGCAACCCTTGATACAGATATTCAAGAAACCGAAAAACTGATTAGTTTAATTTATACTTGTCATGAAATGGGTATTAAGGTTTTACCTCCCAATATTAATGAATCAGATGCTTGTTTTACAATTATTAATAAAAAAACTATTCGCTTTGGCTTGCTTGGGCTTAAAGGTCTGGGAGAAGGTATTGTTAAGCAAATTATTGATCAAAGAGGAGATCAACCCTTTGGGAGCATACTTGATACATTTCGTCGATTAGCTATCAGTCAATTTAATAAAAAATCACTTGAAGCATTAATCTTATCGGGTAGCTTTGATCAATTTTTGTTTAATAGAAATTCCCTTTATCAATCAATTGAAGAAATTTTACAATTCATTCAACGAGTAAAAAAAGATAAAGAGCAAGGACAAGAGTCTCTCTTTGAAATAAGTAATTCTTCTGACTCTTGCCTTCTACAAATTAAAGAAGAAAAAGAGTGGCCAGATAATATAAAACTACAATACGAAAAACAAATTCTTGGATTATATTTAACTTCACACCCTTTAAATAAATATAAAAAACTTCTTAAAGAAACAAAAATTATATCTCTAAATAAAATTGATGATGGTTTTCATTCAGAAAAAGAGATAACAGTTATCGGTGTTATTGAAAAAATTAAGATGGTGAAACCTAAAAGAGGTTCCACCTTTTATCTTATAACTATTTCTGATTTGAGTGATCGTCAAGAAATTCGTATTTATAACGGCTTCTACGAAAAAATAAGTAAGCTAATTTATGAAAATAATATTCTTGTTTTTGATTGTAAAATTAATATTTATAAAGAGGTTGACCCACCCATAATAAATATTATGGTAAATAAAGTATATAAACCAAATAATTTAATAAATTGGATTGATAAAAGTTTACACCTATACCTGACAGCCCAATCGATTGAACAATTAAAAGACCGTATTCATAAAATTAAAAAAATACTTCTAGAGTACTCAGGTGAAAATCCTGTATATTTACACTATAAAAATAATCAAGATAAAATGCAAGTGGTAAAAGTACATTCAAGCTATTACGTAAAATATAATAAAGCTCTCAAAGTACAAGCCAAAGGGGCCCTCCATTCAGAAGAACATATCGCCTGGAAGCTTGGAGATAAATTACACTTAAAAGAAGGAATGAATCTTGACCATTTGGCTCTACACACTTAAAATTATTTTTTCAACAGTTTTTACTTAAAATCTCGTCAAATTGAACCATAAGGCAAACTAAAAGCGATCTTGACTCTCAGAGTGACATATCTAAAAAAACAGACTCCGTACAATGAGACTTTCAAAGAAACCATCTAATCTTTTACATTTGATATATTTTTAATTACAGAATTAAGGCTATAATAATATTTATCAACCATTGAGTGAGGGCATGCACTTTGAATAATTAAAAATAATTTTTATTGGAACGGCTTTTATAAGCTCGAGCAATTAGACCTCCGTAGCCTAATAAGGTCACTTTTAAAATTAGGAAAAGATATACTTTTTTATTGAAGACAAAAAATAATCATTTATAATGACTCAAGGAATCGTTCTGCTTCAATAGCAGCAGCACAACCTGAGCCAGCAGCTGTAATTGCTTGTCTATAATAGAAATCTTGTACATCACCAGCTGCAAAAACTCCTGAAATATTAGTTTCTGTAAAACCAGGTTTTGTCAAAATATATTTTTTTTCATTCATTTCAACTTGACCTTGAAATATCTTTGTATTTGGATCATGTCCAATAGCAACAAAAACTCCCTGTACAGGATAATCATTAATTATATCATCTTTTATATTTTTAAGCTTTACACCTGTCACCGTACCTATTTTTTCATCGCCATATACTTCATGAATCACCGAAAAAGTTTTAAATGATATTTTAGAATTTTCTTGAGCTCGCTTTAACATAATCTTACTTGCTCTAAATTTATCTGAACGATGGACAATTGTTACTTTAGAAGAAAACTTAGTAAGAAAAATAGCTTCTTCCATTGCACTATCTCCTCCACCAACAACAATTACCTCTTTCTCTTTGAAAAAAAAACCATCACAGGTTGCACAAGCTGAAACACCTTTGCCTTTAAATTTTATTTCTGATGGAATACCTAAAAAACGTGCAGATGCACCTGTTGCAAGAATGATACTTTTTGCTTCATACCATTTATCTGAAGACCTTACTTTGAAAGGTATCCCTTCAGTTAAAATTACTTCATCAACCATTTGAGAAAGCACCTCCGCACCAAATCGAATTACTTGCTTTCTGAAAAGTTCCATCAACTCTGGCCCCATTATTCCGTCAGGGAAACCCGGATAATTTTCAACTTCACTAGTAATCATCAGTTGTCCACCTCGTTCAATACCTTCAAATACAAGGGTCTTCATATTCGCCCTCCCTGTATAGATAGCAGCAGTATAACCAGCTGGTCCTGAACCGATAATAATTGAATCGTACACTTAAATTAATTCGAGTTACTTCAAGAAAAAAATATATTTAATCTTTGTATAATCAAGTTTCATGATATAAATCTCTTCCATTACCTCTTTAGTATCTTTCTCAGAAGGGTCAATAAATATTTTAAAAATATTAAATTTTCTACTAAAACAAAAATTTTTTAAGATGACCTTTGATATTTTTATAAAATTATCTTTTATTTATTTAATTAATCCTTCATTTGTAATTAAAGGCCTTGTATCAGGGAAATCGTCTTTACTTAATTTACGAATTAAGTGAAGAACACGTTTCTTTGAGTCATACCTTGGAATTCCATCAGAATTTAAGTATAACGGAATTATTTTTCCTGAAAGAAATTGCCCCTGTGTACTTAAATTAACATTAAGAATATAAGAAAGTCCTTTAGCTCCGCTCAAACTAAAAACTCGATAACCTAAAAAATTACCTAATGAATAAGCAATTAAACGCTTTCGATATACCTCTAACGCTCGGGGTACATGTGGCCCATGTCCTAAAATTAAATCAGCTCCTGCCTCAATCATACGGTGAGAAAATTTAATTAAATTTCCTCTGTTTTCACCATAAAAAATTTCATTTCGATTTTTTACATGAAGAGCTTTTGAGCCTTCAGCCCCAGCATGTATAGAAATTATAATAATATTTGCTTTTTTACTAGCTTTTTTTAGCAAAGCTACCCCATGGGCTCTATTATGAATAGAGTTAAAACGATTTGTATAACTAAAAGCAATGAATGCAATTTTTGAACCATTATGTTTGAGATATTTAATTTGATTTTTTTTCCCAACAACTTTGATACCAGCATTGTTTAAATTATTATAGGTATCATGAAAACCTTGTTGATAAAAATCAAAAGCATGATTATTTGCTATACTCAAAATATCAAAACCTGCTTTTTTTAAAATATGAGCATAGCGGGGTGGAGTTCTAAAAGCAAAAACCATTTTACGCTTTGTATTTTTTCTTGTTTTTGAGTATTTTGTCATGGTACTTTCAAAATTACCAAAAAGAAGACGATCTGTTTTAAGATAAGATTTTACTTGTTTGAATAGAATACTACCATCACCTGGAGGTAAGGCATCCCTAAGAAAATTTGTACCAGGAACAATATCTCCTACAGCAGAGATTAAAACGGCTGATTTTGAAAATAGGCTTCCTCCAAAAATAAAAAATAATATCCACCAAAAAAAATAAAAATTTAAATACTTAATTTTTGACATTGAGTAAACTATTTATTGAAGATTTGTTATCAGAAGCTTCTATTTTAATAAAATCACAAACAATCATGTCTCCTAAAAAAAAATATTTGGCTACAAAGTCAGCTATTTTTTTTATAATTTTATACATAAATGATATTTTATTTTGTGAGGTTAATCCAGAACCATAGGTAAAAGCCGTATTGAGCCGAAATGAATATCTTTCAAAATATTTTTTAATTGATTTATGCGAAAAGAACCAAATATGCTCAGGAACATTTAGAAACCTCCAATTTTTTCGATAAATTTTTGCCCAAAAACCAATATGACAAGTTGAGATATAAACATGTCCTCCTGGTTTTAATAAATTATAAAATTTTCTAATAAAATCTTCAGGATTAGGAAGATGCTCTAGACTTGCCCACAAAGTAATCAAATCATAACTTTCTTTTGGATAAGGTGTTTTTAAGAAATCTCCTTTTTTAATGTTTAATCCTTTTTTTTGTCCAGCGGCAACCATTTTTGGAGCAATATCAATACCTTCAGATCTCCAACCTCTATCTTGCAAATATTCGACAAAATAGCCAGCGGCACAACCTACATCTAATACAGATTTTTTTATTTTTGTTTCGTCTTGTTGCTCCCAATCATAAAAATTAAGCTGTTTAAGATTTTTTTTAAAGGTTTGCTTAATACTAGCACTTACCTTATCACTTAAATAATCATCATATCCACGATCAGTTCTAGTTTTAAAATAATTATTTTGATATAATACGCTTAAGTCTTTCATTGAAGGAATAGGTGATAATTGCCAAAAACGACAAATAGCACAGGCGTATATCAAATATTCTCGATTATTATTTTTCTTTAGATATTTGAGTTTGAGCTTTCTATCACACAATATACAATCAGGCATCCGTACCTATAATGTGAACAACATTTGTTGTTGCTGAACCACCAATATTAAGAGTAGCAACCCGATGAGCACCCTCAACCTGATAATCAGCAGCTCTTTGAGTAACTTGCTTATAGGAATCTAAAAGTTGTCTAACACCAGTTCCTCCAACAGGATGCCCCCCACCGATTAATCCACCAGAAGGATTTATGGGTAACTTACCTGAAAAATCAATAACTCCTGCTTCGATAGCTTTCCAAGCTTCTCCAGGCGGAGTTAAGCCAAAGTGTTCAATAGCTGCATATTCGGAGGTAGTAAAACAATCATGAGTTTCTATTGAATCTAAATCAACAGGTCCAGATATTCCAGCTCTTTCATAAGCATTAGTAATTGCAATTCTCGTATGAGGGAGAGTGTATTCATTTTCTTTTGCTTCTTGTACTTTATCATCAAATAGAATAGGAGCTGTACAATGACCCCAGCCTTGGATATATGGTAATGATTTTTTTTTAATATTTCTTTTTTTAGCATATTCTTCAGTAAATTCTTCAGAAGCAAGAAAGATTACAGAACCACCGTCAGTAACTTGAGAGCAATCTGATATGCGAATAATTCCACCAATAGTATCATTAAATTCACCCGTACAATTTGCATGTTCCTTACTCATATACCAATCTCTAGTTTGAGCTTTAGGATTTTTTTTTGCATTTTCATAATTTATCGATGAAATGTGAGCTAAATGTTCATACTTCAGACCATATTTTTCTTGATAAATATCTCCTAAACGACCAAATAATTTAGGAAAAGGAAAATCAACACCTTCCGCTTCTTTTTCATACCAAGCAGCCGTCCCCAAGAAATCCCCACCCATTTTTGCATCAACAGATTTCATATATTCGATCCCCAAAATCATCACACAATCATAAAAACCAGCCTCAATTTCAGTTCTTCCTACCAAAGAAGAAATGGCCCCTGAAGCACAAGCAGCCTCATGTCGAGACGTGGGCAAACCTCTAAATGCTCGATCATAATTAACTGCCATCGCTCCCATATGCCCTTGTTTATTATAGAGCTCTCCTGCAAAGTTACCAACATGTATTGCATCAATATTTGTAACCTCCAACTGAGTTTCTCTAAGACCACCCTCAATAGTTTCATTAAGCATTGCCTGAAGACTCTTACCTTCTTTAGCCCAGTTTCTAGCAAAATCAGTTTGGTATCCTCCGAGTATATAGACTTTTTTATCTGATTTTTTTACCATGGGTATCCTCCTCAATAATCATATATCGACTCGATTGTTAGAGCCTGCTATAGCTTGGCAAGAAAATAAACAAAAACAGACCTACTATCATTTATAAAATTAATATTTGCGTATACCACCAGCTTAAGTGACGGACATAAGAAAAGATTGCATCGCAAAAGGGCAAAAATTTCTTACTCTAGCCCCTTTCTTTTTTATCACCTTTTTTTCTCCGCCGTCTGTCCGAAAAAAAACTGGGATTTTTGGAAAGTTGGCAACTAGTTTAATTTACCTTTAAAATAAGAAATACAGTCATCTTTTACATTATCTAAAATTTTCTTTTTTTCAATATCGGTAAATTTTTCATTAGTTATTTCTTTTCTCTGCCTTTTCTTAATCCCTAATTTTTTATTTACTTCAGTGCTTACTTTTTTTTTTATCCAAACAAAATTTTTAAACCTTTTATTAAAATTCCTCCCTTCATATTTTACGCCTAAAGATTTAATCACATCAGTAGTGATGCTTTTTTCTTTTTCGTTCAATAAATTACGAGAAGCTTTTCGTTTATTGATTGGTTTTACTTTAGTTTTTTTATCTACCGCAATATTATCAGATTTTATGTTAAATTTTTTAAATAATGCTTTCTTTCCTTTTTTCCAAAGTTCTCCCACTTCTTTCCCAATTTTCTCTATTTGCAAAGGTTCATTTTTTACATATGAAGATGAGAAATCTAAAATTTCATCGCCAATCTCTTTGATTTTTACTTTTTTACTACTTTCATTTTTAGATATTTTACTCTCATCTTTATCAACAAAACTTTTCTCCTCGTCCAAAGATGACTCTTGTTCATTTTGTTCTAAAAGTTTAATAAAATCTTGGTCATCTTGATCAAACATTTTAAATTCATTAAATCGACGGATTTGGTTTAATCCTAAGTGTGAGACGACCCAGCAATATTTTGTATCTTCGTTTTTTCGTATCACTCTACCAATAAATTGTATGTATGGATTTAAAGATTTATACGGACGAAAAATAGCCGCGACTCCAAGTTTTTTGTGGTCAAACCCTTCTCCAAGCATACCAACATGAATGATCACATCTAATTTTCCTCGCCTTAGTTTATCTAAAGTACCATCATTATTTTTTTTATCCTCTTTATATGAGCTTACCATGCCAACTTCAAGACCTAATCTCAAAAACGCTGGCTTAACAAATTCTCTTGCGTGTCTAATACTAATTGCGGAAGCAATTATTTGATGAGATGTTTCTGGAAATTTTTTTTGAAGATTATTTAATTTATCTTTTGCCTTTTGTGCTATTGAATAACAACAATCTTCTGACATCGCAATACCACGTCTAAACCAAGCCTCTTCTTTTAATTTAATAATATCCTCAAAAGAATATATTTTTTCTTTTTCATCAGTAAAAGAAAGTTCTATTTCCCGTGGAGTAATATTGCTAATTTTAATATTGCGAATTATTTTATCTTCGATTGCTTTGTAGAAATGGTAAGTATAAATATTTTTCCCGTCAACTTTCTGTCCGTCAGAACGAAAAGGTGTTCCTGTTAATCCAATTATTTTTGCATTTTTAAAAAATTTTATAATATCTTGATATGTTTTTGCTTTTTGGTGATGTGCTTCATCAATAATGATTACATCAATTGAATCTTCTCTACCTTTAAAAAACTTTTCAATATCAGACAATTGCTGGTAATTTGCAATTATCACTTGATGTTCGTCAACATCAGAACTATTCACAAATTTTTCAAGGCGTAATGGATATAATTCTATTTCATTCAAATCTTTTTGCGAAATAATCCCAAATTTTTTATAAGCATTCTTATCTCGATTTTTATAAATATCAAAATCATCATTTAATTGTTTTGATAATCCAACACTTGGCACCAACACTAAAACTTTTTTTTTTGACAAATGAAAAGGAATCGTAACAATCAATGCAGATTTTCCTGCTCCCGTTGGCAATTGCACAAGGATATGCTTATCCGATTTTTTATCGGAGAAATGACTCAATATGGCTTCGTATGCTTCTTTTTGGCACTTTCTTAAACCATCTTTATTTATGTCTAAATCAAAAGGATTATTCATATTCTATTTATTATTAAAAAGTTCAACAGGGTTTATTTTAAATTGAAGCATTTTTGCCGTATCTCGTCCGTTATCTCCACCTTTTCTTTGCATTCCGATTTTTCCAATTTTTAAACTTCCTTGATTTGTTATTCTAATTTCCTCACTACCAAAAATATTCATTACTTCATTTATTGATTTTAAAACCCAATCACTTTCTCCATTTACTTTCAATATCACCAAAACCCAATCGGCAGAAAACTCACCCCTGCCTTTTAGTAAATCAGAAACGATTAAAATTTTATTTTTCTCAAAAAATTTTAAAACTTTTTTTTGGTCGCTTTCACTCATTTCAGTTAATAGCATTCTCCTAGAATCTTTTAAATTTTTTTGTGTTGGTTTTATTTCTCCAGTAAAAAGTTTTAAAATTTTTGTTATGTCATTTGGGATATTCCAAAGTTCCACATATTTATCAACCCACCTCTTATCCACTTGATTAAATCCTTGTGGATTACTTACAAGCTTTACTTGTAAATTTTGTAAATCTTCTTGAGATTTTAATTTGATTACAATTCTTATTTTGACTTGAATATCTGCTTTATATTGTCCTAGCACTTTTGAGGCTTTGACATATTCAATATTAGAAACATCATAATTCATAGCATTGAGCCATTTTTGAGCAATTTTATCATTTTCCCAATCATTAAATCTATCAATGACATCTTGCTCATTTTTAAACCCACTTTTAGCAGTTTTTGATCCTAGTTTTACTAAATTTTTATTTTTCATAATATTATTTATATAATTTAAAAGGCTCTTGCCAAAATCACTTGCTACATTTACTGTCATTGCGTTTCCTGCTTGACCCAATAAGTACATATCAGAAATTTTGTCCTTAATTTTGTCTCTTAATTTTTTTGGAAATCCCTGTAATGATAAAGCCTCACAACCAGACAATTTTCTAAATTTTCCATCCCTAATATATAAAATACCATGTCTTCCTGTTCGTAAAGTTGGTACTTTGCCACGATACAAACGTAAATCAGATTGCCTCGTGTCTATTACCAAAAAATCTTCTTTTAGTAAGTTTTCAATTGAAAATTTACCTTTATTATATTTATTTTCCAAATATCTTAAAAAAGTTTCGTATGTCCTTTTTTTCTCATTAAGTTCAAGCTCGTCCGTATCTACTAAATACTCATTTAATTTTTGTTTGTCTATTTTTTCTGGAAATTCAAAAATATCTTTATCTTTTACTAAATCTTTTCTAATTCCCACAAAATAAATCCTTTCTCTCATTTGTGGAACACCATGATATAAACTGCTAGTTAATTTCCAAAATACTTTATATCCTGCTCTATCGAGTTTATCTAAAATAACTTTCATTGATAAACCTCCATCATGATTCAAAAGACCTTTAACATTTTCTAAAATAAAATATTTTAGATTTTTGGCTTTCATTATATCGATTAAGCCATAAATAATTTGTCCCCGATCATCTTTCATTCCTTGCCGTTGTCCAATGACAGAAAAGGTTTGGCATGGAAATCCTGCAATCATTACATCAAATTCAGGTAAATCATTTGGGTTTATTTTCATCAAATCTCCATAATTTTTTTCTGTTTCGCCAAAAAAATTCCTGTATGTTTTTTCAGAATTTTTATCAATTTCTGAAAATCCAACACACTGCATTCCCAATATTTCTAAACCCACTCGTCCACCGCCAATACCAGCACAGAAGTCAATAAATTTTAAATTGTCATCTTTTGTATTCATCACAATACTATTGTATTAAATACTCAATAAAAACACCCAGAGTTTTACCAATTTGTACCATCATTATAACAGACGATTTTTTAATTACATCACTTTCAATTTTTGTCAGCATTATATATTTCACACCATATTTTGAGCAAACTCCTCTTATAAAAATTTGAGCTCATTGCGTAGTTTTTTTATATTTTTCCCGATTATAATTTTTTTTGCCACATTTTAATAATTCGATAGTATTATTATGATATACTTTTAAAATAAGAAATACAGTTATCTTTTACATTATCTAAAATTTTATTTTTTCAATATTTGTAAATTTCTCATTAGTTGTTTTTTTCTTTACTTTTCTTAATCCCTATTTTTTTATTTACTTCAGTACTTACTTGTCTTTTTATCTAAACAAAATTTTAAACATTTTATTAAAATCCCTCTCTTTATATTTTACGCCTAAGTATTTAATCATATCAGTAGTGATACTTTTTTCTTTTTCATTCAATAAATTACAAAAAGTTTTTTGTTTTTAGTTTTTTTATCTACCACAATAGTATCAGATTTTATTATAAATTTTTTTATATTAACTATAATTAAATTAACAGAAAAGACTGCTGAAAATAGACCAGTTTTTTTTGAAAGCACATCGTCTAATACTATTTTTTTTTCTCTACGTCAAGAGATTGACTTAGTGTATTTCCACTTCCAGTGGAGAAAGAATACACGAATAAAATTTATTTTATAACGATGGGAGAATATGAATGAATAAAAAGAGAAAAGATTGCATCGCAAAGCTCTCTTAAAAGATTATATTTGCAATTTAAACTTTATCGTTTTTAGTAGCGAGCCATATTAGAGTCAATTTTATTAGCCCATTCATCGACTCCTCCTTTGAGGCTTTGCACTTTTTTAATCCCCACTTTTTTAAGTAAATTTAATGCAGTGATAGATCGCTTACCCGAATGACATATTGTAATAATCTTTTTATCTTGAGGCACTTCACTTATTCGTGCGGATAAATCAGGTAAAGGAATCAAATATGCTCCATCAATGTGACAAATATCCCACTCTTGAGGATTTCTAACATCTAATAAAAATAAGGAAGAGGCATCAGTATCAATAATTTGTTTAAGTGTATCTGACATAATTTCATTCTCTGTAACTTCCTCATTATTCTCTTCTATGACTTTTATTCCACAAAATTCTTCATAGTCGATCAATTCTGTAATAGAAGGTTTAGTAGAGCAAATGGGGCAAGTTGGATTTTTTTGAATTTTCATCTCTCGAAACTGCATTAGAAGTGCATCAAACAAAATTAGCCGACCTATCATTGATTTTCCAGTGTCCGTTAAAATTTTAATTGCCTCAGTTGCTTGCATAACGCCCACAATGCCAGGTAAAATTCCTAATACCCCACCCTCTGCACACGATGGTACCATGCCTGGTGGAGGAGGATCTGGATAAAGACAGCGATAACAAGGACCATTTTTACCATCAAAGACAGTGAGTTGACCATCAAAACGAAAGATTGATCCGAAAACATTTTTTTTCCCTGTTAATACGCATAAATCATTCACAAGATAACGTGTGGGGAAATTATCAGTTCCGTCAATTATTAGATCATAACCTTCAGATATTTCCATTGCATTTTTTGAATTGAGAGGTACTGTATATGCTACAACATCAATATGTAAATTCATCGCTTCTATTCTTTTTTTAGCTGAATGTGCTTTTAATTGCCCAACATCATCTGTAGTATAGAGCACCTGTCTCTGTAAATTAGAGATATCAACTTGATCAAAGTCGACCAAACCGATTTTACCTATTCCAGCGGCAGCTAAATACATAACGAGTGGACATCCTAAACCTCCGACACCTACAACAAGAACTGAACTTTTTTTCAGTTTTTCTTGTGCCTCCATACCAAATTCAGGCATTATTAAATGTCTTGAGTAACGTTTAATCTCTTCAGGATTTAATTTCATTAAAACAACCTAATTTAAAATTGGATCACGAACATTATTAGCGAAATAAGAATAAAGCCCACCCCTAAGATTAAGTGTTTTTTTCCAAGCTGAAGCGGCTTCTGAGTGAAAAATTATTTCATCTGAAATTGGTAATATGATCCAATTCTTATTATAAATTTCTTGTTCTAATTGTCCTGGTCCCCAACCCGCATACCCTCGATAAAGATTAAAGGAATAGGGACAGTCAATAAGTTTTTGAAGAAATTTAACACCTGAACCACAAAATATGCCAGGTGCAGCTTCCCTACCAGGATTTTTCATAGTAACATTATCATGCAACATAAAAATATTTTCTTGATTTATTGGCCCACCCTCATACAAAGGAAGAGCTTCAAAATCATGATATTCTTGATTGTGATGATCTACAGAATCTAACAATTGATAAAAAAAATTTCTTCTTCTTTCTATTCGATTCAGCACCAAGCCAAAAGCACTCAGTGCACTATGTTCGAGCACTAATATTACAGACTCAGAAAAGTAAGATTGATTTAATGAAATATTCGCCACCAAGAAATAAGATTTAAGTGAATAACTTTTATCATTAAACATTCTTTAAATAAAATTTAATTTTTTCAGAGTATCTTTAAGCTCTCGAACAGCCTCTGCACTTTTGTCGAGCATTTTTTGTTCTTCAGGAAGTAGTTCAATCTCTATAATTTTTTCGACACCATTTGCTCCTAAAACAACAGGTAAACCAATAAAGAGGTCATGATAGTTATACTCTCCCTCACAATAAACGGCCACGGGGAATACTCGTTTTTTATCATGTAAAATACTCTCCACCATCGTAATTGCACTCGCCGCTGGTGCGAAAAAAGCAGAGCCTGTTTTCAAAAGAGCTACAATCTCTCCTCCTCCTTTACGGGTTCTCTCAATCATACTATTAATTTTATCAGAAGTCATTCCAGGATAGTCAGGCAGAGGAATGCCACCCACATAAGAATAACGAGGTAGAGGCACCATCGTATCACCATGGCCACCCAAAACAAAAGCAGAGATATCTTCTACACTAATGCCTGTTTCCATAGAGATGAATGTTCTAAACCTACTTGCATCTAGAATACCAGCCATGCCCATAACTTGATTTTTAGGGAAACCTGAAACTTTTTGAAACAAATAGACCATTGCATCAAGTGGGTTTGAAATGATAATAACAAAAGCATTAGGTGCATATCTTTTAATATTTTCGGCAACAGATGTCATAATTTTAGCATTTGTATTAAGAAGATCATCTCGACTCATTCCTGGTTTACGAGGTATACCCGCCGTAATAATAACAATATCTGCCCCTTCAATGTCTTTATAATCGTTCGTTCCAGAAATTATTGAATTTAAACCGTCTACTGGGGTAGTTTCGTAGAGATCTAATGCCTTCCCTTTGGGCATAGATTCTACAACATCAAATAGTACAACATCTCCCAAATTTTTTTGTGCCGCCATAAGAGCTAGATTACCACCAATTTGCCCCGAACCAATCATAACCAACTTAGATCTTTTAAATTTTTTCATAAGCTAAACAAGAAACCTCCATTATGTATTTTTTCTATAACACTCTATTCGAAAAAGATGCATTTAAAAGTCAACATAATACACCCACTGGTACAGTAATAAAATATTTTTAGCTGTGTCAACTGAATAAAAAAGATTATTATAAACAAAAGTAAAAAAAAGATAAAAAGTTGTGAGCTTCTACATTTTACCTTTTGTAGCTATTAAAGATAAGTATATTTTTTACTTGACAATATTTATCTTTTTAAATAGAGTAAGCGTGTAATGCTTGCATATTCATGGTATTTTTCTTTACAAAAAACTTTACAAACTTCTCTTTCTATAAGCTTGTTTCTTCTATTAGGTTTTTTGCATTGCACTAAAATTGATCATGCCTATTTTCTGAACGGTCTAGATAAACCACTGCCAGAGGTCACAGATCTTAGTGTTAATCGTGGTTTAAGCGGGATAACTCTTACATGGAAGAGCCCTGCTAGTAGAGGTCGCAACGTCTTCAACAAAGTTCTAATTTTAAAGAGTACAAGTGCTATCCTAGATCGTCCTAAACCTTGGTCAAATTATCCCGTCTCCACCACAATGGGAGCATCACGGGTGGTCTATAACGCAACCGCATCAACTTTTACAGACACAGAAGTTATAGAAGATGTCGTTTATTTTTATAAAGTCTTTGTCTCTGATACCTACCTTTACTACAACGACGGTGTTCAGACTAAGGTTGACGAATATATACCACCACCAGCTGACAGTGATGGTGATGGCTTGATAGAGATTCATAATCTCACAGAGCTACACAACATCCGCTATAATTTGGCGGGTACAAGCTATAAGACCTCAGCCACACAAACAACGGGTAATTCAAATGGTTGCCCCCCTGTTGTTAATGGTAGTGGAGGTTGCAACGGCTACGAGCTAACCCAAGACCTTAATTTTGATAAGGACGGCGATGGCACCACTTGGAGCGGTGATAGCACCAATGGATATACCTTGGATCCCGGTGATAATGCTTCTCCTCATTTTATAGTAGCCGATGGTGGTTGGAAGCCTGTTGGAGAGGCAGTTTTTGATAATAATGGCGATTTAAGTTGTATTACTGATACCTGTTTTAATACTATTTTTGAAGGTAACGGACACACTATTACGGGTTTGGCTGTTCGTAGATCGCAGCAATTTATAGGGATGTTTGGATCTATAGGAGCTAATGCAAAAATCCGTAATATCGATTTGAACAATAACCTCGCTGACTACACGGGCTCTCAGACTAGTGATGTAGGAGGCTTGGTGGGTTTTCAACAGAGTGGAAGTATAACCACGAGCTACGCTACAGGGTCTGTAGATGGAGGAGATGGAGCTGATAACGTAGGAGGCTTGGTGGGTACTAATTCTGGAAGTATAACTAATAGCTACGCTACAGGGTCCGTAGATGGAGGAAATAATAGTGATAGCATAGGAGGCTTGGTGGGTCAACAGAATAGTGGAAGTATAACCGCGAGCTACGCGACGGGAGCTGTAAATGGAGGAGATGGTCCTAATGACATAGGAGGCTTGGTGGGTAGTCAAAACAATGGAAGTATAACTGGTAGCTACGCTACAGGGTCTGTAAATGGAGGGGAGGGAACTGATTTTGCAGGAGGCTTGCTGGGGAGTCAAAACGATGGAAGTATAACCGCGAGCTACGCTACAGGGTCTGTAAATGGAGGGGAGGGAACTGATTTCGCAGGAGGCTTGCTGGGGAATCAAAACGATGGAAGTATAACCGCGAGCTACGCTACAGGGTCTGTAGATGGAGGAGATGGAGCTGATAACGCAGGAGGCTTGGTGGGTCAGAGTGGTGGAAGTATAATCGCGAGCTATGGCTTTGGCGCTATAGCAAATAGAGAAACGCCCAGTTCTCTTGGGGTCCCTCCAACAGATGTAAGTAGTGCAACGGGTTTAACTTTGGCTAACACTCCCATGTCATGGAATGATGCTACTAAAAACACCAAAGATGCCTGGAACTTCGGCACAAGTAGTCAAATTCCAGCCCTCAAATACGCTGACTACGACGGTGTTGGCACTACTGGTACTGCATACTATTGTGACAGTGTACCGCCCCCTACAACGGGAACGCCCATTCCTATCCCTAACTGTGGCATCTTGATCCCTAGGCAACGATAAGCCCATAAGTAGGCAGGTGGTGATCTCACCACCTGCAAGCGAGCTACCCACTGTTGGCTGTGCATCCCCCACGATCACAAACGGTGTCACCAACTGGGCGATGCATCATACGGCACCCTACTCCCCGGACAAAGAGAATGAGGCTCAATTCTACAGCACCTTTTATCTCAAAAGGTGCTTGACAAAATGATGCTCGAGAGATAGCCTCGCTTATGCCGACATCAACTTTTGAAAAACGACAGAAAGTTTCTGAGAATAGCCTTGAGTCAGAGAGTTCTCAGAAGTTACTCTTTTACCTGCTCGAAAAAATGGATAAGCTTGATACAAAATTAGATGATCGTATCGATAAAATTGACGATCGTATTGATAAGCTTGACGCAAAACTAGATGATCGCATTGATAAACTGGATGGTCGCATTGATAAGCTGGATTCAAAAATTGACAGTCGATTTTTATGGAGCATTGGAATCATATTCACGGGCTTCATCGGAATAATCACTATCATGCTTACAAAATAGTAAAACTAAGCTGGGAATCTAAGTTGTGAGCTTCTATTTATGCTATCTATAAGTTGGTTAATTTCTGTGTCATTATTCCCTCAGTACTCAAAATCTGAGCGATACCTCAAACATATTAATTCAATTAGAGATCAATTAAAGAGGCAACTTTTAATCTTTTGTCGAAACTAACAAAACTAGACGCTAATGAGGTGCAAAATTGTCTTGCGTCTTTGCCTAGCTGGTGCTTAAAGCAGGGTAAATTGCATAAAGAATTTCAATTCTCTGATTTTAAAATCGCATTTTCTTTTATGACTGAAATTTCAGAATTCGCCGAACGCATACAACATCATCCTGAATGGTGCAATATTTACTCTAAAGTGAGTGTCGATCTTTTCACGCATGACGTCGGTGGATTATCAAAACATGACATTACTATGGCCAAAGAAATGGATCAATCCGCATCTCGATGGAAAGCCAATCATTAGGTGGTCTAAATCATAATAAAAAATCATCACTTTATGAAATAACAAAAGAAGTAGAACTTCTTGTCAAAGAAATTACAATTCACAAAAAAATTTTGATTGTCAATGATTAGGTGGGCACAAATTACAAGACCTCGGCTACACAAACAACAGGTAATACAGATGGTGCCCTATCGCAGATTGCAATAGCTATGAGCTAACAGCCGAAATCGACCTTTTGAGTTTGCTTGATACAAAACTGGATGGTCGCATTGATAAGCTCAATACAAAAATTGACAGTCGATTTTTGTGGACCATCGGAATCATGTTCACGGGCTTCATCGGAATAATGACTATCATGCTTTCAAAATATTAAAACTAAACTGGGAATCTAAGTTGTAAGCTTCTACATTTTACCTTTTGCAGCTATTAAAAATAAATATATTTTTTACTTGACAATATTTATCTCTTTAAATGTAATACTCACGTGTTCATGGTGTTTAGTTTCAGAAAATTTGCAAACCTCTTTGAATCGTATAAGTTTATTTTTTTATTTTTTCTACTAGGTTTTTTGCATTGCACTAAAATTGATCATGCGTATTTTTTGAACGGTCTAGATAAACCACTGCCAGAGGTCACAGATCTTAATGTTAATCGTGGTTTAAGCGGGATAACTCTTACATGGAAGAGCCCTGCTAATATAGACTTTAATATTTTCAACAAAGTTCTAATTTTAAAGAGTACAAGTGCTATCCTAGATTTTCCTAAACCTTGGCGAAATTATCCCGTCTCCACCACAATGGGAGCATCACGGGTGGTCTATAACGCAGCCGCATCAACTTTTACAGACACAGAAGTTATAGAAAATGTCGTTTATTTTTATAAAATCTTTGTCTCCGATACTTATCTTTACTACAACGACGGCATTCAGACTAGGGTTGACGAATATATGCCACCACTAGCTGACAGTGATGGTGATGGCTTGATAGAGATTCATAATTTCACAAAGCTACATAACATCCGCTATAATTTGGCGGGCACAAGCTATAAGACCTCAGCGACACAAACAACGGGTAATTCAAATGGTTGCCCCCCTGTTGTGAATGGTAGTGGAGGTTGTAACGGCTACGAGCTAACTCAAGACTTTAACTTTGATAAGGACGGCGATGGCACCACTTGGATCGATGATAGTACCAATGGATGTACCCTAGATGCCGGTGATAACGCTTCTCCTCATTTCATAGTAGCCAATGGTGGTTGGGAGCCCATTGGATCCTATAATGCTGCTTTTAATGCTATTTTTGAAGGTAACGGCCACACAATTACGGGTTTAGCTATTAGTAGAAATCAAAACACTATAGGAATGTTTGGATTTACAGGGGCTAATGCAAAAATCCGTAATATCGGTTTGAACAATAACCTCATTGACTGCACTCGAGTGTCTGGTACTAATTATATAGGAGGCTTGGTGGGTAGTAATGATGGAAACATAACCGCAAGCTACGCTACAGGGTCTGTAAGTGGAGGAGATGGGATTGATTATGTGGGAGGCTTGGTGGGTTATCAGAATATTGGAAGTATAACCGCAAGCTACGCTACAGGGTCTGTAAGTGGAGGAGATGGGATTGATTATGTGGGAGGCTTGGTGGGTCGGCAAAATATTGGAAGTATAACCGCAAGCTACGCTACAGGGTCTGTAGATGGAGGAGATGGGACTGATTATGTGGGAGGCTTGGTGGGTTATCAGAATACTGGAAGTATAACCGCAAGCTACGCTACAGGGTCTGTAAGTGGAGGAGATGGGATTGATTATGTGGGAAGCTTGATGAGTCGGCAAAATAGTGGAAGTATAACCGCAAGCTATGGCTTTGGCACTATAGTAAATGAAGAAACGCCCAATTCTCTTGGGGCCCCTCCAACAGGTGTAAGTAGTGCAATAAACTTAACGTCGATGACTTCTATCTCTATCATTGATCCTGCAGATAATACGATGATGATGATGATCACAACAACAATTGGTGCACTATGGAATGATGCTACTAAAAACACCAAAGATGCCTGGGACTTCGGCACAAGGAATCAAATTCCAGCTCTCAAATACGCTGACTACGACGGTACTGGCACTACTGGTACTACATACTATTGTGACAGTGTACCGCCCCCTACAACGGGAACGCCCATTCCTATCCCTAACTGTGGCACCTTGATCATTGGGCAAAGGTAGCCCATCAGTAGGCAGGTGGTGATCTCACCACCTGCAAGCGAGTTACCCGCGATTAAGCGATATTTTTCAACTGTCACAAACGATGTCACAAACGATATCGCCAACTGGGCGATGCATCATACGGCACCCTACTCCTCGGACAAAGAGAAACAACTAAATTTAAATTTTCTTTTTAAAGAGCAAAGCAATTTAAAGAATGCCCATTATGAGAAGAAAGAAACGACAAATATATTATCTTAAAGATTTTTCAAAAAAAGCTAAAACTTTTAAATACAAAAAATATCTTTTATTAGTTCAAGCTCTCCAGCGGCATAATTACCTCTACTACGTCCAAAATTCTCCTGAAATTTCTGACGGCGAATATACAGATATGATGAAACTTCTAATTGAAGTCGAAAAAGAAAACCTAGAATGGCGGGTTCACGATTCCCCTTCTCTAAAAATTGGTGGAGAAGTGAGCGAAGAGTTCCTTAAAACTGAACACGAACCACCCATGATGAGTTTAGATAATGCGTCTAATTGGCAAGAGTTTTTAGCCTTTGACGCTAGGCTAAAAAAACAACTGCAAACACAAGAAGAACAAATCTATCATGCCGAACTCAAATTTGATGGTCTGGGTATTGAGCTTATTTATAAAGAAGGCCTACTCACAATAGGTAGCACAAGAGGAGATGGATCAACAGGAGAGAATATCACACACAATATTAGAACCGTACGAAATATCCCGCTTCGATTAATGCTATCTCATCCCCCCCAATATTTAAGTGTTCGAGGTGAATGTATTTTACCAATATCTGAATTTGAAAAAATAAATAGAGAAATGAAAGCAAACAATCAAAAAATTTATGCAAATCCGAGAAATGTGGCCTCAGGAACACTCAGGCAAAAGAATCCAGCTATTGTTGCAAAACGAGGGATACAATTCTTCCCTTATTCAATTGGAAAGATTAGTGAGAGTAAAAAAAGTCTGTCTTTTAATAAATGCCCTACTTCTCAAAAAGAAATTTATTCTAACTATCTATCACAGCTCGGTTTTTGTACATCAAAATTAACCCGAGATGGTCAAATGAACACAATTTTAAAATTTTATGAAGAACTCCAAAAAAAGCGTTCTGAATTAGAATTTGATATTGATGGAATTGTAGTAAAACTCGATGACTCCTCAACATGGGAAAGGCTAGGCACAACTTCTAAAGCTCCTCGTTATGCAATCGCCTTAAAGTTTCCATCTCGTAAGGCCATTACTAAAATAATAAATGTTTCATTTCAAGTAGGACGAACAGGTACCATTACACCCGTCGCTCATTTGAACCCCATCAATATTGGCGGGGTAATCGTGCAAAAAGCAAGCCTACATAATGAAGATGAAATAAATAAACTCAATATTCAAATTAACGACCTTGTGGAGGTTGAGCGTGCTGGAGATGTCATACCTAAAGTAATTAAAAAAGAGGCAGAAGCTTCCGATCAAAAAAAAATTTTATTCCCTAAAAAATGCCCTAGCTGTCAAAATAATATTATTAAAGAGAAAGTTCACTATAAATGTAGAAGTTTTTCTTGTGATGAAAAGATATTGGCGAATCTCAAATATTCAGTCTCAAAAGATTGCCTCGATATAGAGGGGCTTGGATATGAATGGATTAGCAAACTTTACAAAAAAAAGATAATTAACGATATCGCCGATATCTACTCTCTCAAAATTTCTGACATTGATGTACTAGAGGGTATGGGGGATACCTTAGCTAAAAAAATAATTTCAGCGATTAATATAAAAAGAAAAATAAAATATTCTATATTTATACGTTCTTTGGGGATACCAAACATAGGCTCACATACGGCTGAAGTTATTACCAAAGAATTTTATCCCATAGAAAAACTTATGACAATTTCAAAGGAGGAGATGACAAATATTCATGAGATTGGAGAGATTACAACTGAATCAATCTTTATTTTTTTTGCTGATAAAAAAAATAAAGATATGCTTAAGCGACTTTTTACCTCAGGTTTTGAAATTGATTACGCTAAAAAAAATCAACATAATACGATACATAAATTTTTTTATAACAAATCATTTATATTTACTGGAAGTCTCAAGCAAATGACTCGATCACAAGCTCAAGAGATTGTTCTAAAAGTGGGTGGAAAAATAGTTTCTTCTATAAGTAAACAAACAGATTATCTTATAAGTGGTGAAAAAAGTGGTTCTAAACAAAAAAAAGCGATTAGTATGGGTATCTCAATTCTAAGCGAAAAAGAATTTTTAATAGAATTAGAGAAAGTACGTTAATTAGATAAAATCCAGTTGAGAACATCTGTCTTAGCTTGATTATTTCTGAAAAATATGTCAAGACCTTTACCGCTCCTTTCATAAGAAAGATACTCACCGCCATACTTTTTTTGAAATTCTTTTAAATAAGCTAATCCACCAGACGAATCAACCCATAGAATACGTGCACCCTCTAAAAAATCAGATAAGTTTTCTTTGAGTAGTCTAAACTGTGGAGAAAGAACCACCACGCTATTAAATTTTATTCGCTGAATATTTGTATCGAGCAATTTATTTAAAGAAAACGGAGTCAGAAAAATAATAGCGTCTTGATTCTCAGTAATAAACGTATTAACTTCCAAAATATCCCACACATAAGGAGATTTTATTGTAGAAAATTGCCGTCTATAAAAAGAAAATTGTTTTAAATAATATTTCAAATATCTAGAGTAAAGACCACCCAAATAACGTATATTTTTATTTCGACCATTTCTATTAGGAAAAACATAAACATTGAAGTATTTTTGAAAATCTTCAGCTAATTTTGATTGAAGTAATTCACGAAATTCAGGTAAAAATACAATTTTTTTTTGGCTTTTAGAATTTAAATAAACTTGAATTGAATAACTCAGCCCATCAAAACTTAAAATTCTATTTTTATCTTGACCAGCTGGATTATCAAATGAATTAACATTTGTAATATTTTTTGAAAATACGGGCCCCATTATAAAACACAGCAAAAAAAAAGAGAACCCCAGTTTTTTAAAAGATGAGAACGCAACACTCCCATCTATGGCAATCCTCCGCTCCCATTCGGAATAAGACATCTTCTCTATCATTTTAATCGATTTATACAGACGTGTCAAGAGATTATTTATCACTGAAAAACTCTTTAACTTTATTGTTTACACTAGATTAAAGATATAAATACTGTGCCATTGATTTTTTCTGATCATAAATAGAGGTATTAGCATGTCTAAAGAGTTTGTATACGTAGATAAAGATGATTGCACCAGTTGCAACTTATGTGCTGACACCATGCCCCAATATTTTCGCATGGATGATGATGATTTAGCAGAATCACATAATGCTGGTGAAAGTTTAAATAATGCGACAGTTATTGAAAAAGATCAGGATAAAATAGAAGAATCTATTGATGATTGTCCTGGTGAATGTATTCATTGGAAGGAAAAATAGTCTTTATAAATGATGACAAATGCGGTTAAATATCGATTTTGCAGTGTAATCTTTATTATTTGGGGGTTTGATTTTTTCACAAAGTGGTGGGCTGTCGATGCTCTCTCTAATAACAAGTTTATTCCTATTTTTGGTGATTGGTTACGTTTTTATTTAATTTACAATACAGGTGGTGTTTTTGGTATTTTTCAAGGCAACCCTATGATCTTTCAATCTCTAACAGGAGTCGCTATTCTTTTTCTTCTTATCTATTTTATAAAAACGCCCGACAAAAATAATCTTTTTATATGGGCAGTTTCTTTTATTCTAGGAGGTGCCTTTGGTAATTTTACCGATCGATTTTTTCGACATGGTGTGGTTGATTTTATTGATATGGGTATCGGAAATACAAGATGGCCTGCCTATAATATAGCCGATTCATGCATATCTATCGGTGCATTTCTTTTAATTATTGCCTTTTACCAAATGGAAAAAGCATTAAAAAAATCTGAATCAAAATAATTTATACACTAAATTAACGGGTATTATAAATCCGAACGAAAGATTAGATATATCTATTTCAAAAATATGGCCAGATAAATTTTCTAGAACAGAAGCTCAGAGATTAATTACAAAAGGAATGGTCACTGTGGCTGAAAAAACAATTATCCGACCTTCTTTCAAAGTAAAAACTCAAGCTAATTTTTGCCTACAATTGGAGATTCTTCCAAAGATAACCCTTCAAGCAAATAATCAAAATGTACCGATTTTATATCAAGACGAAGATTTAGCGATAGTTCATAAACCGGCTAAAATGACCGTACACCCTGGTGCTGGAACGCAACAAGATACCTTGGTCCATTCACTCAAATCTCAAATTCACCCACTATCTGATTGTAATTCTGAGCAAAGGCCAGGAATTATACATCGACTAGATCGAGATACCGAAGGTCTAATGCTTATCGCCAAAAATAATTTGATTCATCGAAAAATAGCTGAACAATTTCAAGCAAGAACTATATATAAAGAATATCATGCATGGCTTTGTGGAATCCCTGCCCCTGAGAAAGGAGAAATTAATGGCTTTATTTCTAGAAATCGAAACAATCGAAAGTTAATGCAATTTCAATTTGAAAATAGCATCCCAAATGCTCGTCAAGCTTCTTTGTCCTACGTAACAATAAAAAAAAAATATAATTTTTCTCTAGTAAAAATTATATTAAAAACAGGAAGAACTCATCAAATTCGATGCAGCTTCCCTTCTATTCATACCTCCGTTGTTGGAGATACATCTTATTGTTCAAGAACAGTAAAAAAGAAAAAATTTTCAGAAAAGTTTGGCATGCTACTCGTTGCCAACCGAATTCAATTTTTTCACCCGATACAAAATAAAAAATATGATTTTAAAATAGATCTGCCAAAACGTTTTCTAAAATTTGAGGAACAACAAAATAATCCCTATTAAAAAATATCTTTATATGTAAAGTTATTAGAATATAACATCCAAGTTATAAAATTTTGCTCTAAACTTAATTGAACAAGAATTTATGAAGCAACACTACAATAAATTTAATTAAAATAATAAAATAAAAAGTATAATTTTAAAATTGACTGATCAAAACCTTTTTTTTATCTGAAAGTGTAATAGAATTATGCCTAAAATTGCTATCATTGGTAGACAGAATGTGGGTAAAAGCACTCTCTTTAATGCACTCATTGGAAAACGAAGGGCAATTATATATAATGAGCCTGGCTCCACAAGGGATATTATTACACATCCTCTTGATTGGGGGGCTGGTTCTTGGGAATTATCTGATTTTCCAGGTCTTGAAGATTTAAAAAAGATTAGTTCTGAAGAATTAGTTTACTTAGCAATTACCAAAGCTTTGACCAGAGTAAAAGATTATCATCTTTTACTCTGGGTTGTTACACGAAAAGGACTATCTAAATATGAATACCTTTTTCACGAGCAATTAAGAAAAATGCTAAAACCATATTGGCTCATTATTAATTTTGTGGATGACCCATCTCTTGAGATAGAGAGTAGCGAACTCTACAAACTTGGAGTTAAAGAAACTTTTTTTATTTCAGCTCTTAATCAAAGAAATCTTAAAAAATTAACAACAAGCATCAAATCTTATTTTTCACTGCATCCAAAAGAAGAAGAAAAAGATGATAATAATAACCCCTCTTTTGCAATTATTGGTAAACCAAATGCAGGAAAAAGTACGCTCTATAATCTTTTACTTCAAAAAGAATTAGCGTTAATATCATCAATACCAGGTACCACCCGAGATAGCTTAGAAGCAAAATTTTTATTTCATAAAAATATATTTTATATTATTGATACTGCTGGATTAAAAAGGAACACAAACTCTCTCGGTCAAATAGATAAATTAGCCGAACTAAGAACTTTTGAATCAATGCAAAAAGCAGATGTCATTATTTTTTTGATAGATCCTGAAGAAGGTTTTGATCGGCAAAATAAAAATTTAATGAGTTATATCAATGAACTGAAAAAGCCCGTTGTTTTAGCTATCAATAAATCAGATATCTTTAAATACAATTCCAAACAACGAGAACAATTTAGGCAAGATGTTAAAGACTTTCAGACAATTTTTTGGAAATTTCCTACTTATTTTATTAGTGCCAAGGAAGGAAATAAAGTTGTTAAGATCATCGAAGCCAGTATAAAACTATATAAAAAATCACAACAAAAGTACTCAACACCAAAATTAAATACGTTGATACAAAATATAAAAAATGAACCTATTCTTGTAAATCATAAAATAAAGCTATTTTATATCACACAGTTGAATCACAAAACAGAATTTATTTTATTCATAAATAATAAAAGTATTCCATTCTCAATTAAAAAATTTTTAATTCGTAAAATACAGAATTTCTTAAGTATCAATGACCTGCCAGTAGATATCCGTATAAGAGAAAGACCTAGAAAGCAAAAGTTATGAATAATAATATACCCATTGTTATCCAACCTCTTAGTATATCTAAACCGTGGGGAGGTGATCACCTCAATTTATGGAATCAAAAGCAAAATAAAGAAATGATTGGTGAATTAATTTTAATTTCATGCATCAAAAAATTCCCTACCTATGTAGAAATAGATAACGTACGACAAACCTTTCAAAATTACTGGAAACAAGAAGGTCAACAAAAAGCCATAAAATATGGCTCGCGTTATCAAGATGGTATGTTCCCTCTTTTATTAAAAATATTATCGACTAAAGAACCTCTTTCACTGCAAGTACACCCTTCTACAGAAGACTTAAAAGAAAAATTCAATAAAAATGATATCGGAAAGTTTGAAAGTTGGGTAATCCTTGACGCTGATGATGATGCTAAAATATATTTTGGTCTGAAAGATGAATATAATCAAAACGATTTAATAAAAGAACATAAAAATATATTAAACTTATTTAATACATTTCAAGCAAAACAAGGTGATTTATTCAAATTAGAGCCAGGGTTGATTCACGGAACTCAAAATTCTTTAATATTTTTTGAGATACAACAACCTTCTGATTATACATTTCGTATTCATGACTTTGGTAGAGGTCGTAAACTTCATTTAGAAGAAGCTCAGAAAGTAATTAAAAAAAATAATATTTGCAAATATGACTGGTCTCTTCCTTTGAAAAGTAAGTATTTTTCATTAAAAATTTTAAAATCTTATGAAATAAAAGATTATGAGATAAAAAAGCCATATGAGATATTTACTTACTTTGGCCCTCCAGGATATTTCGTTGGCTCATTTGAATCTCTTGAAGTCAAATGGGGTAGCACATTACTTTTTTGGAGAGGAAGCTCTATCAGTTTTGTGGCAACATCAACAAGCTTTGACTTTAAAAGTTCAGAGCCAACAGAAGCCTTTTCTATCTCTTTTAAGCTTCCACTCATGGATTTAGATGAAGCTCGATTTTTTATTTCTTCAGAGTGATCAACCAACCAATGCAAAAAAAATTCTCTCAATTGCCAATCCATAAGAGGAAATAAAATATCAATATTATAACAGGCTTTTTTCAAAAGGTCATTTTTTTCAATTAAATCGATATATATTTGTTTAGGATTTTTAAGAAGCTTCCATGGACTTTTATCGAAATAAGGTAAACTAAAATTTTGACATATCTTTTTTTTCCTTTGCACGGCCTGTTGAAAAGACAAGTGGCTTAGAAAAGTTTTTATGAATATAATATATTCTTCATGACTCAACAGAAGATTTGAGATATCTTTTACTGAAGATTTAATATCATCAAAGAGACTACCTTGTTGAAAGTCTTTAACAACAAAAATTGTTATTTCACGATTATTGATACATAAGTGCTTAAGATGCTTAACAACTTTTTCACGCATAAAACCCAATTGAGAACGAGTGATTTTTAAACCAGATAAATCTTGATCAAATACAATATGAAATAATTTTTTGTTACTTAATTTTTCTAATTGCTTAAATGAGTGAATAATATGACTCTTAAAACCATGCAATCTAAAAATACCTTCCAACAATTTTTCAAAAGGAGAGCTTAAAAAAATAAGAGCAACTTCTCCACAAAAAAGACTATTTATATTTTTAAATATCGAAATAAAATTTTCTAAAAAAGATTCCCAACTTATCGCCATGGAAGCCCCGCAGTTATATAATAAATGACATAAATTTTGATCTAAATTGATGAAAGAGACCAAAAGTGAATGATTATTAAGTTTATTTTTTAGGCAATTATATTCTTGAATTTGTTCAAAATCGAGGTCAAGCCCCAATTGAAGAGAAATTGTTTTAATAGAAGTTATAAGGGGTAAAGCTTGGGGGGATGATCGATAAAAAATTAATTTTGAAAATTTAGATAAGGCTAACATCTCAATTATAGTGAGACATAATAAATATGAAGAAACATCACGCCAACTTTTATTTAATATTTATTCTCCTAATCAATTTATTATAGAAGCTAATTATTATTAATATTTTATTCTTTTAATTTGAGCTTATTTTGTATTAAAAATTCTCAAGCCTTATATCTGAATTTTTAACGACTTAAATCAAAAAAATCTTGTAAATCATCAAGCTTTTCTTCAAATGATTTTAAATTTTTAATGGGAATACAATTTGATTGAAAATGAACTCTATTTTTAAATTGAGAATACCATTTAAAATAATTAATTTTTTTTTCATTATTCATAATCGATCCAAGTATAAAATGCTGACCATTAATAAAACGACCCTTTTCAGCTTCACATTTCTCTAATAAGGTAGTTTCATAACATGAATAAAATAGACAAAATAATATGACTATTATAATTTTTTTCATTATTTTTCTAAAGAAATAAAAATATAGATTCTACCTAAATATTTTTTCAAAACATCATCCTTTAGAAAAAAAATAATCATATATTTTCGATATTTTTGACCTTCCAGAGAGATTAATTTATTATGAACTGATTTGACTGAATTAATATTAAATTCACCAATAAACGCTTCCATTTCAGTAGTTAATACTTTAGAAAACTGTTGAGATAAATAGAAAAATAATCTTTCATTTAAAAGTCCTTTTTCATTTTCCTCTTTACTATTCTGAAATTTAATTTGTTTAACAAGATAAGGTAACAACAAAATTTTTGTATAACCATCAAAACCTAAATAAAGTTGACCTTTAATCACACCATAAAAAGAAATTTCGAAACAACATTCGAAACATAAGCCTTCGTTAAGCGTTGGTCCATAAGCTTCACGAATACAATTTATTTTGAAACTCTCTTCAAAAAATTCTGGCATTAATGCAGAAGAGGCCAAAATTATTCGCTCATCAATAAATGGGTCCATGTTAGTCAAGATAAAGCAAAATTTTATTTAATATTTCTTTAGACTCCTTTTCAGAAACTTTACCAGTAAGTAAGATAACCGTATTTTCATATAGTATATAATAATTTTTTTTAAAATTATTATCATAAATTATCACAGGATAAGAAGTATCTTTTTCAATATAAGCATTGACTGTTTGTTTTGTACTCAGCATAAATTTTTTATTTATAGACCTGTGAGTATTCCATTTGGTAAAAATATGCTTAGAAGAAGCCTTTGTTTGCCAATAAAAATACTGCTTCGCCAAAGTTGAACTTTGAAAAGGGCGAATCGCAAGAATTGCTTTACCTCCGTTTAACTCCCAAGGAGCATAAAAGTAGTTTGTCAGAATTGATTTTTTTTGTAATTTATCTTTTTCATTTGGTGATTTTAAAAAATAACGAAGAGCTAAAAGATTAGTTTTAGGATGCAAAAAAATTCTAAAATATAATGGTCTTCTCAGAGTTGCAGGCCTCTCCTTTGTTATTTTATTGAAGAGCCCTATATAAAATTTTTTATTTTTAGGGACAGAACTTTTGATCAAATAAACTATTTTATCTTGCCAAATACTTGCCTTTTTTTTATCCTCACTAAGATATCCCCAATAATTATGTCTTATTTTTATAGGTTGAGAATTTACTGTTTTAATTTCAAGAAATGCTCCAATGGCAAGTTCAACACTTTCAAAACGAGCAACATCAAGATCAATCTTTAAAGGTAATATTTTAATACTTTTTAATTCTTTAACCGGAAAATTTTCAAAAGTAGAGCCAATCTTCTTATATATGATATTGGATTCAAATTCAAGCACAAAGGATTTAGGAATAAGCTCACTAGAAAACCAATTTTGGACCATATAATGAGCAGTTTGGCAAGACAATGGAATCAAAATTATCCCCAAAATTAATTGTCTTATTTTAAAGTAATCTCGCATACAATCAAGGCAGTAATTTAATAAATTAGGCAACTTGACCAATTTTTTTTTCCTTCGAGTGCCTTGCAGTCAACATAAATTGTTCTAAAATTCTTAGATAACTTTCTATATTTTTAATTTCATACATATTAGGTATCACACAACTACATATTTGAATAGGTTTTTTACCTAAATAATAGGAAAATTTTTCAATTTCTTTGAGAATGTTTGATAAAAAATATAAATTTTCAATATCTGTTTCTACAATTAAAACAAACCTATTTTGTTTAATTCGAGCAATAAGTGATTGATGATTTTCGAGAAAGACTTTATTCAACTCCAATTGTATCTTACAAGTAACTTCACGCCCCCAAACCTTAAGTGTATTAGAAGTCATTTTGTCAAAGTTAAGTATTTCAAAGGCAAGGGTGGCTAAAGGTATTTTATTTGTAATTTTATTATTTAACTGTATAGAAAAATAAGGGAAAGTATAAAAAGAAGTTTCTTCATCTATTGTAGATTCCTCAAATTTTTTTTGCATAAGAAGAGAGCTCGCTGAACTTGAAATTAATTGAAGAAGCGATTCCTCCTCCCAAAGAGCAAGAGTATAGTGATTTATAAATTCAAGGACAAATAAACCTAAGATCTCTTTTTTAGAGCCAAAAGTGATCATAATTGAAGTCATATCTTTGTGAATAATATTTGCTTGTTTTTTTGCTAAATCAATATTTGTAAGGATAGAAAAATTGCCTTTAATAAAGAGTTGTCCATACTTCTGAATATAGGGTTTCCAAGCCTTATTTTCAAATAAGAAAAAGCTAATTTTAGGGCAATTAATTATTTTATAAATTTGATTAACCATCCATTTGATTTGGCTTTCAAATATTTGAAGATCTCTCAAATATGTTTTTTTTATATAAGTGCTAAAATCCTTTTTTAAAAAATTTTTATTCTGATGAGTACTTATTTTTAAATTATCTTGTTTGAGATTTTGCTCTAAATTATCTCTTTCAATTTTTCCTATATTTGTATGAGACTGCTTCTTTATAACTTTTAAGCTATCAAATAAAAATCTTGATATAAGAAAACCTAGCCCCAAATAAATAATTCCAAAGAGCCAACTGATAAAACTTGAATTTATAATAAAACTAACAAAAGAAGAAAATCCGATCAATTTACTGAAATGAAGATAAACTTTCTCTTGAAATAATGTGTCATATATAATCATATTCTTACCATCAATGATAATTTCTTTTTGAGAGATTGCTTTCCTATATCGCTCTAATATTTTAGAATATTCATTTTTATTGATCCGAATAGAATTGTACATACCTCCACTAATTTGACCTTTTTCATTTTCTAAAATAATGACACGAAGATCATAATCACGATCAAAAATATTAGGGAGATTTTTGATAAACTCTTTATTTGATGTTGTTGCCATAGATAATTTATCAATTTCTCTTAGAAGTGGCTGTTTTAAAAAAGATTTATCTGAGAAGCCCAGACAAAAAAGAATAAAGATTCCAAAAAAAAACCATAAAATACCAAAGAATAATTTTTGAGAACTAAACATATATTATTATCTTGAAATATTCAGCTAAATTTAATTTTTTCAAATTTCCACGGTAGAGTTGTAAATAAACTTGATACCCACCTTCAATTTTCGGATTAAGTTATAAATAAATCAATAATTTTTATTATGAAAAAAAAAATCATTGTCTCCTAATAGGAGAGATTGACAGTCGCCTAGGTATGAATTCTGATGGCTTAAGTTCCTTAAAAAATACGAATTCAAATGAATCTTGGAAAAATGGTAAACAAAAAATTACCGCTCTAAAAGACACTATTCAAAATTCTATTACAAATAATACTAATCCTAAAGGCTATGCTACTTTTTCTTATGTCCCCTTGGTGGGTCCTCTTATTTCCTTTTATTTTAAAAAAACTCATAAAATAATCAAATTACATACAGAAAACGCTCTTTACCTTCAAATTTCTTTTTTATTTATTTGGTTATGCGTATGGCTCGCTGAAAATATACCAATCATATCTAGTTTTCTAAAAATATTCCAGTTTGTTCCTTTCGTGACAAATGCTTTGATGTACCTAAATATAACTATTTTTATCCTTACCTCCACTTTTGGTGCATGGAATGCCTATAAAGAAAAACAATGGGTAGTCCCATATCTTTATAAATTTGTGCATCAAACTATTCTAAAAGGCTCTGCTCATTCTAAGAGCAATAAAAATATAAATAATACTATCTAAAGGCATAATTGTCTTACTTTTATAAATCTTTAGTTTTAACATGCAAATCATTCTTCTCTAAGTTTGATAAGAATCCGTTTTATCATTTGATTGAATCTACTTTAATTATTGGGCCCTTCCTCATTGGCTGGTTGCTAGGGTTACTACGCTATCCACCTTCTAATATTAAATTTAAACTCGCTTTTCAAAGCGGTTTTATTTTTGTTATCTACATGTTTTTACTCACGCTAAATATATTTTTAGCTTGGCTTAATATTTTAGGATATTTACAATGTTCATATTATATTGCTTCCATTTTAGTTTGTTTGTATATAATAACAACTACCCTTATTTTGAGTGTATATTTATTAAAACAAAAAGTAATGATTTCTTCACTTTTGGACAAATTTTTTAACCAATTATTATAATAAATATATAATTATAAAAGCGCCCATAGCTCAGTTGGATAGAGCATCTGACTACGAATCAGAAGGTCTGAGGTTCGAATCCTCATGGGCGTAATTTTTATTAATCAATAATATATAAGGTTTAGTTAATAATTTAAATTATTGATCAATTGTTTCAGTAGGACGGTTTAATATTTTAATAGTTTTATCTTTAATTTTTTCTTTATCTTGATCTTGTCGTTCAGAAGTAAATATAAAACGGAGATCTAGTACATAGTCTACAACAAATCGAAGTGCGTAAAGTGGATCAATACCATTAGATATAAAAGGATTATTTTGGGCTAATTTAGGATAATATTCTGATGGGAAGTAAAGAGCTGGAGTTAAAACTATTTTTATATTATCAAAGAGATAAGATAACTTAAGTTCTATTTCAGTGCCCATATATTGAAAGTTTTTTGTTTGAAGTAAAGCTAAAACAATTCCATCAATGATAAAAGATTCTCGCCTCCATTCATAACCAACTCTTAAAAAAGTTTTTGAGTTTGTTTGATCAATTCTTCCAGGAGCTGATTTTCTTTTTTCGTGATCACGAAAATGATAAAAATAAGCGTAAGGAGAAACACGATAATTATTCAAACCCCATGTGAGTATGCCACCCATTGATTGAGAATTTAAAGAAGCAAAATTTGGATGAAAATAACCAATATTTGTAAAGACTTTTATATAATTTTTACTTGATTCACTTTGAAAATTAATATCATAATTTAAGGAGAATCCAATATTATTATAAATTCTACTATTTTTTATAGTAAATTGTGTATCTCTACCATTTGAATAAGCCAAAGTAAAATCAATTCTTGATAAATTCTTAAACTTTGTATAGATTCTTAAACCAGAAAGGCTTAAAAAATCATTATCTGCATAGTTAAGTGTATTTCTTCCATTTTCAGATAAATTAGCAGAACCTCGTGTAGAAGCACCATAGCGAAGAAGGTAGGTAAACAATACAAAGCCAAATTGATCTACCCAATTATTAATTGCCATAGAAGTAAGGGTTGTTTGAGGTAAAGTAAATTGAGGAGTAAAACCAAAACGAAAATTTACAGTATCACCACGAAAATTATTTAAATCTTCATCATCTTTTTTGACAATAGAATAAATATTAATGTTGGGAGGTCTAAACGCTAAAGCAACGATATCAAATAAAAAGCTAAATTTAAACCAATCAAACAATCCATAATCTATCTTCACACCATCCACCACATCACTAAAAAAAAAATCAATATGAGTTCCTCCTATATTATAAAATTGACGTCCAAAATTAATTGCCAGATTTTTGATAGGATAATAAATAAAATGAAGACGATTAATTAAAATAGGATTTTGACCATTATCGCGCCCCTGAAAATTATCGGTTCCCCAATAACCCTGACGTGATATATTTAAAAGAAACTCGGTCTTTTTATATTTCAAATCAAAATCAAAGGTTAAGTTGCCAAAAATAGCGGTATTTCGATCATCAGTATTTCTAGTTTCATTTGACTTTTCCTCTGTAAAGATACCCGCATCATAATTTTGAAAATCTAAATTATTAAAATGAAGACCAGTACTCTGAAATTTAAGAGAAAGTGAAAATAAAGAAGCAGAGCAACTAAAGAAAAAAAGTCTGGAGAACAAAAAAAAAATTAATTTTAAAAGTTTAATAATAAAAATCCATTAAGTTCGTGGAGCTTTGCAACGTTCAATTTTTTTGATCTCACCAATATTCAAATGAGCTTTTGAATGATTCAAATCAAAATTATCTTTTAAAAAAAAATTTTCGAACCGGCTTAAATCACCTCTATAGAGTATCGCAATACCGTTATCTGTCTCTAAAAAATCTTTTCGACGCCCCCCCCTAGGGATACAGCGACTAAAGCGACCACATTGCCTTGAATTTCCCAAAGGCAAAGAGAAAAAAACAATAAAATCGCGTGTAACAGTATAATTTTCAGTTAAAAAAAGAGCTTGTTTGTCTAAGAGGCAATTTGTTTTTTGAAGATTTTTTCCCATCATAAATGAAAAATCAATAGGATGTTCAATTATGTGAGTGGGCCCCAATGTTGGTATCATTGAGTTCTTAGTATAGACCATTCTAGATTTTCCATAAGCTACATCTATTTGTAAATCATGAAATAACTGAGTTTCTTCAAAAATAGGAAGATATATAATCGCTTCACCAGAAGCCTCAAGCAATCTCCAAATATCTCTCTTTGACCTTTCACTACCAATTTGTATAATTCTGAAGGAAGTATTATAGCTCAGTTCTTTAGGGGTAAAATATAATCCTACTTCAAAATCTCCTACTTTTTTCAACAGAGCAGAAGAAGAGATTTTTTTATCTTGACCATTTATACCGCCTACTATCTGTTTAAATTCTTTGTCTAAATGATGAAAAAAACTTTGAGATTGAATTTTAATAAAATATAATGGAGCGGGAGATAAAATGATAAGTGAATTGTGTTCATCATAAGCAAAAAATTCGTTCCAATGGGCAGGATCTTTGGAAAGTAAGTTTTTATTCGAAGAATCAAAAATAATTCTTTCAGGTAAAATTCCCTTGGCATTTTTGAGCTGAGCCAGTTCGTAATCAAACTTTGTTTTACCTTTTAAAATTTCAATGCCATTAATAGACTGAATGAACATACAATTAAAAGTAAAGAATGAGCAACTACCGAAGATAATCAACAAAAAGATACGGGAATAAAAAAAGCAGTTACCGTACTTCATTGGTAGCTTGGCCCGTGACCCCATCATTAACTATATTTTTCAAATTTTTCTGATCTAATAAATTAACAGAAACCCTATCAATTTTAATAATTTCTTTTTTAAAGCTTCTTGCCAAATTATTTGCATTTTTGATGAGAAGAAAATTCTCGTCATTATTATTAACTGCATTACTACTATAATTCATAGATCCCAAGATAATAGTTTGATCATCTACAATAATCACTTTATGGTGTAAAAGACCAGCATTAGAGCGACGTGTTAATTTAAAATTACCAATTTGACGTGCCAAATTAATAAGAGATTTTTCAGCATATCTACGATGTAATTGGTATTGACCCGAATCCATCCAAATTTTAACTTCAATATTTCTTTTTTTAGCTCGAATAAGCTCCTGCATAATAACTCTATCAGTAAAAGCAAATACAAGAAATGTAATTGACTTTTGAGCAGTTCTCAAAGTTTTAATAATCGTATTAATAGCGTGATTATAAGTAACACAAAGTTCAGCTGGTCGTTGTTGTTCTTTTGGTTTATCATAATCATCAGGATTAATCTTATCGTGGTCTAAAAAGCGATAGGTGGTACCCTGAGTATCGCTTCCTGTTTTTTTATTATAACAGTCAAGATCAATATCAGCTCCATTATTTGTAAACAGAATATTGTTATCTTTAATTTTAAGAGTACAAGAATCATGACTATGCACAATTTCACAAAGATTACTGCTTATTTTTCGAAAACAAGTTTTTTTTAATTCTATATCTTCAGAATTAACTGGACATTCCTTTGAATTTAAGGTACTACGGTCTGTATAATTTGTAATTGTTCTTTTGTAAGGAGTAAAAAATGGAGTAATTATGAGAGATTCTAGTTTTTCCGATTGAGGACTCCAATCAATATTAGAACCTCCACCAATGACTGTGTCATAGCCATCATCTTTTTCATTTGCATAGTAGCCAGCATATTGTATTTCAAAATCATCTTTATAATCGTTAATCAGTTGTTTACTTTTCAGTATGATCGTATTATTAAAATGTCGAAACATTCCACGTGTTAAGTTTGTGGAACCCGTGACTAGATAAGTATCATCAAAGATAAGATATTTATTGTGCATAATTCCAGAAAAGTTCCCTAATCTTACAGAAATTCCACTATTAATAATCTTTTGCCATGAATCACTACTCTCTGAATCATATTCTGTACTCATTCGTATATTGATGCCGCGCTCTACTTTTGCATCAATCAATGCATCTGCTATTTTTTTATTTTCGAAGCCATATAATGAGACCATGATTGATTCATCTGCATTATTAATTAATTTAATAATTTCAGTTTGAACAATACTAGGCTGAAAGATTAAATTTGATATGTAAGAGCCACTTTTGCGAATAAGAGGTAAATTAAGGCAATAAATATTATTAAATAATAATAAAAATGAAAGTATTCGAATTATTTGAAGTTGACTTAGAAAATTTAGCATATATTAGAAAATAATTATGGTATGCAAGCTAAACTAGAACTATTCCTAGGGTTATAATCAGAGATAACGCCCCTGGTTCTTTGAAAATCACTCATATTATCATCTGTATCAATTTGAGAACAAGCTCCTTTTCTACGCAAGTAAGTTTTTTCAGATAAAATTCCAGCTCTATCACCATTTTCTCCTATACCTTTTTTAAAAGAAACAAAATCAATAATACCAGATTCAACCACAGAACTTGGTTTTGTAATTTTATTAGATAAAACAATACAATAATTACTGTTTAAGGGGCCCGACCAAGTAAAATTAGGAGCAATAGTGCTTGCAGCTCTACTAATTAAAAAATAACTATGAGCAAAGATCATACCTGATAATTGTTTATACTCTGTCCAATTTCTGCTACTAATCGTACAATTAGCATCCCGCCCCACATAGTAATGAGATAAATCAATAATCTGATCACTATGATTATATAAAATAATATAATCATTCTCTAAAATATTATTAATTTTATTTCCAACTTCTGCAATAATAAGATTCTTAGAAGTCTCATCTGGTATATTTTCACTATCTGTCATAATAATACTCGCACAGTTACTCCTCATTGAGTTTCTAATAACGTAGGATGGAGGAATATCTGTAATCAATTCGAAATCATTAAAATTATGATTAGTATCTTTATCATTATATAAACAACTTCTCCGCCTACGTAAAATATATCCATTATCAAGAGGTAAGCTATTTTTATTCCCTTCTCCTTTAACTCCTATAACACGACTTGAGGTGTCTGCGGCACCAAAAGCTACAAAATCAATAACATTACTACTCGTCGGAGAATTAGGATATTCCATCGAATTTGCTAAGACGACACAGTAATTTGAGGTGATAGAAGTAAGTTGACTCAAATCAGCATCGAGAGTATTTCCAAGACGTGAAATCAAATAATATCCATTGGCTCTCAAGTTTATGCCACTTGGTAATGCTTTATAATTTGAACGAACAAAACCAGAAGCGATTGTGCAACCTCTATCGACTCCTAAATATAAACCATCCAAGCTCACCAAGGTATTAGAGGAATTATGTAAAATAATATAATCATTAGCCACTATATCTCTATATTTATTACCAATCTCCACAATTTTAATTTTAGACTGTGTCAATGCTAAGCCGAACAATGACTTTACTGGGCCAACCACGGATGAAGTATATCGCCTACCATTTTGCACACCGCTTTGTGCCACTGGGGTTATTTCAAATTTTAAATATTTTCCTGCATCTTCTTCCCTGATTAAATAAGTTTTCGAGTTTGCTTCTAGAATTACCTCAAAAGTACCAATAGGCAAATTTCCCCTTAGCCATTTCAAAGTAGTATTCTCTGATTCTTTATCAAAGTTAACATCCGCATATCGATAATCGGCAATAAGAGTTTGATGTACTTTTATCTCTTGATTGAGTAGAACATCAATTATTTTTCTAGTTTTTCTTTTAGTAATATTAATATTGAATACTTCGGGTGGCATTTCTGGAAAAATCTTTTTTTGAAGAAAAACAGTATAAAGTTTTTTCATGTTTGTTTCTGAAAAAACTTCCAGTGTAATAGAGTTTATCAGCGAAAAATTAATTATATCTTTGCCAATAATTTTTTTTATTCCCCCTCTTCTATACAAAATATAGGCGTAACTACCTCTAATCACAGGTTTTAAAGCAACAATAGACGTGCTTATATTTTCATCTGAGGCATGTTTCGGAACTTCTATTAAAATATTTTTCCTATTATCAGGTGAGGCTTCAATATCAATAGGTAAATAATTGATGGAGGAATCACTTGCCTGAATTGATCTTTTTAATTCAAATTTAGTAATTACTGCATCTTTCGAAAATACATCCACCTGAAATTGAGGCTCCAATATCTGAGCACAACAGAAAAAAAACAAAAGAAATAAAAGTAAACTTGTTTTATACAAAATATAATAATTTTACTCTTAAATCAGCATTACTCATTTAGATAGCTTTATTAAAGCAAAACAAAATCTGAACAATAATAGACCTACTTAGTTATCTTTTAGTATAGTCTATTTAATAATATATATACCCTGTATATAACATTTTACAGTACTTTTGAAATACTGAATACATGGTCATACAATGTAAATTTCAGAGAATAGACAGTTTTTTTAGGTGTAAACAATATACAACAGTTTATAGTATATTCTCATAAACTATTCCTTCTAAATCTTACATTACTTAAAAAAAAACAACTATAAATACCTTAAACCTCCAGATCTTAAATCGTCCAGAAAGGAACTTGACTTTTTAATCTTTCAATACTATAAAAATAAAATTTTTATTATTTTTCTTTACGTGAGAGAGAATTGTTATTGAATGTGTGGTCTCTTTGTTTGCTGTGAGGTTTCGTATATGTGGATATGAGCCAAATTTTAGCTAAACTTTGAGAGGGAGGATGTATCAATGTCTTTAAAACGAGTTATTAATTTACCATTTCTTGTATTCTATGGTGTAGGAGCAATATTAGGTGCTGGTGTTTACGTTCTCATTGGCAAAGTCGTAGGCTACGCTGGCATATATGCCCCTTTATCTTTTCTAATATCAGCAATACTTGCAACCTTAACTGGATTATCCTATTCAGAGTTAGCCGCTCGAATTCCTAAAAGTGCAGGAGAAGTAGCTTATGTGAACCGTGCTTTTAACAGCCAAAAAATTTCAAAAATTATTGGTTATACTGTTATTTTTACGGGAATTTTTTCAGCAGCAACTCTATCAAAAGGTTTTTTTGGTTATTTTCAGATATTTTTCCCATCACCTGAAGCATTGGTTATTCTAGTTTTGGTAGTTATTTTAGGTTTTTTTGCCTGTTGGGGTATGAAAGAGTCTATGTTTTTGGTGAGTCTCATTACGCTCATTGAGGTAGGCGGACTTATTATGGTAATTACACTTTTAGGAGGAAATCTTGTTAAAATACCAAATTTATTCCCTGAATATATTCCAAGCGGCGGTATTTCTGCATGGTCAGGCATACTTTTAGGATCTTTCTTGGCTTTTTACGCCTTTGTTGGCTTTGAAGATATGGTTAATGTAGCCGAAGAGGTAGTGCAGCCCGAAAAAACTATACCAAAAGCCATCATCCTTTCTGTCATTATATCTACCGTGCTCTATATTTTAGTTGCTTTAGTAACCATAACTTCTCTGCCCATTTCTGAAATAGCCCAAAGTAAAGCTCCTTTGGCTGATATTTTATCACAAAAAGGTCAATTTTATGCTAGTTTAGTTAGTATTATAAGCCTCATTGCTGTTATTAATGGTGCTTTGATTCAAATTATCATGGCGTCCAGAGTACTTTACGGCATGGCGTCACAGTCATTAGCCCACAAATCATTCGAAAAAATTCATCCTAAAACGGGAACTCCCATTAAAGCAACTTTAACTATTTCGGGTATAATTTTATTTTTTGCCCTTGTTTTACCTCTCACTTCTTTGGGAGAGATAACAAGTTTCGTGATTATACTATTATTTATGGTGATTAATTTATCGCTCATAAAAATTAAAAGAGAGGAACCAGAAGTAAAACACTTTCGAGTGCCCATATTAATTCCTATTCTTGGTATGGCTTTGAGTTTCGTATTTTTGGGTGTAAAAATATCTCTCATCATACAATAATTACAATAAGCAATAAATAAACGTATTTATTGCTATATATATTATTCTTTAAAAATGTGCAACACACGACAAAAATTAGAATAACATAGTTAAAACGACTGATTGATATCTATCATTCTTCTTTATATTCTCTAAAAAATGTGTTCAAGAGAGCCTATACGAAAATTATTCAAGATGAAACAAAACTTTCTTTGTTTTTATCGTTCAGCATTATATTTCTATTCAGTTTTTTTACTATATACATTATTCTAAATAATTACTATAACTCAAAAAATTATTATGAACTCAACCTTGAGACTAATTTTTTTGAAGATATCATGCCAGGCACAAAAGTAAGATTTCAGACCTCTATAATTGTGGGTGAAGTAGTTCGTATTGAAACAGACTTAAGAGTGAGCAAAATTACAATTCAATTAAAAAAAACATTCCAACTTCCTAGAGAATCTAGCAGTATCTCGTTTGCAACATGGGGCTATTTCGGTGCTAAATTTATCAATATAAACATATATCCAGGAGCAAATAACAGTATACCATATTTTCCTGGAAATACAATAAAAATATCGTATTCAATGCAACTTAATGAAGCAATTCAAAACTTTAATAATTTACTTAAGGTAGACAAAAATTTTAAAAATAAAGGTATCACACAAAAGTTAAATAAAATAAAACAAACTATACAAAATCTCAAGAAAATGGCCTATTCAAATAGACAAATAATGAAAATTTACAATCAAAAAAAATCTATTATAAAAATAAATAATTTCAATAAATCAATAAAAAAACTAAATAAATATCTTAGAAAAATCAATAAAGAAGTATTTAAAGTCAAAAAAAAACTCAATGAAAGGACCCTTCAAATGAATAAAACAACTACCCATATAAAAGAACTAATCACCTATAAAAACAGATTAAATAGTCTTTTAATGAGATATATTTATAATGAAACAGACTATGAAGAGATGAAAATATTTTTATCTATAATAAAAAAGAAAACAAATAGACTTTTAAATGACCCAAGTCTACTTTTCAATTTCTATTAAAAGGTGAGAGCAAAATAATAAAAGCTAATACAACCAAAAATGAAGCACTTAAAGCCGGCAGGATATGATAGATATAATCATACATCAAAGTTGCCACAATGGGAATCACTGCCCTAGAAAGCGACGTAAACGATTGCATGAGTCCTAGGCTCAGCCCTTGTTTTTCTTGTTTACCCTTTTCTGCTCCCAAAGAAATCAAAGCCGAAACAGATGGATTTACAATTCCAAGACCAAATGTAATCATAGCAAGAACAAAACAAAAGAGTGTTATACTATTTACAAAAGGATAAATTCCTAAAGATATGCCTGAAATTACGAAACCGAGTTGAATAATCTGTTTTAATTCAAATTTATTGTGAAGTATTCGATAAACCCCACCCTGCACAAAAACCAAGAATAATCCCATACAAGCAAATATAATTCCTGTATTTTGAGTATTCAAATCAAACTTATTTAAGAGATCCCAAGCTAAAGTAGATTCTAAAAAAACAAAACTACATGAAAATAAAAAATTCATGAGAATAAGTTTTTTTAAATCTATTGAAATGCCTTGAAGAGAAATATTTTTTATAAAGTTCCACGCAACATACTGAGCAGATGAGGAAGAAGAATGTGATTGTTTGTGATCAGATCTTCCATCCTTAGAAAGAAACAAAAACAATCCAGGACGAGACTCTCTTAGATTAAAAATAATCAGAAGTAAATTGACAACCGAGAGAAAAGCACAAGCTAAACCAATCGAAGAAAAGCGATTAAAGTCAATCATTAAATACTGTTGATTAAAAGCAGTCATGTCGACAATGCTCAAATAACCTCCAAAAAAAGGACCAATTACAAACCCAATTCCAAGAACAGCACCAAACATCCCCATCGCTTTTGCACGATCTTTTTTTGTAGTTACATCTGCAATATAACTCTGAGCGACGCTAAGATTACCCCCTGTAATACCACTAATCAACCGAGAGATAAGGAAAAAATAATAATCATTACTAATTGCCCACATAAGATAACTTAAAACATTACCCAAAACAGATATAGCCAGCAACATTTTTCGCCCATAACGATCTGACAAACTTCCTAGTATTGGGGCGAATAAAAATTGAGCTAATGAATAACTCGACATCAATATACCACTCAAGACAACATAAGGTAATTCTAAATTTGAAGCATCAGCAAGAAAAATTGTCAAATCACGAATAACAGGTATAATAATTCCAAACCCCAAAACATCTAAAAAAACAACCATATAAATCCCTAATAATGATATTTTTTTATCTAATTTATTTGACTGCATTGTAAAACTCACGACAACTATAATCAATTAAACTGGTGAGAACGACAACAAAAAAATAATAATAAAACTTTTATATATTTCTTTAGAGTTATTATTTATGTAGCCCAGATTTCAAATTCAAATTACCTTATTTGAGACTTCCTAAAAAATAATAAAAAAATATACTCTACCCTATTCAACTTGAAACAATTTATATCACGATAGCTATATGATTAATTATAATCATATAGCTATCTACTTCCAATGCAATACCTATTCCGTCTTTTGAAATACAAATAGGTATATTGATAATTCTTCATAATTTGAACCTTAATATTAAATACTTTAAGAATAGAGAATTTTAAAATTAAATATAAAATAAGCTTTTAATTTAATTTATTCCTGCTTAAATATTTTATGCCAACTTTTTGGCCTAAAATATTTTAATAATTGCTTTTTTAAAAAGAATCAATCATTAAAATCCCTGTAGTATCATAAATTTTAGCATATTTTAATGGAATCAAAATATCTCCAGACTCCATTAAAACAGAAGCTTTAATAAAGATATTTTGATTAAAAACCATAATTTCTTTTATTACACACCTAATATCTCGTACGTGATTATCTTTATCTGTATATTTAATATGTAATGATTTTTCAGTTTTAATATAATTATTAAAATATTTTTCAATTCGGTTAAAATTTTTATGTAATTTAAGCTTAAATTGATCAGCTTTTCGATGATACCGTAAAAAAGAGTTCATTTTTTTTTTAGAATTAATTTGATCATATCTTTCTGATAAACTAATCATAAAAACAAGAGCTGTTGCCTCCGCATCGGCTAGAGCTCGATGAGATTCACCAGTATCAATATTATAAATCTCTCTCAAATAAGCTAATGAATGAGATTTACGATCTATAAAATATGTTCTAGAAATAAAAAGATTATCATAATAATAATTATGCGGGAGTTCTATTTTTTGCTTACTAAAACCAAGCAAAAGAAATGAAAGATCAAAAGAAGCATTATGAAAAATTAAAGGAACTTCTCCTATAAAAAGAAGAAGTTCACTAAGTGCATTTTCTAAGGAAACACCATTTTTTTCAACTTCCTCATTTGTAATTTTATGTATTGCTTGAGCACGAGGATCCTGTTTTTTATTTATTTTAACTAATCGCTGAAATCTTTTTTTTATTGATTTCAATGAGAACAAAACAGCCCCAATCTCTATAATTTCATGTTCGTAAGGATTAATTCCTGTTGTCTCAATATCAACAGAGACCCAAAAAAGATTATCAAGATATAAATTCATCTTAAAATCAAATTTTCAATTTCCATTGTTCTTTCTTTCAATTTTAAAGAAACATAATCATAAAAAGAACGCTGAACTTGATCAGAAACTTCCATATATCCTAAAGATTGTTTTTTTGAATGAATTATTACCTCTATTTTTTCAATAAACTCAGTATCTATAAAATTTTGACTAAGATACATGTCCACTTTCTTTTTTTCTAATGATAAAAAACACTTTAAAGCATCATATAATTTTTTCAACTTAATCAACTCAATAAGCGAATCATCATCATTTTTATTATTATTTTTTTTTATAAGTTTAATCTCAATCTCCAAATAAGATGAAATTAACTGAGATTCTAGTGAGAACACAGGCAATTTATAAGAAAGTAAAAATAATTCTCTCCATTGCTTTTTTAATAAAAAAAGTCGTGCTGAAAATAAAATATTTTTCGATAAAAGAGCAATCTCTCCTTTTTCAATTAATTCAGAATCTATATTTTGTATACTTTCATTTGATTTACTTTCAGTATTCATAAAATCAATATCATCTTGGTATATAATTACTCTGCAATACGGAAAAGCTTGTTTTAAAGCAATAATTTGTTTTCGTTCAAACCTCGGTTCAAGAATAAAATACTGTATTCCTGTTTTAAGAGCATTCAAATAAACTCCAATATTTAAATCTTTAAAATAATAGATATTTACAGGTAAAATATCGAGAGGAACATCAGTTGACAGCTTAAGATGTCGGATATCCGACATCTCAAGAATTTTAAATGGAATTATAATTTGTTTATTAGAAACAGAGAAAAAACCAAGTTTTTTCTCTACCGAGAAGTCTTCTTTGAATAAATCACCAACAAAAATAACTCGCTGTAATGAAAAAAATGTTGTAGGCATATTAGAAGTAGTATTTATAATTGGTTTATTTGATTTATAAATTGAGTAATATCCTTCTCTCAAATTGATTTTAAGAAGAACACCTGCGTCTGTTATTTTTTCTATATATCTCATCGTTAAGCTACTATCTTTTAATCAATCCATGTATCATAATTTAAATTATATTTTTTTAATTTGTTTTGCAATGAACCACGTGATATTCCTAAAAGATCAGACATTTTATTTTGTGAATTACCTACTTCAGCATGAGCATATCGAATAGCGTTAGCCTCAATACTAGCAATAATTTCTCTTAATGTTCTTTTTTCTAATTTCATTTTTTGAATTAATAAATTATCGAAATTTTCTATTTTATCATATTGATTCATTGTATTTTGAGAGATATTGTTTTTAATTTCACATAAATTTAATTTATTATCGACAATATAATTAGAAATTTTTTCAAAATTATTATTTTTACTAAAGACAGATTTCTCATATTTCAATGATTTCACTGAAGAGGTAAATTTAAGTATTTTAATAATATCTTCATTTCTTTTCGATAAAGAGGGAAATAGAAGATGATTTGAAGTGCACAAGTCAAGAATTTCTTTGGAAATAATACGATTTGAGTATAAAACAGCAATATCGTATACAGAGACAATAATTAAATATTCCTTTCCTTCTATTCCTTTATGGAGTAGTTTCTCTTGCTGAACAGTGTCTAAGAAAGCCAACTCTGGAACATAAAACAAAGATTTATATTTACCATTCGGCAAACTAACTCTTATTCGATTAACTGCTTGGTTTAAATTATTTTTTTGTATAAAATAATTGTGATGAAGTAAAAGAAAACACTGCAAAAAAGTATATTTACCAGTGCCTTTTTTACCATTTAAAAAAATAATATTATCAGATTTTGAGTGAGCGATCTTTTGATTGGTTAGTGCCATTGAACCCCGCAGTGGATATAACAATACCAAAAATGAGGGATATAAAGTACTATTGTATGATTCATACAAAACAAATAGCTCTAAATTAAATTGCAATACATTCATCTCTTCCTGATAAATAAGTACCTTTGTTTTAAACTCCCAACAAAATATGATTTGTTCATGTAAAAAAACAGGAATAAAATATTGATGAATACCCTCTCCTTTCATAATTGTAACAGGCATATCCACTAAGTTAAATTTCATATCATCTTGAATCTCTCCATTCGAGGAAATATAACTACACTCTCCATTGAAAGCGGTCATCACTCCCCATGATTCACAATGATGTATTTTACAAAAACAACTCAAAGAACCCCAAATTCCCATTGATTGATAAGATTCTGACCAAATAAAAGATTTCACTGATTACTAGTTTGATTAACTTTAATCCGTGTCAAGATATTTCACAATTTCACTTAAACAAATTACATCTTTTTTAGATTGATGAATAAGATATTCCACCAATCTAAATACTTATTTTCAGTTAAAAGTTAAGTATTTTTTTAATTTACTTTATTTTTAATTTTTATTTTCAATAAATTACTACGGTTTAGACAGATCTCTGTTATTATTTTTAAATCTTTATTAAAAATAATTGACGTTTACAGTCACTAAAAATAGTTTACGCACGAACAATGCAAGTAAATACAACCTTCGCCATAGCTAATCAAAAAGGAGGTGAAGGGAAAACAACGACCGCTCTAAACCTATCCCACGGTTTGGCCATAAATTCATACAAAACATTGCTTATCGATATGGATCCACAAGCAAACAGCACTGGAGTTTTCCTCGACCACGAAAATAAAGCCCCCACAATTAGCGACATTTTTTTAAGAAAACAAAATATCGATCAAGTCATTCAAACTACTAAATATGAGAACTTATCACTTCTTCCTTCTAAAATCAACTTAGCAGAAGTTGAATTTAGTTCTTTAAATATAGAAGCTCCATACATATTAAGAGATGCTCTTAATAAGATGAAAAAAGCATTTGACTTTATTGTCATTGATTGTCCGCCAAGTTTATCAATTCTTACGATTAATGCTCTAGTAGCCTCTCAGTACGTAATTATTCCGCTTCAAGCAGAGAAATTTTCAGTAGATGGTATCAGAGGTCTCCAAAATACAATTGAAAGCATTAAGCGAAGAATTAATCCTAATCTACAAATTCTTGGTGCTTTAGTTACTCAATTGAAAAGTAATACAATACTTACTAAAACAATACTTCCCATCATTGAAAAATATTTTCCTGTATTCCAAAACTCCATTTCAGTTGGTGTAGCCATCGGAGAAAGTCACCTTTCAAGAGAAACAATACTAGGATACAATAAAAAGATAAAACAAGCAAAAGAATATTTATTGTTTACAAATGAGGTTATCAGTGGGATCAAAAATTAAGCACCTTTCTGCTGCTGTTGAAATTTTTGATCAAGAGATTGGAGGGGCTATCAGAAAGATACCTCTTCATAATATTCAACCTTCAGAAGAACAGCCTCGTCAAAATAAAAATGTTAATATTGATACCCTCGCTAATTCTCTCTCACAGGACGGGCTATTACAGCCAATTTTAGTTACTGGGAGAAAAGGAAACTATACTATCATAGCGGGCGAAAGAAGATATCATGCCGCCGTATCTTTAAATTGGATTGATATTGAATGTAGAATACTCGACAAAAACAAACAAGAAACATATAAACTGGCCGTCATCGAAAACCTTCAAAGAGAAAATCTCAGCCCACTTGAAGAGTCTTTAGCATATCAAAAATTAAAACAAAAATTCAATTACAGCGATTCAGAACTTTCAAAGATTGTTGGAAAATCAAGAAACTATATTACCGAAATACTCTCTATTGCTGAAATATCTTATTCAACACTCCTAGAAGCTAAAAAAGCTGATATTACATCAAAAAATATGCTAATTCAATTAGCTCAAGCAGTAAAGAAAAAGGTTGCCAATGAATTTATTGATCAATTTCAATCAGATCAAATTTCTACTGTGAGAGAAGCAAAAATCTATTTGAAAAATACGTCAAATATCAAAAAGAATAAAAAAACTTTTGAGGTAAAAAAAGTACTACCATCTCATGAAGCAATTCTTCAAAAAAATGAACCAATTGAAGATACATTTCCATCGATTCAAATCAAAAAAAACCAAAAAAACAGCACACTTGAGATCAAAATAATTACACCAGCTTTGAGATTAGACGATATTCTCATAAATTCAGTTGAAAATATCTTAAAAGAAGCACTTGATAAAACTATAAAAGCGTATGCTCAACCAATAGCCTGATTAAATACAATCACCATGTCAACAATTATACAACAAATAAAAGCTCGAGAGATTATTGATTCAAGGGGAAATCCAACACTGGAAGTAGATGTTTTCTTGGAAAGCGGTGTTTTGGGTAGAGCTATTGTGCCATCAGGAGCTTCCACCGGCAAGCGTGAAGCTTTGGAGCTCCGAGATAATGATATCACTCGTTTTTGCGGTAAAGGAGTTCAACAGGCGATTAAAAACGTTACACAAATTATTCAACCACACATTATAGGCCTAAATGCTGTCAATCAAAGATCGATTGACCAATGTATGATAAAATTAGATGGCAGTGAAAATAAAACAAATCTAGGGGCAAATGCCATACTAGGAGTTTCTATAGCGAATGCCCGTGCGGCAGCAACTTATTATAAACTACCTCTTTTCAAGTATTTGGGTGGTACTTTTGCAAATACCTTACCAGTTCCTATGATAAATGTCATCAATGGCGGAGCTCATGCTGACAATACTCTCGATTTTCAAGAATTTATGCTCATTCCAGTCGCCTACGAATCGTTTAAAGAATGTTTGCGACAGGGTATTGAAATATTTTATCATCTAAAATTACTTTTACAAAGCAAGGGTTTAAATACAAATGTCGGTGATGAAGGCGGTTTTGCTCCTAACCTAAAAAGCAACTCAGAAGCTATTGAACTGATTCTACAGGCATCAGAAAAAGCCGGTTATAAGCCTGGCAGTCAAACTTTCATTGCTATTGATTGTGCTTCTTCAGAATTTTATAAGAATGATAAATATCACCTTAAAAGCGAAAATAAAACCTTAAGCTCTCAAGAATTGGTCGAACTCTACCAAGATTATTCAAACAGATATCCTATAATTTCAATAGAAGATGCTATGGCTGAAGATGATTGGGATGGATGGATTCTTTTAACTCAAAAGCTTCAAAATAAAATACAACTTGTCGGCGATGACCTTTTTGTCACGAACAGAAAAATACTCAAAAAGGGTATTCAAGCACAAATAGCCAATAGTGTCCTGATTAAATTCAATCAAATCGGTACGCTTACGGAAACAATTGAAACAATCAGACTTGCCAGCCAACAAGGTTACACCTCAATCATATCCCATAGGTCGGGCGAAACAGAAGATACTACTATTGCTGATTTAGCCGTAGCCACTAATACGGGGCAAATAAAAACAGGATCAATGAGTCGAACTGATCGGACTGCCAAATATAATCAACTTCTAAGAATTGAAGAAACCTTAGAAGCTGAAGCCATCTATCCCGGCAGAAATGCTTTCAAGACATGATTACTTCTAATCATAGACATTGGCTTTTTTGGCCCTTGATTTTCTTTACTTTTCAAATTATTATTTACCTTTTTTTTTTCAGCTCTAAAGGCTATCTTGCTTATCAGAAACTTTATGAAAAAAAGTTTAAATTATCTGAATGGATTAAGAATCTTGAAGATAACAAAAAAAAATTTAGTAAAAGACGGGATATGATGCTTGATGATAAAAAAGCTTATCAAAAATTTAAAGAAGAACTTTTACTTGCAAAAGATAAAGAAATAGAAATAATTAAGTTTGATGATACAAATCAAACAATTTACAGTTTTCCGAAAAAGAATTATCCGCTCCTATATTATCAAAGAACTTATATAATGATTGCTGGAATTTTACAAATCAGTTTTGTTGGATTCTTTTTTTACCATCAAATGCACAAACCTGAACAAAATGATTTCTCCTAAATACTTAAAATGCAAAAAACAATAGAGTTTTATTTTGATACGGTGAGTCCATTTTCTTATCTTGCATGGTACGCTATACACAATGAAATTTCAAAAATTGATGATAATATTAAAATAAAGTATCTGCCTATTTTTTTAATTAGAATATTTAAAGCTCATGGTATAATTTCACCTATATCAATTGCAGCCAAAAGAGAATATTCTCAAAAAGATTTATTAAGATGGGCTCAAAAATACAATATTAATTTAAAATTCCCCTATAAAATGCCATTTATATCTCTTTATTCTCTTAAATTTTTTATTGCTATTAATGATATTGTACAACAAAAAAAATTTATGGACCGTTTCATGTCTGCAATTTGGTCAGAACAAAAAAATGGTGCTGACACCTCTGTAATTAAAGACAGTGCAAAAGATGTTGGCTTGGATGCCAAGAAGTTGGCAAAAAAGGCGATTTCTTTTGAAGTAAAACAAAAGCTAGATGCCAATAATAAAAAAGCAATAACCAAAGGCATCTTTGGAGTCCCCTCTTTTGTTATCGGTAAAGAACTTTTTTTTGGAAATGACCGTATCAATTTTGTTATTGAAGCCATTAAAAATTAGTAATATTTTATAAGCTGTCTTAATTATTGACCCCACTTGACAATTAATGGCGGTCCATAGAGACCACCAGCCTCCAATTTAATTTTTTCTTCAGAATTATTATGCAATATATAGTAATTTCTATAATACACTTGTCGAAATGTAAGTTTATTGGAACTGACCCAGTGATGATTTATGAACTGAATATAATCAAACGTAATCTCCCTAAGTAAAGTATCCTCTTTGTCATAGACTTTTAGATAATAAATTCCCCATTTTTCTGAAGCACCTCCTTGATCTTCAATACGAGCAAGCAAAATATTATTAGAAATAATATTTTGAGCGAAGTCATTTTTATTTTTTTTAGAAGAAGTAACTTTATAGTTTCTCAACTTAGGAGGTTTGGTATCTTTAATATTTTTTTTATCAATCAATAATAAAGGATTATAAAAACAAAAATATTTAAAATTGAAGATAAAAAAGTGAAGATGAGCTCCCCCTGAATGTCCTGTTTTTCCGGATAAACCAATGTTATCATTCACTGAAAGAACTTTATTAAAAATAAGTTGAGAATCAATATTTTTTAAGTGCATATAGCCACTCCAAATATTATCATGCCTTAAAACTACAGTATTTCCACCTCCAAAGGGTGGCTCATTCAAGCGCCTTTTAGATTTTTTCACCCAAAGAACATTACCTGCACTCACAGGATAAACTTTCATACTATTTACAGGTATATCTAAACCATTATGAAAGTGATCATATCGTGATTCAGCGAATGTGGAGCTTATTTTATAAGCTTTTTTATGATGAATTGGCCATTTTATCTGAAAAGGAAGCTCAGTGGATAAATGCTTATCCTCAGAATATAAATTTATCTCGGATAATAAAGTAAAAAAGAATACGCTCAGAATAAAAAAAAAACTCATAATTTAATTCAAAATACTAAAAATATCCTTACAATATCTACCATAGAGTCTTAAACAATCATAACCTATTTATCTGCATTGATTTAGGTTAAACTTAATTTTTTGCACACAATTTTTAAAGATCCCTTTAATAAAGTAAGAAGTATGTGGTTATTTTGATTCATTACTTATTTTGAATATAACAATACTTTTTTTTTTTCTAGCTCATAAATATTTTTAGCGTTCATTTTGAATAAGCATATCTCTTTTAAAAGACCATTTAATGTATAATGGTGTTCCGCTTTTCTGAAGCCAACATTATCTCGTCTAATACGTTTTATCAGTAAATCATTTTTATAAAAGTATTCAACAGAACCAATTCTTTGATTATCTTCTGTAAATAAATTTTTTAAATAATAATTTTTTGTTCGTTTAGTAATAACAAAATATTCAGTAAGTTGATTTTTAAAATACCTTTTTCCAAGACGAAGCACATCATTTTTATAAATAAAATTCCAACTAATATTTTTATTCAAAATTTTATACGTTGAAATAATTCCTGTTGGAGATGTTTGGTAGCGAATTTTTTCTACAAGTTGATTTTTTTTATTGAAAGAAGCTTCTTCAAAAAGTCCTGTCTTATTGTACAAATAAAGTGTCTTTCCATCGGGGTTATCATCCAAATAATATTGAGCACGAATTAATTGCTTTTTAATGTTATAAAAATATTGGGCAGATGCAATAAGTTGATTCCCTAGAATTACTCTTTCTTCTTTAGGTCCCATCGTTTTCACATTTTTTTGTTTATAAATTTCCATCGGGTCGTACCTTTCAATTCCAGAAAAAGTATTGATGATAAAAACGAACAAGAATGAAAAGAGGAAAGCAAAGAAGGACGTATATTTTCTACAAAATATCATAGTAAATATTAACTGATGGGTATTTTTATTTTTTTTCTTAAAGCAATAATTGGGTTTGTATTCTTATGGTAATGTTTAACCTCAAAATGTAAATGACTACCCGTGCTTAAACCACTAGAGCCGACTTTTGCAATCCTTTGACCTCTTCTAACAACTTTGCCTTTTTTTACATATATTCTTGAGCAGTGGGCATAGGCACTTAAATAGTTTTGACTATGCCTGAGAATCACTAGCCTACCATAGCCTCCACTTTTATCTGAATAGATAACTACACCTTTGGCGATTGCTCGAATATTAGTGCCTCTCTTTGCACTAATATCAACTCCTCGGTGAAAGTGCCTATTCTTCGAAATTGGGTGTATCCTCCAACCATATCTGCTAGTAACTCTACCTCTAACTGGCCAAATAAATTTATTTTGATATGTATATTTAATTACAGGTAAGGGCTTAGCATCAGGTAAAAAAAGATTTTTCCCTAAACCAATTCGAGAAGAGGTAAGTTTATTGATTTTTTTAATATTTTGTGTAGATATCTTATATATTTTGGCTATTTTTGATAAACTATCTCCTTTCTTAACCTTATAAACAATCCCTTTCTTTGTAGGTACACTTAAAATATCTCCTTGATGAATTACTTGATTGGTCTTTTTAGGATTTGCCGATATAATGGTGTAGAGTGGAACGTTATATTTATTAGAAATTCGCCATAAAGACTCTCCCTTTTCAACAACATGATTTATAAAAAGATTATTTTTAGATTTTTTTGGCTCACTTAATTCGATTTTCTTAGTGAGTTTTTGAATTTTATTTGATTCAAAAATAATATCATTGACTAAGCGTTTTTCTTCTTCATCAATCTCAGGATTCTCTTTGAGGGTACGAAAATATTGATTGATTGCTTTTTCAATTTCTTGGCCATAAATGACCATTTTATCTTTACTAGACTTCTTTTCTGATTTAGTTGAAGAAAGTTTTTTTGAAGAATAATTTGAACTTAATTCACCGGAAAAGAAAATGACAAAAATAGCGGAAAGACAGAGACTGGCCAACACTAAAAGAATGCGATCTAAGAGATTCATAGATACTTCCCAGTCCCATCCATCGGCCGACTAAATCATTTTCTAAAGTTATTTCTATTTGATTATTTTATTAATTCCCTTAGATAGGCCTCAATGAAGGGATCAAAAGCACCATCCATTACCGCTTGTACATTACCTGTTTCATATCCTGTTCTTAAATCTTTCACTAAAGTATAGGGATGAAAAACATAGGAGCGTATTTGATTTCCCCAAGAAATATCTTTTCGATCACCAGATTTTGATTCAATTTCTTTTTGCTTTTCAGTTTGAGCAATCTCATAAAGGCGCGCTTTTAAAATTTTCATAGCAGTGCCTTTATTCTTTGTTTGACTTCTTTCGTTTTGACATGAAACGACAATACCTGTCGGCATATGGGATAATCTCACCGCTGAATCCGTTTTATTGATATGTTGCCCACCAGCTCCACTGGCTCGAAAAGTATCAACCCGAAGATCTTTTTCTTGGATTTCTATCTCAATATCATCACTAATCTCAGGGCTAACATGTACAGAGGCAAATGACGTATGCCTGCGTTTATTAGAGTCAAAAGGAGAGATTCTAACTAATCGATGCACTCCATTTTCTGATTTCAAAAGACCAAACACATTTCTACCTTTAATTAGCAAGGTTACATTTTTTATACCTGCTTCCTCCCCTTCCTGATAATCGACCAAATCAACATCAAAATGTCTAAATTCAGCCCAACGTCGATAAGCTCTATAAAGCATATCAGCCCAATCCTGAGATTCTGTTCCACCAGCTCCTGGATGAATATTTAAAAAAGCATTGCGAAAATCATCAGCTTTATTTAATAAATTTTCAGAATCTAGTTTTTGATGTTTTTTTTTGAGTTCAGCTAAACGATCACTAATTTGAGGAATTAAAGTTTCTTCAGATTCCATATTGGCAATTTCAATATATTCACCTAAATCACTGATTTTTTTTCTTAATTTTTGCCAAGATTCTAATTTTTTTTCAAAGTAAGAAATTTTTGACTGCTTTATTTTAGCCTTCTTTGCACTATCAGAATTTTGCCAAATGGAAGGGTCTTCAATGGTTTTTTTTAAATTTTGAATTTCTTTCTCAATTTTGGACGTTTGAAGTGCATTATATTGAGTCTCAAAAATTTGGGCAAAGCGGGACATGCTTTCCTGTACTTCTTTAAGGTTCGAAAAAGACATACTAATGATGATAGACTATTTACGACGTAATGTGTAAAGTAATTACGGCTAAAGAAATATTCAATGTACCCTATCCCTTATTCCCGCTTTGCAGAGATATACGATTTAGTTATGAAAGAAGTGCCTTATCAAAAATGGGCAAATTTACTCATTAATATTTTTAAAGAATTTCAGCTCAAAAAAGAGCATTCTTTCTTAGAAATAGCATCAGGAACAGGATCTCTTTTACAATTAATGAAAGAATGGACACCCAACTTATTTGGTGTAGACTTTTCACTAGCTATGCTTAAAAAAGCACGCTGTAAAGTTAATTGTCCTTTAGTACAAGCTAATATGAAGAATCTTCCTTTTATGAATAATTCATTTGATGGCATTTATTGCACTCATGATTCGATTAATTATTTATTAACAAAAAAAGAAATTTTGGAACATCTTAGGGAAGTTAAAAGAGTAATCAAACCCAGAGGCATTTATATTTTTGATGTTAGTACAGAAAAAAATATAATTAAAAATTATCACAACAAATCATTTATTAAAAAATATAATGATATTCAATTTTTTTGGAATAACAATTATAATTTATCCAAAAAACAACTTATATCTACTCTAAAATTTGAAAAAGTGACTAAAAAGTTTTCTTTTAATAAGAAAACTTTGAACAAAGAAACTCATATACAAACAATATATAGTAAAGATGAGATAAAAGAAGCCTTATTACACGCTAACTTTCATTTTATAAGAAATTATGCTGATTATGATAATTTTAAATCAATTAAAGATTCAGATATCATGGTTTACGTTGCTTCCACGTAAAAATGATACTTCAAAATTAAACTTTAATAAAAAATAATTGACTTTTTACTATTTTATAGTATTGTTGCATCGGGGGCATTCTTTATTTTATGAGAATTAGGAAAATATCAATAGTAAATATAAAACTTAGGGTATTTGTCCTATTTTTTCTACTAGTCATATTATTACTTCAATGTAGCCTCGGTAATTTAGACAAAATAGAGGAGATACGTAATGAATTAGCTAAGAATAGAGCACAATGCTTTACTTTAGAAAAAATGGCATTAGTTAAGAACATAGTTGATAAAAACTTTGATTATCTAAAAATACGCGGTCTCTTATTGCAAATATTTTATCTGTTAGGTAATAATTTGAATCAAGCTGAAAGAAAAAAGTCTGAAAAATGTTTTCTTAGCGATTTTAAATCAGAAGATTGTAAAAATCTTGCTTCTCAAATAGCTAGTTTAGCGATTGATGATGGGCTCCTATGTCAAAATATTGAGACTGCTCCATTTGCTGATCGATTAATTGACGATAGCCAATTACAGGATAACAGTAACGAAGGATCTCCAAGCAACGGAAGGTCTCCAGATAACGAAGAATCTTTAAGTAACGGAAGGTCTCCAGATAACGAAGAATCTTTAAGTAACGGAAGGTCTCCAGATAACGAAGAATCTTTAAGTAACGGAAGGTCTCCAGATAACGAAGAATCTTTAAGTAACGGAAGGTCTCCAGATAACGAAGAATCTTTAAGTAACGGAAGGTCTCCAGATAACGAAGGATCTCCAAGCAACGGAAGGTCTCCAGATAACGAAGAATCTTTAAGTAACGGAAGGTCTCCAGATAACGAAGAATCTTTAAGCAACGGAAGGTCTCCAGATAACGAAGAATCTTTAAGTAACGGAAGGTCTCCAGATAACGAAGAATCTTTAAGTAACGGAAGGTCTCCAGATAATGAAGAATCTTTAAGTAACGGAAGGTCTCCAGATAATGAAGAATCTCCAAGCAACGGAAGGTCTCCAGATAACGAAGAATCTTTAAGTAACGGAAGGTCTCCAGATAACGAAGAATCTTTAAGTAACGGAAGGTCTCCAGATAACGAAGAATCTTTAAGTAACGGAAGGTCTCCAGATAACGAAGAATCTTCAAGCAACGGAAGGTCTCCAGATAACGAAGAATCTTCAAGTAACGGAAGGTCTCCAGATAATGAAGAATCTCTCAGTAGTAGTGATAACTTAAACTATTTGGTCCCAGGAGCTGGTTATATCCCTGCCTTAAGCCCTACTCCACCGACTTCTCCTCCAGCCCCTGACGGTGGACCCGTAATTACTCTACCTTCTGGAAATATTATTATTCCTTCTAATCCGGTCCAACGTAGGCAATTGCTAGAAAGATCATATTCAGATATAGAAATTACTGAAGAGGTGAAAATTACTGAAGAGGTGAAAATTACTGAAAATGTAGCTGCAGGGCCAAAAGTTCTAATTTCTCCTTTCGTTTCACCAGACACTATTGATGCTTCAATAAATCCTCGTGCTACCTTTAATTATCTTCTTGATCCTAAATTACGACTGACGGCCAATGGTAGTGTTCCCTATTTAACACCGATTAAGCCTAATGTCCATAACCACGAAACAAATTCATATAATGATCCCACTTTTTCTACTCTTCCTTTTTGGGAAAAAGATTATTGGTATGCTCGTTTTAGTAATACTCCAAACGGACATATTTTGTATTTACTTGATTATTCGTATGGTAATAGACGACCTAGTAGACAAATTTCTTCCGACGATAACAAGATATATATTAAACAAGACGAACTTTATATTGGATATCCATATGCAAGGAACTCAAACGAAGAAGATTATTTTCTTGATAGCTCTGAATTGATTGACGTCAGCTCTCTCAATTTACCTATTCGAAAAATAAATACGGTGACGATTCCAAACCCCCTTCCTACACTTTCTTCTTCCTCTGTGAGTATTTGTAATAAGCCAGTTACAGGAAGTGGTACAAGGGTTGCCCCATTTAAAATTTATAATTTTCAACAATTAGATAGTCATCTGAGACATTACCTCACAAGTTATTTCACGATAGAGTGTGATATTGACGCTTCTTCTTCTCAATCACAAAATAATGGTGCTGGTTTTGAACCAATTCGCTATTTTGCTGGCTTTGTAAACGGTAACGGTCATAAAATAGTTGGACTTTATATAAATCGTCCTGATCAACGTCAAGTGGGTCTCTTTGCACAATTGTTAGGGGCAAAAATTGAAAATCTTAAAATTGAAAATGCTCGTATTACTGGAAAATATCAGGTAGGTATACTAGTGGGGCATATGGTTCGCTCTTTAGTTGATTCTGTGAAAGCGACAGGGCATGTTCAAGGCTCTGGTGAAACGGGTGGACTAATTGGGTTTCAGACTTCTCATTTCTTCGCATACACTCGCGGAATCGTCTATCACAAGCCCAATAAAATGAAACTTTTTATCCCTTACCGTACCGCCGAGATTAAAAATAGCCATGTTAAGGCATTGGTCAATTGTGTGAGAGGGGAAGAAGACAGAAAATTTCACCGTATGTGTGGTGGTATTGTTGGCTGGATGGGTAGTGGATTTATAAATAGTAGCTCGGCCTCTGGTAATGTGATTATGAGTGAAACTCCCGTAGGTAATGGTGTTGCTGTTAAGATTGATGGTGATATGGCAGGAGGTATGGTTGGAGTTATTGGAACAAGAACAAATGATGGCGGAGTTGTTCTCATAGAAAAAGATGGCCCGTTTGCTGGAGCCGATATATTTAGACAAGCAAGAGTATACCGTAGTTATTCCACAACGAATGTCTACGGCGGTATCGCAGTTGGTGGATTAATTGGTGCCGTGTTGCGAGGTGGAGTTGTTATTGCCGAGAGTTACGCAAAAAATTTTCGTTTGGAGGGTGAATTAATGCTTGCTGGTTTAGTTTCTACCTTAGAAGGTTCTTATCTCGTCAATTGTTATGCAGTGAATGGCAATATTTATTCGCATTCTGAGAACCCAAATGAACCTATTTCTCGAATCTATGCATCTCCATCAGTATACAGCTTTATTGGCTTTAGTGATTCAATTTTTACCAACACCACCGCTAAAAATTTAGCTATTCTATACCAAAGAAATTATGCTCGTTACTTAGTAGGCTCTAGGTTTAAAATAGGTATTGCCAACACCTATGCCGATGTTCAAGTACACAACACATCCACAACAAAATCTGGAATTGCAATACCCTTTATTCACAATGTAGCGGGGAGCTATTACAAATTAGACGGGAGTGCTATTCACGTAGTCGCAACAGTGTTAGACAACCATGTTCGTGGTAGATTTCCACGTAACGCAAATAATTTGGGTGGATCTTTACTCTATAGTGCTTATAAACCTCCCTATCTCAATATAAGTGATTTTTGGAGTGGGGGCAATTTTATTTCTACAAGAGCAGGTGACTCTTCTTATGAGTGGAGGCGTAACGGAATTGACTCTAGACATTTAGCAATTCACCCTTCAAGGCAGAAGACACTTGAATGCCCCACTGCTCCCAATGCGAGTTGTCGTGGTAAAACAAATACGTATGTAAACTGGCCGGCTAGTGGCGTTTGGAATTTTGGTACAAGTAGTGAATTACCTACTTTACTTAATGTTGTTCAGGATCCTGGGTTGAATTAAAATCTCTTTGTACTCAGCTATAGCTTTGCTCAATTCAAAATATTAAAAATCGTCTACGCTTCTATTGAAGGCTGTTTTTACTTCTCTTAATTTACCACTTTTAAAGATATAAAATATCTTTAATATTAATGAATCATAAATTTAAAATAATAATAAAAAAGTCTTGACTGACTATCGCAAGTTGCTCCACCTTCCTTAAATGAAGGAAAGGGATGTTTTAATGACAAATAATTTAATAATGGCTAAAGTAAAAAATGGTATATTATGCTCAATAATATGCTTGATCTCTATTTTATCAACTTCCAATGTTTCGGCACTAGGAGTAGGTGTTTATGGTGGTTATAATCATGCAAATTTATCTTTCAAAGAGGCACCTGATTTGACATCTTCTTTCGTTCCAAATTATATTGCTGGTGCTTATGGATATATTGGTTTAATACCTAATTTTGGTATTCCATTTGTTCCAACATTAGATTTTCAAGTCGAAGTAGCTTATACAAGTAAAGGCGGAAAATTAGAATCTAAAAAATCATCAAGTCTTAGTTCTTTTAACTTAAATACTGATTTAGACCTTAGTTATTTAGAAATTCCTCTTCTGCTCAAACCCAGATTATCTATTTATTTTATTGATGTCTATGCCTTGGGAGGAGTTAGCCTGTCTTTCTTGCAATTAGCAAAACAATCAGTAAGTAATAAAAAATCAAAAATTTCTACTGATGTTAAAGAATTAGTTAATAATATTAATGTAAATTATTTTGTTGGTGGTGGCTTAGCATATGAGTTTTTAACATTATTTGAAGTTTTTATTGAAGCACGATATTCTGCTAGTTTACTTGAGACAGTTAAAGGAAAGGTTAATTCCACTAAACCTAGTGGCAGCAGTGCCTCCCTCTCGAATTTTCAACATTCTGATATTTATATAATAGCTGGTATCGGCTTAAAAATATAAGCTCTCTGTTGCAATAAAAAGTGCGAGAGAAGATAATTCTAAAAGATTGTCTCTAGCTATTTTCTCTGGTGTTATGAACATTGATTAATTTTAAGATTTGATCATATGTACTCCTTGGCCGAACGAATTAATCGCATTGATGCTAGCGAAGTACGCCGATCTTTTGACCTCGCCCCTACAATAAAAAATCCTAAAAATCTATCCATCGGACAACCAGATTTTCCTATACCTGAACCTGTTCAAGAAGCCATAATTCAAGCCATTCGTGATAATAAAACAGCTTATACTCAAACTCAAGGAATTCTTCCTCTGCGAGAAGCTCTTTCTGAATACTATTATAGTCATCAAATTTTAATTAAACCTGAGAATATTGTAGTCTCAGCAGGAGTTGCTTCTGTATTATTTTTACTGTTTGAAGTTTTATTTAATCCTAACGATAATATTTTACTTATTGATCCTTATTTTTTACTCTATCAGTCTTTAGCAGATTATCATAAATTAAAAATACATTACCTCTCTGAAGATTTTACTAAGGAACATATTCAAAAACTCAAACAATTATCTAAATTAAAAAACCTAAAAGCGATTATTTTTTCCACTCCTTCAAATCCCACTGGCAAAATATTAGATAAAAAACAACTCAAAATGTTAGCTCAATTAGCCGATGAATTTGGAGCTCTTTTAATCTCAGATGAAATATATGCCGCCTATGATTACGAACATAAATTTACTCATACAGCATCTATTTACATGGAAAACACCTTAACCTTAAGCGGGTTTTCTAAATCTCACGCAATGACTGGTCTACGAGTAGGGTATATTGCTGCCCCTGATCAATTATCCCACATTATTGAAAAAATTGCCACTTTACAACAATATTCTATTGTTTGTTCTCCTCAACCGGCTCAGTGGGGAGGACTTCAGGCCCTTAAAACACCAATCACAAATGAAATAAATATAATGAAGCGAAGAAGAAAGATTGTTTTGACCTCCCTTAAAGGAAAAGTAAGCTTTACAAATCCAGATGGTGCCTTTTATATTTTTCCAACAATACCAATTACAGGAAAAAATTTTGTAGCTCAAGCTTTTAAAAAAAAATTATTACTAGTACCAGGATATATATTCACCCAAAATCTATATTCCATTAGACTCAGTTATGTTCAACAAGAAGATATTTTGCAAGAAGGTCTTGAAATATTTTGTAAATTATTAGAAGACCATGACTAAACTTTATTTTCACCAATATATAAAAATTAATTCAAGCCTTATTAAGCTCAGAAAAAAGCGATTCTATCAAGTGATTGCCACTCCGATAAATTAGTCTAATGTGATATTTTTTATAGCTTAAATATGAGCTTATATTTTTTAATTTTTTATAAATTTATCTATTATTTTCTTGACCTACGTTATACTAGGCTAGTTTAGTAGCCTTAATCTTGATTTTTATGAAAAATAATTTGATCTTTTACACAATAGTATTGTAGTATAAATGATTATTTTTTTTAAAGATACCAAAATATTATGCTCGTTTATTAGTTGATTTTATATTTTGAAATAAATATCTAAAATGAATATAAAAAAGATTTACCCCAAAGAAGAGTGTGGAGTAGTTGGGCTTTATAATATCAAAGAAGCAGCCGCTTTTGCCTACTTGGGAATTCATGCCCTACAACATAGGGGTCAAGAAAGTGCTGGAATTGTTTCTTCTGATGGACATCATTTACTTCGCTTTGCTGGAATGGGTAAAGTAACCGATGTTTTTACAGAAAATAAACTAAAACAATTAAAAGGTAGTTTGGCGATTGCTCATAACCGATATAGTACCACAGGAGCTAGTTTTTTACGAAATGCTCAACCGATACGGGTAGATTCTCGATTGGGTTCCATGGCACTGGCCCATAATGGTAACCTAACAAATGCCTGGCAATTAAGAAAACGTCTTGAAGCAAGAGGCACAATTTTTCAAACAACGGTAGATAGTGAAGTAATTTCTCATTTAATTGCCTTATCACCTTACGAAAATTTAAAAGAAGCCTTCATTGATGCTCTATCAACGGTTAAAGGAGCCTACTCTCTTGTTCTGCTTATCAAAGATGAACTTTATGCTGTGAGAGACCCAAATGGATTTCGCCCTTTAGTAATAGGAAAAAAAGGTAAAGGTTGGCTTTTTGCCTCTGAAACGTGTGCTCTTGATATTATGAATGCAGATTATGTGCGAGACGTACTTCCTGGCGAACTAATTATTATTAATAAATATGGCTTTACCTCCTCTTTTCCTTTTCAACGTAAACCTCGTGAAACAAAATGTATATTTGAATATGTGTATTTCTCACGACCTGATTCCATTATTTTTGGTTCTTCAGTTTATGAATCTCGTATGAAAATGGGGGAAATCTTAGCCGAAGAATCCCCCGTTGAAGCAGATATAGTGATTTCAGTGCCCGATTCTTCAAATGTGGCTGCAATTGGTTTCTCTAGAAAAAGTAAAATACCTTTACACATGGGGCTAATTCGCTCTCATTATATTGGTCGAACTTTTATAGAACCAGATCAAAAAATAAGAAACTTTGGTGCTAAAATAAAATATAATGTGATTCGTCATGCAGTAAAAGATAAAAAAATTGTTGTAATTGACGATAGCATCATTAGAGGAACAACATCAAAAAAACTCATAAAAATGCTTTTTGCTGCGGGAGCTCGTGAAATACATTTAAGAATTTCTTCTGCTCCAAGTAGATTTCCCTGTTACTATGGAATTGACATACCTACTCAGAAAGAATTAATTGCATCATCAAATACCGTAGAGCAAATTAGAGATTATTTAGATGTAACTTCCCTAGCCTACTTGTCTATTTCAGGCATGAAGCAAGCGAGTGGAAGTGAAGATACTTTTTGCACAGCCTGTTTTGATGGAAATCATCCTATATCACTTGAAACAGGGCAAACCGAAATCTATTCAAATCAAAAAAGTCTATTTGAGGAATTAAAAATTGAAGAACATTAAAATACACTCTAAAATACCTCTGTTAATTGTCGCAGGCGAAATTTCTGGTGATCAATTGGGTGCCCTTATATTAAAAGATTTAAATTTTGAGCGACAATATTATATTTTTGGATGTGGTGGAAATAAAATGAGGAAACAAGGAGTTGAAACCTTATATGATATTTCTGATATGGCAATCATTGGTATATTTGAAGTTATAGTGCGATATTTTCATATTCTTTCAATGATACGTGAATTGATTGCACAAGCTAAAAAAAAAAAATTCAACATGCCATTTTGATTGATTATCCTGGATTTAATTTACACTTGGCAAAAAAATTATCTAAACTAGATATTCAATGTCACTTTATTGTTTCACCTCAAATTTGGGCTTGGAATTACAAACGAATTTATAAAATAAAAAAATATGTTAAAAATATCCTCTGTCTTTATGAATTTGAAACTAAAATTTATAAGCGACATAATATTTCTGCTCACTTTATGGGACACCCTCTTATCGAAAATATTAGAGTTAAAACAAGAAATATCAACAATTCATTCAATAAAAAGTATACACAAAAATATATTTCCTTACTGCCTGGTTCAAGACGACGAGAGATAGATCGAATACTCCCCTTCATATTGAAGCTATGTAAAAAATTTATAGAAAAAAATAATAATAATGAAAATATTCAATTTTTACTACCTTGTCCAAACGATAAAAACCTCATTAAAAAGATTAAACAATATACAGCACCATATAAAAATCTGGTGAAACTCATGCCAGGTCAGGTTCACGAAGCTTTAAGTAAATCTTACGCCGCAATCGCTTGTTCAGGAACAATCACACTTGAATGCCTCGCGTGGCGAGTACCTTTTTGTCTTTTATACGCCACTTCGTGGCCAACCTACTTCATTTTTAAACAATTAATTAAAATTTCTCACATAGGTATTGTAAATATAATGGCAGGTAAGTTAGTGCATCAAGAGTTTATACAGGGAAACCTCAAAGAAAAAAATGTGCTGCCTGAATTTACTAAAATTATGTTTGATCAATTATATAGAAAAAATATGCTCAAAGAATTTGAGCATATTTTAAAAAGAATCCCGGAAGAAGATCCTGTAAAAAAAGCAACTTCTATAATTAAAAACATTTTAAGTTGAAATTAATTTAGCTTAAGTAATTTTAATAATCAACCGTCGATGTTTGTAAATGTTTTCTTTTTCTCCTTTTAAAAAAAAAATATTTAAAGCCATAATACTTTATTTTTTTCTTTGGCCATTTACCTTTATACTCTCACAACAAAAAAGTAAATTTAATAATGAACAAATTAACCAAGAAATTAGGCTTGTACATAACAATCTTTTCGCATTAACGAGCTCCTACAAGAATAAAATTCAAAATAAAAAGTTAAAGATATCACTTAGTATGGGTTTACATAACTTATTTAGCGACAACAACAAGTATATTTATCGTCATGATGTTTTTTTTTACTTTTCCAAAATCAATATACCTAAAAGTATGAAAATTATATATGAACAAACAGATTTAAAATCACTTACAACTGAAGTCCGTATTATAGAATTAGCAGATTTATCTAAGAGTGCTCCGTTTTCTCTTAATATCAAATATCTTGCTTGGTCATCAGAGCAAGAGAACAATGATGATGAAATCACTACAAATTTGATAAAAGGTTCTGATAAAATTGTTTATCCTCCAAGTGCTACTGTAGTCGAGTATGCTATCAATAAGATTAAAAATCCTGAAAAAAAATACAAAATATTGTTAGCCTATCATAACACAATTAAAGCTTTAGAAAGGGCGATGTTTCGCTATAAGAAGGCACAAAAAGATAGAGAAAAAAAAGTAATAGAAAGAAGCCTTAACCTTGGAAATGACTCCAATTAATAAAATTATTATTTTTTATTCAGAATTTTTTTAAGTTTTCTGCTCTAGTCATAATTTTAGAACTTAAAAAATTAATAAGTAAAGTTCTATACAAAATATATAAAATTTAAATCTTCGAGTATGAGATTAAATGCATTCCAAATATTGTCTCTTTCAGATATAATGTTAATTTGATAGAAACCTATGCAAAATAATTTTTTTATAGTAATATTTTTAATTTATATAATCTTCAGCTTATCTGTCCATAGCATTAGATATCCAGTCACTCCTTATGAACCGAGCTCTCCTAAAATAGAGTCTACAAAGGAGGATAGTAGCGACACAATTTCTACAAAAATAAAAATTACAAAAAATAAAATTCGTATCAAAGCTATGCTTGGTAGTGGTGATGAACTTAATGGTTTTATAATGGGCCCAAAAGAAATAAAATTCAAACACTATAGAAATGGCTTTGTTTATCAAAAAACAATTACTTTGACTAATATTGCATTTATTCAAATTATTTCTTTTCAACAAAATTTAATTCGCAGAAAAGGTACTTATAGTCTTTATGAATTTAAACCATCAAAAATAAAAATTCAAATGAAAAATAATAATCAATTTGAACTTAATTACCTTTTTAAATTTTTACATCAATTTGAAATTAAAACCATAAATGGTACTACAACCCTACATTCTTTCTTCGCTGATGAATTCCACAAAATAAAAGGTTGGTCAGAGGTAGAGAGTATTAAAGACGATTATCACAGGTATAATCCACATCCAAAATCAGTAAAAAAAATATTATTTTTTGAAGAGATTGATCAGAAATCGAGAGCATTGAGTCAATGATCAAACTATTAATAATTTGGATGATCTTATTTTTTTAAATATTGTCCTCATCTTTTTATATTCTCCAATACATGAAAGTACAAAAAAATATTAAATTCAAGAAGAGTGATTCACAGCTTCATTAATATGATTTAAAATTTGTTGATTGCCTGGTGAATATGATAAAGCTGCTTTAAGTTTTTGAAATCCTGCTTCAAAATCTCCCACCGCAATCTGAAGCATACCAAAAGTATCAAGATAAGCGTAATTACTTGGTTCTCGCTCTAATGCTTTTTTGATGAGATCACTCGCTTCAGCATGTTTTTCACGATCAGGTATATATAAATACGCCAAAGAATTACAAGCATTTGTATTATCCTTGTCTAAAGTTAATACACGTTTATAAATTCTTTTAGCATCAAGTTTTTGTCCATTCTTTTCGTAGGTATAACCTAACATATTTAAAAATTGACTATCATTAGGATTTCCCTTAAGACTATTACTAATGATGACCTTAGCTTTTTTAAATTTATTATTTTTTAATAAAATTAGACTACAAATTTTGGGTAACAAAGGGAGGATATTATCAGTATCCATCTCATATAGTTGCTCAATAATCAGAGATGCCTGATCAATATTACCTAAATGATATAGACAAAGGGCTTCATAGAAAAGGAGTTCTAAATCGGAGGGAGATATTTGAATTGCTTCTTCAAGAGATTTTAGAGATTCAATATATTTTTTATTTTTAAAAAGCCGAATAGCCTCAGATTTTACTTTCGTAAGTTGATCAATTATTTTTTTTGACATTCAAAATATTCCATACACGCTGTTTAATAGCAGACTGCTCTATATATATATTTTTAGCATTTAATTTTTTTAATTTTAAATATTTTTTAAGAATATTTCCTTAATAATCTTATATTTTTTTTATTAATCCCTTCTGTCAAATGGAGGCTAGTCCACAAGCATATACTTTGCTGCTGAGTATTTTTTTAAATAATGATATTTGAGCATCTTCAATCTCAGAAAACATCAATTCTAAAGCTCTATTTAGAGCACTAGTGAGTATTTAGTCTATTTATATTTAAATTGAGATATCTACACTTAAGATTTGAATCGGTATGATTTTCACATACATTGTTATTTTTTAATTGACGACTCGTAAAGTCTAGTAGAAAGTACCTTGACTTTAACTAAATTCAGTAGGAGAAAAAGCCATGTTTTACAAAAAAAATCAGAATATATCTTTAAGGTTAAGCTCATTCACTTTTTTCTTAGTCTTACTATTCATCACCCTAGGCATCACTCATTGTGCTAGTCAGAAAGCTACATTTAGTTGCCCCGAAGGTGGAGCTCCAATAGAACAAACATTTAATCCTGGAGAAGAGACTAAAGTTATTGCCGCAGTAAACTCTCTATCAGCTAATTGTAGTAAGATAACATTTAAAGCTGGGCAATATAATTTTTCGAATACAATTAACATTGGAAATAAAGAAAATGTTTATATTGATGGTGCAGGTTCTAGTAAAGATGGGACAGTATTAAATTTCACTCCTGATGTTCAAGATGGAATATACGCCACTGGTAATAACTTTTTCGTCTCTAATCTAGCAGTGACAAATCCAGCTAAAAATGGAATTAAAGTCGAAAATGCAACTGATGTTGTACTTCAGAATGTAAGAGCTGAATGGGACAATGACAACCTTTCGAGTAATGGTGCTTATGGATTATATCCCGTCAAATGTGAAAATGTCATTGTTGAAGATTCTGAAGCCTATGCTGCATCTGATGCTGGAATTTACGTGGGACAAGTGACAAATACAATTGTAAGAAGAAATATTGCAAAACGGAATGTAGCCGGAATAGAGATTGAAAATACACTGTACGCTGATGTGTATGATAATGAGGCTACAGATAATACAAGTGGCCTCTTGGTTTTTGATTTGCCATCAAACAATCACATGCCTGGAACAGATATAAGTGTACATGACAATAAAGTTTATTCTAATAATAGAGTAAATTTTGCTCCTGGTGGAACTGTTGATAAACTACCTGCAGGAACGGGAACAGTTATTATAGCATCTCGGAGAGTAGAATTATTTGATAATGAATACTATGATAATTTTACTGCCGATATTGGTGTTGTAACGGGCCTTCTGATAGATGATGATATAGATAAATGGGGCGGAAAAGCAGAGAATTACCAAGTTAAAGATATTTATATTCATGATAATATATTTTCTGGAGATACTACAGGTATAAAACCTGACTATGCTAAAGATGTAGGTAAGTTAATGACTGTTGTTTATGATGCAATACGTGCAAAGGAGGGATCACATTCCATATCAAGAATTGTGTATGCTATAGAAAATAAATTTCCAGATTTGAATACTTTTAATTTTTGTGTTAAAGATAATTCAAATCAAAGTTTAATACAAGTAGAGCCTATTCTTCTTGAAGTTCTAGTAGAAAATGTTGTAGATGCTAGAGAAGCTGCGGATGCTGATACTGCTGATGAAGCCTTAAAGGCAGAGTTAGCCGCAGTGGAAAAGGAATCTTACCGGAAAACTCTTAACTTAGTAGAACAATATACTGGAAATTTAGATAGATTTGGTTGTGATGGTTTTAAAGAGGCCGTGAAATTGCCTTCTTTTTAAATTTAGTCTAAACGAATGCTCAAAAAAAAATTGATAGCGAATATACCAACAGGCAATATACTCGCAATTATGCACAGTTTATTACCGATCGACGAAATATAGGGGTAACATTATTGGTAGTATACCCACAATTATGAAAAGTTTATTACCAGTATTCATACTGGCTTGTTTTTTTCAACTCTCTTGTAGTGATGAGAGTAACGTGATCACTGTGGAACCCGCCAAATTATTGTTATCTGAGTATGGATTGTTAAAAAACAATAATGGTAAATTGAGCCCCCTCAGAGGTATGCAATATGAAATAAACACTTCTTTATTCTCTGATTATGCGTTAAAATTTAGAACAATGTATATTCCTCCAAATTTAAGTGCTACCTATAAGCAAGATAGTACATTTGAATTTCCAGTAGGCACAATTTTTACTAAATCTTTCTCTTTCCCTCAAAATTTTGATTCTCCAAATGAAAATGTAAATGTAATTGAAACAAGACTGCTCATAAAAGAAAAAGATAAGTGGAGAGCTCTACCATATATTTGGAATAAGGATGGAAGCGATGCTGAAATTTCTTACGGAGGAAAGCGTGTAAAAGATAATGCCTTCAGAAGAGAAGGTAATGAAGTTACTCATGACTATTTAGTACCTAGTGCGAACCAATGCCAACAATGTCATCATTCATTGAATGATGACAAAGAAGAAATTTTTATTCTCATAGGTCCAAAAGCGAGAAATCTAAATCGAGATAATCAATATAATGGTCAAAATAAAAATCAATTACAACATATGCTAGATATTGGATACCTTTCATCTCTACCAAATATATCTGAAGTAGATAAATTAATGGCATTTACAAATGATGTAGATATTCATACCTTGAATATGAATAATGTAAAGCTGAATGCTGTAGCTCGTGGATATTTAGATGTGAATTGTGCTCATTGTCATAATCCAAAGGGAACAATAGGAGTGTCTTCACAACTGTTCTTACACTATAAGGGTACTGATCGCAATAAATTAGGTTATTGTAAACAACCTGGTTCAGCTGGTCCTGGAGGTAAAGGAAGAACTTATGATATTGTTCCAGGTGACCCAGAAAATTCAATTTTACACCATCGAATTGATACTACAGATGCGAATGCACTGATGCCAACGATTGGAAGGTCTCTTCGACATACAGAGGGGGTAAATTTAATAAATGCATGGATCACATCACTCACTCCAAAAGGCTGTCCATAATTTTTATATATTTTTTGACCATATGAACTCTACTGAATTAACTCTAATTATAATTAAACCAGATGCGGTGCAGTCTGGTAATGCTGGTAAAATTCTTGATCGCATTATTCAAGAAAAATTTATAATACGTGCATTAAAGCAAAAACATCTAACCGTTAAAGAAATGCAAATTTTTTATCTCGAACACAAAAATCGTCCTTTTTATGATGAACTCACCAACTATATGAGTAGCCATCCTAGTATTATAGCTTGCCTTGAAAAAGATGATGCAATAAAGCGTTGGCGACAAGTAATCGGTGCCACGAACCCAGATGAAGCAGAGGCAAACACCATACGTAAAAAATTCGGTAAATCAAAAAGTGAAAATGCTGTTCATGGCTCTGATTCACAAAATAGTGCTAAACGAGAGATTTCTTTTTTCTTTAGTGGGCTTGATCTCCTATAAATTAAGCAGTTGGACGATTTTTTAAAAACTTATAAAAATTTAAAATTACTTTTTGAAAAAAAATTCAAACAAATAATTGACAACAGTAGCTTAAACAAAGCTCCTAAAAAATTTAGAGAAGCTGTTTACTACAGCCTTTTTACAGGAGGAAAAAGAATTCGCCCCTCTTTAATACTTGAAATTAGTAAATTATGTAAACTAAAATTTAAAAAATCAATATTTCTTGCAGGTGCAATTGAATGTCTGCATACTTACTCCTTGGTTCATGATGACCTCCCCTCTATGGATGATGATGACTTCAGACGAAATAGGCCATCTTCTCATAAACAATACGATGAATCGACCGCTATTTTAGTAGGTGATTGTCTACAAGCTCTGAGTTTTGAATTACTTGCAAATTCAGAGGCTTCTCATTCTGTCATCCATTACTTCTCTCAAGCAGTGGGAGCTTTTGGCATGGTAGGAGGACAATTTATGGATATAAAACAAGATAAACAAACAATAGAAATCAAAAGATTTAAAGAAATTAATTTTATGAAGACAGGTAAACTTTTTAAAGCAAGTCTTGGATTACCGTTGCGATTTATTAATGCCAAAAAAAGTCTAATTCAATCTTATGAAAAATGGGGTAAAGACCTAGGACTACTTTTTCAACTTACTGATGACCTAGAAGAAAACCATAAACAGAAAAAAAAAATTGAATCTTCTCCAAAGCGTTCATTAAATATCTTAGACTTAGTTTATTCTGAAAAAGTTTGGGACATTGTACACAAACTAGAAAAAGACTTATCAAAAGAAGCTAAAAAACTATTTCCAGAATCTATTTTTTTACAAAAAATATCTCATTTTATCCTTACAAGGGTGAAATAAACAAAAAATTCCTCATTTTATATAGTAAATCAATAAACCCAAGGAAAATTAACTTTAGCGTGTTCAAATAAAAGATTATGTGATTCTTCTTGCTTATAAATACGATTTTCAAATGGATTATTTTGATGATATTCAATAATAATTTCATTTTTTTTTTGAAGAAGATAATGTTCAATGTGCTCTCCACCAATATATTGTCCTTCATGGGAGCTTAGAATTGGAAAATTTCTTTGATTCGTTAGTAAAAAATGCGATTTCCCAAAAAACTTATCCATACTAATAAAATCTTTTCCTTTATATTTTGAACCTTTAATATAAAAAGAGTATTCAAGTTGAATTTCAGGTGACCATATCTCATCAATTTGATATAGGCAAATATTCTCAATAAAAGCAGAAACTTCAGCAATATTCTTCCTAACAAAAAGATATTTGCGACCAAAAACTGTAAGAATATAAGCCAGAAATGGAATAGCTACAAGGACAATTTGGTTAAACTCAGACATGTAAAAATTGACTAGCAGCGACCATTGGAGCATCTCTGGAGAGAATCGACAAGTTTTTTTTGAATTAATACATAAAAAAATCTTGATCTTGACCTTAACCTAGTTTAGAGAACCCAGATAAAAAGAATATACATTATTTAGAGATTTCTAAGTACTCCTTTGAAACGGTCTTAGTTCTATTTATAACATAATTTTTCAATTTTTAAAATAAAATTATAAGTTTTGTCTTTACTAATAACACTTTAGTTTATTTTTAGCAAAATGAAGGTTATTTGCTCTTACTTAAAAAAAAAAGATTTAAGATCTTGGCATTTACAGTATACCCATAAAAAAAGTCATGAAATTTATACAATTAATTCTGAAATAGAGGCCATTAGATGTGCCGGGCAACGATAAATGATTTAAGATCTTGGCATTTACAGTATACCCATAAAAAAAGTCATGAAATTTATACAATTAATTCTGAAATAGAGGCCATTAGATGTAATACTGTTAGTAATTATTCACTATTACTCCATAAAGATAAAGGTAAAAAGAATCTTATGGGGGAGAGCAAAGCTAATTTTCAGCTTTTGCCTAACGACTGGAAAGAAATTGTTGATGAAACAATAATAAGGGCTAATTTAACTGAAAATCCAAAATATACCCTACCCTCTCCATGGGAACTACCCTCCGCAAAAAAAAATCAAATTTATGATGAATCTCTTGAAGAGAATATTCCTCAAGAATTAGAAAAAATTAATCATATATTAAGCAATATGAAAGCGAGTTTATTATACGGATGTCATTTAGCATCGTATGAAGTTTTTTTAGAAAAATATACTACCAAAATAAAAAATTCTCAAGGTTTAAATCTAAATATTCCTTCAAGTAAAATTCTATGGGACTTTGTTTTAATTTCAAAAAATAAAGAACTGGAGATCAATAATTTCTCTCAAAGAAGATTTTTAAGAGACTTTAATTGGGAAAAAATACTTCAAGAAAATTCCAGTCAACTGATTGATCTACAAGAATCAAAATTATCCCCCACAGGAAATTTTTCTGTAGTGATGGGTGACGAAGCCTTAGATACAATTTTTGATTACTTCACAGCTCAAGCAGATGGTAGTGCCCTCTATCATAAATACTCCTCTTTCAAAGAAGAAACTTCTATATATGAAAATCAACAAAATGCGGTTGAACCACTAACCATCAAAACTGACCCCGACTTAACTGGAGGTATGAAATCAGGTTTTTTTGAAACTTTAGGTTACCCCTTATCTCCACTAACCATCATTGCAGATGGCGTATTACAAAATTTTACCATTGGTGGTAAATTTGCTGATCTTCTAAATAAACCAAAAACCTCTGCCCTTTCAAATACTATCGTTTCACCTGGTCAAACCCCTTATAATGATTTCTTACAAGAAGAAGTTTTTGAGCTTCTTAAATTTTCAACATTTAAACCAAATCCAATCACTGGTGCTTTTTCTGGTGAAATTCGACTAGGTTATTGGCATAAAGCTGGTAAGAAATATCCCATTAGAGGCGGTTCTGTTTCAGGCGTAAGTCAAAAATCATTTTTGAAAGCACGTTTTAGTAAAGAAGTAGTAAAAAGAGCAAGCTATCATGGACCCAAAGGAGTCTTTTTTGAAAGTATTACCCTAGCAGGAGAATAAAAATTATGTCTGAATATAAAAGACTTCTCCGTTACATCAAAAAATATAGAAACCGTTTTTTAATCGGGCTTCTCTGCTCTCTTTTTGCTTCGATATTTAATGTAATCAGTTTGAGTTCCTTCATGCCTATTTTTCAAACAATGATGCACCAAGGGCAATCACTAAAATTTCAGCTCCCCTTGAATAAATATGAAATTAAGCTTCTAATTCAAGATGGTAAGGAAACAAAACTAAAAAAAATGTTTGTGAGGCTGAAAAAAAAATACCAAGGCAATGAATTAAAATTAGAAGAGAATTTTTTTATTCTAAATATTCTAAAATTATGGAAGGCACGCTTTAAATTCATGGTGAATAATCTTAGTAGTTATTATCAACCATTAGATTTTTTATGGCTCATATGCTTGTCTATAATTCCCCTATTCTTACTTAGGCTAGTAAGTATTACAGGCACTGTTTATTATATTTCATCAACTGGATTAATGGTCATCAGAGATATCCGCCAAGAATTATTTAAAAAATTAATTCAACTACCTCTAAAATACTTCATTAAAGAAAAGTCAGGTGTTTTGATGAGCCGTATTATGAACGATGTAGTTATTATCTCTGATTCACTCTCACAGAAACTTCGTATATCCATTATAAATTTATTTATTATTATCACACATATTACTTTATTAGCATTTATTGACTATAAATTACTAAGTATCTGTATGTTAGGAGTTCCCCTAACTCTTTGGCCAGTAAATCATTTTTCAAGAAAAATTAGGCAAATTACTTCAGGTGAACAAACAAGTATGGCCGAGCTGAATGGACAATTACAAGAATTAATTGGTGGTATTCGAGTAGTCAGAGCTTTTGGAATGGAAAAATATGAAACTAAAAAGTTTAAAAAATTAAATGATTTGATGTACCAACAAACATTCAAATATCATCTCAATCATTCTATTGGTCCCTCTTTAGTTGAATTTGTTACTACATTTATTGTAGTAGGACTTCTTCTATATGGTGCATCTCGTATTGTTTCTTCAGAGATGAGCTCAGGTAGTTTTTTTACTTTTTTTATTACTTTAATTTTTATTTTGAGCCCTATTAAACAAATTGCCACATGGGTTAATGAAATTAGTAGAACAGGAGCTGCTGGAGAACGAATTTTTGAAATTATTGACTATCCATCAGAAACAGAAACGTTTCAAGATGACAATAATTTTCAAAAAAAAAAATTACCCAGCACTCTCAAACAAGAGATTAAATTTCATCAACTTTCTTTTAGATACCCAGGAATAGAGAAAGAGACTCTAAAAAATATTAACTTCAATGTAAAAATTGGTACCACCGTTGCTTTAGTTGGGCATTCAGGAGCAGGAAAGTCAACCTTGGTTGATTTAATCTCTCGATTTTATAATATAAAACAAGGATCCATTTATTTTGATGGAGTAAATATTAATTATGTAAATTTAAATGAACTTAGACAAAAAATTGGCATAGTAACTCAAGAAATTATACTATTTAATGGCACGATTCGTGAAAATATTAGTTTTGGTCAAGAAGATATTAGTGAAGAAAAAATTATTGAAGTAGCAAAACAAGCCCATGCCACTGAATTTATTAATATATTACCAGATAAATACGATACAATGATTGGTGAAAGGGGGCTTATTTTATCTGGTGGACAAAGACAACGAATTTCAATAGCACGAGCTTTGCTCAAAAATCCTGAAATATTAATTTTAGACGAAGCAACCAGCTCTTTAGATAGTATCTCTGAAAAATTAGTGCAAAAAGCCTTGAGTAGCCTTATGAAAAATCGTACTACATTTGTAATCGCACATAGACTTTCTACAATTTATGAAGCCGATGAAATTATAGTACTTGAAGAAGGACAAATTAAAGAACAAGGAACACATCAACAGTTACTCAAGAAAAAAGGAATTTACACTAATTTACATGAAATGCAATTTAAGACATAGGGCTTTCCTTTATCTTAAAAATAAATTTTATTTTTTTATTCTTACATTCTTTCTTTTTTTCACTACTCATTGTATTCCAAAGCCTGACATTAAAAAAGATTTTGTAAATGATCAAAAAGAATTTGAATCTGATGCTGTAATTCATCATTTTTTGATAAATAGTTATGAAAAAAATAGTTTATTGTGGGAGCTAAAAGCTCAAAAAGCCTATACTAATTGGGACAACCAAAACATCTCTATCTTTAAACCTTATCTCAGTTATATAAATAAAAAAGATCAAAAGATTACTCACGTCTACGGAGAGAAAGGACGCTTTATTAAAGAAAAAAATATTTTATTGATACAACAAAATGTAGTCATGCATTTTCATGATGGTAAAAAAATTTTTACTGATTATCTAACTTGGTATAAAAATAAAAAATTAATTAAAACCAATGCACCAGTAAAAATAATAATGCCAAATGGAACAATTATCAGAGGCATTGGGCTTCAAACAGATACACAATTAAATAAAATAAAGCTCCTAGAAACAACGGGTAAATATTTATTTAAAAGGACACCTTAAGTGTGGCTCATATAAAATTCTATGAACTTAAAATATATCTACAAAAGACATTTCGATAATATTAGTAGCTGAGTTTATTTTAATTTTTTAGCTTCGGTTTTTTATTCTAAATACTTTTCTTGGCTCTTTGCTACCTTCTCGATATCTTTTATTTCTACAGCAGGTTTTTTATGTTCTGTAAAATCTATTAAGATTTTTTTTTGTTTTTCGACTGAAGAACTAACTTCTTTGAATCTTTTTAAATCAAATTTTTCGGCACTAATATTTTTTTCTATGTTTCTAGCATCTTTTATAATATCATCGGGAAGTGTTTGAAGCTCATCCAATGCTTTTAATCCATAACTAGTACCCAATAAATTAATAGCATTTTGCTCTTTAATACGCCGAGATAAATTAGCAATGGCATCTATAATTCTTCCTCTATCTTCAGGATCTAGATCTTTTGTAAAAGAATAATCTTCTAGTTTTTTCAAAGTACGTATAATCGGTTCAAAAGCTTCTACGGTAATAACATAATAATGAAATTGCCCATGGTGAAAATATGTTTCTTTTATCTCAGAAATGCTGATTGATGGAATCACGAAAAAAATAAATGGAAAAAGTATAGAGCTACATCCCTCATATTTAATCGCACTTTGTTTTACCTGAGTTTTAAGATAAGTGCTTATATTAGAACTTTTTGAAAATTTTGCATCAAATATAGCATATTGGTCCATTATTTTGACTGTAAAATCTGGTTTCAAATTTGTTGGAAAATCAGGAGGGGGCTTAGTATTAGAATAGCAAGATAATTGAATATCTTCCTTTTTACATATATCTTTCATAAAATTCAAAGATTTTATCTCATGATCATTCCATATTCTACTTTGATTTTCTTTTTCTTGTTCCTGTTTCATCTCATCTTCTTTTCTTACTCTGGCTTGTTCACCTTGAAACTGCTTACCTGAATAATTTAGTTTTTCAATTTCATCACGCACTTGCTTTTCTTTTTCTTTTAATCTAGCCTCTAAATCATATATTCGCTTATTTTTAGCATCTAATAAAATATCTTTTGCTTTTAGATCAAAATTAAGTTGATTTTTTTGATTAATTATTTCAGAGAGCTTCCCCTCTAATTCCTTTTTTTCTTGTTGTAATTGAATCTCTAGTTTATTTGTCTGATTTGGTTGAATATTTTTTTTAATGAAAATGAAAAAAATAAAAAAAAGAAGTAATAAACCAAGAAGTAAAGCAATTTCAAAAAAACTCATAATTTTATAACTTAATATTTACCAAAAAATTCTCACTATATATTGATATAGCCATAATGAAATAAAAGTCTTGTTTATCTTGTAAAGTGTTTTTTAAGAAGTAATTAATCACCGACCTAAATGACTAAGTGCTCATACATGATTTAAGAAGTTCAAAATATCACTTTATATTTATAATACTCAAATTTCTAACTGCACACAGAAAAACCAAGCCATTTAGAAATCACATGGCGTTTTCTAGCTATAATTTTATAAAGAAATAATTCAAATAAAAGAAGTGGAAAAAAAACATATGCTAGAATAGAAACGATAGAATAAGGAAAAAATTGAAGCCAAAGTGCATTCACACAATGAGCCCCTTTCAAAACAATCCCACTTTTACGGAGCATTATGATATTTTCTTCACATTTTTCACGCCTAAGATTGTAAGATCTCAGCAGAGAAACTGAAGCAATTTGAAATGGAATAAATTTAAATCTCTCCTTTTTATCCTTCTGATAAAAAAAATTGGTAAATCTACAACAAATGCCACAATTTCCATCATATAGAATTATATGCACATTCATTTTTTATATTTAATCTAAATTATTTAAAATTACTTTGAGGAGTAAATATTTTTTTTTAAAATATAAAGAATTTTTTATTTCTTTTTTGCGTAAGTCAATCATGATAATGGAGTCAACTGTTAGACCTCCTAAAAATCTAACATCTACTGATGAGCTAGTTTTATAGCTTCCAATACCCCGACAACTTTGACAAAGTGGATTAGCGCTCCAACATTCGGAACAAGACTTCCTGACGGTTACAGGGATTGTAACACAAATAGGATTATTAAATTCATTCTTTTCAAGATGAAGTTCCATGTCATAATCAACTTTTAAAAGATGTTTGAGATAGCTTTTTTTTATTCTCTTGCCAAGTAGCCCATGTTTAAGTAAAATAGATATATTTGTTGGATATTTTATTCGATGAAAAGGAATTTTAATAAATCTAGAGTCTTCTATTTTTTTCGAAGATGTTTGAAAGAAAAAATAATATCTCTTATACTGCCCATCATAAATATTTTTACTCTCTTTATTAATTAATATTTTATAAGATGAATAAATATTCAAAAAAGAAAGAGTGTCCCCTTCTTTTTTATCGGGATGAGTAAGTTTTGCTAATTTACGAAAAGCTTGCTTAATTTCTTGTATGGTTGATTCAAAATGAACCCCTAAATTTTTATAATGGTCAATAAATAAATCATCTGCCATCATAACGCACTTGAAAGCTTTTGAAAATTATAAAAGACCTAACGCCAACTTGGCCTCATCAGACATCATTTCTTCAGAAAAAGGCGGATCCCATACTAAGTTTAAATCTACTTTATTTATGCCATCAATATTCTCCACCCTCTCTTTAACTTCAGCAGGCAAAGTTTCTACGGCTGGACAATTAGGTGAAGTGAGAGTCATTTTTATTGTAACATCTCCCTTCTCGTTTAACAAAAAATTATAAATTAATCCTAAATCATAAATATTCACAGGAATTTCTGGATCATAACAGCTTTTTAGCTCAGCTATAATTTTTTTTTCAATTATAGTATGATCCTCTTTATCTATATTTTTATCAGATGTTCTCGTAATTTCATTTGATTTTCTTTTTGAGTTATTTTGTATTGACATAATTTTTATTTAAAGCAGATTTTGCAGTATGCCACGCTAAGGTAGCACATTTAAGACGAGTCGGAAATTCCTTTACTCCCTCAAATATGACAGCCTTGCCAAGTTGATGCTCTAAGTCAACATTATATTTTTTATTATCTACCAACATCTTTTGAAAATTAGTAATAATTATTTTCACCTCTTTAATTGCCTTACCCTCAAATAATTCAGTCATAATCGAAGCCGAGGAGGTAGAAATTGCACAACCTGAACCTTGAAAACTAGCTTTTTTAATTATATCATCCTGAACTTTTATATATATAATGTAACGATCACCACAAAGCGGATTATAGCCCTCTGCTTGATGAGTAGGATCAGATATTTCATAATAATTATGAGGATTTTTATTATGATCTAAAATTACCTGTTGATATAACTCTTTAATCTCTGACATGATTAAATTCTTACTTCTAGCTCATTTAAAAGATATTTTTTTAGTGTTTCATTAGGATAAGCTTCTAACGCCTCTGATAAAAAACTTTTTTGGAGCATCTTGTTGGCATTTTCATGAGAGATTCCTCTTGATTTCATATAAAATAAAATATTTTCTTCAAGTTGACCAATCGTTATACCATGAGAACACTTCACATCATCGGCAAAAATTTCTAATTGAGGCTTTGCATTCATTTCAGCTTCTCGAGAAAGTAAAAGAGTCTTACTTGATTGATAAGCACACGTCTCTTGTGCTTTAGGATATACATAGATATTTCCCCTAAATACACTCGTTGCCTTCCCTTTTAAAGTACCTCTATAAACCTGATGACTCGTACTATTTGGTTTCATGTGTTCTACCTTAATGTGATGATCAGAATGTTGATCATCATCACCAGTATAGAGCCCCTGTAAGTGTGACTCACAACCTTCACCTAATATTTTAATATGAATTTCATTTCTACTAAGAGAGGCACCCTCTGTAAATACATCAGATGAATAATAAGAATTTTTATATTGTAATATTTGATTAGTACATAAATGAAAAGCTTTTTTACCTTCACGTTGCAATTTAATATGATTCAAACGAGCATTTGGCTTGAGAATAATTTCATTAATAATCTGATTAAAATATCTTGACTCTACATCAGAAATATAGTCTTCCACCCAAGTAAGAGAAGAATTTTCCTCAAGAATAATAATATTACGAAGATATGAAGAATGTTCACCTCTTTCTAAAAGGGCTGAAAAAAACGAACATACCGGCACTGTAAGATTCACACCAACAGGTACTTGAATAAGGATACCATCTTTAAAATTAGCGGTGTTCTCTAAAACCAAAGGTTTTAAAGTTTCTTGATTAAATGTTATATCTAAGTAATCTTTAAAAATTTTTGAATTATTTTTAATCTCATCAGCAATATATTGAATATAAACCTTTTGACCCAGTTTACTTTTCAAATCATCAAGTAGCTTCATATTTTTTTTAAGAAATTTCACATAAGATTTAATATTTTTAAATTTTGACTGAGCTACTATGTCTAGAATATCCACAAAACCAATCATTGGTTTTGCTAATTCTAATATTTTATGATATTTTTTTTTAAGATTCGTATACTGCCAATCTTCATGCTTATCAAGTAACTCATATCCATCATTAGCAGTAAATTGTGCCAAATGATGAGACCTAAGTTTATCTAACCAAGTACTTGAAGTAAGATTCACAACTTATTTATACTCTTGATTTTTTAATCAATTCTTGATAACCTTCTTTTTCAAGATCAAATGCTAAGTCTTTCGTGCCTGATTTGATAATTTTTCCGTCATACATAACATGTACATAATCAGGAACGACATAATCAAGAAGCCTTTGATAATGTGTGATTATTAAAAAGCTAACTTCAGAAGAGCGATATCGATTAATTCCTCCAGCAACAGCTTTTAAAGCATCTATGTCTAAACCAGAATCAATTTCATCTAAAATAGCAAAATCTGGTTCTAAAACAGAAAGTTGAAGAATTTCATTTCTTTTTTTTTCTCCCCCTGAAAAAGATTCATTAAACGAGCGATTTAAAAATTGTTCATTCATATCAATCTCTTTCATTTTATTTTTTATAAGTTTCATGAAATCAAAAGCATCTATCTCTTTTTTGCTGTGATATCTACGAATAGAATTATAAGCCGCTTTTAAAAAGTATGCGTTATTTACACCAGAAATTTCTACTGGATACTGAAAAGCCATAAAAATACCTTCACAAGCTCTTTTTTCAATTGACCAATCTTTTATATCTTTTTTTTTATATGACACACTACCTTGGCTAATTTGATATTTCGGATGTCCTACAATTATTTTAGCAAGGGTACTCTTGCCTGAACCATTTGGTCCCATAATTACATGTATTTCACCTTTATTGATGGAAAGATTCAAACCTTTTAATACATTATCATCCTTTTTATTTTCAGAGGCATAACCAAATAAATTTTTAATTTCAAGCATTACCCCACTACGCCCTCAAGACTAATTTCCAATAATTTTTGTGCCTCAACAGAAAATTCCATCGGTAATTTTTTAAAGACTTGTTTACAAAAACCATTGACAATCATCGAAACAGCATCTTCTGTAGATAGTCCCCGTTGCCTGAGATAAAAAAGTTGTTCATCACTAATTTTTGAAGCTGTCGCTTCGTGTTCAATCACTCCATATTTATTTTTTGATTCAATATAAGGGAAAGTGTGAGCTCCACATGTATTCCCTAAAAGAAGTGAATCACATTGAGTATAATTACGAGCCCCATGTGCTTTGGGAGAGAATTTAACTAAACCTCGATATGAGTTTTGCCCACTACCTGCAGAAATACCTTTAGAAATAATTGTACTTTTAGTGTCTTCTCCTAAGTGAATCATTTTTGATCCGGTATCTGCCTGTTGAAAATTGTTAGTTAAAGCGACCGAATAAAATTCACCAACTGATTTTTTGCCTTTTAGTATGCAACTAGGATACTTCCAAGTAATGGAAGAACCTGTTTCCACTTGAGTCCATGATATTTTTGAATTCTCCCCTTTACAGAGGCCTCTTTTCGTAACAAAATTATAAATCCCACCTTTTCCTTGTTTATCACCTGGATACCAATTTTGAACCGTCGAATATTTTATACAAGCGTTATCCATAGCGATAAGTTCCACCACTGCAGCATGAAGTTGATTTTCGTCCCGCATAGGCGCTGTGCAACCTTCGAGATAACTAACAGAACTTCCCGCCTCTGCAATAATAAGGGTTCTTTCAAATTGACCTGTATTTGCAGCATTAATTCTAAAATAGGTAGAGAGTTCCATCGGACAACGAACCCCTTTTGGAATATAGCAAAAAGAACCGTCTGTAAAAACAGCCGAATTTAAAGCAGAAAAAAAATTATCAGAAACAGGAACTACCTTACCTAAATACTTTTGAATAAGCTCAGGATGTTCCTTAACTCCCTCCGAAAAAGAACAAAAGATAATTCCAAGTTCAGAAAGCTTTGCCTTGTAAGTAGTACCCACAGATACAGAATCAAATACAGCATCAACAGCAACACCTGCCAAAGCTTTTTGCTCACGAAGAGGAATACCTAGTTTATTAAAAGTTTCTAAAATTTCTTCATCAACTTCATCAAGACTGTTTAGTTTTTTTTTGGGACTCGCGTAATAAGAAATATTTTGATAATTAACAGCATTATACTTAATATTTGACCAATTAGGCTCATTCATTTTCTGCCATTTATGAAAAGCATTTAAACGCCACTCAAGCATAAATGAAGGTTCTTCTTTTTTTTGAGAGATAAATGTAATCGTCTCTTCGTCAAGCCCTTCTGAAACTATATCACTATCAACATTAGTTACAAAACCATATTTATACTCACGCTCAGAAATATCTTTTATCTCTTGATTTTTTTCTTTTTCTTTAGTTTGCATAAAATTTATTCTAGATTAAACTTTTGACATAAATAAAATGAAATTAGAGAGGCTGTCACAGAGTAACCTATTAAACACACCCTGATTTACAGACAACGGCTTTTTATTGAGCATATGCGTAAAAATTTTTACCTTCGAAACTCATAAATTGCCCCCAAAGTATACTTTATTTTTAAAGAAAACTGCATACACTTAGGACATTTGAGAAGTTTGCATACCTTGTCAACTTCTTCTAAGTATAACAAATATTGTGTCAGCAAAGGCGGTACTTCGTTGAAAAGTCCGATAAACTCCCTTTAAAATAGGAATTCTCCCCAGAGGAAATCGTTCAGGATGAATTCCCTCAGAATAAACATCCAATAATTGAAATGAATATGCTTTCCCTATTTTCTTGAGACTAGTGGGAGAATAGTCAACAAAATGATCAGTAGGGTGTTCAAATATCCACCGTTTTTTATTAAAATAGAAAGAGGGCCCAAAAATAGAAGGAACAGCCAAAACGAGAAGCCCACCATAGTGAAGTAACTCACGAGCAGCTTCCCAAAAAAAGAATGGATTTTTAAAATGCTCAATGACGTAAAAGGCAGCTAGAATATGCACTTTACGAGGAAATTTTTTCCACCGGCTATAAAGTGATTTAAAATCACCAATATTGGTTTTCCAACCATTTTTATTCGCATAATTTGCCATTACATGCGAAACCTCCCATCCCAGAGATTCAAGCCCAAATTCAGAAGCAAGCTCTAAAAAAAAACCACAGGCCGAACCAATTTCAAGCAAAGTTGGTGAAACTCTATCATCTGAAGAGACTGCCGAACGTACCTTCAACTTATTCAATCGTTTTTTCAAAATTTCAAGCCTCCAACGCATACGTTTTTGGATATTAATTTTATCTTCTACATAATTTTTACCATATTGTTTTTTATACTCTCTAAAAAAATAATCTCCTTCATACTCTTTGCTGCGAGCTTCGGAGTTAAAAACCAATCCACAACCTTCACAATGATAAAAATTAGGTAAAGCTGACAATCTTTGCCAAGAACAAAGATGAGCAACACATCGGTCTAAAGATTCAATATAAATATGTACTGCCCACCTGCATTTTCACCCATAAAACACACTTTATTATTAAAATACTTACCTATTACATTTTGATAAAAAAATCATTACATCTGAAACAAAATATAGTGTAAGCTAAGGAAATGTTTTAAAGTCAATTATTTTAAAGTGATGAACCACACTAAAAAAAACATGAAATGTAAAGTCAATGTATTTAAAACGAGCTTTCAAAGCTAAAAAATAAAGAGATCATTTTTATGCGACAAATAATAAAAAAATTTAAATTATAGCTGATATTCACTAAAAAAACAAAGTAAAATTAGTCTAAATAATAGATTCTAAATATATTATGATTTTTTTTAAAAAATCTAATTGTCAATAAGTAAATTCAGACTAAAATGCCGATAATAGGGCTGGGTTTATTTGCCTGATTACCTATTTTTTGAAAAACTCACAATAAAATATTTATTTATGTTAAACCTTGTACCAATCTTTATTCTTAAAAATTACAATAATAAAATTTTTCATGGTAACTTTAAAGCAGTTACTTTATTTCAAGATATTTCTGGCTTTACTGCTATGACAGAAAAACTGATGAAACAAGGAAAAGTGGGAGCCGAAATACTCTCTTTTATTATTAACCAATTATTTGAAATACTAATTTCTATTATTTACAAGAATGGTGGATTCATATCAACATTCGCAGGGGATGCCTTCACTGCAATTTTTCCATTAGGTGATATTGCAAAGACTTGTAAAGTTGCCTTAGATATTCAAAAATATTTTATTGAAAACCCCATCAAAAAAACAGCACTAGGAGAATTCAACTTATCTATTAAACAAGGAATTTCTTACGGAAGAGTTGACTGGGGTATTGTTGGAGAAGAAGATTATAAATCTTTTTATTTTAGAGGTGAAGCTATTGATGGATGTGCGATCTCAGAACATCACTCAGACAAAGGTGAAATTATAATTGATTCTCGTATTTTAGAACAGCTTTCTCAAGAAAATATTACTTTTACAGAAAAAACTGCTTATTATTACCTTCTTGAAGAAAAAAATTTTCAAGCAATTAATTGGGACAAATTTGACACGCTCGAACCAATCTCTCATCAAGAAGGTGAAAATAATGAACAATTAAAATTAATATATCAAGATCTAATTACACAATTTTTTCCAACATTACACAGGGGTGAAAAATTAAAGGCTGAATTTAGAGATTTAGTCAGTGTATTCTTAAGCTTTGAAGAGCCCGATAATTTTGAAAAACTTAATATTATTATGAAAAAAATATTACGATTAACCAAAGATTTTGGTGGTTATCTTAGCTCACTCGACTTTGGCGACAAAGGTAGTGTCATGTTATTTTTATTTGGTGCACCTATTGCTTACGAAGATAATATATTAAGGGCAGCAGACTTTGCCACAAATATAAAATCACTTTTTAAAAATAAAATAGCCTTAGGAATTACCTCAGGTATTGCTTTTGCCGGTTACGTTGGCTCTTCTGAAAGGATTACTTATACAGCTTTAGGGGATGTAGTTAATTTATCCGCTCGATTTATGTCAACAGCAAAAGACGGTCAACTTTTAATCTCTCAAAAAATTAGCACAGCTATCGAAAGAGAATTTAAAACAAATTTTATTGGAAAAAAAAGATTTAAAGGAAAAACTGAAGAGATAAAAGTTTATGAAATTAGTGAAAAAATTTATTTTGAAGATGAAGGTCTTCATACAGGTAATTTTGTTGGTAGAAAAAAAGAACTCAATGAGCTGAACCAACTCTGTAAGCCTTTTTTCAATAAAAAATTTTCTGGCTTCATTTATATTTATGGAGCAGCTGGCATTGGTAAATCTAGACTACTTTTTGAATTTACTAATCCGCTTATTGCAAATCAAAAAGATAAGACCACCCTTATCGTATTACAGACTAATGGAATATTAAAAAAAAGTTTGAATCCATTTATAACTTATTTTCTTGAATTTTTTAATATTTCTCACACTATTTCTCAAGAACAACAAAAAATAATATTTGATCAGAAATTTAAAAAATTACTGAACTCTGTTCCATTTAAAAAAAATAAATCCAAAAATCAAGAAATAAAAGAAGTAATTAACTATCTACAAGCTCATAAATCAATTCTTGGAGGATTTCTTGAAATTTACTGGGAAAATTCATTATATAGTGAGCTTGATTCAACAAGTCGCTTCACTCTATTTTTATCTGTAATTAAATATTTCTTCATTTTACAATCATATGTACAACCATTAATTATTGTACTAGAAGATGCATACGAAATTGACAAAGACTCCAAAGAAGCTTTTGATTTGATAATAGAAGATATTCATGAAATACCCTTAGTAATCTTCGCTTCCTGTCGCTTAAATGATGACGACACTCAACCTCAGTTTTTACAGAGAAATAAGCATCTGACAAAAAAAATTGTTATTCCTTTTCTATCTAATTCAGAAGGAGAAGAACTTATTCAATCACTTCTAGGGAAAAAAATTCATTTAGATCTTCTTAATTTTATAATTGAAAAAACAGAAAATAATCCTCTCTATATTGAAGAATTTTGTAATTATTTGTTAAAGAAAAAACTAATAGAAGAAATAGATGGAAAATATGTATTAATTATTAAAAATATTGATATTCCTGAAGGCATTGGTGCAATAATGATCTCTCGTATCGATCGCTTATCTGTTAATTTAAAAGAAGTTGTTCAAATGGCTTCTATCTTAGGTCGTGATTTCAATATTCATATATTAGGACAATTACTCCATAAAGAAGAAGAGGAACTAAAATTTCTTCTTCAAGAAGGAATAAAACAAAATTTGTGGATAAAACTCAATGAATCATATTATCAATTTGTGCAATTAATGATTCAAAATACTGCTTATTCAATGCAACTCACTGAAGATTTAAAAATTATTCATAAACAAGTGGGAGAATTGCTTGAGAAGTACTATCACAATAATATTACTAAATCTGCAAATATCGCTTACCATTTTGAATTAGCACAAGTCAATCAAAAGGCTATTAAATATTTTACAATAGCGAGTAAAGCTGCCCATGAAAGTTATCGATCTAATGAAGCCTTAGAATTATACGAAAAACTACTCACCATAATTGATGAAAATGAAGAAAGAGTGAATATTTATGCTAGAATGGCAGAAATTAACGAACTAAAAGGTTCATGGGATAATGCTCAAAAATTACTCAATCAAAGTATTGATCTGAGTATAAAGATCAAGGCCGAATTAAAAGCCGCCTCTTTAAAAGCATATCAAGGAGCAATTTTTCAAAAACAAGGAGAGATTACAAACGCCCATAAAGTACTTAAACAAGCGATTAAGCTCGCTAAAATTTATGACGACCAATATGTATTATGTAAATCTTACCTAAACTTAGGCAAAGTTTATCTTCATGTGAATAATCTAAATAGGGCAATGCAATGTTTTAAACGAGCTTACTCAACGACAGTCAGGTCGAAAGAAAAAATATATAGAGGCCTATCACTATACTACATGGGAGTTATCAAAAGAACACAAAATATATTCGATTCTGCTATAAAATACTATCAAAAATCAAATAAAGTTTTTCAAGAGGCTCATAATAAACGTTATAAATCTTACCCGATCTATGACCTAGCCCTAATTTATCAATACCAAGGTAAATTAAAAAAATCTGAAAAATTGTTTAATAACTGTATCGTACTATATCGAGAGATTGACTACTCTAGTGGTGAATCATCTACTTTACTTAATCTTAGCATCATTTATTTATTTTGGAGTGATTATGACAAAGCCTTGAAAACATTATATGATGCACTTAAAATTTCACGAAGAATTAATGAAAAAATGGCCACCTCTTATATTCTCTTTATATTAGGGACTATCTTTTATCATAAAAAAGATTATAAAAAAAATATTGAGTATTTAAAACAATCTCTGGATATTATGCAACAAATAAAAGTTCAAGGATATTATGGGTATGTTTTATCTTACCTAACCTGTACCTATGCTAAATTAAATAAACCAAACCAAGCAATCAAAGCGGCCTACTATCATCTAAAAAATATGAAAAAAGTAGAAAATGATGTTGAAAATGGTCGTACCTATATGGGAATAGCCATGGCACTAGCGAGCCCAAGTAATTTATCACCGATTGCAAAAGAGCGTCTTTCCGAAATATCAAATTTTGCCAAAATTGACAAGCAAGAAAAAAATACAGAAGCCTACTTTGAGCGATCAATTAAAATTGCTCAAAGTAAAAATTACATAAATACGTTAATTCCTGCATTATACCTTTATTCACAATATTTAATGGACACTGGTGCTTTAGTTAAAGCACGTCAACATATGAGAAATGCCCAAAAGAAGGCTCAAGAATGTGGCTATACTATCTATCTAAAAAAAATTGAAGAGATTAAAAAGAAGATAGAGATGATAAGTTTTTCGAACTACAAAACTACCATAACTTGAGTATTTCTTTTATTTCGTAGAGGGCATGGTTAATATCCTTTTTTTTAGGTGAAAATAAAATAATATTTGAACTTTGAGGGTCAAGTTGAATACGGTCATCACTCTTAATTAAATTAGAAAATACCTTCATTGATATATTTGTTTGTGAAGAGGCCGTTAAAATAAATATTGTTCCATTCCACTCCAATTTATCAAATTTGAGCGTATTTATTAAAATTCTAATTTCTTCTGTATAGAGTAAATTCAACATTTGTTCGGGTAATTTTCCAAAACGATCTTTGAGCTCTGCTTCTAATTTTTGAAGTACATTAAGCTCAAATGCCGAAGCCATTTTTTTATAAAATTCCATTTTTTGACGAGTATCCTTAATATATTCATCTGGTATGAAAAAATTTTGTGGTATTACAATTAAAGCTTCTAATTCTTCTTGATGCACCTTCGTAGATTTCAATTTTTCATGGAGCATCTGCATATAAAGTTCAAAACCAACAACCATAATATCACCGCTTTGTTCTCTACCAAGTATATTTCCTGCCCCTCTAATTTCAAGATCTTTCATCGCTATTTTAAAGCCAGAACCCAATTCGTCATATTCTTGAAGAGTGCTCAAGCGTTTAGAGGCAACCTCGCTTAAAACCATATTAGACGGGTAAAAAAAATAAGCATATGCCTGTCTATCAGACCGCCCTACCCGACCCCTTAGTTGATAAAGCTGGCTCAACCCGAATGTATGAGCATTCAAGACAATCAGAGTATTTACATTAGGCATATCAATTCCAGATTCTATGATTGTCGTGCACAAAAGAACATCATAGCGCCTACAATCAAAGTCAAGCATCACATTTTCAACGGCTCTCTCAGACATTTGTCCATGAAGAACCGCCACACGAGCTTTAGGGCAAAGGTTTCGAATTCTATTTGCCTTCACTTCAATAGTTTTTACTTTATTATATAGCAAAAATATTTGACCAGATCTTTCAATTTCTTTAGAAATTGCTTCTTTTAATACTTCTTCATCTTCTGACAAAACATAAGTCTCTACCTTCTTACGATTTCGTGGAGCAACTTCAATCAAACTCAAGTTACGAATTCCTACTAAAGACATTTGTAAAGTTCGAGGTATTGGAGTTGCCGTTAATGTAATAGTATCAATATTTGATCGAATCTTTCGAATCGTTTCTTTATGCGAAACACCAAATTTTTGTTCTTCATCAACAATAAGTAAGCCAATATTTTTATATTTTATATCGTTACCAAGAAGAGCATGAGTTCCAATTACAATATCAACACCGCCTATTTTAATTTTTTCTTTAAGTTGTTTTATTTCTAATATTGTTTTTAATCTGGAGATAAAATCGACATTAACTGGATAATTTTTAAAGCGATCACAAAATGTGCGAAAATGCTGAAATGCCAAAATAGTTGTCGGACATAATACAGCCACCTGCTTACCCGCCATAACGGCCTTAAAAGCAGCCCTGATTCCTACTTCTGTTTTTCCATAACCAACATCTCCACAAATTAAACGATCCATTGGACGCTCTGACTCCATATCTTTTTTAATTTCAGTAATAGCGGATATTTGATCTTCTGTTTCTTCATAAGGGAAAGCGGCTTCAAACTCTTCCTGAAAAATAGTATCTTGTGGAAAAGGAACTCCTTTACTTTTTTCTCTTTTAGCGTATAAAGTAAGAAGCTCGTCAGATAATTCTTCTATAGCCGCTCTAACCTTATTTTTTGTTTTTCGCCATGAAGAGCGAGCTCCAATAGAATCTATAATAATATTTTCAGTAGAACCAATATAGCGATGAACTAAGCCTAACTGTTCTAAAGGAATAAAAAGTTTGTCATTGCCTGCATAAGCAAGTTCTAAAAAATCTCGATCAAAGTTTCGTATTTGCATACGTCGGAGCCCAATAAATTTACCAATACCATAATTTATGTGAACGACATAATCTCCTTCACTAAGATCAACAAAACTTTTAATGACTTCAGTGTTTGATTGTGAGATGCGGCTCAAACCTCTGACTGATTTACCAAAAATTTCTTTTTCAGTAAAGAGCATCCCGCTTGACCAAGCAAAGCCCTCCCTTAAAGGAGTTTCTATAAAATAAAGTGCCTCACTGTTTACATTATACGCGGATAAAATATGATTAAGTCTCTCTTTTTGAGCGATACTAGCAACTGATATAAAAATCTTCTGAGTTTTACCAAGAATTTCTTGTAAATATTCAACCCATTGTGAAACCCTACCCTTAAAACTTTGGGTTTCACTCAAATTAAGAGAAAAAGTATCTTTTTTTTGCGAAGTCGATAATATTTCTATTTTGGTTAAGTCACTCTTTTTAAGAAACTCATCTTTAGAGAGAAAAAGTTTTTCAGGTTGAAGAGTAATTCGATTTTTATTCCGCTCAAAGAATATTTTTTGTTCTTCAAAAAAATAATCAATTCGAACAAGAAGTTTTTGATAATCTCGACAAATCAAAATAGGTTGTTCTGAAAAATAATCAAATAGACTTCCTGTTTTCATGCACAGTGGGTACATATCCCAAAACCCTGCATAAGAAAAAACACTGTTTATTTTTTCGGGAATAGAAAAAGGAGGTTTCTCAACTTCACTCCCTAATTTTTTTAGAATACTTTGATATTCAGGGTGTTCTATAATCATCTCAATTTTTTGTTTATCTAGGGGTAAATCTCTCCGAGGTGAAAGTAACCACTCTGAGACCTTATCTAGTGAAGTTTGATTCAATGGATCAAAAAAACGTAACATTTCGAGATGATCTCCAAAGAAATCTAGACGAATGGGATTAAAATAGCGAGGACAAAAAATATCAACGATTCCACCCTTTAAACTATAATGAGCGGGTTTTTCAACAATATCCACTCTTTCATAATTATTTTGTTCAAGAAATTTATGAAGTTCTTTCATTGAAATTTCCATACCCTCTCGAAGTAGAATTTGACTATTTTTAAATTCCATTGGTTGAGGAGTACGAATCAGAAGTGCGTCAATAGAAGTTACAATAATTGATCTTTGATCGACACTTGATAGCAAACGGCTCATCACTCCTGCTCGAACCCCTTCTTTTTCAGCAGAAGGTTTAGAATAACTGTTAGGGAGCAAACCCCAAGTGGGGAAGAAAAATATATCAAAATTATTTTTGAGCTTGGGAAGTGAATTAAATAAACTTTTTAGCTCATCAAATGCTTCTTGAGCTTCTTTTTCTGAGGCAAATATAAGAAGATAATTATTTTTTTTCAATTGATTCTTTAAATAAGTAAAAAAGAACACAGAAAATGCTTGAGCTGGAATCTTCACAGTAGAAGAAACTCGCTCTTTACCATTATAATACTCTTGCAAAGCTTCATGTGAGCCGAAAGAAGCTAAAAATTCTTGAATATTATTCATTAATATTCTTGAGCATAGATAATATTTTGTTGTTAAGATTTCGATCTTTCATTTTTTTTGATATATTATATAAATATTCATATAAACACCATTTTTTGTTATTCTCTCACTGTATAAAGGCAAATTAAAAGTGCAAATACTTTGAAATACAAATTTTGTGTTTTGTGAGAAAGATTTTAGATATTCTTTTAAAACGTAAGTAAGAAACTTAATCACTCTAATATAGCAGTTACAAGCCAAATACCTTAACAGGCTTGATCTTGTTTAAATAAATACTTGCTTACATATATAAAAAATAAAAAGATTATATGTATTGAATAGGAATCACACACTTTACAAATAATGTTTAGAATTTTAGTAGTATCGATTATGAAAAAAATTATATTATTCCACTTAGGGTTAAATATAATTACTTTGTATAAAGTTTACCTTACCAAAAGGCAAGCCAGAATTAAGTGACAGATGGTTGATTATAACTCATTTATAGCGATATTTAACCATTCTAATCTAGAATCCAACCAATTTATTAAATAATTGACTTCTTCATCGTATGTATCAAACCATTTATAGTTGGGCCAAACTTGAATTCCAAGTGTTGGCCATTTAGAATAGTTTTCATCTTGTGAATTATATAAATAGGAGCAATTTGATTTGATTTGATTATACAAAGTATTTCTGTTATCATAAAAATAGTTAAATCTAGATTTTATATTAGCTACAAAATTAGGGTCTTCAAAAAGACGAGATATCCAAACTACTTGTTTAATCCAAAATCCTTCTACACTTTCATTACCATTGTAGTCGATGTTCCCAAAACTAATATCGAAATCCCATACTGGACCCATCTTTAACCGTTCTTCTGGGACCATATTCATATACACACTAGATTGAAATTTGGCATCATTGGTTTTACTTATTTCATGTATTAAATACCAATCAATAAATGACGCTGTATCTATATATTTTGCATACCCTTCAACTGGGTCAATAAAATTATCTCCAAGCAATACACTTTCAGTTAATTGAATATAACTTTTTATAGAGGTATATTTATCATCTTCAAACTCAATATTTGGTTCTTTAATATTAAATAGATAATTATTAGTTTCAAAAAAAATGTCATCCGGATCTAATCGATCACGCTGGTCAACTTCTAGCAGAAAACCGTCATCTCCTATATCAACTCTATTAGATGATTCTTCAACTTTTTGTGTAATCTGATAAATTCCCTGATATTCATCATTTATTACAAGTTCAATAAAACGGCTTTCAGGAGTCCAAGCTAAATTGCTTAATCTACTTATATCAAACGCCAATTCATTCCTTAACATTGTCTTGTCCGTATAGTTAGCTAATAAAATCCATTTTTTGTCTTCTGGCATTCCTAATACTTTTTCTTTATCTTTAAATTTTATTTGGTAAGGTTTTTTTGGAAGACCCCAAGTAGTGTTACCTCTACCTCTAATTTTAAGGTTAGCTGTAAAATTTTCATTTTCATTTCTACCAAGTATTTTAGCAATCCCTTTCACATAGTTTTCTTTTGATGTTATATCCTGTGAATTTTCTGTAAAAACTTCAATTCTAGGAAGTTTTTCTACAATATCGTCCTTAACACAAGCAAAACTTTCCTTAGGATCAATATTATTCTTAACAGGGTCAATATTATTCTTAACACAACCAAATGGTAGCAAGATTAATAAAAGTATCGGTAGCTTATTTTTAAATTTCTGTATCATTGTTATCTTTAATCCTTTTAAGCCAAACATCCGATCATGAATATAATTTAATAAGACACTGTCAATTTTAAAATATGAAAAAAATTAACAAGATCGTTTCATATAGAAAATGGGTTGGTTGGTGGGATCTAATTGCAGACCAACACGAAGAAATACAACGAACAATAGATAAAGAGAATCAAGAAGGTTGGAACATCATCCAATTTGTTTGGACTAATGACAATTTTTCTATTACTAGGTGGATTAAAATTATCATAGGCACTTGTTGTTCACTTGGATTTTATGTTTACTGGCGAGGTGCGGTCATGATCTTTGAAAAAGAAGTTGAGTAATACAGTCACACACTTTACAAATAATGTTTAGAATTTTAGTAGTATCGATTATGAAAAAAATTATATTAGTGGTTAGTCTATTTTTAATAAGCCATTCTGTATACACATTAGGGCTAGGAGACCAATACACACAATTTAAATCGTCAAATCGTTGTGGTGAGTATAAAAAGATAAATAAAAGAATATTTCAAGGTAAGTATTGTAAAGATGCTGATGGTGATAGAATAAAAAAAATAATCTCTGTTGTTGATAATTATGGTAAAAAAGTCAAAGAAACTTGGTTTAATTATGTTTATAATAATGGTAATAAATATGAAAAATCTATTGATACCTATGAAAATGGTAAAATAGTCAAAGAAACTTGGTTTAATTATGTCTATAATAGTGGTGATAAGTACGAAAAAGGAATTATAACCTATGAAAATGGTAAAAAAGTCAAAGAAACTCAGTTTAATTATGTTTATAAATCTGGTGATAAGTTTGAAAAATTGATTATGACCTATGAAAATGGTAAAAAAGTCAAAGAAACTCAGTTTAAAAAAGTTTTTAATGATGGTGGTAAGTTTGAAAAAGCTATTCTAACCTATGAAAATGGTAAAATAGTCAAAAAAACTACTTTTAATGTTGTTACTAATAATGGTGATAAATATGAAAAATCTGTTACAATCTATGAAAATGGTAAAATAGTCAAAAAAACTCAGTTTAATTATGTTTTTAATAATGGTGATAAGTTTGAAAAAGCTATTAGAACCTATGAAAATGGTAAAATAGTCAAAGAAACTTGGTTTAATCATGTTTATAAATCTGGTAATAAATATGAAAAATCTGTTACAATCTATGAAAATGGTAAAATAGTCAAAGAAACTTATTTTAATGTTGTTTATAATGATGGTCATAAATTTGAAAAAGATATTACAACCTATGAAAATGGTAAAATAGTCAAAGAAACTCAGTTTAAAAAAATTTTTAATAATGGTGATAAGGTTGAAAAAATTAATTATAACCTCTGGAAATGCTAAAAGTACCAAAAGCATTATTTTTAATTATGTTTATAATGATGGTGATAAATATGAAAAATGGATTATAACCTATGAAAATGGTAAAATAGTCAAAGACAATCTTTATGGTTATTACTTAAAAAATACTAATAAAACTTATGACATAGTAAATCTGTACAGCGACGAAAAGCTTTGTAAACAATACTATAAACACAATAATATAACAATTAAGACCAGACCACTGCCTTACTGCACAATAAAATAAGAGAGAAAGAAGAGACCACATAATTGAGCTTGCCTAAAAAAGACTCTCCAATTTTCACACTTTCTGCACAATAAAGAGGTATTAAATCAATTTTTTTAGTTCATTAAAAAATCAATATTTCTCTTAAGACCTTTTAAGCCTGATCTTTGAAGTGGAAGCCCTTTTAAATTATTTTTTTTTAAATTAGCAATATCTCCCCTAGCTATTTGTCGTGTGATAGCTTGTGGGGCAAAATCTTCATCCAAAGTAAAAACACTTTTTTTATTATAAGGGCACACTTTCTGGCAAATATCACATCCAAAAATCCACTTTCCTATTTTTTTATTAAGAGCAATCGACTCTGATTTTGACTCAATATTCCAGTAAGATATACAGAGATTTGCGTTGACTTCTCCATCTCCGGGTAAGGCATTTGTTGGACAAGATACAACACAAAGACGACATTCTCCACACCAAGTTGCAATATCCTGTTGTGGAGTATCATGTGGCTGAATAAATTTAAATTTTTTTTTCTTTTTTAAAGCTAATTCTTCATAAAATGATAACTTATGAGACAATAATATAAAAACTAAAAAAAAATAACTACCCATATTAGAATTAATAAGCATACCATTTCTTCCAATAAAGCCAAGACCGGCTTGTCGAGCATAATATCTCTCAGGAAGAGGGGTCGAATCAATCATAATTCGATATTTTACATCCGCCTTAAAGACTGTTTTAATTTTCTTTTTTAATTGAATATGATAATCGAGCCCCCATGCATATCTAGCAATTTTAAAGGGGCTTTCTTTTAGAGCTTTTTCAGTTTTAATATGACGATAAGGGTACAGACCCACCAACATACTATTTGCCTTAAATTTACTGATTCCATGGGTACAAAGATAGTTAAGATTAAATTTAGGTTTAATATTTTCAAGATATTTCATGTCAGCATGAAACTTTTTTTTTAAATATTGTTTATAAAAATTCTGAAAGGTACGTGAAGGATTTTTAATATTAAGAAAACTTACCTCGCATAACCCAAGCCTTTCTGTTTTTTCTTTCAGATTAACAAAAAATGATAGATTACGAGTGAACATCTTTAAAGAATATATTTTTTCTAATTATGAAAGCTTTCATTTTAATTTATGTCAAAATATTAATAGATTAATAAAATCAAAAATATCCGGGTAATACTTTGTTTAACTTCTCTTTTATTTGTGACGCTCTCTTACTAGGCGAAGTAATAATACTATTTTTTACGATACCTTTTAATGGTGAATTTTTTTGAGCTAAAGAAGCAAGAGCTTCCAAACTTTGATTTAAAATTTGACTCGCCTCTTTTGAGTTTTCACTAATCACTTTCATTATTGCTTCAGCAGTAACGGGCTCTGCCGATTCTCTCCATGAATCATAATCAGTTGCCATACAAATCATTTGATATGATATTTCAAGTTCACGAGCGAGTTTAGCTTCGGGAATAGCTGACATATTGATAATACCCGCACCCCAAGATTTATAAAGTTTTGATTCTGCACGCGTAGAGAATGCAGGACCTTCCATACAAATTAGTGTTTCATTGTTATGAGATATTATATTAAAATGTTTTATACTTGTCTCAAGAAGATTACGAAGCTCTTGGCTAAAAGGCTCCCCAAAGCTCAAGTGAACAACAATTCCTTCTCCATAAAAACTGCTATCTCTATGTCGAGTTTGATCAATAATTTGATCAGGTAAAATAAAGTGTTTAGGTTTAATTTTTTCTTTGAGCGAGCCAACAGCAGAAAAAGCAATAATATATTCAACACCCAACATTTTTAACGCTGCAATATTTGCTTTTTGAGGTATCTCAGTAGGTAAAATAAAATGTCCTCTCCCATGGCGAGGTAAAAACGCCAAAGAAAGTGTTTCATTATTTTTTGTTTGATATTCTGCTAAAGTAATCTCATCGGAGGGCTTTCCCCATGGAGTATCAGGTAAAATAGTTTTTTTTATATTAATATCTTTCAGTTCATAAATACCGGTGCCTCCTATAATTCCTAGACGTGCCCGATTCATTAATTCAATCGATTAACTAGCTCAATATTGTTGGCTGTTCACTCAATTTTTCGGCAATTTCAGTAAGTAAACGCACTCCGTAACCGCTAGCCGGGCTAGGGTATAATTGAAAAGCTGATTTTAAGATACCAATTCCAGCAATATCAAGGTGGGCCCAGTTTGTTTTTTCATTAACAAATAGTGAAAGAAAACCTGCAGCAACACTTGCTCCTCCATAACGTCCTCCTATATTATTGTGATCAGCCACCTCTGACTCTAGAAGTTTCGTAAAATGCTTAACCAGTGGAAGAGACCAAATGGGTTCAAGAGAATCTTTCGAAGCATTTTGAATTAATGATATCACTTTTTCATGCCTACTAAAACAGCCCGCATAATATTGCCCCAACGCGACCATACAAGCACCAGTTAGGGTTGCTAAATTAATTATAAGAGTGGGTTTATAATATTTTTCGGCGTAGTGTAAAAGGTCACCCAAAATAAGCCGTCCTTCTGCATCAGTATTTTGCACTTCAACAGTAAGACCATTGAGTGCGGTATACACATCACCCGGTTTAAAGGCTGCCCCACCTGGCATATTTTCAACCATGCCCACAACAGCCACCGCGTGGATAGGTAGCTTTAATTCGGCAATCGCCGCCAAAGCATGTAAAGCCGCCCCTGAACCCGACATATCATATTTCATTTCATGCATATTGCCACTTGGTTTAATAGAAATTCCACCAGTATCAAAGGTAACTCCCTTACCGACAAGAGCAAGAGTTGGAATATTTTTTTTTGTGGTTTTGGGTTTATATTCTAATATAATTAAATTAGGCTCTCTGATCGAACCTTGAGATACAGCAAGAATACCACCCGCACCGATAGCTTCTAATTGTTTTTTACCTAATATCTTAAATTTAAGTTTAAATTTTTTGGCGATATCTTTTGCTCGTATTTCTGCTGTTTGAGGAGTAAAATAATTGCCGGGTAAGGCTTGAGTTTGTCTCATTGCGTTCATATGTTTCGCTAAAATAAAATACTTTTTGAAAGATTTTTTAAAATTAGAGTGATATTTTTTGAGTATAGCGATATAGATTTTTTTGGCTTTCAAATTATTTTGCATTGAATCTTTTTTAAAAAAATCAACAGAATAAAGAGAAGTACCTAAAGAAGTTGCAAAAATATTAGCCGTATGCACACTTTTGAATTTTTCAAAAAGCTCAGGAGGAATATCAAAAACTAGAGTTTCGATTGTTTTGACCGCTTTATTTACAATCTCCCGAACAAGCTCAGAGAAAGAATCAGTATCTATTTCACTCAGCCTACCCACTCCATAAAACCAGACAAGTGGAGTTTGTAAAAGCTCCTTAGATTTTGCACTAAAGTGAGGATAATCTTGAAGTAGAACAGGAACAGGCTTCTTTGATTGTCGATTTATTTTTATCTTTTCATGAGCGAGCACAAACTTGATTGTAATAACTTTTTGTTGAGTAATATTCGCTCCATTTACGATAACATCTGTCGTAACAGAAAAAGATGGATAATCTAAAACTCTTGAAAAATTTTCTTTGCTTTTACGATTTTTAACTGCCATGATAACCAGAACTAGGATACAGTTCAGATAATAATCAGATTGTCAAAATTTAATAAATATTTATTATCAAAATTATCTTGATTCAATCTAAAAATATAAATTCTTGTGCTTTGTGAAAATATTTTGGCTGATCTTAGGGTTCGTTAATTTCAATTTCTAAAATTAGAACCATATTCCCACTCTATTAATAAAGATAAATAAGATAAATTTTTTCTGCAATTGGCTTGACAATCTAAGGTTTAGTAGAGTGATACCGTGGAATGGGTATCTTTTCGACATATTCACAGGGTGAGAATAGAGTAACCTCCACGATACTGGCTGTTTTAGAAGAATTGCATCAAAAATTAGTCGCCTTGATCTTGCAAAGGCTTACAGGTGGTAATACTCTTCCATTTCTTGAGTATATAAATCAACCTCGAAAAAAAGATCCAAAGAGCATACCTGATGGCCATATTAAGGGTCTGTTCAGCTACTATATTGAAACGAAACTAAAAAAAGATGCCTACAAAGATGGCAGCAATCAAGATCAATTTAAAAATCACTTAAAGGGTTATGTCGAAAAAATGCCCGAGGGTGTACATTCTGCTCTGATTGTAATAACCCCTGATGATTTTAAACCAAATTTCATTTCAGAGTTCATTGAAAAGTATGAAGCAAAAAATCGATGTTACTGGGCAAATTTTGATAGATTAATAAATGTTATTGATGAAATTTTATTGAACTTGTTAAACGAAGAAGATATTTTACAATATATTCTCACCAACAGAGAGGCTTACCTACTCAATGAATTAAAAAAATTTATTAAAGAATGCCCAGAAGACCTATTGCCCTATGACTATACTAAGTATGAGCATACTAATAGAGTTATTGTAATAGCTAATAATGATGAATATTATCCTATCTATGAGAAAGTTGGATGTTGTATTTGGCAACCCGGTAGGCCTTTCACAAAATCTGCTCATATGGCTTTTTATTCTCAAAATAAAATTTGTGAGGTAGTGCCTAGAATACTCGGTTATATTGATTCTGTGGATGTACCAAACAAAAATTTTGATGAGAATAAAATAGTAATATTTGGTGAAGAAATTAATAAAGGTAAGTTTATTGAAAGATTAGATGAGATTTGTGATTTCCTTGCTAAGAACGGTTATTCTCAAACATATAAGATAATAATACTTTCAAAGAAAGATGATGAGAGAACTATTAAATTAAAACAAGGTGAAATTAAAAATGACTTAACCTCATCAAGTGGTCGTAGAATAGCATTTACCCTTGGGCAACCTAGATATGTTGACCTTGATGCCTTAAAAAAGTGTCGTACAACTTCTAAACTAATCAAACAAACCAACCGTCATTGACTAAACCCACCAGAGCGTTATAGTGAAGTTTCAGACTTCCAAATTATAATATCGATTTAAGTGCTTTGTTGTGCGAAGGTGAATTTTTTTTCTATAACTGACCAATTGTACTAAAACGTAGCTTCTGTTTTTTAAGGTGGTTCTTGAGATGAGCTGTTTCATCTTTGAGTTTTTGATTTGAAGAAATAAGAGAACTTGATTTGCTCAAGTAATCAATTAACAAATAACACCATATAACAAATGTTACGACTACTCCCGACATGTGGCTTAAGCGTCCCATATGTTACCGGCTTCTATAATTAACAAAAATAAAGTACTTGACAGATAATCAAGTTAAACACACCCTGCAGTAGATGGCTAGATTCAAAATACCCAGTCAGCTAAGAAGTCAGACCGATGGCTTAAGCGAGATACAAGTAGATGGTTCAACAGTTGAACAAGCACTTCAATTTTTGATTAAAAAATATCCAGACCTGAAAGATCGCATTTTTGATGAATCAGGAAAGTTACGCAGATACGTAAACATTTATCTTGGTGACGAAGATATCCGTTTTATGGATTTCCTTGAAACAGAAATTCAAGATAATACTGAATTATCCTTGGTCCCAGCGATTGCGGGTGGTTAATAGATAAAGTATTTAAATCTTATACAATTAACCCATTTATTGTAATATTTGTCACAGATAACTTTCTAATATTTTATGAGCGACAAATCAGTCTTACCTTTGCTACAAAAATTATTTAACAAGCCTGAAATAGCCTTCATTCAAGTAAGTAAGCTAGATGAATTATTTTTTAAAGCTCTTTTTAAAAAATATTGCTTATTTATTTTAACTCTTTTACTTTCAGCTTCATTGATTAAATATTCGATAAATTATAAATCTATTGGTTATCTCTTAAAAAAAGCTTGTATTCAACCAACAATTATTTTAATTGCTTTTATTGTTTTTCTTCATGTTTTATCTATTATAATAGAAGAAAGTGTATTTCGTTTTGACAGCAAATTAAAAAATAATTTAGGAATGAAAATATGCTTTTTATCTGCAATCCCCCCACTGGGTATGTCTCCTTTCATACTTTTACCTTTTATCGGTAGATTCATTTTAGTTTTTTCTATCATTCATTGGATATATCTCATCTGGATTGGTTCAAGAACTCTTTTATTCTTTCCCGGTATCAATATAATACCTTGGTTTATTGCAGTAATCTTATCTTGCACCATAATCTTTCTACTTTTTTTTATCATTTTGAATTTATTTAAACTAACCTTTCAGCTATTTTAATCAATGTGTGGAATCGTAGGATATATAGGTTCAAAGGCAATTTCTTCTGTTTTGCTTGTTGGCTTGCAAAAACTAGAATATCGAGGATATGATTCATCTGGATTAGCCATCATTGAAAAAAATGAATTAATAATTAAAAAAGTTGCTGGTAAAATAGCTGATCTAGAAAAAATCATGCAAAACCAAGTTCTTGATGGTAGTTGTGGTATTGGTCATACCCGCTGGGCAACTCATGGAGAGCCTAATCAGCTTAATGCTCATCCGCACTATAGTAAATCACAAAAAATAGCTGTTGTACATAATGGAATTATTGAAAATTCTTTTGATCTCAAAAATGAGTTGATAGATAGTGGTTTTATGTTTATTTCAGATACAGACACTGAAGTAATTCCCCATTTAATTGATAAATTTAAAATGGATGGATACGAAACAGAAATAGCTTTTTATAAAACTTTACAAAAATTGGAAGGAAAATTTGCTATTGCAATGATCACGGAAGAAGAAACAGATCGAATTTATTTTGCCTCTAATGGTGTTCCTTTAATTATTGCTCAAAAAAGTGATAAGCAGGGTGATTTTGAAGGTTTTTTATCATCAGATTTACCAGGTATTATCCCTATTGCAAAAGAATATTATTATCTCCAAAATGGCGAATGGGGGTATTTTAACACAAAAACTTACAATCTTTTTGATAAAAATAAAAAACCTAAAAAACAAGAATTTCAAAAATTAAAGTTTACACTAAAAGATTTTGATCGAGGAGACTACCCTCATTTTATGCTTAAAGAGATATATGAACAACCTGAAGTTGTTCAAAAAATTATAGAAAGTCGTATTAATACGCAAAATCAAGTAAGTTTTGACGAGATGAATTTATCTTCAAAATATTTATCAAAAATTGAACAAATTATTATTCAGGCGTGTGGTACTTCACTCAATGCAGGTCTAGTGGGTAAAATATACTTAGAAAATCATAGTAGAATATATACAAATGCCGACTTTTCCTCTGAATTTCGTTATCGCAATCCTTTTTTTGGAGGAGATACGCTAATTATGGGTATCAGCCAATCAGGTGAAACTGCAGATACACTGGCGGGGCTTCATCGTGCAAAATCAAAATTTCTAAATGTTATCTCGTTTTTAAATAATGAAAACTCAACTATGGCACGAGAGTCAAATGCTATGATTTCTCTTAAAGCTGGCCAAGAAATTGGTGTGGCTTCTACAAAAGCTTATATTGCTGAAGTTATAAATTTATTTTTATTTTCAATTTATTTAGGTAAAATCAAGAATGTCCTACCTGATGATAAAATAAAAGAAATGCTAGAAAAACTTAAAGAGCTCCCTCATAAAATATCTGAGATACTGCAACACCTTGATAGCATCAAAGAAATATCAAATTATTTGAAGCACGCTTCCGATACTATCTTTTTGGGCAGATCGCATAATTACCCAACAGCACTAGAAGGTGCTCTAAAATTAAAAGAGCTTTCTTATATTCACGCTTCTGGTTATGCCGCTGGTGAATTTAAACATGGTCCCATTGCACTCGTATCTAAAAATGTTCCTGTTGTTATAATTGTTCCCCATAGTGGTGTCAGGAACAAAATGATATCAAATTTACTTGAAGTAAAAGCCAGAAAGGGTAAAATTATTTCAATTATATCCAAAGGAGACGATGAAGTAAAGAAAATTTCTGATTATTTTATTGAAATACCAAACACTCCCGAATATTTATCCCCTATTCTAGCCATTATACCTCTTCAGCTTCTGGCCTATTATACTTCAATTTATCGAGGTTGTAATGTTGATCAACCTCGAAATCTTGCTAAATCAGTCACTGTAGAATAGTAAAATTAGACCAAATATACCACCATCTAACCATTTGAAGGCAAGCTTCTATCTTGCCTTCATTATTTACCATCTAAACTAAAAAATTTATTTTTTTAAGCTTCTAAATTTAAGAGAATTTAACATTCCAAAGATTTTTTGATAATTTGTTTAAACGCAACAGGATTAGAAAATGCAATCTCGCTAAGTGATTTACGATCGAGCTCAATATTTGATTTTTTAAGTGCATATATAAACTTTGAATAATTAACATTCTCTTCGCGACAGGCGGCATTAATACGTGTAATCCATAATTTTCTGAAAAAACGCCTTTTCTGTCTTCTATCTCGATAAGCCCACTGCCCTGCTTTCATTATAGCATTTTTGGCTGTACGATAAAGCTTACTTCTACCGCCTCGAAAACCCTTGGCTTGCTTCAAGATTTTCTTTCTTCTATTTTTGTGGATGGTACCGTTTACTGCTCTCAAGATTATCCTGCTATAAAATTTATTATTTTTTTAGCTATCGCTGGGCGTACATAGCCAGCTTTAGCCAAATTATTTTTTCTTCTGGCACTTTTTGATGTCAACAAATGAGCCTTAAAACCTCTCGCTCTTTTAAGTTTACCCTTACCTGTTATACGAAATCGTTTTGACACAGATCTATTCGATTTCATCTTTAATCTAGCCATTATCCCTACGTAGAAAAGAGTGACATTGTATCAAGTTATTTTATTTTTTTAAAGTAAAAAAATAAAAAATTTAAATAAAATAGCAAGCTATTAGAGAAGCCTGTTACAAACAGGCTCATATCTCTATTTTTGCACAATTATGTTCGTACCCGTGATTGGGCTAGAGATTTCACTCGCATAGTATAGTACCATACGAGCAATTTCTTGAGGTTTGAAGTCTGCCTTCATAGTCGGAAAAGCATCTCGTAACATCTTTGTTTCAACCGAACCTGGAGATATAACATTTGCCCTGATATTAAACTCCCTTCCTTCTACTGCAATTACCTCACAAAGCCCTACTAGACCCATCTTCGCTGAGACATAGGCAGATGTCCCAGGAAATTTTTCTTTATTTTGGACACCTGCCAAACTAGAAATAAATACAATGCTGGCTTCTGATCCCATTGGTTTTTTTAGCTTATTCCATAATGCTTGGGTGAGAAGAAAAGGAGTCGTTAGATTAAGCATAATATGTTGATCCCATTCTTTTTTAGTGAGTTTGGTTAAAGTAGAAGGTTTAAAAAATGCAGCATTATGCACAATTACATCAAGTTGATCTATTTTAGAAGCTACTTTATAGATTTCTTCTTCTATAAGGAGATCAGCCTTCAATGGTACAAACTTTCCTAAACCATTCGAAATATTATTTTCCTGCGGAACTTCTATCGACCTAGAAACTCCATAGACGCAAGCTCCTTGTGCTTGAAATATTTTCGATACTGCTTGACCAATTCCACGAGAAACTCCCGTCACAAGAACTGATTTATTTTTGATATCTTCAAACATAACTCCTAGTAATTCAGGTTTATATGGTGTCAAATTATTAATTCATCTTAAACAAAGCACCGATCAAGAGATGTAATTGATACAAAATTAAATTTACTTGACGTAATAATTTGTTTATTAGCTGGTGAGGGTTTAATGGCCTCGGTAGATATTATTCAGCTTTTTATAGATAAGATAAATCAATTGCAGGATAAAAAAAAGATTATTTCTCTTAATCAAAGTCAAAAAATTTCTTCGCTGGGCCTTGATTCTCTACTGATCATGGAAGTGCTTGGAGACATTCAAGATGAACTTGACATTGATCTTTCTGCTGAAGAGCTGAGTCAAATTCAAACAGTTTCTGATCTGGAACAACTAATATTGAAGGCTTTGAAGAATTAGTCATTTGAAAAATGAAATTTAATCAATTTGAAAATATTTTACAATTGTTAGAGTATCGCTCTAATTCTGAACCCAATCAACTTGCGTATCGTTTTCTTACTAATAAGCGAGGTTCTGATGCCGAAGAGATTACCTATCAGGAATTAACTGAAAAAGCTAAAAAAATAGCTTCTCTTTTAGTTGATCATGGGGTAAAATATGGCGACAGAGTTTTAATTAATCACCTTCCTGGAATCCTTTACATTATTTCTTTTTTTGCTACTTTATATGCTGGAGGAATAGCTGTCCCTATCTACCCACCTAAATACAATACAAAAATAGACAGAATTTCCATGATTCTTAAAGACAGTGGAGCTAAAATAGCACTTACTTCAAGTCTAATTATTAAATCAATAATGCTTGCAGAAAAAGGAGAGTATCAAACTTTTAAAAATCTTAAATGGCTCGAAACAGATATTGATTTGGAGAATATCCCACAAATTAAAAACTCTAGTTTATCCCATTCCAAACACAATGACACTATTTTTTTGCAATATACTTCAGGTTCTACGTCTAACCCAAAAGGAGTAATGCTTACAAACAAAAGTTTGCTTGCAAACATTGATGGAATTTATAATAAATTTGAGATAAACCCAAAATTAGATCATGGTGTCATTTGGCTTCCTCCCTACCATGATATGGGTTTTATTGGTGGTATTTTGGTACCCCTTTACTCTGGATTCTCTGTTACTTTAATGTCTCCTTTCACTTTTATTCAGAGACCTATTCGATGGCTAGAGATAATCAGCAAATATAAAGGAACTATTAGTGGCGGTCCAAATTTTGCCTATGACTTATGTATTCGCAGAATTTCTGGTAACCTTATAAAAGACTTAGATTTAAGTAGCTGGCGTATTGCATTTTGTGGAGCTGAACCCATTCACTCAGAAATAATGAATAAGTTTACTGACCAATTCTTATCAACGGGTTTTAAAAAAAGTGCATTTTATCCTTGCTATGGTTTGGCTGAATCAACTCTTATTGTCACAGGAGGCTTGGCGGGTGAAGAGCCCATTTTATTTAATTCGGACCGCAAAAAACTTGAAAATGAACATTTTGCTGTGCCTATTTCTGAAAAAAATTTTAAAAAGAATCGAATTCGCACAATTGTAGGTTGTGGTAATGCCCTACTCGACCATGATATAAAAATTATTGATTATAAAACGAAAAAACTTTGTCGAGATGGTCAAATTGGAGAAATCTGGGTTACTGGTGCTTCTGTTGCCAAAGGATATTGGAAATTACCTAAAGAGACTCACACAAACTTTGAAGCTACCTACGAGGGTCAAAAAGATAACCTAAAATATTTAAGAACTGGTGATCTCGGTTTTATAGTGAATAATGAAATATATATCACTGGTCGTATTAAAGATATATTAATTATTAGGGGGAAAAATTTTTATCCCCAAGATATCGAAATTTCAATTAATAAAAGCCATGAATTAGTTAAATCAGGTGTGGGAGCTGTTTTCTCCGTTGAAACAGAAGAAAAAGAGTATCTGTTCGCTCTTTCTGAAATTTCTAAATATACTGAGGACGAGGTTCTAAATGAAATAATGCAGGCCATTGAAGAGAAAGTATTGGAAGATCACGGATTGAGCTTAAGTGGGATACAATTACTCCAACCAGGTAGTATACCATTCACGTCGAGTGGCAAGATAATGAGACAAGCTTCCAAAAAAAAATTTTTAAAAAATGAATTTAGTGTTATAAAAACAAAAGGAATTACATACGAAGAAGTTATTTAAAAAAATATTTTGCTTGTTTACTTTGTAGTTTAAAGTACAATACAGCAGATAATGACATCTGTATGATAAAAATTAATGCAAACAGCTGAAGCAATAAAAGCATCTAAACAAGACAAAATTGTCAATTTACTTTTTTTGTTTATTATTTTATCTCTTCTGTATTGTGTCTGGCTCATTTATAAAATTTATATATTTTCTTTTTTTATTGCTCTGATCTCTTATTTAATACTTCAGACTCCCTATACTTATCTTTTAAAGCTACTTGGTCATAGAAAAAATATTGCCTCAATTGTCGCTACGATATGCGTAATTACCGTCATTATAGTACCAATTTTTTTTTTAATTCAAACTCTGGTTAAAGAGACCTTTGTGGTAATTCGCTATCTACAAAGCTGGCTGACCAAAGAAAATTGGCATATCTTTTACGAAAAGAATAAATGGATGCAGCAAATACTTCTAACACTTGACCTAGATATTAGTTCAATTAGAGTAAAAATGCTACAAATGATAACAAGTTTTGGATCTACTTTGTTTAACCAAGGGCGTGATATTCTCTCTGGTATTTTTATGATCATTTTTAATTTTATTATTTCTATCGCTACTTTATTTTTTTTATTTCGTGATGGTGATAAAATTCCACCTTTCATATATTCAATACTTCCTTTTCCTGAATCTATTGAAAAGGAGATAGGCAATCGCTTGCTACATGTTTTAGATATTATGGTAAAAGGTACCGGGCTAATATCACTAACTCAAGGCTTTATGATTGGTATCTATTTTTGGTTATTTGGTCTATCCACTCCAATATTATATGGATCAATCGCTACTATTTTTTCTCTTGTACCTGTATTGGGAACAATGGTGGTTTGGCTACCAGCTACTTTATACCTTTACTGGAAAGGATATTTTTTAAGCTCTTTTTTATTATCTACTCTTTCAATGATTACTTATTTTGGACTTGAAAATATTGTAAAACCACTTTTTTTAGATAAAAAACTTGCTTTACATCCACTATTTTTATTTCTAGCAATTTTAGGAGGAGTCACAGAATTTGGTATAAAAGGCTTCATACTAGGTCCTTTTGTTGTAATTACTTTTCTTATTATTCTGGAGTTCATGAAGGTCTGGAACAAAAAAAGTCAGTGAAAAAAAAATGGATGCAGCTATTTTTTCTAATTATTTCTATAAGTGGAATTGGTGCCGGTATTTATTTAATCTATGAAATAATTTATCCTCAAAAAGATTGGGTCGTTCAGATTGAAGGGAAATTAAAACCTGAATATAAAAAAGATATTCAAGATACTGTTTATTACTTTCTTAAAATTAATCAAAATAGAGTGAATGAGCAGTCTCTAGAAGAAATATTGACTTTAAACCCTCGTATAAATAAAATTTTAAAAATAAATATTTCTCCATATAAGAGGAACATTGAAATAGAAGTACAACTTAAAAAAACTGCTTACATCTACCATAACACAACAAATTATCAATTTCAAGAAATTTCATTAGAACAACAAACAATTGAGGAGAATATCAAAAATTTTCATCAAATTAATCAAAAAATACCGATTTTATGTTTGACGCACAGACAAAATTTAGATGATAGTACCTTTCGCGTTGATGATCAAGATACTCTAAATAATATGAAAAGAGACATAACATCTTTATTTTTGGAAACTAAAGAATATTATGCTTTTGTTTGGCATTATATATCAGAAATATGCTTAAGCAATGGTTATTATCGCTACACAATTTACTCAAATCATACGCATACTCGTATTCAAACAAACACAAAATTTGATATAGCACTTCTCCGTAGATTTTGGGCAGTTTTTTATTATCTCGAAAAAAACTTCAAAAATAAAACTACAGAAATTAAGTTAAATAAATATAATGCTCACATAAAAACCTTAACTAATTTGTATTAAACTCTAAACGTGCTTGAAGATGAAAAAATAATTGCCTCTGTTGATATAGGCTCGTCAAAAGTAGTTGCTCTAATAGCTAGACTACTTTCTACAAATGAAATTGAGCTAATCGGTATGGGTGTTGCTCAAAGTGAGGGAATTAAGGTAGGTTCAGTTACAAATATTGAGCAAACAGTCATAGCTGTTCGAGAAGCAATTGAAGAAGCAGAAAAATTAACACATTTTGATATCAATCAGATACTCTTAAATATAACAGGTAAACATGTCAAAGGTGATAACTCGATGGGAGTCATTGCCATTACCAATCGTGATAGGGTTGTCACAAGCCATGAGATTTGTCGAGTTATTGAAGCTGCACAGTCTATTCGAATTCCTGCTGAATATGAAATACTTCATGTCTTGTCTCGTGAGTTTAAAGTAGATGATCAAAATGGAATTAAAGATCCTACAGGTATGGCTGGTATTCGATTGGAAGCAGACGTACATGTTGTAACAGGACATAAAACGCATATTCATAATTTAGTTAAATCAGTACTAGAATCTGGAGTCAATGTATCTGATCGAGTTTTAAGCTCCTTAGCAAGTGGTCACGCTTTGCTTACTGAAGGGGAGAAAGAATTGGGTATTGCTGTTGTTGATATTGGCTCTGGTATCACGGATATTATAATATACATTGATGGTGGCGTCTTATATACTTCTACAATTTGCATGGGAGCAAAGCTGATTACTCATGATCTGAGTATTGGGCTCAAAACAACATTATATGATGCTGAGTCACTCAAAAAAAATTATGGTTCTTCTGTTGCTTCAAAAATTGACCCTGGAGAAATGATTGAGGTACCCCTAGTCGGTACTAGGCCATCACGATCTGTTCCTCGCAAAGAGTTGGTGGAAATTATTGAGGCTCGTGTCAGAGAAATGCTTGAACTCATTGATCATGAGTTAATCAAATCAGGTAAAAAGAACCTTCTTGTAGGTGGTGTAATATTGACAGGTGGAGGTGCCCTGCTCAAAGATATTGCACATACCTCAGAAGAAATAATTGGCTTGAGTACTTCAATTGGTTATCCTCGTTCTATTTCAGGGATATCTGATAGGGTTTCTTCTCCTGCTTTTAGCACGAGTGTTGGTCTTCTACATTATGGAGTAAAATATAATTCATTTCAAGATAAAAAGAAAAAAACAGGACAACTTTTATTAAAAGTAAAAAACTGGTTGCAAGAGAACTTATAAGTAATTGATAAATAAAAATATGCTTGCCTTTGATAATTCAGAAAAATCTCCAGCAGTAATTAAAGTCGTTGGTATTGGTGGAGCTGGTATGAATGCTGTTGAGCGTATTGTTGAGCTTAATTTACGTGGTGTTGAGCTTATTGCCATGAATACCGACGAACAAGTTCTTAATTGTTCATCCTCCAATGTCAAAGTTAGTTTAGGTAATAAAAGTAGCCGAGGCTTGGGAGCAGGTGCTGACCCTGATGTTGGTAGAAAAGCGGCTGAAGAAGTACGAGACAAAATCAATGAAGTTTTAACAGGTTCAGATATGGTCTTCATCACTGCTGGTATGGGAGGTGGTACAGGCACTGGTGCCTCTCCGGTTGTAGCCCAAATTGCAAAGGAAATCGGTGCTGTTACTGTTGGTGTAGTAACCATGCCCTTTAAATCAGAAGGTGTTTGCAAAATAGAAGCAGCTATAGAAGGCCAAATGGAGCTCCGTAATAAAATTGATACTTTAATCACAATTCCTAATGATTCTATTTTTAAAGTAGTTGATCGGAGAACCTCTTTCAAGATGGCTTTTAAAGCAATTGATGATGTATTGGCGAAGTCTGTTATCGGTATTAGTGATATCATTAATTCAGCAGGTGATGTCAATGTTGATTTTGCTGATGTGAAAACAGTAATGAGCCGAAATGGAGATGCTGTAATTGGAGTAGGAGAAGGTAGAGGAGATGACCGTGTGGCCCAGGCCCTACAACAGGCAATTAGCCACCCTTTGTTGGAAGGGCGAAAAGTAGATGGAGCAACAGCTGTTCTCATTAATATAGTTGCCGGAAGTGACCTTAGCGTATTTGAATACAATGAGATATTGGAAACCCTTAGAACTCAAGTTTCTGACAGAGCTCAGATTATTAATGGTTTTCGTGAAGATCATAATTATGAAGATCAGCTATCGATAACTGTAATTGCTACTGGTTTTGAAAAAAAAATATTACCCAAAAAAGATCTGCCTAAAGTTTCTAATTCTAATGATAACCCCAACTCTCATGAAATTAAAGCGATACATGAGCAATTTAGTCAACCATATAATGAGGATCAAAATATAGATCAACAAAATTTAAACTTTCCTGATATTAAAATATCAGAAAAAAATTTTAACATACCTGCTTTTCTAAGAAAAAAAAGATAATAAAAAATTAATTTTTGGATATTGAGCTGACTTTAGCTAAAATTAGCTCAATTTTAATACCTAGATATTAATATATGTTGCTGGCTTGTACATTTTTATCTTTTTTAATCTCACATTTAATTTTTTGTAATTTTTATAAGTTTGCTAGTTTTATAGGTATTTTTTTTTTATTTTTTATTATAATTTTTTTCAAATATAAAATTAAATTTCAGAAGAATAAAAAATTAATCTCAGCTTTAATTGGTATCTTTTTAGGTTTGCCATATGCATGGCATCTCAATCAACAATATGCTACAATTCAAAATACAACACACCTAAAGAGAACACAATTAGGTATTATCATTAAAGTTTCAAAAAAGTCTGCAATTGTTGAATATAATTACAGACAACAAAAGTATCGTTTAAGAGTTCTCACAAATATAGATAGTTTAAATCTATTTAGAGGGAATCAAGTTACTTTTTCTTGTAATTATTTTTTAAAAGAAAGGAACAACATTTTTACAATAACACAAAAAATACAAAAAATTTCTAAAACTTGTCGAGGATTGATCAAAAAGAAAAATCAATATTTCAATTCTACTTTTGAAAAATTAAGTATCCAAGTAAAAGCTTGGTTAAAAAAAAGATTAAATAAATTTCCAGAAGGCAGCTTAGCCGAGGGGTTTATTTTGGCCGACACGACAAAGATTCCACAAACGGAGATGCAATTTTTTAGAAAGATGGGAATTGCTCACCTCTTTGCCGCTTCAGGTTTACACTTAGGTCTATTATTTGCAATATTTTATCTTCCTTTTTTTTGGTTAAAATGGCCTAAATATGGAGAAATATTAGGTCTTTTATTTTGTACATTTTTTTTACTTCTTTTAGACTTCCCCACTTCACTTCTAAGAGCTTACCTGTTTCTCGTTGTTTATTTAGGTTTAAAATTAATTGATCGTAAAACATCTCCTTTTTATATTTATTTCTTTGTCGCTTGTTTTTCTGAATTAATTTACCCTTTAAGTGCATTTTCTTATTCATTTATACTTTCTTTTGGAATTACCGGAATTATATTACTCACTTTTCCATTCTTTAAAATGATTTTACCAATTAAATGGAATTATTTAAAAGATCACCTTGCTCTGACTTTAGCAGCCTTTACAGGCTCTTTATTTTTATCTTTTATTTTATTTGGATATGTAAATATTCTTTCTCTTCTCTATAATTTTTTACTTGTCCCCTTTGCTGGAATTTATTTATTTTTAACTTTGATCTCTATTTTGCTTCCAGATATTGCTCAGCTCCTTTTTTTCTTTGATCAGGTTTTTTATTGGAGTGCTCAACTACATCAACTTATCTGGGAAAGATTCTTCACTTCCGTACACTCATTAATTATTTACCTATGGTTATCTTTAATTTTTATTTTTTTTGTATTTACTTGTATATTCATGATGAAGAAAAAAAAATGGTATGTTAAACAATGGTTTTTTCCTATTAGTTTTGTTTTAATTTTATTATATTATGTCCAATTTCTTTTTATAAATAATCCATCATCCGGAGTCAAAGCTTTTCCTTATGGAATTTTATTCTATAAAGATAAAAAACTTTATGTATTAGGTAAAATTGCACCTTTTATTAAAAATGGAGCTGAAAAGTTTTTTGCTCGGCCTGAAATACCCATTGAAAAAATATACGCATCCTCTTTTAATATAAAAAAATATGTTAAAAGAAACACAACACTTCATTTTGAAAAGATCTACCCATTATCTTTTAAACGACAATGGAATGTTCTTCAATTTAAGAATAGGTGTTTTCTTTTTATGACAAAAAAATTTAATCTTAAGTATGCGTACCAAAATACAAAAACGTGTTCATTTATTTATATGATAAGCTCAAAAAAAAAGAGAAAAGCACTAAGGCTCGCCCGTCAGCAACTAAAACAAACAAGAAAAAACGCCCATATTTTTATGAGCACATACAATTACTGGCGTTGGTATCCATGATACAGCCAATTTAAATATTTCTATCAGGGCTCAACAGGAAGATTTAGAGATGACCAACCAGAATCAACCGAATTACCAATATATCCTCCTATTACATTCGATATATCTTTGAAGCCAGCTTTTAATAATAATTTACAGGCTTTTGTTGATCTTCCCCCCATTCTACAACCAACAAAAATTTCTTGATCTAATAAAAGTTTATCTTTCACTTTTTTGACAAAGTTTTCATTCAAAACCATTCCACCATCAGTACTATTCATCACAGGTATATTTATGGAAAATTTTGGCCGTCCCTTTTCAAACTCCGCTTCTGTTCTTACATCTAAATAAATTGAATTTTTACTTTTCATCTTTTGAAAAGCATCATTTGGTCTAATTTGTTTTTCTTCTAACTCGCTCATGCTAAATTTTAGTTACAAAACATATGAGCTAGATATTTTATCAACATGAAAAATATATTTTGTTTATTTTTTATAAATTTAACAATTACTCATACCGACCCGTTTTTTTAAAAAATCTTGAATATTGCTACAGTTCATATAGGGATTTGTTTGAATTTGATTGTTTAGTGTGTCTTTTTCTAAATGATGATAGTTATGCCCCGGATAGATAATTGTATTTTTAGATAATTTCATAAGTTTATTATAAATTGTACGATACATCTCTTCAGCATCTCCCCCTGGCAAATCACATCGACCACAGCCATCGAGAAATAAAGTATCCCCAGCAATCAGTTTATTATCAATCAAAAAACATTGTGAACCAGGAGTGTGCCCAGGAGTATGTAAAAACCGAATTTTAATATCTCCTAAAAAATATTCAAAGTTTTCGTCAACTTCATGAATATTTTCAGCAACTAGCTTATAAAATGAAGCTTCATGTCGTGATACATAAACAGGAATATCATACTTATTAAGTATACCGCTAATGCCATTGGTATGATCACTATGCCCATGAGTAATAAATATAGCTTTTATTTTTAAACCATCCTGTTCAGCAATTTTAAAAATAATATCAATCTCCCAGGCAGGGTCAATAATAGCGACTTCTTTACTTTTCACATCACCTATAAAATAAATATAGTTCTTCATTGGACCCAATTCTATTTGTTTTAAGTATAATTGATTTTGATTATTCATAACAAATATTAGATACTTTTAGCACATCGAAAACCAAAATGATGAGGAGGTTTATTATGAGGAAAATACGCCCGCCGTTTAGAAGCTCTAGCCCATTCATACCCCCAATACCAAGAACCTCCTTTAACTGACTTCTTTTCATATCCAAAACAATCATCTTTTCCTTGGCAAGGCCCTTTTGGGTTGCGTCCGAGACAATTTTTTCCACACTTTTGATAATCTTTTTCATACCAGTCATTCACCCATTCATGCGCATTACCCGCCATATCATAAAGATTATACCTCCCCACTTTTCGAGAACCAACTTTATTAGTACTTCCTTTTTTTCCATAAGAATCGCTACAACCTCGACCGTCTCCTGCAAAGATAACCGCCTTTAGACAATCAGCTTGTTTATTACCCCATGGATAAATATCTCCTTCCTTACCTCTACTTGCTGCCTCAAATTCAGCTTCTGTCGGAAGCCTTTTACCTTTTTTTTGACAATATTCTCTCGCTTGATACCAGCTTACCTTAAGTTGAGGTTGATCATCTTTTCTCATCTGCCTGTAATTAGCTATAGCAGATGTACAAATATTTTTTTTCACACATTGCTGATACTCTTTTGTCGTTACCTCAAATTGATCAATCAAATAACTTGATAAGAATACCTTATGGAGTGGATTTTCATCTCTCCATTTTGATGAATTACTCCCAATAAAAAATTTACCACCAGAAATACAGGACATCCTTAGAGATTCCTTTTTAGGGCAACCCTCAGAGAATAAAGGCTGAAAAAAACATTCGATGAAAGCAAAAGAAGTAGAATAAAATAATAAAATTCCATACTTCATCAGCATACTCAGTACATCATACAAAAAATGATCAAAGAGACAAGCTCTAATTTAGATTCTCATATTTTAGACAATCAACCTTCTAAATTTAATATAATTAAAATAATCATTGACAACCTCTAATGAAAGCACTCCATACTTAAGCTAAGATGAGACAAATTTTACTTTTACTATCATTTACTTTTTTATTAGGTGCTTTTCCAAAATTTTCAAATGTTATTAAAATTGAGCCTATTTTTATCAAAAAGAATAAACAAATTTATTTAAATTTATTTATAGCAGATGGTTATGGCCTCCAGAAGGGCCCACTACATAAAATCAACTTGTACTCCCTCTCTAAAAAACACAAAACTCATCAACGAATAATAGAAAAAATAAAAAAGAATGGTTACCTTATTCAAACAAAGAAGCAATTATCAGGAATAACTTCAACTCAGAATAAAAAATATTTTTCTTCTTTGAACCCCATTATATTCAAAGGAATTAATAATTATTCTAATGACTATGCTGTTCAGGGTAAATTATTTTATTGTTCTTTTGAAGGTGCTTTTTGTAGCGTTCAAACCTTTGAGAAAATTATTATTATTCCAAAAAATATAAAAATTAAATAAGTAAATGATTACTATTATTGCAGGAACAGATCGAGATAATTCAAAAAGTAGAAAAATTGCAGACCTAGCTATTAATTTTTTGAATTTAAAATCAGTAAAGACTCATCTCATTGATTTAGCAAAATTACCTCGAAAATTATTTCACCCTAAAAACTACAAAGAAACTCCAGTCTTTTTCAAAAAACATCAGGAAATCATACTAAAAACTAATGGTATTCTAACCATAGTTCCTGAGTATAATGGCTCTTTCCCCGGGGTATTAAAATATTTTATTGATATTCTTTGTTTTCCAGAAAGCCTTCAAGGAATACCCTGTGGATTTGTCGGATTGGCCTCAGGCTCATTTGGAGGAATACGAGCGATTGAACATTTAGAGATGATTTTTCAGTATAGAGGAGCTCATTTATTTGGTCAGAAAAGTCTTTTTATTAACGTAGATAAAAAGCTTAATGAAGACGGCACTAAAATTACAGATAAATTTACAAAAGATTTATTCGAAGAAATGCTAGTTGGATATATCGACTTTGTTTATAAAGTTAAACCATCAAATTAAATAAGTAAATCCCTTCAATTTTTGGTGTAAGCTGAATAAAAGTAGAGATAGCTTAAGATACTTAATCACAATGAACAAATAAATGTATTGTCAAGGGTTATTCAAATCTATCTTACCGCAGAGAGTCTCTATTCGAATTAATTGAATTTTAAATAATTATAACGTTCCCTTTCTTTTCAATCAGACATATTTGCCTGTCAGGATAATTTATAGAGACTCACTCTTATATATTAAAATTAATCGAGTCTAAATTAATTCAAAATTTTTCTCACAAAGCATAAAAACTTGTATTTAAAGACTAAACTCAAAATAAGTATTATAAACTTTATAAAAAAAGTTTACAGTACTTATCATAAATTTATTCATGACGTGAACTATGTCTTTTATTAATTTTAAAGGTTCTCCTGTTGCTTTAAATGGGGATTCTCCCAGAGAAGGGAGTTTAGCACCTAATTTTCAATTTGTAGTAAGCGATTTAAGTGAATCAAATTTATATAGTTTTTCTGATAAATATAAGATAATTATGGCCGTTCCAAGCTTAGACACTGGTATATGTCAAATACAAACTCGAATCTTTAATAAAAAGTTATCTGACAAATCAAATATTGCAGGTATTGTTATTTCTCTAGATCTCCCCTTTGCGATGAAAAGATTTTGTGAAGTGGAAAGTTTGAATAATATTATCAGTGCTTCTGATTTTCGCTATCATGAATTTTTTAATAAATATAAAATTGGGATGACTGATGGACCCTTGAAAGGACTTCTAGCAAGGGCTGTTTTTCTCCTTGACCAAGAGAACAAGATTATTTATCGTGAGATTGTGCCTGAGCTTACACAAGAACCTAATTATGAAAATGTTCTTGAAGCTTTACAAAATAGCCAAAATTTATAAGAAGATATTTATTGTATGCCTAGCGGAAAAAAAAGAAAACGTTGGAAAATAGCTAATCACAAGCGAAAGAAAAAGAAAAGAGCGAATAGACATAAAAAGAAATAATTGATTAATTAGACAGACTTTTTTTGACTAGCTTGAGCATGTAAAAGATTTTAAAAGTTATGCTCATTCGAGTCAGATGGAAATAAGAAAGTTGAATTTTAGTTATATCTACAATCTTTGCTTTTAGAATCACTCTACTTTATTTTGAATCCTTTATTCTTTAGTAATAATGATAAGTTCAAAAATTTAAATGTTAAAAATCTGTATGTTTATATAAAGTATATATTTCAGAATTAAATTCAAGGTAACCTATTTATAACACTGAAATTGAATAGGCTTCCTGAGCCCATAATTTACCTTGCCCCTAGGTGGAATTCCCGGATATTACAAATATGTTTGGTCAATTTAAAGGCATGCAGCAAAAATTTATTGATTTACAAAATGAGACTAAAAATATGAAATTCTCTGCTGAAACTGGTGGAGGTATGGTAAAGGCCATAGTAAATGGACGAGGACATTTATTAGACCTTAGCATTGATACTTCCCTACTAGAATCTGATGAACTGTCTATTATAGCCAATTTAACTAAAAAAGCAATTCAAGAAGCTCAAAGTCGCTCTCAAAGCGGTACTAAAGAAAAAATGAAGGAACTTTCAGGTGGTTTAGGTAAAATACCAGGCTTAGATCAATTTTTTAGCTAAATGCTCCCAGAGCTTCTTCAGGTAACGGAGGCTTTTTCGTCACTGCCTGGAATTGGTAGAAAGTCAGCTATGCGGATCGCTTTTTATCTCCTAAAAAAAAAGCCAGAAGAGATGGAAAATTTTTCTTATATATTGGCAAAATTTCACAAAGAGGTAAACCTTTGTTTAAATTGTGGTTCTGTTAAATCAGCTAGTGCAGAATGTCATTTCTGTGATCAGATATCTCGCAATCAATCAGTAATGTGCGTTGTTGAAGAGCCTTCAGATGTTTTTTTGATTGAAAACTCTGGAGAGTTTTCTGGGCTTTACCATGTTTTGATGGGAGTTTTATCTCCTTTAGACGGAGTAGGACCGGAAGACATTCGTTTAGTCGAATTACAAAAGCGAATACGAGAAAATTCAGATTTAAGCGAAATAATTATCGCAACAAATCCGACCATTGAAGGCAATGCAACCGCTAATTATATTGCAGAGATTGCCATGAATATTAAACCAATTACAGTAAGCAGAATTGCAAGCGGCTTAGCTGCTGGTTCTTACCTTGATTTTGCAGAATCTCAAGTTATCTCTCAGTCAATCCAAGCAAGAGTTGTAATTAAAATATAGGTTTTATCATTTCTTTGCTGCTTTCACCATTTTTTGCTTACCTTTTAATTTTCTGAGATGATTTTTTATATATACGTCAAAATTAATTTCTTTTCTGATAATGTCATAACGGATCGATTCCAACGTATCCAAATCTAACTCAAAAGAATATTTAGAAGCTTTTTTTGCTAAATTTTTTGCCTTTTTCCAATATGGAATTGCCTTTTTATAGTAAAATTCAGCAATTTTAAAAGACTTATCTAATTCAGAAGCGAAGTCAAGGTTATAAAAATAAAGATGCCTTTTGTCAAACTGTGCTCCTAATTTTAAATATGACCTCATAATTTTTAAATAGATATGCATGAATATAAGAAGTCGATATTTATGATATTCTTCTTTTGTTTTTACAAGTATCAAAGCATTTCTTGGGTGCCTAAATTTTCTTTTAAGAGCAACTTGAAGAAAATAAATATTACGAAGTAAGTTTTGTTCATCATAAAGTTGCTTTAAACTATACAAAAGAAAAAAATCTTCTACATGTTTTGGATTCCACTTATGCAGACGTTTTGGTATCCAATCAGAAAATTTAGTGTACATTCCAGAATTATCGTAGTAATAATCCAGCCTTAACTGAGAAAAAATTGATGAACTTCCCATAAGAAGAAAACAAAAAAAAACTAGAATTTTTAAACAATTTTTCATAAACTAATCATACTTATCATCGGAAATTTCTATATTTTATTTGCATGATTTTTTATAGACGTAGTAAGCTTTTTTTTTTGATACCACTGTGTGTTATGTCTTGGAACATATATGGAATCACTTTTAAAGCTGGCTTTGGTCTTTGGCAAGAACACACACATTATATTAATACCATAAAATTTGGATTAAGACAAGATTTCAAATATTTAAGCTATGAACTCGAAGTACCTATTTTCATACCTTTCGACCATAGCATATTTACCTTTGGAGTTTTTAATGAAGAGAATTCTCCTGCTTTCAAAAACCTTGCAAATATATCCTATATCTCTAATTTTATTAAAGAGATATCTTATCAGAATAAAAATATAAAAATTGGTCTTATGAAAAAAACACCTCATTTTCAAAATATACAAATATGGGGAAATCCACTTTTAAATAATAATACCCCTTTTATTGGTTCAAATTTTTATATTAATACAAATTATATAAACTTTTATACATCCGCATTACCAGACCCATCAATTATGCTTATAAATACTCATTCACGGCCATTTTCTAACTCAAAAAAATATATTTGGCTCAATACATTAAATATTGAGCTATCAAGTTATTTAGACACATACCTAGACTTAAATTTTCCACCACATTGGGGAGCAGGTATCGATCTACAAACAACTTACTGGCAACATCAAAAGCACTCATTAGGTTTAATAGGAGCTATTTCTTACGCAAATACACTACTTCGTTCTACTCTTTTATTATTTTATGGTTTTGGCGATTTAGAAATAGGTTTGGGTAGTATTATTCAAGATCAAAATCATCTTAACTCTCCTCCTTTATCGCCCCTTTACCCTATCCTAAGAGAAAAAATTGCTACACGTCATTCAAATAATAGCTATATCACTGGTGGGAGTTTTTTCTTAAATTGGGAAGCGAATAATACTCATTTTTTTAATTTTTATTTTGATCTGTACAAAAGAAATATATTAATTACCTCCTATCGCATTAATTACTATTTTCGTTTTAAGAATATTTATTGGGGAATTTCACATATAAGAAATTCTATAGAATCATTCAAAAATTTTATAAACTTTAAAACTGCAACATCTTTCTTTGGTTCTGAACTCAAAGTAAAGCTCATTCATAATTTTTTTGAAATTGGTTGGGAATCATATCTATCCTCAGATGAGGATTTTATCGTAAAAAGTCGTTTATACACTCATTTAATTTTTTAAATACTTAAAAAAGAGTCTCAAATTTAAGTAGAGACTATCCTTTTTTACCCACAAAGAGTATAAATGGATAGTCTCATCAAAAAATTAACTTATTTGATTTTAGGCAGCCTCTTGTGATGTATCAAGAGTGGATACATCACTTATTTCGGGTCTCCTTTTTAAATCATTAATCTCTATATTTTCAGAAACAATTTTCATTTTAGAGAATTGTTTACCTTCTGAATTTTTCCATCGATTTTGAACAAGCTCTCCTTTAACAATAATCTGCATTCCTTTTTTTACTAAAAGGACGTACCTTTCAGCAAGTTTTTCCCAAGCTTCTATAGTAATAAAATTGGTATGACTACCCGACTGATCTGTCGTTGAATAGGTGTTATACGCTAGAGTAAATTCCATTACCATTTTACCTGAAGGAGTCTCCTTCAACTCGGGGTCTTTTGTTAGCCGCCCACATACCTGCATAATTTGTAATTTTATTGGATTCATAATTTAACCTCACTATATTTAGTTTACTTTTATTTAGTCATACCCTAAATATCTCAATTTTCCCGTATTTTTATATTTTTTAATAGAATGGAACATAAATAACATCATTTTTTTAAATAACAAATAATTTATAAATTATTTGTTTAAAGAATAGAGTAAGACTAGGTAATCGATACAACAAAAATTATGAGATCTATATTTATAATTAAAGCACTAATGATTCAACCTTTTAATTTTATTCAAATTTTATTTTTTTTTCTTCCAATTTTATCTACTAAATGTTAGTATGCCCTTGGGTCTCTCTTTACCAGAGTCCTTTGAAAGGAGGCAACATGAAAAAGCTAGTGAAAAATACTCATTTCAAAACCTCGGTTTTTGAAATAAAATCTACTTTTACCATACGTAACTTAATACGGCAAGTATTTGTTTGTATTATTTTTGCTTCTTTTATTCAATGCTCCGACTCCGTTGAAAAATCAAATACCGTCAAATCAAGCGATTCACAATCAAAAAATGAGCTTCAATCAAATAGTGGTCCACAGCAAACCCTTACAAATAACAATGATGTAAATATAATAGTAAGTACACAAAAAATTGCCCTCGTTGAAGGAGGGGCTACCGCCAGTTACTCGATTACTCTCTCAGGAGCCCTTACTGATAAGTTCACCATAAAAATTTATTCGGAAGATGTCTTACCCTCTCCGTCTGAGGTTAAAATTAACCCAACAAATATTGTTTTTAATTCAGAGAATTTTAATATACCCCAAAAAATTGTAGTAAGTTATTTAGACAATAACAATAGAAACGATACTATCGTTAGTTACACCATAAAACACCGCAGTTCTATTGATATCGGCCCTAATAACTCTCCTGAAGTTATAGCTAGCTTGATCGATGATGACAGTGGTGTAGTTGACCGTGACAACGACGGACTTCTTGAAATATATACTCCAGAAATGCTCAACAATGTTCGCTATGATTTAACAGGGTCAAAATATAAAACTTCAAGCAGTGATCCTGGTAGATCGATGGGTTGCCCAAGCTCAGGTTGCAACGGCTATGAACTAATAGCAAATATTGATTTGCTGAAATTACTTGATAAAAACGCTAATGGAAGTATCGAAACAACCACAATACGAATTGATAAAAATGGTGATGGTGATGACACTGACATAGATGAGGAGATAACAGTCATTGATACAAACATAGACGAAAGTTGGATACCAATTGGTACTGACAAAGATTGGACGCCAATTCATCCTAATGAGGTTAGTGGTGGCTTTACAGGTATTTTTGAAGGAAATTCTCATAGTATTACCAACTTATGGGTAAGACAAAACAGTCAAGCCGGTTTATTTGGAACCACGCTCTCAGAAACAAATATTAAAAATATATTGATAAGTTCTGGTTCGGTCTATTCTTCTTCTTTTCATAGCGGTGGTCTAGTAGGTCATGCCATAGGCTCTTTGACTATCCGAAATTGTAAATTTATCAGTAATCATGGGATATTTTCCTCTTTTGCTTCAGGTGGTCTGGTAGGCTACGCTTCAAATTCTTTGGCAATCACAAGTAGCCACGTTGCTGGTAGCGGTGGTATTTTTACTTCTTCCTTACGAGATTCTACTTATTCGGGTGGTCTAGTAGGGTATGCTACAGACTCTTTAATAATCAAAATTTCTTATTTTTATGCTAACGGTGGAGTTTCTACTTCTTCACTCCATAATCATGCCCATGCCGGTGGCTTGGTAGGTAAAATTGAAAGTTCTTCAGAAAATAGTTCTCAGATATTATATAGTAAGTTTTTTAAGACAACTAGTAAAGTCTCTGCTTTTGGTGACTCTGCTTATTCCGGTGGCTTAGTAGGTCTTATTGATTTGAATAATTATAATTCTTCTATCTTTGAAGTTAAACGTGGTTATTTTTCTAGTGATAGTGGAATCTCTAGCCAAGGAATTTCTAGTGCCTTTTCTGGTGGTTTAATAGGTAAAATAATAAATGGAGATCAAGTTGCCTTGACAATCACCAATAGTAATGTTTTTAGTGAGAATAGAATCTCTGCTTCTGCCATTTCTGCCATTTCAGGCGGTCTGGTAGGTGATTCTTCTTCTTCTTTGACAGTCATAAATAGTGATTTTACTGGTTCTGGTGATGTTTTTTCCAATAGTCCAGAGGAAATATCTTCTTCTACAACTTCCATTACTTCGACCGGTGGTTTAGTGGGTAAACTTAGTGACAATGAAGCCAATTTAATAATTAAAGATAGTCACTTTTCAAGTAGGGGCGGAGTTTCAGCCATTAATTCTTCATCTTCTTCTGCTGGTGGTTTAGTAGGTCACACAGTGGGGTCTTTAGAAATTATAAATAGTTACTTGGCTAATTCTGGTGGAATCTCCTCTTCTTCTTACTCTTCTTCTTACTCAGGTGGTCTTGTGGGCAAGGCCGATGAAAATTTAACAATCACAAGAGGTTATATTAATAATGGCGGTAAAATTTCTTCTTATTCTCTCTCCTCCTCTCTATCTTCTTCTTCTTCTTCAGGTGGTATGGTTGGAGCTAGTCATAGTGACATAGCAATTATAAATAGTTATTTTGATGGTGATGATCAGATTACTTCTGATGCTAGTTCTAAACTCGCGTCTTCCTCATTTTCTGGTGGTTTATTGGGTACAGTAGCCAATAATTCTTCTATGATCATTGCAAATAGTTATTTTAGTGGGGGTGGAGTTTCTGCTATAAGCAATGATGAGGGATTTTCTAACGACAATAGTAGTCCATCCCTGTATTATAAAACTTATTCAGGTGGTTTAGCAGGACATGTTGATAGTCCTAATTCAATAATTGTGAATAGTTACTTTAGCAGCAGTGCTGGGGTGAAGTCTTACATCTCCTACTCTTCCATTAATGATTCTTCTAATAATTCCTTCTCTGGCGGTCTGGTGGGGGCTAATAATGGTAGTATAGCAATTATAAATAGTTATTTTTATGGTGATCAAGTTTCTTCTTATAGCGCTCATTTGTCTCGTCTTGCTCCTCCTGATAGCTCAACTTTTAATGTTCATGCTTTTTCTGGCGGTCTTACTGGTAAGTCTACTGGTAATAATTTAGATAGTGCTTTTATAATTAAGAATAGTTATTTTTATGGTAACGAAGTTCTTTCTCATAGCTATTCTGCCCTTAATAAGACTTATTCTTTTTCTTTTTCAGGTGGTTTCGTAGGGTATTATTCTGAGTATACGGAAAATTTAACAATTACGAATAGTTATGTTGTTGGTAATAAATTGTATGCCTTGGGAACTTCTAATAATTCTAATGCTGGTAGTTTCATTGGTAGCTTTGACAATCAAGATATTCCAGTAATTATAAATAGTTATTGGAATACTGATGTGTTCCAAAGAATAGGTGCTGGTCTGATAGACCAGACTCAACAACAAGTGCTCGGTAATTCTTTAGGTGATGGTCTAATAGGTGTAATAGGTCTTACAAAAGATGAACTGAGGGCAACTAATGAGAATTACCCTAATAATTTATTATCATCACCCAACCCAAGTCTAGATAGTGCTTGGGATTTAGGCTCCTCAAATCAATTACCGGCACTCAAGACATGCATACTTGCCAAAATTAATAACGTTATTAACTGGAAATTATGCTCACGATATGATTCTGTCCTTCTTTCTGGGCAAGCAAGATAAGGTTCAAATAATATTTTTTAAAGATCAAATTAATTTTGAATCCTATTAATTATGACTTTTAAAATGCTTGAAATTTAAATATATTTTCTTCATTTTCTAAAACTTTGTGTCTAATTTTCTAAGTAATATCGCCCAAAACCTTAAAGAATACTTACCGGGAGAACAGCCTCAAGCCGATACTTGGATCAAATTAAATACCAATGAATTTCCATACCATCCCTCTCCTCATGTGAAAGAAGAATTAAAAAAAATAAGCTCTGATTACAAAAATCTCAGAAAATACCCTCATCCATTTTCTGAACCTCTTCGCTCTCAATTAGCCAAGCAATGGAGTACCTCACCAGAAAATGTTCTTGTGACTAATGGCTCAGATGAAGCTTTAATGCTCATTACTAGAACTATTTTTTCGGAAGGAGAAATAGCAGCCTTTCCCAAAGTTACCTATAGCCTTTATGAAACTATCTTAGCTTCGGTGGGAGCAATATCTTACCAAGTACCTATGATCACCACTAGCGAACCCCTCCGTGTCAACCTTGACGCACTAGAAAAATCTAATGCCAAGGCGATTTTTTTGGCCAATCCAAACGCAATCACTGGTGAATATATTGAAACAAATAGGCTCAAAGAAATAATTCAAAAATCAAATAAATTTTGGATTATTGATGAGGCCTACATTAATTTTGTAAAAACAGAAAAAGCATCTTTTCTAAATCATTGTGACAACAAAAAAAATTTAATTGTAATACAAACTTTTTCAAAAGGATACGGCTTAGCCGGATTACGAGTAGGTTATGCAATTAGTAAAAATAAAAATATAATGAAGGCTCTTTATCAAATTAAAGATTCATATAATCAAGACTACATTGCTATTCAGCTTGCCTCTAGAGCCTTAAAAGACTTAGATTATTATAAAAATAAAATAAAAGAGATGAGAGAACAAAAGACAATTCTTACACAAATATTACGTACAAACAACTTTTTTGTTCTTTCATCACAAGCAAATTTTGTCCTCGCTCGACCTCAACAAAAAACAGCAAAAGAGATCTATCAAAAACTTAAAGAAAAAAAAATATTGGTCCGCCATTTTAAAAATACATTATTTTCAGACTATCTTCGTATTAGTGTTGGCTCTCCAAAAGAAATTCAAACGATTTCAGAAGAAATAAAAAAAATTTAAAATAAAATTATATATTTATTTTTTAACGATAAAAAAATTTATATATTTTATATAATTACTGAGGTTGCTTTCTGTATCGCTCGAGAAGGTAATATTGATTGAAGTTTTTTGATTGAACACCATTGAATTTCGTGTGACTCATCTACTAGGTGACTTGTTTCTATCGATTGAGTATAAATATAAATTTTATGAGAGGTAATTGTATGTCTAATTGGTTTGTTACACATACCCTGCTCTAAAAATAAATTTGCCATACTTTCAAATTTTACTTTCAACATCTTTGGTAAAGTCTGAACATAAGAAGGGAGTCTTTTTTTTTCTTCAGGAAAATAAATAATTGAAGGTAATGACCATTGATTTTTAAGAAAATAACTTGTTTTATCTTTTTGTAATAATAATTTATTGCCTTGTTCAATTAAAAAAAGTAACCAAATTACTTTTTTTTTCTGAGGCCTTTTTTTTATTTTAGGATAAGCTGTTACCTTATTTTGTAAAAATGCAAGACACCCATTATTTAACGGGCAAAGTGTACACTTTGGAGAACTGACCATACATATTCTCTGCCCTAGCTCCATTAAAGCTTCGTTAATTAAACCTGGATCTTCTTGCATCTCAGAAAAGATAGTTGTAAAATAGCTTTCACATTTTTTATGAAATTCAGTTGACTGAATAACTTCTTCAGCAAGACATAAGCGTGAATAAATACGTTTCAAATTGCCGTCAATTGCTGGTCTTCTTTCCTTAAAACATATAGAAGCAATCGCTGATGCCGTGTAATGACCGATCGAAGGCACCATAAGTAGACTCTTATAATGACATGGAAATTCTCCTTTCAAATTATTATATATATATTGTGCACCAATATGCAAATTAATAGCACGATTATAATAGCCAAGTCCTTGAAAGGCAGCAAGAACTTTATTTTCATTTGCTTCTGCTAGGCTCCTCAAATTTGGGAATTTTTGTAAAAATATCTTTAATTTAGGTAAAGCATATTGAAGTCGTGTTTGTTGAAGTATGACCTCTGTCACCCAGACCCTATAAGGGTTTCGATTAAAACGAAAAAAATGAGGTTGTCTGTTTTTTTTAAACCACTCGGCAATTATATTAAGAAAACTTTTTTTATCAAATTTCAGTGTATTATATTTCATAGAACTGAAATTGGTCCATCAAGAGCACCTTCCCTAAATTGAGTAAAATATGGTTCATAAGTATTTTTAAAATCACTTACTGTTAATATTCCATGAAGCCTTCCTTCAACCATCAAACCAATTCTATCAGCAAGCTTATAAGCTAACTCTAAGTCATGGGTAATTATTAAGGATGTCGAAGATAACCTTTCTTTCAAATCAAGAATTAAATTACCAATTGAATCAGTAAGAACCGGATCTAAACCTGCAGTTGGATCATCCAAAAAAAGGAATTCTGGTTCTGAAGCTACTGCCCTCGCAATACTTGCTCTTTTTTGCATCCCCCCTGAAAGCTCAGATGGTTTTTTATAGTTTACATCTTTAAGACCCATTTGGTTCAAAAGATTCTGTGCAATTTTAATTTGCTCATTAGGTTCTTTAATAGAAGAGTGTTTTAAGCCAAAAAGTACATTTTCTATAATATTCAACGAATCAAATAAACCAGATTTTTGAAAAACATATCCTAATCTTTTAAGAATTTTATTTTTTTGAATTTCAGAAAGTGTGTACATATTTTTATTAAAAATAATACTTTTACCTGACTGAGGAACAAACAAACCAATTAATGTCTTTAGAAGAATAGTTTTTCCACTACCATTTTTACCCATAATTACAAGACTCTCTCTAGGTTTTACATCAAAAGATATTGAATCTAATATTTTATTAGATTCAATATAAAGTGTAATATCAATCGCAGACAGCATTCAGTTGTGTATGATAAAAAAGAGTCGTTATTTCTTCAATCAAAAATAAAATATTTGACAATACCTCTAGATATTTCAAAGAGGTTAGATGTCAAATGGAGATTTATATGAATAATAGATGGTTTTTTTGTAAACGAATTGCTTTAGGTATTTTTCTGCTTAATTTTATTAGCTTAGGTAACGGATTTGCCCAAGAGAAATCAAAAACTGATTATATTTCAGATCTTAGTTCTGAAAAAGACAAATTAGTGATGATTGCTTGTGGTAAATTAGGCAAAAATCAATCGGTGAATATAATTCGAGCCTTGGTTAAGGTACTTGAAGAACACAAAAATCCTAGAGTTCGAATTGCCGCAGCTTCTGCACTAGGTCAAACAGGAGTGAAAGGTGTTCCGACAAATGCCTTAAGCAAGGCAATTCAGAATGACGATAGTAATGATGTTATTTATTCTGCACTTCTTGCGATCGGTAATCTCAAAGATTTTAATAATCCAAATGTTAAGATTTCACTTAAATATTGTAAAAAAAACAAACATAATGATCCCTTTATTAAAGATATTGTTATTCGAGTACATAAATTTTTAGGAAACAAGTAACTTTTAGCAAAGAAGAGAAGGAAAGATATTCTAGGCAAATTCTTCTCTTTGGAATTCAAGCACAAATTTCATTAAAACTCGCTCGAGTTTTAGTTTTAGGTTCTGGCGGAATAGCTTCGGGGCTTTTGCCCTATTTAGTATCTTCAGGAATCGGTTATATTTGCATCGTTGATGCTGATACAGTTGAGCGGATAAATTTAGGAAGACAAATAATTTTTTCAGAAGCTGATATTGGTTTACCAAAAGGATTGGTTGCTAAAAAAAAACTAAAAGAATCTAACCCTCATGTAGAAATTGTTTGGAAAGATACTTATTTTTCCAAACAAAATTCTAATGATCTTGCACTTGATACTCACCTAATACTAGAAGGTACCGATGACATCCAAAATAAATTTAGAGTAAATGATTTCACAATCAAACAAGGTATCCCTTCTTTGATTGGAGGCCTTGGTAGCCTTCAGGGGCATATTTTTCCTATTCACTTAAAATCATCCCAACATAAAAATGCTTGCTACCGGTGTTTATTTGAAGCACCTCCTACTTCTGAAAATACACTCCCTACTTGTGCCAATACTGGAATATTGAGTCCTCTTCCAGGAGTCGTTGGTTCAATGATGGCCTATTTAACCACCCTATTTTTTATAGAAAAAAAATTGGTTACTAATTTATTTCTATTAGAAAAATATAAGTGGAGAAGTTTATCATTGCATAAAAAAATAGATTGTTTATATTGTAATAGCTAAGCTTAGAACCTTTCGTAATCTGATACTTTATAAATTAAATATTGATCCATCAAAACAAGAGCTGCTAAAGCTTCCACAATTGGTACCGCTCGTGGCACAACACAAGGATCATGCCTTCCTTTAACTTGTAGATATGTTTCAGAGCCATCTTCTTTCACTGTCTTTTGTTTTTTTGAAATCGTTGCAGTTGGCTTAAAAGCAATACGCAATTGAATTAACTCTCCATTACTAATACCCCCTTGAATACCACCTGAAAAATTAGTTTTTGTTTTTATTTTACCATCTAAGTTATAAAAAATATCATTATGTTCAGAGCCTTTCATAGAAGCCCCTTGAAATCCACTACCAATCTCAACACCTTTTGTTGCAGGAATTGATAGCATAACATACGCAAGAAGAGCATCTAAACGATCAAAGACAGGATCTCCTAATCCAGGGGGTATATTTTCAATAAGAAGTTCAATAACGCCACCTAATGAGTCACCTTCTTGCCGAGTTTTTTGAATAAGTTTTTTAATTTTTTTTGCTAAAATCTCATCAGGACAACGAACATCATTTTTTTCAATATCTTGTTTTAACTTTTCTAATGGAGGAAGTTTAAAATTTTGGCTAAGACTTTCATTTTGCACTTGAGATACGTAGGCACATATATTTATATTTGCTTTTTTCTTAAGAATTTTTTTTGCTAACGCACCTGCAGCAACAGTGGCGATTGTTGTTCTTGCTGAGGCTCTTGCACCTCCTAAAAAGCTACGATAATTATATCTCATTTGATAAGTATAGTCAGCATGAGAAGGACGAAAAATATCTTTAAAGTCTTCATAATCTTTTGTCTTTGCATTTTGATTATAAACAAGCATCATAATAGGACTACCAATAGTTTTATTTTTAAATACACCTGATAAAATATTTATCCGATCATCTTCTTTACGAGGAGTTGTAATTTTACTTTGCCCAGGTTTTCTCCTGTCTAACTCATACTGAATCTCTTTTTTAGAAATATTTATTCCGGCGGGGCAATTTTCAATAACACAACCTATCGCCTCTCCGTGAGATTCTCCAAAAGTAGTTACTCTAAAAATACGTCCTAAGCTACTACCCATATTTATTTCTCAAACAACTTTCCTATTTTTTATGAATAATAATAATATTTCGACCAATATCTTTCTTACGATGAGAATAATATTGATCAGAGTTATAAGTATTTTCTGAGCTCCATATGATCTGTGAATCATTTATTTCACACTTCATAAATTGATCTCTGAGAATTTTTGTTAAATTTAAATATTTTTTTTTTGTATCTCCAAAGGATTTTGAAAATTGAGAGGGAAAAAGTAAAAATACATCTTCTTCTACTTCATAAGAATTTTCTCGAATATGAGGCCCAACCCAAAATTTAATATGAGATTTATTATTTGATCCAAATTTTTTTTTTATGTGCTCAAGAGTAAAATCTAAAATTTTTAATTTTAGCCCTCTCCAACCAGCATGAATAACACCAAAAAAAGAGCCATCTTTCATAAAAAATAAAATAGGTATACAATCAGCAACTTTCACTCCAAGAGCAATATCGGCTCTACAAGAAAATGCAGCATCAGCTTTTCCCCAAAAATATTTTTTTTTAAAATAGTTATCGTTATTAATAAATAGAGATTTTTTTCCATGTGTTTGTTCTAAAAATTTAAAATTTAAATTTTTATAGTGCTTATTTAACAAGTCATAGGATTGTTTTATTCCTTTCTCTCCTGAGAGAACAGAAATATCTTCTTTCAGTTTACACCAAATGTCTATCTTAAAATAAGGACTTAGAATGAGTGATTGAAGAATAAAATTCAATAGTGCGTCAATAGAAATACCTGTTCAATATCAGTCATATCTTTAAGATGTCAACTTAATTTTTCACTAAATAATAAAATTAATGAGATATTATATCAAGAAGAATATTTTAATAAAGTTATAATATGAGTAATTCAACGATCACAAAATATTTTAAAGCTGCTCTAGAGTTTGAAAAACAAAAAAAATATAAATTAGCTTTAAATAAATATAAACAAATTCTCATAAAAGATCAAAAACATTTTGGGGCTTGGTTAAATACTGGTGCAATTTATTCAAAAATAAATAAATCAGAAAAAGCAATTATTTGTTACTCTCAAGCCCTCAAACAAAAAGAAGATAAAAAAATTTATTATAATTTAGGAATAGAATATTTTAAACTTAAAAAATATTCAAAAAGTATTGAGGCTATTAAAAAATGTCTTAAAAATAATTCGCATTTTATATTAGGTTATTTATTATTAACAATTGCGGCTGATCAACTTGGTGAATTCAAACTCGCTGTAGACTCAATAAAAAATATTTTGAATCATGAACCTCGGCACAAAGGTGCTCATAAAATCATGGTCACACTCTGTATCAAAAATAAAAAATATAATACAGCAAAAGAATATCTCAACAAATTGAGCCTTCTAGGTGAAAAACAACAAATTATTGATCAGCTTAAATCAAAGCTTGATTTAGAGCAAAATAGTATTAGTGAATCAATTAATAATTTTAAAATTATATCAAAGGATGATCCAGAGCTTAAAGAAATAATGAAAATTTTTCAACAGGAAATGCCATCTGAAAATAAAGAGATTATAAAAGAAAAGAAAAAACAATTTAGCAATAAAGACAATAAAAATAATAAAGACTGGCTTGATCTATCACTTCTCTCTTTATTTGACGGTGATGCTGATAAAGCAATAAGATACTTAGAAAAAATAAAAAACTAAATCTATTACTTGATACCTAACTAGTAGACTAGTAGACTAGTAGACTAGTAGACTTTGTTTATAATCAAAAAAAATTAAGCTTAAAAAAATATTAGTTCAATTTCAAAATATAAAATTCAAAGAATACTCAATCTTTTTTATGATTACGTGGAAAGAAAAATAAATTTACTATCTACTTAAATATTGGGTTGTGGAGTGGTTCTAAGATAAGGTTTTACTTCTTTGTGTCCTTTGGGGAACAAGCTTGGAATATCTTCGTTTGAAACTGCTGGTACAATAACACAATCTTCTCCATTTTTCCAATTTGCAGGTGTGGCAACTTTATGAAAAGCCGTCAATTGAAGAGAATCAATTACTCGTAATAATTCATCAAAATTTCTACCAGTGGAAGCAGGATAAGTGATTGTCAATTTTACTTTTTTATCTGCACCAATGACAAATACTGAACGAACAGTCAATTTATTATCTGCCTTTGGATGAATCATATCATATAATTCGGCTACTTTTCCATCTTCATCAGCGATGATAGGAAAGTTAACAGTTGTGTTTTGAGTTTCATTAATGTCTTTTACCCAGCCGTTATGAGATTTAAGACCATCTACACTTAAGGCCACGACTTTTACATTTCTTTTATCAAATTTTTCTTTATATTTTGCTACTGTGCCTAATTCAGTTGTACAAACTGGAGTGTAATCTGCAGGGTGAGAAAATAAGACTCCCCAACTATCTCCGAGCCATTCATGGAAATTAATTTCTCCTTCTGTTGATTGAGCCGTAAAGTTTGGTGCTTGATCGCCTAGTCTAATTGTATTCATATTCTTCTCCTCTAGTTTTTAAATTAATAGACTTTTACACTATAAAAGATTATCACAAAATTACAACTCTTTTACGATTCATTCTCAATATTTTTTGCGCTTATATTAATAATTCTTTTAAATAAAAAAACAATATAATCTGATTTTAGACCACTTCCTGTAAATTTATTAAGACGTGCTTTTACTGCCTGAAAAAAGGCAACTTCATCTCTTATGATTTCTGTATTTGGACTTGGTATTGACATTGCAAAAAGTTTAGATAACAAAGTCACTTCTTTTAAAAAACGTTCTTTTAGTTTTTTACCTGAAAGAATAAAGTTTTGAGCACCCAATAAAACTTGTAACTTTTGAGCAGTATCTACTTTAAAATAAGCTCTGTAGTTAAAACCGTTAAACATTTGTTCTATGATTTCAAATTTTTCTACCAAACAAGTGACAACAAATTATTAATCAGCTTAAATCAAAACTTGATTTAGAGCAAAATAGTATTAGTGAATCAATTAATAATTTTGAAATTAGATCAAAAGATAACCCAGAGCTTAAAGAAATAATGAAAATTTTTCAACAGGAAATGCTATCTGAAAATAAAGAGACTATAAAAAAAAATTTAGCAATAAAGACAATAAAGACTGGCTTGATCTATCACTTCTCTCTTTATTTGACGGTGATGCTGATAAAGCAATAAGATACTTAGAAAAAATAAAAAATGAAATTATTTTTTTACACTACGCTTTAGCAACTTATTAAGCTCTTTATTTAACTCCTTGTAGCCACCTTTTTTAAGAACTTGCTTAAATTGTCCATAATACGTCGAGGAAATACGCACACCTTCAATAGCAAAATCGTATATATACCATCGATTTTTTTCTTTTGACATATAATAACTCAAAGAAATTGGAGTATTATTATATTTCACCAAAGTTTTTATGAGTGCGCTTCTACCACTTGATTTAAGTTTAACATCTCCATAGATAATTTTACCATTTTCATATTTTTCGAGTTTTCCTAAATAGAAAGAAACCACAAATTTATTAAACTTTTGTGAATACTCCTTTTGTTGCTTTTTATTCAAACTCTTCCAATCTCTACGAAGAGCACTTTTGGCAAATTTTTGTAATGAGACATTATTATAATATAATGTCTTAATTTTCTTTCTTTTTATACTCAGAGAAATTTTCTTGTCACTCGCAATTACAATAAATTGATTGATAATTAATTTTATGGCTTTAATGACTTCCTTCTCTACTGGAGAGATCGTTTTTGCCTGCAACCAAGGTATGGTTATCAAAATAATCATAATAAAACTAATAGATAAAACTATTTTCTTAATTTTCTTTAAAGGTATTACTTGTCGCATAATTTATTCTCCAATAAGTTTTTCTCTACGTTGAGAGTATATACTCCTAAATAAAGCATAAGGATCAATTGAACTTTTTTTCAATTCTTCATATTCTCCAAAATTTAATGAAATATTAGTAGCCACTTTATAAAAAGATATTCCAAGATCTATACTAAAAAAAGCAAAAAAATCATTAGGTACGATAAAATATGATAGAATTATGCTACGTGGAGACATCAAAGCATCAATAAAAAAAGAAATACCATCACGAACGTTTGATTGCCCAATTAAAGGCAATTCAAGATAAGGCCCAGCGGGTACACCCCAAAATGCTAAAGCTTGCCCAAAATCTTCTGAACTCACATGAAGCCCAAACCAATTTTGTGCGACGTTAAAAAGTCCACCTAAGCCAAGCGTAGAGTTAATTATAAATTTTGAAATTTCCAAACCTGATTTTGAAAATTTACCTTGTAATAAAGCAGTTAATACACTAACTGGTACCTCAATATTTAACAAAAAATTTCTAACCCCAATGCGAAGTGTTCGAGGTAAAAGAAATGCGTTTAATTGTGCAAAGGGGTTGAAAAGATAAGTAAAAAAAAAGTTGTTGAAAGCAAAAAATTTACGATTTACTGACTCCCAAGGATCATATATCCTAAAAGATTTTTCATCTTCAAATTCATCTTCAAATTCATCTTCAAATTCATCTTCAAAATAATTATTTGAAGTATTTTGGACAATTTTTGCTTCTGTATTAGCGAATAGATAAGTAATATCTTGTGACTCTATTATTGAATTATTATAAAATACTTTTTTTTTAGAAGGTGACTTTGAAAGAGAATTATCTATTGAGGGTTGATTAGCAAGAACAGAGGATTTTTGGGATAGGCTACTGCAATGTAGTAAACAAAATAAAAAACTGATTTGGGCTAAAAAAAGAATTAATCCATATCTAAGTTTACAATAAGACATAATCTCTTAGAGAAATAAACAAAGTAACAGATGCGACATACCCAAGTGACTCAACTTTATTTTTTATTATCAGAATTATAAAGAAACTTCCCAATCAGTTCTTCAATTTCAAGTGATGATTCTGTATCTAAAATTTCATCACCATCATTCAAATACTCCTCTTCTGCACCCAAAGTGACCTTCACAAATTTTTCACCAATCAAGCCTTTAGTACGGATACTAGCCAGAGAATCACTCTCAATTTTAATATTTGAATTGATATTTAATTGAACCCAAGCTGCCCCATCTTTAAGGGATATTTCCTCTACCCTTCCAATCTCCACACCAGCAATTTCAACACTTGCGCGCTTTTTTAAACCTGCGACAGAAGAGAAAGAAGCATAAACAGAATAATTTGAAGTAGAAAAAAGGCGAATTCCACCAATACCGATTATCGTATAAATAACAGATAGAAAACCCAAAAGAATAAATAGGCCGACAATAAACTCTGTGGTATTTTTCTTCATAGTGATATTATCTCCTATTCATAACTTTTGATATCCAAATATTTTTAGAACTTATAAAATTTTTAGCATCAATGCCACTTTCCATCTTCCCATTATACATAACCGAAATATAATCTGCAATACGAAATATATTAGGTATATCATGACTCACCATCAGGGCTGTAAAGCCTAATTTTTGTTGTGTCTCTTGAAATAAATCATACATAGCTTCTTTAGTATCTGGATCTAAACCCGTTGTTGGTTCATCAAAAAGAACAATTTTTGGATCAATCTGTAAAGCCCGTGCTAAAGCGACTCTTTTTTTCATACCACCACTAATCTCAGAGGGATATTTATATGCGGCATCTTCGATTTTCATGATAGATAGTTTCTCTAGTGTTTTTTCACGGATATATTCATCAGATTTTTTTGTATGATTTTTTTCTCGAAGGGGCACCGCAACATTATCAAAAACATTCAAAAAATCAAATAAAGCACTTCCTTGAAAAACAACACCAAGTTGAGACCTAGAAGTGAGTAACTCTTTTTTGGACATATGGGCAATATTTTTTCCTTCGATAAAAACCTCACCCTCATCTGGTTCCATCAGACCCAATATAAATTTAAGCAACAGACTTTTTCCAACACCACTGGGTCCAACAATAATCGTAGTCTGACCTTCAATTACTGAAAAGCTAATATTGTTATGGACAATTTGACTTCCAAATGATTTTTTTATTTTGTTTACTTGAATGATTTTTTTATCCATAAATTCAGATCAATATCGTCGTTAAGATATAGTTAGATAATAATACAGCAACAGAAGAAAGTACGACACCCTGAGTGGTTGCTTTTGAGACACCTAAAGCTCCCTTTTCTTTGTTCGTATGTACCATAAAGCCTTCAAAAGAACAAATTGAGATTGTTAATATAGCAAAGCATATTCCCTTGATTATGCACATCCTTAGAAGTGCGTAATCAATAGCAGACATCATACTATTAAAATAAGAACCTGCATGCACACCCAAAATTAAGGAACCCGCGAAATAACCACCTATAATACCTGAGAGACAAAAAATAAAGATCAACAATGGCAATGATATTATACCAGCAATCAATTTAGGAGAAAGCAAATAATTATAAACATCAATAGCCATACAATCTAAAGCATCAATTTGCTCAGAATTTCGCATAATTCCTATTTGAGCACATAAGGCCGAACCAGCTCTACCAGTTAATAGAAGAGCAGATAAAACTGGACCCAACTCAGCTAGCAATGAATAACCCACACCACTCCCTAAAGCACCTTCTGAGCCAAATTTAACTAAGGTATGATAACCCTCAACACCCAAAACCATACCAGTAAAAAAACCAGTGAATATAATAATAGAAAGTGATTCAAAACCAATCATACGAATTTCACAATTAATAGAGTGAAACCGAAATGGATGAGTAAAAATTGAATAAAAACTTCTAAAAAGGAAAATACCCCAAGTACCTAATTTTTGAAGATAAAGAACACCCTTTTCTCCTATTTTTCTAATATAAGAAAAAATTTTACTTAATAATAAATTCATAAAAGCCTTACCTTCGACAAAGTACTGCTGCAATGCTAAACGTAATCAGACAACCTTTTTTAATTATTTTTATCAATAAAAAACTTCAAAAGTAAAGATCAATAACATTTATTTAAATAATTATTTTTAGAGAGGAATTAAAATTATTCATCATTTAAGGCAGCCTGTGCAGCAGCGATTTGTGCCACTGGTACGCGATAAGGGCTACACGATACATAATTAAGACCAATTTTATGAAAAAAGTGTATAGAAGCAGGATCTCCACCATGCTCTCCACATATACCAAGTTTAATGTTCTCTTTTTTTGATTTTCCTTTTTTGATGGCATATTCTATAAGCTGACCAATACCTTTTTGATCTAAAACTTCAAATGGATTATGATCATATATGCCTAATTCAACATAGACAGGCAAAAAAGTTTGACAATCGTCCCTAGAAAAACCAGCACCCATTTGTGTCAAATCGTTTGTGCCAAAACTGAAAAAATCAGTAATTTCAGCGATTTCATCGGCAGTAATTGCTGCCCGAGGTACTTCAATCATCGTCCCCACAAGATAATCAACATTTACGCCTCTTTCTTTTTGAATTTCATCTGCAACTTGATGAATAATATTTGATTGGTTAGCCAATTCTTTATAATGTCCGACAAGTGGGACCATCACCTCGGGGAGAACACTAATACCCTCTTCTATGAGATCGCAAGCTGCTTCCAGAATCGCTCTCACTTGCATTTTAGTAATTTCGGGATAAGTAATTCCGAGACGACAACCTCTGTGACCAAGCATTGGGTTAAATTCTTGGAGTTCATTAATTTTTTTACGTAATTCTTTAATATCTCTATTTAAAGATGAAGCGAGTTCATGAATTGAATCTTCATCATGAGGTAAAAATTCGTGCAATGGTGGGTCAAGAAGTCGAATTGTTACAGGAAAACCTGACATTTCATAGAATATTTTTTTAAAATCTTCTTTTTGAAAAAATAATAACTCATGGATCGCCTCCCCTCTTTCTTTAGTTGATGGAGCTAAGATAATTTTACGCATTGACAAGATACGATCTTTGTCAAAAAACATATGCTCAGTGCGACAGAGGCCAATTCCTTCAGCACCGTACAAACGAGCTATTCGTGCATCTTCTCCTGTATCAGCATTTGCTCTCACCTTAAGAGAGGAAAATTCTTTAGCCCATTCTATAAGTTTACAATAATACTGTGTAATAAGAGATTTTTCTAGTGGAAGTTTTTTATCAACCAATACTTGCTCAATTTCACTCTGAATAGTTGGTATTTTTTCATGAATAACTTCACCAGAGAAACCATCAATGGATATCCAATCCCCTTCTTTTAACTCAAGATATTCACCAGAAGGAGTTTTAATACGAATAATATTATTTTTATAGTCAACCTCTATTTCAGAACAACCTACAATACAAGGTTTATTCATACCTCGAGCAACTACAGCTGCATGAGATGTCATCCCTCCTCTTGAAGTAAGTATACCTTGAGCGAGATACATTCCAGAAATATCTTCAGGAGATGTTTCTGATCGCACTAAAATAGTAGGGATCTTACATTTATACATCTCTTCAACCTTTTCACTAGTAAGCACAATTTGACCCGTAGCAGCACCCGGACCAGCAGCTAAACCCTGAGCAATAATTAAATTATTTTTAACGGCTTTACTTTTTGATTTTTCATCAAAAATTTTAGCTAAAAGAGAGGGAAATGATTTTGGATCAATCTGTAGAACCGCAGATTTACGATCAATAAGACCTTCTTTTTGCATCTCAACCGCTGTTCTTATTGCAGCAAAAGCTGTTCTTTTAGCATTTCTTGTTTGAAGTAAAAAAAGTTTACCTTTTTCAATCGTAAACTCAATATCTTGCATATTTTGGTAGTGTTTTTCTAAATTACTCGCTATTTTTTTCAGTTGAGAGAATATTGTTGGCATCTCAGCTTTGAGCTGATCAATAGGGACTGGTGTACGAATTCCAGCTACTACATCTTCTCCTTGAGCATTGATTAAAAATTCACCAAAAAATATTTTTTCTCCGCTAGAAGGGCTACGAGTAAAAACGACACCTGTACCACTATCACTGCCCATATTGCCAAAGACCATCGACTGTATATTTACAGCTGTTCCGAGTGTATCAGAAAGGTGATTAATTTTTCGGTAATAAATAGCCCTAGGGTTCATCCAAGAAGTAAATACAGCACTAATTGCTTTTTGTAGCTGGAGCTTACAATCTTGAGGGAATTTTTGAGCTATCTCTTTTTGATATACTTCTTTATATTTTTCTATAACAATTTGGATATCTTTTGCTTCTAATTCATGATCAAACTCTACATTTTTATTTTTTTTTATATCGTTTAATATTATTTCAAATTTATTAATATCAATACCCATAGCTACATTAGCGAACATTTGTATAAAACGACGATACGAATCGTACGCAAAAAAAATATTTTTAGTTTGTTCAGCTAAAATAGCCGTTGTTTCATCATTCAAACCCAAGTTTAAAATAGTGTCCATCATACCCGGCATAGAAACCGCCGCACCTGAACGCACAGAAACAAGGAGAGGATTTTTTGAATCTCCAAATTTTTTACCAGAAACTTTTTCTAATATTTCAATATTAGAAATGAGTTGTTGTTGATAATGATCAGGATATTTATATTGATTATTATAGTAATGAGTGCACACTTCTGTTGTAATAGTAAAACCGGGAGGTACGGGAATACCCAAATTGGTCATCTCTGCTAAATTAGCACCTTTACCACCAAGAAGGGTTTTATTATTTTTATTACCTTCAGCATTTCTCTGATTAAATGAGTATATATACTTATTCATAAATAAATTCTCTTGATACACATCTTTAGCTTGTCAATGATTTCATATAGATTGTGCTCATTTATTGTTTAATTTATGGACCAGTTAGTAATATGGGGCACAAACATACAATCAAATATCAAGCTATATTTTATAACAAACAACATTTAGTTAGAAAAAAGAATAATAACTATTATTTTACTAATGGTTTTGAAGAGATAGTTTACGCCAGAGAGGATTCGAACCTCTGACCCACGGCTTAGAAGGCCGTTGCTCTATCCAACTGAGCTACTGGCGCATCATTTGTCGGGATGACTGGATTTGAACCAGCGACCCCCTGTTCCCAAAACAGGTGCGCTACCACTGCGCTACATCCCGATATTATCACAATAAAAAATGTTCGACAAGACGACGTAAAGCTATTTTTATTACTTTTTTTTAAAATTAGCTAAATACTATGCTCAATACAATTGAGCATAATATAATGTAACTTCATATGCTGAAGAAATTCTAGTGGACTGCGTATTTTAAAAGAAGCTTGAGAGATTTAATCATTATCTATTATGGTAATGGTAGCACGAGAGGGTGCAATTCTGACACGAGGAGCATTTGAAGCCAGTGCTAAATCAACAAAAAAAGTTTCATCACTCTCTTGCATAGTATCAGATATTGTCCGTACCGTAAAACAAAAAAATCATTATCACCACTACCACCTCCCAAAGTTATTGAAGAGAGTGCCGTACCTCCGAATCTTTTGGATATAGATTAGACAGAGGCTCTCCTAGTAAAAATATCGTTTCATCTTCGTCAAGGGCATACACATAATAAAATTCCTCAGGATTTTCATATAATGAATCTGACAAAATTAATACATTTATTTCAGGCATCGTGAAGCTCTCCACCCCAAAAGGAATGCGATATTCATTACGGTTGGCAGGGAATGCAAAATCAGAATCTCTAACAGCACCCCTATTAATTGGATAAATATATATAGAGATGTAACTACCGTCATTAACGGGGGAGCCTCCTTCTAAATTAGAATAATCCACTGTTCCACCACTTACTTCAGGTAACGTCGTTTGCCCAGAAGACTCGTCTACATTAAAACGATAGTTGTCTGTCCTATGAACCTTAGGAAGATTAACAGTAATACTGCCCGTTAAGCCATTATTATCACCAAGAACTCCTGCAAGAACAGTCAAATTAAAAATTTTTAATTCTGTCACAAGAGATTTAGTCAAAAAAGCAGTGAGTGTCACCATAGCATTACTCTCTCCAAAAGCAGGACGGTGCACCTCTCCCGATTCAGTTACAATAGAAGTATTACTAGACTCCCAACGTATATTTGCTCCTTTATCACCCGTTACTGGAAGCACTATAGAAGTACCGACCATATCTGCATTATCGTCAAAAGCATAACCAATAACTAACGCTAACTTAGCCAAATTGACTATTTTAAAGTCACTAATATTCAATCTATTAATCATAGATTGAGTAATACTAAAAGATACAACATTAATATCTGAAGAATCTTCATCTGTTTCTAAAAATGAATAGACTTTATAGGCTCCAACAGAATCTATTACTTGTAATTTAGCGTTAGGCAGAAGATAATCGTTAAATTTGTTTTTATTTTCTTCAAGTGCTGTTAATTTAATATGCATAGAATTGGCTTTAATCTCATTTTGAGAGGGAGCTATACTACCATCATCTAGCTTTTTAACTAGAGCATAAATAGAGCCTGCATGGGTAGCTCGCAATCTAATTGTTATACCTAAAGCCGAAACATGTTTATTTTCTATAGGGAAATCAGATGAAGAAGAAAGCCCAAATGATAGAGCGATTTCTTTAGTATTATCTCCACAAAAAAAACAAACGAGAAGACAAATCATAATTGGGGCCAATGCCCTTCTTTTTAAATTATAGAGAAAAATGCCGTTAAAGCACGATTTATTTTTTTTAAAATATTTATTAAGACCTAAGTATAGTCCTTGTTCCTCATAATTCCTGCTCTCCCTGATTCTCTCTTAACAAAAAGAACCTTCACGCACTGACCCGATACTATAAGCCGTCAAGTTTATTTATTATTTTAATTAATGTGGATTGCATATTTTTTCTCTTCTAAAAAGACCAAAAACAAAAATTTTATCAGTACTTACTCCATTGTCATTGAGTAATTTGGCCGCAAGATTCATCGTGGCACCACTTGTCCAGATATCATCAACTAATATGAAATGCAAATAATTTTTCTCGATTATTTTTTGTAGCTTATCAACATTGATCGCTAAATTCTTTTCAATTTGTATAAACCTTTCTTGTTCATGCATCATTTTACTTTGAATCTTTTTATTTTTTTTATAAAAAATATCGTATAGGGGTAAACTACTTTTAGAAGCTAAAAAACTTGCTACTTTTTTGATAAAAATATGCGAAGACGGCAAAACAAATATTGCTGAACCTTTTAATTTGTCTAACATCTCCCATATTTTATTAGGTATATTTTTTTTAATATACCTAATGGCAGAGCTCCTTTTATCAAATTTCACCTGCTTGAGAAGCTTTCTACCCTGCCTGTTGTATAACCACGCATAAACAGATCTATTAAAAAAAAAATACCTCTGAGAACAACTACAGAATTTAGAAGACAATATATCACCACACTTAAGGCATCTGTTTTCAAAATCAATAAGTGCAAGTTTTGTTAAACAAATTTCACAAAGAGGCTTACCTAATTTTAAATTATTTTTTATACATGAGGAACATTTTTCAGGGAAAATTTGATTAAATAAAAAGTCTAGAAAAAACATAGTCTATAAATATTTTAAATATAATCGAATCCATTCCTGAAGGTTTTCTATATCTCTTTCAGGTTCTTCGCTCAATGTTTTACTCATACGATTATTTGCTTGATCAATTTCTTTTTTTTGAAAGCCTAATTGCATCAATGCCTCTTCAAGTTGCTCGTTAAAATTAGACATTAGAGGTTTCTCCCTTTCTTTATCTCGGTCAGAAGAAAACTGGATCATCGCCAGCTGTTTCTTTTTATTTTCAGCTTCAAATAAAATTTTACCTGCAATAACCTTACCAACCTTGGGTATCTTAGTAAGCATTTGATCGTCTTTTCTCTCAATAGCCAAAAATATATCAGACACTCCTAAATGAGAGATCATATTTTTTGCAAGTTGTGGACCAACACCTTGCAAAGATCTTAAAAAGTCAAAAAGCTGCACTTCTTCTTCTCGAAGAAAACCATAAATAGACTGCTCTGTCTCTCGGTAAATAACACGGGTATATAAAAAAACTTCTTGATTAATCGTTTTTTTTAGAGATTCATATGTTTGTAAGGTAATTTTAATTGCGTAACCCACAGAACTCACATCAAGAAGAAGTTCCCACGGCTTTAATTGAATAATTTTACCACGCAAAGAATGAATCATTTTTAGAAAGCTTAGCGAAGTATCGACGACATATCTAAAGCAAAGCCACTAGCTGGATAGTTTTGATTTGAATATTCTGAGATTAATTTATCATATGAGCCACCTCTTAAAGGTGGAGAAGATAAACTAGAAATATAACCCTCAAACAATAAACCTGTATAATATTTGGGTGACCGCACAAGAAGCGGCTCTATATCAACTAAAATTCCTTCCGTTATTAATTTATTCTTTAATCGAAAAAGAGGTTTCAGTATTTCTCTAATTTGACAAATAAATTTTTGTCTATTGCCAGTTAGTTTACTTTCAATAAATCTCATTGCCTCATTAAGTATTTTTTCCTCCTTACAATACAGAAGATTACGAGAGAATAAACTAGCAATCTCTTTCTTCCAGCCTTTTTCAATCATAAGAAGAATTAAGTGATCACAATTTTTTTTCATGATAATATCATCTAACTCATTATAAGAGAAATAACTTTTAAGAAAATTAAACAGTCTAATATCACCACAAATTAATGTATATGGGATAGAAAAAATTTCTTTGAATATTTTATTCGAAATTTGAATTATCTCAAAAACAGCTTCTTCAGACTTAGCACCAATAATTTCTGCCCCTAGTTGTTGAACTTCTCGAAGAGACGGATAATTCTTTTTGACATCTGTAAAAACTGGAACATTATAATAATAGCGAGAAACCTCTGATTGTATATATTTTCTATCAAGCTGATTACAAAAACCTTTAATAATTTGTACAGTAACATCGTTTCTAAGTGCTAGGTGATCACCAAGATGGTCATTCAAATAAAAAAGATCTTCACGACCAAATATCTCAAATGTCTCTCGAAAATCAATTACAGCAGGCATAACGGGTTGATACTGATTTTCTTCTAATATTTTTTCTGCAATGAGAGCATGTGATTTAAGTCGCTTTGTTTCAGCAACGTCCAAAAAGATAAAACCATAAGGAAGACGTTTTCGCTGATAGTAATCGGGCATCTTCATTTCAATAAATCAAGATTAAATAATTCTTTTATTGGCTCAACTGTATGTTGAAGTAAAGAAAATCGATTAATTCTAATTTTTTCTTTTTCATGCATGACCAAAACACGATCAAAAAATAAATCGACAATAACGCGAGAGCTGGCCAACATGAGAAATACTTCTTCATAATTCTTTTTAGAATGAATAGATAACATCATTGATCTTAAGTTTTCAGCAAATTGATAAAGAGAACTCTCTTCATTTTGAAGAAACAGTACTTTATCTATTTTAGGTTGAATAGAAAAGTCTTTATTTTTTTGTTGATACTCTTTTAAAATATTATTCATTCTGACAAAAGCTGACATAATGTCAGCAAAACTATCACGATCCATTAGCCGACTAAGAGCAGATATTTTTGTGTATAATCGACAAACATCATCACCCAAAGTAAACAGAGCCGCCCGAATTATCTTTTTATCAAACCCTTTTTTTTCAAAGATATTGACGAAACGACCTCTTATAAAATTCCAAATTTTATTACAAATATCTTTAAAATATAATTGCTGTTGATTAATTACATTTTTATAAATATTTAATGCTGTTTCTAAAAAGCTAAGCATAGGGAGCTCTACTTCATATTTAATCATCATTTCAATAATATAAATTGTCTGTCTCCTAACCCCTAGTGGGTCATGACTCGCTGTTGGTTCTTTATCTAGTAAAAAAGAACAAATTAAGTTGTCAAATTTGTCACAAAACGATAATAGAATACCCAAAGGAGATACAGGATAGACATCTCCTCTAAACCGCGGCAAATAATGTTCGTATATAGCGAGATAAATTTCAGAAGGTTCACCATCTAATCGTGCATAAATGGAACCGATATCACCCTGTAAACTATCAAATTCATACACTAAATTGGTGGTAATATCCGCTTTTAAAAGATCACAAGCTCTTTTATAATTAATGTTTTCATCAATCGAAAGAGATGATTTATTCAGAATAATTATCGCAAGCTTTTTAATTCTTTCTTTTTTATCAAACATATTACCTATTTTTTCTTGATAGGTAACATGTTTCAAATTTTCAACATAATCAATGAGAGATTTTTTTCGATCTTCCTGAAAAAAGAATACTCCATCACTCAATCTTGAAGCCAATACTCTTTTATTTCCTAAACAAATATTAGCAAGACTTTCTTTTACTTTGGAGTGTACATTTGCAACAATCAAAAATTTATTTGAGATTCGACCGTTTTTATCTTTCAAAGGAAAGTATTTTTGATGTTTTTGCATTTCTGTCGTAATAATTATCTCAGGAAGTTTTAAAAAATTATCTGAAAATTCTCCTGTAAGTACCTTGGGTTGTTCTACCAAAAAGTTTACTTCTTCTAAAAGAGATGAATCTAAAACTAACTCACAGTTTTCTTTTTTTGCTTGATGAAGTAAGCTTTCTTTCAACAACTTCAAGCGTTCTTTTTCTTTTACTGTAATACCTTGTTTCTTGAGCAGTTCAAAATAATGCTCGGCACCTGATATTTTAGCCTTTTTACGTACAATAGGGTCAAGTATCACTTTATCACTGGGGGAAACCTCCTCCCAAAAATAATGAGTTTTTTCAAATATTTGATGCTGAGCGTTATAATAACAAACATACTGTATGATAGGGCGAGCATATAAAGTTTTTTTATCTCCCCAACGCATAGTTTTCTCAAAAGGAATACCAAGAAAAAGATTAGGAAGCTTTTGACCTAAAATTTTTAAAGAATTAGCCCCCCCCATCGTTTGAACTATAAAACTGTAGGCTTCATCAGAATCGCTTTCAAACTTTATTTCTTTTACATTTACACCGAGTCTCTTAGCAAAACCAAGCAGCTGGGGACTTTTCTCTTTTTGATCGGTGTAGCAAAATTTTCTTGGAGGCCCTTTCTTTTTTTCTTTCCAACGTTCTTGATTCTCCGACAAAGATAAAATCGAGATAAAAATGCGTCGATATGTACCACCAACATCAAAACTTTTGTATGGTAGTTTATTTTCAACAAGAAGCGAAGAAAGCTTATCTTTTACATGAGAAATTGCTTTTACTTGATATGCAAATGGTATTTCTTCAGTATAAAGTTCAAAAAAGAAAGTAGAAGAAATCAAAACTTAACAAGTAATCTCAGAAAAAGATAAAAGAACAAAATTTCAAGCAATAGTAACTTCAGGATTTAAGTATATATCTTGGAGTGTATTCAGTATTTTAATACCATCTTTCAGGGGTTTTTGAAAAGCTTTACGCCCACTAATTAGCCCCATTCCCCCTGCTCTTTTATTTAAAACAGCTGCTTTGACAATATCAAAAAGATCATTACTTCCTGAAGCACCACCTGAATTGATCAAACCGATCCTACCCATATAATTATTGATAACTTGATAACGAACCAAATCAATTGGATGATCTGTTGTCAACTTTTCATACATATCAGGGTGAGTTTTACCGTAAGAGCCAAGCTTCTTTGCAACTGCTTTATAACCACCATTCAATACAGGAAGTTTTTGTTTAATAATATCCGCTTCAATTGTTACACCCAAATAATTTGCCTGAGAAGTCAAATCACTACTACTATGATAATCACTGTCTTGCTTAAAATGCGAGTTTCTCAAGTAACACCAGAGGATAGTAAACATGCCTAGCTCATGGGCGTAAGAGAAAATTTCACTAATCTCTTTTATTTGCCTAGAAGATTCTTTAGAGCCAAAATATATCGTAGCACCTACACCAACAGCTCCCATATTCCACGACTGTTTCACACCTGTGAATAAGATTTGATCAAAAGTATTAGGACAACTCAAAAGCTCATTATGATTCAGCTTTACAATAAAGGGAATCTTATGTGCATATTTACGAGATACCATACCTAATGTACCAAAAGTAGAGACAACAGCATTACATCCACCCTCAATAGCTAATTTTATAATGGCTTCAGGATCAAAATAATCAAAATTTGACGCAAAAGATGCACCCGCGGAATGTTCAACTCCTTGATCAACAGGTAGAATAGAAAGGTAGCCCGTTCCACCCAAGCGACCTCGATCAAATATAATCTGAATATTTCTCAGAACTTGATTATTACGTTCTGTAGATGAAAAGATATCACTAACATAATTAGGAGAAGGTAATGACAGCTTATCTTTAGTTATCGTTGTACATCTATGTTTTAATAATAAATCTGCCTCATCTCCTAAGATTTCTTGAATCTCTTCGAAAGTCATTATCTATAATTGTTACCGAACAACAATTTTAGTTTTAACGGGAAGTTTGGCAGCAGCTCGTTTCAATGCCTCAGCCATTAGTTCTATTCGAACACCACTCATTTCAAACATTATTTTTCCAGGTTTGACAAGAGCAACATAAAATTCAACGCTTCCTTTTCCTTTACCCATTCTCGTTTCAGCCGGTTTTCGAGTAACTGGCCGATCTGGAAAAATACGAATCCAAACTTTAGCACCTCGCCGAACATGGCGGATCATCGCCACTCTTGCAGATTCAATTTGACGTGAAGTAATACGATGAGCGGTCATTGCCTTTAGACCAATTTCACCAAATGAAACTTTATTCCCACCTTTAGACATTCCCCCCAACCTACCTGTATGTGGTTTTCGCCATTTCATTTTTTTGGGTGCTAACATAATAATTAAATCTCTCTTCTTTTCACAATATACTTGCTGTCTTCAGAACCTGCATTCTGTTTATTACCTAAATAATCACCAACATATAACCAAACTTTAACCCCAATTTTACCATAGGTAGTGTTAGCTTCAGCAAAACCATAATCAATCATTGCACGCAAGGTATGCAGAGGGACCATACCTTCTAAATACTGTTGATTTCTAGCCATATCTGCACCATTTAAACGACCAGACACGAGCACCCTAACACCCAAAGCTCCTGAACGAATTCCAGCACGAAGCATTTGTTTCATTGCTCTACGAAAAGGTAGACGATCTTCAAGTTGAAGAGCAACACTTTCTGCCAAAGCATGAGCAGATTTATCTGGTTTATTTACTTCAACTATTTTAATATCTAATGGCTTATTTACAATTTTTAGAAGCTCAATCTTGAGAGCCTCAATATTTTTCCCCTTTTGGCCAATGACCACTCCTGGCTTAGTAGCGTGAATTTTAACGTGAATTTTTTCAGGAAATCTTTCAATTCCAATTTTAATAATACCAACTTTTCCATACTTTTTACGAATAGTCCCTCTAATTTTAATATCTTCGTGCAAAACTTTTGCATAATCTCGCTTATTTACATACCATAGGGAATCCCATGTACGATTTATTTTAAGACGAAGACCAATTGGATTTACTTTTTGACCCATAACCTCACCTACCTATATTATTCATCAGAGAGAACAACGGTAACTTTGCTTGTTCTCTTTAAAATACGACTTCCTCTCCCTTTCGCACGAGGCCTAAACCGCTTAATTGTTACGCCTTCATCAATATAAATCTTTTTTATGTAGAGTGCTTTTTCAGAAAGGCTCGGGTTTAACACCTTAGCATTCGCTCCAGCACTATATAAAACCTTCAAAATAATATCAGAAGCTTTTTTTTTCATATACTTCAATAAATCAACCGCCTCAAGCATTTCATATCCTCTAATTTCATTCGCGACAAGCCTCATCTTACGAGCCGACATTCTCACTAAATTAGCTTTTGCTGTTGATTCCATAGATACGAACAATTTACCTTTTTAATCTTTTATCTAAGCTAGTATGACCACGATAAGTTCTCGTAGGAGAAAACTCACCTAGCTTATGACCAACAATATCTTCACTAATAAAAACAGGTATAAATTTATTTCCATTATGAACCAAAAAAGTAAGGCCAACCATTTCAGGAAAAATTGTAGATCTACGCGACCATGTTTTAATTGGTTTTTTATCACCAGATACCCTTACTTTTTCCACTTTCTTAAACAAATGAGAATCGATAAATGGGCCTTTTTTTAATGATCTGGACATAATAATATTTTATTTTTTATTTTTTCTCCTAGAGACAATAAAACGACTACTTGGTTTTCGAACAGATCGGGTCTTTTTACCTTTAGTAGGCTTACCCCATGGAGTAACAGGATGACGACCACCCGATGATTTACCCTCCCCACCACCATGAGGATGATCAACAGGATTCATAGCCACACCTCTAACTTTAGGGCGACGACCCAACCAACGACTTCTACCCGCCTTACCAATTGTGGCTAGCTCTTTTTCTGCATTACCAACAACACCCAGAGTAGCCATACATTTAGAATGAATTTTACGAAACTCTCCCGAAGGAAGTTTAATCAATGTATAACCCTTATCATGACCCGAAATTGTTGCATACCCCCCAGCCGAGCGAGCTAACTGACCACCATGACCAATCTCCAATTCAATATTATGAATATTAGTGCCAACAGGTATATTTCCGATCGGAGCAGCATTACCAGCCTCCAATTCAACTTTTTCAGAAGTAATGACTATTTTACCAACTTGAAGACCTTTAGGAGCTATAATATATCTTCGTTCACCATCTTGATAGCACAACAAAGCAATGTTTGCACTACGATTTGGATCATATTCAATAGTCTCAACCTTTGCTGAGATATCTTTTTTATCACGACGAAAGTCAATAATTCGATATAATTTTTTATGCCCACCCCCTCTTCGGCGAACAGTAATTCTCCCTTGATTATTTCTTCCCGACTTTTTATTCAACCCAACAGTCAGCGGAGAATATGGAGAGTTTTCTTTTTTAGAAATTTCATCTGATTGAACATAAGTACGAAATCTAAGTGAAGGAGTTGTTGGTTTATATTTTTTAATAGGCATAAGCTGGTAAATAAAATTTAAGTAGTTTCAAAGACATCAATGCTCGTTTTTGCATCAAAGAAAACATAAGTTTTTTTTCGCAAAGAGGTTCGCCCATTACTACCCTGACCTCGTTTTTTTTTAGATGGTCGATACAGAACATTCACCTTCGTTGGTTTTTTACCATAAATTAAATGAATCGCTTGTGAAATCATCATTTTATTCGCTCTCTTATCCACCTCAAACGTATAAACATTTTTCTGGCGTAATTCTTCCGATTTTTCAGTCGTCATTGGTTGAATAATAACATCACGTAAGTGCATAATCAAAACCTCATAAAATAGTAGCCAATTTTTCAAAAGCCTTTTCAGTAAAGAAAAGAGCGTGATTGTACAAAATAGGCCTCGCAGCTAGACGTTGCGAGTGGATTAAGTTAACCCAAGGAAGACCGCGTAAAGATTTTTTTATATTAAGATTATCTTCATCAGAGACAATCGTTATATTCCTTCGTCCATCATTTGTTTTATTCCTTAAATTAACTCCTTTACTATATTCATCATAAAATGAAGTTGCTTTCAATATTGCTTCTATTTGTGAAAAAGCATGAGATGTCGAAATTTTATCAGTTTTAAGCCCATCAAATAATACAAGTCTTTTTTCTTTGATTTTTTTTGCAATAATATGCAAATACCCGACACTCTTTTTATTTTTAGTTATCTTTTGACGGTAATTTCTTGGTTTTGGACCAAAAGCAACGCCCCCACCCACCCAAATTGGTGACCTAATGGAACCGGCGCGAGCTCTTCCCGTACCTTTTTGTTTCCAAGGCTTAGCACCACCACCACGAACTTCACCACGTGCCTTTGTTTTGTGAGTTCCCTGCCTTAGATTTGCATTTTCAGCAGTAATAACTTCCCAAATTAAATGATAATTAATTTTATCAATAATAAATTTTGTAGGAACATCTTGAGAACCCATGGAATTAGAATTTGATTGATATATAGCTATTTTCATAAAAATTAATTTTGATAAATATACACAAAAGAACCCGTATTACCGGGTATCGAGCCTTTTAAGAGAATTAAATTATCTTTAGAAACAACATCCATTATCTCAATATTTTTGATACTAACAGACTTACCACCCATACGACCTGGCATTTTTTTACCCTTATCTACTTTACCTGGATAAGCACAAGCACCAATCGCTCCTGGACTACGATGAAATGTTGAACCATGAGTCTCCCTACCACCATGAAAACCATAACGCTTTACAACCCCCTGAAAACCCTTTCCTTTTGACTTTGCTCGAACAAAGACTTTATCTCCTGTAGAAAAAATATCACAACGAATCAAATCACCCACCTCTTTTTCTTCAGAAAACTTTTTAACTTCAAGCAATTTACGCACATATTGTTTATTTTTTTCAAAAGAAACTTTTTGATGAACCTGCTCAGCCTTACTTAAGTTTTTTTCTTTAGAAGCCATAAAGCCTATTTGTAAAGCCTCATAGCCTTCCTTCTTTTTAGTTTTAACCTGAACAACAAAACAAGGTCCAGCTTGAACAGCAGTAACTGGAGTCGCCTTTCCAGACTTATCCCAAACCTGAAACATACCAAGTTTTTTTCCTAGAATAGACTTTTTCATATCATAAATCGGAATATAATTTACTTAAGAGATAAAATCATACTTACGACTTTATATCAACTGAAACACCCGCTGGCAACCTTAATTTCATTAAGGCATCAATTGTATCAGATGTAGGCTCCAAAATATCAATTAATCGAGAATGAGTTCTCATTTCGAATTGCTCTCTTGAATCTTTATGAACAAAGGTTGAACGCAAAACAGTAAATTTTTCTTTTTTAATCGGCAAAGGAATAGGCCCAGCGATCTTTGCTAGTGTTCGATTCACCGTAGAAACTATCTCCTGAGAAGATTGATCAAGCAACCTATGATCAAACGACTTTAATTTAACACGTATCTTATGCATAAATCTCTACATTAAAAAGATCATAAAGATATCTTACGTAAGTATCTTACTCACCACTCCTTTACCAATCGTTCTACCACCTTCACGAATCGCAAAAAGTAATCCCTCTTCCATAGCAATAGGATAAATTAGCTCAGCTGTAATAGTAACATTATCACCAGGATTTATCATTTCAACATTATCTGGAAGCTTGATACTTCCAGTTACATCGGTAGTTCTAAAATAGAACTGAGGACGATAATTATTAAAAAAAGGTGTATGTCGACCACCTTCCTCTTTTGTTAAAATAAGAATTTCGGCCTGAAAATTTTTATGAGGTTTGATACTCCCAGATTTTGCAATAACTTGCCCCCGCTCAATATCCTCTTTTTTAAGACCTCTCAAAAGAAGACCTACGTTATCACCGGCTTGACCAAAATCAAGAAGTTTGCGAAACATCTCAATACCTGTAATTGTTGTTTTTTGAATATCTTTAATTCCAACAATTTCAATTTCTTCATTAACAACCACCTTACCTCTCTCAATACGACCAGTAGCGACAGTTCCTCTACCTGTAATAGAAAAAACATCCTCAACGGGCATAAGAAAATCTTTATCAATATCACGCACAGGGTCAGAAATATAATCATCCAACTTTTCTGCTAGCTTTAAAATACTAGCTTCTCCCAAGTCACCAGAATCTCCTTCAAGAGCCTTAAGAGCAGAACCTGAAATAAAAGGAATATCATCTCCAGGATACTCATATTTTTTAAGGATATCACGTAAATCTTCCTCAACAAGCATCAACATTTCTTCACGATCACCCTCTGGAATCATATCAACCTTATTTAAAAAAACAATTAAAAGCGGAACCCCAACTTGGTGAGCAAGCAAAATATGTTCCCTCGTCTGAGGCATAGCACCATCTACTGCTGATACAACCAAAATGCCTGCATCCATTTGTGCAGCACCCGTAATCATATTTTTCACATAATCAGCATGCCCAGGGCAATCAACATGTGCGTAGTGCCTTGTCTCTGTTTCATATTCCTGATGCGATGTCGCAATCGTAATACCTCTTGCCTTTTCTTCTGGGGCATTATCAATCTCTACATAAGAGATAGCCTTATTTGTTCCACCAAATTTCTTTGCTAATACCGTGGTAATCGCCGCAGTTAGAGTAGTTTTACCATGGTCAACATGACCAATAGTGCCTACATTAACATGCGTCTTACTCCGATCAAATTTTTCTTTTGCCATTCTCGTCTCCTTCCTCTAACTTTAAGAGGACAAAATAATTCATACACATATAATTCAACATCCAAAGTTCACTCAGCCAGACAAGCTAAATATAAAGAGACTCCTTGCAAAACACTTTTTTCTCTAATTTTTCATAATCTCTCAGTTCAATCTAGAGGAACATTAAAATTTTTTGTTGAGTATGTATTTACATCAATATATCAGATTATTTTATTTAAATGTCAATTTCACTGACTTTTACTTAAGTCTTTACCAATAATTTACGATTATCCGGATGTGCTCCAGTAAAGCCGCTTTGACTTTCAATGAATTCGACTAATTTACGCGGTATTATTTATGTGCTACTAATCTCTTCTGTTACAGCACTCGGTATTTTTTCTTATCTTAGCCATAAAAAATCTGAAAATATTCAAGAAGAGATAAGAAATATTAATATTGTTGTTCATCAATATGGCGATCAAGTTGAGAATACAAATAAAAGGCTCGATAAAACAAACAGCAAACTATCGACAATAAAAAGGAAAATAAGCTCTCTTAGAAAATTTGTTACTTCTAACCCAGATTATAATCCTGATAAATGGATAAATTTAAAAAATCAAGTTGATAATATTTTAAGTAAAACTGCTAAACTTCATGGGAAGTTTGAAAATATAGAAAATAAAGTAAATGGAATAAATTCTAGGATGAAAATGATTGAAGCAGTTCAAAATGACATTGAAAAGTTAACCACTCAAACAAAAATAAACAAAACTTCACGACAAACTAAAAGAAGAGAATCAGGAGACGCTCTTGGCTCTTTGCTTGATAATATAGATATTAATTAAAATATTAATTAAAATTTATACAAAGTATCTCCCTACTTATAATATTTACTTATTTGTATGTTACCCTCCATTTGGATATTTGCAGGAGGAACAGGTGGACATATTTCTCCCGGGGTTTCTTTGGCTGATGCATTATCAAAAAATAAATATAATATCACCTTTTTTACACTAAAGAAAAATTTTAACTATCCCATCATTCAAAATTTAATCAAAAAAACTGAATTAAAAGTTGTTCAGTACGAAGCCCACCCCATCCCTAAAAATACTACTTCGCTATTTAGATTTTTTACAGCTATTATAAAATCTTTTTTAATTTTTAATAAAGAAAAAAAAATAAAAAAACCTACTACTATCATTTGTATGGGTGGGTATCCTTGTTTTTCTCCTCTTCTCTGGGCACGTATACAAAGAATATCCTATTATCTTGCTGAACAAAATGCTATTTTAGGCAAGATTACACGAATTTTTTCTTCAAAGGCAAAAGCTATTTTTTTATCCTTTCCAGTAAAACTTAAAAATACACAGAATAATTTTATTATAACTGGTAATCCCCTTAGAAAAGAATTACTTTTTTTTAATTCTGAGAATAAACAGAATAAAAAATATCAATTAAAAAACATACTTCTTATCGGGGGCTCACAAGGAGCTTCTGATATTAATCAGCTCTATTTAACTTTTAGAAATAATCCATTTTTCAAAAATATTTATTTTTCAGTTATTACAGGTGAGGTAGATTATAAATATATCAAAAATCAAGCGAGAAATCAAGATAAAGTTTCAAAATTTATAGAAGATATGAGAAAAGTTTTACTCTGGTCTGATTGTATCATTACCCGTGGAGGTAGTGGAATTATTTTTGAAATTTTAAGTGCCATGAGACCCATGATATTAATTCCTTATCCATACGCTACAAATAATCATCAAGCAGTAAATGCACAACTTATTGAACAAAAAGGTTTAGGTTATGTGGTAGATATTCGCCCTTTTGATGCAAATACAGTAGCCAAAAATATCCAGAATCTTTTAGAAAAAGGGCTGGTGGATATTCACAAAAATTTAATAAAGCATGACTTCCCCTTAAACGCCGATAATACAGTGGTTCAATATCTTACAAAAAAACTTCAATAATTTTTGACTATCTCATTATTTTAACCGTCCCATGTTATTATTTGATTTAAGATGAGCTGGTGCCCTGCAATTATAAATTTTAATTCTATTTTATATATTTTTAATCTAGCTTCTTTGTATCGACACTATCTTTCAATAAATTTAAGAGATAGTGAATTTATGCAATAACGAAGGCCCGTAGGCTCAGGCCCATCGGGAAAAATATGACCAAGGTGACTTTCACAACGAGCACATACCAATTCTTGCCGAAGCATCCCATGAGAATGATCAGAAATTTTATAAATACTTAATTTTGAAATTGGTTCGTAAAAACTAGGCCAGCCTGTGCCAGATTCAAATTTTGTTTTGGAGGAAAATAATTCATTCTGACAAGCTGCACAAACGTATACACCCACTTTTTTATTATTAAGTAAGGAGCCCGTGAATGCTCTTTCAGTACCTTTTTTTCGCAGTACATCAAATTCTTCTGAAGTAAGTGATTTTTTCCACTCTTTGTCCGTTTTAAAAACTTTTTCACTTACCGGCAATGGATTATTTCCCATAGGTTTTGCTGTAATATCCCCTTCGAAACAGGACATCGCTAAAGTGGAAATAAGCATTAATGGAGAAGATAAAATTAAATAATTATTCATAGTTTAACCCTGAAAGAAACTTAGTCTCTTCTATTTACTTTTATTTGTCAAGTATTATATTGTTTTTAATTGAAACGACATCTCTAAAAATGATTTATAGTTAAAAATTTTTATTATTGTAAATTTGTTTATAATTAATTCTTGACGTTAGAAGGTAAGTTGTTCAGCCTTAATCGACTGAACAATGTCTAGTTTAAAAGCATTTTAAAAGCACTATTCTATAGTGAGGATGAAAAACAATAAAAATTAGTGAAATCTTCCTTTGCTCATAAAAATTTAAAATCTATTGGTGATTTTACTCCACCTAAGCTTACAAAGATTATTGTCGATCAAGAAAGTGTTACTTCTCAACTCTTTCAAAATATTAAAAAAAATCTTCAACAATATTCAACTTATAAAAACACTTCAATTGAAGTTGTCGAAGATTATAAAACAGTTTTAGCTCATTATCAAAAGAAAACAGAGTACGTGCATGAAGCAAAAGATACTCTGTTAATTTACCCTTACAAGGGCAGATTTATACACTCGTGTCCTGGTTCTGATGGAATGACTTGTTGTCATTATTTTGTGATTAACTTTGGAGTAAATTGCTCATTTGATTGCTCTTATTGTTATCTTCAAACTTATTTAAATATACCTCTCTTGACTTTATTTAGTAATGTAGAAGATTTGATTATACAAATTAAAGAAAAAGTAGAGAGAAATCCCAATTTTCATTGGCGGATTGGAATGGGAGAATATACAGATTCACTTGCCTTAGATCACCTTACTAATTTGTCAAGTATGCTCATTCCATTTTTTTCAAAATTATCTAATGTTACATTAGAACTCAAAACAAAATCATCAAATATTGCTACTATACTTAAAGAAAAACCATCTGAAAATATTGTCACTAGCTGGAGTTTAAGCCCAGACTTTATTGCTACAGAAGTTGAACGGCTCACAGCTCCGACCAAAAAACGCCTCAAAGCAGCAGCACTTTTAGCAAAAAATGGCTTTCATCTCGGATTTCATATTGACCCTATTATATATTATGATGATTGGGAAAAAGATTATCAGAAACTTATAAAAGATATCTTTAAAGAAGTTCCCTCAAATTTAATACGCTGGATATCTATGGGAACTTTTCGTTATTCTCCAGGGCTTAAAAATATTATGAGAACCAGACAACCTGGAGAATTTTTGACAAAATCTGAAATGTTTCCTGCAGAAGATGGCAAAATGCGGTATTTTGCTCCTCAAAGAGCTATAATGTATCGTAAAATTAAGAATTGGATTGAAGAGAAAGATAAAAATTTATTCACCTACTTGTGTATGGAAAATAAAAGTATGTGGCAAAAAGTTTATGACTTTATACCTAAAAATCCAAAGCACATAGAAGAAGGTTTTAGAAAAAGAAAAGAGTTCATTTCTTCTTCGCCTTAGCCTTAATTACCATTGTCATAATTCTGCCCTCAAGATTCGGTTTTTTTTCGATGCTACCGACGCTTTCCATATTTTGTTGAAATTCAATCATCTTTTCAAGACCAAGCTCGGTGTGGGCCATTTCTCTACCTCGAAAACGGATGCCCACTTTGACTGTATCTCCACCCTCTAAAAATAATTTAGCCATGGAACATTTACGTTCGAAATCATGTGAATCAATTTTTGGACCCATTTTAATCTCTTTAATTTGAGTTGTCTTTTGTTTTTTTCTATTTTCTTTTTCTTTTTTAGCTTTATTGAATTTAAAACGTCCATAGTCTGTAATTTTAACAATAGGAATCTCATCATTTTTTGTTATTTCGACGAGATCTTGATTGAGTTCTTTTGCTTTTTGAAGGGCATCTTGAATAGAAACCACCTGAGAACCCTCTTCAGAGACTAAACGAACCTTATTTGCCCTTATTTCATAGTTAGTTCTATTTTCATTTTCAGGAGGCCTTCGCCTTGCAAAACGTTTTCTAAAATCTTTCATCTATAGGGTCTGATTCATGAACCAAACTTTATATATAATCCTCTTAACTCTTGCATTGCTTAGGCAATAAAAGATCCTATATTTAGAAAAATAATCAATAGAAGATCTTATATTTAGAAGAACAATTTGACAAGCACTTTATTTTTGAAAGACATTCGTTTTATTGAGATTCTCCCATGTGAAGGAAGCCTCACTTCTACCAAAGTGACCATAAGAAGCACTGGGTAAATAAGATATATTTCTTAAAGAAAGAGCTTCTCTGATACCTTTTGGTGTTAGATCAAAATTTTCTTTGACAATAGTTTCTAATATTTCATCTGAAATGTCACTTGTGCCAAATGTATTCACGAGAATTGAAACAGGCTCGTCGATACCAATTGCATAGGCTAATTGAATTTCACACATTGAAGCAATGCCAGAAGCTACCAAATTTTTTGCAATATAGCGAGCCATGTAAGCCGCACTGCGATCTACTTTTGAAGGGTCCTTTCCACTAAAAGCTCCTCCACCGTGTCTGGCAAAACCACCGTAGGTATCAACAATAATCTTTCTACCTGTTAAACCACAATCTCCAAATGGACCTCCAATTACAAATCGACCAGTTGGGTTAATGTAATATTTTGTTTCATAGAGCCATTTTTCAGGAATAACTTTTTTAATGCAAGATTCTATAATTGCCTCACTAATTTGATCATGACTTACATCAGGAGCATGTTGAGACGAAACGACAATAACAGGTATTGACTTTGGTATTCTGTTTTCATACCTTACTGTTACTTGTGATTTGGCATCTGGTCTTAAAAAAGACAGCTCGCCACTATGTCTAAGTTCTGCCAACTTTTTGAGTATTTTATGTGAGTAGTCGATAGGCATTGGCATGAAGTTTTCACTTTCATTTATGGCGAATCCAAACATCATCCCTTGATCACCAGCTCCTTCATTTTTGTGAAGACCACAGCCGGTAACTCCCTGAGCAATATCAGGAGACTGGGTGTGTAGTTGAATATTAACCTCGGCTTTTTTAGCATCAAAGCCAATATCTTCGTGGGTATACCCTATTCGAGATAGCAACTCACGAGCTTGCGTTTCAATTTTATCATGAGATACATCATGCTGAGAAGATACTTCACCAGCAATCTGAAGGTAGTTTGTTGTGATAAGAGCTTCGCAGGCAACACGCGAAGCTGAATCACCACTTAAATATAAATCAAGGATGGAATCAGAGACTTGATCACAGAGTTTATCTGGGTGCCCTTCTGAAACAGATTCAGAAGTAAAAATGAAATCATCTCTATAAATCACCTAAATTAATAATAACGACAAAACAAACTGATCACCGAGTGTAAATTGGTAGTATAAAATGTAAACTACTTTAATATATAAAAATTGAAATTTTCTATTCGGCTGGCATTATGCCAATAAGCCAACAGCGATTAAGTCGACATTGATAAAATACTTGCAATCAACATTGTTCGCCAGATAATCAAGCACAAAAGTCACTTTACACGAACCATTAACCCCGCCGATAATAGTGCAAATGGGCTTATGTTAAACCTTCAATAATTTTTTATTGATCAATTTTTATTTGCTAATTTTTTTTTCAATAAAACTTATTGTAAGTTTTATTTCTTCAACTAATTTCTCCTTTTTCCATCGTTCATCTTTAATAAATCCTTTCAACATCCTGAGTGAATATTCATGGTATCTTTCAAAGTTTCTTAATTCAAATATAATCGCTGTTTGTCGATCAAGATATATTTGTTTATTCTCCTCTGGTTCAACTAATTCCTTTATCAATTGATGAAAATACTTAAATTCATTTTGCTTTTGTTCTCTGTTTTTATTATCAAAGTATTTATAAACCGAGAGTAGTACCGATATCATGGTAGCGATTCCTCCTACGCTGAACATTATAAACTCTTTCATTTTTTATCCTCCATAATAGCTATTTCATCGGCGGTCAGCTTGTAAAGCTGATAGACCTTTTCATCTATTTGGGTTTTCAATATGCCTGACTGCTTTTTTATTCGTTTATACAAAACCCTTGTTTCTTATAAGTGTTATCAGGACGTTTATACGAAATGTGCTTTTCTTATAAACGTTATTAAAACGTTTATAAATTTTGTAATATTTTAATCAGCTTAATATTGATGTAATAGTTTTTTTTGCCCAATTTTACTTTCTTCAATAATTTTAATTCGGTTACTTTATCTAAATATTTACGTGCAGTTAAATAACTAACATTCAAATCTTTTTCTAATAATTCAATTGTAGTATAAGGTCTTTTGAATAAATTATTTATCAGATCTTGACTATAAACTCTTGGTAAATCAGTTCTTAATTTTATTTTGTAACTCTGCATTAACTCCTTTATTTCTAAGATCAAACCAATGGTCTGTTTTGCGGTTATTTTAATCCCTTTTAGTAAATAAAGGATAAGGCTTTCCCAATCATTTTGAGTTCTTACATTTTGCAAAACCTTGTAGTAGTCTGCTTTGTTCTTCACAATAAATCGACTTAAATATAATATTGGAATATCTAATAAACCCTGTTGAACCAAATACAATATATTTATTATTCTGCCAGTTCTACCGTTGCCATCATAAAAAGGGTGTATGCTCTCGAATTGATAATGAATAACTGCCATTTTTACTAAACTATCTAATTTTGAAAACTCTTCATCATTAATAAATTTTTCAAGATTTCTCATAAGGTTCAATATTTCGTTTGAGTTTTGGGGTGGTGTATAGACCACTTCACCCTGCGAGTTTATTAGTTTTGTTCCTTGTTGAGTTCTAAACCCTGCATCATTTTTTAATAATTCTTTTTGAATAGTTAAAATATGACTATTTAATAATAGTTTTTCTCGCCGTACTATTTGAAACCCTAATCTTAATCCGCGTGCATAATTATAGACTTCTTTAGCCGCATTACTTTTACTTTCAATAAAGATGCTTTCTTTATATAAATCATCGCGTGTAGTAATAATATTTTCTATTTCGCTGCTATCTTTTGCTTCTTGAAGGGTCAGAGTATCTATCAAAATACTTTCATTGGGGATTATCTTTGCTGTTCCTTTTAGTTCCGCAAGATAGCGATGTGCATTTGCCAATTGCCTTAAAACAGGTGGTGTTTCTAATTCTACATTAGGAGGTAGTAATTTTAATTTGAAATTCATATTCATTTTTTATCCTCCATAATAGCTATTTCATCGGCGGTCAGCTTGTAAAGATTATCAATCAGCTGAGTGGTTGCCTAATTCTCCATTTTCAACTACTTGCATATTCTAAGGTTATTTGTTTTTCAGGATACTCGTTCCATTCTTTACCTCCGAGAAATCGACCGTTTGTTTTTTTACTTCTTTTTATACCGTCTGAACCCCAAGAACCCCATTGCTTAAAAAAGAAAGCTGTATTCTGTTCTTCACATTGTTTTTTGATACTTAAAGCCCATTCTTTTTTCATTGGTCTTGCTTTTGCTCCACTTTCTCCGCCAACAATTACCCAATCGATTCCTATCAAGTTTATTTTTCCAATATTTTCTAGTAGTGGTTCTATTGATAAAAACTTTATTGTTGCATTAATCTTTCTCAATTTATCTATTCTAGGAACCCCATGTTTTTTATTCTCTACAGAAACTCCAAGCCAAATATTCTTTGGTACAGGTCTGTTTTGAAAATATTCAAAGATAGCGTCTTCTCGTTTAGTCAAAATTTGATAAATATGTTGAGGAGTTATATCAATTACCCCCATTATTTGATTTAAAAACTCAACAGGCATATGCTCGTGAAATAAATCACTCATTGAATTCACAAAATACTTTGTCCCCTTTTTTTTCTTTAAAGGCTGCTTCAATCTTTCTGGCATTATTGAAAATTCAAAACCATTATCATATCCAGGAGTTCCCATAGCTTTTAACCGCTTTGCCATAACCTCTGCATAGCAGTTTTTACAACCTGCTGATACTTTAGTACAGCCAGTTGTTGGATTCCATGTTTCTTCTGTCCATTCTATTTGTGTTTTAGTTGCCATTGAATTGTATATTAATTTTCGAGCCTTTGCTATTTTTATAGTGTTCATAACTGACATAAAAACTGCCTTTTCTAGTTAATTTTGGAGTTATTTCTAGTTGACCTTGTTCCTATAATTTCTTTAATATCTGGTTATGCAAAATGGTTTAGAAAGAGATAATTTTTTAACGCTCAAAAATTGCATCTATATCTTCTTTATAAGAAGAATCAGGAACTCTATTAGACGTATCATTTTCAGAATAGTCTTTTCTTCTCCTCAATGCTTCTTTATCTAAGTTAAAGACAATATTTGAGATATCAATATTTATTCGTTTTAGTGCTGATGAATTAAACGTTTCTAAAATACCATTCAAATCGAGTTTTATTTCATTTTCGATGCCATCTGTATCAATATAATAATAATCAATATCTACTTCATAAGCTCTTTCAAACAAGAAGTCTTCTAGACGAGATTCTATTTTGGACAAAATAAGGTCATCATTAATATCAAATGTTTCTATAAACTCTAGAATATATTTCAAATCGTCTTCATCTAAATAATTTTCTATGAAGCCCTTTAAAAAATCAAATCTTTCAATTTTTATTGAAGATTTAAAATTGATTAGTAAATGCAGCAACTCTAACAATCTACTGCCAGATGCATTTGATGTATTCACTAATGTTTCTAAAAAAAAAATTATTTTTGTATTGTTACTAGAATCAACAAAGTCAAAATAAGATAACAGTATAAGAAAATCCCAATCTTCTTTCTGAATTTTTTTTGTAAGAAAATAATCAAACAAACTCGATTGGATAATTTGTAATTTTTCTCGTGTAATTTTTTTCTTATTTTGAAGCGACAAGCTTTTCAATAAAATAAGAGATTCTTCTGTTTCTAATGATTTTAAAATATTTATTATCAAATAATGATCTTCCAGATATTGCGAAAAAATAAAATCTGCAATTGATGGATTAAAAAGTGTATATCTATATTCCCGTTCTGTTATTTGAGTTCTATTGAGTAGTGCCCCAGTAGCTAATTCTATAACTGCATTGAAGTTCTTGTCAGAATGATCTCTCTGATTGGCTGGGTGAATATTTAAGAAGGTATTGTAAGAATCTTGTAGTTTGTGTTCATTCATTTGTCCATCATTAAAAACAGTCAAAAACACAAGGGTTCTAATAGAATCATCATTTTGCGTTTGAAAATATTTTGCCCATATGTCTTTAGGATTTTCTAATTTTTCTTGTATGTATTCCCAATATTGCTCAGAGGAAACTGTCACTCTTTGAACACCTGTTATAAATTCAATAATTCGTGGATTAAAATTGGGATGTTTTATAATGTTTTTGTATTTCTTGTTTTCATATATTTTATCAATGTATTTGATATCTAGATTTGAATGATAAATATGATTATAAAGAATCCTTGCCTTATCTATCTCTGTTAATTTTTTAACAGTAAGTAAAAATTCATCGTTGCGTATTTCGCTGTTTTGAAACGTATGACTTAAGCTATAAGCCTTGTTTAAAATACTTGTCCTTGATGTTAGTATGAATTTTTTGAATTTATCTTTTTTAATTCGATTTATAAATTTAACGATGTGAGAATCTTTTTTATTGTTAACTGCATCATAAAAATTGCTTCCTAAAAAATCATCACAATAAAATAAGATTTTTTTCTTTTCAGCTTCCCTAAGAATATTTTCAGCCTCGCTGATGTTTTCTTCAATATCACAAAATTCGTATCCTTTGGCTACATATGTCAAGGCAAGATTATCTGCTAGCATTGTTTTTCCAAGTCCCGGTTCTCCAGTAATTATAAGTACATTTTTATTTTCCAGTATATTCAAACCCTTATTGTGATTATCAGTAATAGCATATTTATGAGAACTCTCTGCTATGGACTTTATGGAGCTTTCACTTCTTCCTTTAATAGCATGGTTGAAAATTATATCTAATATCGATGCACTAGTTATCCATAATTTGAAATGTCTTTCTACAATGTCTTGATTTTCTTTTTTGATTAAAAAGTTATTTAAATCATCTTCTCCCCAAATATCATCCTCTCTTTTTATGTAAGGTTTAAAGAGTCCTTTGATTTCTTGCTTATTTAAGCGTGATAATTTTTTAGTCGTTATAAAAATATACTTTTTAGGGTGTAACTTTTTGATCTTTGGAACTTCATTTTTTTTAATGCCCCTAATTAAAGCTTCGTAGCCAGTTTCAATATAACGTTTGCACTGAATAATCCCTTCTTTATTATCAAGCCAAAACCTGCCATCGACTCCTCCGTCTTTGCCTGCTTTAAAGGTTTCAACTTTCTTATTTATAGTTTTCTCAATAATAGAGGCTCCTAAAGCTTCAAATTCTCTATCATTGAGTTTTGAAAAATCGTATCCCATTATGTTACCTTTCTTTGAAAGATGTCATTCTTGTTAAATCCATGTTCTTTTAGCTCTGCAGCATCTAATTCTGGAATAAATAATTTCATATTTTCTCTTTTCTTATTTCTTATTTCTTTAAAATATTTACAAATATTAGCTATAAACTTACAAATATTAGCCATAAACTTACAAATTTTTTCCTCACACTCTTTATTTTAGTTACCAACATTTCACATTTTCTTGTCAATAATTTTCACTTCCTCATCACTCAAATTATAAAGCTGATAGACCTTTTCATCTATTTGGGTTTTCAATATGCCTGACTGCTTTTTTATTCATTTATACGAAACGCTTGTTTCTTATAAGTGTTATCAGGACGTTTATACGAAATGTGCTTTTCTTATAAACGTTATTAAAACGTTTATAAATTTTGTAATATTTTAATCAGCTCAATATTTGCTTCCAGATCATTCGTTTATTTTTTAAAGTGTTTTAGTATCTCATCAATTGGTATCGATTCTTTTTGCTTTTTACGCATTGAATAGGCGATGCTATCAATTATTTTTGGTATAAAATCTTTATAATTTTGATTGTCTTCAGTTTGTTGTATTTTTTCAAACATCTTTGCCATCGCCAACCGGTTGCTGGCTTCAACTCGTAGCTGTTTGGCGTTGGTGTATTGTCGGGCGACAAAAAACGTAATGGCTGATGAGAAAATATAGAGTGGATAGAATGTTTGAAAGTCTGCTTTAAAGCAGAAAATTGAGTAGCATAAACAACCAAAAACACCAATGACAATTAAAACACTTGCCCCAAACCATCCGCACTCTCCTTTTTTGTACTCGTCTCTTAACTCTTCTAAAATTCTCTGAAAATTTTGAACTTTTGCAACTTCTTCACCTGTTTTTTTAACTGTTTCTTCAACTTCTGCAACTTTCTTATCTGTTTTTTCAACTTGCTCCTTTGGAATAACAGTCGGGTCTAATTGATTTGCCTTTTTAAAATCTTGTATCGCCTCTTGTTCTTTGCCTCGTTTTCGGTAAGCCAAGCCACGATTATAAAAAGCAGTAGCATTTTTAGGGTCTAATGCGATGGCTTTGTCAAAATCTTGAATGGCTCGGTCAAATTCACCTTTATTGTTATAAGACGCACCACGATTGTTAAAAGCCCTCACAAATTTAGGGTTTAATTCAATCGCTTTATCAAAATCTTGAATAGCTCGGTCAAATTCACCTTGCTCGCCATGAGCCACACCACGATTATAAAAAGCATCAGCATTTTTAGGGTCTAATGCAATGGCTTTATCAAAATCTTGAATAGCTCGGTCAAATTCACCTTGCTTGTCATAAGCCACGCCACGACTATTAAAAGCCTTCGCAAACTCTGGGTTTAATGCAATGGCTTGGTCAAAATTTTTAATAGCTGGGTCAATTTTGCCTTGCTTTCCATAAGCTAACCCACGATTGTGAAAACAATCAGCCCTTTTAGGGTTTAATGCGATGGCTTCGTCAAAATCTTGAATGGCTTGGTCAAATTCGCCTTTCTTATCATAAGACGCACCACGATTGTTAAAAGTATCAGCCCTTTTAGGGTCCAATGCGATGGCTTGGTCGTAATTTTGAATGGCTCGGTCATATTCACCTTTACTACTGTAAACCCTACCACGATTGTAATGAGCATCAGCCCTTTTAGGGTCTAATGCAATGGCTTGGTCGTAATCCTCAATAGCGTGGTCATATTCCCCTTTAGCACTATAAGCCAAACCACGATTATAAAAAATATTAACATTTTTAGGCTCTAATGCGATGGCTTTGTCGTAATTCTGAATAGCTTGGTCCCATTCACCGGCGTTATAATGAGCATTGCCTTTCTTAAAAAAGTTTTTTGCTTCGTCTTTACTCATTTTCCCTCACACTCTTTACTTTAGTTACCAGCATTTCACATCTTCTTGTCAACAGTTTTCACTTCCTCATCACTCAAATTATAAATCTGATAGACCATCTTATCGATTTGGGTTTTTAAAATCTTGTATAACATCTTGTTCTTTGCCTAGTTTTCGATAAGCCAAGCCACGATTGGTAAAAGCCTCCGCAAACTTTGGGTTTAATTTAATGGCTTCGTCAAAATCTTGAATGGCTCGGTCAAATTCACCTTTCGCGCTATAAGCCAAACCACGATTATAAAAAACATTAGCATTTTTAGGGTCTAATGCGATGGCTTGGTCAAAATCTTGAATGGCTCGGTCAAATTCACCTTTCTTGAAATAAGCCAAACCACGATCGTTAAAAGCCTCCGCAAACTTTGGATCTAATGCGATGGCTTTGTCAAAATCTTGAATGGCTCGGTTGATTTCACCTTTCTTGAAATAAGCTACCCCACGATTGTTAAAAGCAGCAGCAAACTCTGGGTCTAATGCAATGGCTTTGTCATAATTTTGAATGGCTCGGTCAAATTCACCTTTCGCGCCATGAGCCACACCACGACTATTGAAAGCCTCCGCAAACTTTGGGTTTAATTTAATGGCTTTATCAAAATCTTGAATGGCTCGGTCAATTTTGCCTTGCTTGTAATAAGACGCGCCACGATTGCAAAAAGCCTTCGCAAACTCAGGGTTTAATGCAATCGCTTTGTCATAATCTTGAATGGCTTGGTCAAATTCGCCTTTCTTATCATAAGACGCACCACGATTATGAAAAGTGGTAGCATTTTCAGGGTTTAATGCGATAGCTTCGTCAAAATCTTGAATGGCTCGGTCAAATTCACCTTTCGCACTATAAGCCAAACCACGGTTGTTAAAAGCATCAGCAAGCTTAGAGTCTAATGTGATGGCTTGGTCAAAATCTTGAATGGCTCGGTCAAATTCACCTTTATTATCATAAGACACACCACGACTGTTAAAAGCAGTAGCAAGTTTAGGGTTTAATGCGATGGCTTTGTCAAAATCTTGAATGGCTCGGTCAAGTTCACCTTTCGCGCCATAAGCCAAACCACGATTATAAAAAACATTAGCATTTTTAGGGTCTGATCGATTGGGCTTTTCAGCGGCGGGGATATCGGTTTTGTCGTTGGCTTTAGGTATGTCATCTGGCAGGATACGCACCACTTTTTCACCATCCCAGACAACGGCATATTGTCCTAATCTGCGTTTTTTTTCCAGAGCAGCCGCCACGCTTTTATTGAGGGATTTTGCTATTTGTTGTGCCTTTTTTTCTACGTCTTTAATGGTTGGTTGTTCTGATTGCTTCATGTACGGGCACTCTCCATAAGGGTTTGATAAATAATTTTGTTCGTTTATGGGAGATAAGAAAGGGTATCTCGATCAAAGAATATTATATTTTTATCGCCTAATTGACCTTTCACCTTGTTACAAAATGAGTCAATCTTTTTATTAGAAGGCTCGCAAGCGACATATATTTTGTTAATTCTACTTTCTTTTATTTGATAGAAAATATGAGAATCGTTGTCATCAAACGAACTTCCAATAACAACTATTGCCCCTCTTAATTGAGCAAGTTTTTCATAGCCCCTTTTAAGATATGAATCTTTTTGAATCTGTTTTTTTTTATCATCATTAGAAAAGATAAGGATTATTTCTTTCTCTTCTCTATATATTATTTGTTCTAATTTTTTATAAAGAGTGATATTTTCTTCTCGTTCTATCTTTTTTATCAAATTTCCGCTTTTATAAATATGAAAAGCTCCATGTAGAAAAAAAAGATTTTGTGATGTAGCTCTAAAATCTTTTTTGATATCGTCTGGAAATAGTATTCCTTCTTTTAATAGAGCCGATTTTTCTTGAAAAACACCATTCAAGAAACCATCATTTACTCCCAAACTACCATTAATACCACTTTCTTCTTGAAGTAGATATGTAACAGCTTGCTTAATATCTTTTTGCTTCCAATTTTTTTTGTTAAAAAGTCTTGTAACATCCCTTTCAAAATCTGCTTTATTTGAATTGCTTAAATCGTACTTAGCCTGATTGTCTTCGCTTTTTATTGTTGATGTACCATTTTCCCGTGCCCGTTTTATTGCATCATAAATTTCTTTAATCTCCTTATTTAGTTCTACTACTTTTACTTTATGTTTATCTTGATTTAGTTCTACTACTTTTACTTTATGTTTATCTTGAAAAACGAATGCGTCATTATTACTCTTAAATATCATTAAGAGAATATATAAGAAAGGGTCGTAGTTAAGAGTAAAGTAATTATTAAAGTTTTTAAGTAGCAAGTGAAGTTTTTCTTGTTTTTCTGATTGAAATATATTTTTGATTTCAGAGACAACAATTTCACTTGTGGCTTTCATAAAGTCTAGTTTGATCTTGTTATGAATAAACTTTGGTAAGAAAACATCAGGTTTTTTTATTTTCTCTTTTAACTCACCAATAACTGTTTCAATATCAAATTGATTTTTTTCCATATTCAAATCTTTATATTGGGGATAATTCTCGCTCATCTTTTTAAAAATACTCTGGTAATCTGTCTTGATACCTAACGAAAGATTAAAACCATTTCCCAATAATAGATGTGCTTCTTGATCTTGTAATTGATCTAAAACTTTTTCATATGTTATAACTTCTTTGCTCATTTCCCGCCCTCAACAATTCTCACTTCCTCATCACTCAAATTATAAAGCTGATAGACCATCTGGTCGATTTTGGTTTCCAGTGTGCGGGTGTCTTTCCCCTGTTCTTTGGCGGTGAGAATTTTATCGACTAACGCTATAAATGGTTGTTGTGCTGGTTTTGATATTTGCGGGATGGGGAATTGTTCTACATAAATTTTCCTAAATTCAAAACCACCGCTTCCTAATAAACTACCTATTTGTCGTAAATACCAGAATGGTAATTTGCTATTAAAAATCGCTACTAAAAACTTTAAACCACTGTTGCCTGTTATTAAAAAACACTTGTCATTTGTGTAATAATTACTATTATCCAAGGTAAATCTTGGTTTGCTTGCAATAATGGGATAAACAATCTTTTCTTTTTCAAATTCTTCGTGATAGCCGATTTGATCTTGAGTTTCAAACCATTTATTGCCTGTTTTCTTCCTTGATTTTGTGCCGTTTGGTAATTTCTTTCCTGCTTGTTCTAATCGGTCTTTTCCAAAACTTAATAAGTGTTTTTTAATGGCAGGGTAATCATCAATATTTATTTTTAATACTGGAAAAGTGGCAATTATCCACAACCCCGCCCAATGGTGTTGATAGGCTTTAATATCCCTACCGCGTAAAACAGGTTTGATAATTTCGGCAGATTTTGGGTCTTGCGCTATTAATTCATCTCGTTTGGCGGTGTTGATAATAAAGGCTTTGTTAAAACCTGTTTTTATGCCGTAATTAATACGAATATCCCAGTCTTTTAATGGTGTGCCGATTTGTTCTATTTTCTTTTTCAAGGCTAAAATTTGGGGAGCCTGCAAGGTGTAGGCGTTGGCTGATAGGTCGCTGACTGCCATATTAAAGAATGGGTTGTTCTCGCTTGGTAATTCTTTTTGATAAGCAAAGTTTGGCTGTGTGTTAGCCGTTTTACCGCAAAGCAGAATGTTGGTATCCACTGTGGCATTTTCAAAAATCTGCTCGCCTTCAAAATCAATAATTTGCTTGAGCTGGATTTTGTTTTTAAAAAAGCCGCGTAATTTTTTACCATATTTTGCCCGCATCCATTTATTGGAGGTGATGTAACACAAATGCCCATTGTCGCTGAGTAGTTTTACGCCCCTTTCATAGAAATAGGTGTAAATATCGGCAGTGCCGGTAAAAATAGAAAAGTTTTGTTTGAATTGCGGTTTGAATGCCTTAATGGATTCTTGGCGGATATACGGCGGATTACCAATGACAATATCAAAGCCATCCTTAATCCCAAACATCCATTCTGGGTCGAACCAATCGGCAATGGCATTTTGATTGTATAAATCCCAGTCGACTATTTTTTTCATATTTTCTTTAACTTCTAGGCTGGTGCCGCTTTCGGTTAATTCTACCAGCATTTCTTGACGCAGGTCTTTGTCTTCTTCTCTGCATTTGCGTTTGGTTTCTAAGGTCTTGGCACTAAAATGCTTATGCCTTATTTCGGCTAATTGTTTCCGCAATTCTAATATTTTTTTGTCCCACGGCAATCTATATCCTAAAATCTCACCCAAAGGCAACAGACTATTCGCAACAATAAACTTGGTTTCTAAATTCGGCAGGGCTTGGATGCCGTAATTATCGTCTTCATCTTGATTAGGGCTTTGCTCAATGGTCAAACTGATAAAAAAGCGTAGTTTGCATATCTGAATGGCGATGGGTTGAATGTCCACGCCATAAATACAATTTTCAATCAGCATTAATTTCTTACCATAAGCGTTATGCTGGTTTTGTTGTGAGAAAACCTGCTCTATCGCCGCTATGGCACTGGTGCAACTGGCCTCATCGGGAATTTGTTCTGCCTTGTCTATTTGCTGTTGTTTGAAGTGGGTGTTTTCTGCATCCACCTTTTCTAAAATCAGCACCAGCCGTTGCAATATGCCCATCGGATACGCACCACTGCCCACCGCTGGGTCAAGAATTTTTAGCCCATCTATGGCAGAGATTAGGGCTTTTGTTTGTTGCTTATTGAGGGCGTTTTCTTGCTCGGTGAGTTCAGCGTCAACAAACAGGGCATTGATCTGCTCGTCTGTTAGGTCTGTGTGCTGATGAAAATGCTGTTTCAGGCTTTCATCGACCATATAATTGACAATTTCTCGTGGCGTATAAAAACTGCCGGTGGCTTTGCGAGCCTGCTGTCCTGTTTCTGGGTTATAACTGGCGAGTAGGTTTTCAAACACCTTGCCCAATAGCTCAGGGTCAAGGGCGACTTCAATATCTAACGGAGTGCTTTCCTCAACGGTGAACTGATATTGACTGAATAGGTCAATCAAGCCTGTTTCATCGTCATTGAAAAACAGGATGTTATCGAATGTTAATTCATTATCAGCCCTATCAGAAAAGCCATCAATCCGAATCGCACTGCCTACGGGACGAATCGTTTTATCATTATCATAAGCCTGCTTTTCTTTTTTGCTTGCCTCTCTATCCAAACATTCAAATAAACCGCCGTTCAAAAACGGGGTCCATGCAAATAAAGCGATGATTTTGTCTTCATCCGAATCAGTGAAATAATCCTGATAGCGGTAGATGTTGGTAACAAGGTAATTTGTGCTATTCGCCGCCCCGTTGGTTGTGTTGCGAAAACTACGCTCCACAATCGGGCGGTTGAGGGTGGCAAAAAACAGATTTTGTAAAATGGCTTTATAAAAACTGCTGGGCTTTTCGTAGTCAATCAGTGTTGGCAATTTATTCTTATCAAATAAATCCGCATTGATGAGTTTCTTCTCTTTGATAAACCAGATGAATAACAACCGCGTCAGCAGGCGGATTAAACTGGTTTCGGTATGGTTTTCCATTTTCTCATCATTGGGGAATACGACTTGATCTTGTGCCTTTTCATACCAGCTATACAGTTTATCGTAGAATTCTTTGTTTAGTGCTTCAACAGAAAAAGCGGTTTTTAGGTCTTCTAGCGTTGACTGTTTATCCAGTTTTTCAAAACGTTTTCCTGCGGTTTTGGTATTGGTGTTTTCGCCTAACAGATAAGTAAAGCGTTTGCTAGCGGTTTGCTCTTTTCTAAGGCCTTCATCGGAAAATCTATATTCAATAGCAATAAAACTGAATCGCCATTGTTTGTTTGGCTCATCTACATAAACCGCCAAAGCCCCATCTTCTGTTTGAATTTGCTTGGCGACTAGATTACGTAACTGTACGCGATTTCTGCTTAATTTGGTGTTGGGCTTGATATGAATTTCAAAGATGGGCAGTTGTTTATCATCATGGGTGGTAACTGTGCCGAGTTTCTCAAAACTTTTGACCTCGTTATTTTCTATGCTGATAGGGGCAAGATTCTTGGAAAAATTGAATTTGCCTGCTAAAAAATTTAGATAATTGTCTGGCTTGTAGGCTTCTTTTAATAGATTCATAATTATTTTTTATACATAAGATTGTGAAATGACTATGGTCGGTTTGATGTTTTTGGGTGTTTGTGGTTTGTCTTGCTCGTCTTCTATGTGGCTGTTAAGATCATATTTCTGAATGATGTTCAATGTTTTTTCTAATACCACAATCCGCTTAATGCCCTTACTGTTTTTATTTAGTTTGTTGATATCTCTACTCAGACTTTGAAAGCGTTTCTGCTTAATTTGTTCGATCGCCAGCGTTATTTTGTCTGATTCCTCCTCATTAATGGCATTAATTTTGGACGAGGTTAACATTGATTTTAGGAAGTTAATCGCTTTGTTTTCTTGTGGGGATAAGGTTTTATTTTGATTTTGATTTTGATTAACAATATTTTGTTCTGTTTCATTTTTGAACTTATCTAATGCCAGTGATACTTGATTGTGGTGCTCCTCATGCAGTTTTTCCGTTTCGGTGTCAGGGGTGCATTTTAATAATTTGGCTGTTTTAATAAAGCTATAACTGGTGATGTTATTTTTAGATTTCACCATATAAAACCGGCTGCTGTCTTTGCCTTCAGTGCGAGTGAAAACCAGCGTGCCTTCTTTGTGGCTAGCGTTTTTAACTGCATTTCTAACCTTGCTCGGCAACTCTTTGATGCGTTTATATTCATCCGGATCATTTTTTCTGAACTGCCGTATTTCTTCTAAAAACGGGATAGTTTTATTTACTTCTTCTTTTATATTTTCATCGAATATCCCGAATGTATCCACTTTTTCATCGGTTGAATAAATTTGTGAGTCTTCGCCTAAGGCTGAATGAGAAGCCTGTAATTTAATCAATGCTTTTTTTTCTAAGCCAATATTATCATTTATTTGTGCGGTTGGATAAAAGTTATAGACAAAGATATGGCTGGCGGTTTGTCCGATACGATTGACCCGCCCGATGCGTTGTATCAGTTTGGTAGTATTCCACGGCGTATCATAATTGATCACCGTATTAGCGCGGTGTAGGTTTACGCCCTCGGCTAAAACATCAGTGGTGAGAATAATTTGATAATCGTTGCTTTGAGTTTCTTTTAGGTTGGCATCAAAATTCTGTGCAATGGTTTGCTTCAACTTATTGCGGTTTTCAGAATTGATACTAAGCGTTTTCTCGCCGTATTCGGTTTGTTTTATTTTCTCTGTTAGATAGTGCATAGTGTCGGTGCTTTCGGTAAATAGCACCAATTTTTGCTGTGGATTTTTGGCTTTGTCTAAAAAACTTGGCAGTTGGGTTAAAAATTCTTGCAATTTTGGGTCGCCAATTTTTTCAGCGATGTCGTCCCAATCTGATTTCAGTTTTTTTAACATGTCGTAGTCGTGTTTGATGCTATCAATAAAACTATCTTTAAAATCATCGCGACAACACACAATAATACTAGGGTCGGTCAAACTCTCGTTGGCAATTACCTCCATTAATTCCTCTTCTTTGTCTTCTAAAATATACTTTTCCACCTTGATATTTGGGGCAATGATGATTTTATTATCACGAATCATCTTTAACATAGCCTCAGAAGATTTGATAAAACGCCCTAAGGTTTGCCCAAACGCATAAAAACTGCTGTCCATTCTTTTGAGCAATAGTGTTTTCATAATACCAACCAATCGATCAGCAATAAAATCTGCTCCTGTATATTGTTCTTTCAATTCAGGCTTTAGGTAATACAACACTTGATAACGGGCATGCAGTAAGCCAGTTTTACTTTGGTTTTTGTTATCGGTTTTTTTAATTTTTTTGATGGTGTCATCGTATAACTTTTCTAATTGTGCTTCTAATTGATAATACACAGGTTTTGGCGGAGTTATTTTTGGGAACACAATGTCGCGATTTTTTAAATCGTTTTTATAACGGTCATTGTTCAATAAATCAGTGCGGGTTCTACGCACCATAAGCGGCGTGATGATTTTTTCACGAATTTCTTCATACAGTTCTGCTGTTTGCTGTCTGGCTTGATGCTTATCGGGCTCTTTCGAGATTTTTTTATATTCTTTTTTTGCCTTGGTGAAGAAACTGCCCAGTGAAAAATCAAGCGTTGAGTTGTTGCCGTCTTGGAACAATAAAATTTGGTTGTATAAATCATCGGGGCGGTTATTCAATGGCGTGGCTGAAATGAGCATCACTTTTTTATCTTTGCCATCAATAGTTTTCGTTTTGCAAATACGTTGTAATTGGTCGTATGCTTCTGTGGCATCGTTGCGAAATTTATGTGCCTCATCGACAATTACCATGCCATAGTCTTGTGGGCTGGTTATATGATGTAAACTGCCATTGGTAAAAATACTCACCTTACCTCTAATTTCAAATTTTTTTAAAGTATCCTCCCAGTTTTGTTTCAGTATTGGCGGAATAATCAATAAAATATTTGGATTGTCATTGTGTCTGTCTAAAAATAAAAACTGGCGTGCGATCAAAACGGCAATAATAGTTTTACCCAAACCCACCACATCGGCGAGAAAAAATCCATTATGTTTTTTCAGCATTTGCCAACCTTCATTCACCGCATCCATTTGATAAGACAGACGCATGAAGCCGCTGGGTAAATCTTTAATAGAGTTTGGGTCAAATTCAATTTCCGTACCAAAATATTCAATCAAGCATTTTAAGTACAGTTCATAGGGCGTGATGTTATCGGCTAAATAGGTTTTTTCGAGGCTGACTTTAGCTGCCTCAGGTAATATCTCCACCCCTTCCTGCCATAATTTTTCAAATTCGTCGGTGGCAAATTGAATGTCGTCATAGTCGTTTAACAACACATTAAATTCATAATTAGAATTGCTATTTGTTCCCAGTCCGGCGTCGGTGAGGTTTGATGAGCCGGTAATCACACTGCCGATGTTGTGTTGGTTAAAATTATCGGGGCGAAAAATGTATATTTTAGCGTGAATAGCACGGCTCGGATGTGCTTTGATTTGCACTTTCTCGTTCCGTATGTCATCAATAAATTGCTTGATGCCCTGCTCGGTCTTTTGATCATAATTGGCTTCGTGAACATCGCCGATGAATCTTTCCTGCCAATTTTTAATGGTTTTTTCGCTGTCTCCTTTGAAGAAGGCTAAACCATCAGCATGCATTTGCTGGGTTATTTTATCGACATCGATACCCACCAGAATGCGGATGTTGGCTATATTTTCCAATGATGAACGTAGCTTAAAGTAACCCGATGAGCGAAAATAACCGACCAAAACATCAAAATTATTGATGTTTTGGTTGTTCTGAAAAATGCCTTCAAGTTTATTGAATAAAGTGTTTTCTCCGCTGTTGGTAAAGAATTTACTATTCATTAATTTGCCATCAATATTGAATCACCACAAGCGGGGCAATCGGGGTTTTTAGAAAATTTCATTTTCGGCTACACTTCTCATCAACACAAGACAAAATGGTTTTATACTTGCTTTAAGCTACTTATTCGTTCATCTGTTCTTCAAATGCCTGTTTTACTAATTCAATAACATCATCTAATTCTGACAGATGTTGTAAACTTACTTCTACATCACCATTACCCAATGTACCAATATTGCTGACATCTTTACAAAGATTTTTAGGGTCTTTTATCTTATCAAAATCTATATTTAAAAAAAGACGCAATTTTACTTTTTGAGGGACCACATCCACAAAGTTTGTTTGCACCTTAAAAGCTATGTAGACTTTTATAAACTCTATTTTTACAGTAGCATCTATATTTAAAACTTTCTTTTCAAATGAGCGGTACAACGTTAACATATCATTCTGCAGGTGCTTATATTGTTCTATCGAATATTGAATGGTATCTTTTGTTGTTTCAAGTGCTCTATAATTATCTAAAACGTCAGCATCTAAATAAGGGTACGCCCATACTTTTAATGCTCTTTGTGCTAACTCTTCTGCTCTGTTATTGATTGCTTGTTCGTTCCAAACCTCAGCGACTCTAACAGATCCGTTTAGGTACAAAGAGCTGTCATTAAAACCACCTTTAATTGTTTTTTTTTCGCTGAATGGTCTATCAGATAATTCAGCATTGTAAGCTGTTAATGAAAGATTCCCTAACGTATGCAAATATTTTTCTTTTATTGATTTCCAGTCATTGCCTAATTCCTGTTGCCATTCAATAGATGTATTTGCATTTTGCGGAATGATATGCTCAATGGTACAATTTTCAGCATTTACTAATTCTTTACGTTTAAAATTTTCTAAAGATTCTAATAAATAGTTTCTTGTTTTGAAATGATAAACATCTTTTAATTTGACTTCTCTTATAAATTCTGTATCACTTGGAAATTTTTTGTACCTATCCATCAATAGGAAGGCGGCTTTTACAGATTCTGTATAGGCTTCATTTTTAATACTCTTATAAAGCGTAGCAAAAGTTTTGTTTAAGCTATTCGTCGGAATACCACAAATAGATCGCCTAAAAACATAATTTTTCGTTAGATGCAGTACTTCTAAAAATTCATCAAAAGTGATTCGCTCATTGTGATAATCTCCATACACCGCCATCAAAAAAGGGTAGGAGGTGTCCATTCTTAATCTATTAATCTCGTCGAATGCTGATTTTAGATTTTTGTTTTTTTCTTTGTGTAAAGCAATGGAAACATAATATTGTGAGTATTCATATAAATTTTTTACAATATTTTCTATCCCTAATTTGCCTTTATGGTTATTGAAATAATTTTTAAATGTGTCGTAAACTTCCCCAATTTTAGGAATGTCATTTTGCTCCATTGTCAAATAATCTCGCATAAACCAAGGTAAAGCACTTATATTTTCGCCAAAACTTTGTTCCATAGGGTACCAATAGGTTTCGTATAAGTGTTTTTGAAATTTAGCTTCTTGACCCATTAAAATATAATTTCTAACAAGGTCTGCTTCAGATAGGTTTAAGCCTGTTGAATTAAGACTTTCAAATATTAGCTGAGGGTTATCTTCCCCTTCTTTTAATGCCACATCCACAACGATTAATTTTTGAAGCCCTTTATAAATTTTATTGATGTTGTTTTTATCAATTTTTTTATAGAAAAATTCGTGATTTTCAACTATTCTACGTGAATATTCTGTAGGTAGTGGTTTATTTGTTAAAACGTTTGTGAGTGTTTCTTTATCACGTCTCGTCAGTAATAATTTATAGTATAAATCATTATCTTCTTCTGCATTGAATAAATAATAATTGCTTAGTTTTTTAGCGGTTGTATCTATTTCACAATTTGGATTCTTATCAATGAACTTTATCAATGCCGAGATGAGTAATATTACGGTAGTAAGTCTTTGTTGCCCATCAATTATTAAATACTTGCTTATTTCTGATATCGTATGAACATCAGGCTCAAAATAAACGATAGAGCCAATAAAATGCCCTTGTTCAGATTTAACGGCTCCCTCAATATCGTTTAATAATAGATCGCACTGTTTGTGTTGCCAGCTGTAAGTGCGTTGGTAAATCGGAATGATGAACTGTTTAGGTTCTTTTATTATGGATAAAAGATTTTTTGCGGATGCTTTCATCGGTTTATTTTTCTAAATATTGTTTCTCTATCGCTGACTGTGCCTTCATTGAAATAATTAGAGTTTCTGCATAACTATAGTTACTGGTAACTATTCAGAAAAGACAATCTTTTGACAATACAATTTTCACGCTATTTGCAAATTCACCAAATACGAGCGAATTATCTTCAGAAAAATAAATCGTTTAGGCAATAAGACACAACTTGCTTCATTTTAAATTACTTGACTTCATACCAAAAAGTAGATGAATTTAAGATATACTCAAAAAATATAATTTTAATTATTAGAGATCGAATCATCAAAAATGAAATTAACATCAAGTAAGACATTAAAATTTTCTATATCAGGCTTCAGGGGGATATATGGTAAAGATATAACACCCGAAAACATACCCAAGCTGTGTTCAGCTTTTAACAACTCTATTTCAAAAGGTTTAATCGCTATAGCACGAGATACTAGAAATACAGGAGAAGCGATGAGGCAACTCACTTTGGGCAGTCTTCTTTCTTCTGGCCGTGAAGTAATTGATCTTGGTATTTTACCTACCCCCACCCTAAAAAATTATATCGCCACTAATAATTTATCAGGCGGATTAATGATCTCTGCAAGCCATAACCCACCTGAATATAATGCCTTTAAGTTTATAAAAAAAGGAGGTTCTTTCTTTGATGAAAAAGATAATCAAAAATTTTTAAATCATTTAAAAGAAAATTTAACATGGGAAAATTATAAAAAACATGGTAAACTCAGACAGGCCAACCAAGATGCTATCAATTCACATATTCAATGTATTATAAGCAATATTAAACTCCCTAAAAAAATTAAAATGAAGATAGCGATTGATACTTTGGGAGCCTGTGCCACTAATATTGCAAAGATTTTTTTAGAAAAAATAGGAGCTCAAGTTTTCTCAATGTATCCAACATTTTTAGAGAAATTCCCGAGAGAACCAGAGCCAAAACCTCAGGCACTAACCCTCTTTGCCTCTTTTGTCAAAAAGAATGGATGTGATATTGGATTTGCCTTCGACCCTGACGCCGATCGCCTCGCGGTCGTCTCTTCATCTGGCGAAATATTGGGTGAAGAATTAACCCTCCCTTTGGCGGCTTTAGAAGCACTAAATTATAGAGATGGTGGAATGATTGTTAATCTTTCTTCTTCTTGGTTAAATCAATGGGTCGCTGAAAGATTTGATAAAAAAATTTATCGCTCAAAAGTAGGTGAATCACATGTTGTGCACCTCATAAAAAAAACAAGATCAAAGTTCGGAGGTGAAGGCAATGGAGGAGTTATTGATATGGAGATTCCATCACAAGGAAGAGACTCCATCGCTGGGATGGCATGGATTATCGCTTTGATGTATCGCAAAAATCAAAGTTTAGATCACATTGTAAGAGAAATACCCACTACATTTATGAAAAAAGTAACGATCTCACTCCAAGATAAGCTTTTTTTAGACGAGATAAAGTCAAAAATATTACAAGCATTACCTGAATTTCAACTCAAAACAGAGGACGGCATACATCTTGCAGCGAAAACGGGGCTACCTTGGTTACATATCAGAGCCTCAAATACGGAGCCTGTCATTCGAGTAATAGCGGAGGCTGAAAGTTCTAAACAGCTCCACAAGATATTATCACTTTTAGAGCGATCTAAACTTCAAAAAAAGAAATAGCTATTTTCAGCTTACTACAGCTAAAAACAAATCAAAAGTTTTCAGATTTTCACAAAGTCGACCCATTCACCATGCGTCTTACAGTGAGCGTAAATTCGTAGAGTATCACCTTTTTTAACATCAGGAGGTAGAGCAGCAAGATAGATCGTATTTTTACCACTATTTGATGTAATTTCTTGATCTCCAAAAGCAACGTAGCTTCCGTTGTCGGAGCTCCCTATTGAAGGCCAATTTGAATAAGTACTTTTTAGCTCACTCGCATTACCAGAAGTAGCTTTACGTATACGAATCCAGTTATACCAGTGACCTTCATAGCCTTTTGTATTGTTTTTTGGTGCATTAGGATGTTTGGCATAACCTTTTGATGGATCTCCCCACATGATAGGTAAGAAACCATCAGGTATTTTTTCAGGCTCAATCTCAGGAACAAAAGGTAAGTGTTTACCAATATGTTTTTTTTCACCGTCAATACCATTGATGGAAGGTAAATAAGAAGCGGGGATTGCTCCTTGATTACCCCGTTCTCGGTTAAATTGAATGGGGTTCCAATTAGAATTTATAACTTTTGGAATCGATAATTTTTGATCTTCAAACCATTTACAGGAGCTAACCACTGGTAATAAAACAAATGAGCCCGTGCATACAGCTAAATTTTGAATAAATTTTTTTCGATTAATCTCTTCCTTGATTTTTATTTTGTTATTAAAAAATGAAAAATTCTTTAGCATTCTTTCATTCCTCCTTCATTTAAGTGATAAAAGCTAGGGTATACAGAATAATTTATAGAATAAACAATCATATTTTGATTATCTCGCCTCGCATAAACTCTGTTCACACGCGATCTTATATTTTTAAATCTGTGTGAAAAGCTTTTTTTATATCCATAAAAATCAACCGTCAAACTTTGCATCAAGTTTATCTATTTTTCAGAACAAAATTCGTACTAGCGGCGATGAGGCTAGTGAAAAAATAACTTTTTAAAATGATTGTTCTATTGCAAAAAACTCTTATAGCTCAATCTCTAAATAAACAGGGCAATGGTCAGAGCCAAATTGCTCATTACGGTGTGCACAAGAGTGTATGTTTTTGATAAAATCTTTATCTATAAAAAAATAATCAATTCTCCAACCTACATTTCTTTCACGAGCCCTAGAGGGCACATCCCACCAGGTGTAACTTACTTCATCTGGATGAGAGTAACGAAAAGCGTCTACCCAATCTGATTGCACTAGTCGATCAACCCAAGCTCTTTCCTCAGGACGAAAACCAATATTCTTTTGGTTTTCTTTTGGTCTAGCTAGGTCAATTTCATTATGGGCAACATTCAAATCTCCACAAAATATAACTTTTTTATTATTCTTACGCAGTTGATTAATATACTTTAAGAAGTGATCATAAAATTTAAGTTTATCTTGCCAAGCTACTTCACTTTTACCCCCATTAGGAAAATAAACACCCAAAAAAGAATAAACTCCATAATCACACTGAATAACTCTACCTTCACAGTCGTTCCACTCTGGCATGCCTTTGGTAATCAAATATTTTTCGGTAAAAGAACTTTTTTTTAGCCACGCAGAAACACCAGAATAGCCTTTTTTATCCGCAGAGTGATATTCCTGATAATAATCTGAATTAGCGACTAAATAATTAGAAAGCTGATCTTTTTGAGCCTTGGTTTCTTGTAAAAAAAGGATATCGGGCTTTTCTTGTAAAAGCATTTTTTGTAGCTCATTTTTTCTTTCAACAGCACGAATACCATTTACATTCCATGAGATAAATTTCATTATAATTTATCTATTTAGATACTACTTTTTCTTGTTGCTTTTATGTTCAAGCAAATCTGCTTTCTCCCATAACATAGCTCTTAATAACCAATAAAAGCATAATACAGGGAGTAGAACCATCAAAAAGGAGTAATCAGTAGCATAAAAAAAATAAATTGACCAAAAAATTAAAATTAAACTCAGCAATATATTTACATAAAACCAATAAAGAATATGACTTTTTTCTTTTTGATTAAGATCATTAGATTGTGTGTAATATTTGAGGATCCCTCGAAGAGGAAACTTCTTCCCTTTATTAGACACCTCCCAAGTACATTTGAGGGTATAAGACCAAACTAAAAAAGAGATTAAACTAAAGGTAAGAGCGAGAGTAAAAAGCACGGCACCAAGAAAAAAAGAATGTATATTCCTGTAAACAAAGATATTTTTTTATCACAAAATTAAAATTTAGGAGCGAATACCAGTAATATATATGTATTTCTGCACATAAGTAGCTAAGTAAGTAGCTAAGTTGGTGAAGCCAATTTTAAATTACTCTTTTTTTATCATTTACATTTTGTTGCTTTATTATAGACTGTCTTCTATGGCTACTGTTTCTATGAAAAACTTACTTGAATCTGGTGTTCACTTTGGCCATCAAACGAGGCACTGGAACCCAAAGATGGCTGAATATATTTTCACCGCTCGTAATGGAATTCATATAATTAATCTTCAAAAAACAATTATGCTTGCAAAAGACGCCTATGAGGGTCTTCGCAATATTGCAGAAAAAGGCGGGCAAATATTATTTGTTGGTACTAAAAAACAAGCTCAAGTGGAGCTTGAAAAAGCGGCTAAAATTGTAGAGATGCCCTACATCAGTAAACGCTGGTTGGGCGGGTTACTTACCAACTTTCAAACAGTCAAAAAGTCAATCTTGAGATTTAGAAAGTTAGAAGAAGCCTTTGAAAATGACTCAGTAAGCGATATGGTTAAGACAAAAAAAGAAATTCTTTTTCTCAAGAGAGAGATTAAGCGAATGACGAAAGATCTCAGTGGAATTAAAAATATGGATGAGTTACCAGATGCTCTGTTTGTTATTGATTCGCGTCGTGAGGCAATCGCAGTACAAGAGGCCAAGAGATTAAATATACCTATTTTTGGTTTAGTCGATACGAACTCTGATCCGAGTTTGCTAGACTACCCCATCCCCGCTAATGATGACGCAATTCGTGCCATAGCTTTATTTTTGAATATCATGGTAAACGCTATTCGTGAAGGTAAATCAGGTGAGCGAAGTACCAGTATAGAGATTGAAGACACGGAAAATGAAGAGAATCAAGAAGATTTAGAACAGCAAGAAGATTTAGAACAGGATGAATATAAATTTGATAAATTGGACAATTTAGAAGAACTTGAAAAAAGATATGGTACCGAGGTTGATTATTCTGGAAAATAATCAACCTTTACAAAAAATTGAAAAGAAATCAATGAAACAGTAATCATGTCTATTGATACGAATGCTATAAAAGAACTTAGAAGAATGACATCTGCCGGTCTTCTTGATTGTAAAACAGCTTTAGAAAAAAATGATGGTAATATTCAAAATGCAGCTAAATACCTTAGAGAAACAGGAGTTGTAAAAGCCGTCTCTAAAATGAATAGAGAAGCCAAAGAAGGAAGTATATTCTCATATATTCATCATAATAGTAAAATTGGAGTTCTCTTAGAATTGAATTGTGAAACCGATTTTGTTGCCAACAATAAAATATTTAAAGAGTTAGGAAAAAATATCTCTATGCATATTGCTGCCTCAAGTCCTGTTTATATAGATAAAGATCAAGTACCTCTAGATAATGTCGAAGAAGAAAAGGAAATTCAACGTAAAACTCTACTTGAAGAAGGTAAACCCGCTAATATCGTAGACAAAATACTTGAGGGTAAAATAAAAAAATATTTAGCGGAAATTTGTCTTCTCGAACAACCTTTTGTGAAAGAACCACAAGTAACAATTCAAGATATTATTAAAGAAACTATTTCTAAGATAGGAGAAAACGTACATGTCAGTCGTTTTCAAAGATTTTCGATTTAATTTGTGAAAAAAATTGATACGAATTATACAAAAAATAACTCAAAAATACAACATTTAAATTCTAAACGCCCCTTTAAAAGAATTCTTTTGAAACTTTCTGGAGAAATACTCTCTGGTAATAGCCTTCATACTATTGATGTTTGTGTTGTTCGCTCCTTTGCAAAACAAATTGCTGAGATATATAATTTAGGTATTGAAATCGCCATTGTCGTCGGAGGAGGGAATATTCTTAGAGGTACTCAAGCCGCAAGTGAAGGTCTGGATAGGGTGAGTGCTGATTATATGGGAATGATGGCGACTATCATCAATGGCTTAGCTCTTCAAAATATTCTCGAAGAGATAGGTCTTATAACTCGTCTCCAAACAGCTATCGAAATAAAATCAATCGCCGAGCCATTTATACGCAGAAAAGCAATCCGTCATCTCGAAAAAAAAAGAGTGGTTATCTTATCAGGGGGCACAGGCAACCCCTACTTTACAACAGACACAACCGCTGCTTTAAGGGCGGTTGAACTAGGAGCAAATTCTATTTTTAAAGCAACTAAAGTAGACGGAGTATATGATGCCGACCCCAATATCAGTAAAGATGCAAAACGTTTTTCGTATATCTCCTTTATGGAAGCTATTCAGCGTAAATTAAAAATTATGGACTCAACAGCATTTACCCTATGTATGGATAACTCAATGCCTATTCTTGTTTTTCATCTTGAAAAAGAGGGAGAATTTAGAAGAGCAGTTGAAGGGAACAAAGTGGGTACCCTGATAGGTAAAAAAGATGGAGTTACTTATTATGAATGATCCTAATTTATTAATCAATGATGGTAAAAAGAAAATGGAAAACAGTATTAAAGCTTTACAAGTAACCCTGAGCAAAATTCGCTCAGGTAGAGCGAGTACCAATATTGTCGAAGATATTAAAGTAAATATTTACGGACAGTCAATGCTACTCAATCAATTAGCTACAATCACAATTCCTGAGGCACGTAGCATTACAATTGATACATGGGACAAAGGTAACATATCCTTACTTGAACAGGCTATCCATAATTCAGGTAGAAATCTTAACCCAAATATAGATGGAGGGTTAATTCGAATTAATTTACCTGAGCTAACAGAGGAGAGCCGAAAAGAATTAGCCAAGTTGAGTAAGCAAAAACTAGAAGATCACAAAGTATCGATTCGTAATATTCGCCGAGATATCAATGACTCTTTGAAAAAAATCAAGAATGATATGTCAGAAGATGACTTTCACAAATATCAACAAGAAGTGCAAAAGATGACAGATGACAATATAGTAAAATCAGATGAAATTCAAATAAAAAAAGAAAAAGAAATTATGACGATCTAAAAGAATATTACTGCAAATAAGAAAAAATTAATTTAAGTGTTTATAGAACTTCCATCAAAACAAAATGTCCCAAGAAATATCCAATGAAACTCCCTCAAAAATAAAATTAACCCCAAAACATGTCGCCGTAATAATGGATGGTAATGGTAGGTGGGCATCTAAAAATGGAGTTTCACGGATCAAAGGACATGAGAAAGGAGCCCAAAATATAACTAAATTATTAGATATTTGCCTTAATATTGGTATTTCTACAATAAGTTTATATTCATTTTCTACAGAAAACTGGAAAAGACCAAAACAAGAGATCGTAGCACTCTTTCGTTTATTAGAGAGATTTATAAAAGAGAAGCTTGACGAGCTAAAAGAAAAAAAAATTAAAGTACTCGTTTCTGGAGATATTAATCCACTACCCAAGAGTACAAAAAAATTAATTAATTATGCTATACAAGAAACAAAGTTAAATCATAAGATGACCGCTAATTTTTGTTTTAATTATGGTTCTCGAGATGAAATTCATCAGGCAGTAACTCTGCTTATTAAAGAAAAATTAAAGGCATTTCAAGAATCTTTTCAAACCTCTCATCAAAAAGATTTAGATATACCACAAATTAAACATGAAGATTTTAAACAATATCTCTACACAAGTGAACTACCAGATGTAGACCTACTTATTCGAACAGCTGGAGAATTAAGACTATCCAATTTTTTACTATATCAATCTGCATACGCAGAACTTTATTTTACCGATGTATTATGGCCAGATTTTAGCAAAGAAGAATTACTCAAAAGTATTACTACTTTTCAAAATAGAGTGCGTAAATTTGGAGGTTTACCCTCATGAGCGAAACTAAAGCAAGAATCATCAGCGGCTTATCTATTGCTTTTATATATATTATTTGTTTAAATATTGATCACTTTTGGTTTATATATCATTTTCTATTTTTTATTTTCGGGGCTGTAATTCAAGTATTAACCCTCAATGAATTTTATAATCTTTATCATAAATCAACTACAATTAAGCCTCATAAAATAATTGGTTTAACCTCATCTCTCGTTATTTATGCACTTTTTTATCTTCAATTATTAAAAGAACTACAAAAAAAAGCTAATCCCATAATGCCTTTGATCTCTGATATTATTCGCTTTCTAGAGACTCCCCTACAATGGATTACTTTTGTTTTATTATTTTTAGTATTTTCTAGCTTTATAATACAAGTATTGGGTCAACAAATTAAATCGTCACTCGCCATCACCTCAATAACAATAATTGGCATACTTTATATATCGATCCCAATAGCTCATATTAATCTTTTTTTTGAATCAAAAAATGGTGTATTTTATGTTTGGCTATTATCTTTTATAACTATAATCAGTGACAGCATGTCTTATTTTATGGGTAAATATCTTGGAAAACATAAAATTAATTTTTCGATAAGCCCTAATAAAACTTACGAAGGTTACGTAGGGGGCCTCATTTCTATGTTAATAGTACTCCATCTATTTTATTTAATATTTCAATATTATGCTAATCCGCCAAAAATTAGTTTTTTAAAACTAACACTAATAGGATTTTTAATGTTCATAGCCACAGCCTTAGGAGACCTCATTGAATCTACCATAAAAAGAAATTTAAAAGTAAAAGATTCAGGAAAAATGATTACAGGTCATGGCGGCCTACTTGATCTGACAGATGGTATGATTTTTACAATTCCTTTATTTTATTATTGCTATGTAATTTTAGAAAATGGCTCATGAAAATATACTCATATTGGGAGTAACCGGTAGTATTGGTAAAAATGCAATCAAGATTATTCAAAAATGGCCTGAACGTTTTACTTTAATTGGCTTTTCGTATCATAGTAATTTTACTGAAGCACAGAAAATTCAAAAACAATTTTCTGTAAAATATATTACGTGTAGTAAATCTCAGACAACAAAACTTCAACAAAAATACTGGAAAAGTATTGGAGTTGAATTTCTTTCTAATTTAGAAGAAATACTGGAAGTCAATTATAATAAAGTGCTTATCTCTGTCGTTGGCTCATCTGGAGTTAAGGCAACTTATAAGGCATCAAAACAAGGAAAAATAATTTTAATAGCGAATAAAGAAAGCCTAGTAATGGCAGGAACATTTATAATGCAATCAGCCTTAGAGAATAAAACTAAAATTATTCCTGTTGATTCAGAACATAATAGCCTATATCGTTTAATTAAAAATATAAATAAAAAATTCATTCAAAAAATGTATATAACTGCGTCAGGAGGTCCACTTTATCATTTAAATAAGGAACAAGTACGAAATATCAAAAAAAAAGAAGTTCTTAATCATCCAAATTGGGATATGGGTGCTAAAATTTCAGTAGATTCAGCGAGTATGGCTAATAAAGCTTTAGAAATTATAGAAGCTTGCCATTTATTTCAACTGAACCTAAATGAAATTTCTGCAGTCATTCATCCTCAAAGCTATATTCACGCAATTATACAATATAAAGACGGGAGTTATTTTTTACATGCCAGTGAACCGGATATGCTGTATCCTCTTTCTCATGGATTTTTTTATCCAGAAGAACCCACAAACTGGATACCTTATAAACATCATATATTTCCAAATTTAACATTTTCAGATATTAACTATGATCAATATCCAATTTTTAACTTGGGTATTGAATCAGCTAAAAAAGGAGGAGCCTACCCTACTGTTTTCAATGCAGCAAACGAAGAAGCTGTTTCAGCTTTTTTAGAAGATAAAATTAAATTTCATGAAATTTTTAACTATATAGATCAAGCTTTAGATAAAAGTAATAATTTGACTAAAATAACTGTCTTAGATGACCTATTTAAGATTGATTTACAAACACGAGATTTTGTAAGAAAAAAAATATAAAATTATTAATTATAAAAATTTTATAATATACGACAATATTTAAAGATATGCAAAAAAATATTAGAATCACTTCTTCTATTATTATTTTATTTTTAATATCACCTCTTTTAATTCACAGTAAATTCAAAAATCAATTATATAAAAAAGCAGAAAAGTTATTTTTTGAGCAAAAATTTAATCGTACAGCAGTACTCTTAAAACGTATTTTAAATAATAATCCTAATCATCCTAAAGCATTATCTCTTATGGGTGATATTTATTTATTTCAAAAAGCATATTATAAAGCAATTCATAAATACAAACATGCTCTTAAAACTTCATCAAATAAATCAATAGAACATTTTAGAATTGGACAATGTTATCTTGAACTCAAACAATTTGATAATGCAAAAGATTATTTTCAACAATCATATATTCTCAATACAAAGATGAAAACAGCTTTATTTCAAATTGGCTATATCACTTTGTTTTACGAAAGAAATAAATTAAAAACAATTCAATATTGGGAGCAATTTACGGCAGAAGCACCAAACGACCCTCAGTATGAAAAAATCAAAAGGGCTATTGAATTGCTTAAAGATTCTAATTTTAAAATTCCACCATTAGGTTCAAATATTTCTATTGAAGAAGCTCTTCTATTTGGTCAAAATAATTTAAAAGCGAAGTCAATCAAAACTAAAAATAAAAAAGCTGGAGATGCAAAATCAAAAATAAATAATAAAATAAAAGAATTATTAGAAGACGAAGAACTCTGAGTTACTTTTTAGATCTAATTTTTTCTTCTGCTTCAAGACTTGCTTTGTAGGAGTCAATCCCCGATTTACTTTTTTTTACTAAATGATTATCATTAGTCAGGCTAGCAATTCTCCTCAAGTCTTCTAACAATTTAACACCCATAAGTATATCAGCTGGGGATTTAGTAGATAGACGAAATTTATTTGAATTTTCTCTAGCTGCAAAAAATAAATTATCTTTCACTATTTGTAAATATTCTTGTAAATCATGATAAAACTCCATTCTAGGATCTCGGGTCTGTTGGTATTCTCTAAAATCAAATAGATTTTTACCAGAAATAGCAAATTTAGTCCAAAGATCAGGAAAAGACCATTTCCATTTAGTATTTTCACCATAAGATCGAATGAGATCTTTGATAATTTTTTTAATATGCTTGAGCATATTTAATCGTTGTTTCGCATTAAAAGGTTTAATTTGATCTAACATATCACGATTAAAATTGAGAGATTCATCAATTTTTAGAGTAACAATCGCTTCAATATTAGAAAAAACAACACCTAAATTTTTTTTAGCCGCATCTAAAATACTACTATTTTTTAAACTCATCATTTGCTCGGAAAGTTCATTCATTTTAAGACGTAATTCAGCCTGTTTTATAAGTGTAACAATGACACCCAATCTAATTAAAGGTTCTAATTTTTTATCTTTTTGAATTCTTTTTTTAAAAATTGATATTTCTCTATCTAAAGAGAAGAGCTCTTTTTGATGCCCTTCTATAAGGGCGGTATATTCTTTTCTAATTTCTGGATCAATCGGCACAAAACAATATCATCAATTTTAACTTATAAAGTCAACTATTTTGCTGTAAAACTTACTCACCTCTTCCAATATGAATAATATAATACAAAGTTATTTCTGTGCCACACCTTTAATGAGGCGTATGATCTCACTTCTTTTATAAACAAAGTAGCCCATTGAAGCGACAACAAGACAAATTGAAATAAATTGAGCTTGTGTAATACCAAAAACATCTGTTGGGTTTCTTCGAATAAACTCAATGAAAAAGCGAAAGATTGAATGCAGTAGAACAAAAAGAACAAGTTTTGTACCATCCACCCATGCAATTTTTCGCTTCACCCAAAAAAACAGAAATAGACCAAAAGAAAAAATTGATTCAAATAAAGGGGTATTATAAACAATAACATTAGGATCACCATATTGATTCACAATAGTATACCAAGGGTTTGCACCATGAGGGAACGCCATAGCAAAAGGAGCTGGCCAATTATAAGGACACTGAATACCATAACAACCATCACCAGAGAGAATACACCCCAAACGACCTATTGCATAACCAATAGCTAAAGCGGGAGTGAGAACGTTAAGAATATAGAGAGAGTTTAGTTTAATGACCTTAACTGTGTATAAATATATCAATAAAGCCGCCAAAATAAAACCACCATACCATGTAAGCCCACCGCCCGAAAAAAGACGACTCCACATTTCGCTCCATCCGGACCACTCATTCCAACTTTCAAGTACAAAAAATATTTTAGAACCGCAGACACCCCCAATAATGGCTAAAATAACAATAGTATCCGCCATTTTAGGCTCAATTTTTAATCTAGCAAATTCTTTTTGAGTGAAAAAATTTGCCGCGAGAAAAGAAGTCGCCATGCAAACACCAAAAGTAGAAATTTTCAACCACTGAAACGAATCAGGAAGAAAAGGAAATTTAAGGAAACCTTGATCATACTCACAACCCAAAAATGGAACAGCCATAAAAAAAGAAAATTTTAAAAATAAAAGTAACACGAGGTATCTTAATTAAAAGAATAAGTTCTTGTCAAGCAATAAACTTTTTTATTCCTGACCACAGTGGTTTTTTATAGGTGTGAGCTCTAAAATTAAAAACTATTTGAACAATGTGCAGTATCATTTCAATATAAAAAGAAAAATTTTTCACTTTATTGGAATTATAATTCCAATAATTTTTTTTTACCAAGTTTTTGATATATGCTCCGCTAATTGCTTTATGGATCACACAAGATCAGTACTTTTTTATGGATTGAGCCTAATAAGCTTTGCCCTATTGCTCTTTGACGTGCTACGTCTACGATATCAATCTTTACAAACTTTTTTTATTCGTGTGGCAAAACCACTTCTTAAAAATCAAGAGTATAATAAAATGCATAGCAGTATTCCCTACATGTTTGGTAACACAATACTTGTGGGATTTTTTCCGAGAGAGATTGCGATTCTTTCTATGCTTTTTTTACTTATTGGAGATCCTATGGCAGCATTTATTGGATCAAAATATGGCCGTATTCAAATATGTAATGGAAGAACCTTAGAAGGTAGTATCGCCGGTGCTACAGCAGGAGCATTATTTGGATTTATTTTTATGATACTAATAACAATATTTAGTAAAAGCTCCATCCCCCTGTGGAGTAATAACGAAATTAATCTGGGAATATGCCTCATCGTACTCACTGGTGCTTGTACAGCTTTTCTACTGGAAGCAATCAGCACTCGAGGAATATTATTAGACGACAATTTTTTAATCCCTGTGGGTTCGGCGTTAGTCATGCTATTTGTTAGTTATATTCAAAAAAATGAAATTTATTTTTATCCTATAAAAAAACTTTTGTTCCCTATTATTGGCTAAACCTAGCTCATTTAAATAAATGTCGTCAGAAAATACCACAATTAGTGATATTTACGAACCAACACTTGAACCTATTTTTTCATTTAAACCTATTTTTATTTTTCCAGATGGTATTTTTTCTCCCATAGAAAGGCTCATGCACACAAACGGTAAAATTAATTTAGTAAATATCAGCGGCACTCGAACTCAACATTTTTACAATTTTTTTTTAAAAGATACAGATATTCAACAACACAAAATAATTTCTGAAAAAAGTGAAATATCCACTCTAAAGCCAACAACAATTATCAAAAATTTTGGTATCCAACTCCAAAAAGACGTGTCTTTTTTAAATAGAGAAACCTATCCAATGCAAGATGCAGACTCTTTTTCTCCAATATTAGAGGGAGATTTTAAACAACTATGGCTTCATCCTAAAGCGAAACTTTCACCACTCTGTGTAATTAATACAACAGAAGGGAGTGTTATTATTGAAAAAGGCGTTCAAGTCGGTGCCTTTTCTTATCTGAAAGGGCCAATTTATATTGGAGAAGAAACACAAATTAATAGAGCCAGCCTCACCCATACTAGAGTAGGAAAAGTATGTCGAATTGGTGGGGAGATAACACATTCTATTATAGGTAACTTTACAAACAAAAGTCATGAAGGCTTTCTTGGACACTCCATTGTAGGAGATTGGGTTAATCTTGGTGCTTCAACAACCACATCCAACTTAAAAAATAATTATGGGATGATTAATCTTGAATACCAAGAAAAAAAATTCGCTACCAATGCTCAAAAATTTGGAAGTATTATCGGTGATTTTTGTAAAACGGCGATCGCTACCATATTAAAAACAGGTAGCATACTTGACACTGGTTCATTACTTTTTGAGGGTAGACCCCTTAAAAAATATTATCCCCCTTTTTTCTGGGGAGGAGAACAACCAACCATTTATATTCTAGAACGGTTCATTCAAGATATATACCAAATAATGGAAAAAAGATCTCAAAAACCATCAGAACATTTAATAAAGCTTATTAAAAAAAAATATTCCAGCACCCATAACTAAAGTATCTTTAAGAATTAAAGAAATTATATTGAGACTTCAAACAAAATTAAATAACTTACCGAAAATTACTTTCTTAATTTCAGGACGCGGGAGTAATATGGCCACCATAATTCAAAAAATAGAAAAAAAAAAATTAAAGGCTCAAACCAATTTAGTGTGCAGTAACCAAGCCAATGCTGAAGGTTTACTAATTGCAAAAAATTTTGGATATGAAACAAAATTTATTTCTCCTAAAAAATTTACTTCACGAGAAAAGTTTGATGATGAGTTAGCTAAAATACTTAAATTGAAAAAAACAGATTGGGTCGTATGTGCTGGCTATATGCGTATTTTACAAGCCCCAATGTTAAACGCATTTAAAAATCGTATTATAAATATTCACCCCTCTCTTCTACCTGCCTTTCCCGGTTTAAAAGCACAAAAACAAGCCTTAGAATATGGAGTTAAATTTACCGGATGCACTGTACATTTTGTAGACCAAGGTATCGATACAGGAAAAATAATATCTCAGAGGGTTGTTCCCATCAAAAAAGGTGATACTGAAACAATATTAACAAAGCGTATTTTAAAAGAAGAGCATGACCTTTATTGGAGAACACTAAAACAAATATTATAATTTTATTTATAATATCGGGCCGACTGGATTCGAACCAGCGACCACACGCCCCCCAGACGTGTGCGCTACCACTGCGCCACGGCCCGTTTTTAATCGATTAAATAAATTTGGGCGATGACAGATTCGAACTGCCGACATCCTGCTTGTAAGGCAGGCGCTCTACCAACTGAGCTAATCGCCCTTTTGTGAGCTAATAAGATCAGGTGAAGAAGAAACTTCTTCTTCTTGAACAGAAGTTTCTTGAACAGAAGTTTTTGGTGAGCTGCTCTCTGACGTAATAATAAATTTTTTCTTAATAAGAGCAGCCAAACGAGACTTTTTTCGACTCGCCTTATTAAAATGTATAACATTAGTTTTGGCCGCTTTATCAATTAAAGAACAAAAGATGCGATAGCTCGCCAAGCCAACCTCTTTTTTATCCTCTAGAACAGCACGCCTCACTTTTTTTTCTAAAGTACGAACGGCTGATTTTTTCATACCATTATGTACCCTTTTTTTCTCAATCTGTCTTGTTCTTTTTTTTGCTGATTTAATACTCACCACTATACCTCAGAGTCGGGATACTCTTAAAATAATGTGGACGATGTCAAGATATTTAAAAAAAATTATATAGAAAATCCATAAATTCAAGCTCATAAAAGGAGTTTTAAACTTAACTCTCTTGACAAAATAAAAGTTTTATATTATATAAGCCCATGCCTGTTATTTTTTCGTTTGATATTGGTCTCGGCTCACTTGGTATTGCTGTTAGAAAAGATAATGACATTGTTTTTACTCAATCTTTATTGATTGATGCGGATGTTGCTAGCATAAAAGAACAAGCAGTAAAAAGAAGTGCGAAGCGTACGAGAGAAGCTAAAAAAAAACGCATAAAATGGTTGGAGGATGTGTGGTCTAATTTACGTTTAGACGGTCTGCTTACTTCACAAGATGAGAGGTTAAAAAGAGAGTTTCCTAAAGAAGAGAATGGCTCGATTGTTTATACCTCATCTTTATTAAGAATTCAACTTCTACAAGGAAAGACCTTAGAACCTTGGCAAATTTATAAAGCGATTCGCTCATCTTTTATAAGGCGAGGTTATGATGAGCATATACTGTGGAAATCGGAGAATCGAAATAGCAAGGAGGCTGACGAAAAAAAATCTGATTATGAAAAAATGCTATCTAAATTTGAAGAAGACCTTCGTGCAATGTCTACCAATATCGACTATCACTTCCCTTGTTATTATGATGCTTATAAAATGGGTCTATGGGAACCAAAAACCAATCAAATAATAAAACTAAAAGCAGATCATGAAATAAAGAGAGCTCGTGGTTACGTTGCATCACGCCATCACGTAGAGAAAGAGATCTATCATTTACTTCTAAAAGCAGGAGAAGCGCTACCTCAATTAAAAGGTCAAGAGAGCTATATCATGTATGGGAGTGCGGGCAACAAATTCTCTACCATTTATGCAGATCTTGAGGAAGGCGAAAAAGCAAGCAGTAAAGTTTTAGCTAAAATACGCTACGCTTCAGAAAAAAAACATGAGGGTGTGTTGGCTCAGAAAAAACCTCGTTTTGATAACCGCCAAGTTTCTAAATGCTGTCTTATTCCAAGATTTCAGGTTTGCCGAGCGGATGAGAGCTTAGTGATTCAAGTGACTTATTTAATGAAGTTACGAAATTTAAGCTTTTTGAATGAAAACAACCAAGAAACAGAGAAGTTAAATCTTGATGATATGAGATTTTTGTTTCAAGAGGCTAAAGATAAATTGACAAAAGAAAAGAATAAAAGATTAGAAGAAGGTTCTAAAATTGAGCAGAATGCCTCAGATAAAGCATTGGCTTTTAAACTCACAAAAACCCAGTGGAAAAAATGGCTCGAGAAGACTAAACCACATTGCAAAGTTATTGCTGGAAACGATGAGGTTGCTCAAGCGAATATAGGCGGGCGTTCTCGTTTTTCGAAACCTGCCTTAGTGCTAATGAAAGATTTACTTCTTTCTGGTGAGAATCCGCATGATTTTTTGAAAGAGCGTATTAATGAGCTGAATAGCGATTCTGATCAATATAAAAAATTCAAACTTAAAGAAGAGGATTTTAACTTTCTTAAACGAATGGAGAATGATTGGTCTAAAATACATATTCCATCAATCTCTTTGGCGGAAAAGTATTTAAAAAAAGATTATGATAAAAATTATGATAAGAAAGAAGACATCAAAATTATGATCAGCCGTTGTCATGACCCTATTGTTCGATATCGTTTAACTCTTTTTTATAAGCAATTAGAAGAATTAATAAAACAATATGAAGAACCTGATAAGATAGTTATGGAATTTATTAGAGAAGATTTTATGGGGGAAGAGAAAAAAAAGAAGCTAATTAAGTTTAATAAAGAAAGAGAGAAGGAAAACAACGAGATTGATAAGCAATTACAAGAAATATCACGTGAAAAGACAAGACAGAATAAAATTAAAATGAGATTAATTAATCAACAAGGGTATAAATGTCTCTATACAGGAGAGACTCTATCACCTAGTGCTTTTGATCACTATGAAATTGACCATATTATACCAAAAGAAGGGGGAGGCTATAATGGACCTGATGCCATTTGGAATAAAGTATTAACCACTCGTGAGACAAATAATGAAAAATTGGGGAAGGCTCCCTTTGAGTATATTTCTTTTGCAGAGTGGGGAAGTTATATAGAGAGAGTAAATAATAGTAAATTTGCAAGTGCTCGCACTAAAAAACTTTTACTCGCTAGAAGCCGAGACGAGATTGAAGAGAATCTCGAGAGGTATTATGCCTTAGCCATGACTAGTTGGATAGCCCGCATCGCTCGTGATATTGCTTGCCTACGCCTCGGTTGGCAACCCTCAGAAAAAGGTGAGATCAAACAATTTCATGTTATTTCTGGTGGCCTCACCGCCAAAATAAGAAGAATATATAAGCTCAATTCTTTACTTGGTGAGTCTAAAGATGAGGAGAGCGGTAATAAGAACCCCAAAAAGGATAGAGACGACAAAAGACATCACGCACTTGATGCGATGGTGCTCGCTTATTTATCTGAATATTATAGAAATGAAGGAACAACCTCATTCTTTAAGTTTCCGAAAGAGATTGGTGAAGAAAAAATTGATATAAAACAATATTTTGAAAAAGAGAAGATCGCTATTTTAAGAAGAAACTTGGTTGATTATTTTGTAAATTGGATGAATGATCAAAAGTGGCTCAAAGAAAATCTTAAAGATGAGAGTAAAAATATACAAGAATCTCTACTTCAGAAATTTAAAGAAAATATTATAGAACAAAGCGAGAATATTATTGATCTTCCCATTCGTAAGCAAATAGAAAACTTCGCTAAACGTGATAATTTTTCACCAAAGAATTTTAAAAACTTTTTAGAAAAAATTAATGTAAAACTATATTTTGAAAAAAAATTAAGTGAAGTACACCCTATAAAGATAGCTAGAAGTAAACCTGCCTTAGGAGATACTATTTATGGAGGTATTAAACATCCTCAAACAAACGAGAAGATCGCTGTTTTAAGAAAAGACTTGGTTGATTATTTTAAAGATTGTTGGAGGCTTAATTATCTACAGCTTGATCAAAAAGAAATCCAAAAAAAGCTTGAAAAGAAAGTCAAAGAAAATCTTGAAAAGGAGAGTGAAAATATAACGAACCTTCCCATCTATCAGCCAATAAAAAATTTTATTAAACAAAAAAATATTGAACTAAAAGATTTTAAAAAATGTTTAGAATATCTGCAACATGAAGGTCTGCAGTATTTTGAAAGAAAAGAAGATTTCACTACTTTAATACAAAATTTAAGTGATTTTTATAAGCAACTACTTCAGAAACTTAAAAAACAACTTAAAGAACAACTTTCCAAAAAACTTACAAAGCAACTTTCCCAAAAACCACAAGAAAAACCTAAATGTGAACAATATTTACCAAAAGAATTTAAAGATTTTTTAGAAGAGCTACAACATTTTGAAACAAAAGAAGAGATCTCCACTTTTAGGCAAGAATTAAGTGATCTTTATGAACCTCTACTTCAGGGGCTTAAAGAGAAGATTACAAAACGAAGCAAGAATATTATTGACCTTCCCATTCGTAAGCAAATAGAAAACTTCGCTGAACGTGATAATTTTTCACCAAAAGATTTTAAAAATTTTTTAGAACATTTAAGACAATCACCAGAAAAAGGTTCCTATGTTAAAAAAATTCGAGTGAAAGCTTCGCGTCCATTAGAAGATAAAATCAATTTATCAAAAGATAAAGAAAAACTCTCTGGTATTCGCGGTCAATATTTTGAGAGTAAAACTGTTACGGGTGAAGGCACTAAACAGCATGGCTATTACTTATATCGAGATGATAAAGATAAAATTCAAAGATGTCCAGTTCGTGCCTTTCATTCACCCTATCAACGAAAGCAAGAATTAAAAAACCAAGGCTATGATATTTTATGCAATACTCTGTTTTATGCTGGCATGCTCATTGAGATTACGGAAGGTTCTTCAGTGATCACCAAGGGTATATATACGATACAAGGGTTTAGCAATGAGAAAATAGAAATAACAAACCAAAAGGGTATAAAATCAAGGAAAATGATCAATCACCTTTTTAAGGCGGGCATGAAGCCCTACCCCTCAAGATAAATTCTCTACCTAAGCATAAAAAGGTACGATCTCACAAATTATTGGATAAAATAATCGAATAGAGAATTTAAAAATTCGCCGAGATAGAATGAGATGAGTTATCACATTCTACATATTGTTTCTCATGGCTCATATTTAAGAAAAGAACGGGGCATGCTTATTTGTGAGAATAAAGACACATCTGAGGTAAAAAAAATACCAATTGAAGACCTCAAGGCTATCGTATTAGCCGCGAAAGGAGTGGTGTTAAGCGATTATTTGATCTCAAGTTTGCTCAAACAAGATGCTATTATATTACATTGTGATGAAAAATTTCTACCAATAGGTATCACCAGTTCGCTACATCGAGTGATCAAGAAAGAAGCACTTCTTGGTCAAATTAATTTTGAATCGACACTCCACATACAACTATGGCGACGCATTTTAACACGAAAAATTTTAAATCACGCACAAGTTTTGAAATATTGCGATCGAGATTACTCTTATTTGACTAAACAAGCGAGAAGTAAACAACCCAATGAGGCGATCAGTGCCCGATATTATTGGAGAAGATATTTTCATGCCTTAAATCTACCCCAACAAAGAAGAAAACCGCAGGCGGTAGATTCAATGAATGCTAAACTTAATTATGGATACGCCGTAATGGGCAGTTTGTGCCATCGAAGTATTATTATTCATGGTTTAAACCCAGTTTTTGGCGTTTATCATAAATCTCGTTATCGTTCTTTTCCGCTTACTTATGATTTGATGGAGCCTATGCGGGCTTTTATTGAAAAAGCTTTGTATGATTTTATGCAAGATGAAGAGAATACAATGCAATTATGGCAAAGATTTTGTGCCCAATCGTGGCAAAATATTGAAGTAAGGCATAAAAAATATTCTCTCAAACTCATTGATGCCGTTGATCTCTATATTGAGAGTGTGGTTCGTTGTTTCGCTCAAAATAATATTCAATCACTTTGGGTGCCCAAGTTAAAGTTATAACGTGAAAGTAGGGCCTTTTAACATGGGATGGATTTTAACAATGTTTGATTTACCCACAACAACCAAACAAGAAAAAAGAATCGCTATAAATTTTAGAAAAGACCTTTTAAATGATGGCTATCAAATGATGCAGTTCTCTATTTATATGAGAGTCTGCCATGATTACGAGAGGATGGAAAAACACGCTAAGCGGATTCAAAGATTCGCCCCCAAAGTTGGGAATATACGCATTATATTTATAACAGATAAGCAATGGCTCAAATCAATGAACATATCATGCAACAATTATACGAGAAAGAAGAGAACAAAACCTCCTGTTATGCAACCAGTATTTGAATTTTGGTAATTTATATTAAAATAGGTAACTCTCCCAGGTGTGACTTCAAGAACCACAGAGCAAGGAGAGCTACCTCATAAGTTTTGACTTGACTTATTCCCAGCTTCAACAGCTGACCTATCTATTATAACATACCTCAGAAATAAGTCAAGTCAAAACAGCACCGTTAATGAATTAGGATTTATTATTATTATAACATACCTCAGAAATAAGTCAAGTCAAAACTTGATCAGGCAATGGATTGTCTACTCGACATTATAACATACCTCAGAAATAAGTCAAGTCAAAACATCAGAAGGGATTGATGGATTTCAAAAGGTATTATAACATACCTCAGAAATAAGTCAAGTCAAAACTACTGCATTATTTGACATACCAGCACCGTATTATAACATACCTCAGAAATAAGTCAAGTCAAAACTGAACATTACATTGATACAGGATCATCCAATTATAACATACCTCAGAAATAAGTCAAGTCAAAACTGGAGCGTCATAACTATAGACCAACTCATATTATAACATACCTCAGAAATAAGTCAAGTCAAAACTACTCGGGCGTCCACCTGACTTTCATTTAAATTATAACATACCTCAGAAATAAGTCAAGTCAAAACTTACAATTTCACAGCTTTGATTGAGAATGATTATAACATACCTCAGAAATAAGTCAAGTCAAAACTAACTTGTCAAGTAAGTAGCTAAAAAAAGAATTATAACATACCTCAGAAATAAGTCAAGTCAAAACTTAAAAGGTGCCTTTTTTATTCCCAAAATATTATAACATACCTCAGAAATAAGTCAAGTCAAAACTTCTCTAGCTCTTCTTTAGCTTTATGAGTAATTATAACATACCTCAGAAATAAGTCAAGTCAAAACCTTAATCATTACCCGTTTAGTTATCTCATCATTATAACATACCCCAGAAATAAGTCAAGTCAAAACGATTCGGACGATGTCAATTTTGTTTATGGATTATAACATACCTCAGAAATAAGTCAAGTCAAAACATAAAAAAGCCCTCCTTACTATTTTAGTAGCAAGAAGGGCAGTAGTAAATTAAAGAAGCATTAAATAAATAATGCCATACTTCTTTAATCTTTATTTTTTAAAGGGGTTTTCTATTTCAACTAATTTTATTATAACAACCCTCAGAAATAAGTCAAGTCAAAACTCATTTCACCCGAGAATTTTCACTACAGCTCTTTCTATTGACTTCATAAGAAATAGTAGCTTTTGTTTATCCCTGCCCTTTTAGAGAAGGTGAATAGCTGTTCTATTTATTTGTAAGAATAAAAACGTTCGAATTTGAAATTGACTTTGCAAGTTTTTTTTTATAGTTAAATAAAAAATATTGACAGGCAATCCACTATAATTTTATTTCATATTGATGAATATCAAAACTATATTATTTGTAATTTATATTATATTTTTCAATATTAGTTGTAAAAGCTTTTTTGCGATGCTCAAAGAAGGTAAAATTGCTATTATTGATGCAACACATTATTCTTCTAGGGAACTCAAAAGTCAACGAAAGGCTCTAAGTCAGAAATGTGATGTCGTTAAAATGAGGATGGCAGTAAAAAAAACAGTAGAGACTGGTTGGTCAGTTGACTATCACTCGAATGATAAAGAACAAGCAGAAAAAGAAAAAGCTCTGATGCAATTTGCTGTGGTTGCGAAGTCATTGAAAGCTACAACTATTTTTTTGACTTCTTATACATATGAGTCTAAGTCGCCATCTGGTGAAATCATATATTCAATGTCTCCTACTGCTCATGGTGATGTATTTTCTTGTCCATTAAATATAGAATATAGTCGTCATAGTAACTTTAAAAAGATATATTATAAATAAAAGTAGAATCACCTTATGATAGTAGAGTGCGGAGTTGTTTTACTCTCTTAACGTCATTCCTGTAAGAAATACGTCAATACTATACCAACACGTCACTAGGTTGTAAAGGTCGTGTATGTACATGTCGATCGTTATTCCAGTGGATCGAATGCCCTAAATAGTTACTCACAGCCTTTAGAGATTTACCTTTTTTTATTAGCGTATTGGTGGCAGCTATGCCTAAACTTGTGTGGATTGACTGTCAAGCCCGCATCGCTTGTGACATTGCTTGCCTACGCCTCGGTTGGCAACCCTCCGAAATAAGTCAAGTCAAAACTCACATAACGATTTTAATTTATGCTAAGACTTTAAAAAGATTGACACTGGGCTTTCATTATTATAGCTATGCTCGGTTTAGCTACAATAATGAAAGAACTTAAAAAGTTATGCGTTAGAAACCCTTATGCTTATGAATTAGTATTTGGAATTAAAAAAATAGAATATCGATCATGGTCTACTAAATATAGAGGTGGCATAATTATACATAGTACGGGTCTTACTATAAAAGAGTATGACTGGGACACGCCTTATGGTCGAATTGAAGCAGAAGCAGAAGAAGAAGAAAGTAGTGTTGATAAAGCTATTGAGGAGTATGATAAGAAAATTGAATCTTTTATTGAAAAATATGACAAAAAATGGGATAAAAAGCTTAGTAAAGATCCTGATATTTTCTATGATCTGTCAAAAAAGGAGCAAGAGATGTACTCTGCTAATATGCTAAGGCATATTTGTGATGTGAGTAAGGAGCCTTATATGTTGCGACAGTCTATTGTAGGCTGTGTCACTCTTGTGGATATTATCGAATGTAAAGATGAATACGGTGATTTATATTACGAATGGCATATGGAGAATCCTTTAATCTGTGAAGATCCGATTGTTGGAATTAAAGGGCATTTAGGGCTTATAAGCTGTTCTCCCCAACTCTTAAAAGAAGTGGACGAAAAAAACTTTTTGACCCCACCAAAGCTGTTTGCAAAACATATAGTATAGTATAATATTAGCCAGTGTTACGGCTAGACTAAGTCAAAACAACTTCTCTCATATTTAGTTTCCCCTCCTACTGCAGCCCGAAGCCGCCACCTCCAGGCGTGAGAATTCGCAATCGGTCACCAGCTTGAACATCGAGCTGGCATTTACCTCCTATAGAGTGAGCGATGCCATCCGGGATATTTTTTTGGTAATTTGCACCCTGAGCTTTTTCGACAATCGTTAGTTTTTCGTGGAATATTGGTTTGGTCATTTGATGAGCTTTTTCAGATAAACGTGGGCTTCATTTCTTATCTCAAACAAAAAATTACATTGAGTTACGTTGTTGTGTTTTTCTACATAGCTTTCATGACGAGTCTCCCCTTTACGCAAAAATTTTTCCCGAGGCGACCAGCACAGTAGTCCAATAAAAGTAACTTTTCTGTCATAGTAACCATGTTCTTTTAGCAACGCTAATAGCCAGTCACAAAAATATTTACCGTTGGATAATTGCTTTTTATACTTCTCTTTGTTCTTGGTTTTTTGTTCGATCACAAAGATATAATCCTTGTTTTTATAAGACAATACAATAATCGCATCACATATTTTAGCAATGTCTAATGGCGGACTAGCTTCAAAGATGTTTGACAGAGGTGATGAGTCAGAGTCCAGACTAAAACCAAGTGAATGCCGAGAAGGTGCTTGCATCGTTATTCGAGGCACACCTTTTAGTGACCATATGCGGTCCTTTTTCTTTAAATGCCAATTTTTGTTGATAGTTTGTTGAAATAACTCAGCCAGCTTCTGATTCTGATTCATATTCCTTGTCCTGTAAGCTGTAATAGATGTCATCGTTGGTATTGTTCAGCTTACGAATTACCTCATCAAACGTGGTGGCATAAATACCATCATCTGCTGTTATTTCAAAAGATTTTATTGTTTGTTCGTCAAACAAGTACGCACCGACCTTTTCCATCGTTAATACTTCGTTATCTTTATATCCATATTTTTTGCGTAATGCTTTATCTTTATCCTGACTGAGCATAATCAGTGAATTAAATTCACGCACTATATAATCGCTATGGGTGCTGATAACCACATTTAAGCCAGCATTAACCAGTTGAGCTAATAAACGCGCTACCTTACGTTGATTTTCTGGGTGTATATTCAGCTCGAGTTCATCAATCATCAAAACATCACCCTTCTCTGCCTGATATTTCAGATAAAACCACAGCCCAAACAGGCTTTTAACCGTGCTGGAAGTGAGATGCAAACCCAGCGATTGGGTTTCAACCCCAACACGTTTTCTTTGATAAGGCTTAAAGGCGATATCTCCGGTTCTGGAATCGACTTTATAAGCTCCCCCTGCCAATGACTTTTGTAACTGTTGTGCGTAATCATGAAATTCTGTTGATTTTGATTTTTGTATATCGGTCATATCATTCAACCAGTCAATATACTTTGCAATTGGAACCGCGTAGCGCGACCTGATAACATCGCGTAACAGATCATTAATATCAATGTTATCTTTGGACGCGTGGTGTAACAGAGCGGTTCGGCGGGTACTTAATTCACGAAAAAATAAATGCAAGCCGTTACGTTCGGCGGGCATAAGAAAAACATCTTTCTGTTTATTCTCGCACAATTCTTCCCAATCACCCGCCTCCATTTGCAGCTCAAATTTAGCATTACGAATGCTTTCTACCGAAGTGTTGAATAAATGGGCGAGGCTTGACGATATTATTTTGTTAAATTCATCCAAAGAAATCTTTTCTTTTTCTTCTTTATCCAACCATTTGGCTTTTTCAAAAATCTGGTAAAAATGATACAGCGAATACATCGCCCAAGTTTTACCACTGTTATTAGGTCCACAGAAAACGGTTAAAGGTTTCTGTGTAAATTCACCTGTTTTTATGACCCCTAAATCGGTTACCTTAAAACGCAGGTCTATTATTTTCTCGTTCATGTTAACTTTCATAAAACTGCCTATTCAGCTCTTTATCTTCATTCGATATTTGATAATCCACATCGTCAATTTCAGAGTAATTAACATAAAGCTAGTTTTTATCCAGCACGGCAATCAGAAATTGTCCAATTTTTCTGCCACCTGTGCGATGAATAAGCCGAGATTTTCTCGTGCCCAACGCAAGGTAGCGGGATGAACCGGGACAGTTTTTATTGCCCTCACCCACTATCCTCCACAATTTTAATCTCTTCATCGGTCAGCTCATAGAGTTTATAGACCAACGTATCAATCTGCTTGTCGATGATCTCCACCTCTTGTTGATATGACTTCTTCTCTATAGGTGAAGTTGTCTCGTGGAGGCTCTTTTGAGTAGAGAGCATCTGAGTTGCTAGCTCAGATAATTGGCTTTCTTGGGCTTTTGTTGGTTTTGGGATTCCAATATTTTCAGAAAATCGTTTAGCGTTAGAATAAAACCCACCTCGAAAAACAGTAGATGTATTCAAAATAAAAAAATCATATACTTTGGAATTTAGTAATGCTAAAACATAAAATATATCTAATTTACAACTAATCTTTAGAGTGATTCCATAACCACCAGCATTGCCACCGCCAGTAAAAGTATATTTACCATATTGGTCATAAGTATAAGATGAACGTTGAGACAATACTTTTGTAATTAATTTAATTTTTTCAAAACTTTCTAAATTCTGTGGTCTACCAAATTGCCACCATGTTTTTTTAAACTTGCCTCTTTCTCTATTTTCTAATCCTTTTTTGTTTTCTTTTAAGTACTCATAACCTAATGGATATTGAGCTTTAATAACGTTAATATCTATTAACTCTGCTTTACCCTCTAAAATAGTATAAGGAAAAATAACGTAAGCTTTATACTCTGGCTGTTTATACCGTTTCACATCCCTACCCATAAGAAAAGGTTTGATTAACTCTTTTTCAATTTGAATTTCTTTATCTAAAGATTGAGAGTATAAAGCTAAAATATTAGAATCTTCATCTGTATTATCGTTAAGTTTTAAAACATATATTTTATCTACACTGGTTTGTAACCCAACGCGTATATGTGTAATATCTTTTAACTTAACATCTTGCTTGTCTATTTTATCTATAATAGATTGTGTTAGACCTGTATGAAAATTCCACGTATCTTGATCTAATGATTTAGACAATACTTTACTAAAGGATATATTATTTAAACTAGATTCGACATTTTTATTTAAGCTATATTTATAGTAATTAAACTCTTTTATCTTACTATTACTTAAAAATAATAAACAAGTGTATGTTGTCGCATTTTCAAATATTTGTTCAGCATTAAAATTAACAATTTGTCTTACAGCTTGTTTACTAGATAATATCTTTCTTATATTCTCTCCCATCTCTGCTTGAAAAAACTTATGTGGTAAGATATAACCGCTTAAGCCCTCAGAATTGAGTAATGGTAAAATATGCTCTATAAAAACAACATAAATATCTATGTTCTTTTCTGATGCCGATTTGTATCTATTTTTTAAATAAGTAACTATATGTGGTTGAAATTCTTGTAAGGTTTGTATTCTGATATAAGGCGGGTTACCAATGACACAATCAAAACCTCCTGCTTTCATAATATCACTAAAACCCTGTTCGCTCTCCCAATCAAAGGCATTGATTTTGATCTTTTCTGCTGGCTCAAAGAGTGTCATATTTTTATCTTGGTAAAAATCACTACCTACTAAAGAATTACCACATTTGATATTTTGCGACAAATTAGGCAATAGTCGTGCCTGATCAAAACGTAAAAAACCAGCGGAGGTTTGTTCAGTTTCGCCCTCCATAAGCTTGAGCAATAGCGAAAGCTTGGTCACCTCCACCGCTTGTCGATCGATATCCACACCATGAAGATGACGGGTCAAAATAACTTGTTTGGTACGAATTGACAAACGATAGTTATTGCCTTTGATCTCATAAATTTTATGTTCTTTGATATTTTTTTTAAGTACAGATTTTTGTGTATACTGATTCAAATACCATTTAAGCAAATAATCGTAAGCACGAACTAAAAAAGAACCCGAACCACAGGCAGGGTCAAGAATTGCAAGAGAGTGTTCAGCACCGTTCAACTTTTCAACGATACTCCCTCTTTTTTGCTTGCTGGGAGGTTGTAACTCATAATCAGCAGCCTTTCTATTCTTTAATTTTTCGCCTATGGTATTCTCCACGATATAATCGACAATATATTGAGGGGTATAGTAGACTCCTCCTGCTTTACGAACCTCTGGTTTTTCTTCTACTTTGGCTTGGTGTCCTTCAGTTAAACGAATCGTTTTGCCTAAAAACTTTTCATAAATTGAACCCAAAACTTCGATGGGCAAAACCGAAAATTCATAAGGACATTTTGGATAATAAAGCCCACGAATGATCGTATGCAAGACATTATCTTTGATGACAAGATTAGAGATATACTCCTCTGGCTTGAATAAACTGGAGTTATATTTAGCATCAGCTTTTTTGAAAAATACATCAAGTTGTGGATAAACCCGTTCTTTTGTCTCTAAAAACTTCTTGAGAGAACCATACTCTTCAATGTTGTGATCTTCGGCAAAACGAAGAAAAATAATTCGGTCGATAAGTTTTTGAACAGCGTAATTAATATCATAAGTAGCCAGAGATGTATTGTTTCTGGCTATAGTTTTGGCAAGCTCGACTCTCCACCCGTCGATGGTCTTTAAAAATTCTTTGTCAACCTCCGATACTCCTTTGAGGTTCTTTTTATTAGAGGTATACGCATCAAAACTACCCCCTAAAATCGCTTCTTTAGAATAGGTGTCTGAAAGATACTTCCATTGGTGCTCATAATCGGTATATTTACAATAAAAGATTCGAGCGATACGGGCATCATCGTTGTGATCTGGTTTGATACGGGTATCATAAACAGCCAGCTCTTCAAAATCTGTTAAAATAGACAAAGGGAGCTTGGCGGTGTAAGCGTACCTTCTCACTTGAAAAGCAGGGTCGCGGCTATGCTCGATATCTACGAACGGCTTTTTAGCCTCCACAAAAAACTTGCGAGCTCCATTGACACGAAAAGAATAATCGGGTGCTCTAGGCTTTCCTTTAACAACGACAGTATCTTCAGAGACGACATCCCGCTGATATTCACTTTTTCCTCTTTCGTTACTAACATCCCAACCTAACAAGCCAAAAAATTTATCAATAAAATCTGTTCTTACACGAGCTTCTTTGTAAGATGTGTGCTTATATTCTTTTATATTATTACTAAAAAGATCAACTAAGTCTGCAAGAGTCTGCACTGCTCAAAAAAGTGATCTTAGCTTAAACTGTCAAAGAGAAAATATCTTCTCAATTAAAGGATCATTTAATCCGAGATTTTTAAATCCACGAGCTCTTAAAATACAAGCATCACATTCTCGACATGGTTTTTCAGCTTGAGGGTCATAGCATGACCACGTCAATTCATAAGGGACTCCCAAAGAAACTCCTTGTTGAATTATTTCTACTTTTGTTAGGTCTATCAAAGGAGTTTTTATACAAAAAGGTCGCCCTTCTCTGCCCGATTTGCTGGCTAATGTAGAAGTTTGTTCAAAAGATTTAATGAAATCTCCTCTGCAGTCAGGATAACCAGAGTAATCAAGAGCATTAACTCCAATAAAAATATCACAAGCACCACGAACTTCTGCGATAGCAACCGCCAGTGAAAGGAAGATTAAGTTTCTGCCCGGTACATAAGTAACGGGTATATCAGATGTGCCGATGTGCTTTCCTCCTTTTGGAATGTGAATATCAGCGGTGAGGGCTGAACCTCCTATTGAAGAGAAATCTACATTTAAAAAAATAGCATTATCAATTTTAAGATATTTTAAAATTCTTTTTGCATACTCCTTTTCAATATGATGCCTTTGAGAATAATCAATCACCAAAGGAGTAATTTCGTAGCCTTGATTTTTTGCAATAAAAAGGCAGGTTGTAGAATCAAGACCTCCTGAAAAAAGAATAATTGCTTTACGAGTATATGAAATGAAACTACCTAAGATTTATTTTTTTTTATAGCATCTTCTCTTGAGTAAATACACCTTGAAAAAGGTGTCTCTTTAACTTCCACCGAAGTGATATTCTCAATTGTTGACTCTAATTGATGATAAATATATGCTGTTATATTTTCAACAGTAGGATTTTCAAGCCCGGGGATGGCATTCAATAATGTATGATCAAGTTTAGAGATTACCGGGTTTACTAGTTTTCGTATATCGCCAAAATCGGCTATCCAACCAGCTTCATTATTTTCTCCTGTAAGAGTAACCGTTGCCCAATAAGTATGCCCATGCATTGCTTTGCATTTATGGTTATCCGGAACTAAAGGAAGAAAATGTGCCGAGTCAAATCGAAAATCAAGTTGTATCTTCATACTCCTCTCTCTTTTTTTGGATATATCAATTTATGTAACTGAACCCCCATTCTAAAAAATGCTTTACTTTCTTTGAGCAGACTGGCTAAAACACTTAAGGTGTAAAGAGGTTTAGATTCATCAAATACAGATTGTATGATGGCAGGCTTTTCAAGTCGATTTTGAATTTGATAATCAAAATAAATTTTTTCTGCCCAATAAAAATCTTCCTTGTTTGAGATAACAATCTTTAGGTCATCTGATGCTTTAAGATAATTTATATTTGTAAAAAGATTTTTTTTAGATTCTCCTGAACCGGGGGCTTTGAGATCCATCACAATATGAACCTCATCGGGAACATGTTCAATTGAAATGGAACCCGATGTTTCAAGAAGTACTTTATAATCATATGATTTTAAAAAATTGAGAAAAGAGAGAGTTTCTTTTTGCATGAGAGGTTCACCTCCAGTCACTTCAATTAATTTACAATTATAAGTTTTAATCTGCTCTAATATCTCATAAAAACTCTGTTTTTTACCCTCATAAAAAGAGTAAGTGGTGTCACACCAGCTACATCTGAGATTACAACCCATTAAGCGTATAAAAATACAAGGCCAACCGATAAAGCTACCCTCACCTTGTATGCTGTAAAATATTTCATTAATGAAAAGATGACCCTTTTCTCTTTGAGCATCCATTAAAAATTCTGCAGATGCTTCAATAAACTAAATTAAATGAACAGAAGAAAGTGTAGATTTTTGAAAAAAAAGACAGAGTTCTCTATTTTAAAGACAATCACAAGCGAATTTATCTTATCAGCTTACAATGTCAAATTATATTTAATGTAATGCAAAAGTGTCTAAGTCGTTTAAGCTCCATCTTCAAATATTTAAACTCAAACACTTTTGCTTAAAAAACCTAATATTTTTGAGTAAAAATTAAATATCATGCCAATCGTCAGATATTTCTTTAGTAGATAATATAGCTGAAAACTGATTTATACTCCAATTTTCAGCTTCTTTATATGAAGACCAAAATGGTCGAGATAAACCCTCCCATAAAAAAACAAACACAAAGGGGTGTTCAATAAATTTTGGATAGATATTGAGCACACATGTAGTGTGTAAGAGCTTAACACCTCTAATTGACCATGAATTTTTTTGATAGTGAACCCCTTCTCTTTGAGCTAAAAAAGGATTTTTCAAAATTAATGGAAAAATATGCTGAGAAAACCAAGATTTAAATATCTCTTGGTCTATATTTTGGGGTAGTGGTGGTAGAATATATTCCATTTTATTTTGTTTTTTAAAAGGTGTAAATATATATAGCTTTCCTCTTAAATTTACCGAATTTATTAATTTTGAAAAACTGGATAATGCTTTGGGAGGATCATTTAAAGGTTTTTTTTTAAAAATAAATTCTTTGTGACAAAATGGAAAATTTTTTGAGCAATCCTTATCATACTCATGCCATAAAATATTATTTTTTTTTAATTTAATATCTATTTCATAGGAGTTTTTTTGTTCAGTACTGCAAAAAAACAAAATTGAAACAATTAGAATAAAAAAAAAGAAAAAGATAATTCTCATAAAATTTATCTCACAATATTTAAATCATCACATAAAATTTTGACCTATCAATATATCAGTATAAGGAGGTAAGCAACCAGCTAGTTTCATCAATCACATCTGGAATTAGAAGACTATCTCCACCCAGCTTCTTGAAAGGTTTATTTCGTAATAATAATTTTATTTTTGAAATACCATGGAACTGTTTGGCTGTTATAAAAAGTTGTTTTAATTGTGATTTGACCATTTGCTGACTCAAGCCATATCCAAATAATTTTTTAAAGTTAATAATCATTATTTTACCATTTCTTTTAACTGACAAAACTTCTGGTTTTCCAGGGAATGAATCTAAAAAGTTTTTTATTCTTTCTTGCCCTGTAGGACCTAAAAATAGTTGGTTAAAAGTAGCTTTTTCAATATTGTCTGATTCTTTAAATTGTATTTCTCTATTTACAGAACGAAGCTTGAGGCCAGATGAAGTGTTTTTATAAAAATAAACTTTTGCTTGCTTAGATTGTTGACTCAGACCAATTTTTTTTTTTTCATTTATTTGAGGATCATCTATCTTGTTTAGGTTCAAGTCATCTTCTAATAAAACAGGTATTGTATTATTTTTCGAAAGAGAAGAGTTAATTGGAGTCACTTTTTTAGACTCTATGAGTTGCGTAATAATCCAATCTTTTATTGTTTGAAGGAACGAATCAGTTTTTTTAACTTTTTGCTTAGAAATATTATTAAAATTATTTTTCAAACTAATTTTATTTTGTATTTGAGAACTTGTAAGTCGATCAATAGCAAAAAATCCCCACCCAATAATACCTATAGTAAAGAGTACTGGCACTAATTGACTTTCTTTTTTATTTTTTGATAATGCCAATGCAGATCGACCCCAATAACCAAATATCGGAAATTATAATAGAGACCTTAACTGCTAACATTCATTGAATCAAGAAAAGCTTGATTATCTTTAGTTCCTTTTATTTTATCGATGAGAAGCTCCATACTATCTACTGGAGTAAGACTGGATAAAACTTTTCTCAATATCCAGATTCGATTTAGATCGACACTATTCACCAAAAGTTCTTCTTTTCGTGTTCCCGAGCGATTTACATCAATCGAAGGAAACAGTCTTTTTTCAACTAATTTTCGATCAAGGTGAACCTCCATATTACCAGTTCCCTTAAATTCTTCAAAAATCACCTCATCCATTTTTGATCCAGTATCAATTAATGCCGTAGCAATAATTGTCAGACTACCACCCTCCTCTATATTTCTTGCAGCTCCAAAAAATCTCTTAGGCTTATGAAGTGCATTTGAATCAACACCTCCTGAAAGCACTTTTCCTGAAGATGGTATAACCTGATTATAAGCCCTTGCTAATCTTGTAATTGAATCAAGCAAAATAATTACATCTTGCCTATGCTCAACGAGCCTTTTGGCTTTTTCGATAACCATTTCAGCCACTTGAACATGTCGGGAAGCCTGTTCATCAAAAGTTGAGCTTATAACCTCCCCTTTTACATGTCTAGCCATATCAGTCACCTCTTCTGGACGTTCATCAATTAGAAGGACAATTAATTTACTTTCGGGATAATTAGTAATAACAGCGTTAGCAATATCTTGCATCAGTACAGTTTTACCAGTTCTGGGTGGAGCAACGATCAAACCCCTTTGGCCTTTTCCGATAGGAGTTACCAAATCAAGTATTCTCATTGAGAGCTTACTCGAATCTGTCTCTAATTTTAGTCGGGACTCTGGATAAAGAGGAGTGAGATTATCAAAATAAACTCTACGGCGAACTTTACTTAAACTTTCTCCATTAACCTCTTCAACATTCATAATTGCAAAAAAACGCTCATTATCTCTTGGCGATCTAATTTGGCCATATATACTATCTCCTTTACGAAGACTATTGAAGCGTATCTGCGATGGGCTAACATATACATCATCTGGACCTGCCAAATAATTATAATCAGGAGAGCGAAGAAAGCCATATCCATCGGGTAATACTTCAAGGATTCCTTGAGTAAAAACGGTACCATCTTTATTGTCAGATTTTGCTTGTAAAATTGCAAATATAAGCGCCGATTTTTTCATTGATCCTGGATTTTCAATACTCAAACCCTCCGCAACCTCAATTAGTTCATCCATATTTTGAATTTTAAGGTTACCAATTTCTTGCCCTTTGTACTGAGGCTTACTTCCATTTTTAGTGATATTCTTTCTTCCTATATTATTTTCTTTTATTTTTTCCATATTTTCTCCTAGAGTTATTTTAAATTTTAATCAAAATATCAACAAATACAATTAAAACAGAGATGCCCTGTAAAAAATCCCTAAAATAGAATGATAAAACCAGCTAAAATAGTTTGCTAAAAAATTAAACAAATTAAAACAAGCTCAGAATACTAATTAACTAATTCACTCCCTTTTAGGTTATTTATTCAAAACTTAAATGACTGAAATCTATTCTACAATTATTTTATTTCACCTTCAAAATTGTCACAATTTGCTTTATTATGATTATTTATTTTTTTATTTACCCACCTTTGGTGGGATATCTAAATTTTGACCGGGGTATATCAAGTCTGGGTTTTTAATTTTAGATTTATTTGCTTTATAAATACGAGACCATAAGTAAGGATTCGCATAAATCTCTTGATATTCAGCGATTCTCCATAAACAATCTCTGCGAGAAGGACGTCTTTTAACAACATATTGCTTCCAACCCTCACCCGACGACGACATCATACCACCAGCTTTTGATTTTTTTGAAAGAAAATAAAATTGAGCCAACTGATCTTGAACAATTCGAGCTAAACGATTTGCTTCCTCTGATTCATCTTTAGAGTTTTGATATGCTTCATCTTTAATTAATTTACCCGCATTAACGAGAGACTCTTTGGCTGCCTTCATAGTAATTTTAGTGGAATTTAATATATCTTTTTTTTCATCGCTACGACGAACTTTAAGAAACTTTTTTAATTTCCGATCAATTTTATTTACATATTTTTTTACGTCTTGATACAGAGATTTAGCCCATTTTTTTAGGGACTTATCAAGTAGCTCCTGAGTCAGTTTATTTACTTTTTCAAGTTGAGCACGAGCTATCACGTATTTTTTAGTATTAAGGTAATCTTTAGCTTGCCTCAAGGATGATTTCGCCATTTTTAGTTTTTTTGGAAATTCCTTACCCGCTCCATATTTGTTAGCTTGTTCCAATTTATCTTCAATTTCTAAGACAGAAAGTTTCATTGTTTCAATCTGGGCCTCGGCAATGTCCTTTGCTTTTCCAGCAGCTTGAGCTGAATCTTCATAACTTCGCACAGCATCTTTATGATTTTTATCCATCATATTTTGGTTACCTGCGACTAAAAAGTCTTTACTATTTTTAAACTCTGCTTCAGCGAAATCAGCTCCCGATAACTTATTAGCTTCATCTATCAAAGCTTCAGCATATTCTTTGCTTGCCTTAGCAAACTTCGGAATCGATACATCAAAAGCTTCCTGGGCCAATCTACTCGCCTCAATCGCTTTCTTCTTTGTAAGGTCCATATCTCCCTTCGAGACAGCATCATGAGCTGCAAACAATGCCCTTTTAGCTAACTCATATTTCTCAGTTGCATATTTCTCAGCTTTTACACTTTCAGCTTTACTCACCATATATTTTGCATTGCCCATCTCTTCAACGGGCATACTTTTACCACATTCCCAAGTAAAAAAAAGTAAAAGTAGACAAAAGAATAATTTCAAATAAATTTTAATATTTTTTCTCATTTTCATCGTATTTCAAAACCTCTTCTTTAAATTTAGCTATCGCTTCATCTTCTGAATCATATATTTCAAAAAATGAGACTAGCTTAGTTAGTTCAAAAACTTTCCTCACAGTGGAAAGCACATTAATTATCTTCATACCACCATTTGACTTTTTTAGGCTAGAGAGACTTGATATAAGAGCCCCTATCCCAGACGAATCAATGTAAGAAACCTCCCCTAAATTAATAATAACATTGCACTTGTTTTCACTAATAAAACCTTGTATCTTGTCTTTAATTTCAGGTGCACTGTAAAGACCAATTTCACCTTGAATATCAAGAATAGCGATAAAATCTCTTTCTCTACAAACAATCTCCATAATTTCACTCCTTCAATAAAACAAACTGAAAACTTTAATCTTAAATTTCATTCTCTGAATGTGTACAAATGCGTCAATTCTTTTTTATTTATTATATTTGTTTCCTCACAGCAACTAATTTATAATTACTAATTTTTCTATTACTACTTCCCTAAAATAAAAAGAATCATTAATCGTATTACTAATTTGTTAAAATTTTATAGATATTTAGATTAATATTATTAAAATTAATAATAAAAAATAAAATTTTTTTGAATAAATATCAAATATGCAATATGTAATTATTTAATTTTATATTAAGTACTATTTTAATACTTGACATTATCTTGATCATCTTTATTCTGCTTGTTTCTATGGATAGAAATTTAGCCCTCGAATTTGTTCGAGTAACAGAAGCTGCGGCACTTGCCTCTGCCCGACAAATGGGCAAGGGTGATGAGAAACTGGCTGATCAAGTTGCTGTAGATGCAATGCGGAAAGCCTTTGATATCCTCAATGTAAGTGGAACTGTCGTAATCGGTGAAGGAGAGAGAGATCAGGCCCCCATGCTTTATATCGGAGAAAAAGTTGGTTCGGGTAACGGTCCTAAATTAGATATTGCCTTAGACCCGCTTGAAGGAACGACAATCACGGCAAATGGGGGCTATAACGCCACCTCTGTAATTGCGGTCGGTGGTTCAAATAGTTTTCTACACGCACCTGATACCTACATGTATAAATTAGCGGTTGGTCCCAAAGCTAAAGGTCTCTTATCAATTCAAGACCCAACAGAAATAATTCTAAAAAAAGCGGCCGAAGCGTTGGGAAAATATGTTGAAGATATTACAGTCTGTATTTTAGATAGAACTCGCCACACAAAATTAATAGCTGATGTAAGAAAAGTTGGTTCTCGAATTAAACTTATCAGTGATGGTGACGTATCCGGTGCCATCGCTACTTGTATGCCAGAATCACCTGTTGATATTCTTTTAGGTGCAGGCGGATCTCCCGAAGGAGTGATCTCTGCAGCAGCCCTCAAGTGTCTTGGAGGTGACTTTCAAGGAAAACTAAATTTTAAAGATGCATTAGAAGAAGAAAGAGCTTTTAAAATGGGCTTAAAAGATCCAAACAAATATTTTTCAATGGAAGATTTAGTAAGTGGAGATGTTATGTTTTGTGCTACTGGTGTTACAGATGGCGAAATGCTCAAAGGCGTTCAATTTATACCTGAAGGAGCAAAAACATATTCTATGGTTATGCGCTCTAAGTCACGAACAGTACGTTGGATATGTGCAGAACATTTCTTTGACTATAAACCAGACTTTGGCGACTAGAGAGGTTAAGCTTTTTATAAAATTGTCGATATACGGCAAATGAAGACCTCTATAACTCAGAGCAAAAATCATGGTGATTTAGTCTCAACGCCTCCAGTTTATAGCCACTTTGATCGAAACAAAGGAAGAAAAATAAATGATTGGTCGGTGTTACCGTGTGAAGGCGTCTTTAAGTTATCAAAACCAGAAGATAAACTTGAATATAGATATTGTAGTGCAGCTTACTGGAAATGTCCTAATAAACGTTGTATTATGCGTTTAACTTAAAAAATTACTAATGTCTAAAGTGACGTATTCTTGTTAATAACATAATCATCCCAGCCTTATTAGCGGCTTGAATACTTTCTTCATCTCGAATTGAGCCGCCAGGTTGAATAATTGCCTTGACACCTTCCTTTGCCGCTATATTAACAACATCTTGAAAAGGAAAAAAAGCATCAGAAGCCAAATAGCTATTTTTTAAATTATGTTTTTGTTTTTGGGCTTTAGATACGGCAATTTGCATCGCATCTATCCTACTCATTTGTCCGGCACCGATCCCTAGACTTTGCTGATTATTTGAGAGAACAATCGCATTTGATTTTATATGCTTAACTAATCTCCATGCAAAAAAAAGTTCTTGAATATCTTCTTCGTTAGGAGTTTTTTGGGTGACCATTTCTAAGTTTTCTTTTACCCATACGTCGCGGTTCTTTTCTTGAATCAAAAAACCACCTTGATTGGTAATAATTTGTAATTTTGATAAAGTTAGGTTCTCTGAATCTTCTAAATTATAATTAAGTAATCTTACATTTTTTTTATTTTTTAAAATATTTAAAATATTTTCATCAAATTTTGGTGCGATAATAATTTCAAAAAATATATCATTCAATTTTTTTGCTGTCCCTTCAAGAATAGGCTGATTAAATAATACAATACCTCCAAAACAACTGACAGGGTCAGACAAGATAGCTCTTTCAAGTGAAATTAATTGATCAGAATGTATACTTACCCCACATGGATTAGTATGTTTTAAAATAATGCAAACAGGCTCATCAAAGTCTTGAGCGAGCGCTAAAGCAGAATCAAGATCAAGTAAATTATTATAAGATAATTCTTTTCCATGAAGTTGATGCCAAGGTTTATTGATCCCTTCAATAGCGGTATAAAAGCCAGCATTTTGATGAGGATTTTCACCATAGCGTAATTTCTGCTCTTGTTTTAATGATATATTAAGATGATCATGATCTTTAATATCAAGAATATGAGTAAAAAAATGATCAATTTTAGTATCATAACTGGCAGTTAGGTTAAATGCTTGGGCAGCAAGTTTTTTTCGATAAGAGATTGAGCATTCCCCCCCACTCGATTTAAACTCTGATATAAATTTTTGGTATTGATTAGGGTGAGTGAGAACAATTGTAAATTGATGATTTTTTGCAGCTGCACGAATCATGCTCGGGCCACCAATATCAATCATCTCAATCGCCTGAGAGAAAAAAAGAGACTCCTTCCACTTTTCGGGTGTACTCCCTTTAATAAATTCTTCAAAAGGGTATAGATTAACACAGACCAGATCAAAGGTCAGCATTTCATGTTTTTTGAGATCATCAATATCTACATCAAGATTTTTTCTAGCAAGAATACCTGCGTGAATTTTAGGATGTAATGATTTAACTCGTCCTCCCAAAATTTCAGGAAAATTTGTATAATCTTCAATTTTTTTTACAGGTATACCCTGTTTTTTAAGAATATTATAGGTGCCACCTGTTGAATAAATAGTGACCTTTGAATCATGGAGAAATTGTGCAAACTCATGAATATTTGTTTTATCATAAACTGAAATTATTGCATTTGAAATCATAATTTAATGAAGCTTTCTAACTTGAATTGTATCGATACGTTCATCTGTAGCGATAATATCTGAAATTACCACCACTATTAAGTTTTCAGTAAGAAGTTTACGTTTTAAGATTAATCGCATGGATGCCTGTACCGTTTTTTCAGGGTCTTCTGAAAAATCAATAAGAAAGGGATAGCAAGCTCTATCCATAATCAATTGTCTATGAACCGCTGATATATTAGTGAAAGCAAATAAAGTAGAATATTTAGGATGAAAAGAAGCGACCTTATTTGCCATGGAACCTCTGTGGGTAATCACAAAAATTGCTGCGGCTTTTTGGTTATCTGCTAATTCGACCGCGGCTTTGCAAAGTCGATCTTTGAGATTAATTGTTTGGTGATTGCGTGCCCAATCGAGCCCCCCTGATTTTTCAATTCGAACGCATATTTTATTTAAATACTCCACACATTTAACAGGATATTTTCCCACTGAAGTTTCCCCTGATAGCATAACACAATCACTTTCTTCATATATTGCATTTGCCACATCAGTGACTTCTGCGCGACTAGGAATAGGGTTTTCAATCATTGTCTCAAGAAGGTGAGTTGCTATAATTGTTCTTCTGCCTCGTTCTGCAGCTTCTTTGACTAATCGCCTTTGTATAATAGGTAACTCTTCAATTGGAACTTCCACCCCTAAATCTCCACGAGCGACCATCACACCATGAGCTGCTTCTATAATCTTTTTATAATTTTCTACACCAAAACGATCTTCAATTTTAGCGATTACTTGGGCATATCCACCATTTTCTAGAATAATTTCTTGACATTTTATTACATCATCTGCCGTACGAACAAAAGAAAGGGCAATAAAATCAATATCATGTTTTAGCCCAAAAATAATATCTTGCTTATCTTTAGCGGTTATTGACGGTAAGTTTATACGAATTCCTGGTAGATTGATATGCCGTCTTGATTTAATTAATCCTCCATCTACAACTTTACAACGCAAACCAAATTTTGTTTTTGCGATAACGTCTAAGTTAATAAGACCATTATCTACTGTGATTCGATCTCCCGATGAAAGTTGTTTAATAATATCTTTATAATTAACAACAATCGAACTTTTATTTTCAATTGCTTGACCTCCACCTACGGTAACATCAATTTCTTCTCCCACAGAAAGTAGAAAATTTTTTTCAATATCTCCTGTTCTTATCTCGGGGCCTTGTGTATCTAATAATATTGGAAGAGGATAATCAGAGGTTTTATTAAATTTTTTTACCATTTCAATAATTTTTTCATGACTCCTCTTGTCTCCATGAGACATATTGAGGCGAACAATATCCATACCTGCATGACAAAGTTTTTTAAATATCTCAAAGGAAGAAGTCGCCGGTCCGAGAGTGCATATAATTTTTGTTTTTCTCATTATTATAGATTAAATCGAAAATAAATAATATCACCATCTTGAAGAATATAGTCTTTACCTTCAAGCCTCATTTTACCTTTTTTTTGAGCTTCTTTCATTCCGCCACACAAAAGAAAATCTTCAAAGCTAGTCACTTCCGCTCTAATAAAACCTTGTTGTATATCAGTGTGAATTTTACCCGCTGACTCTTGAGCATTACTTCCTTTCACCACAGTCCAAGCTTTTACTTCTTGCTCACCTGCCGTAAAAAAAGTAATGTATCCGAGTGTATGGTAAGATTCTTGAATAACCGCATTTAAAGATCTTACCTTTAAACCAATTTCTTCCAAAAATTCTTTTTCTTCCTCAGCTGAGATACCTATAAGTTCTGATTCAATCTTGGCAGATATAGGTAAAACAGAAATATTCTTTTTCTTTGCGTATTTTTCTAAAATTTTATATTGAGGAGAATTTAGCTCAGCTATACAATTTTCATGAAGATTCCCTACGAGGATAAATGGTTTACTTGTTAATAAATTAAGATGATCGATTTCACAAAGCTCTTTTTTTTCAAGATTAGAAAAATTGATGATTTCACCTTTTCTAAGAAACTCCGACAAATGCTCCAAAACCTTATTTTCTTTTATTCCTTCTTTATCTTTAGCTTTAACTTGCTTAACAAGTTTTTCTTGCCTTTTTTGTATTATATCTAAATCAGCTAAAATAAGCTCAAGCTCAATTGTCTCCACATCAGAGATTGGATCAACAATTCCTGCAACATGTGTTACATTTTTTTCTTCGAAGCAACGAACCACATGTAAGATTGCATCTACCTCCCTAATATGAGATAAAAACTTATTACCCAACCCCTCTCCCTTGGAAGCCCCTTTTACAATTCCAGCAATATCAAGAAACTCCATATTGGCAGGCACCTGACTCTTTGGCTTAATCAGTTCTACAAGCTGCTCAAAACGTTTATCTGGAACATTGACGATCCCTAGATTGGGATCAATTGTGCAAAAAGGGAAATTTTGAGTGTCTGCACCATGAGATTGAGTAAGTGCATTAAATATTGTTGATTTACCTACGTTGGGTAAACCAACAATTCCACATTTTAGAGACACCTTAACCAGTCTGCTCGTAAGAATGAGCATTAGCGTCAAGTGTAAAATAAATGTGGCGAGTAGTCTTACATTAAAACAACTAAAGACTATAAATGGCGACAACTATCCCTCTAATCCGCCAATAGTGCCACCGAAAATACAAAATCTTGAGATTTAGGCGATACAAGCTAGTTTCCAGAGCTTAAAAATCTGTAATCGGCAGTTCATCGGATAATGACGGGAGTATTACTGTAATATGCAAATTATACAGTACCTTGTTGGATGGACAAAAATAATTCGAAGTCAACTTATTTTAGGCCTAATCATTCAAAAAAAATATAAATTTCTGATTTACAGAGAGCCAGTCCCTAATAAGACTGGGCAATGGACGGGGGAGATAAATTATGTTACTAAAAAGTATTGAAGTGGCTTTAAATAAGCAAATAGCTAAGGAGTCAAACGCATCTTATTATTATTTGTCGATGGCTTCGTGGTGCGAACGATTCGGTTTACCCGGTTCTGCAAAATTTTTATATGATCACTCAGAAAAAGAACGGCAACATATGCTAAGGCTCTTTAAATATATAAATGAAGCCGGTAATTGTGCCATCGTCCCTGAAGTGGAAAGACCACAACAAGAATTTAAGTCATTATCAGAAATTTTTGAATTGGTATATAAGCATGAAAAAGCAGTTACTGAATCGATTAATAATTTAGTTGAACTTTGCTTGGCCGAAAAAGATTTCTCTAGTTTTCACTTTTTACAGTGGTATGTGGCGGAACAACATGAAGAAGAGCATTTATTTAACTCAATTTTGAATAAAATTAAACTTATTGGAACATCACAACAAGGTATTTTTCTGGCAGATAGAGAGATTGGTCAAATGATACACTCAAATAAATAAATATATATTGACACAGTAAACTTGAACAATCAATATTAGAAAAATATTCGCTACACTTTAAAAAAAAATTAAAAGTGTTAACCTTCCCCCTCTTTGACCATCATCAAAGATGATATAAATAAAAATTATATTCATGGTAGTAAAATCCGTTTGATGTCACAATTTACTTAAATCACTATTATCTAATTAGTTTAATCGCCTTTCTTTTAATCTTTCTACCAGCAAATAATTGTCTATCACTAGACAAACAACGGTTAAACAATATTTCTACCACTCATAGAATTCATCTTCTAATACTTCAATTACAGATAGCCATAGTTTATTTTTTTTCTGCTATAGGAAAGCTAAATTATGATTGGCTATTTCATGCCCAACCACTAGCTATTTGGTTACAAAATAAACAGCTACCTTTAATGGGCGATATATTATACTCAAAGACCTCTGCATTCTTATTCTCTTATGCTGGTCTTTTTTTTGATCTACTCATTTCAGTATTTTTATGGCGAAAGAATACAAGATTTTTTGCTTATCTTGTATTAATTATTTTTCATTTGATGACTTTTATCTGGTTTGATATTGGAATGTTCCCTTGGTTGATGATCTTTTTTGCACCTATATTTTTTGACCCAGTTTGGCCACAAAGCTTAATTAGTTTTTTTATAAAACAACCCAAATATAATGTACAGAAAAATCTTTCGCCCCTGTCTTATTTGACGACAGTTATATTTATATCTTTTTTCTTAATTCAGTTTCTTTTGCCAATGAGACGCTTATTATACTCAGGTAATTTATTTTGGCATGAACAAGGTTTTCGATTTTCATGGTTAATAATGCTCATGCAGAAAAGTGGGAGAACTCATTTTATGGTAAAAGAGCAAAAATCAGGAAAAAGTTTTGAAGTGAATCCGAGGTTATTTCTCTCTAATTATCAAGTGGTAATGATGTCAACACAACCAGATTTAATTTTACAATTCGCCCAATTTTTAAGAAAATATTATCAAAAAAAATATAAAAAGAGTCTCCAAGTTTTTTCTGAAGCCCACGTTTCACTCAATGGTAGAAAACACCAATTACTCATTGACAAAACCGTCGATTTAACAAAAAAATATGATAGTTTTAAACCTAAAACATGGATAAAGCCACTATATATTGACTCTCAAAAAATATAAGTTAAAGCAATATTAATTCTATTCACACCAGTTTTAGCCCCTGTCTCTACTACCTGATAATCAAATTTAACCGCAATATTAATAATCGGTTTATAAGATAATTATTTCATTCTCTAAATTCTTTTCAAAACCTACTGGAACCTTATACTGTGTATTAGTAAATTCATAACGAGAGAACAAAATTAGTATCTGTGCAGTATCAAATAATTGAAATATATCGTATCCCACTTCAGCATATGTCCCCATTAATAGCTCACCAACAGAAAGATTACCAGTAAAAAAGTTCAGATCATTTATTTTCTTAACATTACCTATTGTTGCGAAAGAGAATAAATATCGAAAATATAATCCACGCCACTTAAAATCTGCATGAAAATCAGATACCGTTGTCAATGCCTTAAAGTTTTGCGATTGACTCGTCTCACCTATATAATTTGAGAAACCTAAAGTTAATCCTGAATTTTCATAATCTAGCCGACTAGCCACTCCAAAGTCTTCTGCTAAAACTTTTGCTCCATTTTGTTTACCACCTCTAATTCCAGTTTTAGCGTTAAATTTACTCCCATTAAAACTATTTATAAAATATAATCTATAAGAAAAATATGAAAAATTACCAAAAATACCAATACCAATCTCTCGCCAAGTAGTCGGAATAATATAAGTTTCTGTTAGAGGTCTCAATACACCTAAAAAAATAGTAGGCTCGTGTAATTCATTGATGAATCCTAAAGGTGCTAGTAACATTCCACCCCTAAAACCAAGATAATCTTTGAACAAAAAATCAATGTATGCGAACTCTACTCGTATTTCGTTTGAATTTTCATATTCAATTTCAGTATTTAATAAAAGTTTATCTGTAAATTTATAGCCAAAATAAAAAACTGCTCTGAGTAGATTCACTCGATCTACAAAGCCATTTGCTAAAACATCATTTTCGCTTTGATTTTTTTGATCAAAATTTTGGTAGACAAGTTCTCCATAACCACCAATAGAAACTCCGTGTTTTTTTTCATAAACTTTTGATGAAGCTGGAGCAAAACCATATTTCCCCTTTTCTTTGACTGACTTGTAGAGCTCTTGGCCCGTTTTATTTTTAATTAATTCATTCTCTAAAACCTCGACCTTTTTATTAAGTTCTTTAATTTGTTCAGTTTGTGATTTATTTTTTACATCTTTATTCTCAGAGTGAGCGTTCACAATAAATAATAAAGAGGCACATAACAAACATATATTTTTAAATATTGATATTGGATGTACTATTTGAATCATTTTCAAATATTTTGCCACTGAGTGTTGAAAGATTAGTCTAGTTTTCATATTTTCTATTTTTATCTTTTAAGATTAAAGCTTCAACTTTTTTAAAACTTGATTATAGTTGAGAACAATTCTCAACTATAATCAACAACGACAAGTATTTTTTTACCTAAAATCTTAAAAGATAAACTAAACAAAGAGTGATAAATACTGAATCAGTATCTAAAAAAGGTCTAGATGATTCTTAAAATGTCCTCTTGTATAAAGATGTAGACTTAAAGTATACGCAAGATAAGTTTCATAATTTAAATAGTCAATAATATCTGAGTTCAATCTCTACTCTAATTTAATATCTATTGTATAAATTATATCATTTTTGAAATAATTTTAATCGTTTACTTATGAAATAGACCTTTTAGCGTTAAAGATAACAACATAAAAAAGCAGAAGCTTGTAATTATTAATGGCTCTGTTGGCAAATTATCGAAGCTAAAAGCTATTGTGAACCCTGCTAATGTAAAAATTAAAGAAAGTATTATTGTTATAAAAATCGTTGTTAAGATCGACCTACAAATTGTTAAAGCAATAAAGCTGGGGATCAATAAACTGGATATAGACATATACGTACCAATCACTTTAACACTAATGGCGATTGTTGTCCCTGCAATAAAATAGACTATTGAATGATAGAATGTAGGTGATAACCGCAACAACTTTGCTTGTTTTTCATCTAAAGAAACAAGAATTATTTTTCGATAAACAAAAAAGAGTAATAGACTTAAAAGTAAAATATAAATGATATAATGTCTGAACACATCGATTGGAGTATATAAAATCTCTGTAAAATAAACTTTATTAAGAATATTGCTATTAGAGCCAAATAACTTTTTGATTAAAGGGATGGATGAAGCAAACCCAACAAATAAGATAGCCCAAACTGTTTCTTTATTCCTAGAGAAAGTAACGAAGCGATAACTAATAAAAGCGAGAAAGAAAATAAGTAGTAAAGTTAAGGGAAAAACGAAAGAATCAATATGATATAGTTCTTGTGTGACTTTTTCAAAATTATTTTGATTAATTATATCATAGGCATCACCATGAGATAGAGAGACAATACCATACCCAATAACAAAACTAAATTGTGCCACTTGAGTAGTTACTAGACCAAATAAGCTTGATCTTCTTAGTATTAGAAGAACTCCTATCACAGATGTAAAAATAAAATATGGCAAGCTAAAAAATATTTCTAAATAATACCTTTCAAAATAAAAAGATAATTGTTGTAACCAACTCATTGTAAAACGACTTTTTGATTTTCAACTGTAAGTGTATTAGAATAAAATTGATTAGAAGAGTTATGTGGATGGTCTATAATACATAAGCTTATTTTTTGACTTTCATAAAGGTTAAATATAATTTGTTCAATATTTTTTTCTCCTTGAGAATCTAAATTGCAAAATGGTTCATCCATAACAATAAAATCAGGTTCTTGAATGAGCGATCTAGCGATTAAAGCTCTCTGTAATTGACCACTACTAGCCTCACGAACAAGTAGATTACCTTTTTCTAATAGACCAACTTGTTCAAGTATAGCTTTGATTTTATTTTTCAATTCTTTAGTTGAATAAATTGATCGCAAAGTTGGCTTTATTCCAGATTGAATTAATTTATTTAACGTCAGTGGAAATATAGAATCAATTTGATGTTGTTGAGGAACATAAGCAGGATTCTTAAAAAATCGAGATATCTTACCTTGTGAACTTGGTATGAGATCAAGTATTCCTTTTGCGAGTGTTGATTTACCTGCACCATTGGCCCCACAAATCAAAGTGATTGAAGGGCTTGGCAAATTAAATGAGATATTTTTTAAGATATTTTTATTATTATATCCTAAACTTACTTGGTCGAATGCCAGAAGTTTCATTTTAGATTTTTATATAACAAGGTTACTGATGTTTCAATCATTTTGATATAAGTTTCTGTATTTTTTGCGGAACCTGTTTGTATCGGCAACACTAACAAGTTAGCACCAGACTTGTTTGCGATCTCTCTTGTTAAACCCACGTTTGACCAAGGAGATGCAATCACAACCGCTATCTTATGCTTTTTAATATAGTTTATAATATAAGATTTTCGGGCAGGGGTAGGATACACTCCAGGTTTCTCTTCAATATACTCTGGAGTTTTGAGTCGAAAGCGTTTCATTAGATAAATAAACTCATTATGAAAACAAATAACTGACTTCCCAAAAACAGGTTTCATCTTTTTAAGAAGTTTTACTGTAAGTTGTTTCAATTTTTTTGAAAAAGATTGAAAATTTCTTTGATAAAACTTTCGATTACTGGGGTCAAATCGACTTAAACAAGCAGTGATTCGTTCTGCTATGCGAATACCATTAATAGGGTCAGTCCAATAGTGTGGATTACCTGCTACATGTACGTCACCCATTTGGCGGTTTATTTCTCCTAAAGGTTTTTGTAGTACCTTAACTTTTTGAGAAGCATCACAATATCCACTTGTTCCTAATTGTATTTTCGGGTTACGAGCCTGTTTAAGCACAGTAGGTAACCAGCCGACTTCTAAATCTAACCCATTGAGGATAAGCATATCTGACCTACTTGTTTTTAGAATCAAATCAGGCCTAGCAACGAGATAGTGAAGATTTTCGCTTCCTTGTGTTAAGTTCTCTAATTGTATCTTGTTTTTTCCTATAGATTTTGCAATACTAGCTAAATCAGAAGTGGTTATAACAATCTTTATCTTCGCTTGTATTGAAAGTGTTACCCAAAAGGTACATAATAAAAATATTTTTTTTTTCATAGTTTCTCCTAAAATTTATGTGCGGGATGAAACCCCATAATAAAATCTGCTTGGGTTCTTACTACATAATTAGTTACTTTTCCAAAATAATCTTGTCTTTCTATGGTTAAGCGAAAATAAGAAAACTCAGAAGGGGCTAACGTTACCCATAACGATTGAGCATAGTTTGTTTTATCGATGAAACTAGCTGTACTTCCATTAAAAGTGTTTATTTCTGTAAATTGGTCAAAGCGGACTCCTATACGCCAGATTGGTATTGGCTTATATTCTATAAAGGAATACCAGCCTATTTTTTTTTCGTTTTCAATCAATTTTTTTTGACCTAAGCGATACCAAAATTCTGTAGACCATTCTAATGCTTGTAGTCTTCCATTTTGCCATTTAAGGGTAAGGTCTGTACCTATTGTATGATCAATATCGTTAGGGTTAGCACTGGGATGATATCTCAGATAGCTAAAACCAAGCAAGCTGAAAATATTATCAAATACAGAAAAGAAGTTTTTTAGTCTTATTGTATATAATGGGCTTGGTTTAGTAAACCCGTCTGTATGAGTATGCCCAAATGTTCTACCGTTAAAAATACCCATTTTTAACTCTTGATAGAATGACCAAGGTAAGATATAAGAGATTTCTCCACCAAAATCTTCTACTGCTTCAGGATCAAATAATTCTTTATGAACTAAAGGAGCGATAGTAAACTTCCAATCGTGTCGATGTATGCTATTTAAACGTCCTACATCAAAGAAATACTTCCCTAGCTTCAAGAATAGATTGTAAGGAAGTTGATTGAACTCAAAGTAAGCCTCATGTAATTCTATGAAGAACTCTCCCCCCTCGTTATGAACCGCGAATAAAACAGAGCCAATGCCCCACTGGTCAATAGCATTAAAAAGACCAAACTCTACTTCTCTTATATTGGCTGTATTTTGAGTTGAATTACCCTCCCCTGCATCCCAAGCTCCAGTAAAATCTGCGGCTACTAATATGTTAGGGATGCTGACTCTATCAATAGTTTGTTGAGAATTGGTATTCGTATTTGTTTTCTGGTCTGAGCTTTGAATTTTATCTTCTAATTCTTTTTCAATGGTAGTAAGAAAATCTTCTTCAGCTTGTGGATACAATAGATTTGAAGAGAGAATAAATAATAAAATATATAATATATGTCTCATCGCAACCTTCTTATTTAGAATTTAGAAAGCTATTAATTTAGTTCACTAAATTTTTTATTTGAAATTATTCACTTTCTTCAACTAAAGCGTCTTTTGATTGAATTTTACGAACAACAGCACCTTCGGTAATACGATATAACATTTTATTACCTACAGCACCTGTTGTATAATTGCCTAAGTTGCTTTCTTCATTAATGAGCGTTGTTCCGAGATTTCCTTCTATTTTGCCTGACGCATTACATTCACTTCCTTGCCAAGAGACTGCGTGTAAGGCTGTTTCATTGTGAAAGTCAAAACAAATTATATTACTAAAAACAGATGCTGTTCCTTGTTTTATAGCGGATGCATTGTGCACTGTTACATTATTTGTTGTCATATCATCGATAGTTATTTTGATTCCACGAGTACCTGATATGTCATCAGACTTAAACCAAAGCTCTATCGTTTGTCCATCTGTAAGAGTAATGCCCTCTAAGCGAAGATGTTCTTCTTCACTAGCTCGACAATTTGTAGAGAATTCATGTATAGTGCTGTCTATTATTGGTGGTTCACATACCGCTTGATTTGTATCATTATTATTAGAGCAATGGTTAAAATAAAGTATTAAGAGAAAGATAAGAAAAATATTTGCGTATTTCATGTTTATTTTTCGTTGATAATTGTAATTAATATTAAGAATTTTCTTATTTGCATGAATGCAACACAGATTATTTTAAAAATAAAATGTCAATCAAAAAAGTGATAATAGTGCATGAATTTTAAGTAATTGCTGAAAAAGCGGACATTCAAAGTCGATTTAGAAGCAGTTAGACTGAATTATTTTTTTAACCCTCCTTTTTGATCGGTTACTCAGACATATATAATATAAAAAATGTAAAAACAATTGACATTGTGGTACATAGATCAAATATATATTTTCTAGGAAATACGTACTCAAAAATAAAGAGTGAAAATGAGGAAGATATTAAAATGAATCAAATCAATCAAAAAATAAAAAGAAATCAATTATTGGTCACCTTGTGCCTGACATCGGTATTTTTATTGTTGCTATTGTGTGGTGGCGATCCCAGCACGAATGGCGACACTGCTATGCATGATTATATTTGCACAAATGGAGTGAAAGCCAGCGGAACAACAACGACCCCAAACACCCAGAAGTGTGAGAGTTGTACCTTTACTCCCACCTCTAATCCCCCCGCTTTTTATACCTTAGAGGATGAAAGCTGCGTGGAGGTGTATTCGTATAGTTGCACAAATGGAGTTCCCCCTATTCCCGACGGTTCAACAACAATGACAAAGGAAATGACAACAGCAATGAACGAAAACACCCAGAAGTGTAGCTCCTGTACCACCGATGGCTTTGCCTTAGACAATGCAATGTGTGTGATGATACCTGTATCCATTAGTCTCGACTGTACCACAGGTAGGGCTAGTAATTCAAGATGTATGTCTTCTCCCAAACTGATCAGCAACACGATAATCAACGATAATCTGCCAATTTATACAGTGGCTAGAAGTGTCTCAACAAGCGATCCTTTAACAGTTACTTTGAAATGGGTGATAACTGCTTCTGATGGTAGTGGTGTATCTACACGGTATGTAGAGAGTCCACCAAAAACAGCAGTGACTATGGGTAATTTCCGCACATGTGACGTAATCTCTGAGAGTCACTATTATTCCTTTAAGTTTTTAGGGAATGACACAGATCCAGCTCCAACAGTAGATAATACTAATAAATCAATAACGGTTACCATTCCGGCGAATAGTAAGACCGTTGCATTCCGATTAGATCCATATGAATGCCCAGACTCTAATAGCCGCCTCACAAATAGGCACGCAGCGCGTGTTAATGGTCCTTTTGGTGCTTTTAGCAGTGCTAACGTGTCTATCGGAATCACGGCTACCAGTAATAATGAAGCCTCTGATCCTACATCTGAGAAACTAAAAATTGAATATGAAAATGGTGATAGTAAGTGTACTGGTACGGGTAATAGCTTTACTTGTGCTGGTAGTGATGATTAGTGCACAAGAATACAGTACTTGCTAGTTTGAGCCCTCGTTGTTGGTCACTTTCTGCCTGACATCGGCATTTTTATTGTTATGTGGTGGCGATCCTAACACGAATGGTGACACTGCCACGAATGGCGATCCCGGCACGAATCGCGATCCCATACATGGCAACACTGCCATGTATGGTTATATTTGCTCAAATGGCACGCCCGCCAGCGAAACAACAACGAACCCAAACACCCAGAAATGTAGCTCCTGTGGTAGTAATTTTTTCCTAAGTAATCAACGGTGCACACGAAAGCTTTCAGAGCCTGTGGGTACGGTAGTTGCAAGTGGTCAAGGTACAATAAGCATTACCCTGTTATCCCAGACCTCTGTGTATTATAAGTTCAAAAAGAATTTTCGTATTCGTAAAAATGGTCATAGCCTCTTCCATAGCACTGTGATTCTTGCTGGAGGCTACCAACAACATAAAGAACCAAGCATCCGCTACATCACCAGACTTATGCCAAAAAACGAAAATGACACGGGAGTTTTTGCCATGGAGTCTCATAAGCCTACTAATAATCATGTATGTAGTTCTACTGATCTATCATTATGTGCCCCTCTCAAGGTTACGGTAACCAAAGAAGGTTATGTTGCTTTCTATACGCAAGAGCTTCTCGACAGTGGGAGCAAAACTATTGATACATATGATTTAAAACCACAAAATATACGAGTGTCATTTACTAATGCTAATACAGGTGAAAAAACATTACAAGATATTACAATTCAGCCGCCACAGAAAAAACCTCCAATCTATCACTCTCCCTACCGTTTTAAAACCAGTTCTAAAACTGGTACAATTGTAAGCGGTCAAGGTATAACAACCATTACCCTATTACCCGAGACTTTTGTGTATTATCAGTTCAGAAGATTTTTTCGTATTCGTAAAGATGGCGAAAGTCTATTTTACAAAAAGGCTGGCAGTGGTCGAGTTGAAGAACCAAGTATTCGCTACATCACCAGACTTATGCCAAAAAATGAGAATAACACGGGAATTTTTGCCTTGGAGTTCCATGAGCCTACTAATAATCGCGTATGTAGTTCTACTGATCTATCATTATGTAACCCTCTTAAGGATTACGGTAACCAGAGAAGGTTATGTTGCTTTTTATACACAAGAGCTTCTCGACGGTGGGAGCAAAACTATTTATACATATGATTTAAAACCACAAAATATACGAGTGTCATTTACTAATGCTAATACAGGTGAAAAAACATTACAAGATATTACAATTCAGCCGCCACAAACAGATTGTGATACAACAATGAATAGCGATCGTTATAATTGTCTCTTCCAAAAAAAGCTTCGAGCAGATACTTTTCCGGAGATTATTACAACAAATGCTCATCGTTCATCGCTACCAGATAACATAGTTTACGATCATTCTAAATATCAATTAATTTTTAACGAAGAATTCAACGGAAATGGAATGGCTTCCCTCAATAATCATATTTGGAATTATTCTAAAACCCCTCGCAGAGTTGATGCCAATGGAATTCCTTGCGAGAATATAGAAGGTGGTCATTACTATTTTACAAAAGTACATGGCTGTGGTGCTCATCTCACGACGGAAGGTAAATTTTCTTTTAAATATGGCTATCTTGAGGTAGAGTATAGAGTAAATAGAGAAACTTATAATTCATATATTAATATGGCTATGACTATCTGTCCCCCTCACAAGAATATTAGAATTCATGCATTAAGTAACTATCCTAGTATTAAAATTGATTCTATAGAGAATCTGCTAAAATATGTTGGTACTGAGTTTGACCTTATTGAGTATATTCCTAATGTACGACAACTGTATGGTCATGTTTATATTAAGAGAATATTGGGAGCATCCCAAGATATTAAACAATATAGTTCAATTACTTAGTTTCCATTATGTTGGCCATTCCGAGGTCAAGTGGATAACTATAGGCAATACTTCCTACCGGCTTGTCTTACTCGTAATCGAGATGCAAGATTTATCATTACAACGGCTGTTGAATGGACTCCAGCTGGTTATCGTAATTATATCAAGGTACATGGTGTTCATGATAAACTACAACTTATCTCAGATGATCGAATTGAGTTTCGTACAGGTGATGATCAGGTGAGCCTAGGCTTTTACTATAATACTATACGTGTAGGTGCTCGTGATCTTGGTTTTAATCAATTAGGTATTATGCATCTACCCGCCCACTTTTCAATGACTGCTTGGGGTTACCCCTACTCAGTGCATAACATAATCAGAACTAAAATGAGAGTAAATTATGTTCGTATTTATCAGCCAATGAACCATTACACTGATATACCTTTAGTGTACCGATAATTTCAGATAACCAACAGTCATAGCAGAAGAACAGACATACAGACTTTTCCACAACGAAGCCTTGCCGCCTCCCAACTTTCAGAAGTTCTTAGTAAGGTTATATAAATTTCAATATAAAAAATTGACATTGTGGCATATCGTTTAGACCGTACCTTAGTTAAGAAATACTATTTTAAAAGTTAAGAGGAATATTAAATATGAAATCAAATCAATTAATCCAAAAAAGAAATCGTTATTGGTCAACCTTGTGCTTAACATCGGTATTTTTATTATTGCTGTTATGTGTACAATTCCGGGTGTACCCTTGTATGATTATATTTGCAACAATGGAGTCAAAGCCAGCGGAACAACAACAACCGAAAACACCCAGAAGTGTAGCTCCTGTGACCCAGGTTATCTCCCAAGCCTCCCAGAAGGCTCAGGCAATGAAGTGTGTCTGAGGGATGAGACTGTACCCTTGTATGATTATATTTGCACAAATGGAGTCAAAGCCGGCGGAACAACAACGACCGAAAACACCCAGAAGTGTAAAAGTGATCGCTGTGATCTGGGTTTTACCTTCAATCGTGAGAATGAAAGATGTCTGGTGTCAGGTGCAACCGAGCATGCTTATGAGTGCACAAATGGAGTGAAGGTCGTAGGAACAACACCCGACCCACAACTCATCGAAAATTGTGCAAGATGTAACACCCCTACTACGTTTACTAATGGTGATCCCACTATTCATTATGCCTTAAACAATCACAGATGCCTGAGCGTGTATCAGTATCAATGCGATAATGGAACCCCCCAGAGGTAAACGTTAGTTCAATAGAGAGTACAGAAGAGACAACAACAACAACCCCGGGCCCACAAACCGAAAAGAAGTGTAGTACAACCTGTGATGTTGGTTATACCCCAGAGAATGAAATGTGTAGTAGCACTGTATCCTTAAGTTTGGCCTGTAAAGATAGCTCTTCCGGGACTCGTGCGTCGGGATGTAGTTCTACTCCTATAGAGATCACCAATACGATAAAAGACGATCATCTACCTATTTATACAGTAACTAGAAGTGTCCCAACAAGCGATCCTTTAACAGTTACTTTGAAGTGGGTGATAACTGGTTCTGATGCTAGTAGTGCATTAACAAGGTACCTAGGGAATCCAAAACTTTCGGAGCAGCAAGTATTCGCTAGTCCTGATGGTTGTTACTTCCATACCAAAGGCAGTACTAAGGATGGTTATTATACCTTTAAGTTTCTAGGGGATGGCACAGATCCATCTTCAACTCCAGCAGTAATAGTTGCTGATAAATCAATGACTGTTACCATTCCAGCGCATGATCCGAATACGAATGAGCCTGGTTTAAGCGTCTCATTCAGGTTAGATCCCTTTAGGTGCCCAGACATTACAAGTACACGTTACGGTGCCAATAGCGGGGCGGTGGGTAATCCTAATGCTAAGGTGGGTATCAACATCATGACTACCAGTGATAATGAAGTAATGTTTGATACTATACCTAAGGTAGAACTAAAAATTAAATATGAAAATGGAGCTGTCAATAGTGATAATTAAGACAGATTAATACACAAGAATACATATATATATTGCTAATTTAATCTTTCAAATGCTGGTCACCTCGATCGGCGTTTTTATTATTATGTGGAGGCGATCCCGATACGAATGGCAACACTGCCAAGCACCATTACACTAATTATATTAAAATTATAATTTTGAAGAAATAATAATTTATCTTTATAAATTTAAGAAAAAACTTTACCGGAGGTTTTTTTAAATCAAAATTATTGGGGAATACCACACTACCTCTTTGTATTATTTTTATTTTACCTCGATTCATACTAATGTTTCCTTGATGTTTTAGATATGATCTCTGGTGAGATACCGATAAATGCATTTCATAACAAACACTGGTTAATTCATATTTACGTTTTTTTAAAAAACCTTTGTAAGTAAGCAGTGGTGATACTTGATCAATATCGAAGAAAAGGTCTAGATGATTTTTAGGATCTTCTCTTGTATAAAAATGTAGACTTAAAGTATACGCAAAAGAAGTCTCAGAATTTGAATAATCAAGTTGACCTAAATTCAATCTCTACCTTGATTCAATATTTATTTTATAAATTATATCATCTTTGAGATAATTTTAATCGTTTACATATGAAATTGATCTAACCAGCCTAAAATAATAGGAAAAACTTCATCTCTTGATTTTTTTCCCATTATGATACCGACGTGACAATAATCAAAGCTGAAGCCAGAAATTTTTGATAAAATAACCATTTTCTTCTTTTTAGTAGGCAACGGAATATCTAAATACGTTTTCAATAAGGCATGAGGCGGGCATAAGCTATCATAACTACCACTCATTAAAAGTATGGGAGTTTCAATATTTTTACCCATATCATTATAGCTAACTTTTCCATTAACTGAATTCATCTCTTCGTTTATAATCCACTCTGAAAATTGATGGAGTAAAGGTAGTGGTACATCTCCAATACCTTTACATAGGTATTTTTGTATTATTTCTTTATTTACTGCATATTTATTAAAAATAAGATTATGATATTTTGTGTTAAAATAACGCAAAACAAATGAGAAATATTGAAAAATTCTCCTAACTTTAAGATAAAAATAAATCACTGACCTAAATCGTAATAAAGTAAGAAGAACAGGGTGAGCAATATATTTTAATTCTGTAGGGCTCCCTAAAGCAATAAATGATTGAATTAAATTTTTATTTTTTTTTTCTTTTGATAAAAAAGCGTACATTAACAACGCTCCCATTGAATGTCCTAACCAATGAACCGTCTCATTTTTAGATGAATATTGTTTATGATATTTTAAAACAAAATTAATAATGAAAGGAATATCTGAGAGTAAATCATCAAAATTAAAATTAGTATGAGACGAAGAATTATTTTTACAAAAAGAACCTCCAGCCCCTCTCAAATTAAGATTATAGACATGATATTGATGACTGATTAAATAATCAACGAGACTAATTTCTTTAACTAAGTCAAAACATTCTCCGTTGGTTGCAATACCATGACATAAAATAATAGGACATTTATAAGGAAGTGTCGCTATTTCATCTTGAAAGATATGCGACACCATACATTCCCAATCTCCATTGACTGAGACATAAAAATCTTTTTTATACATTAACTTATTGAAGCTTATGCTGATTATCGTTAATAATTCTAAACAAATTTTAATTTAAGGCCACAATAGTCTATCTTCTCTGAGCCTTTTATTCGCCAATTGTCTTTGTAAACGAGAATCTAATATTTGTGAAACAGTACCCACCAATGGAAGAACCGATAATCGCCCTTTTTGTTCTGGTCTTCGAACAGCAGCCGCTTTTAGATAAGGCCAAATTTGTTTAAAAGCCTTAGCGTTAACAAAATCACCTCGATCAGACTTAATCATAGAGACTTTAGACCAAGTTTGAATCGCTTTTTCATATTGAGAAGCATCTAAAGTCACTTTTCCCAACTCCCAGTAGATACGTCCTTTTTCAAAAAGAGCATCTTTTACTCGATAAGAGTTTGGAGTTTCTTTGATCAGGTAGTCCATAATTTCAAGACGCTTCTTTGCATAAATTTTAAATGAGTCAATATTATTTAAAATATTTTTTTCTGTTAACAGAGGCAAGTAACGAATCATCATTCGTTTCAATGTTTCATTTCTTAAGCGATTTTTTCTTTCTGGACGAATATGTTTATACCTTTTATTAAAATCAAAAAGAAGTCGAATCGCCCTTTGTTGAATTTCATAAATATTTTCAATAGCAAACAGGAGCTCAGTGGCAGCTTTAGTATTTTTCAACTCAGAAGCCTTAGATAATGAATGTCGCAAAAAATCTTCTTTATTCAAATTTTCTTGAAAATAATCTATCATAAAAAAAGTGATGTCACTACTAAACATATAGGCTAAACGTTGGATATTTTGATAATATAGGTCGCGAATCGCCATAGGTAAATCACCCTTGTTTGGATCATAGTGAAAATATTTATCGATAAACTGTTTTAACTGAAGCTCTTTACTTCTTTTTAAAGTCTTATCAAAATAATTACGCCTCGCACTTTTTGGAAAATGTAAAGGCAAATGACCCTTCCCTTCTGTGTCTCTAAGAATCTCTACTTTACTCATTTTATTAGGGTCGATCCCATCTAACCAGCTTCTAAAATCTTCAATCACCTGATCTCGATCATTATGTTTCTTCAAGTCTTTAGGAGCTTGTTTTAAAATACTTTCAAACGGTTTATCTATAGTATAAAGAGTGGGCAGCACTTCTTTCACCACAATATCCTGATATTCCCTTTTTCTGTGAATATAAGACTGTTTTGCCTGATTACCAGGAAGAATATCTTCAAATACCTTCGGATACCCTCTACCTTTGCCCTTTTCTTTCCCTTTTTTGCCACCTTGAGAACGACCTGAACCCTTTTTATTATTAATATTTTTTTTGGGCTTCAGATCTAAAGAATCACGCAGTCTCTTAACGAGCTCTTTATGTTGACCACCAACATGAAAACTACTATTAAACTTACCAGCAGGATCATCACTTTCTAAAGTATTTCCCTCACCAATTTCCTGTTCCATTAGATTTTTCTCTAGAGTAATACTGAGAAGTTCTCTACCACCTTGAGTAAATTCCTGAGCAAACAAAGCATTGCAATACAGAGGAGAACTGATCAAGCTACGCTGATTATAAAAAAAAATTGAAAATAGAATATGAGCTTGTAAAGAGAAACAGGCAGCTACTACAATTACTATAAAATATTTTTTTAAGGAGACAAGCACTTAACACCCTTTATCCAATATGAGTATTTGTAAATCATTTTTCTTCTTTTTTTATTTTATTATCACCATCTTTAAAAGATAGGTTCATCTAGTTGAATAATAATTTCTCCAAAATCACGAGTTGGAGTTTTAGAATTATCAAGATTCAACTCTTTCTCTAAATTAATTGCTTCAACCTTTGGCAATTTATTTACACCAAAATCATAAATAAATTTTATAGAAGTAATGAAATCACTACTTTCTTGCAAGGGCTTCATTCCGAAAGAAATATTTACGTAGTAAGGATAAAAATGATACCCACCTCCTATTCCAAATGAAATTTGATTCTGATTCACTGAATTATATTTATACTTAATCAGACCATAAAAATTAAAAGATTGAAAATCAAATAAGAATTCACTCCCAAAAGTAAAATCATAATGTCCTTCTAAAAAATAATTAAATTGTGGTCCTATTTCCACACTAAACCACCAAGGTAGCCATTTATGCAAAACAAAGCTGGTAGAACCATTAATACTCGAAGGAAGTGGACTACCTTCTACCTCAAAGGTAATTTTTGGTCCAAAATTATTCCCTGATAAAGATAACCATAATTCATTATTTTGTAAATTAATTTTTTTCTTTAAACCAAAATCACTAGCAAAACCAACTGCATTAAATATATAAAGTTTTTGTTGAATTACTTTAAGGTTAACACCGATCAAAATATCATAAAAAATTTTTCTAGAATAATTTAAACTTCCATAAAAATCATAAGCACTTGTTTCCCCCTGAAAGCTTCCACTCGCATCTACAATAGGTATATCTCCGTAGTGTAAGAAGCTAATAACACCACCAAATGTCCCATAATTATCACCAAGCCAATAAAGAAAAGAGACGTTCGAAAATAAAATATCTCCTAAAAATTGAGATACACTTACAGATGACTCCATATAATACTGTGCAAAATTTTCAGGTAGCGTAGTAGAAGCAGGATTAGTATAAATTCCATCCAACCCTAGTAAACTGGCAGAGTTGCCAACCGAATACTCAGAAACATTATGAGGTAAATTCAAAAAACCTGCAGAAGAACCAACATCCTGAGCAGAAATAATACTTGGATAAAACATAATTCCAAAAAATATATAAAATATAACACGAATCAACTGTTTACTTATTTTTAAATAAATAAAAAAAAATAAATTATGTATTTTATAAATTTGGCACACCCATTCATACAACACTTCTCTTCGATTAAGTTTAGGCTTGATCATTTTTTTTGCACTCAGTAATCAGGTATGCTCACTTCTTCGGCATATTTGCAATAAATTTTTTATCATCAGTAACTTTTATAATTTTTTTTTGATTACTCATACAACAAATTTATGCTCAGTACATTTTAATTAAGACAATATATTTTATTTCTCTCATTAATCAAGTAATTCAAGAAGTTTCTTACTGAAGTGATAGAAAATACCGCAATACTTCTACTTTAACACACAAGTATTTTTAATTTAGTTAGCTTAGACCGACCACTCTTTAAAACTCATGAACAAAGTACTTCACAGCCAGTTTTAATAAATTGATAAAATAGACTCACTTACATAACATTAATTTTAAATTTCTAAAAGTGACCCATACTGGTAATAAAATTATCAAATCAACTTTTAAATAAAATAGTAAGTTTTAAAATAATTTTAAAAAATTAAGATTAGGTGTTTGAAAATATCGGATATCCTCAATGCAATGGTGCATCATAACGAGTCGATTGAGGCCCAGACCAAAAGCAACACCTTCCCATTCATTTTTGTTTAGTTTACATGCTTCGATTACATTAGGATGCACCATCCCACAGGGGAGTATCTCTACCCAACCCGTTTTCTTGCAAACAGAACAACCTTTCCCTTTGCAGACGAGGCATTTCATATCTAATTCAAAACCGGGTTCAACAAAAGGAAAATAACCCGGTCTAAGTCGAACGTCAACATCACTAGAAAATACCTCTTCAAGTAAAGTTCTCATTAGAAATAGAAGGTTTGAGATATTAACTTTTTTATCAATAACCATACCTTCAATCTGATAAAAAGTATGCTCATGAGAAGCGTCTAGCTCTTCGTTACGAAAAACTCTTCCAGGAGCGATCATCCGTATGGGTGGTGGATGATTTAATAAAGTTCGTATCTGAACAGAAGAAGTATGTGTTCTTAATAGTTTACCTTGTACTGAATAAAAAGTATCTTGCGTATCCCTCGCTGGGTGATCCTCCGAAAAATTGAGTGCTTCGAAATTATAGAAATCTTCTTCAAGTTGAGGCCCATCAAAGATATTAAAGCCCATTTGATTAAAAATTTCCTCTAATTTCTTTTGCATGAGGCTAATAGGATGAATATGCCCTCGTTCTTTAATAGGAAAAATAGTTTGAGGGAATGATGGCGGGCACACTGTCATATCTATCCATTCTGTTTGTGCAAGTTGTGAGTAATATTCTTCCTGAATTTGTTTCTTCCTCTCTTCTAACGTCTTTTGCATATCAATTTTTATCTGATTAGCAAGGCGACCTATTATGACTCTCTCATTTGGTGGAGTTTTTTTCAAACCTTTGAGTATTTGTGTTAATTCTCCTTTTTTACCTAAATATTGAATACGAAGCCCATCAATATCTCCATCAACACAGGCATTTTGACAAGATTGTTTTAAACTTTCTTTAATATTAAGTAATTGTTTTTGTATCTGGTTCATCAGAAATACTTAGAAATGAAATTTAGATGAGTAGTACAGTTTTTTATCTAACTAAAAATTTAAAATGATCGCCTCTTTCTTCAAATGATGAGTAAGCATCCCATGAAGTACATCCAGGAGAGAGTAAAAAGGCTATTTTATCAAAAGTATTTTTTTTATAATCTTGATGTGCTACTTCTACGGCTTCTTCAAGTTTTTCAAAAACTCCAATGATAATATTGCCAGCTTTACAAAATACTCTCTCTAATTGCTTCCTTTCCTCTCCAAAAAGAACAAGCCTCATCTTTTTTATTTGAATATTCTCTGCAAGCACTCTGTAATCTTCACCCTTCCCCCGCCCTCCTAAAAATAAATAACTATTAGTAGGTACATTTTGAACTGCATTATAGACCGCCTGAGAGGTGGTCGCCTTCGAATCATTAATGTAAATAATCTTAGGGTATCTTCCCTGAATTATTTCAAAACGATGTGATAGAGAAGTAAAGCTCTGCAAAATAGTTCCCAAAAAAATATTTTCTTCTAAAGTTATATTTATATTTTTTCTCATTATGGCATAAATAATTTCCAAAGAAAATAAAATATTATTTAAATTATGCTTGCCTTTGAGTTTGATTTGCTCAGACGAGGTTATTCCTTTTTTTAGTTTATAGTGGTGGAGTATGTAGGTATTATTATTATTCTTTTGCCAATAAAAATGAGGGGATGATAATTCATGAATTTGAATCATCTTTACTTTAAAGACGTAATCATTATTCTTAAAATATTGCTCATAAAGATTCTTTGAAGTAAGACAAGTTCCTTTATTTTTTACCTTCTTCATAATACTACATTTTGTTCTGGCATAATCATCATAATTTTTATAACGATTTAAATGATCAATGGCAATATTAAGCAAAGCAGCCACATCAAGTATCAAAGCCTCAGCTAGTTCTAATTGATAACTACTTAACTCAGCAATTAAAATTTCTGATGATTTATAGTCACTCTCTAATACGATTTTAGAAAAAGGTACGCCAATATTTCCACATAAAATTGTATTTTGACCCAATGCTCTTAAAAGATGATCGACTAGGCTCACAACAGTACTTTTTCCATCAGTACCCGTAATTCCTATCCATTGCTTATTTTTGAGATATGGTATACAAAAATCAATCTCGCTAAATATTTTTTTCTTTTGTGCTTTAGCTTTAATAATAATCTTTTGATTGAGTGGCACTCCAGGGCTCAAAGTTACTGAATCAATCTGATCTAAAATTTTTTCATTGTTAAAGCTTCCTTCCTTGACTTCAATAAAATGTTCGTGAGAACCTATATCATCAGGATAAATTATATTTTTATTATCATCCCAAGCAAAAACATGATAACCTTCTTTCAAGAGTAAACGAGAATATGATAGTCCAGTTTTTCCAGCCGCCCCCAGTAATAATATATTTTTCATTGTTTACAAGATATGAATTTTACCAGAACTTGTAAGTATTGATGATAGAGATGTCAAAGATGTCAAATAAAATTTCAAAAGTGTCCGAACCTGATAGATTATTAAAAACTTGGCCTCAAGTTTTTTTATTTTACTTTATTGGCTTGTCATTATTTTTTGTCACAGCATTTCTCATTGTTACTCTACGAATATCCTACAAAGGAAAGACTCAGGTCCCGTCTCTCATTGGCAAGACATATCTAGAAGAGCATAATTATTTACAGAAAAATGGCTTTGAGGTAATACTTAAGAGTATTCACTCCACCAATTATCCTTATGGTTATATTATTTCACAAAGTCTATCTCCCGGTAAAATTGTCAAAATAGGTCAAAAAATTGTTTTACTCGTGAATCAAAGTAAAAATATAGTTAAGACCCCTCTTCTTATTGGTTCTTTAGACTCACTTGCTCCAAAAATTCTAAGTAACGCCCATAGTAATAAGAGAAGATTCAAACTCATTCCAGGAATAGTTAGCTATATTCCTAGTGATCAACCAAAGGGTGAAATACTCGCTCAATATCCTTTAGCTGAAACCCCTGTTCCTCCTGAATACCCCGTTTCTTATTTAGTTTCAGCAGGTACGTTAGAAGAAACATCAGATAAAAAAGTAACTCATTTAGAGCAAAAAAAGAGTCTTGATCAAAAAGCTGAAGAGGCGATAGCTAATGCTTCTTCAAAGGGTGAAGGGCTAAATATTGAAATTGTAAAATCAATGGCTTATCACCTAAAGGTTCCTCTTGAAATTTATGAAACTTCAGTCGACGACCCTGAACAAGATAGCTTTGTAATACAAAGCCAATTGTCCTCAAAAATTAAAACTGATAATAAGCTAATTTGGGAGGTCAAAGTAGGTCGCTACAAAAATCTTCATCCTCAAGAAGAAATTGGTTATCCATTTCAATTTATTTGGGTAAATACTTCTGATTTAGGTATTGATCAAGGAACTTATACCATAGCTCAAGAGCAAGGGGCCAAAAATAAAAAATTAGCTCAAATAAAAAATAGCTCTTCACCCTCTCTTTTTTATTTAAGCCTTAAAGAAAATCAATCATTACCTTTTTTTAAAACTTTTAATGATCAATTTTTTATTTGGGATGGTTATTATAAAATTTCAAGTGTTAATTCAAATAAGATTAAAAAATTTAAAAAAGCAAAAAAAATATACCGTCCTAAAGAGATTATTCCTTAGAAAGATGACCGCATGAAAGTATCTGGCTCTGTTTTAGCAGCTCCTCTAGCATATTTGGGAGAAAGTGTCTCAAAGCTTGACCCTAATTGTATTGATTTTATTCATATGGATATTATGGACGGTCACTTTGTGCCACAACTTACTTTTGGTGAGGGCATCTCTCAAGCTATATCAAAGAAAACAAAAATTCCACAAGACATTCATCTTATGGTTACCCATCCCGAAAAAGAAATACCAAAATATTTTCCAATAAAACCCCATAATATTACATTTCACTATGAAGCAACAAAATTTCCCATCCGATTAAGTGAAGAAATTCGTAGGCAAAATATTCTAGCTGGCATATCAATCAACCCTTCTACACCAACCAGCGTTTTAAAAGATATTTTATCTGCTTTTGATTTGATCTTACTTATGAGCGTGGAACCTGGTTTTTATGGACAAAAATTTTTGCCATCAAGTTTTAGCCGATTAGAAGAGCTGATTCAAATGAAAAAACTCTATAACCCATCAATCCTGATCGAAGTAGATGGCGGAATAAATAAAGAAAAAGCGATGAAGTTAAAAAATTTAGGAGTTGATATTGTTGTTTCGGGTTCCTTTCTCTTTGAAAAGGACAACCCAAATGAGCGATCTTTGTCACTTAAATAAAATATACAAATGCCCAATATACATACGCAACTAAAAACAATAATAATAGAGAACTCTTATCGAGAGAATCATGAAATTCCATTTTCACTAACTTCTGGTCGAACAAGCCCATACTATTTAGATATGAAACGAGTGTTGTTCGTACCAAAATACCTCCAATTGATTTGTCAAATTTTTTTGGAAAAAATAACTAAGACTATTGACAAATCAAGCATTAGTTTGGCCGGCTTGACGATGGGAGCTGATTCCTTAATTTATGGTATTTCACTCATCGGCCATCAAAAAGGCCTAAATATTATTCCCTTGATAGCTAGAAAACAAAAAAAAGATCATGGAAATAAAAAGCAAATCGAAGGTCGACTAGACCAAATTACCTCGAATACAGAAATTGTGTTAATCGATGATGTTGTTACAACAGGTAATTCTACGATAAAAATTCATCAAATACTTAAAAAAAATGGATTGCACCCCAAGTTTGCTTTCTGCTTAGTCGATAGAGAGGAGGGTTCCTATGAAAATTTTAAAAATGAAAAAATTCAACTTATTTCTCTATTCAAGCTTAGTGAATTTAGAAAAGAGAGATTAACCTAAGGTTTTCTAAAGTTACACTCAGACCTTCAAGTTAATCATGTTTTTAAAAAAGAATAAAAAAAATAAAAATAAAAATTTCAAAAAAGTATCTTTGATCTCTGAAGATGCCCCACTTCATAGTATTGCTGGTAAACCTATCAATACTATATATATAAATACTTTCTTCCAATTATTTTTTATTGACTACATTTTTGCTATTGAGAGGCTATACTTAAAGCTAAAAGATCAAATAGATCAATTATATACGTCAAGGAATATCCATGCGTCACGCTAAAGATACCTATATTAAATACCAAAAATATAAAAATCTTGCTGCTTTTCACTCTACAGCTAACAAAGGCTTTGAATACGTAAAAAGATTTTTACAAGAGTGATAACATTAACCGTAAAGGCAAACAAAGAGAAACTATAATAATGTATAAGCGACTAACCTACTGCCTATCAATCTCTATTTATTTTTTATATTTAATTAATCTTTCCTCTAAAGAAATTAATATTGGTAAAATCATCGCTTACCCTAATCCTTATAGTCCAAATACAAGTAATCAACCCCTTACTTTTAGGCGAAGTGAAGGAGGTAAACTCATGGGCTTTGCTGGAGAAATTAAAATTATTGTTTATAATGCTAGTCTTTATAAGATTTACGAGCGAGACTATCCCTCTATAGGAGGAGAAGCTCTTAATACAAATATTTTTTGGTCAGGTGTTGATTCTAGGGGCAACAGAGTTTCTTCTGGCTTATACTATGCTCGTGTTAGTGAAAACAGAATGGATGGATCTACGGGTTTCACATTTGTTAAAATCATTGTTCGGTGAATATGTGATATCTTTTTTATTGAAATTCAACTTTTGGATACTTCTTCTATTTATTTTATTTGAAAAATCCATCCTTTCTGCTAAACAAGCTGTTGCTTTATTACAAACTCCCATTACTGCTAAAGCAAATGCTTTGGGTTCTACATATACCGGAAGTGTCAAAGACCCTTCTGCACTTCTATGGAACCCTGCAGGTTTAGCCCATATTTCTGGAGAAGATCATTTAATAAGGGGAGCAGGTAAAATAAAAAAGGCGCAAAATGCATTTAAAAACTTTAAACGTAATGGTTCAAATATAGAAAATACAAAAGACTCATTAGAAGAAAATGAAGATAAATATCATCATACTTTTGAATTTCAATTTTTATCAACAGTAACTCAACTTTCTTTAGAACGTAAAATTGGTTTTGTTGGGATAGGCTTTCCTATTTTAATAGGCAGCTTAGGCTTCGGTATTCTTGGAAGTCAAGTACAGGGAATTTATGGCTATGATCAAGATGGAATATCTACAGGAGAGCTTGAATATAATTTATATTCTGTTTATGCTGGCTACGCTTTTGAAAAAGGACCAACTCGATTAGGTTTTAGCGTCAATGGTATTCTTGAAAATCTAGCTGGTAAATCACTAGGTGGTGGTAGTATTACCCTAGGTATTCAATTTTTTGCTTCTATTTTTGAATTAGGTGCTACTTTACAAAGTCTGGCTGGATTTATGCAAAAATCTATTTCTGAACTTAAAAAATTAGAGCGTTTAGATATCATATTAAGGCTTTCCACATCAGTAGTTATACCACGGACTAAAATTCGACTTTATTTCGGCTTAACAAGTAATTTAGATAATTATCAAGATAGCCCACCTCTCTTGAATATTGGCTTTTCTTATGATATATTTAAATATGTATCCCTTCTCCTTGGATTAAACGGAGGGAGACCCTCTGTTGGTTTAGAGTTGAAATTTCCAAATATTGGTATGACCTACGCTCTAAATCAAGATAAATTGAGTCACGATATCCAACATTATATTGATGTTTATTTAAAATTTTAAGATCAAAACGATGAGTTTTCAAATTTGGGCGATTATCAATTTAACGCCCGATTCATTTTATCAACATTCACGCTTCACTGAAACAACTTTTTTACCTCAAGTAGAATATATTTTGAACAGTGGTGCCGACATGTTAGACATTGGTGCTGAAAGCACCCGTCCCTTTTCAAAACCAATTTCTATAGAGGAAGAATGGCAACGTCTAAAGACACCATTAAAGTCTTTAAAAAAAGAGTATGGGGATAATTTTCTTTCTAAACGAGTATCAATAGACACCCGCAAATCAGAGATTGCAGAAAGAAGCATCGAGCTAGGGGCAGGCACAATTAATGACACTAGTGGTCTCAGTTCTTTAAAAATGATTCAATTGCTAGCCAAATATCAAAAAAAAGTTGTGATTATGCATTCACGAGGTAAGCCTAGCCAAATGCAAGTAAACCCTAATTATAAAGACTTAATCTCTGAAATTCTTAATTTTTTAAAAAATCAAAGTATTACAGCAACAAAAAATGGAATTCTTCCGAAAAACATTATATGGGATTATGGAATTGGCTTTGGCAAAACTGTAAAGCATAACTTAATGTTGCTTAAAAATATAAAAAGATTTAAAAGCTGTGGGTATCCATTAATGGTTGGTTTATCACGAAAATCATTCATTGGAAAAATACTGAAATTAGATAATACAAATAATTATGATATTGGAAGCCTTGTTTTACATACTTTTTTAGCACTTCAAAATATTGATATCTTAAGAGTCCATGATGTTAAAGAAACAAGTCAAATGAGACTACTTCTTAAAGAATTACAAGGTGTTAAGTCATGAACCAAATATTGGAACTTATTGACTTTTTAGATATTTTAGATATTTTTATTGTTACTATCATTATTTACTCACTTTATCGACTTTTACATCATACACGAGCGGTCCCCGTTCTTATTGGCCTTTCAATTCTATTTATCATCGCCAGAACCACCAAAGCTCTCCAGCTAGAAACGATAAGCTGGCTCTTTGAAGTTTTTTCAAATTATTTTATTATTGGCGTACTCATTACCTTACAACCAGAGATGAGAAGACTTTTTTATCGCATTGGAGAAGGTGGCTGGATCAGAAATTTTTATAACACTTCAAAAGTTAATACAGAAGAAATTATTTTAGGTGCATCAAGTATACTTGAAAGAGAACTCGGAGCTTTAATTGTTATTTTTAACAAGACAGGTTTAGATCAAATTACGGAAGTTGGTATTCCCCTAGGAGCTCAGTTAAGTAAAGAACTACTTATAACTATTTTTTATGATAAAAATCCTCTTCATGATGGAGCAGTAATTATACAAGGAGAAAAAATAATTTCTGCATCCACATACTTACCTCTTTCAAAGTCTTCAAAAATTAAACAAACTCATGGTGCAAGACACCGAGCGGGCTTAGGGATATCTGAAGAATCAGATGCTTTGGTCATTATTTTATCGGAAGAAAAAAAAGAAATTTCTGTTGCTTTTTCTGGTAATCTGCAAGAGAATATTAGTATTGAGACACTAAGATATTTACTCATTGCATTTAATAATAATCAATTAAACGAGCAGTGGATATCAAGATTTCAAAAGAAAAAAAGACGTCTCTCTAAAAAAATCTAGGTATGCTGCAACAATTATATTTATTTTTCATGAAAGATAATAAAATAAAACTTATTTGTTTATTTATTGCAATCATCTTGTGGGGTCTCGTAAAATCTATTAAAATATCAACAATTAAAATTAATATCCCTTTACAAATAGAAAAACTTCCTACTAAAATAATGCCTACTTCTTCCTTACCTAAGTTTGTAAGTTTGTATATCCGTGGAGAAAAAGAAAATTTAAGATTTCCAACATCAAACTTAAAAGCCATTTTGAACTTAAATTCTGCACGTAATGGACTAAATATATTCACGCCAAAATTTAACCTGAGCCAACTTCCACCAAAAATACACTTAAAATCAATTGATAAAATAAAAATATTTTTTGAAAGAATTATTGAAAAACAATTACGGGTAAAAGTAACCTTACAAGGAAAGCCAAAATTAAATTATCAAGTAGGTCAGATAACAATTGAGCCTAAGCGTATATTTATGAGTGGACCCATCTCCAAACTAAAAAAAATTTATGAAGTCTATACCCAAGTAGTAAGTGTTCAAAATATAAATCAAGATTTACAAAAAGTTGTCCCATTGATTAAACCAGGATCTTTAATGTCTTTTATTAATCAAAATAAGGTGACAATATCTATCAGAATTTTTAAAAAAAATGCGGATAATAAAAGAAAATTAAAGAATGTACCTATTCAAATTATAAAAGCAAACCTAAATTATAATATAACTTTAAATAAAAAGATAGTTGATATCTCTCTTCAAGGAAATCGTCAGATTCTCGAAGAGATCAATATTAGTGATATGAAAGTTTTTATTAATTTAGACAAAGTGATTCCTCATGAACCAGAAAATCTAAATGGTGAACATAACAAAAAAATTCATGATATATCTTTATTAATTCCTGTGGAAGTAGAGTTAATTCGATTTCAAAAAAAAATATCTGTAGTTCAAGTCGAGCCAAGTGAATTACAGGTAACCTTTAGAAAGAAGCGAATGCAAAATCAGACTTTACCCGTTTTTCCAAAGACAAGACTTTTTCTTCAACAAATTGAATAACTCTCTCTTCTAACTGCACTCCAAAGATTTTATTTACTTCTTTCAAACAAGTTGGAGAAGTAACATTAATTTCAGTCAGGTATTGGCCCAATATATCAACTCCAACAAAATAAAGTTTATTTTTTTGAAGGAATGGTTTTATAACATCAATAATTTCTTGATCTCGTCGAGTAAAGTCCGCAATTTTAGAGACTCCTCCTGTCGCAAAATTATTTCTATGATCTTTTGCTCCGTGCATTCTTGTAATACATCCCAATAATTCTCCGTTTAATAAAAGTACTCGTTTGTCACCAAACTTAGCTTCGAAAACATATTTTTGAACAATAGCATACCCACTAATCGCTAATACTGATTCAAAAATTACACGAGAATTTAAATCATTGATGTCAGTCATAAAAATATTTTTTCCACCAAAACTATTGGTCGGTTTTACCACTACTTTTTTATGCTTTTGAAGAAAATGATCATAATCTTGTAAGTTAGCCGTAATTAAAGTAGGAGGAGTCAGGTTATAAAAGTTTTGCACGCATATTTTTTCATTCACATTTCTAATTCCTTCTGGATCATTCAAAACAAAAACTTTTTTTTTAACAAATTCTAAAAGCCAAGTGAGTTGAATATATTTTTCATCACAAGGTGGATCAATTCGAATTATTAAAGCATTAATCTTTTGATAAGGTATTTTCTCCTTTTCACCTTTTATAAAATAACTCCCTGTATTTTGATTTAAAAATTTTAACCGAAAAACATGAAAAAAAATATCTTGATCTTCCATTGTAATATTATCCTTATACAAGATATATACTTCATGCTTTCGAGCTTCTGCTCCCTGCATTAAGAGATAACTAGTATCTTTTTTTAAATTAAGAGTCTCAAGTGGATCAATGAGAAACACAAATTTCATGTTTTAATAACTCATTTTCTAAATATATAATTTCTTTCATACAAGCAATACCCGAAATTCTGGAAAGAACTTGATAGAAATAAAGTAAATTTTGATCTAGAGTGTCGCCACAAGGAGCATTTATATCTCTCCCAATACTTCTAAATGTCATACCTGGACTATTCAAATTATCGACATTACTTTTACTTTCATGTATACGATAAAAACTACCAATATACTGATTAGCAACTTGATATAAGCATATTTCTGCAGACATATTATCTACTTTATGAATACTAGGCACTCCTTCTTGTAAAAGATATGAATCGATAGCTAAGGTGCCTTTGCCTTTGCTTAACTTATTACGCAATTTTCTATTTAATTCTTTAATTTGAGAAGGATCATTTATAGATAGAACTCCCATTCCATAAGTACCATAATTAGCTTTTAAGAAAATAAATGGCTTATTTTTAATATGATATTCATCATACTTTTCTTGAATTTTAAAAAATAAATGAGAAGCTTGCTCAAATAGTATATTTCTGCCTTCTGTCTCATTGATATTTACAGAATCTACCGAAATATCTAAACAAGAAAAGAACCACGGATCTAATTGAGTAATAGAACAAAATTCTTGAATAAGTTTTCTTTCAAAGATAAAATGTCTCGATTTTAGTCTTGAATGCCAACCAGCATACATAGATGGATAGGTCTTGAGTTTTATTTTTTGAAAGGAATCAGGCAATTTATTTATTAAATCATGATTTAATACAATAAAGTCAAAATTAAGATAATTAAATTCATGGTCAGTTGAATCAAATACAATCTCTGGACTCACAAGGACAAGAGTATTGCCCTTTTCAGAGATCAACTTCAGAGATTTATTACCTTCAAAAATTTCTGATTGAGAAGTTGTAATTATGACTTCAAAACCAGCTTTTTGTATAATGTTTTGTAAGGTATACACATTTTCAAGATACCATTTATTTCTGGTATGCTCCTCTATAATAAGCAGAATTTTTTTTGCCCCTAATTTTTCAAACAAAACCCGCTCTTTAAAAATAATTGAAGCTTGATCTAAGTCTACTTCACAAATATTATTAAAACCCGAAGGAAATAGATTGGAATCAACTACAGAAGTTTTAAAATTAGCATCTCTAATATCAGTTGATAGGTACAGAGGTGTTTGATGTAGTTTTTCATACGTATTTAGCCAAGATTCAATCTCATCACGATAATAAATAATTTTTTTAAGTAAAAATTCCTGCACAGGTCAATCAAGAATTTTTTCAAGTTCATTATTAGCCTGTAATTCCATAATAATATCACAGCCACCAATAAACTCTTCTTTCACATAAAGCTGAGGTATAGTAGGCCAATCAGAATACTCTTTAATGACCTTTCTAAGATATTCATCAGCCAACACATCACGCGTTACATAATCTGCACCAGAAGCATTCAATATTTCAACAACTTTGGCAGAAAAGCCACACTGGGGCATTTGCCGATCTCCTTTCATAAATAAAACAATCTGATTATTTTTAATATCATTTTTAATAGTTTCTCTTGTTTCTTCAATTTTATTTAACATATTTATCTCCTTTATTTACTTTTAAATTTATTCCAATGAGGGCGTAGGAAGATAGAATTTTTTTTTGTTCTCCCACTGTTCAGGAGTAAAAGTTTTTAAACCCAGTGCATGTACAGAATTTTTATTAAATTCATCTTTAAGGCTATTCATAACTAACTGTTGTTGTTTCACCAACGATAGACCTTCAAAATTAGAACTAATCACAATTGCCTGAAAATGAGTAGCATCATTCATTGGGTCAGATACATAAACTTTTGCACCTTCTAACTTTTTCTGAATTACTTGCTTTATCTTACAAAGCATTTGATTTTACATATTCCAGCAACCACTTAATAATTTCAGTTGATTCATACTTAGGTACTCCATCAATAAATAAACAAGGTATGGTATACCGACCTGTCAATCTGAGTAACTCATCCACTATTTTAGGTTCACTAGTAACATTTTTCATAAGTATGTCTATATTGTTCTCTCTTAAAAATTCTGTTACCTTCTTGCAATAATGACAATCGACAGAATAGTATAGAACTAAATTATCCACCTTACCAGACATCTTGCGACTGTTGTTTTAAATAACTTAATGAGTCAATATTTTTTTAGTTTACATCAAAGATGCTGATTGACAGTATAGTACTATGAGTGCTATAATTGATTTTCTTAAAAGAAAATACCGTGCCTTTAAAAAACTAGGTCACGAAAATCTTACTTTGATGGTGGTCCCTCATAATCAATCTAAAATATTTCACCTACAATTAAGTAAATTTACAATAATTTTTAGTTTTTTAATGATTATTGCCATTCTATATATTTCAGTAGTCTCTTGGTTTTCTCAAAAGAGCATTATTACAGAAGTTGAGAATTTATATGATAGTGATAAAAGTTTTTATAACGAAAGACAACAGTATATGGTTAAGTTCAATAAAATATTTTCAGATCAAAGAGAAACTCAGTTACTACTTCAAGGTATCATTAATCAGATGAATAACCAAAATAAACCCGTGGATATTTTTCTTTCGTCAGGGAAAATTAAAAAAAAAGCTGAAAAAATGATTTTAGCTGAAAGTAAAAAATTTTATAATAAAATGATTCACCTTATCGAAAAAAAATCAAATACAGGATTTTCTTATGGTACACTTAAAGAAGCACTTATTATTGAATTTAAAAAAAGTGGTATTAATGACTCATTTAAATATAATTCCGATGTCGTTTCTTATCGAGCTTTAAAGTTAAAAATCCAACAAAATATTAACGTTCTCAAGATACTTAAAAAGTTTTTAAACCAAAATCAAGAAGTTAAACGAAGCCTACCCTATTCTTGGCCTATCGCTGGTGGTCATATTACATCTCGTTATGGTCTACGATATTCTCCCTTCGGCTACCTAAATGAATTTCACTTAGGTGTTGATTTGGCCGATCAAGTTGGTACACCAATATACGCAGCAGCAGACGGGTTAGTCAATATGGCAGGAAGAAGTGGCGGATATGGTTTGGTTGTGCGTCTTAAGCACCGATTTGGTTATAAAACTTTATACGCTCATATGAGTTCGATAGTAGTGAGAGCAAAGCAAAATGTCAAAAAAGGTCAAATGATTGGCCGAGTGGGAGCCACTGGCAGGACAACCGGTCCACATCTACACTTTGAAGTAAAAATGGACGATGAACACATTAATCCGATGCCATTTTTGAGACAACTTTGATTTTCTTATGTCACCCTCGTTAAATCACAGGGTATGGAACAAGCATTATCAGAGGAAACGAAGTGAACTTGTTTATCCTGATGAATATGTAGTTAGTCAGCTTAGCCACATTTTTCAGAAAAATCAATATGATTTAAGTATACTTGACTTAGGTTGTGGCAATGGCAGACATTTAAATTTTCTACAACACCACTCTTCTTCATCTTTCGGACAAGATTTTATCTTTGACATGCTTCAAAAGAATACTAACTTAAATTTCAAAGGAAAACTTGTTTGTGCTAAGGCCGAAAACCTACCTTTTCAGGATAATTCTTTTGATATAGTACTTGCATGGGGCGTACTACATTATCTATCAGTTTCAGAAACATTTAAAGCTATTTCTGAAATACATCGTGTTTTAAAACCCATGAAATTTTTTTTAGGTACATTACGCTCAAAACGAGATACACATTTAAGCTGGGTTTTAAAAAAAGGTGATTTAAAAACAGGTAAAGCTCAATTATATACAAAAAAAAAAACAATTCAATTATTTACAAAATTTTCAGAGATTCACTATGGTGCAATAAGTAGAGAACTATTAGGAAATAAAAAAATTATTTCTCATCATGTCATTAAGGCAATCAAGTGAAATGTCCATTATGCTCAGGAATTTCAGTTTTTTATCATCATTTTTTACAAAATAGCCACTCTTTTAAAGTTCAACGTTGTAAAAATTGTCAAAGTTTATTTCAAGAGGATATCGATGATAATATTAATGCCCTTTATTCAAAAGCTTATTATCATAAAGAGCAAGAGTATAGCTATCAAGATGAAAGAATAATTGCCAAAGCTGCTTCTGCAGTATGGCGAGCACGTGTCAAAAATATACGAAAATATATACAAATAGGTAAATTTCTTGATGTTGGTTGTGCCTTTGGAGGTTTTTTACGAGAAGTTTCAAAGTATTTTCAAGCTGTTGGGCTCGATGTTTCTAACTATGCCGTTCAAGAAGGTAAAAAATGGTGCTCAAATAAGAATATCTATGGTATTTTTCAAGGTGATTTGTTAAACTTACCCCATGATAAAATATTTTATCATAAAAATTTTAATGTTATTAGCATGATTGAAGTTGCTGAACATCTAAGTAAACCTCGTGAAAATTTTAAAGTAGCTTTTGAATTATTATCACCGGGAGGAATGCTTATCATACAAACAGCAAATTTTGAAGGTTGGCAAGCCAAAAAAGCAGGATTTAATTATCATTATTTTCTTCCCGGCCACCTTATGTACTATACTGCAAGCGGCTTAAAACAAAGTTTAAAAAATATTGGATTCAAATATTTTTATGAATTTATACCCGTTGATTTTGGAATATTACCAAAATTAATCAAAAGTAGAGCATCTTTCCAAAATTATAAAGATTATTTATCTTGGTTATATATTATAAGCTATCATTTTATATCAAAACTCTATTTTAAGGGTTACCCCCTTACTTCCTCATACGTTCTATACGCTTTCAAATGAAGAGACATAAAATTGTAACCAAAAGTAACAATCACTAATTTTAAAACTTATCTAATGTTTAAAAACACCTTGCCATCTCTGTTAATCTCTAGCTGGCTAATATCAAGGATGTTGCAGATTTCTAACATAAATTATTCAGAAGAGCTTGAACCTGATCTTAATTTATCTTGGAATAAAATTTATACACAACTCTCAAAACATGTTCGGGCACAAATTTTTAAAACATTTTTTTCTGAGTTATCCCCTCTAAAATTAAACGGAAGTCAATTTATTATATCAAGTAAAGACCCAAGGGTGGCAAATCACTTAAATCATCGTTATTCCTCCATTTTAAAACAATGTGCATCTGAAGTTTTTGGTAAACCTATAGATATTTTGGTACAGAATCACACAGAACCTGTTCTTATTTCTTCAAAAAAAAGGAGTAATATTTCAGCATCTAGTTTGTCTTCATCAAGCTATAGTAAGATCAACCTTGACCCAAATTATACTTTTCATAATTTTGTCGAAGGACCTTCTAATCAAAATGCTTTTCTTGCTTGTAAAGGGGCTGCGAATAAACCTAACGACTATCATAACCCTATTTTTATTTCTGGCAGTATTGGCTTAGGAAAAACTCATTTACTCATGGCTGTAGGTAATTATGTACTTAATCTTTACCCATGGTTAAAAGTTAAATATGTATCTGCTGAAGATTTTCAAAGTGGCCTCATTGATTCATACAAAGAAAAATCAATACGTAAATTTAGAGCAGAACATCGTGATGTGGATGTCTTTTTATTTGATGATATACAGTTAATTACTTCTCGAGCAGAACATACACAAGAAGAACTATTTAATACATTTAACTATTTATACCAACATAAAAAACAAATTTTAATATCTTCTGATAGACCCGCTCAGAGGCTTTCTTCTCTAAAAGATAGACTTATCAGTCGCTTTCAATCAGGTTTAATTGTAGATATTAAACCACCAAACTTCAATACCAGAATTAAAATTATAAAGAAAAAATCAGAAGAGATGAATTTAACATTGGATGAAGATGTTATTGAATATTTGGCCCATCATATTACTACAGAAGTTAGATTAATTGAAGCTGCTCTAATAAGACTTGATTTTTTCTCTCAAAATAAGAAAATAAAAATATCGATTCAAACACTAAAAGAAGGACTCGAAAATATACCGCTCAATCATAGTCAAAATGAAATTAAAATTCAAAATATACTCACTGCACTCTCTAGTTTCTTTCAATTAAAACAAGAAGAAATTGTAGGTCGCTCTCAAACTAGCCATATAACTTTGGCAAGACATATTGGCATGTATTTGACCCGAAGCTTATTTCCTGATATATCATTAAGTTATATCGCTTCTATTTTTGGACGCTCCGATCATACCACTGTCATGTATGCCGAAAAGAAGATAAGACGGATGATTGAGCGAGACCTAAGTCTAAAAAATCAGATAGATAAAATTCAATCTTTAATACAGTAGTACCTAATTAATTTAAAACATATTGATAACATCAAATTTCACACGTGAAGCTTCAATCTCTGCAAGAAACATAGAGGGGAGTGTTGCTTGATAATAGCCATGATTAATTCTTCTTAAACATCTCGTCATATAAAGTTTATTTTTTGCTCTAGTAATTGCAACATAAAGAAGCCTTCTTTCTTCTTCATACCTCAACTCTTTTTTAGAGAGATAGTGGGGTATAATATCGTCATCCAAACTCATGATAAATACAGTATCAAACTCTAAACCTTTGGCACTATGTACCGTCATAAGATTTATCGAAGATTCAAAATGTTGACCTACATCAGGAGAAGTATAAAGAGATATTTCTTGTAAATATTCACTCAATAGTGACTCAGGTTTTTTTTTCTGAAAGTCAGAGATTGAATTTTTTAGTTCCTGTAAATATTCAATTCTTTTACTATCTAAAAGCTTATCCTCTTCTTCATAAGCCTTCAATAAACCGCTTTGTTCAAGTACTTTTTGTAAAAACAAGCCTAAATCAAGGGAGGTACTTACCTCTTCATGTAATTTTCGCATCCATTCAGAAAGATTAAACAGAGCTTGAATAGCTTTCGCAGAAAGACCAATTTCATGAGAATTTTCCATGATCTCTAAATAATTTATTTGAATATTATTTTCATTAAATAATCGCTCTCGATATGTATAAATTTTATCCATACTCTTTTTACCAAGACCCCTTGCAGGCATATTTACCATACGTGTAAATGCAACCTCATCATTGGGGTTAACTAAAAAATTTAAATAAGCAAGAACATCTTTTACTTCTTTTCGATCAAAAAATGAGATACCACCATAAATTCGATAAGGAATATTTCTTGTAAGAAGAGCCTCTTCTAATAATCTTGACTGAGCATTAGTTCGATAAAGAACGGCAATTTCATCGTAAGAGATTTCCATTGCTAATGAATATATAGTTTCAACCACAACAGAAGCTTCTCTGATAGGATCAGCTAAAACCATGAGGCTAGGAGTAACTCCTGTAGCACGACTGGTCCATAATTTTTTGGACATTCGTTCGGTATTATTTGTGATGATTCCATTAGCAACATCTAATATTAATTGACAAGATCTATAATTTTGTTCTAATTTAACAACATGTGCATTTGGAAAATCTTTTTTAAAATCAAGAATATTATTTACATCTGCCCCTCTCCAACCATAGATAGCTTGATCATCATCACCTACAACGCAAATATTTTGATGAATCTTAACTAGTAATTGAATAAATACGTATTGAGCCTTATTAGTATCTTGATATTCATCAATCATAAGATAACGATACTTTTGATGTATATCTTCTAATATTTCAGGTTTTTTTTGAAAAAGTAAAACACTCTGATATATCATATCATCAAAATCAACTGCAAATGATTTTTCTTTTTGAGCCTCATAATTAAGATAAACTTCGTGCAAAATATCTCCATACTCATATTCATCCACATCTATCGCATCTAAAAGATTATCAGGAGAGATCAGTTGATCTTTAAATTTAGAAATAAGATTAGACAAATATTTAATTTGATTTCTTCCTTCTTTTTTGAGACCCAATTTATTTTCGATAATATTTTCTAGTACATTATATTGATCAATACTATTCCAAATAGTAAAATTAGTTGGATAATTCATATGAGAGGCGTGACACCTCAAAAGATAGAGACCAAAAGAATGATAAGTACGAATCATACATTGAGAAGCTTGTTCTCCTGCAATTTCAACCGCTCTTTCTTCCATTTCATTGGCCGCCTTATTTGTAAAAGTTACGGCCACAATCTGCCACGGAGGAACTTCTTTTTCATGAATCAAGTATGCAATTCGATGCACAAGTGTTCTTGTTTTTCCACTACCGGCTCCTGCTAAAATAAGCACAGGACCATCTGTTTTTTGAACCGCCTTTAATTGTTCTGAATTCAAATTTTTATGAGAATTAAGCATAGTAATATTTTATGAAAGGAGTAAAGTATCAAAAAGAAACATGCACATATATCCCAATAAATAGACCAAAGAAGCTTTAAAAGCTTTCTGATATTTCTTTGTTTTTTCTAAAGCATAAAATGTATTAAGTAAGAAATAAACTCCCAAAGCAAAGATAATTATATAAGAGACCCAATGAAGTTGTGCAGTAAAGCAAGAAATTAGTGATATGGGAATTAACACAAGACTATAAATATAAATAAAATAAGCTGTCACTTTATCTCCATAGATTAAAGGAAGTATAGGAATATCTGCCTTATCATACTCTTTTTTTCTATAAAGTGCCAGAAGCCAAAAATGAGCGGGCTGCCAAAGCATCATGTAGGTAAATAAAAAAATAATTGTGGGAGAAAAGCCATAACCAGCCCCAACATAACCAATTGGTAAAGGTAGTGCACCAGGAAGACCTCCCAAAATAACACCAAAAGCATCTTTTCTTTTAAGAAAAATACTATACCATATTACATACGAGAAAAAAGCACAAAGTAATAATATCATCGTCAACCAGTCAAAAAAAAGATAAGTAAATAAACTACCTATAACCAGACAAATCGTAGAAAGACCCCAAAGAAAATTTTTTCCAAAAGAATCAATAATTATTTTACGTTCTTGAGTTCTACCCATTTTTTGATCTAAGGTATAATCAATCAGATTATTCATCAAAGCAGCACTGCTAACGATTAAAAACAAAATAAAGATGAGTGTAAAACACCTTTCCCAGTCAATAGGTTTAGACGGAGCTAAAATAAAACCAACCATAGCTGTCAAAATGACAGAAACAACAATTTTAATTTTAATGAGATACAAAAAATTTCGAACCAGCGAAATTAATTGATATAGAAAAGACAAGCAATCTCTCTTTTTAAAAAACTTCAGCCTTTTCTAATTTTAGGCTGAAGTTAATATTTAAGTGACTATATTATGTTATCTCAAGCATCACTCGCCGTCTGATTCATCAAAGTCGCTAAACCAATCTGTTATAGAAAGTGCATAAAGTGGGCAACCAGTATGCTGATTCTCTACATCATTAATAGGCTTATCTAAAACGTAAGCACTAGCTCTTAGAGGGAGACTAGAGTGCTTCGGATAGGCGGTACCATAATTGACAAGATTAGCCCTTGTAAGTAGAGTAGTCACTCCCATGTCGTCTCTACTCAAAAAAGAAACAGGATCTGTATTATCGTAAACTTTGTTGTTACCAACTAAATAACTAGCACGGTCTATTGTGTTTTCTGGAGGAACACTCTGATCATTGATACAATGATAGAGCCTTAGTGGTGCAGTTGGCACCCATTCCTTTCTCTTATTGTCTCCTTCATCTCGTGGGTCACCTACAATAGAGTTCTTTTTAAAAGCAATTTTCATCTCACGAACCACTTCATTAACGAATTCAGTGCCACTCTCTCGTTCACGAATTTGAACTTCGGTTAATTCACTAGTATCAGGAGGCGTAGATTCTCTCTTAAATAAATCACTAGAGCCATTCTTCAAAAGCTTCGCTGCCGTTTTCGGAACAATAAGTTCACCGTCTTTTGGACTTGGTAATTCCTCAATTTCACCTCGTGTGAAAATCGCTTTTTCAAATACTTCTCTCATAAAATCTGTATCGGTGTTAAAGACCTCTTTTATATAACTTTTAGGCCAATTATAAGTCTGCTCTCCAGCGAAGTAAATAAAGGGTATGTAACCAGGAGTACTAAAATCACCAGCCTTTCTAAGTGGGTTGTTTGCTGGTCTATCCGCACTACCAGACTTAGCTGCAGACCCTTTCAATAAAAGTGCACTTGTCAGCAATAAATCATATGCACCTGCTCCAGCAGAGACTGCTGTAATTGGAAATTCAGCTTTCAAAACTGGATCTGACTCAATCGTTTTTTGTGTAATCAATGTAGCAACACCACCTTCTGAATACCCTCTCAAAAAAAGATTATTATTTAAAGTAATTTGTTCATCGTTTTCGGCAAGCACCCGTGTAGACCGAATAGCAGAGATAATATCTTCTGCAAAAGAATCAAGCATCTGAAAAGTATGGTGTTTGAGAGCACCACCTTTTCCACTTTTATTTTTCCTTTTACTCTCATGATGTGAAGCCCCAATTCCAAGATAATCAACATTCACAGTAATATGCCCCCCGATCATAGCTCCAAACAAGCCTTCAAGCACAATACCGTCAAGAATCTTAGTTATACTCCAATCTGAAGGAGCTTCTTTGTTGGAAAAAATTGTTCCGTGCGACACTGCAACCAAAGAGAGCTTTTTATTTAAAATCTGATCATCCTCTGGATCTGAGGGAACAACAACCATAGCTGCGGATCTTATCTTTTTCTCATCTCCAAAAAGTTCAGTATATGTAGTATTATATGTTATTTGATATAGCCGAGCACCATACTCTATATCAGCTGTTTTCACTCCAAATTTTTTAATATCATCTTCTAGGCTAAGATTTTGTTTTAGCTTACTTACAATTGTGTCATTAGTAATATTACTGCCTTTTACGACACAAAGATCAAGCCCACCACTATCAAGAAGCGTCACCGGACAATCGACTTGAGCCACCCTAGTAAGCATTTCAGCCTCAGATTCTGAGGCACAAGAGATGAGAATAATTGAAAAAGATAATAAAAGTATAAGCCAAGACCTTAGTAAAGACATCACCAAACACTGCAATCGACTACAACCCCTATTACTATATTTCACTATATTTTTTTTTCTGTAATACATAGAACCCCTCCATTTAGTATAAATCGCTGCATACGAATGCAGAACTCTGGCTGAACCTACTTTAAAATATCATATACTGTCAAGAATTATTTATAAAAATACCATTAAATTTTTTAAATTTAATGTAAGTCTCATCTAGAAAGCGCAACTTTTTAAATGGTTCGTGGTAAATAAAATTAAACCATCGATTAAAAAAATATTTGATATATATATTTCCTATGAAACATACTCTAAAGAAAAAAATCTATTACTCTTTCAGTTTGAATCTATAATTTTAATTATACCAAACACACTCCTCATTACAATCATAGTTTTTATGAGAATTATAAAATTTTTGATTATCTTTGAGCTACTTTATTTTAAATTAAAAATAAAGTAATTGACAATTCTCAATAGACATTTTTCATCTTTTAAAGATGAAAGTGGTGGTGGTGGGTAACGGGATTGCTGGTGTTACTGTGGCGATAGAGTTGCGTAAAAAAGATCCAAAAATTGACATTACAATAATCTCTGGTGAAACTCTTTATCATTATAGTCGCCCTGCTCTTATGTATATCTACATGAGAGAGATGACATTAAAGCATACTCAACCCTACGAAAAATCTTTCTGGAAAAAACAACGCATTCATTTAATTCATGATTGGGTAGTCGACTTTGATTTTGAAAATAAAATTCTTGATCTAAAAAAATCTGATTCTATTATTTATGATAAACTAGTTTTAGCTGTTGGGGCGAGAGGCAATCGATATGGTTGGCCTGGAGAAAATACTTTTGGTGTATTTAATTTTACCAATTTACAAGAACTGAATGAAATAGAACAACAGACCAACAAAGTTGATAAAAATTTTAGAGCAGTCGTTGTAGGTGGTGGGCTCATTGGCATTGAAGTTGCCGAAATGATGGCTCATCGAAAGATACCCACTACATTTCTAGTACGAGAAGATTCATATTGGCCGATAGCTCTCTCTGTAAACGAAGGTAAATTAATTGAAAAAGAAATTCTTGAACATAATATTGACTTAAAAATGTCAACAGGATTATCTGCAATACACCCAAATAAAAAAGGTGATGTTGATTCAGTGAGTACAAGTTCAAAAGAAAATATTCCATGTAATATGGTAGTTATTACCGCTGGAGTATCACCAAATATAGAAAAATTTAAAGGGTGTAACATCTCGGTTAATCGTGGAATTCAAGTAAATAAAAGATTTGAAACAAGCATCCCAAATGTCTATGCTTGTGGAGATTGTGCCGAAATTGATCTCAATAATAAAAACAAAAAATCAGTTGTAGAACTCCTTTGGTATACCGGTAAAATGCACGGAAAGATTGTTGCAAAAAATATATTAGGAGCCAACGTTGAGTATGACAGAGGAGTCTGGTATAATTCAGCAAAATTTTTTAGTATTGATTATCATACATACGGAGAAGTAAATCAAAATGTACCCGACGAAAAAGAATTTTATTACCAAATTCCTAATGAAAAAAAAAGTATTCGTATTATTTATCTACCCCATCGAGTTATTGGATTTAATACATTGGGTATTCGTTTTCGACATCAAACTTGTGAACAATGGATAAAAAAAGAAAAATCTTTAGATTATGTGCTTGAGCACTTAAATGAAGCAAATTTTGATCCTGAATTTTTTCAAACTTTTGAACCTGAGATAAAAAAATGGGCAAACCAAAAGGCATCTTAAGCTCACTTCGAAATAGAGGGGTCTTCGCTTGGCTCATCGCCTCCTTGATGATTTTATTTTATGTTTTTCTCTACTGGGACCACAAGATTGATCGTTTTATTTTTAATATACAATTAAAGTCATTCCTGCAAGAAAAGCAAAGCTCCCCTCTCCCCCCTCTTGGAAGTTCCGAATTTGTAAAATTAGAGAAACAAAAAAAAATAATACTAAAAGCCGCTTCCCGCTGGTATAATAAAAAATATCCAGAATTGTTAGATAAAAAATATTATACCCTCGTTGATCAGATGCGTCATAGTTTTTCAGCTACAAAAACGATGAGCATCCTCGCTTCTGGAGTTAACCCTATCTCATACCTAATTCGAGGGAAAAAAGCAGATAAGTGGTTTCTATATGGTTGTTTATATACTTTTTTAGTCGTTCTCATGGGCTTTCGCTTTAGACAGAGATGGAAAAATGAAAAATATCAAAAAATTCGAACTCTCTCTGTTATGCTTGTTCAATTTATTATTGCCTTTATGATTCCTGGCATTTTAGAAGCCTTTCATCAAAAAGCATTTTACTTTAATTATTTTTGGCCTTTAAAGATTGAATATCTTTTTCCCTCAACTCTAGAGAAGTTACCTCGTGGCATGGTAATTTGGGCGATTATGATGGCCTTTGTCGGTGTGCCCATTTTAACCTACTTTTTTGGTAAGCGCTGGTATTGCTCATGGGTATGTGGCTGTGGAGCTCTCGCCAATACTTTGGGAGATCCTTGGCGACACTTATCAAGTAAAACAAAATTTTCTTGGAGGTTAGAAATGGCAACAATTTACTCTGTATTGGTAATTGCTATCATAATGACGGGCATTGTAATCTACAATCACTATCGAGGTAGTGTTCATGGAGTACGCGATGATTTTTCTGAATTTGCATTTTTTGTTCAAGATTGGTATGGTTTTTTAATTACAGCGGGCTTTGCTGGAGTTATAGGGACAGGTTTTTACCCAATTGGAGGCACTAGAGTATGGTGTCGCTTTGGCTGTCCACAGGCAGCTATACTTGGTATTATTCAAAAATTTTTTTCGAGATTCCGAATTACAGTAAATGGAGACCAATGTATGTCTTGTGGCAATTGTTCTACCTACTGCGAGATGGGTATCGACGTGCGTTCATACGCCATGCAAGGTAAAGATATTTTACGAGCATCTTGTGTTGGATGTGGAATCTGTATGTCAGTTTGTCCTAGAGGAGTTCTAAAGCTAGAAACAGGTAAAATAGGCACCAAGCTTTAATAATAAATAATTACAATATTGGTTAGACATAAGATATGGAGCAGTGAACATATTAAAAATAATATCATTTGATATTATCTTTAAAGAGGTTGAAAGTGGCGAAGAAAATAAGCGTTATCATCTTAACTAAAAATTCCAAAAAATATATTAAAAAATGCCTACAATCTTTGACACAATTTCATGAAATTATTATACTGGACAATGAATCAACCGATGACACAATTCATATCGCCAAAACCTTCAGCAATGTAAAAATATTTAAAAGTAAATTTATTGGCTTTGGTCCTTTAAAAAATTTAGCAACAGAACAAACAACAAATGATTGGATTTTATCAATTGACAGTGACGAAATATTTAATCCTGAATTAGTTGATGAAATTTTTAATTTAAAATTAGACAATCAGAAAATTTATGCAATTAAAAGGCAAAATTATTATAACAATAAAATTATAAAATGTTGTGGTTGGAATAATGATTATGTTTTAAGATTATTTAATAAAAAGATGACTCAATTTAATAATAATCAGGTACATGAAAATTTGGAGATGAATCAATTGAGTGTCAAAAAATTGAACAATACTTTTAAACATTACAGTTTTTCTAATGTCAGTGAGTTATTGCAAAAAATGGATCGTTATTCCACCTTATGGGCAAAAAATACTCCTTATAAAGGAATTACACCAATAAGGGCATTTTTAAGAGGTTTAGTAACTTTTATTAAATTTTATATTTTAAGAGGTGGTATATTCTCTGGTTATCTTGGCTTTTTAATTTCCTTTTTAAGTGCTAGCGGTGTATTCTATAAATATATTAAACTTTATGAAATAAATAAAGTATGATTCAATTATTATTGCTAATGAGGGTCATCATATAAACTAAAGTTGTATAATAGAACTCTATAGAGAAAGGGCTTCAATCTCTTCAATTTCTTTGGGAGCTTTTTTTGTCAATAGCTCTGCTCCATCTTTAGTAATCAAGATATTATCTTCAATACGAACACCTAGCCCTTGATAGATTTTAGAGATGTGTTGATAATTAATAGGGAAATAAAGTCCAGGCTCTATGGTGAAGATCATACCTTCTTTTAATTGCCTATGTTTTTTATTTTTATAGTAGACTCCCACATCGTGAACATCTAAACCTAAATAATGAGAAGTGTGGTGCATATAAAACGGAGAATAATAATTTTTTTCGATAACTTCGTTTACAGAATTTGCACGAGTAAAAATAAACTTACCTTTTTTTTCCTCTTTGATACATTTTTTAAATATACCCATATCCCATAAGCCCTGCACTAAAACCAGCACCACTTGTTTATGAATTTTACCTAAATTTGAACCTGGCTTGCATAGTGCAATAGCCTGTTTTTGTGCTTCCAGTACTAATTCATAAATATCCTTTTGAGGTTGAGAAAATCGACCAGAAACTGGATATGTCCTTGTAATATCTGAGGCGTATCCTTGATACTCACATCCGGCATCAACGAGCAGTAAATCGTTCTGATCAACCTGATCTCGACAACTAATATAATGTAAAATAGTAGCATTTTTGCCTGAAGCAACAATACTAGGATACGCAAGTGCATCAGCACCTTGTTCCATAAAAGAAGCTTCTAAGTGAGCTCTCAATTCATACTCAAAGGTTCGCTTTTTATTTTTTACTCTTGTATAAGTGTATTGCATCAGTTTTTTATGTGCATCAGAAGATATTTCAGCCGCTTTTTTCATTAGTTTAATTTCAAACTTATCTTTAAAAAGACGCATTTCATCAGTAATTGAACCAGAGTGAATTAGATTATGAAGAAAAAAATTACCACCCCTTGCATTTTTTCTAAGTTCATTAACAAGGCTTAATATCTTATGGTTTAGTTTACCTTGATTATTAAAATCTAAGTAAAGGATTCTTGTCTTTTGTATAAATGCTGATATTTTCTCCCAAAAATCTTCATAGGCATATATACTATCTCTCTCTGTAAAAAAAAGTTTTTTAGCTATTTCTTCACCACTCAAACATTTACCTTCCCACCTTTCTCTTTTAGAATTAGATCTCTCCGAAAAAATAAGTTTTCTGCCATCAGAAAAAAATACAAAAATAATATTATCTTGATCAATCCCTGTGAAGTATAAAATATCTGACGAAGTACGATACGAATAATAAACATCTTGATTTCGAAGGCAAGGCTTGGGAGAAAATAAAATAAAGCAGGATGCAGGCTCCATTTGCTTGGAGAGATTATGAATACGTTTTTGATATCTTTTTGGATTCATTAAACTATAGTAAAATTAGAAAGATTTTTAATATATGATGAAAACTCAAGGGTCGGCGACTACTCCCAAGAAGTAAAGGAATATTTAATAGAATAAAAAAAGCAAATAATAACCAACTGTCTCTATAACTAAGATAAGTCATCACGCAAAAAAGAATAAGTGCAAGATGTGAAATAAGTAAAAAAATTCTCTTGTAATTAATAATTTTTACAATATAGCCTGTTGACATCATCAATTTTAAAATAATTTTAAGCTGCACATAAAACATAAATAGCGGAAAAAAATTAGTAGAGGTAGGAATCAACCAACGACTTTGTGCTTTTCCTGGAGAATGTATTTGCATATTAGAACGAGAAGCCATTAGAGGTAAACAGAAGTCAAGATATGCCGATTCTTTTTTATATTTTTTTGAACCCATAACAAATCTTCCACGAAAAAAATAGAATTTTTCTCGTGGAGTTATTTTTTTTAATGCTTTCTGAAAAGTATCAAGATTTATAGCAAAAAATTCTATAGAACTAGCATTTAGAGGAGCATTTAATTGCAAATAAAGTTCAGAACGAGATCGATTTAAAAAATAGCCAAATTTATCTTTTAGTTTTTTGTTATGTGATGGTAAAAATAAATATCTCGAATGTTCTAAATAACTAACTAGTACATTAGTTTTTAGAGCATTATTCGCTAAAATAAATACATCTTGAATACTCAATAAGATTTGGTTAGAAACAAAAATAAATATCTTTGAGCGTATTTTTTGAATAAAATCTCGATAGAAAAATACATAGCTCATTGGCTTTTTTAAAATACGATACCATCGTATATTTGGATATAACTCAGTAAAACAAGCAATATCCATATTTTCAGTGTAAACAACAATCACTTCAAAAAATGCCGTTTCTTTTGTATTTTCTAAATACTTACTTAAATAACAAATATTACGCATACTAATAGTGTCATGATATTTCAAGTAAAGACAAACACTTAATTTAGTATTAGTTATTGCAGCACTCATCTAATGCAAACCTTGATAAGATATAAGATTAGTGAGTTTATTTTTATGTCTAGCATTTTATTTTTATTATTATTTACCAATACAAAAGCGACTAAAAATACGCCCTAATATTTCTTCATTTGTTATATCACCTGTGAGTTGAGAGAGGTCATCTAAAACAATCTGAAGTGATGAAACAATAATTTCTTTCATTTCTTGGGCTTCTATTAAGCTTTGTGACTCTGCAAGCCCTACCTGAATTTGAGAAAGAATATTTGTTTGCCAAGCAGAGAGCATAATGCCAGCTGTATGGGTCGTTTTTTTCATCACAATTGCATTGAGCGCCTCTTTTAAAGTCTTTGTGTTCTCTCCTGTTTGTAGAGATATTTGTAAAGGTGCAGTTTTCCTATAATGTTTCCAACTTGAATGTAAGATATCTTTTTTATTAACGACAAATAAGTATTCAGCCTCACACTTAATTGTCTCAAGCGGCCAACTACCCACTTTCTCTGAGCCATCAATCATCCAAATTATAATATCCGCATCTTTAAGTTTATTTATACTTTTTTCTATACCTATTTTTTCAATTTCTGTATGCTCATTTATATTTTTTAATTCATGGATTCCTGCTGTATCTAAAAAATAAACGGGGATACCAGATATTTGAAGCTCAATTTGAATATAATCTCGTGTAGTTCCTGGTATCTTAGAGACAATGGCTCTTTCTTCTCCTGCAAAAAAATTAAGTAAAGAAGATTTACCGGTATTTGGAGCTCCTGCGATGACAATCTCAACTCCTTCGCGAAATATTTTTAATTGTTTTGATGTTTGTATAAGATATTTTGATTCATGAATAAGATTTTTAATAATTTGAACTTTTATATTCTCTTCTACAAAAGTGATCCCTTCTTCAGTAAAATCTAGTTCTGCAGAAATATCTGCGAGTAAATTTATAAGCTCACTTCGAAAAGAAAGTAATATCTTACGAAATGATCCTTCTTTTAATTGTAAAGCTTTTTGAAGCCCTTGCTCACTTTTAGCTTGAACAATTTCATGAATTGCTTCTGCTTGTGTAAGGTCAAACTTTCCAGAAAGAAATGCTCTTTTAGTAAATTCACCAGGTGCTGCTTTTTGGATACCTAATTTATATAAGATTTCTAATAATTTTTTAATAATGATAGGGTTACCATGAGTGTGGATCTCTGCTCCTTCTTCACCAGTATAAGAATAAGGTGCCACAAAAGGGATTACAATTACTTCATCGATTAAAGTTTCTTCAAAATAAAGATTACCCAAAATAGCAACGCGCGGATTCTCTGCTAAATAAAAAAACTTTTTTAGATTAGGTCGAAATACCTTTTCAAGAGCAACTAAACTACCTAAGCCAGAAAGACGAACAACACAGACTGCCGACCTACCTGCAGGTGAAGCAACCGCACATATTGGATATCTCTGTTTACTCAATTCAGAGTCTAGCTCTGCCTAACAGTAGTTAGGCATAACTCATTATCAAAGCTAAAGAATTCAAGTTAATAACATTTTATCTATTATAATCATCTGGCTGCTTATCAGTTTCAGGCAGAGTATTTCCATCTGCTTCCAAGCCATCATTTTTATTATCCGGTAAAAGTACATTATTTTGATCTTCCGAAGAATTATCATTCTCTTGATCTTCATACATCTCTTTAGGCATTTTATCTCCTTGTGAACCGGGAACAGGAGGGTTAATGAGTTTTATACGAATTTTTTTATAATTTCCAGTTCCAACAGACTGGGTAGTAACCTTTGCATGACCTTCTAAAGCTTCATGAATAATTCTTCTTTCATATGGATTCAAAGGATCAAGTACCCTTGCTCTGCCTCCTTCTTCAACTTGCTCTGCTACTTTTTGAGCTAAATTTTGAAGATTTTGTTTCTTACGATCACGATAATTTTCAATGTCTAAGATAACTTTAGATGGCTCACCAAGAAACTTTTCCATAAGAAGATTTGTCATATTTTGAAGTGCGTCGAGTGTCCTTCCCTTACGACCAATGATATGACTTGCTGCAGGAGAGGCTAACTCAGTATACACCTTACCATTATCTGTATCTTTAATATCAACAATTTTAGCACTATATCCCATTTTATGAAGAATAGTCAATAAAACTCCTCGAATGACCACATCACGAGGAGTTTTGTCTTTAATAGCAAAAACATAGTAGGTATTTGGTTTTTTTTCAGCAAAACTAAAAAATCCTGAACTTCCCTTTTTGTGTATCTTAATTTTTATTTTATCTGCTTCTACATTCAAATATTTTACTGTCAATTCTGTAGCTTCTCGCTCCGAAAGTGCATGTGTCTCAAGTATTTGCATAGAATATTCTCCTTTATTACTTTATTTTTATTTTTATTTTTATTTTTTTGTATTTGTATATAATTGCTGGAGAATTGAAAGAATATTCTGTATTGTCCAATAAAGAACAACACCTGACGGTAAATTCCAAAAGAAAAATATTAAGATTACCGGTAAAAATTGCATTATTTTTTGCTGATTAGCATCTCCCGTAACAACAGTAAATCTTGACTGTAGAACCTGGGTAGCACCCATAATTAAAGGGAGAACATTTAAGTTAGCTCCTCCAATTAAAGGCAGACCCGCAGAAAATTGATAAATTGTATCGGGTTCAGATAGATCATTGATCCAATTTGAGATAAATGGAGAACGCCAAAGATCATACGAGTCAGAAAAAGCAGCGTAAAGAGCAAAAAATATTGGAATTTGTATTAACATAGGCAAACAACTACTTAAAGGATTAATTTTATGTTCTTTGTAAACAGCTAAAGTACGGCGCTGTTTCTCTTGAGGATTAGATTTATATTTTTCGTTCAATTCTTTTAAAAGAGGTTGTATACCTGCCATTTTTTTCATTGAGTTTGCTTGTTTTTGATTTAAAGGAAAAAACACTAATTTAAACAATATTGAAAATAGTATAATTCCCCAGCCATAGTTGGGAATCAAGGCGTAAAAAACATCTAACATCCATACAATTATATCACGGATAGGGCCTGTAATACCAAAATTAAAGGCTTCATATATTTTGGGATGAATGCTTGCGAGCAAAGGATATTTTGTTTTCATCTCTGGTTTAATCTTTACAAATTCTTTCGCCTTGGGGCCTGTATATACCAAAAATCGAATAGATGCTGTTTTATGCGCAGGAACAAAAACTGGATCAAATTTGACATGAAGTTCTTTAGACCTTTTAAAGACATAAAGCCCATTTATACCATGTTGAGGCTGAATGGTCATAATCATAAACCGAGAAGACGTACCAAAGAAATCAACCTTTCCCGAGATATACCCATCATCTGATGAATCACCACCACAACCACTACCTGAGCCTTCAGTCGCTACTGTATTCAATGAATCATCTAAATAATAAAAATTGTAAAATGACCCCTCTGCTCTGGGTGAATCTTTACCCGCTTCAGGACCAATTGGACGAGAAGAGATAAAATATAATTCTGAAATACTGAGGTCTACTGAAGATTTATTTTTAATCTCCCACGAATACTCCCAATAATGCAAGTCATCATAAAACTTATAGCGTTTGGTCAAGCTTATTGGGTAAATACCTTGTTTTGTCTTTGCTTTGAGATTAATTGTTGCAGAAATATCTTTAGATGAACTTCCAGACCTTGAATTAGAGAATCGTAAAACATATTTACCTTCGTTAAGTGCTTTTAATGATTTAGGAGTCTTATATGCATCAAAGCGAAAAGCCGAATCAGCTACAAGCTCTACATTATTTTTTAGGGGTTTTTTAGGATTCTTATGCTTGAAAGATGAAATCACCCCGCCTTGTGATTCTACAGTTACTGAAAAATTTTTCAACTGAACATCTTTAAGTTGCTCAGGTCCAGCAGTTGGAGTAATTGCGCGTAGAAAATCTTCAACTTCAACACCTTTACCTATCGATGGATTAGATTTTTCACCAATAGGAATATTAGTAGTAGGAGCTGGCTGAGAATTTAAAGGATTTATTAAATAGATAAGTAAGCCTAATAACAGGACCTTCCGAATAAAGAATACAACTAAAAACATAGTCACTCTACATCTCTGAAAGAGAGAGTAAGCGTAAAGGAAAAAAGCTATTCTTCAAGTATAATAACATATATACCTGATATACACTGTTAATATTTCAAAAAAATGTTAAATTTTTTAAAGATTAAAGTAGCTTGAAATATTAATTCTATTTGACTTAATATCTGTTTATTTTCTCATATTTTGTCAATCTATATTTGATCGGTACTAAAATGAAAGATATCTGTTCTAAAAAATTAAATATTTTTATCTCGCCATGGTACTTAAGCCTATTTGCCAATATAGGCGTCGTAATATATTGCTGGTTTCATCCTTTAAATAAATTAAAATTAGGACACAATTTCACTTTAATCGTAATTACCACTTTAGGGACATTTTGTGTGATCAGAATTTATTTTTCATTATTATTATTATCTAAGTGGAAAACTTTGAGTAGCACAATAATCTGTTTTTCATTTATGATTTTAACTCTATGGTTCACTTTAATATACGGCTTCGTAGCTGAATTTGGACATTTCCCTAATTTAGCGATACTAAACTTTATCAAAGATTATTTTGAATATAGTCTGATTATGGTAAGTGAATCAATCAACTTTTGGTTCCTTTTTTTAATTACTGCTTCCTTCGTTTTCTCCTTTATTTGGCAAAAAAAAATAAAAGAACAATTTATTTTTTTTAATAAGTTGGTTTTTTATGACATGTCAGGGATATTAATCGTGCTAATTTTTACTTTGGTAACAAATAATCAACTTCTCTTAAATAAATTTTGGGGAAATAATATTCTCATAAACCGTATAAAACTACCAAAATTTAAAATTTCTTCTAATACAAATCAACCCAATATCATATTATTTCGCTGGGAAGAAACCTCAAAAGACAAACTTGGTCTATATAATTACGATGTTAAAACAACACCTAATCTTACCCATTTTCAACAAACACATCCGCAAGAATTTTTTATATTTCAAAATCACCGTGCCAATTCAGGTGCGACTGATGTTGCTTTGACATTAATGTATTCTGGGTTATTCCCCACCCGTTCGAGTAAAGATTTAGGAGCTTACCCTTTAATCTGGGACTATGCCAAGGCGGCTGGCTATCACACTTTTCTCATTCAACCATTTCGATTAAAGTGGGGTAAACATCACTTAAAATATCAAAGCACTCCCGGTGTCATTACTCTTGATTATCTGATTGATGCAAGTAAATCGAAACTACCTCGTACTTATGATAATAGCATCCGTGATGATCAAATAACAGATATTGCTTTAAATCATCTAAAATTGATAAAAAAAAACCAACCTTTCTTTGGGATAATTAGTCTAAAATTACCTCACCGTAATGGAGCTGGTGTGAAAATAATTGGTTATGAACGCTTAAGTTGTAATCACTCAAAAGAATATTTGAATGATTATGAATGTGCTATTTATGAGGTTGACTTTCAAGTATATAAAGTAATTAAATATCTAGAAAATCAACAAATCTTAGAAAATACAATATTTATAAATGTTGCTGATCATGGAGCTGATCAAGGGATTCGCAGACACCGATTGCTCAACTACTACGACGAAGTTTTAGCAATTCCATTCTTTATTTATATTCCTAAAAAAGTTCAAGGTGCATTAAACAAGAAGTACCCAAATTGGCAAAAGAATACCAACAAAGTTACATCAAATGCTGACCTAGTTCCCACATTCATTGATTTACTGAATATTTCAAAGTATAGTCCAATTTCAAAAATACTATCAAAACTTGATGGTTCTAGCGTTTTTAGTAAAACAACCAAATCAAAGTGGATAGAAGCATTAAATACAAATGCTCTGAGGCTATGGAAACCAGAAGGCTTTGCCCTACTTTATCAAGGTCGATATAAATATATTTTTGATGTAGGATATGAGCTTCTATTTGATCTAAAAAAAGATTCAAGTGAACAATATAATCTGCTTCAAACACAACAAGTAAGTAAACCACTCATTTATTCTCAATTTATTACATATATTAATAAAAATGCAATTCTTTTTAAGATTTTCAATAAAAAAAATCAATAATAATATAAGATATTCTTCTTAAATTCAAATCTCTAAATTTTTAGTTACTTTCACTTTAATAATTTTTTGATCAAAATTAATATCTAAAGCCAATTTAATTATTCTATAATAAAATTATTAATTTAAAAAACAAGCTTGTCATTTGGTAAATCATTAATATTATGTCGTATGATGGATTGCGTTTGCTCTCTTTTCTTGTGAAAAAATCATACTATAGTTACAACTTATTTTATAAAGTTAAGCAAGAGTATACTTTTTTGAAAGTATACTTATATTCACTACTCCTTGACTCCCTCAGAGTAATTGACACTCTACTATTTTCACTACACTTTTTAGGTAAAATAAATTGGTTAACACTCTTTGACTCTTCAATTACATCAGAAGGTCTCATTTTTTTTGCAGCTGAAGATGAAGGTAAAACGGAAGAGCCCACTGAAAAAAGGAAACAAAAAGAAAGAGAAAAAGGAAGAGTTCCAAAAAGCGCTGAAATTTCTTCTGCCTTAGTCACCTTAGGCGTATTATTAGTTATGTTTATTTTATCAAGTTGGCTGCTTGATCATATTTTTAAAATATTGAAATATTTTTTGGGAAACTTCAATAATTTACCTGAAATATCTATCGCAACGTTAGAGTTACTCATTTTGAAACTTACCAAGGAGCTCACTTATATTTTAGCCCCCATGCTTCTAATCGGAGTAATCATGGCTACAGTAGGAAACATAGCCCAAGTTGGATTTTTATTCACTCTAAAACCCTTACAATTTGACATCTCTCGAATAAAATTAACTCCTTCAACTATAATGAAAAAAATATTTTTCTCTAAGCAAGTAGGTTTTAACCTCATAAAAACAATTGCAAAAACTATATTACTCGCATTTGTAAGTTGGTTTATTATTTATACTGACTTTTTATCTGTTTTAAAAACAGGGTCAATGGGAGTAGGTAATGCATTAAGAACACTTAGCTTTACTGGGTTTAAACTAGCTCTTATTTTAACAACAATTCTTTTAATTATATCAATACCAGATTATTTTTATCAAAAACACGAATTTACAGAAAATATTAAAATGACAAAACAAGAGATTAAAGAGGAACTTAAAGAAACAGAAGGAGACCCTCTCACAAAGCAAAGACAAAAAAAAAGATCACTTGAGGTGTTTCGTAGAGGTATGCTCACTCAAATTAAAAAAGCTGATATAGTCATAACCAACCCAATTCACTTCGCTCTCGCCTTACGCTATGACCCAGATAAAGAAAATGCTCCTAGGATTCTCGCCAAAGGAGAAGATCATCTAGCTTTAGTCATTAAAAATCTCGCACGAAAAGATGACATACCTATCATAGAGAATAAACCTCTAGCAAGAGAGCTGTACTACAATGTCAATGAAAATGAGGTTGTTCCTGAACAATTTTATCAAACTTTGATTGATATCTTTCTCAGTATTGAAAGTATTCGTGAAAGACTTCAAGCTAAAGCATCGTAAAGAGTAATATGAAAAAGTGGTATGAACAAACAGATATAATACTGGGCATTGCTGTCATAGCAGTTGTAGCCATGCTTGTAATACCAATACCCACCATCCTTCTCGATATGTTACTTGGAGTTAGTATTATGCTATCACTCATAATCTTACTAACAGCAATGTATAATACAAAAAGTAGTGACTTTTCTGTTTTTCCTTCACTATTACTCCTTACTACAGTTTATCGATTATCATTAAATGTGAGTTCGACCAGACTCATCTTATTAGAAGGGCCAAGTTTTGATGGTCAACTTATACGGTCTTTTGGACAATTTGTCGTCGGTGGAAACTATATTGTTGGCTTTATTATTTTCTTAATTTTAATTTTTGTTCAAATGATGGTGATTACTAAGGGAGCTAGTAGAATTAGTGAAGTAGCCGCTCGATTTACTCTAGATGCCCTTCCTGGTAAACAAATGTCGATTGACTCAGATTTATCGGCTGGTATTATCACTGAAGAAGAAGCTCGACAACAGCGAGATACATTACGCTCAGAAGTTGACTTTTACGGACAAATGGATGGTGCTACTAAATTTGTGCAAGGTGATGTTCGGGTCGGTTTGATTATAACAGCAATCAACATTATCGGTGGTCTAATTGTAGGAGTCATTCTACATGGACTCACCATAATGAATGCTTTAAAAACCTATACTTTACTTACAGTAGGTGATGGATTAGTCGCTCAAATACCATCTCTTTTAATCACAACAGCAACAGGTATGGTCGTTACCAGAGCTGGTTCTAAAGAGAATGTGGCTTCTGATATATCTGCTCAATTATTTAATAATCCTCGAGTACTTTACGTAGTAGCTGGAGCTCTTCTCTGTGCCTCCATAATTCCAAGTTTCCCTAAAATTCCACTTTGGCTTATAGCAGGTTTTTTAATTTTTTTAGCCTATAATATCCAAAAGAAAACTTCAAAGAAAATAACAACAGAAACAAAAAGCGAATCAAAAACAGGTCAATCTTCCACTGAACACTTTTTAGATGAACTCACAGTTGAACCTCTAAAGCTTGAAATTGGCTATAACCTAATACCCCTAGTCAATGTAACGGAGGGCAAGGGATTACTTGAAAAAATTACAATGTTACGCCAAAAGTTTGCCAGAGAAAAAGGTATCATTATACCCCCCATTCGTATCAATGATAATATGGATTTAGATGGTAATGAATATGCGGTTCTCGTAGGTGGTATTGAGGTTACTAGAGCTAAGGTATACCCTGAAAAATTAGCGGCCCTAGATCGAGGTAAGGTCACAGAATCTATAGATGGTGAAAATTATAAAGATCCAACATTTCAAGTTGACGCTCTTTTGATTTCTACAGAGCAAAAGAAAGAAGCGGAGCAAAAAGGATATCTTGTGGTTGATTCAAATAATATTATGATCACCCATATCAGCGAAACTTTAAAAAACTATGCAACCCAAATTATGGGACGAGAAGAAATAAAACTTCTTCTAGATAAGACAAAAGAGAGGTATCCATCTGTAGTTGAAGAAGTAACTAAGAATATAAACTCGAGTATTATATTACAGGTCTTTCATAATTTAATTAAAGAAAATATATCAATACGCAATGTTGTTATGATATTAGAATCATTAGCCGACCATTGTGAAAAGATTAAAAATCCTGCCACCCTCACTGAATATGTCCGAAAAAAAATATCTCTCCAAATTATCAACCAATATCAAGAGAACGGAGTGATTAAAGCAATTCAAATTGATCCAATGATTGAAAATAAACTGGCAACACATATGCAATTAAGTGAAACAGAAGGTCTTATTTTTTCTTTAGATCCAAAAACTCAGTTGACAATCAGAGATTCTCTTATTAAAGCATATCAAGAGGTTCAACAGGAGGATTCTTTTCCCGTATTTATAACTTCTAGTGAAACAAGGTTAGGTATATTTATGATACTTGAAAGGGAGCTTGGTACGAGAAATTTTGTTGTCATCGCTTATGACGAAATACCTCAAAATATTAAGATTGAATTTATTACGCAAGTAATTATGAGTACAACTGAAGAAGCAATTAGTATATGAAAAATAAAATAATTTCTATTTTATTTCTTTACTTTTATAGAGTCATCAAGAGATGGGGAGTTTTAGATGCGGTATGTTAGTGTAACAGGAAATAATCATGCTGACGCTCTCAAAAGATTGCGAGAGCAATATGGCCCAGATGTAATCATGTATGGTGAAGGTTGGGTTGAAGCGAAGTCTATTTTTTCAAAAATAGTAGGTAAAAAACAGTTTAAAATTGAAGCCGCTATTCAAGAAAAAAAGAAGACACCCATAAAAATGAGTGATGAACCTGAAGGTTCAAAAATACAAAAAGGCCTAAGTGATCCCTCAGAGCTCATTACAAAATCTATTTCTTCTTTGCCTATTACTCCTCAGACAAATACTAATGCCTCCAACCTATTGAATCATGACAAAAAATTGATGCTTAACATGATTCAAAAAAATAGAGCATCAACTTCTCCGCCCCCCGTAAAATCTTTTAACGTTTTAGGGAATCTAAAATCTCATGAAATTGAATTTTTAAGAAATTTTATTGCTGATATGGCAATGCCTTCAGAAAAAGCGGCAGAACTATATCCATCAGAATTAAAAGCTTTATATAAAGTTCTTCAAAAACAAGATTTTACACATAAATTTATTGATGGTATTTTAAAAAATATCTATAATGAACTTCCCCAGAAGCAATGGAAAATATTTCCAGTACTTTATAAAAAAGTAGCAGATAGTATATGTGCAACCATTAAAACTTCTTCAGTTTTTCATAAAAGAGCTGTAGCTTTCATCGGAACAACAGGAGTTGGAAAAACTACGATGATAGCTAAAATAGCGGCTGACCTTAAACTTAAGAAAGATCAAACTGTAACAATCATTACCCTTGATAATTATCGTGTAGCAGCAACGGAGCAATTAAAAGTATACGCCAGTATTATTGACGCTCCCGTTTACATATGTAAAGATCCCAAAAAAATAAAAAATATTTTTTTTGAAGATAAGGCAGATATTTTTTTAATTGATACTGCTGGCTTGAGTCATAAAAATAATGATTTTTTAATGAAACAAAATGAAATGCTTAATGCTCTAGATTATGACATTGAAAGACATTTGATACTCCCTGCTGGCAGTAAGCCCGAAGATATCAATGAAATGATCACTGCTTTTAGTTACCTTAATTTTGATCGAATTATAATCAGTAAAATGGATGAAACCAATCGCTTTGGTCATTTAGTCGAGACATCCAATACATGGGATAAAGCTTTTTCATTTTTTTCTATGGGGCAAAAGGTACCTGATGATTATATAATTGCGGATAACCGTTATCTAGTTGATCGTATACTTAAAGGTTGGAAACAATAATAATCTTTATTCAGACAATAAGAGTAATTTTTGAACATCTTACCCACTATATTATTGTTTCTCTATACTTGTACAAGTGTGACGTATGCCATCATTTTTATTAAAAAAACAAGATTTTTTAAAAAGTGGTCTACTTTTATTCTTGTCATGCTTATAATTACACATATCTTAATTTTTATATTCCGTCTCCTACAATTAGGATATATGCCTGTATCAAATATATTTGAGGCAATTTCATCAATTGCTTTAGCTATTCTTTTAATTTATTTCTTAATTGAAATATTAAGTAAAGTTAAAACAACAGGCTTCATTTTTATAAATATTTCATTTATCCTGCAAATCATTTCTGAGATATTTTCAGGAATACCCCATCATCAAAAAAAATTATTTGAAAATCCATTCTTTGTATGGCACACAAGTTTAGCGATCACATCTTACGCGGCCTTTATTATAGGGGCAGTATATGGAGCTTTATATCTCTTACTTTTCAAAAATATTAAAAATAAAAGATTTGGTAGATTTTTCAAAAGAATGCCCTCATTAGAAGAACTTGATGAAATGAACCTAAAAAGTTGTTTTATTGGATTCATTCTCCTCGTACCCGCCATTTTACTTGGTTATTTTTGGAAACACAACCTTTATGGCCACTCTTTTTATCTTGATTCAAAAATTTTGACCTCATTTTTATTATGTATATTATATCTCTTTCAAATAATCGCCCATTTTAAATTAAGCTGGCCCGGTAAAAAAAGGAGCTATCTCTCTATTTTAGGGGTTTCTTTGGCATTAGTTTCTATGGTCGTTGGTAATCTCACAACAAATTTTCACAATTTTTTTTAGATAAATGGAAAACAAAATACTACATCTATGGGGATTAAGCCATCAAAATACCCCTCTTGAGATTCGAGAAAAAATAGCCTTTAGTAATAAAGAAATAAGCTCAACTATAAATAAGCTACTAAAAAAAAAAATGTTTCAGGAAGTTGTTCTCCTCAGCACATGCAATCGAACAGAATTTTACATAATTACAAATAAAGACCAAGAGATAAAAAATAAAATCACAATTTTTGTACAAAGCATAAAAACAAAATGTCCAGAAATTATTTCTGACTTTATCTACTACCTCAAGAAAGAAGATGCGATTCGACACCTTTTTAGAGTAGCATCTGGTCTAGATTCAATGATATTAGGAGAACCTCAAATATTGAGTCAAGTGAAGAAAGCCTACTTCATTGCGAAAGAAGCTCAATCTACTGCTCTTTATCTAAATCGCCTCTTTAACGATACTATTTATATCGCCAAAAAAGTAAGAACTCAAACATCTATTGGAGAAGGTTCTATGAGCATTGCTTTTGCCGCTGTTAAATTAGCACAAAAAATATTTAAAGACCTAAAAGAAAAAAAAGGACTTTTAATTGGCACTGGTGAAATTGGTAAACTCACCGCTAAAAATTTACGAGAACGTTCAATGGGTAAAATTTATTTAGTTAATCGTACCTTTTCTAAAGCAGTACGCATCGCCAACCAATTAAATGCAACGCCTTTGCGATGGGAAAAACTAGCAGAAACGTTACAATTAGTTGATTTTATAATTAGCTCCACAGAGCATAATCAATATGTCATTACTCGAGAGATGTGTCTTTCAGCAGGGCTAGATAAAAAAACTAGACCAACTCTCATCATTGATATTGCTGTACCACGGGATATTGATCCTAATGTAAAAGATATAGAACATATTTTTCTTCATGATATTGATGATTTAAACCATATTGTCGAGGCTGGAAGTAACAAACGTAAAAAATCAATTCCAGATGCCATGAAATTGATTGAACATGCAGTTCACCAATTTACTGAGTGGAGTCAATATTTAAAAATTCGGCCAACATTAATTGCCTTGAAAGATAAATTTCATACCTATGTACAAAGCGAATTAAATCAATCTCAAAAAACAATGAACAGTACTCAAATACAAAATTTAGAAAAAATAATGTATCGATTTGTTCAAAAATTACTCAGAGACCCAGCACAGAAATTAAAAGAATATTCGAACGGACATCTTGATGGAGATACCAGAATTGATGTAGTAAGAGAAATATTTAACCTCAAACAAACCTCAAATAAAAATGAGACAAAATGAAAAAATTCGTGTAGGAACCCGTGACAGTCAACTTGCCATATGGCAAACAAAATATGTAATCACTGAACTATCAAAACATCATGATATCTCTTTTGAGATTATTTCTATAAAATCGACAGGTGATCAAGCTTTAGAGACCCCTTTTGAAAAATTAGAAGGGAAAGGATTTTTTACAAAAGAGCTAGATCAAGCATTGCTTGAAAACAAGATAGACATAGCAGTACATAGCCTAAAAGATATCCCCACAGAGCTCGCTCATAATTTAGAGATCACTGCCATTGATAAAAGACATGATCCAAGAGATGTATTAATTGGTAAACAAAAACTTGATAAACTTCCACACGGAGCCACCTTGGCGACAGGAAGCTTACGCAGAAAATCTCAATTATTAGTATATCGACCTGACCTTAACATTGTTGGTTTACGAGGTAATTTACAAACACGATATAAAAAATTCAATAATTCAAATTGGGATGGGATGATTCTAGCGGGAGCAGGTGTCGATAGATTAAAGATGTCGAATACTATAGAAGAAAGAATTCCATTAAATATCATGGTGCCAGCTGTTGGGCAAGGAAGTTTAGGAGTGATCACTCGCAAAAATGATTTTAAAATAAAATTAATCGTAAAAACACTCGATAACAATGAAGCAAGAGTTGCCTCATTAGCCGAGAGATCTTTTTTATCTCATTTTGGTGGAGGATGCACATCACCCATCGCCTGCCACTGCCAAATAGTAGGTGAACAAATTTATATAGAAGCTTTTATTGGCAATTTAACGGGAGATAAATATATTCAAAAAAAAATAACAGCGACACATGAACAAAGTAGACAAGCAGGTATAGAATTAGCAAAAAGCATGCTCACGCTAGGAGCTCATAAAATTTTAGGTAACCACCAATATTAAATATGCTCATTTTATTTAAAGCTATCATCTTTAAATTATTAAAATCTGTAAAATAAAATATTTTAGAGAAATAATAAATTTTAATTCTGGACGACTAACAAACGCTAAGCAAGATTGTCTCTCTTTGAGTGAGAGTTTGTTTAAGGTTTTAAACGTCAGAAATAAAAATTAATAGCGAGCGTGGTGGAATTGGTAGACACGCTAGACTTAGGATCTAGTGCCTTATGGTGTGGGGGTTCGAGTCCCTTCGTTCGCAATTTTTTTTTATTGTGGTGTAAAATAAAATATCAAAAATAGCTGACACCATATTATATAATTAAATACATTTACCTTACCTCAAATAAAGCTGAAATTTTGTATGATTACTCTAATTAAAAATCCTTTTGTAGTTAATGAAGGTTCAATCACTCAACAGAATGTCTATATTCAAGATGAAACTATTTTTTTAATAACGAATGACAAAAAAAAATATATAAAAGCGGATATCATCATTGAAGGGGAAGGAAAATACCTTTTACCTGGAATAATTGATGATCAAGTACATTTTCGAGAACCAGGACTCACACAAAAAGGAGATATAGCTACAGAATCAAAAGCAGCCGTAGCAGGTGGTGTTACAAGTTACATGGAAATGCCCAATACAATACCACAAACAATTACAATAAAACTTCTTGAAGAAAAATATAAAATTGCTCACAATAACTCTTTAGCAAATTACTCTTTTTATTTAGGAGCAACCAATCAAAATTTTGATGAAATAAAAAAGATCGACCAAAAAAAGGTATGTGGAGTAAAAGTCTTTCTAGGGTCGTCTACAGGTAACATGCTGGTGAATGAACCTGAGGCATTAAAAAAAATATTTTCGTGTCGCGATCTCTTAATTGCCGTTCACTGTGAAGACGAAAATATTGTAAAAACAAATACTGACAAATATAAAAATAAATATGGAGAAAACGTCCCTATTAAATATCACCCTTTAATTCGAAGCGAAGCGGCATGTTTCAAATCTTCTTCTTTTGCTGTATCTCTTGCTAAAAAATATGGAACTCGACTCCATGTAATTCATCTTTCTACAAAAAAAGAACTTAGTTTATTTGATGAAAAAGTATCACTAAATAATAAAAGAATAACTTCAGAGGTATGTGTACATCATCTCTGGTTCTCTGATGAAGATTATTCAGAGAAAGGAGTTTTTATAAAATGGAATCCTGCCATTAAAACAAAAGAAGATCGTGACGCTCTTTTTGATGGTTTGCTCAATAATAAAATTGATGTGATTGCTACAGATCACTCACCACATCTAAGAGAAGAAAAAGAAAATTCTTATTTTTATTCTCCTTCTGGTGGACCACTGGTACAACATTCTTTAGTAGCAATGCTAGAGCATTATCATCATAAAAAAATTAGTCTTGAAAAAATTGTTGAAAAGATGTGTCATGCTCCAGCTTGTTTGTTTCGAATCGATAAAAGAGGCTATATTCGACAAAATTATTTTGCCGATCTCGTTTTAGTTGACATCAACTCCCCACAACAAGTATTACCAGAAAATACTTATTATAAGTGTAGCTGGTCCCCTTTTGATAATTATATATTTAAATCTAAGGTAATTATGACTTTGGTAAACGGACATATAGCCTATAATCAAGGCACATTTAATACGATAAAAAAAGGTCAAAGGCTCATGTTTATCAAAAATAATGAAAAAACTTTATTAGCATAATTTAAGTAAATCACATAATTTTAATATGTTATTAAAATATTTTATAATCTATTCTATTATAATTTATTTTTCATTTTATTCTCCAAGTTTAATTTTAAGTAATCCTCAACAATCTTCCGCATTAATTTTTTGCTTTCATGATATTAATGGTAGAGGTCGTTATTCGACAACAAAATCTGAACTCATTCAAATTTTTAACTTATTCAAAGATAAATATCAGATGTTATCACTAAAAGCATGGTATAAATTACAAAAAACACAAAAAGCATCATTGACTTTAGTTAAACCTCCACCTAAACCTACTGTGATTCTTACTTTTGATGATGGATTTTTATCTTTATTTGAGATAGTGGTTCCTTTATTAAAAAAGTATCAATACCAAGCAACTTTTTTTATTTATCTAAATCGTCATAATTCAAGTTCACTTTTTTATAAAAAATTGGCTAAACTACAAAATAATTTTGAAATTGGTAGTCATTCTTTCACTCATGATAAATTATCAGCCAAATCTCAAAATATTTTTAAAGAACTCTATCTATCAAAAAAAAAACTAGAATCTATAATTCGTAAAAAAATAATTTCATGGGCATGGCCCTATGGATACTATACCATCGATCTTCTTGAACAAGCACGCCACGCAGGATATATCTTACAAGTATCTACTGATTATAGTTTAGTAAAACCCGGAAATAACTATGAAAATATGTCTCGTTACACAATTCAACGACCAAAGCCTGTACAGAGAGTTAAGAACATCTTAAAACATTATGATCAATATTTACTCAAAGTGAACACAGAAAATAGAGTTAAGCAGCAAAAATAAATTTTGTAGGGTCTTCTTCTTTTAATTCTAAATTTACCCACAGATGATTACCAAGATAAAAGCTATTTTTTTTCTTGACTTGGTCTAACAATATAGTAGAAGCTTGATCTTCCACACAAGCATCATAATAAGCAGAAAGTTTAGACGCTCCCTGAGATAATAACTCCTTGCCTCCTTGGTTATTGGTGAGTAAAGGATGATCAAATACATAAATTTCTCTACCTTGATCTAAGGCATATTGACAAGTAATCAAAGCCCCACTCTTTTGACCACCTTCAATAAAAAATAATGAACTTGAAAGAGCTGCAATAATGCGATTTCTTCTGGGAAAATGAAAGCGTCTTGGCTTTGTACCGGCTGGATATTCTGATATAAATAAAAGACCTGAATTATCCACACTTTGTGCAATTTGGTAGAGATCATAATTTGATCTTGGATATATATAATCGAGGCCATGTGCCAAAACACCGATTGTGCCACCAAGCTTTAAGTAAGCCGCCCTATGGCAAATTGTATCAATACCATGAGCCATACCAGAAACGATAGTTATATTTTTTTCGCTTAAATGGTCTGCTATAAATTCTGAAACCTTAAGGCCAATCATACTAGGCTTTCTCGTTCCGACCATAGAAATTTTATCTTTTTTTAAAAGGCTTCGCTTACCAAGACAAAATAAAACAAAGGGAGGGCTATGAATTTTTCTCAAAAGTTCAGGATAGTATTCTTCAAAAAAAGAAATTATATGAATACCTTTTTCATTTTGATCTTGATAAACTTTTTGAGCTTCGCTCATAGCATCATTAAAATTATTGTTTAGAAGAATATGGGAGAGTTTTTCGATATCTGTTTCATGCTGATATTTTTCTTGATAAAAATGACCAGATAAATGCAGGGCTAAAAAAAAGAGATCTCGATTTTGAGAAGACCTCATTTACTTACTAGACTTTAGAGTAGCTAAATTTAGTGAAGCATTTTTATATTCTTTAATATTTTGGTAACTATCAGGATATTTTTTTTTGAGCATATTTATAAATTCTTGCATTTGGTTGTATGCTTTATAAACTTTTCCAGTTATTTTATAAATATTAGTAAGTGCAAAATAAACTTTATAGTCGTCAGGTTTTTTATTTTTATATTTCAATAAAAGTTCGAGTGATTTATTTCGATATTGCTGTTGAGTTATAGTTATGTAATCATTCAAAACGCGATAATCATTATTACGACCAAAACCATAAAAATAAATTAATCCTAAATGAAATTTAGCTTTTTCATAATTGGGATCAATATTTAGCAAAGAAAGAAAGCTCTCCTCAGCCTCTTTTGTAAGTGTATATTTCCAATTATTTTTTTGAGCTAAAGTACCCTTACACAGAGCAAGCTTATAGAGAGCATCACCATCATTTACGCCAAATTGAATAGCCAATTCAAGATGTTGAACACAAAGGTGATATGAGCTCATTTCAGCAAAAGATTCACCAAGCTTTCGATGTACATTCGCTAGTCTTGAAGAAGCCTTAATTTTATCATCTATAATTTTTTCATAGTCTTTAATTTCTTCTTGCCAATTAGGAATTTTATCTGCATTAACATAAGCAGAACCGTATCGCTTCCGTATTTGTTCTTTTTGCCAATTTTTTAATACCTTAGCGAAGTCCCCCCATGAAGACCAAAAGCAGTTAATGAAAAAAAGAGCAGTTATCAAAAGAACTAAGCGAAGCACAATAAACAAAGCCCCCTACCATCATAATAACAATTTCATTCAAGTTTTTAAACTTGGAAATATCCTAGACATTATACAAAAATGTGCATATTGTGTAAAGTCGATCTTTTAGAAGTCTTATGAAAAGTTGTAATTACTCAAAAAATGGGCTAAAATTTAAGAGAGATAAAAATAATTTTTCTTTTTATTTTTTGGATAAACATATTCTATCTTGACACACCAAACAAATAATTTTGACTGAATCTTCTTTCATAGAATACATAATCTACATAAAAGTGAAGCAATCATAGATACAAATATAATGGAATAAAAAATCTTGGATATCAAACAAAAAATGTCTATTAGCTTCAATGTAAGTGTTTACAAAAATAAAAAAATAGAGACCAAATAAATAGCCCCTATTTAACATGCAAAATATACGTACTCGTTTCGCCCCTTCTCCTACAGGCTATTTACACGTAGGAGGTGCTAGAACTGCCTTATTTAATTTTTTATACGCTCAGGCTAAAGGAGGCCATTTTATTCTACGTATTGAAGATACTGATCAAAATCGATCCAGTCAAGAAAGCCTTGATCAAATGATTAAATCAATGGAATGGCTTGGTATAGACTGGGATGAAGGATATAAAAAGAGCGGTGAATATGGCCCCTACCGACAGTCAGAGAGATTATCAATTTATCATAAATATATTGAACAATTACTCATAGAAAAAAAAGTATACCATTGTTTTTGTACGACAAAAGAGCTTGAAGCCAAAAAGAAAAGATATGAAGCAATGGGCTTACCCTCCGTCTATGATGGAAAATGCCGTAATCTATCAAATTCTGAAATGAAAATAAAAATTGAGCAAAATGAACCTTATACCATACGCTTTAAAATACCCAAACAGAAAACAGTGATTGTCAAAGACTCTGTTCAGGGGGCTGTCCATTTTGATACTTCCTTGATTGGTGATTTTATTATAGTTAAATCAGATAAATTTCCTTCATATAATTTTGCCGTTGTGATTGATGACTATCTTATGAAAATTAGCCACGTGATTCGCGGAGTAGGACACCTATCAAATACTCCCCGGCAAATTTTAATCTTTGAAGCTTTAGGTTGGGAAGAGCCAACTTGGGTACACGTGAGTGAGATTGTAGGTTCTGATCGAAAAAAACTATCTAAAAGACATGGTGCGGTGAGTGTCATGAAATTTAAAGATATTGGATATCCACCTGAAGCATTTATTAACTACATGACCCTATTAGGTTGGACTCCTCCTAATGGTGTCGAATATATGAGTCTTGAACATATTATCCAACAATTTGATATTGAGTCTTGTAACAAAAGTCCTGCGATGTTTGATATTTTTGTGCCAACAAACATAAATGATCAAACCTCTGTCAGTCGTACTGAACTTAACGAGACAAGTTCTCAGGAATTTCAAAAACACTTATTTCAAAAATCTAAATTAAATTGGATATCTAACCAAACAATTCGTGATCGTTCAGAATCTCAATATTTAAAAGAGGTTACTCCATTCATCGAAAAAAATTTAAAAATAAATACTTCTTTCCCCAAGAAAGAAAAAATTGAAGAAATTCTTTTGACTCTACGAGTCTATTTAGACTACTACTCACAAATTAGTGAATATTTAAATGATTTTCTTATTCAAGATAAAACGATATTTACCGAAGAAGCTTTAGAATTTTTAAAACAAGAATTTAGTGAAACATTACTTAAAACCTTCATGCAAAAGATTATGGAGCTTAATGTTTTTGACGAATTATCAATAAAAGAAGCGATTAAAGAATCTGGTGATTTAAACAAAATAAAGGGAAAAAATCTTTTCATGAGTGTGAGATCTGCTGTTACAGGTAAATTACATGGTTTAGAATTAGCTACTTATATAAAACTTCTCGGAAAAGATTTAGTTTTAAAAAGACTAAAATTAGCTCATGAGCTAATTCAAAAAAGTTAACAACTTAAATTTAACTATTTGAGTAAATAAATAATGAAACAAGGTAATTACGAGAATAAACAAGATTACATCCTTAAACTTAAAACACCTCCAATTGAAGTATTTAAAAATATTTATCAAGGTAAAGTATTTCACGTAAAACTTGAAGTTTTAGAATTCACTGCAATTTGCCCAAAAACATCCCTCCCTGACTTTGGTGAAATAATTATTGATTATATACCTCATAAATATTGTCTGGAGCTGAAATCTCTAAAAGAATATTTTTATTTTTACCGAGACATTGGTATTTTTCACGAGAACTTAGTCAACAAAAGTTTGGAAGATTTGCTAAAAGCTTGTTCTCCTACATACATAAAATTAGACGTAGTCTATCATATTCGTGGTGGAATTCGTACCACAGTAAGTAGAGAGTACACAAATTAATTTTTATGAGAGTAAAAAAAGGTGTGAATATAAAAACCCACTCATACATTAAACGATGTATCTTTGCTTTTCTTCTAATTTGTTTAGCGATTACTTTAACTCAATTAATTACACAAAGCTTTATCCAATTAGGTTTGCTTGTAAAGCTAACCCAGAAGGTAAACATCCAAAGTTTTTTATTAACAATTATTCAGCAGTCCACGATTTTTAGCGTTTTGGCTTGGTGGTTTCAGAAAAAGTTAAATTCTTCATTTTTTTCATTTGATGGTGATTTTAGTCTTTCTTTGTTTACTTATAGTTTTTTAGGCTTAATAGGGGTCAATTTAGTTTCAAGTTTAATCATGAAATATATGAGTGTCAATGTTCAGCAACTTGAGATTTTAGATCGCGAAGGAATGAAACAAAATTCTCATTTGTTTTTATTTGTTGTTGCTTTTATTGCACCCCTCTATGAAGAATTTGTTTTTCGTGGAGTCATTTTAAAAATACTTTATTCAAAAGTAGAAGAGAGGCTTAGCTCACCATTCTATATGATCATTTCTATTTTAATTTCAGGGATACTTTTTTCGTTAGTTCATTTTGACCTAGATGCGGCCCTCCCTGTTTTTATGTTGGGTTCTTATTTTGCTTGGATTACAATTAAAACAAATTCTATTTTTATACCAACACTACTTCATTTTATTCAAAACTTTATTTCTGGATGTCTTTTTTTAAACGATAAATTATTTCAACAATTCAATTTGTCCTTCTTTTAAGTTTTTTAATTCAAAATTGCCGATCCTAATTCTCTTCAAATCAATTACATTCCGCCTGATTGTTCTCATTATTCGACGAATCTCTCGATTTTTACCCTGATGTAGGCTCACTTCATAATGTCCTTGATTCTTCAATAATTTTAAATTATCAAATTTTAAAAGATCTTGTCTATCATAGACTCCCTTTAATGTTTTTTTAATTAAGTGACCTTCAAGAGGAGGACTAACATGTATATGATATACTTTTTCCACGCGAAAAGAAGGATGAGTGAGCTCATAAATTAATTGACCATCATTTGAAAAAATAATAAGCCCACGAGAGGTTTTATCTAATCTTCCAGCAAAAAAATATTTTTTTTTTGATGAATCTAAAAAATTCATAATTGATTTTTCTCCTTTAAATTCTTTGTGAGAACAAACATACCCCAATGGTTTATTTAATAAAATTACTTCCTGCTCACTTTTCCAATAATAATTTTTACCGTCAATACAAACAGGTAAAGAAAGCTGATCATCCTCTATTTTAAAATTCAATTCTGATATCTGTCGACCTAAAAAAAATATTTGATGTTCTCTTAAAAAAATAGCGGTATTTCTTCGAGAACATAATCCAGTCTGAGAGAGGAATCTTCCAATTCTAATTGACATAATTATTCAGCTTTATTTTTTATTCGTATGCTTATTTCAGATAAACTTTATGACCAGTTAATTTTATCCAATACTTCAACTTTACTTCCAAACCAAGAGAATACTCCATAAGATTCTTTTATGATTTCTCCAAATTGAACGGCTGAATTTGACGACAAGATGGCCCAAGCTTTTAGTTTAGGTAATTTAAGATAAGGAGTTAGTTCTTGATTCAATATAATCTCAGCACTCTCACTAACAATTTTTTCCCCATTGTTTAAAAGGAGGTATTGTTTACTAATATCAATTATTTTTAATAAAGGGCCTTCAATCTTAATATAACCTTTTTCACTAAATTTACCAAAAGTATTAAAAATATAAATCCCTTTTTTATCTCGGTGAAGATTTTTTCTGAAAAAAAGAAGAATCTTTTGATTCGTTATTTTCAAATCACCCGTATACCACACTCCAGTTTTATCAATTCGAATCTGAGTAACTTCTTCTCGAGAAAAAATAGATGAATTTACAGATTTAAAAACACTCATGACAATATTCTTAGTAAAGTTTAAATATAAATTTCATACTTTTAATCTAAGAAGTTTTGAATTTTTTTGGCAACAAGTTCAGGCTCCTGCATATGTAAATGATGACCACCAGTTGGAATGACAAATAATTTCATACGCTTAAAACGTCGAAACCTACTTTTAAATTTTTTCTTTATAAAAAAATAAAGCGGACTATCTTCTGCAAAGATACAACAAACAGAAGCCTTGATCTCTCGAATAAAGCTAATCAATTGTTTTTCAGTAAGAAACACTGAAGATGTGGCACGTAAATTATGGTCTATTGACCAACTATATTTATTTTGATTTATTTTTTTCATATTTCTCTCCACGAGAATACGTGCCGACTGATTGCTAATTGGCTCAAGAGTAGAGAACTTATTTCGTATATTTTTTTGTGAAGAACCTCGATAATTAATTTGAGATGCACGTTGACGTACTTTGATAATCTTAGCCACTTCTTTAGAAGTATATGTGCGAGAGATATATTTTTTTTTGGAGATATCTGAAATATCATCTAAAAATTTTCGATATGAAGATATAATAGAATTATCTGGCTTTGTAAGAGGTCCATTTGATTCTAATAAAATAACTCTTACTATTTTTTCTGGTCTAGCTCCAGCAACTAATACAGAAACACCACCTCCCATGGAATGCCCGAGCAAACTTACTTTGTATAAATTTAGCTTTTCAATAATAGCCAAGACACAACTGACATATTCAATAAAAAAAGAACCCATTTCAGAAGAAAAATGATAAGAATGTCCATGTCCCGGAAAATCAATCGCTATGATATATAAATTTGGATTTTTTTTTAACAGTAGAGGTGCCAAAAGGTCAAAACTGGCAGCATTATCTAACCAACCATGTAAAGCAAGCACTGGAGCTCCTTTCGAAGTTCCCCATACTTTTGCTGCAATAACACCAGTACTTAATTCAATTCTAATTTCATTTTCAAGCAAACTCAAAGTTTGACAGACTAAACTTCTCTAAATTATTTTCAAGCATTTTTTTAATCTTTATAGAAAAGGGTTCTTAATTCAATTTCAAAATAAAAATATAATAACGATAACCTCATAAATAATACCACAATAAGATACCTTAAATTTATAATTATTTTTAAAAACTAATCATTATAATGTTTATAACGAATTAAAGATTGACTTTATAAATGATTTTATTGAGAATGGTTCTCAGTGGAAAAAAATTTAGCAGACTTAAATCTAGGCGAATCTGGATTAATTACTACCTATCATCCTAATAATGACGATGAACTCCGTTTAGTAGAGATGGGTATTGTCAATGGGGAAAAAATTAAAATTACTAAAGTGGCTCCTTTAGGTGATCCACTTGAAATAGAAGTAATGGACTACCATCTTTGTATCAGAAGAATAAGTGCTGAAAAAATTAAAGTTAAAGTCAGTTAAATTTTCTTAAAAGATCAATTTCACCCTATTCCACCTTGAAGAGTTTTTTATTTCAATCAAACAAAAAAAGATAAAAACAATCGTCGCCGCTTTGGTGGGGAATCCAAATACAGGTAAAAGTACAATTTTTAATGCATTGAGCGGTGCTCAACAAAAAGTAAGTAATTTACCTGGTGTAACTATCGAAAAAAAATTAGCGGAGGTTCGGCTTGCAGATAAAAAAATTACATTTGTCGACTTACCCGGTTGCTATAGCCTTCAAGCAACTTCAAAAGATGAAAGAGTCGCTACTGATTATCTTTTGGGTAAGCTTACTGAAAAAAATCAAGTTCTACGAAAACCTGATTTGATTCTCTTTATCTTAGATTCAACAAATTTAAAAAGAAATTTATATTTACTTTCTCAAACGATACAACTCGAGATCCCTATCGTGGTCATCGCAACTATGACTGACCTCTTAGAAAAAGAAGGAGTCCATTTTGATACATATCAATTGAGTAAACAATTAGGATTTTCTGTAATTTCGGTTGTGGGTAAAGAATCCCGCACCATCGAAAACCTAAAAAAAGAACTTAATAAAGACTCAATATTCATAAAGCCTCAAAATCAATTAATGGATAAAATTATGAGTGAATATCTCAAATTAAATACTCCCATTAAAAAAATATCAAAAACCATAATGCCGCAGATTCACTACCGTTGGGTAAACTCAATTATGGAATCATTTAAAGATCAAAAGAAGATTCAAGAAAAACCATGGGTACGTTATTTAGATACCTTATTGACAAGCCGTTATTCAGGTTTTTTAGTTTTTTTAGGGATAATGTATACCATGTTCCAACTCATATACAGTTGGGCCAAACCAGTAATGGATTTTATCGAAGGTTGTTTTGCTTACCTTTCCACAGCACTCACCTACTCTTGGTTATCGAAATATCCAATAATTTACTCTCTTATTTCTGATGGAGTTTTACAAGGAGCTGGTTCTGTAATAATATTCTTGCCCCAAGTCGTTTTACTCTTTATATTTATCGCTTTGCTTGAAGATAGTGGATATATTACCAGAGCTGTTTTCTTGATGGACAAAATATTCTCGTGGAGTGGCTTAAACGGGCGTTCATTTGTTCCAATGTTATCAAGTTTCGCCTGTGCTGTTCCTGGTATTATGTCAGCTAGAGTAATCGCCGACCCAAAAATTAGATTAGCAACAATATTAGTATCTCCTTTAATGTCTTGTTCTGCTCGTTTACCAATTTATATCTTAATGATTGGAACCTTTATTGAACCAAAATATGGAAGTTTTTGGGCCACCCTAACTTTATTTCTCATGCACATAATTGGTCCAATACTATCACTACCAATCTCACGACTCATTACCGGAACCTATCAACGACATCATAAACCTATTTTCTTTATGGAGATGCCTCCCTATAGGCTTCCTTCTTTTAGAAATATTCTTTATCGAGGATACCATGCAGGAAGTAAGTTTCTAGTCAAAGCAGGAGGTATTATTTTATTATTCTCTATTATAATATGGGCACTATCTTACTTTCCACGAGACCCTACTGTTGCCCACCGAGTAAACCAACAATATAATAAAAGAATACTTAAATTAAAAGAACAAGGTGGAGAAAAAAATTTAAAAAAAGTTCTTTTGGAAAAAGAACAAGAATTATCTTCTCAATATCTTGAAAAAAGCTATTTAGGAAGAATTGGAAAGAATATTCAGCCTATTTTTTCTCCTTTAGGCTTTGATTGGAAGATCACAGTCGGTCTATTAAGTGCTTTTCCAGCACGTGAAGTAATTATTGCTTCTCTAAGCATACTTTACAATACTCAAAATGATTCTGATTTAAACACATCCGGACTACGTCATCGATTAATTTCTGCTAAAAAAAAAGATGGTACGCCCGCTTATAATTTACCATTTGCAATTAGCCTAATGACCTTTTTTTCTTTATGTTGTCAATGTCTGAGCACTTTAGCTGTAATGTATCGAGAATTAAATAGTTGGATTTGGCCAGTAATCACATTTGTATATATGACAAGCCTAGCCTATATTTTATCTCTATTTGTTTATCAAATAGGAAGTTTTTTTATTTGAACTTTATAAATATTTGACAACTCATATCATAAATTGTATCTGTGGTTTCGGTATGATTAAGATAATAAGAAAACGACACGCTTATTCCTTTATTTTTCTTTCTTTTTTTATACCTTTGATCGTTGGAGTTACTCTTTATTTTAAAGTTGACCTCAAACGACTCAATAAATTACAAATCGATCTCCCTACTGGAGATCAATTTGATAAAATTATTTTTGATTCTTCTAAAAAGAAGATATTGCAAAAAAAAAAATTTTAATAAAAATTTTTAAATCATCATTAAGTGAATCTAACAAATATATTTTTTTAGTAAATGCGATGCAGGCTATGCAATGGCCTGATACTTTGATTTATTTAAGTACTACCCCTATAAAAAAAATAAAAAAGAGGAGTCTCCATAAAAAACTTAAAAAAGCATTTTTATTAGGAGAATTTATAAATAGCCAAGAGAATATTTTTTTTGTAAACTCAGAAATAATTCAAAAAACAAAGTTTCTAATTATTTATTCAAAAATATTCTCTAAAGTAATTGAAGAAATTAAATTTAGCTTATAAAAAAATATTTCAAGTAATCATTTTTATATAATTAACTTACTTTAAATTTATTTATTACTTTTATAAAATTGTTATCTAAAGCACCATTTTCTTTTGATATTTTATGCATCTCTCTTTTTATAATTATTCCAACTTTAATTTATTCTATTTATTCTGTTAAAATTAAAAGAAACTATAAAATTCATAAGATATTACAAATATTAATTTCAACAATGTTGGCTATTTCCATCATCATTTTTGAAATTGATATTCGTATTCGAGGTTGGAAAGATTTAATTTATGAATCAAAATACTATAATACAATTTTATGGCCAATATTTTATATTCATTTATTTTGTGCTATAAGTACCACAGTCATATGGACAATTATATTTTGGCAAGCATTACATAAATTTCCATTTATTCCTCAGCCAAATGAACACAGTATCTTTCATAAAAAATTCGCACCTTGGGCAACAATAGGTCTCATTGGCACAAGCATTACAGGTATCACATTTTATTATGTAGCATTTTCTTGAACATCCAGACCTTTATTTGAATATAATAAAGAAAATCCTATAGGACCCACAAGACCTCCTAACATAGCTGCAAGAATAGCAGATTGATATCCACTTTTACTAATTATATGCAAACCATATCCTAATTTGGCCGTAGCAACAAGTAGTGTTAGGGGTGCCGAAAGCAAAAAAACAGCGGCGAGAGTATTTCTAAGGGAGGTAATGAAATCTTTCTTTTTATAATAATACAACAACAGGCTAGAGCCTGAAAGGTGAATGAAAAAAATAAGCAAATAAAATTGCAAACCGGCTTCAAAAACTTTTGGTATGTCGTGAGCATCTATCATGAAATCCCATCCCAATTTCATGAAGAAGAATGGTATGAAAAAGCCATGACCAATTGAATTAAGTTTATGTTCGAAGAAATCTTTTTTTCTAAAAATAAAAGCAAACATCATACCACCCAAAAAGGCACCTAAAATAATCTCTAAATTAAAAAATACAGTAAGAGTAACCATTGTGAGCATAGCAAGGAGAGCCAGACGAACACTTAATTCAGAGGAATCTATTTTATCGGTATTTTTCAAAGTATTGACAGTATTGGGAAAATACCAAAGAAATAGCATAATGAGGCGTATTATCAAGAATACAATGCCCAAGAGAATGAAAAGACTTGTGATATCCCAAATAAGCTCCATTCTAAAATTTTCATATTTATGGGCAATTCCATAAAATATTAAAAGAAAAATACTCAAGAGCTCACCTAAACTACCTAACCATATTAATGATTGACCATATTCTGTTTGTTCTACTCCATGAAGTTTAAGTCCCAAAAATAAAACACCAACAGAAGTGGCTGTAATCAGTAAAATAAAAAATATATCTTGGTTAGAAAAATAATATTTCCAACAAAGAAAACCACTTAGATAACAAACTCCGAGAATTATTAATGGTAGTTTAATTTTAGACCAACTTAGTTTATCAAAATTTAATTCCAAACCTGCCAAAAACATCAAAAAAATAAATCCCATTTCTGCGAGATGATCAATAAATTTCAAATCAAGCCCAGGTTGGTAAAATAAGAAATAAAGCAACACTCCATATAACATTTCTCCAACAAGATTGGGAATGTGAAGCTGACGACATAGAATTGGGACAAAAAAGGCCCCAACGCTAAATGGAAAGAGGTAAAGAACGAAGTGATCCATTTTTTTGAAAATTAGATTATTGTTTTTATATTAAAATCTAATTTTCATTCTCTAAAATATTATATGCAAATTTTTTTAAGTCGCTAATAAAAGCAAGCTACCTGAAAATTTTTTATAAATTGAGTAGGAACTATTAGGTATCAAAAATTGCTCTTGATTTTTTTGAGGTAAAGATAAAACAAGCAGTTCACTTGGGTTAACTCTTCGTATTATCTCATCAACGGGGTTACCTTCTCGTATAATCTCCTGTATTGTAATTCCATATAGTGCAGAAATTTCACGAATAGCCTGCATCACTTCTTTGCTTCTGTCTAGTTGCTTTTTACTGGCAATAATTGAAGGAGGGTTGACTTGAATTGCTTTAATTGTAAGTTTGAGCTTTATAGCAGCATCAATCGCTAATTCAGCAGCCCGTAGTACACCCTCATTTGCATATACAAAAAGGGTGATCGATTTGATTTCATAATTTTTGTTTATAATCCACAATGGAGTATCATGCTGTCTGATTAGTTTAATAAGGTTTGATATAAGAAATAAGCGATGAATTAAATTTGTAATAAAGTTAAAAGGTTTTATATAAATAATCAAACCAATTCTTTGTTTATTAGCAATCTGTGAAATTAGCTTCGGAACATTATTTAAACGAATTTGATGTAATCGCTTAGACTGACTCTCTAAGTTATATTCATTATTAAATAAATTCATTTTCTTAAATATACTTTTTTCTATTTTTGAATTATAGAAATATTGCATATTAGAAGGTTCCATGTTCTTGATTAGCCATTTATATTGTTTATAGGCAGAGACATTTTTTTTTATATCTAAAAATAGAGAAATAACAGTATCTCCATGTCTTTTTGGAAAAACAGGAGTACCTGCTTTTAAATATTGGACAGTTGATTTTAAAATATGAGAATCTCCAATAAGAAGTAACTTATCTCCCACTTTAGGAATAACATTACCCCGAGGGATAATAAGTTTATCATCTTTAGCTACCTGCAATCGACCAATGTAAGAAATTTGAGAAATAAGACTTATTTTTAGTTTTGGTCTATAAATAGCTCCTACAATCCATTTACTAGGAGGCAATTGACTTAAAGGAAGACCAACTAAAGGAGAACTTTTAGTAAGCTGTATTTGTATAATTTCACCTTCACCTTTGCCGACATAGGTGGCTATATTTTGTCCTATTGGCATTTGATTAATTATAAAGTTAACCATAATATGGGGAGCATAAACCACTATTATGCCTTTTTTCTTTAAATTTTCTGCCAAATTTTCGTCGGTAATTTGAGCGGTTATATTATGAATCATCATTCTTTTTAGTAGAATATGAATAATTTCACCGACAACCTCGTCATTATCAATACATATTAAAATATGGTAGGCTTTTTGAATATTAGTACCTTTTAAAAAAAGGTAACTTGTTGCGTCTCCCAAAAAGAAGGTAACTCGCCCAGACTCATAGTATTTTTCAAAATTATTGGCAAGATTTTTGTTCTTATCAATAATTAAAAGATGCCATGACTCAGAGAGTCGCTCTATGAGAAGTTTACCTACACTTCCACAACCAATAATACAAATATAGGGTTTATTTTCCATATCATCATGAACATCCAGTAGTTGTGCCACAAGTATCACACTTTAAGCAGGAACCATTGAGAAGCAGGGTGATATTTCCACACTCCCTACAAGATTCAGATTGATAGCCCATTAAACGGGCTTCTTTTTTTTTCTGTAAAGTTGAGCTTGCATTTTTTACAAGTAAAAGACTTTTAGAAGAAGATGATGATGATGGTGATGATGGTGATGATGGTGATGATGTTTTTTCAATATTTCTATCTTGTGAAAGTGCAAAAGGATCAATACTATGAGTAATCTGTTCAGAAGAAGCATTTTTGGTATCTTTAATAATTTCCTGAGGGTCAACATGGCCTAAGTCATGCCTATCTAAGTACGTGATCGCTAACTCACGAAATATGTAATCAATAACGGAAGTAGACATTTTAATTCTATCATGACCACACACACCACCATTGGGCTCAAATTTTGTAAATGTAAATGCATCCACAAATTCTTCCAATGGAACACCATACTGTAAACCAAGTGAAATAGCGATAGAAAAACTATTCATTAGGCTTCGAAAGGCTGCTCCTTCTTTATACATATCCAAAAATACTTCACCCAGTGTACCATCTTTATACTCACCTGTTCTTAGATAAATTTTATGCCCACCAATAATAGCTTTTTGGGTATAACCTGAACGACGTCCGGGTAAACGTTTTCTATAAGCTCGCTCGCTCCTTATTATTCGTTTTGCTAAATTTTCCGCTGTTTTTTGTACTTGATTTATTGATGATAGCTCAAACATGGAGACTTCTTCAACATTATTCAAAAGACTTTCTCCTTCACTCGACAGAGGTTGTGATAATTTTGACCCGTCACGATAAATTGCATTTGCCTTAAGCATCAACTTCCACGAGGAAAGATAAGTATCTTTGATATCTTTTATTGTAGCATCATGATTCATATTAATTGTTTTCGAGATGGCTCCAGAAATAAAGGGTTGAGCCGCTGCCATAATATTCAGGTGAGCCAAATATGGTATGAACCGTTTACCATTTTTTCCGCATTTATTGGCACAGTCAAAAATAGAGAGATGCTCTTCTTTGATATGAGGAGCTCCTTCAATTGTCATTGAACCACATATACGCTCACTAGCAATCATGATTTCCTCTTTGGTAAAACCCAAGAATTTTAAAATATTAAATGAAGGGTTATTAAGTTCCTCTTTAGATATATCTAATTTTTCAGTGAGAAACTTATCGCCAATTACAAAACGATTAAATACATAATTTAAGTCAAATGCGGTTAAAAGGGATGATTCAAGTTTATCAATAATATCTTTTGTAAAGTGTAATTCCATCAAAACCTTAGTATTAATGATAGGCACATTAACGAAAGAGCCTGTGCCCACGATATAATTTTGAATTTCTTGAATTTGTGAAGAATTATAGCCAAGTCTGTTTAGAGCGAGAGGAATTGACCTATTGATAATTTTAAAATAACCACCACCAGCTAATTTTTTAAATTTAACTAAAGAAAAATCAGGCTCAATACCAGTTGTGTCACAATCCATAAGAAGACCAATCGTACCAGTGGGAGCAATTACAGAAACCTGAGCATTTCGATATCCATATTTTTGACCTAACGCCAGAGCCTCATCCCACGCAAGGCGAGCTTCTTTTAAGAGAGAGCTGGGGGCATCTTTTTCCTGAATACTTTGGGGTTTAATACTTAAACCCTCATATTCATCAAATGATTTGTCATATGCAGCTCTTCGATGATTTTTAATAACTTTTAACATATCTTTGGAATTATTTTTATAACCAGCAAAGGCTCCTTGGTCTTTAGCCATTTCTGCAGATGTTTTATAGCTAACCCCAGTTAAAATTGCACTTAAACAACCAGTGAGGGCATTCGCTTTTTTTGAAGAATAGGGAATACCAGAAATCATAAGCAAGGTACCCAAATTTGCATAGCCTAAACCTAATGTTCTAAAACGATAGGAAAGCTCAGCTATCTTAGAAGAAGGAAATTGAGCCATTAATACAGATATCTCCAAAGTAATTGTCCAAAGTCGAATGGCATGCTTATATGAATTGATATTAAACTCATTTTTATCTTCTTTATAAAATTTTATTAAATTTAATGAAGCTAAATTGCAAGCAGTATTATCTAAAAACATATATTCGCTACAGGGATTTGAAGCATTAATTCTACCATCTTGAGGGCAAGTATGCCATTCATTAATTGTAGTATCAAACTGAATACCTGGGTCAGCACACGACCAAGCGGCAAAAGACATTTTATCAAAAAGTTCTCTAGCTGGAATTTCTTTCGAAACCTGAGCGTCAACTCTTCTAGTAAGCTTCCACGATCGATTTTCTTCAACACATTTTAAAAAATGATTGGTGAGTCTCAACGAGTTATTTGAATTTTGACCACTCACAGTTTGATACGCTTTACTATCCCAATCAACATCATATTCTTCAAATTCAATTTCGGTAAAACCTTGTTTCGCAAGGCCGATTAAGCGTTGAATATAACTATCTGGAATACAAAAAAATTTAATTTTTTGGAGAACTTCCTTTAGCTGAATATTCTTTTTAGGGTTTAAAATCTCTAAATTCTGATGACAACCTCGAATACTTTGCATCAGTTCCTTACCGATTGCTTTAATTTGTTTACTTCCCGCCGTCATACTAGCGACTTTGGTTTCTTCATTGACCTTCCAGTCAATAAATTCCTCAACATCAGGATGATCAATATCAAGGCAGACCATTTTTGCAGCCCTTCTCGTTGTACCTCCAGACTTTATTGATCCCGCTGATGTATCTCCAATTTTCAAGAAACTCATTAGCCCTGAACTTTGCCCACCACCTGAAAGTGGTTCATTTTTACCTCTCAATGCAGAAAAATTAGTGCCTGTACCTGAACCATATTTAAAAAGTCGTGCTTCCCTGGTCCATAGATCCATGATACCCCCGGAATTAACAAGATCATCATTAACTGATTGAATAAAGCAGGCGTGAGGTTGTGGATGTTCGTAAGCAGATTTTGATTTTGTCAATTTTTCAGTTACAGGGTTTACATAGTAGTGTCCTTGAGATGGGCCATCAATTCCATAAGCCCAATACAAGCCAGTATTAAACCATTGAGGTGAATTAGGGGCAGCCACTTGATGAATGAGCATATACCGAATTTCATCATAAAAAATTTTAGCCTCATTCTCAGAATCAAAATATTTATGCGTATAACCCCAATAAGTCCAAGCTCCTGCCAAACGATCCATGACTTGTTTTGCACTATATTCTCGGGTATACCTCTCCTGTGTAGGAAGTTTACACAAAGCCTCTTCATCTGGCTCACTTTTTTGCAACCATTGTGGAATATTATCTTCGTAAACTTTTTTAGTAATATGAGGTACATGAGCCTTACGAAAATATTTTTGTGCAAGAATATCAGTTGCAACCTGAGACCAAGAAGAGGGCACTTCTACATCCCTAGCTTGAAAGATCAGCGAGCCATCAGGATTCATTATTTGAGAAGTACGCTTTTCAAATAACATATTCTCATAAACATCTTTATTTTTTACGGTGAATATTCTTTGAATTTTCATATTTTAAGTGTTATGTCTCTTTATCGAGAGAGACCAAAATCCATAACACGTGGGTCATTATGCTCTATTAACTCATTCAGACAATAAGTTTTAAAGCTTTCATTCGATTTATTTAGCAGTACTCAATAAACAGAGAAATATTTAAAGGACGCTAAAAGCTTAGATATAATTTAAAGATGGTTAAACTTATTGAAAAATAAATAATTTCATATAAATTATTTATTTTTTAGATACGACACACCCAAAGAAACAAATAATTCATGCCCAATTCCATTGCCAAAAGACATTGAATCACCACCACCTAGGCTAAAAGAGATATTATTTGTCCAAATATAGCTAAGTTCTCCATAAAATGACAAAATAAAACTTGTAAACACAATATCAGGATTATTTGAAACAGAAAAAATATTATAAGCAGGTGCTAAGTATCCACCGCCCCTTAATCGATTAGAAAAATAATAGAGATACCCAGCTTCAAATGAAAAAGAAAAATTATGAAATGATCGATTATTCACTAAGTCAGAGAAAGTAGAGACGCCTAATTGAACCCCTAAATGAATAGAATTACTAAGCCAAGAAGGCAATAAGTCACGTTTAGTAAATAAATTTTCAAATCTATCAAAAGAAGTTCGAGAGTAGAGACGAAATCCACCAATTAAGGGGAACAAAGAACCTGACTCTTGGCCTACTCCAAGTTGATAGAATAAATTGAACCCAACTTCGTAAACAACATCTTGCCATTTCAAACTGTTTAAATAAGCTAAATTAAATGACCTTTTTCTTTTTTGCCGACCTCTTTTTATTTTCTTTTTCACCGCTGGTTTCAAAAAGCTCACTGCTTTCTTTATCTTTTTCCGTTTTACCTTATCACTTGAGTCAATATGATATTTAATTTTTTTATCCAATTTATTTTTCTTATTTGATTGATCATTAACAGCCACACTAATTTTGACGAAGTTAGATTTAAATTGAATACTTACTAAACGGGAAATATTATTTTTTTTACTCCACAAAACCAGACTTTTTTTTCCTTGAAGTTTTACAGGAGCTTTGATCTCTACATTATCTTTAAGGTATTCACTCAAGAAGAAGACATCTACATCGTAGGCTTTTTCAAAACTTTTTTTGATACGTATAAGTTCCGACCTTCTTTTTTTTTGAAGTTTTGATGATACCTGTTTTGCTTGAATGTCAGCTAGAATAATTGGTCTCGTATCTTTTTTTTCCACTGTTTTCTTGTTTTCGAGACCAACGATATGGCTAATCTTAGTAATCGCAGACTTTGCAATTTTATCGCTAACCACCAATAATAAACTAGTAACTTCGGTGACCTTCTTACTTAAAATAATATTTTGCTGCCTCGAAGCAAAATAAATTTTAGTTATAATAGTGAGCTTATCTGTTTTTTTCCCTTCCCTTCTTTGAGCAACATAATTACCATAAATTATAACATCAATCTTCTCTTTTTCTGCCAAAGTCTTAATATTGTCTAAGCTTAGCTGATGCCATTTACGTCCCTTTTTTTTTAATATTTTTGATAAAGTTTTTGTAATTTTAGACTTAGAAACTTTTTTATAATCAAATATTTGATCAAATTTTTCTTGAATGGCAGAAGAAAGAGAATCAGCAAGATAATTATATTGAGATAGTTTGCTTGTATTGGAGAATTTTAAGATCGCTACTTTAGCCGCACTTTTATTTTTTGTTGAAGCAGAGTCAAATGCGTAAAGATCAGCAAAAAGTAAGAAAGAGAATAAAGATAAAGTTAACGAAATATATTTCATAAAAAATTAATCATAGTAAAACACACTTCAATTAACTATTTAAAAAGGAACTCATTCTTTTTAGACCATTATCTCTCAACATCCCCGACCACCTTCGTAACTTTCTATGAGAATTTGTCAAGCTAATTTAAAATCTTATTTTTAAAAAATCTTGAATTTAGCCCAGAAATTTAATTTTTGTGCTTTGTGAGAAAAATTTTAGGTAATTTTAAAGAATTTTAAAAAAGCATAATTAAATTTTATCTTCAAAAAGTAATAGAAAGCATATAAGCTTGAAAATCAGTGGCAACTGTATTAAATTCTTGGAACGAGAAAGTTCTGCCTTGTACTTAAGTTTATTTAAATGAAAAATATTATTGGTCTAGGTATTGAAACCAGCTGTGATGAAACCTCCGTTGCTCTGGTAAAAAATGGATGTGAAGTACTCACAAACTCCGTATTTAGCCAAATTAATTTTCATAATCAATTTAGGGGTATCGTTCCAGAAATAGCTAGCCGTGCTCATCTTAAGAAACTTCCACTAATGATTAAAAATGTGTTAAATCAAGCTGAAAAACCACACTATGTGGCTGTAACGGTTAGACCAGGCCTTACGGGGTGTTTACTTATAGGTTATCATGCAGCTCTTGCAGTTTCCATGGAACTTGATATCCCTTTAATACCAATTCATCATCTTGAGGCCCATATATACGCGGTTCAACTTATGGGAGTAAACCCCGTATATCCCTTTATCGCTTTGCTCGTTTCAGGAGGAAATTCAGCTCTTTATTTGATCAAAGGTTTGGGAATTTTAGAAAAAATTGCCGAGACCAAAGATGACGCCTGTGGAGAAGCTCTTGATAAAGCGGCTGTTATTTTAAATTTACCTTATCCTGGTGGACCTCATATTGAAAAAAGAGCAAGCTTATTTTATCAAAAATCATTACAAAAAAAAATATCAAGAAAAGAACTAGATTTAAACAACCCACTTCCTGAAATACTCAAAGAACAAAAAAAAAGTGAATTTGACTTTTCATTTAGTGGAATTAAAACAGCCTTGGTCTATCTTTTGAAAAAAGATAATTACGATCAAGATTCTTTGTCATATTATTTTCAAAGAAGAATAATTCAACTTTTAGTGAGAAATACAAGAAGAGCGTTGACAACCCATCAAATATCTTCCCTTATCGCTGGGGGAGGCGTAATGGCCAATAAAGTATTGAGAGATTCTTTAGAGTCTATGACAATAAAAATGAATATTCAATTTATTACACCACCCATTCAATTTTGTACTGATAATGGGGCGATGGTTGCCTCTTTAGGTTCAAACTATTTTCAAAGAAAGTCATGGCCAAATGTTAATAGTGTTTCACCTTCAAAAGATTTTTTTAGCTTGTGATTAATATATTTGTGCTCGATTAACAAATTTAAGTTTAAATTAATATATTATTTTTACCTGTATCTAATATGAAAAAAAAAATACCTAATATCTTAACTATTGGAAGGATCGTCCTTGTTCCCTTCTTTTTATTTTGTCTCGTCCAAGATGCTGGAATTTATAAATTAATTGCTCTCGGAGTCTTTTTTATTTCTTCAATTACTGATTTTTTAGATGGATATTTCGCAAGAAAATTTTCTGCAGAAAGTGAACTAGGTAGAACGCTTGATCCCCTTGCAGATAAAATATTAATTATATCGACTCTTTCAGCTTTTATTTATTTAGATAAACAAATTCCATTATGGATGATTCTTGCCATTGTTGCTCGTGATATTTTGATAACCTTAATTAGAATATTGGGAGAAAAAAGAAATATTCGAATAAAAACCTCTCGCCTCGCCAAAGCCAAAACCGCCTTTCAAATGATATCAATTTTTATTATTTTATCTATATTTTCAGTTCGCTCGTACCGACAAGATATCCAAGATACTTTTGAAGAGAGCATGCAAAATGGTCAAACCCACACTCAAATTGCCCTAAAAAGCTTTATGGAAGCAATCACGCTTTTACCTAGCCAAAATACAAAAAATAAAGTTATCAAAAAAAAGTTTGCAGAATCAGTCCCCTACTTTCTAATGTCACTTGTCACGATGTTAACTCTTATTTCTGGAATTCGTTATGTAGTTACAAACTATAAAGTTTTTTTAAAATAAAATTTTTTATTTTAAGTATTAGCTTTGTCTGAGGGCGTAAATATATAAATGGAAAGGAGTCTTATTGTTGGCTGTGGTGCAATGGGTCGAGGTATCGCTTACATCATGGCAAAATATTTAAAAGACACGATAATTTGTGTCATTGAGCCAAACACATCCATCGTTAATCATGCGAAAAAGACGATCTTGCATTGGCAAGATAAAGATATCACTAAAGGGGAGATAGCTTCCCCATGTATAAAAAAAATTCAATTTTATTCAAATTTTAGTTCTTTAAATTTTGATAAATTTGATCTATTAATTGAAGCTGCTCCCGAAAATATTGGGGTAAAAAAACAAATATTTTCTGAATTTAACAAAATATCTGATTCTAAAACAATTATTGCCAGTAATACCTCTTCACTTTCAATCACACAAATGGCAACTGAAATTTCTTTAGAGAAGAGACATCAAGTAATTGGTCTTCATTTTTTTAACCCTCCTAAAATTATGAAATTATTAGAGATTATTGTGTCAGAGCTCACTTCAGATGAAACGATCAAAAAGGCTAAAAAGATAGGAGAAATGCTCCATAAAATTATAGTAGTCTGTAAAGATGCTCCAGGTTTTATAACCAGCCGTATTGGTATTGTTTCTGTAAATGAGGCCATCTTTATTCTACAAGAGGGCTTATCAAGTATTGAAGACATTGACCAAGCAATGAAACTGGGATATCGCCACCCTATGGGACCTTTAAAACTGGCTGATTTGATTGGCTTAGATATCGTTTTTGCAGTAACTCAGTCACTTTATGAAAATTATCAAGACTCTAAGTATAGACCTTCCCTTTTGCTCAGAAAAAAAGTAGAAGCAAATCACTTGGGAATAAAAACAGGTCAGGGTTTTTATAAATATCCACTAAATAGTTAATAATTTTTACAATGAAAGACCTTTTTAATTTTCGAAGAGAATATAAAGGAGACAGTCTCTCAGAAACGGATATTTCGCAAGATCCAATAGAGCAATTTAAGAATTGGTTTAAAAAGGCAATCAAATATGAAAGATACGATCCAAATTCAATGATACTTTCTACTACTGACAGCACAGGAGAAGTTTCCTCTCGAGTAGTTCTATTAAAAGCATATTCAAACAAAGGTTTTACTTTTTTTGGTAACTACCAGAGCAAAAAAGGCCAACAATTATCCCAAATACCCAAAGCTGGGCTCCTTTTCTATTGGCCAGAAATAAGCAGACAAATTCGAATTGAAGGCACCACCCATAAATTACTTTCTTCGGAATCTGATGAATATTTTTCAACAAGACCACGGGGATCTCAAATAGCAGCTCATGTATCAGCACAAAGTAGGGAAATCAAAAATAGAGATGTTCTTGAAATCAGCTACAAAAAAGCTATAAGAGAAATGGAAGGAATCAAGGTTCCAAGGCCTAAAAACTGGGGTGGGTGGTTATTAATTCCTCATTGTATAGAATTTTGGCAAGGCAGAGAAAACCGCCTGCACGATAGAATTAAATACTTCATTTCAAATAAAACATGGTATCATAAAAGATTATCTCCATAATAAATGGAAGAAAAAACACTAGAATTTCTATCAGCCTCTTCGAGATTGTCCTCCATCGCACAAACAATTCAAGATCGGTTTAACCTCATTCGAGATCAGTTGGCTTCCTATAAGTTGCCTCAAGAGATTGAGGAAATTGAGTATTACCTAGTAGAAATTACTAAGATAAAAAAAGAAAAAAATGCTGTAATTCTTGGGCATAATTATATGTCACCTGAAGTATACATTCTGTCTGATTTTGATGGAGATTCATTCACCCTATCTCGCCATGCCGCTGATACCAATGCAGATATTATCTTATTTAATGGTGTCTATTTTATGGCAGAAACAGCAAAAATATTAAACCCTCAAAAAAAAGTACTCATTGCCGACAAAAAAGCGGGATGTTCCTTAGCAGAAAGTATTCAAAAAACGAATATAATAGCTTTGAGAAAAAAGTATCCTGGAGTTCCCGTAGTTTCTTATATAAATTGTTCAGCTGAGGTAAAAGCTGAATCAGATATAATTTGTACTAGTGCAAATGCAGTAAAAATTGTAAATTCATGTGATTCTGAAGAAGTTATTTTAATTCCAGATCAATACTTGGCAAATAATGTTCAAAAAGAAACAAAAAAAAAAATTATTTCGTGGCAAGGCAAATGTATGGTGCATGAGCTTTTTACTCAGGAAGACGTAGAACTCACCAAACGTATGCATGATAATGTTCAAATAATTGCTCATCCAGAATGTAAACCAGAGGTCACTGATATTGTTGATTTCACAGGCTCCACTTCACAAATAAAAAAACATATTAAAAACTCTAGTGCAAAAAAAGTAATGCTTCTCACAGAGTGCTCTATGGGAGAAAATCTTAAAATTGATTTTCCTAAAATTGAATTTGTGGCCAATTGCCAAAACTGTCCCCATATGAAGAAAATTACTCTTAAAAAGATACTTGACTGCTTGATAAACGAACAAGATGAGGTAGATGTTCCTGGAGATGTAATACTAAAGGCAAATAAGGCTCTAAATAGAATGCTTGAGATAGGTCGTTAAAATAGTGCTTTCGTTACACAAGCTTATTATTTACACTTTAGTCGTCATGATTGCCGGAACAAAATGTAAAGCAAGGGCCAAAACAAAAAGTAATGAAAATATACAGGTTATTCAAATCAATTTAGAAGAAAAAGGGGAATGGAGCAAAGCGGTTTTTGCGGGTGGTTGTTTTTGGTGTATGGAGCCTCCTTTTGACAAACTTCTTGGCGTTAAAGCAACAATATCGGGGTATGCTGGAGGTAAAACAAAAAAACCTTCCTACGAAGAGGTCTCTTCCGGATCAACTGACCATATTGAATCGATTTTAATTTTATATGATTCAAAAAAAATAAATTTTTCTAACCTTGTTGAAGTTTTTTGGCAAAATATTGACCCCACACAAGTTGATGGGCAATTTTATGATACGGGAAATCATTATAAAACAATTATTTTCTATTTAAATGAAAAACAAAAAAAGCTAGCTGAAGAATCAAAAAATCGTCTCACCCAATCAAAGCGTTTCCAAAAACCTATTGTTACAAATATTTTTCCCATTCAAGAATTTTGGCAAGCAGAAGAATATCATCAAAATTATTATAAAAAAAATCCAATTCATTATTATAATTATCGCAAAAATTCAGGTAGAGACTCCTTCATTGAACAGCATTGGAAAAAAACAAATAAAATTAAGTTATTTTAATATTATTTAAAGATTTTGATTATTTGGAGCTCTATTATATTTTAATATATTTTTTTATTTTGAATAATACCTATGATAATTAAAAATATTGCTTTTATTGCACATGTGGACCATGGAAAAACATCATTACTTGATGTAATTCTTCGTTTTTCTAAGCTTTCTAGTTCTTCAGAACAAGAAGATAGAATTATGGATTCAAATGATCTAGAGAAAGAAAGGGGTATCACAATACTCTCCAAAAATACAGCGATTGAGTATCAAGGTATTCGCATTAATTTAGTCGACACTCCTGGACACAGTGATTTTGGAGGAGAAGTGGAGAGAGTTTTAAGTATGGTTGACGGATGCCTTCTCCTCGTGGATGCTCAAGAATCAGTTATGCCTCAAACAAGATTTGTTCTCAGAAAAGCTCTTCAACTAGGCCATAAAATAATCTTGGTAGTCAATAAAATTGATAAACCAAACAGTAATCCCAAAAATGTAATCGAAAATGTAGTCGAGCTTTTTCTTGAAGAGAATGCAACTGATGAACAGTTAGAATTTCCAATTATTTTTTCCAGTGCCAAAGAAAATTATGCCTTAAAAAAAATGGATGATGAAAAAAAAGACATCACTCCTTTGCTTGATACTATAATAGAATACATTCAACAAGATCCATCATTGCTGAATGATCCTTTCAAGTTTCAAGTAACTACATTAGATTATGACGATTATCTTGGTCGAATTTGTATTGGTAGAATATTTGCAGGGAAAGTATCTGTAGGCGACCAAGTCAGTTTAATTAGCCAAAATGAAGCAGGTCAGACTATTTCTTCTCAACATAAAGTGACTAAATTATTCACTTTTTTAGGACTTAACCGTATTCCTACTAGTTCTGCAGCCTCTGGGGATATTATAGCTCTCGCTGGAATTAGTGAAATGACAATTGGAGATACTTTAACTTCTATAGAAAATCAAGTGACACTCCCTAGAATTAAAGTTGAACCACCCACTGTTTCAATGGAGTTTAAAGTCAATGATTCTCCTTTCGCCGGGCGTGAAGGTAAGTTTTTAACATCTCGACAAATTAGAGAGAGGCTTCTCAAAGAAGCTCAAATAAATTTATCTCTTAAAGTTGTTCCTGAAGGTGAAACCTTTAGCGTATCAGGTAGAGGTCAGCTTCATCTGGCTATTTTAATTGAAAATATGCGACGCGAAGGCTATGAGTTTAGTGTTTTGAAACCTAAAGTAATTATTCAAGAAATTGATAAAATTAAGAATGAGCCTTATGAAAAAGTCTTACTTGAAATGCCTCAAGAATACTCAGGTGGAGTAATTCAGGAACTAAACCGCCGTAAAGGCCTTATGTTAAGTATGGATAACCTGCCGGGTGATCGTGCACGCCTTTCTTACGAGATACCTACCCGCGGTCTAATTGGTTTTCGTAGTTTTTATCTCACTGAGACAAGAGGAAATGGAATTTTATCTGGAATTTTTATAGGATACCGTCCCATTGTAGGTGATTTTATAAGTAGAGTTCGTGGAGCACTCATCAGTATGACAGATGGCGTTACAAGCACTTATGCCCTATACAATATTCAAGAGAGAGGTGAGTTATTTTTGACACCTCAAATTGATGTATATGAAGGAATGATTGTAGGACTACACTCAAAAGAAGCAAATCTAACAGTAAATCCTGTTAAAGAAAAAAAACTTACTAATATGAGGGCTTCTGGTTCTGATGAAAGTTTGAAGTTAACTCCACCAAGACATTTGAGCTTAGAACAATACCTAGATATTTTAGACGATGATGAAATGTTAGAAATAACACCAACCACTTTGCGACTTAGAAAGAAAATATTAAAAGCAAATATGCGTAAGGGAAAATAAATAAACAAAAAATATCCAAAGTTAATAGAAAACACACAACCATCCTTATCAAAGCTATCTCGCAATAGTCTAATTTATATATCAATATTAGAAGTCAAAGTATAACAACTCTATGAATAATTTATCAATCACACCAATAATTTATAGTCAAGAATTAAAATAATAAAAAAATAATTGACTCTCCACGAACAACATCAATATAATCCACCATTGTTTAATTTTTATTAGGTGGTAATTAAGGAGTATATTCAATATGATAGATCTAAAAGGAACAAAAACTCATCAAAATTTAAAAGACGCTTTTTCGGGTGAATCACAAGCAAATAGGAGATATCTTTATTTTGCAAAACAGGCCGATGTAGAAGGTTATCCTGATCTAGCAGGTCTATTTCGAGATACAGCTGAAGGTGAAACTGGACATGCACACGGTCATCTTGATTTTTTAAAATCAGTCGGAGACCCTGCAACTGATAAGCCGATAGGTGATACTGAACAAAATTTAAAAGCAGCCATTGAAGGAGAAACTCACGAATATACCGACATGTATCCTGGTATGACAAAAACAGCTAGAGAAGAAGGTTTCGTCGAAATTGCTGATTGGTTCGAAACTTTAGCAAAAGCAGAAAAATCACACGCTGGTCGCTTTTCAGAAGGCCTACAATCAATGAATTGATTCTTGAAATTTTTTGATCGTTTTAAAATTGTAATATTAATTTAAATATTACAATTCTTTTTTCATGAATTTAATTGATGTCAACAATACAGATGATGCGATTTACAACCCTCATGCTAAAAATTATTGGGATAAGGCTTCTCTCAACAAAGAAATTAAGAGAACTTTCGAAGTTTGTCAGGGGTGTCGAATGTGCTTTAAATATTGCACTGCCTTCCCCTCTCTCTTTAAAGCAATCGACAACCAAGCTGAAGGTAGCGTTCTTAAACTTTCGGAAAAAAATATAAATCATGTGGTACAAGAATGTTATCAGTGTAAAATTTGTTATGTAAAATGTCCATATACTGATCAAGATAACCATCAATATAATCTAGATTTCCCAGCTCTCATGCAAAGAGCTACTCATGTACGAGCTCGTAAAGAAGGTATCTCAATTCGAGATAAAATATTACAAGATGCCGATAAGGCAGGTTTTATCGGCTCCGGTCTTATCTCAATTATAATAAATAGTGTGCTACTTTCTCATTTTTATCGCCAGATCATTGAAAAAGTTTTTAAAATTCATCGTGATAAATTAATGCCATCTTTTCATAAAATTTCTTTTGAACGCTGGTATCAAAGATTTCGTAAAAAGAATAAATCAATTATAAACTCTAATTACAAAGTAATTCTTTTTTCTACTTGTTTTGTCAATTATAACGACCCCCAAATAGGTAAAGATGCTATTTTTGCCTTAGAAAAAAATAATATTGATGTTATCTACCCAAAACAAAATTGTTGTGGAATGCCAGGTCTTAATACGGGTGATCTTGAGTGGGCGACTCGAAAGATGAAAAAAAATATAAAAAATTTATATCCCTACGTCAAACAGGGTTATAAAATTTTAGCGATAAACCCTACTTGTTCGTTAACCTTAAAAAAAGAGTATACCGCCTTTTTAACCCAAGAATATCAGGCTCAAGCTGAAGAAATCGCTAAAAATACATATGATATTCACGAATATCTCTTTAAACTTAAAAAAGAAAAAAAATTAAATCGCCTTTTTAAAAGTTCACCTGATAAAATTAGTTACCACATACCATGCCATCTGAGGGCACAAAACATTGGTTATCGGTCAAGGGATATTATGAGATTAATACCAAACACTCAAGTTGATATTGTCGAAGAGTGTTGCGGACATAATGGAAATTGGGCGATGAAAAAAGAAAATTTTTCTCTTTCTCTTCAAGCCGGTTCAAAATTGTTCAATCAACTTAATAATCTTGATGCCAATGAAATTAGTACAGACTGCCCTCTTGCAGCCTTACAATTACAACAAGGAGCAAAGTTATCAAATCGACCGCTACACCCTATACAAATACTTGCAAAAGCTTATAAAATTCCTAGTGAAGGTGGATTTTCTACCAAAATATTGAATAATGCAAAAAATTAAGAGAAACGAGATATTATCTCTAAAAGATTACGAGACTTCTCACCAAACTTTTCAAAAAAAAAATATTAGTATAAAACAACATCGAAGAATTTATTTGGGACCTTTATTTATGTTTCTTTTTGAGAATAGAGATACCATAATTTATCAAATTCAAGAAATGATACGAATTGAAAAAATTCAAGATGAAAAAGCGATCCAATATGAAATTGATACTTATAATCAACTACTCCCAAACACATACGAACTTAGTGCAACTCTTCTCATCGAAATTGAAAACCCTGAATATCGTAAAATAAAATTAAAAGAGCTTTATGGGCTAGAAAAATATCTTTTTTTACGTGTAGAAAATCAAGAGATAAATGCAGTTTTTGATGATCAACAATTAGACTCAAATCGAATATCTTCAGTACAATTTATCAAATTTCCTCTGAACAAAAAAATAAAAAATAAATTGATGAAAAATAATCACATTGAACTATCTTCAAATCACCCCTACTACACTTATTCAAATCTTTTAAATAAAAATCAGCTTGAAGTGCTAAGAACAGATTTAGAAATAGATTAAAATTCTAATTATATAAAAAATTAAGCGACTAAATAATGAACATCTAAAGACAGGTAAAAAGAATATAGATATTTATTAGATTTATATGCTTGACTTTTTATCTACAACGCACAAACATAGCTACGTTGGTCTGTTTGGCTATTCTGTAAGGCATTGAATATCTAGAAATTTAATTGATGGTAGAAAGCTTATTAATTAGAATTGAGGCGAATTGAAAATAAGTTTTCTCAGATTTTGCTTTATTTAATGATGCCTGAGGTGAATTTTGGAGATTTAAGATGAAAAAAATAATATTTATTGGCATTTTTGCCATTACTATAAGTTGTAGTAATTTTAATAAATTTGACCCACCATCTTGGATAATTGGTGAATGGTCAGATACTAGTAACCAAGTAGTTTCTGTTTTTAATGATAATAATATTATATTTTCTCTAGAAGGGCTCTTAAAGATTGATTTTGCAGAGGCTTATTTTGATACCATAGAAAATGATGTAGAAGAAAGTAAAAATGATACATCTTATGAGCTATCCATTAAAACTGAAACAGAAGCCATTCAGCAAAATTTTAGCTTATTTTTTGAAAAAATAAGTAGCGATCAATTATATTTTATGGGTCGAGGCCTTATTAATACTGGCGTAAAACAAATAATACTATACCAAGTAGTACTTCCAAAATTAGAATGAAAAAAACAGTTTTTATTGGTATCCTTACCTTTACTACAACTTGTTTTATAAATTGCAGTCATAGTAAAATAAAAATTGAAATTCCCAATAATAATATTGATAAGATAAAAGACGAGGCTACCAATAGTAGTGAGAACATTAATCCACCACCCTGGATACAAGGTCAATGGCAAAGTACCACGAATGCAACAACAACTTTAATTTTTTCTAATGATAATATTATATATTCTACAACTAAGGCTTCACTTGATTTTAAAGAATTTTCTATCAATAACCCTACTTCTGACTCTTTTACGATAAAAGAAGCTCAAAATAATTTATTTTATACGATAATTATTATAAAAAAAATCAATAGCAGAATAAATGAAGATATTTATTCTTTTAACAAGACTAATTCTAATGGTAACTTAAATTTAAGCTTCAGTTCAACAAAAAATGGACAAGCAACGACTCAAAAACAAAATTTATTTCAAAAAACAAAAGGTTCACTAGCAACTTTAATTAAAGTCCGCAAGAACAAATTAAAAAATTAATCAATCAGTTTGAATAAAAAAAAGTCACCAGCAAAGAGCTGGAGTAAATTTTAATTTTTGGAATGATTATATCCTATCGAATACAATTACTAAATCGACGATAAAAATCTATTAATTTTAAAAAAACTTTTATTACTGACAATACAATAAATACGGTTTTTGCACCGAAACCAAAGATAATTTATATTATATAATAACAATGACTATTAGAGCTCTTGAACTTAATGGATATTTCAAAGTTTTGTAATATTAAATTATATAGAATATGATATTTCAATATTAAGAGCTAGAGAGCTGACATTTTTTGGAGGAGTAAGCATAAATTCATATACTAGTGATTCTTTAAAGATAAAATAGTGATATACTGATTGTTTTGAAAAAATCTCCAGTCGCAACGCATAAGAGCGAAGCCCATCATTAAGCCTCCCTTTAAAGTTTTGTTCTTCTATTGTGAGCCCAAAAAAACCTTGTCCATTGCCAAAAGCAAAAGGATTTGTATCATTAATATCAAGAAAGTACATTCGAGCTGTTGAACGAAACCCTACCTCCACTGAAGAGAATGATTTTTGATGAGGCCGTTTGCCAAAAATTAAACCAACAGTAAAATCATAATAGCCAAAATAATGTCCTAGTAGGGGCTTATCCCTAGAAGATTGATATTCAGTAATATACCATTCATTCATAACAAATGTGCTTATTATTCTTGGAGTGAAAAAACCCCAATTCCAGTGTGTTTTTAAAATGTATGTTAGATCAATAAAGTTACGATCAAAACTAATGCCGTAAGATCCTGAAGAACTGTCTCGAAAAAGATAACGCGGAAAAATAGAAATCATTAAATCATAATCATAAGATTCATAAATAAATGAAACACCTAATTTATAATCAGTAGCTTTATCAATAGTTTTTATTGTCCGAATCTTACTATCTGAAAAAGGAATAGAATCATTTTTAAAATTTATTTGTGTCAACATAACTCCAAAACCAAAGTAAACTTTTTTAAAGGAATAGCCAACCTCAATAATCTCCTCACCAGAGACAATCGCCGGATTTAAGATCCCCGTAAAAGCAATGCTATTCAGCTTAAGTTTAATCTGAAAATATGTTCTAATTTCAAGATTAAACCTCATCGGTAATCCAAAACCAATAGGATGAAAATAATATTGAAATTTTTTGCCTTCTATAGTGAATATGTTCTGAACAAAATAGTCCACTCTAACTTTTTCCCAGCCCGCCTTTAATAAAATATTATGAGCGTAACCTTCGTTATATTTTTGATAAGCAGTTGGCAGCCATTTTTTTACTTTAACATTATTAGAATCAATTTTCAAAACATTTTCACCATATTTAATCGCCTCCTTATAATTTCCTAACTTAAATAGTAATTCTCCAAGATTTTGTTGAGAGGAAACTAATTGTGGATTCATTTTAACACTTTTTTTATAATGTTCAATTGCTTTTTGATAATCACCCTTAAGCTGATAAGTATAACCAAGATTGTTATAAAGTATTCCTGATATTTTATCTGTATATTCTAAATATTTGAATTTTTTGAGTGCTTCGGTATATCTTTTCTCTCGAGCAAGCTCAATACCTCTTTCATTAAGTTCTTTTACAGATAAACCTACTTCATCTTTAAAAGAATCTGCTACGACAAACTGATTCAAACAAAATAGGATTATAAAAAATTGATAAAATCTTCTCATAACAACAAAATAAAATATAAACATCTATCTCTATTTTCGGGTGAAAAGAGCCAAATGATAATAGTAATGAAAGAAGCGAAGCATAAAAAATTTAAATTAAACCAATATATATAAATAAATGCTTTGATTATCGGAACTTTTGTCGAATTAATAGATAGCGGAGGATTTTTAAAGTATTAATTTTTTGGAAGAGAAGAAATATTTACGTTTACTGCCATAAAGTTAGGTTAATTTATGACTATGATGAAGGTTGGCATTGCCTCAGATCACGCTGCATTTCAGCTAAAAAAGTCATTAAAATTTAACCTAAAAGAGATTAATTGGGTCGACTTTGGCTGTCACTCAGAAGATTCAATTGATTATCCAGACATAGTACCTGATTTATGCAAGGAACTACTCTCTAGAAAACTTGATTTTGGAATATTATTATGTGGCACTGGAGTTGGTGTTTCTATTGCAGCAAATCGTCTTAAAGGAATACGTGCAGCTTTATGTTGTGACAAATTTACGACCAAAATGTCGAGAAAGCATAATAATGCAAATATCCTCGCTATGGGTGCTCGAGTAATTTCTTATAAAAATGCAATTTCTTTATTTAAAATTTTTATTTCAACACCTTATGAACATGGCAGACATCAAAATCGAATTAAAAAAATTGATAGTATGGCAACTACTAATTAGTTTTTATTCTATTTTTTTTGTTTCTGAAGCTATTTTTGCTGGAGAATTTATTTGGGGGAATAATGGGCATCCTTTTACTTATTCAAAAAAAGATGCTCTTCAAATCAACATCGCTGGTAAAGGCAATGAAAATATTCAAATTGAAAAAAGATCATTCGAGTTTAATAACGATGATTGGTTCGAAACCATTCACCTATCATTTGATGAAGAAAATAAACCTAGTTATCTAAAACAAAGATTTAAAGATGCTCATACCATAGTAAAAAGTAATTTTAAAAAGAGAAGTTATCCTGGTTCAGTATATAGTGCCGCAAGTTTTGAAAATGCGAATCACCAGATTTGGTTAATTCCTTCTGATAATTCATTTTTAAATCATACAAAGCACGTTGGAAATTTTTCTATTTTATTTTTAATCAAACCACATACAGCAAATTTAAATATGCCAATTTTTTATAAAACAGGTTTTTTTGAAGGGAAAAAACACGGTATTGCTTGTGATCTTCGAGGTAAAAGGCTTGTATTTCAATTTTATAACCTATTCTGGCTCGCTGAATCTTCACTTCCTCTTGTTCAAATTAAGACAAAAGAACAGCTCTCAACAACGAAATTTCATAAGGTACTACTAGAATATAAAGAGAGCGAGGCAAAACTCAGCCTTTTTCTCGATTCTTCGCCACAAAAAGTTCTTTATGTGACAGAAGGAGGGCAACCCAATCATAGTAGATATATAGCTCGTTTTCATCCATGGGACAAATCACCTCTTATTATTGGCAAAAAATTTACTGGTGCTCTAGATGAGATAATCTTTAGTAATCACTTAATATTGGCTAAAAATGATATTTTTAGTTATGGTGCTACTCAAAAAATAGGCTCTCGCTTTAGACAAAAATCAGGCTCGCTTCTTAGTAAAGTTTATAGTATGCCTTACAGTCGCAGTCAAATATCAAGCCTTAGCTATACATTAAATAAACCTCAGGGAAGCAGTATACGCCTTTATATACGTTTTTCTGACCGTCCATTTTCTACTGATCTTCATGAAGCTCACCTACCCTATAAAGAAATTAAAATAAAAAATACTCAAGAATTAAAGTCTTTTAATACACAAATAAATAAATCAGTAACAGGTACCTTTTCTAATCGACTCACCTTTACTCGATTTCGAGCTGAGAATATAGGTAAGGGTAAATATTTTCAATGGAAGGCTATTTTTTATCCGGATCCTCTCGGTGAACATACTCCCATATTAGATGAAGTTAGACTTCGCTATTATGAAAATCCGCCTCCTTCACCTCCCAAAAAATTAGAAGTTGTTTCAATCAACAATGATCAAATCACCTTACGCTTCTCCAGAAATTCTGAACTTGACGTATTACAAGGAGGTCGCTACCATATTTATTATGGCATAAAACCAGATATAGCATTAGGGGTAATCCGTTATCAAAAAATTAACAATTCCAAAAAAATAACGATCTCTGATAAAGATCACCTATTAACAAAAGATCTACGCTACCAAAATAGAATTCAAATTACACTCAATAATCAAATGATCTATGAAAACCTTATTTATACACAAAAAAAACCTTATTTAAACTATGAATATCCTTTTTTACAAAAAGATATTTCTTATTATTTTTGGGTAACATCTTGTGATAATTCGTATGCTGAAAGTATGGAGTATGCAGATCATGAATCACAACCTTCAAATCATGTAATTGCTAGGATTCATTAAAGATGATAAACAATAATAAATTGTTTTGGAAAAATCCATGGTTAGGAAAAGAAAAAATACGCACCACCGGCTTCTCCCCGATTGATTTAGGTTTAATATTTGGATTAAATATACCCATGATAATTATTCATTTTTCTTTTAAATGGATAAGAGTGAGTTCCTATGGTGAAATTGATAATATTATAGATATCTTTGAAATTTTTAAAACTGATCTATTATTACATTGTATTTATATCCTTTTTGTTTTTGCGACATTAACTTTCTTTAAAAATATCACGCTGAAGGTAGTATCTTTTATTGCTCTTCAACTTTTAGGGATAGTTATTTTACTTTTAGAAATTTCAGCACATAACTATTATATGATAACAGGGAGTATGCTTAATTATGATTTATTAGAGTATGCCTTAAAAAATATTAAAGAATTAAAGTCTATTGTCACATCAATGACTAACTTTTTTCTTGTACCTCTCTTCCTCGGTAGTATTTTAACTTTATTACTAGGACCTTGGATCCTAGCTTATTTCATTACTATCCGAGAAAATAAAATACAAAAACTATTTTTATTTAACCTCTTACCAAGAAAAAGATGGTCGACACTAACTTTAGTCTTAATAATACTAGTGTTGATATTTACTCCACCACTAACTAATAAAAATATATTATTTACAAAAAATTTATTTTTTCATTTAGCAGAAACTTATTACGAAAATATTTTTATGAATGAAAATACTACTCAGGGTGAATGGAAACAACCAAAAGATTCAACTCTTGAACATCATTTAACGGCAATAAAAAAAAATCTCGTTTTAATTATTTTAGAGAGCACTCGCTCTGACGCTACCTCAATTTATAATCCTGAATTAAAAACAACACCATTTTTAAAAGAATTAAGTAAAAAAAGTTTACTTATAGAAAATATGTTTTCTGTAGTGCCCCATACCTCTAAAAGCTTATTAGCTATTAACTGTGGTATTGAACCTAAGGCAACTGTTGGAGTCGAAGAATCTGAGGATAATGGTATTCCAATCAAATGCTTACCCACTCTACTCAATAAAGTGGGTTATCAAACAGTGTTTTTTCAAACAGCTACAGAATATTTTGAAAATAGAAGAGCGATGATCGCTAATTTTGGCTATTCTGAATTTTATCCTGGTAACAAACTTCCTAAATATAACTACCAACCAACCAATTATTTTGGTTATGAAGATTATATCCTTTTAGAAGCTTCAAAAAAATGGCATAAAAAAAATATGAAAAATAATGCAACTAAACCTTTTATGGTAACATACTTAACAAATACGACTCATCATAACTATGCTTTACCCAGTACTCACAGATATCAGTGGTTTCATTCGAACAAATATTTTAATAAATATCTCAATACTGTTAACTATGTAGATACATTTTTAGCTAAATTAATACAACAATATAAAGATTTAGGGTTATATAACAAAACAATTTTTATATTTGTTGGAGATCACGGTGAAGGCTTTCGTGAACATAATATTTTTGGACATAGTAATATCATTTATCGAGAGGGTATTCAGGTTCCATTTTTAGTGCATGATCCAACTCGTTTTAAAACTGGCCTAAAAGTAAGTGGTACTCATTTTCAACCAGACATATTACCCACAATAATTGACCTCCTTAATTTTAGATTGCTCAATTCTGTTCACCGAGGTAAAAGTATCTTTAAAAAAAGAAAAAATTATTCTGTATACGCCCATTGTTGGAGTAAAAATACCTGTGTAGGACGACACAATAAAAATTATAAATATATTCATTTTTTCAATAAAAAACCTGATGAATTTTATAATTTAAAATTAGATCCGTATGAATTAAAAAATATACATTCAGTAACCTCTCATAAACTCTTGAATAAATGGAAAACACAAATTTTAAACTGGTATAAAAACAATCATAAATTTTATGAAACTTATAAAACTCATAAGCTAACAAATAAAACTAAAAATTTAGATCATAATCCTCTTTGAGCTACTTATCTTTTTCAAAAAATAACTATAAAATATTAGTCATTCGTTTTAGTTCATTGGGAGATATTCTACTGACAACTCCTTGTGTAGCTCTATTGAAAAAAGATTACCCCAACTCTGAAATATATTTTGCAACAAAATCTATCTTTTCTATTTTACTAACAGGTAATAATGATATAAAACAAGTTTTTTCGATTTTGGAGAATGAAAGTATATTTTCTTTTGCTAAACGAATTAGAAGTAAAAAAACATTTGATCTTGTTATTGATCTTCACAATAGTCTTAGATCTCAACTTCTACGTTTATTGTTACCTATAAATAAAATTCTTATTTATAAAAAACTTTATTTAAGAAGATGGCTTTTCATTTTTTTAAAAATAAACCTCTTACCTAAAAATGAACCCATAGCAATGCGCTATATGAAAGTACTGAAACCATTGAATATTCAACCTCAATTTATTAATATTAAACTTCCTCATAAAATGGTCATTCATAAAAATATCTCAAAAAGATCAAAGGTAATCATCTCACAAATCAAAAAAAATAAAATTATTGCAATTGCTCCTGGTTCTCGTTGGTATACCAAGACTTGGCCAATTAAAAAATTTATTGATGTTACTAAAATATTGATGAATATTCAACTTCATGAATATATTTTTGTTTTTATGGGTGGGCCAGATGAAAAAGATTTAGGCGAACAAGTAGAAAAAGAGATGGCGAATAATTTGGGCAAAAGAGTTTTTAATTTAATTAGTAAATTAAGTATTCTTGAAAGTTTTTATCTTTTATCTAATGCAAAAGTTTTACTGTGTAACGACAGTGGACTTATGCACGCAGCCTCAGCACTTCAAATTAAGATATTACCTCTTTTCTTATCAACCGTACCTGAATTTGGTTTTGTGCCATGGAACTTAACTATAAATGATATTATTAGCTACCCTTTAAAATGCAAACCATGTAACCATAAAGGCCTGAAGAAATGTCCCAAGAAACACTTTAAATGTGCTGAGTTGATTGAACCTATAGAAGTAAGCAGGCGTCTCATAAAATTATTAGAATAAATCTAAAACTATATTTAGAAATTTGAAATCAAAGATAAGCTACAGATCATGAAACAACTTAAATCAACAAACCTTCACTATTAATAGCACTATTAATATCTATTACTTTCAGATGCTGTTCCTCATTACCATAACCAAATATAATTTTATCTCCCACTTCGTGACCTAATAGAGCTTTACCCAGAGGAGATTGATAAGAGATAATACCATTATCAATATCAGCATCCCAGCGATCCATCACAGAATAAACAAACATATCATTATTTTTTTCATCATGAAGTTTAACTTTACAACCAAGGCTAATTTTATCCTTGGATATCAGCACCCCAACAATAGGAATTACATCTTTTAATTCGCGCTCAAGTTTAGTAACCGCAGATTGTAAAATAATTTGTTTTTCCATAGCTGCTTTATATTCAGCATTCTCTCGAAGATCTCCTTTTTCTTGAGCAATACCAATTTCTTTTGAATTATTTGGAATTTCAATATTAATCAGATTTTCTAATTGACCTCTCATTCTTAATTGTGCATTTTGGGAAGCGATTCCGCTACCTTTAATTTCTGATTTTTTTATAATATTATCAATTGATAAATCAATTGATGTTGTTTGACTCTCACTAAATTCATTCGCTCGCTTCTCCATAAAATATTGAGTAAATTTAGACTTATCAACATCTGGAATAAAACTAACTTCTCTGAATAAGAAAATCAATTTTTTCAATGAACCTAGCTCTATATGTTTATCAACAAAGGCAAAAAAGATATCTTTATTATTACCCAAAAAGATATCTTTAAATATACTTTTTTGTTTTGTTCCTTTAGCCTCAATTTTTGGAAGTATTTTACCCAAACGGAAAAGAGACAAAATATATTGATCTGGAGAACAATAAATGATATCCCACTGGCCCAGTACTAAACCTTTAAAGACAGCAAGAAATAACTCAGAGTAAGAAGCAAATTTTTTATTTAAACGTACAAAAAATTTATTTAAAATTTCATTATTTTCCTCAGTAATTAAATCGAGAATCAAAAACTTGTGAAATTTAACAGGTAAAGCAAATAAAAGCTCTAAATAAATTTCTGACCAACCGATATGTTCTTCTCGCAAAAGTTTCACGTATTTCTTCAAAATATCAGAAGATTTCAGTGTAAGAGCAATTTCAACAGCCTTACCTAACGTGAATGCCTTTATATTATTCACACAAGAGTCTGTAATCTCTTGACTAATAGATATCTCCTCCTCTCCCAAACAATCATCAATTAGTTCAAGTAACCATAAACTTTGAAGTCTTTTTTCAACTTCGAGTAATTTTAAACCATCTTTAAAAGTAGGCTGCATATATTCCAATGCCTCTATATTACCTTGCCCTTCTTTCAAGGCATCAACAGCAATCAATACCTTATCTTCAAAAGTTTGAGCTACCTGAAACTTTTCAATAAGAATTTCAGAATGTGCAACAGGATTATCTCTAAGCTCAATGATATCTCTTCTCTGCGGAGAAATACCGATTAAACTGTCTTTAAGTATAGAGATTCTAGTTTTAGGCCACCATTTACTCCAAATTTTTTCAGATATATAAACCTCAGATAAATAAGACTTAATCTCTGACAAGCTGAGTCGATTGCCAAAGGAAGAAAGCAGTAATTTAAAAAATTCAACAAGGTTGGTCTCAAAAAGAGATTTAAGATCTTCAAAATTCTCATGTTGACGCACAAGAAAATGCTTATCTTTCAAAGGCTTCAATGATTTAAGAGCCATTTCAATATGCATTTTATGATTAAGCTTATTTTTAAAGTTAATAACCATCTCTTGAGTGTTTAATTCTTTAATTTTTCCAACACCCCAAGATCTGTGATGAACATAATGCTCTTTATCAAATACAATATTTGTTTCAAAATTTTGTATTGAGTTTATAACACTCTTACGTGTATCTAATAATCCACTATACTTAATAAAATCTTCAAGAAGCGAATGATCTTTGTATTTTTCACGATACGAACGAATTAATTCGTTTTTAAAGCGAGAATAATTAACATTACATTCTAATATCTTTTTACAAAAAATAATAATAAAATCAATTTTTTCTTGCTTAATATAGTAATGAGTCAATTGTACATATAACTCAGCCAACATATCTTTTCGTCGATGACCTATTAATGTTCTTTCAATCTTTCGATAAAAAGAAAAATCTTCGGGGATGAGCTCAACAAGGCGACCCCAAACAACTTTAAGTTTATCAAATTTTAAATTTTTAGCATAAATTTCAGCCGCTTGTTTATAAAACTGAACTCCCTTATCAAGATCATCAGCAATAACAGCTTCAGCATATTTAAAGACAATATCAGGATTTTTTCGATCAATTCGAGCCAGTTTTTCGAGTACGGGAATAGCTTCTTTCGTATGACCAAGTTTTTCAAGAGCCTCAGCCTTTGTCTTCAAGACAACTCGATTTTCATTTTTTTTAAGTATTTTATCACAAAGATAATTAACAACTACCCATTTAGAAAGCTTTTGAAATTGCTCCAATAAACTCTCAAGATAACAAATATTCTTAGAATTACCTGCCTTTAAAGACAACATACCTAGAAAATATCGAGCGGATAACGACGCTTCGTATTCCTCCAGATGTTCTCTTGCAACCAACTCTAATTGCTCAATAATTTCCTTTTCTCTAACCTCTTCCAAGGTAGAGTCTAAAAATTTAAAACGAGAGATAGTAACATCTTTTGCGGCTATTCTCGTCCATTTTTCTTCGTTAAATTGGCCTTGTATCTTAGCTACAACATCCTGAGTAGTAGACTCTTTGACCTTTGATAATTTTTCAGTAACAGCTACAGAATCATCTTCTGGCATAAAATAACCTCCTTAATGATCATTAAAACGAGACAATCACTATCAATATTCTCTCTGTAGGTGTCAACTCTATTTAATTCAGTATCTTAATTAGAAGAGTTATTTTTTTAATTTTTCACCTCTTGATATTAAGGGTTTAGCTCACAATTTTAATAAATATAAATTTTAACGACCCTGTTTTTAAAGAATAAACACACAAGAAAGATAAACATGAAAGACTTAAGATTGATTTCTTATATTTTATCTAATTTAATGAGTAAATTATCTCTTAAAAATACTGAGAACTAAAACTCAGCTCATCGATAATTTTCAAAGATACAAGCAAAATCAAAATTTGATTCTTTCACTAAGCTCTGCACCTTTTGTAGCTCATCTTTACTAGAGCTGGATATCCGAACCATATCTTGCTGAATACGAGATTGAATCTTTAACTTAGAGTCTTTAATCAAGCGTGTTATTTGCTTACATTGTTCTTTTGTAAGACCATTTTGTATTGTTACCTGACATTTAATGATTCCACTCACATTGACGATAAAAGCTCCAAAAACAAAAGCCTTTAGGTTCAAATTTTTGCGTACGATGTTAGACTTAACTGTATCAATTAATTGCCTTAATTTCATTTCATCAGAAGTTTCTAGAAAAATAATCTCTTTCTCTAAAGAAATTTTAACATGTGTTCCTCTAAAATCAAATCGATTTGTTATTTCTTTTTTAGTCACACTAATTGCGTTCAATAAATTTTGCATATCTAATTTACACGAAATGTCAAAGGAATATTCAGGCATAAATCAAAAAGAGTTAGATGACCCCAGTCTCTCCACGGTCTAAAGTCTAATCAAAGGTACACTTTGTACATAACTAAAATTAATTAACTTTATATTTCATGAAATACCTAATTTAGATATTCTAGGAAATAGCTTATTTAAAGTATATTAATCAATGTCAAATAAAAAATATTTTTTATTTGACAAATCCACTTCATTTTAATATAATTAATTTGTGTACTTTAATAAAAGTATTATCTCTATTATGTGGGTCCTTTTTTTTTTGCTTGATTCCATACATTGCACCAAGATCGATCATGCATATTTTTTAAACCAGTTAGACAAACCCCTACCAGAGGTCTCAAACTTGACTGTTAGTCGTAACGCAAACGGAGTAATTTTAACTTGGAAAAATCCTATTGATGTCAATTTTTTTAAGATTTTAATCCTAAAAAGTACCAGCGAAATATCAGATAGACCCAAGGCATGGCTAGACTACCCAAACTCCACTTTAATTAATACTTCACAAGTAGTGTATAACGCAGCTGCATCAACCTTCATAGACACAGAAATTAAAGAGAATGTCATTTACTTCTACAAAGTTTTTGCCTATGATACTTACCTTTACTATAATTTAGGTACTCAAATTAGCTTTGAAGATAAACAGCCACCGAAAAATATCACAAATTATTTTCTTCAGAGTAATCTAGATAAAATAATATTAAACTGGGACAACCCTACTGATTTTGATTTTTCGAAGGTTTTAATTTTAAAAAATAGAAGTGTGATATTAGATGTTCCCGTATCAGGACAAAGCTACGCAATTAATGCTTCAATTGGTAATTCAAGAGTGGTATATAATTCCAATATAGAAACTTTTACAGATACAGAAGTCACCGAAGGTGCGACCTATCACTACAAATTATTTGCCACTGATAAAAGTTTTAATTATACTTCTGGTGTTAAGGTTAAAAGGGATAAAATATCACCAAAAAATATCACAAATGATGCTTTTCAAAGTAATTTAGATGGAATAACTTTAACATGGAACAATCCTGCTGATAGCGACTTCTTTGGAGTTTTAATTTTAAAAAAAACAAGTATGATATCAAATGCCCCCGTATCAGGTCAAAGCTATACAATTAACAATTCAATTGATGGCTCACAAGTGGCTTATAAAACAACCACGTCCATTTTTACAGATACAGAAACTGAGGCAGGTATTACTTATTATTATAAAATTTTTACCTATGATACAAGTTTTAATTATAGCTTGGGTACTGCAATCTCTGGTCGTCGTGCTGTCGACAATGATCATGATGGTCTAATTGAAATATATACCGCTAAAATGCTCAATAATATGCGTTATGATCCGGCAGGAGCAAGATATAAGACCTCGGCGAATGTCCTTGGTGATATGAGTGGTTGCCCCGAAGTTACCCCCGCAACTGGAACTACCCTCGCAATCCATAGTTGCAACGGCTATGAGTTGACAGCCGACATTGATCTTTTGAGCTTACTCGACGGAAATGATACAGATTCTGACCCAAATAATCATGTTGCACCAAACAGTAAAATTGATACAGTCATAATCGGCTTTGATAAAAATAATGATCGCAATACTACTGATGCAGATGAGAGAATAACAGTGATTGATACCAGCAAAGACAAAAATTGGGCACCCATTGGTAATTCTCAGACTCCATTTTTTGGTATCTTCGAAGGTAATAATCACACTATTACTAATCTATGGATCAATTTTAAATCTTTGGAACTCAAGCAATATGCAGGTTTATTTGGCGTAGTCGGTAAAGCTGGAAAAACTGTAGAGATTCGCAATGTTGGGATTATCTCGGGATCAATGTACTCTTCTACTAATCAAGAAAATTTTTATTCTGGTGGTCTCGTAGCATTCGCTCAGAATGATTTGACTATAATAAATAGTTATTTTAGTGGTTCTATGGGAAGTTCTTCTTCTGGCCTTGCTATTTCTGGTGGTCTTGTGGCAGAAACAAGCAATGGTAATTTGACTATAAAAAATAGTTATTTTAGTGGTGGTGAGATATCTTCTACTAGTCGTGATACCCAGAATTCTCATTCTTATTCTGGTGGCCTAGTGGGTCAGCTTTCCCAATCTACTACTTTGACAATCACGAATTGTTATTTTAGTGGCGAAAAAATATCTTCTTTTTCTTCTAGCGGTTCTTATTCTGGTGGTCTGGTGGCATCAACCAGTGATGATTTGACTATAATAAATAGTTATTTTGGTGATGGTAGAATATCTTCTTCTAGTTCTTCTAGTAATCCCAGTCTTTCTGGCGGTTTGTTGGGTGAGCTTATTTCGATTTCTTCTTATATGTTCAAAAATAGTTATTGGAACAAAGATGCACCTCAAAGTGTAAATAGCCTACCCCAAAACCCAAGAAGAGCTTGGGGTCAGGGCACCAATGAACCCGCTGGTACAACCAGTATCACATTAGAGCGATTAAAAGCCACAAGTGGCATGTACCCATCTGATTTACTATTACCTATTTCTGGTCTAGGCAATGCTTGGGACCTAGGCACCGTGAATCAATTACCCGCAATTAAATTGTGTGTTCCCACAATCACAAAAGATGTCGCTAACTGGACAATGTGTGCATCGTACGGTGATTTGCTTGCTGGGCAAAGATAGATAAAAAAAATTATTACTTAAAGTATTGACAGAATATTGATAACTAAATCAGCATCACTGTAGGGTCTTTTATAAATGTAGATTTAAGTAGATGGCGATCAACTTTAGCAATAAGAATATTTTAATTGTAGGTGCCTCTCTGGGAATTGGTCGTTGCATAGCTTTGGAACTCGCTCGTAAAGGAGCTAATTTGATTCTAGTAGCTCGTAAAAAAAATCCTCTACAGAAATTAGCTGATGAGATACATAAAATAAATCCCAAAGTAAATTCAACTATTTTTATAGCTGATGCTTCTTCATGGAATGAAGTACAGTCTCTTTTTGTGAAGGTTGCAAAGTTGGGTAAAAAAATAGATGGGCTTATAAGTAATGTAGGTTTTTCTAATTCTGGTTATTTTCATGAAATACCAATTAAGACATTTGAAACAGATATGCGAGTTAATTATTTGAGTGCCGTTTATTGTGCTCGTGCCAGTTACCCTTACCTAAACAAAGGGGCTTTTATGTCATTCACTTCTTCTGTAGCAGGTTTGGTAGGTGTTTTTGGTTTCTCTCCTTATTCTGGGCCTAAGTTTGCTTTACAAGGTCTCGCTGAGACTCTTGCACAAGAGCTTGATCATCTAAAAATCAAAATTTCTGTTCTTTGTCCACCTAATACAGACACTGTTGGCTTTCAATATAGAAGCGAAACAAAACCATATGAAACAAAACAAATCTCATCGACTGCAAAATTAATGACCCCAGAGAGAGTAGCCCAAGTTTTTTTAAATAAGCTTTCAAAAGGTAAATTTATGATTACTTGTAATTTAGAGTCTACATTTATTTATAGAATGCGTAATATATTTCCAAGTTTAGTTAGAAAAATTATGTTATTAATGGTACGTTCTGCCAAAAAAAAGAAGAAAAAATAATGAGATTAACCCAGATCATGCTATTTTCTCTAAAATAAGCAGCTTACCCCTGAGATTACAAATTTTATTTCCTCCACAGTTAATTGAGCTTAACGGTTTGGCTTGATAATTTTTTCTCTCATTTCTTGAGCTTCAATAAAAATATCTTTAATATTTATTGTATTTGACTCAAGCTGTTTTATCCATTCATTACTAATTGAGACAAATCTTTTTAAATACTCCTTCACTTCATGCGAATTTGATTGAATAATACCATCCCAAAGATCAGGATTACTTCCTGAAACTCGAGTAATATCTCGAAAACTACCTCCTGCCGGTATTGAGGGTACTTCAAAAACTTCTTCGATATCTTTTATCAAAATAGATGTTAAACACGAAATCATATGGAGACCATGACTTAAGTAAGCTCCCCAACGATCATGTTGTTTATGCGAAAGTGTGTATGTCTTAGCCCCTACTCCTTTCCAAAAATATTTTACACGATTTACAATATTATCATAATTGATATCTCCATAAAGACTTTTCAATCCTTCTGATTCCACCACGTAAATTGTAGTAGAGTTAAACATTCCTTGTTTTGCATTTTGAGGACCCGTCAAATCACTTCCTGTCATCGGATGAGAACCCACAAATGGAATTTTAATTTGTTTATTATTTAACCAATTAATAAGATCTGTTTTTGATGAACTCATATCTGTAATCCATGCAGTAGGTTTTAGTGAAAGATGAGTAATCTCTTCAAGAATTTTATAAACAGAAGTAATGGGAGTAGCAATAATAATGCCATCACATTTTGAAATAATATTATTTAATTTTATCTTATCATCATTTGAAAAAACATGGGTGAATCCTATAGTTGATAAAAACTTTATATTCTGAATTGACTCATCACAACCAAAAATATGATAACCTTTCTCCCTTAATTCAAAAGCTAAGGATGTCCCTAAAAGCCCCATACCCCATATAAAATAACTTTTCATTTTTTTATCTTATTAGCATTAAAAAAATTTACTTTTATAAATTACTCTTTTAAGGAAATTATTTGATCATATTTATTGATTAAGAGATAAGGCACAAAAATTTTAACCTTTGAATTATAACTAGCAATACTGTTGTTTTCTTTAAATATAGCTTCTTTATTCTCTAACTTAATGATCAGCTTTTTAATATAATCAATCAATGATCCTTGTGTACTATTTTCAGTTAAATAAATATTTATATAGGGGTTATAGGTCAATTTATTTAAAGATTTATTCAATAAACGAAGTACCCCCTTTAAATTTAATTCTGATGTCAGGTTATATAGAGCTGAAGCAAACTGAATTAGACCTCCTAAAAACTTTTTAAAGTTACCTTCTCTATAGTTATGCCAAAAAAATTCCCATCCTTTATATGCTTCCCAATATCTACGTTCATTAAAAAAAAGTTGACCACAACGAAAAGCGAGCATACTATGAGGAAAATTTTCTTTTTTTTTAATTATATTATTTTTAAATTTAATTCTATTTTTTTTTGTAAATCGAGTCTCTAAGTTTATTAAAAGTTTATTGGAAAAATCTTTTACAATATTTGATTTTTTACAAGATATTTTGTTGCCATGAATATTTGTCTCACTCTCCAATTTACTAATAGGAAGTTTGAGTCCACAACTATGAATTGGGATATAGTCATTTAAGTTATTAATTAAATTAATAGCCACTCCATGATAAATTATACCTTTTTTTAACCCCAAACCAACAAAAGCAATTTTACCCAAAGATGTCCATACTCCACTATAAGGAGGCACAAGAAAAGTAAGTATTTGATATTCCCAAAATGTTTCGATAATGGATGCTTCTAAAAAACGAATATAAGCCTGAAGACCACCACAAATTATATCAAGAGGAATAACAGAGTAAAACACAAGTTGACCTGGCCCATGTACCGTTACCGACCCTCCCCTACGACTAGGTATCGTAACTAAATTAGGGTCTACAATATGCTTCTTAAGAGTAGACATTCCACAGGTGTATACAAGGTTATGCTCTAATCCCCACCAGTAAGCTTGCTTCTTATTCTTGACTGTTTCTTCAATCTTATCTTCCATAATTTTAACAGCCAAAGAATAATTAATACGACCTAGATACTGATATGTGGGAATAATTATATTATCTCTACTATCTTTAATATGATAAATTACATTTTCAAAAGAACTCGAGCATGCTCTTTAGCCGATTCATTAATATTCTCTCCACTGATCATGCGTGCAATTTCTTCAATTCTTTGAGATGAGTTAAGGTGTTCAATTTTAGTTCCTTCTTTAGTGTCTTTTCCAACCTTAAAGTGAAATACCTCTTCACCAGACATACCTGCGATTTGATGTAGATGTGTTATGACAATAACCTGAGCATTTTTAGAAAGCTGTCTTAATTTTTTACCTACTGCGTCAGCTATTTTTCCACCAACTCCTGTATCAACCTCATCAAATACCATGCTTGATATAGGCTCAGAATCAACGATGACTTTTTTAAAAGCGAGCATGATGCGACTCATTTCTCCCCCAGAGGCAATTTTTCGAAGTGGTCTGAGAGTATGATCTTTTGATGCGGCGATTAAAAATTCTACAATATCTAGGCCAGTTGGATAAATTATATATTTTTTATCTTTTTTTTCAGGGTGAACATAAATACCATCATCTGAGTAATCCCATCGGATGGATATTTTAAATTGAGTTTCTTTCATACCAAGTTCTGATAATTCAGAACAAACTTTCATTTCTAATTCTCTTGAAAATTCTCTACGACGATTAGAGATTTTTTTGGCCAATTTAATCATCTTCTTTTCAATAAATTCAATATCTTGTCTCATCTTTCCTTTTTCTTCGCTAGAGATTTCAATTCCTTCATATTCTTGTCTACTTTTTTCAAGGTAATTCAAAACATCTTGAATCGTTGGACCATATTTGTTTTGTAAATTCTGTATAATATCAATGCGGTCTCTTAATAATTGAAGCTCTTCAGGATTAATATGCACTTTATTTTGATAATCTCTTAACTGTGTGTTAATATCCTCCAATTGATAAAAAGATTCTTGCAATTCATTAAATAGCTGAGATAGGCTTTGGTCATACTCTGCCGCTTCTTCAATACTCAGTTTAATCTTATCTAATTCGTTTATGAGCGAACTTTCTTTTTGACTCAACATCTGATAAGCATTATAAATATTGTTATTAATGAGTTCTGCATTTTGGAGAGCTGTTTCTTTTAAAATTAGGTTTTCAAACTCTTTATCATCTTTAAGTTTTACTTCTTCAATCTCTTTGATCTCATGTTGTAAAATTTCAAGTCGACGATTTTTTTCTTCTGCATCAAGAAAAACACTCTTTAATTTTTGTTTCAGCTCCTTACTTTGTTTATGAAATTGTGTTAATTCTTTAATTTCTTTTTTAAGTTTAGCATAGCGATCAAGAATAGCAAGATGATTTTGAGTTTTCAATATTTGCTGATGTTCATTTTGACCATGAATCTCAACTAAATGAGAACCAACCATTTTTAGAAGAGCAACAGGTACTTGTTGGGCATTAATAAAATTTCTACCCTTATTATCTATTTTGATCTCTCTTCGTAAACTTAACAAATGATCATCATATTCGATACCATGATTATTAAGTATCTCTGCAAGTATCTCAAAACGAGTGGAGTCAGATAGGTTAAAATTTGCTTGCACAATCGACCGTTCTGCCCCATTCCGAATAAGATCTGTAGTCGCTTTACTTCCCAATACTATATTGAGAGCACCAAGAATAATAGATTTGCCAGCACCTGTTTCTCCAGTAATTAAATTAAGTCGTGGGCCAAACTTCAAATTCAAATCTTTAATTAAGGCAAAATTTTTAATTGAAATTTCTTCTAACATAAAATTTTTAAAAATTACTTAAAATAAGCTGAACAGATTTTTTAATAGTCGTATTAGTAATATCCACCATAGACGAAGCTATTCTTTGATAGTAAGCTTCTCGTTGATAATATATTTTACTAATATCTTTTGGTAAATTAGGACGAGTTTTTTTATTCTTTGCTTTTTCTAAACGCTGAATTGCTTCTTTATGATCCATATGCAAATAAATGGTAAAAAAAGAATGTTTTAAAATATTCATATTCCTGTGAGAGGGAGAGCCATCTTCTTTTTCAAGAATACCTCCTCCAGTATCGAGCAAGAAAGGAGTTTTACATTGATCATTAATTTTTTTTAAATATTGAGCCTCTTTATCTCTAAAAAAAGACCAGCCTTTATCTGCCACTATTTTTGTAATTGGATATTGATATTGTCTTTCGATCTCGTCATCAAGCGAAATTGCTCGTGTATCCCAATATTTAGTAAGCTCAAGAGCGAGAGTTGTTTTACCAATACCTCGAAATCCCACTAAAGCAATTTTTGGATAGGGCTGTTTTAGTTTTATGAGCCCTCTTTCGTAAACTACTTTCTTTCTCTCTTTATTTAAATTATTTTTTAGAGTAAAATTCTCAAACATATTTATTTTTATAAAGAAAATAGATCTTTAACTAATATTTTTTCCATAAATTGAGAGTTTATCTCAAGACCAGTAAAAATTTTAAATTGTAATAGACCTTGATGAAGAAGCATCTTATAACCATAAATAACTTCTAATTTTTTTTCCTCCGCACTTTGAATTAGTTTTGTTTTTTTAGGATTATAAACAATATCAAAAACAATCTGCTCTTTGTGTAAAAATTTTGCTTCTAATGGACTTTCATCTTCTGCATAACCCCGCATACCTAAAGGGGTTGTATTAATAATAAGGTGATATTCTTTTGTTTGAGATGGTTCTTTTAAAATTTGACTAATTTTTTTTTGACTTGGTCGTATTATTTTCATAGTTTTTTTTGGTATGAGCAATAGACTAGTATCAACCTTTGGTTTTTGTAATTGAAGACTTCTCAAAAGTACATTTGCCGAAATACCATTTCTAGCGAGTAAAGCAATTTTATGTACCCCAGCCTCTAAAAGAGCGAATGCAATCGAACGAGCTGAGCCCCCTGAGCCTATAATAAGTACTTTCTTACCACTCAAATCAAAACCAAATTCTTGAATAGAGCGTACAGCACCCATTCCATCCGTATTAAAACCTTCCAAAAGACCTGCTTCATTCCAAATTATTGTATTTAAAGAACCAATTTTTAGAGCAAGAGGATCTATTTTATCAACAATTTTTCGAATTCTAATTTTATGAGGTATAGTAACAGATAGTCCTTGAATTTTGAGTTGTCGTATACTATGTTTTAGACCCGTTAATTTTTTAATAACAAAAGGAAAGTAAATACCATTATAGCCTAATTTCTGAAAAGCAGCATTGTGTATAGCTGGAGAAAAGGAATGATCTAAGGGATAGCCAATAATTCCAAATATTTTGGTCTTTGAGTCAATCTTCATTAAGTAACGGGCAAGCTTACTACAAGGAAGTAACGTGAAAAGAACTAAAATAGATCAAAACGTCCTCTTTTAATTAAGATATTCAGCTATTCCTTTTTTTACAATTTCATGATCACTAAAATAGACTTTGGTATTATTGATAATTTGATAGTCTTCATGCCCCTTACCAGCAATCAAAAGAACTTCTTTTCTTTTTAATTTTGATATTGCTTTATAAATACATTTTTCACGATCCAAAAAAATTTGGGAGTCAATATTTTTTTTACAACCTTTTTCAATTTGTTGTGCAATTATAAGTGGATTTTCATCTCGAGGGTTATCATTTGTAATAAAAATTTCATCGGCTAATTCAGAAGCGATTGCGCCCATGATAGGCCTTTTCAGTTGATCACGGTTACCCCCACAACCAAAAATTACTCGAATATGTTTAAGATTAAGCTCTTTTAAACTACGGAGGGCCTCTCTGAGAGCTTCTGGAGTATGTGAATAATCAATTACAATTAAACGATCCTTCTTTTGGTAAACGATTTCCATCCTCCCTTTAACTGATTTTAAATGTGCTATTTTCTCTATAATTGAAGATGGAGTAAATTTTAATAAATAAGTAACTAAGAATACACAAGCGAGATTGAGGAGATTAAACGTACCTAATAATTGACTTTGAAGAGAATAATTAGCTCCTCGAAAAATAAATTTACATTGATAACCAGAAGAAGAAAATTTTATATTACGCACTTTGAGGTCAGAATTTTTTCGTAAAGAAAAAGTGAGTATATTTTTTAAGGTTTTTTCTTCGCGCAACCATTCAAAAAGTCTTTGCCCATAAAGATCATCAATACAAATCACAAAATGAGGAGTACCTGTTTTGTTGTGAGTAAGCATATTTTTGAAGAGTATTTTTTTACTTTCATAATAATCTTCCATATTTTTATGATAATCCAGATGATCATGAGACAAGTTTGTAAAAACACCAATAGAAAAATGTAAACCATTTACTCTGCCCTGCTCTAATGCATGAGAGCTAACTTCTAAAAAACCAAATTTAATTTTATTTTGAATACCTTTTCTAATTAAACGATGCATAGAAATCATGTCTGGAGTGGTCATACCTTGTAAAACTTTTTGATGTCCAATAAATGCCCCTAAAGTACCAACATACATAGTTTGTGAACCGAGAGACTCCACTAAGTTTTTTAGAAGAAGAGCTACGCTAGTTTTACCATTCGTACCAGTAATTCCTGAAAGAATAATTTTTTCAGATGATCGACCAAATAATACAAAGATTGTTTGTTCAACCGAATCAATCAAGTTGGAGCTAAAAAATAGAACTGTTTCATCGATTTTTCTAAAGTTTTTTTTATATTTTACATCTAAAAAAAGAGCAGATGGTTTTTTTTTAAGAACTTCATAAACAAAATCTTTCCCTTTATGCTGTGTACCATCGAAAGCAATAAAAGCCCAGCCTTCTTTCATTTCTCTACTATCTAAAGTAATATCAGGAATATTTACAAATGAAGCAAAGGTATCAGTCTCCCATCCACAGCTCTCCCATTCTTTTTTGAAGAAACGCATTAAACATTCACATTGAAGAGTTCCTTCATTCAATTTTAATAGCTGTTTCTTCTCTAAGCACTAAAAGGTGCCAACTCTTCTTTAGAAAAATGGGACGTTGAATAATTTGACCGCTAAAATCTAATTTTTGGCTATCTGATAAAATAATCTTTAATTCTTCGTCATTACTAAGCAAATAAAAATGCATGGGATATTTTATAATTTTTGGATGCCCAGCTTGATGAGTAATCATAAAAACATATTTTTTCCTATATTTCTTGAGCCAATAATGAAAGGATTTAGGAACAGAATTGTAATTTTTTTTAATTAACATGGAAGAAGTAAACCAACCATCACAAAAAATTATTTTATTTCTGAGACGACCTTTCTTTTTAAGTAAGCGGTAAGTTTGACGGCAATCTATTCGCTTAATTTTTTTTTGATTATTGTTCTTGTTTAAAGTATTTCCAATATTAACAAAAGAAGATAAAAAAAATATAATTAAAGCAAAATTCAATAAAAAAAAAAGTCTCATAAGTAAACTACTCTTATACTTTAAAATAGGATGTCAAGAAAGCCCTAATCTTTAGATTAGAATTATACCATTTTTACAATGAGGACACATAAACTGAGTTCCTGTTTTAATTTTCATATATTTCTTACAATTTGGACAAGAAATAATTTGAGTTTTCCTTACTATAATTTCATTTTTTATTTCTTTAGAAGGCTTGTCAATAATAGCCACTCTCTTTTTTTTTATAGAATTGTTTATTTTATTTTTATCATCTTTTATGTTTATTGTATTACCTTTTAATTCTTCTTCAAGTATAAGTGCATCGCCAGCTTCACTCGATAATTTTTTTAATGATTCATTAGCTATAATTTTAATCTCTTTAGCCATAAAATATTTTTCTTTATATTTTAATAATATATTAATAGCATCTTCAACACTCGATGAAATTGTAATCTTTTCATTAAATTTTAAGAAATGGAACAACCTTGTAATTTCAAAATTAATATTAAATAAAACAAGACAGCCCTGAGTATCTTTGATAAGTGAATTTAATTTGATGAATGCACTAATCCCCATAGAAGAAACATATTGTATGCCAGTAAAGTCAACGGCGATATAAATTGAATTTTGTTTTATTTGATCTTCAAACCATTTTTGAATATCGCTAGAGGCCTGCGAATTTAAATGACCACTTAACTCAACCACCAAGATAGTTTCATAATCATAAGTATTAATTTCAATCATAAGTATCTTTGATTAATCTAATACGATAGCTTCAGGGATTTCTTCTTTTTGATTTATATTTATTTGAGGTGTTTTAATTTTTTCATTTACCTCATTTTTATTTTGTCTCTCTTCTTTTGGAGATAAAGTTTGTTTTTCTTTTGGGGTTAATTTATACTGTTGAGAGCTTTTGTTTTTTTCTAAATTTGTACTTTTAGATATTGCACGCAACTTCTTTTTAAAGTAATTATCACATATTAAAGCTAAGAAAAAACTTATATAACTAATGATAAAAAATACGAAAAGAGCATCTATTCCTGAAAAAAAGAATAAAAACGGGGGTTCCCATATTATGTATAAATACCTTTTTGAAGCACTATGGTGATTCGTACCTTCAATAGTAAATGTATTTTTTATATAAAAAGGGTGTTTCATTACATCTTTTATGATATATTGATAAAAAGATGTATACTCAAATTTTATATTTTTAGTAAAAATTTGATTTATTCGATCTTTTAATATACCAACTTCTTCTGATAGCATAGTATCTTTTATTGGTAAGTTTGGATAAATATATGCTATATCTTGGCCAATAAATGATTTATCTAAATGGGCAATAATAATATTTTTTTTATTAAGAACAAACATTGTTTTTACTTTTGGTAGCTCTTTTACTATTTTTGCTATCTTCGAAGAGATCACTTTTTTATCAAATTTCTTTATTTTTATATCTTGTTCAATAAATATTTTTGCCAATCGGCCAAATGACCGAGCCTCATGCTTCATATAGTCATAATTATTTTGATGATAATAAGAGATCAACCAAGTGCCTCCCATACCACAAAAGAGTAGCAAAGAGATTTCTATAGCAACAAATACTTTTAAAAATATTCTTGTGATTAATACTTGTTCCTTGAGTTCCATAACAAGTGCTTGTAATTATACCCCTTGACTCTGTATCGGCTGTTTCTTTAGTTTCATACATATTTTTATATGTTTATATTGGAAACAGGATCGATTATTTTTTTAATATCTGCGGCCTTCGTTACTTCAACAATTTCCGGTTTTGTGGGTATGGGAGGTGGTACGCTCCTTCTTCTAGTTATGGCTGACTTTCTTCCTCCTTTGGTTTTAGTACCACTACATGGCTTTGTACAACTTTTCAGTAATTTATCCCGAAGTATAATAAATTATACAAATATTAGTTATAAGATTGTCGGTTTTTTCTTATCAGGAGCATTATTAGGGGGTATTATTGGCTCCAATTTTTTAACAATAATTTCTGAAAATAAGTTTCAGCTCTTTCTTGCCTGTGGTATTCTTCTGCTAACTTGGCTACCAAAGAACAAAATACAAATTAACTTTTTAGGTAAATTTTTCTTTATTGGTTTTTTTGCACAATTTTTATCTTTATTCATCGGAGCTATCGGCCCTTTTATCGCTCCTTTTTATTTACATGACAACTTAAACAAAAATCAAATTATAGCAACAAAGGCTAGCTGTCAAGCAGGAACCCATATCTTTAAATTAACCATCTATTTTTTAACTGGTTTTAGTATTGGTCAATACCTACCTTTGATGATTCTTATGGTATTGGCAGTCACACTAGGAAACTATCTTGGTAAACAAATACTTACAAAAATATCTGAAAAAAGGTTTAAGCTGATATTTCAACTTTTAATCACAGGCCTTGCAGTGAGGATGTTAGCACGTGCAATTAATAGTTAAGTCAATTGGACTCTCTCTTTTAATCGCTTTAGGCTTGTGGCTCTTAAACGATAATTTTTTGATATTCAAACAAATCATTCCATACAAAGTTTCAAAAGGAACAGGAGCTAAAGTAAAACTCAAAAACAAAGGAGGTTTTAAGTGGCACAAAAAAATGATTAAAGCTAAAAAAGAGGCTTTGCAAAAAGGAGGCTCCATTTTTATTTACTTTTCGGCAGATTGGTGCATGCCCTGTATCCAAATGGAAAAATATTTTTTTCCATCAAATGCATTTAAGAAATTTGTGAAAAAATATTCTTTATCTTTGCTTCTCTATGATATGAATCAAGATAATTTAGAAGGAGAGAAAATTTATGAAAAATATTTTGTACATGGTTTACCTACTATTATTGTAACTGATCGTCAAGGCAATGAACTGGATAAAGTATTAGGTTTTAGATCAACTGAGCAAACAATCGAGGAATTAAAAGAGATTATATCAAATCATGATAATTTAACGCAATAGATTTATTTGATTTTTATAAAATAGAGATATTGAACAGAAATAAATAAAGTTTAATCTAAAATAAATTTAGAATCAGTAATCTTTACTTTAAATTTTTAATTTTCTTAGAAAAATGAATGCTACATTTAAAATTATATTAGACAATTCATTATTCTGATCAATACATTTCAAAAATAAAATTCAATTGAATTTTTTCTTCTTTCTTTCCTTTTTTATATTTCCATGATAAAACCATTTCTAATGAAGAATTATCTAACACATTATAATTTGAGCTCTTGATAATTTTTACTGACCGAGCATAGCCTAATGGATCAATAATTGCTTCAACAACAACAACCCCCTCCCAACCCATCTTTACTGCAGCAGAAGGATATTTGGTATGATTTTGGATATCATCATTAAGTGTTTTTACTGTATCTGAATTAAAACGTTGATTTTGATCTGTTTTATTTGAATTCCGTAAATTATTTTTTAAAACATACTTTGAAAATGATAGCAGTGTCTGTCTCTTTTTTTGAAAAGTGGAAACATCTACATTAACAATATTATCTTTTATCTTTTGATGACTTAATTGAAAACTGTATAAAATTAATATATGGAGACTCAACGAAAAAAATAGAGTAAAAGAAAAAAGTTGATATCTTTTAACAAAATTTAAAATTTTAAGTTGGAACAAGTGTAATCGTAAATTGTTACGAACACTCATAGATCAGGAACTAAAAGTTCAATTTCAAGTTCACCAAGATTATTTGAAAAAGGATTTTCGATAATCTTAACATAATCTATTTTAGAGATTTCTTTCACTACCATTTTTCTCAAAGTGTAGGTACCAATACCGTGAATAACTTTGGCTCTTGTATGACCTCTAAAAAAAAGATACTCAATATCTTCCAAAAGTTTTTTTTTTGCATCAAGATATGTCAATCGACGAATATAAATAATACTAATAGCCATATAAGTCAATCAATAGAATTAAAACCCTAGTGAAAACTAATTTTATTGATCAGAGTCAAATTTAGCCTGAGTTTAACCTCAAAATGCAATTTTTGTGAATAGAATTTTGAATGATTTGAGGGTCGACAAAAATATTCCAAAAGAGGTTCTGACTTGAGCAAGATTACGTAAAAATATGTGGACAAAGCGATTCATAGATTAAATTATTAATCTAGAAAATTATTGAGGTATTCGACCCCTTAAGTGAAGTATTTTGAAGTAAAAGCCCAGACTCGCATCTGAAAGTTGAAACCACATAAATAACCTCAATCAATATTTTTTATTCAATTTTATTATTCTTAATCTTGTTTTAACTCTATTTTATTGTAAGTATAGCGGTTACTCGGTTAATGTGTCGCTACTTCTATCTACAGATGCCGATAGCATAATAGGTAATTTACATATATAGTTACCCAAAATGTACGGTAAACATTCAATACGATTTGATAAATGGCTTGTTGAAAATAAAGAAATAAAATCATTACAACAAGCTAGAGCTTTAATTTTAGCAGGCAAAGCTTTAGTGAATGATCAAGTTATCTCCCAAGCTGGATTCCCAATTAAAGTTAAAGATCAAGTGCGTATCAAGGAATCATCAAAATATTATTCTCGTGCAGCTATTAAACTCGAGCAAACTTTACAAATATGGGATATTAATATCAAGAATAAAGATATTCTAGATATTGGTTCAGCACATGGTGGCTTCACCCAAGTTCTTTTAGAAATGGGTGCCCGTAAGATCATTAGCTTAGACCTTTCATATGGGCAATTACACCCAAACCTTCGCCGTGATAAACGAGTACATGTAATGGAGAGACAAAATATTTACCATCTTAAAAAGAATGATTTACCCTTTCAACCTAAGATATTTACTGCTGATCTTTCATTTACAACACTTAGAAAATTGCTTCCGCATCTAAAAGCAATCATCCCTCAAACTACTGGGTTTTGTTTGTTTAAGCCTCAATTTGAGGCGGATCAATCTCAATTAGTAAAAGGGATCGTAAAAGATAAAAGGTATATTGAATATCTTTTAAAAGATTTCAGAGAATTTCTTCATTGCAAACAAATCAATTATTTAGCTCACTTACCTTCACCTATAAAAGGAAGAAAAGGAAATCAAGAATACCTATTTTGGATTTCTTTATAAATAAATGTTTACAACATAAATAAAAATAAAGTTTCTAATTTTATAGATGAAAAAATTTGGTCTACCTATAATTAGTAAAATCATAATTCTATTTATCATAGTTCATACCAATGATTCGGCAACTACTTTAGGCAAAAATAAAAAAAAGATTCCACGTCCTTGGGAAAAATTTATCAAAACAGAAAAAGAATCAAAAACAATTTATCCTAAAATTCAAACGATTCGTTTATCAAATGGTATTCAAGTATATTATCTTAAAGGCAGTATTGTCCCTAAAGCACGTCTTCGAATTATTATTCAGGGTGGTTTGATTGAAGAGGTTAAAGAAAAGATTGGTTTAACCGAACTGTGGGGAAATTCCATCGTTTATTCAGGTTCATCTAAACACACTCAAGAAAAATTATCTTCACAACTTGAAGATCATGCTTCAAGTTTTGTTTTCAATAATAATACAAAATTTTCATCTTTCGGCTTTACTGCTTTGTCTAATTTTTTTGAAGAAGACCTCAAAATGATTCTTGAAGTCATAAATAACCCAAGATTTAAGCCTAAAGATGTGGAGCTAATCAGAAAACAAAAAATACAAACAATAAAAAAACGACGTGAAAATCCAGCAACTCTAGGAAAACTAGGTGCTCATTTTATTTATTGGGGTTCTCATCCTAGAGGAGCATTCTCCACAAAAAAAACAATTTCAAGAATTAAACACAGTGATATCAAAAATTGGCATGAAAAAGTATGGTTACGTTCTCGAATTAAGGTTCTATTAACTGGGGATATAAATATTAATTCAATCATAAAGATACTTAATAAATATTTAATTCAAAATAATAAAGACCAAAAAACCTTTGATATAAACGACCTTGAATCTTTAATGAAAGTTAGCTCTGGGTTTATAAAAAAAAAACAAGGTACAACTTATCATATTTATAAACAAGTTCCCCAAAGTACGATTATTTGGAGAGCTCAAGGTATTCCTCATCATTCCAAAGAATATTTTGCATTAAAAATTTTTAATTTTATATTAGGAGGAGATTCTTTCAATTCTTTTTTAGCTCAAGATATTAGAGCTCGACGGGGGTGGGCGTATTCAGTTTATTCAAGCTACTCCTCAGATAAATATGGTGGATATATTAATATTATGGCCCAAACTAGCAACATCAATGTGCCTTCACTAATGAAAAGACTTCAAGAAATTTTAGAAAAACCAGAAATTTTTATAAATAAAAATAAAATTAAGCAAGCCAAAAAATCTATACGTAATAAATTTGTATTTTTATATCAAACCCGCTTTGAATTTTTAAATAATATTATGATGCTAAAAAGACATGGTTTAAGTGATAACTACTTATCAACATTTCTTAAAAATATAGATCAAGTAAGCTTAAATGATGTACTCAAAGTAGCACGCAAATATTATACACCTCATCAATTTTTTAAGATAATAGTTGCTCCTAAAAATTTACAACTCACTGAAAAAGTAGTTAATTTAAAAATTCCTAATTAAAATTAAATTTTCTACAGTGAAGAAAAAACTTTCTGCTCTTCAATATGCGATTAATCTTTTGAATCGCTATGCAAAAACAGAACAAGGTCTTAGATCAAAGATGAAAACAAAACAATTTACAGAATATCAAATTAATTCAGCACTTCGTGAACTCAAAAAATTTAACTATATTAATGATTTAGAATATGCAAAAAACTATGCACACAGATTTAAAACTAAAGGTAATTATCTTATCAAGCAAGAATTATTAAGGAAAGGTGTTGACTTCAGTTATATCGAAAATGCTTTATTAGAACTCACAGGAGAACTTGTAAGGGGCAAAAAAGTTGCTTTAAATAAATGGCCTACCATTAAAGCAATTAATCTTAAAAAAAAACAAGAAAAACTTATTTTTTTTTTGGCTTCAAGAGGATTTTCATATTCTGCGTGTAATAAAATAAGTAAAGAAATCGGTGCGTCAATTTATCAGGATATTTAAAAATATTTACAAAGATATGTATGGACTTACAGGAATAATGGGTTCTGGAAAAACAACTGCTGTTGAAATATTTCAAAAATTAGGTGCACACACAATCAATGCTGATACGATGGCAAAACAAGTTTTACATCCAAATTATGAACAATATAATTGTGTAATTCAGCAGCTTTACAAGAAACTTTCTGTTCGTATTTCAAGAGATGAACTCAATAATATCTTTTCAATTACTTCTCAAGGAAAAAAAATAAATCGAAGACAATTAGGTCAATTAGTTTTTTCAAAAAAACCATTACTAAAGATATTGGAAAAAGTAATACATCCAGAAATTAAAAAAAAATTTAAAGAAGAACTTATGAATAAAAAACTAAATCAAATTAGTATTTATGATATTCCTCTTCTTTTCGAAAAAAAACTCAATAAAAAATTTAAAGCAATAATTTTGGTGTATACTTCAGAAAAAATAGCGATTGAAAGAGCTCAACTCAGAACAGGTCTCAGTATCAATGAAATCAAAGAAAGAATTAAGGCACAATTTTCTATTGAAAATAAAAAACAAATGGCCGACTATGTAATTGATAATACAGGTAGTCGAGATGATTTAGTACATAAAGTAAAAGCTTTATGGAAGATAATATTAGGGAAATAGAATAAAAATGAAAGAAATTTATATCATTAATTTAAACAAACAAAGAATATTTCTTCTAATTGGAGTATTCCTTGTAATTTTAGGTACCACACTTTGGCTGGGATTAAAAATAGGAAGTACACAATTAAATGGTTTACCAAATCGAAATAAATTTTCAGCTATTACTGAAGATATGGGTATTAGCCATCAAGAAATTAAAAATTTGAATTTATCACCAACAGTCGATACTCTTGAGAATATGAAATATTCTACTGTCTCGCCCGTTCAAGAGAATCAAGAAAATCAAGAGAATAAAAAAATACCGTCTATTTTAACACAACCCACATTGCAAGATAATTCTTCCAAAATAGATGTTAAAAATTATGATCCACTAGAAAAAAGTTTAGAAGCCACCATTCAAAATAAAAATAAAAATAAAAATAAAAAATTTTCGATACAGGTTGCAGCCTTCAATAAAAAAAAAGATGCAACGACACTAGTAAATCGTATGAAAACAGATGGATTTTTAGAAGCTAGAGTTGAGCGAGGCACACGTTATTACTATGTTCGAACAGGCTATGCTAAAAACAAAAAGATGCTTACTACTCAAAATCAAAAAATAAAAAATTTATTGAATGTACAATCTTTAATTATTCAGACAAATCGCTAAATTATTTTAAGTAGAGTTCTATTATGAATTTTTTAACTTTAAAAGATATTTCTTCAAAAATATTTTTAGATATTGTTGATAAATCAATTGCACATAAAAAAAAATTACTCAATTTTGATAAAGCTTTAAAAAATAAACATATTGGTTTACTTTTTGAACAATTTTCAACAAGAACCATTATCTCTTTTCAGGTAGCTATTGCGGCTCTCGGAGGACACCCCGTTATATTACCTACAAAAAATTCACAACTTTCTCGAGGGGAACGAATTAAAGAAACGGCCATGGTTTTAAAAGGCTACCTTGATGGATTGGTAATTCGCACTCATAATCACGAAAAACTAAACGAAATATCTAAAATTATTGACTTCCCTATTATTAATGCTCTTTCTGAAATGTATCATCCTTGTCAAATACTTGCTGATATTATGACAATACAAGAAGAAGGTTTTGATCTTGCAACAACTAAGATATGCTTTTTAGGAGATGGATCTAGTAATATTGCTCATTCATTAATTTTAGGTGCTGTCCATACAAATATTCAACTTACGATCAGTTCTCCAAAAGAATATAGGCCTCATGAAGATGTTATTAAATATTCAAAAAAGTATGATACGCAAATTTTATTCTGTGATAATATTGAGGAAGCAACTCAACAAGCGGATGTAATTTATACAGATGTTTGGACTTCCATGGGTAATGAAAACGAATCTGCCGAACGAAGGAAAAAGCTTAAAAAATATCAACTTAACAAAGCTATTTTAGATAATACAAAAAGAGAGGCAATTATAATGCATTGTATGCCAGCCCATTTTAATGAAGAGATCACCGAAAATGTCTTTTACTCAAGTAAAAGTCGAATCGTTCAGCAAGCTCATAATAAATTGCACACAACAAAAGCTTTACTTCACTATCTTTATTCTTAAACCATGTCTTTTTTTGATCAATGCTATCAAGCTCGAGCAAATTTAATCAATAAGCCCTCTGATTGGAAAAATTTTTGGTATACTGAAATTCAAAAAGTCAAGTCAATACCAAAATCACTAATAATCAAAAAAAAATCAACGATAAAGTTTAAAATAAAAAATCAATTAACTTTACAATATAATTCAGTAAATAATTATCGATTGAGTGCTCAGCTTTTTACATCCTCTTCTTTGCGACGCAAATCACCAATTGTTATTATTTTTCCAGATTATCTTGAAAAATTTGTAATTTCAAAAAATATCTTAAACCTAGGTTTTTTGTTTTGTCTTGTTCAAATTAGAGGGCATAATATTCCTCTTACCACTCTTAATCAAAATGGGCAAGTTAAAGAGCGTAAATCTTATGGTTATTTTGCTGAAAATATGGAAAGTCTATATGATTACTATATGAAACAACTACTTCTTGATGCATACAAGACCATCGAAATGCTAGCCGAGGAACCAATTGTAGATACTAAGCGTATAGGAGTCTGGGGAAGAGGTATTGGGGCAACAATGGCATTATTTACATCTAAATTTTCAAATCATATATCAAGTCAATTGATTGAATCACCCAGTTTTTGTCACACGGAGACATTACATAAATCTCACGAACACTATGCTGTAGAAATTAATACAAAACTAAAACGACAGAGTTCATCATATCAAAAAAAGATTAAAAATAATTTTAAATATTTTGATGGTATTTTTTTTGCAGAAAATTTACAAGTTCCTAGTACTTTTATTACTAATTTAAATAATAAAAAAAAATTGCCAGAACAAACATTCTCCATATTTCATGAAATAAAAAGCGAAAAAGAGATTCATATTTTTACCGAAGATACTCCTAAATTAGCTGAAGAGCAAAACAAAAAGATACATAACATCGCAAAAAATCACTTTGATCAAACTCTTTGATTAAAATTAGAAATAGCATTTTTTTGATTATTATAGTAAGAGTAATTAAATAATAATGAAATGGAAACAAGATATTCGGGATATGTTATTCATTGTATGCTATATAATTTTCATCAGTAGTATAATATTATTTTATCTTCAAAGAAAGTTTGTTTTTTCAACTTTACTCAATGAAGTACAACAATTAAGAATAAAAAAAGAGAAAGTTTTAGATGAAATCGACAAAATAAAATTACAAATAGCTAAATATTCATCCATTGAAAGAATGAATCAACTCCTACCTGAAGAGATTGCTTCTAATAAATTTGTAGAACAAAAAATTATTACTCTTAAAATTCCAAACTCCCCTACCCTGAATTTAAAAAAAGAAAAAAAATTGGAAAATATTATTCAGCACAAATATTTATCACCATTGATAGAAAAATAATGATTTCTCAAAAATCTCATAAAATAAAACCTGCTATTTTAGTAATCCTTGATGGCTTTGGGCTTCCTAAGGCGAATCCTGCGCTAAAAAATGCAATTTTTGAGGCAAAAACTCCTCATTTTGATAATTTTTTTACTAAATACCCTCACAGTATTATACACACATCAGGTATCGAAGTCGGATTACCAGAAAATCAAATGGGCAATTCAGAGGTTGGTCACCTTAATATAGGAGCTGGTAGAATAATAGATAGTAATATAATGAGAATATCTGAATCCTTAAATTCTGAAAATTTTTCTAAGAATTTAATATTTCAGAAACAAATGAAGTCATTAAAAAAAAATAAAAGCAATCTTCACTTGATGGGTCTTCTTTCCGATGGTGGTGTACATTCTCACATTGATCATTTGAAAAAAATTATAATATGCTGTAAGAAACAGTACCCTGAGGTTATGATTTATCTACATGTTTTTTTAGATGGCAGAGATACTTCACCAACTTCAGGTTCTAATTTTGTTCAGAAGATTCAAGACTTCATAGGGAAGCTCTATAAAATTTCTTTGTCCAGTATAATTGGTAGATATTATGCCATGGATAGAGATAAACGTTGGGAACGTATCCAAAAAGCATATCAATTGCTTATAAACGCTGATGGGATACTTTCAAATAAACCAACACAAACAATTGAGAATTTCTATAATAAAAATATCACCGATGAATTCATGGAACCCATTGTTTGTGATCCATCAGGTTGCTTTGCCAATGATGATGGAGTTCTTTTTTTTAATTTTAGAGCAGATCGGGCCCGACAACTAAGCCAAGCTTTAATCGAACCAAATTTTTCTAAATTCAAACAAAAAAAAATTGACCTCTATTTTACATGTCTTACAGAATATGATGAGACATTTAAACTCCCCATTTTATTTCCTTCTATAAAATTTAAAAATATTCTTGGAGAAGTTATTGCAAAAAATAAACTCAGACAACTTAGATTAGCTGAAACTGAAAAATATGCTCATGTTACCTTTTTTCTTAATGGTGGAGAAGAAAAAGCATTTGAAAATGAAGAGAGAGTACTGATCCCATCTCCTAAGGTAGCAACTTATGACCTCGCACCAGAAATGTCTGCTTTACTAATAAAAGACGAGCTTATACAAAGAATCAAATCCAAAAAATATGAACTCATTATTGTCAACTTTGCAAACGGAGATATGTTGGGTCATACAGGAAATTTATCAGCAACCATCAAAGCAATTGAAACCCTTGACCTTTGCATGGGAGAGATTGAGAATGCCATCATTTCAAACAATCTGCAAATGTTAATCACTGCTGATCATGGAAATTGTGAGCAAATGTTGAGCAAAGATAAAAAAACATCATTTACTCAACACACAACAGCACCTGTTCCTTTGATTTATGTTTCGAAAAAAATAGTAAAAAAGATTTTTTTAAAAGATGGGAAACTTGCTGATATTGCTCCCACCTTATTGTATTTAATGGATATTAAAATTCCCCACGAAATGACAGGAGAAGTTTTGATTACAATAAACTAATTTTTAGATACTATCATTCTTTTAAATTGAAGATATCTACACTTAGTTATTTTATCCTCTAATTTTTGATATGCAGAAATTCAATTTTTTTGATCTTCTTAAGGCCTTATATCATCACGCATCTGGGAGCCAGGATAATATTCTTGACTATGATCAAGAGACAACATAAGAAGATCAAATGTGATGATATAAAGACCTTCTGGCTCGCTATGAGCACTCTGTACTTTTAAACCTTCAAAAGTAATTTCATATTTATTTTGATTATGAGGATTTCTTTTAATCAAATAAGATGGAATCATTTGTTCTAACCTTAACCAACCTTGAAAAGCAAGGTCGCCCATATATACGGCAGATATTTTTTTTCTATAATCTGAAAATAAGGCATAGAGCTTATGCCTTTTTAAATTACTTTTAACCCATAGTGAAAAAACTCGAGGTAATCCTTTCACTCTAAATTTATTTAAAACATGTGAATTGGGACGAATTATTATTGAATCTTTACCAGGGCGTATAAAAAAACATCTAAGTTCATACGAAAATTGTTGATTTCTAGGTGCTGAGCGAGAATGTATTTCACTTGAAATTTTAAGTCGAAGTAAATCATTTTTATACATTTTTTTCAATGGAGTTTGAATTTTTTTTTCTGTCAATGGGTTTAAATAGACAAATCGATGCATGTGTTGATTGGCTGCTTTGTGTGGATTAAACCAAGGAAGTTTTAATTCGAAGTCTTCAAAAAGATGTATTTCTACTTTTTTACTTGGTTGTTGAAGCGACCATAAAAGACTGTTTGTTTTATCTTTTTTTAAAGGTGGAAACTTAAGGTAATCTGGGGCAACAATCAAGCCTTGAGAAAAAAGATCTGTCAACAAAAACAGACTTAAAAGATGAAAGATATAAAGTTGCTTAAACAATGGTTTAAGCTTCGACAGAAATCAATTAAGCTTTGCTTAAATTTTCAATCACAAAATCCCAATTTATTAAATGATCAAAAAAAACATTGATATAATCAGGACGTTTATTTTGAAAATCAAGATAATACGCATGCTCCCAAACATCAATAGTGAGAAGGGGTATCTGATTCGATGAAGTGAGAGGAGTTTCCGCATTTGGCGTTTTGACAATCTTTAAAGCATCATTTTCTAAAATTAACCAAGCCCAACCACTCCCAAACTGAGTAGTCGCAATCTCTAAAAATTGGGATTTAAATTTTTCAAAATTTCCCCAAGAAGATTCTATCCTTTCTTTTAGAATTCCTGATGGCATACCCCCACCATTTGGCTTCATACTATTCCAATAAAAAGTATGATTCCATACTTGAGCAGCATTATTAAAAATACCCACTTTATCAGACTCATCACTAGTTTCTTTGATGACCGATTCTAAAGACATATCCATATAGTTGGTGCCTTCAATCATTCCGTTCAATTTTTTAACATAAGTACTATGGTGTTTTCCATAATGAAAACTAATCGTATTTGCTGTGATATACGGAGCCAGTCCATTATCGGCATAGGGTAATTTAGGAAGCTCAAAAGGTGTACTCATAATTTATTTTCTCCTACAAAATACAGTGGTATATCTATGTCTCAAATAGATTTACGAACACAAATAACCACGATGACCACCTCATATAAAAACAACATAGAAACAAGCAAAATATTTTTTATATTTATAAATTTTAATTATATATCTAAGTAAATTAAAATAAAAATCATATTCCAAAATATTTATAATAATTTAAGTAAAAAACTTGCCGATATAAATTATTAAATATTTATAATAATTTAAGTAAAAAACTTGCCGATATAAATTATTAAATATTTTATGCATAAGTTTTATGCTAAATATAAAATATTTGAAGAAGTAATAATGAGAACGTACTTACTAATTCCACTTTAAATTAGAAGAGAATTTAGGTGTATAAAAAATTTATTTCGTCACAGATGCTTCTAATTTTTTTGCATCTTTTAGCTTCAGTTATTATAAGCTTTTCATTGTCTGCACAGAGCAGTAAATCTAAAAAGTCTACACAGAGTAGTAAATCTAAAAAGTCTACACAGAGTAGTAAATCTAAAAAATCGATAAAGACTTATCAGGATGATAAGTTAATAAAAGAAGAGTTTTTTGATTATACTGATACCCATGGTAGCGAATCTAAAAAGGCGATAAAAACTTATCAGAATGAGAAGTTAGTAAAAGAAAAGTTTTTTGATTATATCGATGCTCATGGCAGTAAATCTAAAAAAGCAATATTAACTTATCAGGATGAAAAGTTAATCAAAACAGAAGTTTTTGATTATACCAATACCGATGGCAGTAAATCTAAAAAGATCATAGGTATTTATCAAGATCATAAGCTAGTCAAAACAGAGCATTTTAATTATACCGATACCGATGGCAATAAATATAAAAAATCAATAATTACTTATCAAGATGGTAAGGTAACCAAAAAAGAGATTTTTGATAGCACCAACATCGACGGCAGTAAATATAAAAAATTAATAATTACTTATCAAGATAACAAGGTAACCCAAAAAGAGATTTTTGATAGCACCAACATCGATGGTGACAAATTTAAAAATAGTGTAAAAATCTATAAAAATGGAAAGATTGTCAAATATAAAATTTTTAACTACTATTTAAAAATAAAGAATAAAACCTACGATATTATTAATGTAAATAAAAATGATAAAAAGAAAATAAAAAAATATTTTTATAAAGGCAAACTTATAAAGACCAGACCACTTTGAACATATTTAAGTTTATGATATTTTAATCTCACACTCTCTAAAATTTTATATTTTTTTGACATGAAGCTCGATTATTTTTATTAGCGGTAAAATAATGGAAGTTCTTTATGACTCAGGTATGTATGGTTGCAGTTTTATATATGTATCAAAAATATTATTAGCAGGCAATCAGCCTATCTAATTCACCAGTTTACATAAATAAAGAAATGTAGATCGACGCCTACCATTCATAGCCGGATTACCCCAAATAACTACTTTCTCTAACAAGCTTGGAGAAAATTGTTTCTCTTTTCTACAAAAAACAGAATCACGCTGCAATATATTACGCTCATTTGCATTTAATGATAAAAAATTTAATAAATAAACCTCTTCACTTTTATCATCATATATCCTTGCAATTAAATCTTCTATACGATTAATATTATGTGGAACAGGTTTTTCATATCCTAGATATCCCTGTTTCCATGAAAGAATATTTTTCAAATAAATAGCTTTTTCACTTCTTTGCAAATATATAGCAGCATCAATAATATTAGATTGGCTTTTAGTGAATATAACTGGTAATAGCAATAATAAATTAATAAACCAAAAAATACGATAAGACTGATAATATATTTTATGCTTAGCCACTTTTTGTAAACCTATAAATGTAAGTAAAAAAAATAGAGGTAACATTGGTATCATAAAACGCCCTAACTTATTACCGATTAAAGAGTGTAGTAATACAAAAATAACTAAATTTAATGAAATTAATTTAGCTTTTGACAATGCATTGATAAAAGGCCTGATTAAAATAATTGAAAATGGAGGAATAAAAAGAGTGAATAAGAGTAGAATATAAGTGTACCATGGTTGATTTGTATAACCATCTCTCATTACGTTATTAAAGAAGTTGTAGTTCAGATAATAATACAAAGTAGATAACGGAACACGGTTAAATAAAGCGTCGCATAACGCTAATATAGCTAATGAGAGCAAACCTCCCAATAAAAAACTAATAAATGATTTAAAAGGTAATTTACGACAAAAGACTAAGCTAATTAAGTATACGGCAGTAATCATCACTAATAAAGTGATTTGAAAACGAACTATTGTTGTTAAACCAAGAAAAAAACCACCTAATAAAAAATCTCTATAGCATATTTTATTTTTACTTAAATAGTAAAATGCCCACGGCAAAGGAATTAAAGCTAATGATCCTTGTAACGGTCGTGTTGCAATCAATGGCATTAAAAAATATAACGCTGATAACATGGTTAATGAATTACGCCAACGTACTTCTAAAAAATTATTACCTAAACAAAACATTCCCCAAATAAAAAATAAAGAGAACAAACCTAAAATAAAAAATCCAAATGAAATTAAAGTTCCATAAGATTCAATACCCAAAAATTGAAAAAAATTCAAAAAATAGTAAAAAATAGAAGGCAAAATTTCTAGACGATAATTAATAGTATTTAGATCTGCTCCGGTCTGCAAAGCTTTTAAGGCTGGAGAAATAATATTAGCGTAGTCATCTTGGGCAATTGGAGTATTATTATAAAGTGCAGCAACACTACGAAACATAAAGCCTAATGCCAATGCTAAATAAAGAGGATATTTTAGGTAAATATTTCTAATAGAATCAAATAAAATCATAGGGTTAACATACACTAAATTTTATCTTGTAAATAAAAAACCTCAATAATATATTTCTAAAAAATTATTACCTAATATAGGAGAATTTATTTTATTATTTAAATATAAAGAGAAAAAGGATGAGAATTTATTTTATAGTTAGAGTATTTTGATAATTTTTACCTTTTTATAATAAATTCTCTATTCTTACCTTTCAATCAAAAATTAAATATTTATATTTCATTCTATTTTACTTTTCTTATTTTAAAAAATATTTGAGTTTAAAATTAAACTTAGTAGTTTTCATACATATAAAGTAAAGAATTACTTGCCAATTCATTACATACTTGATCTATTGACCATCTTGTATGGGTTCAACAAACATACGCTGGCACGAAGGGCAAGTTAGTCAATCTGAAAGAGAAGAACTCTTAAATCAAAAAGGAGTTGTTTTATGGTTAACAGGTCTATCTGGTTCTGGTAAAAGTACAATTGCAAGACAACTTGAGCTTCAGCTTACACGAAAAAAAAAGGTGTCGTATGTTCTTGACGGGGATAATATCCGTCATGGCCTAAATAAAAATTTGGGTTTTTCTCCACAAGATAGAGAAGAAAATATACGAAGAATTGCTGAGGTATCTCGCATACTTCAAAATATAGGTATTATTGTCATAACTGCCTTTATCTCCCCCTATCAGAAAGATCGCGATAGTTCAAGATCACTCTTTTCTAAAGGACGTTTTTGGGAGATTTTTGTTGATGCTCCTATTTCTGTTTGTGAAGATCGTGACACTAAGGGGCTTTACAAAAAAGCAAGAGAGGGTAAAATTCCTGAATTCACAGGAGTGTCGGCGCCTTACGAAAAGCCCACAAACCCAGAGCTTCTAATTCCTACAGATAAACTTAATCTTAATCAAGCGGTTGCAAGAATAGAAGAAAAACTAGAAGAAAAAGGTTTTATTTGATCCTAAAAATATTGACACTCAAATCGAAGAGCTGATTCCAAATCACGTATTGAAGTTGTCTTAAAAGTATAAAAAGATGCCTCATCGCATACTAGCGATGAATTTCAAGAGAACTACAAAAGAAGAGAACAAATACCAATATTAAGGGCATAGCCAGACCTTCCTAAAGATAAAAGGGAATCACCATCAATCATCATTAATTTTTTAAAAATAATAAGATTTTTCAATTTTTAAAAGTATCTCTCCCTTAACTTACAATTTTTTTTAAATCAAGATTTAAGTAAATCATAAAATTCTTATTTACAAATAAACAAAAGCCTATTTTTTGTTCAAATGACTTCAAATTTTACAAGCTTTTTTTTATCCTTTGCTTGCTCTATCCACTGTTTACTCTTTGCAACCTTATCAATTATCTTACCAACCCTTCACATTAAAGATGCAGATTGGGCACATCAATTTGATTTTATTTTTATTTTTATAAGTAGTTTTACCTCAATTTTGATTTTTATTAAATTTTATAGCATGACTAAAAAATTTATTATAATTCTCCCTTTTTTATTTTTAGTATGTGGTATTACATTATTAGCTATCAATTTTTTTATTTATTCTCAATATGAATATTCACTTTCCCTACTGGGGAGCTTTTCTCTGGCAATTTCTAATATTTATTATATTCGAGCTCACAAAAAAGAATGTAGAACAAAAGGCTGTCAACTTCACTCAAAATCAAAATAAAAATTATTACTCACTCCATAAAATTTGTCAGAGAATCGTGAACTAATCTCAAAGCTTGATCCCCTTTTGATTTTTCAATCACACAGGAAATTTTGATTTCGCTTGTTGAAATCATTTCAATATTAATTTTATTTTTTGCCAAAATATCAAACATACGAAAGGCTACTCCAGCATGTGATTTCATACCCACTCCAACCACTGATAAAATTGCAATATCTTTTTTAATATGCATGCCTCCTTCACCCCAAGTTTTAATCTGTTTTTCTATAAGTTCTTCAACAATTTTAATATTATTTTGTGGTATCGTAAATGAAATTGTATTTAATTGGTTTTCACCTGTCGATTGAGCGATCATATCAACATTTATGTCTACTTTTGCTAAATGACCAAAGAGCTCTGCAGCGATACCAGGTCGATCGGGAACATTTCGAACTGATACCCTAGCTTCATCTGTTTTTAGACTAACACCAGTAACTAAAAATTGTTCCATTATTTGATTTTCAGATAAAACAATTGTCCCATCAGCTTCACTAAAACTAGACCGCACATGTATTGTCACGTCATACTTTTTTCCAAGCTCAACTGCTCTAGGGTGTAAAACACCAGCCCCCAAAGCAGAAAACTCTAACATTTCATCATAGCTGATCTGCTTCAATTTAGTAGCTGTGAGAACTCTATTAGGATCAGCCGTATATATCCCCTCTACATCAGTAAAGATTTCGCATTCTTTTGATTTCAATGCCGCTGCTAAAGCTACAGCAGATGTATCAGAGCCGCCTCTACCTAGAGTAACAATATTACCCTCTGTATCAACTCCTTGAAAACCAGCCACCACACATACCTTCCCTTCTGATAAGCAATGTCTAATTTTTTTTACATCAATATTTTTAATTCGAGCATGCATAAATTGACTATTTGTTAAAATTCCTGCTTGTGAACCAGTAAAACTAATCACGGGTACTGAAAGAGCATCAAGAGCCATAGATAATAATGCAATTGAGACTTGCTCTCCCGTAGAAAGTAACATTGCCATTTCTCTTTCATTAATTGATTCACTAAGTTGACGAGCCATTGAAATAAGCTTATCAGTTGTCTTCCCCATTGCAGAGACTACCACAACCAATGATTTATTTTCATAATGACACGACATGATCCTTTCAGCAATTTTTTGAATGTGCTGAATTGTGGCTAATGAGGTGCCACCATATTTTTGAACGTATAGCGGTTTCACTGTAACATAAAAATAATTACAGCTTACAAATCAATTTTTCACTCAAAATACGATAAAATTGAATTGGCTCGATATCCTTTGAAACTTGACCACTTGCTTGAGCCATTGTAATACTTCCTCCACCACCGCCTTTGAACAAAGACACCTCTTTTAAAGCTGATTTAACAGTTTGCCCCAAATCAAGTTTATGTTTTTGTGTAAATACTCGAGAAGCCGCTAATACAAGAGACCACTTAAGTGATTTATCAATTTTAACTATAAAACTATTTAAAATATATATTCCTTTATTATTTTTTTCTCGAAGAGAGTCCGCAGCTAATTGAAGAGAAGAGATATCCCATCCTTCTTTTAAAAAATTATAATAACATATACCATTATTTTCTTTAGGATAAGATAAAATTTTTTGAATTTCTATAGGTGATAAAGAATTCAATTTTAATTTTTCTTTTTTAATTTTTTTACGAATTTTTATTGACAAATCCTCAATTTGAAACTTTGCCATACGTGCCTTTTGCCAAGTATCTATAATAGAATAATTAATATCAGAGGAATTATTTGAAGTTTTCTTAATATTCAACATTTTTTTCTTGAGTGTTATTAAACAACTTAATAACTCCTTTGCATCATTTTTAAAGAATTTAGTTTGCGAATAAACCATATCCTCTAATTCATTTAACTCATCATCATTATTGATAATATCACTTTTCACCATTATTGAGGCTCTCTCGGCAGAGACGGCTTCAATTCTACGATTACCAGCACCAGGACTACTTTCTTTAATAATTAAAAAAGATCCGATCTCTGCAGTATTTTTAACATGAGTTCCTCCACAAAATTCGATTGAAATATCTTTTGAAGCATTTCCTATTTTAATAATACGTACAATTTCTCCATATTTTTCACCAAATGTCATAACCGCTCCTTGCTTTTCAGCTTCTTTTTTAGGTAAAATAGAAGTAGAGATAGGGTGTGCTTTAGAAATAATTTGATTAATATCATTTTCTATGAATTCAATTTCAGAAAGAGTCAGTGCTTTAGGATGCGAAAAATCAAATCGAAGATAATTATTATGTACCAAAGAGCCAGTTTGACGAATATGATTTCCTAATTTTTTCTGAAGAGAGGCATTTAATAAATGAGTCGCACTATGGTTTTTACATAAAGAGGCTCGCCGTTTTTGGTCTACCTTCATATGAATACAATCACCTTTTTTAATCTCACCTTCAAGTTTTTCACAAATATGTAAAATAAGTTCATCTACTTTTTTAGTATCAGATATCGTCGCCCGCAAATTAATACCTGTAATATTTCCTTGATCTCCTAATTGCCCACCTCCTTCGGCATAAAAGGGAGATTTTTCCATTATAATATAGAAATTTTCACCAGACTTAATTTTATTTTCACTTAAATTCTTGATCTCTTTTCTTTTATAAATTATACGTAATATCTTAGTCTTTTCTTCAAAATTTTCATAACCCGTAAATTGAGTGAAGGGCAACCCCTCTAAAGGTAATTGATCCATCTCTTTTTTCCATACTAAACGACCTTTCTGACGTTGTTTTTCCATTTCTTCTTTAAAACCATTAATATCTACTTCTAGTTCTTTTTGTTCAGCAATTTCAATGGTCATCTCTAGGGGAAAGCCATATGTATCATATAAAAGAAAGGCATCTTGACCTTTAATACAACCTTTTTTTTGAGCAATAGCCACAATTTCTTCTAGCTTTTCAGAACCTAGTGAAAGTGTCTGCATAAAACGATTTTCTTCGTCAAATATATAATTTTGGATATTTGTTTTTTGAGCTTGAAGTTCAGGATAAAATTTTCCATAGATATCAATTACTTTTTTGGCGATTTTATGCAGGAGTACTTGATTTTTTTCTAATTTCATCCTGTAGAGCATCGCTCTTCTTAGTATTCTTCGCAAAACATATCCACGCGATTCATTTGAAGGAAATATTCCGTCAGCGATTGAAAAACACAAAGCTCGAATGTGGTCACTTAAGATATGAACCGCTACTTTATTTATTTCTTTATATTCTACAGCATACAAAGAGCAGACTTCTTGACAAATCAATGCTAATTCATTAGTTTCAAATATATTATCGACTCCTTGCACTAGAGAAGCTATGCGTTCTAAACCAGCACCCGTATCGATTCCTAAATTACTCAATGGTAGATGCTTACCAGATTCACTTTTATGAAATTGATTAAAAACTAAATTCCAAAACTCCATAAAGCGTTCTCCACTGTCACCAGGCTTACAACATTTTCCAGTAGAATCATATTCTACACCTCTATCAAGATAAAGTTCACTAGAAGGTCCACAAGCTCCTGTATTTCCAGCTGGCCCCCAAAAATTATCTTTTTTACCTAATCGATAGATTTTATTTTCATCAACACCAATATGATTCTTCCAAAGTGAAAATGCTGTATCATCATCAAGATAAATAGTAACCCATATATTTTCTTTAGGAAAATTAAGTTTTTGGGTTGAATAATCCCAAGCAAATTCAATCGCTTCTTTTTTAAAATAATCACCAAAGCTAAAATTACCCAACATCTCAAAAAAAGAAAGGTGACGTTTTGTTTTCCCAACTTCCATGAGATCAGTCGTGCGCATACATTTTTGAATCGTAGCAATTTTAGAATATGGAGGAGTCGAGATCCCTGAAAAATAAGACTTGAAAGGTACCATTCCGGCTGTTGTAAAAAGAAGGGTTGGGTCATAAGCTGGAAATAAGCTAGCACTTTCTAAAATTTGATGACTATTTTTCTGAAAATAATCTGTAAAACTGTCTCTAATTTCTCCAACCGATTTCACAAAGTTTGTTATTTCGTTTTTTTTCGATTTTTGATAATATTCTCAACTTGGGAAAGAGTCGGCATACTACGATTTTTTGCCAAACTTTCACCTCCGTCTAAAACAACGATAGAACCTGTCATCCAAGAAGCAGCATCAGAGGCCATAAATACCATTAAATTCCCAATCTCATGAGGTTGACCACTTCTTTTTAAAGGGATTTGATCAACAAATTCTTCAAAGTCACCACCTCTCTCAAATGCTTTTTTGACTCCTTCTGTTATGATTGGTCCAGGAGCTACAGCATTTACACGAATTTTATATTGACTCCACTCTAAAGCCAATGTTTTTGTCAAAGCGTCAATACCGGCCTTTGCCGCAGTAGCATGAGCCATGCACATCCAACCACTATAATGTAAGGTCATGGAGGTATTTAAAATACACCCTCCTCCAGCTTCCTTTAAATATTTAAATATAGCCCTAGAGCAGTAAAATGTTCCATTTAAATCAATATCAAGTACGGCATGCCATAACTTATCCCTCATCCGAGAACTAGGAAAATAGAAATTACCCGCTGCATTATTGATAAGAATATTCAAACCTCCCATTTCTGTATGTGCTTCTCCAATGACTTTGTTCACCTGACTACTATTACGAACATCAAGCTCTTTACCAATTGCTTTGATGTTATATTCAACACTTAATTTATTTGCAAAATCTTCACAAAGTTGTTTTCTTCGACTAGCAATTACAATATTTGCCCCTGCTCGAGCAAATGACGTAGCAATACCAGCACCAATTCCACTTGCCCCACCTGTAACAAATACAGTTTTATTTTTTAGAATATCTTTTTGAAACACAAAACTCATATGTCGAGAGTCATCTTACTACTTAAGAGCGTCAACAAAATAATAAAAGATTGCTTTAATGTATAAATTTTGATTATTGGTCAGAGGTGTTTTTATGAAAAATATTATTATATCAAAAGTCCTCACTCTCTCTGAAAAAAATAAATTTGAAATTACGTGTGCTACAATTGATGCTGCTGATCACATTTTTAAATTAGATATACCAAAATCACTAAAAGGACGTAAATCAGCAGTTCAAGTCATGTCTCTGATGGCAGATAATCGACTAAAATATGGCTATGATGAATATGCGTCTGAAAATATTAAAATAGCTAGCGAAGCAGCAGAAGAGTTGTCGGAAGAGTTGCCAAAACAGGCCCCCGATCTCACTAATGAAGAGGTCGAGCCAGATAAAGAAACCAAAATTTTAAACAGCTCAGCAGAAGAGTTGTCAGAACAGGCCCCAACTCAAGACAATCTCACTAATGAAGAGGTCGAGCCAGATAAAGAAATCAAAATTTCAAACAACTCAGCAGAAGAGTTGTCAGAACAGGCCCCAACTCAAGACAATCTCACTAATGAAGAGGTTGAGCCAGATAAAGAAATCAAAACTTCAAACAGCTCAGCAGAAGAGTTGTCAGAACAGGCCCCAACTCAAGACAATCTCACTAATGAAGAGGTTGAGCCAGATAAAGAAATCAAAACTTCAAACAGCTCAGCAGAAGAGTTGTCAGAACAGGCCCCAACTCAAGACAATCTCACTAATGAAGAGGTTGAGCCAGATAAAGAAATCAAAACTTCAAACAACTCAAGCGAAGAGATTAAGCCAGAAAAGGTTTAACTAAATTAAGAGCAAGCTTTTCTCTCTTCAAGCTGAAAGAGAGGCGGTTTCATTACACATCCTTTTAAAAGAATGTGTAATTGCGTCAACACTCTCCCTTGTTAAATGGGGATATATTGGTAGCAAGACTGCTTTTTCATAAAGTCGTTCAGTATTTGGAAAATCTAATGGTGAAAGTTCTAACAGGCGATGTAAAGGACCGCTAGTCATGACTTCTCTAGTTTCCACATTTCTCTTTTTAAAATAACTGATAGTCTCTTTTCGAGATGTGGTAGATATAATGGGAAATGAACCATATCCGTCTGATTCAGGATAACAAAAAAAAGTTTTAAACTGGCTCTTTTTTATATCTTGTAAATATCTTTTAGCAATTTTTTTTCTTTGTTTAAGTAGAAAAAATAATTTACTGATTTGTTCAATTCCCATTGCCGCTTGATAATCAGTAATAGTGTAATCATAACGCACACGATACGATAATTTTATAGCTTTTGTTGGATTACGTAGGTCACTTGCTATTTTATATAACAATTTAGAGTTTGTGAGTAAAACAGAGCCCTTACCCATGGTAACTGGCATTGTTTCTTCTAAGCTCAATAGTGTAATGTCTGAATATATACCAACTGCTTGTCCTGCAAATGTAGAACCAGGAATTTCCGAGATATCTTCAATTAATTTAATTGTACCACGAAGCTTTCCAAGAGCTTCATACAATGGAGCATAATTTTTAAATGAACCAAATCTATAAGGCAATAAAATTACTTTAGTTTTTAAATTTACTTTTTGGAGAATAATTTCTAAATTGGGGTGAAAAGAATCTTTAGCTATATCAATAATAATGGGAGTTGCTTTAAAATATCCAATAGCATCTAAGGCCGCAAGCGGAGCGACCGATGGAATAATGACTTCATCTCCTTCCTTTAAATCAACCGCTAAAAGAGCCAAATGATAAGCCGAATGAAGTGAAGGTAGCACAAGTGAATGTTTAAAACCCAACAGAACACTACATTCTGCTTCTAGTTTTTCTACGACTTTTCCAGATGCTATTTCATCACGAAAAATACAGTCTAACACCGATTTTAATTCTTTAACAGTGATTGCAGGTTTGGCGAAAGCTATGTTATCTTTAAATAATTGTTGTGGTTTGCCAAGTGTCGTCTGATCCATTTTATGTCACATATCAAGAATAACTCAATGTAACAACTTGTTTTTTAATATTTCAATTATTTTAATACATTCATAATATATTCAGTTAAAGAGACTTCATTACTTCACCAAATCATTAACATCACAAAAAAACAGCTTTTGATTTTATTTATCTCATATTGAAATACTTTCAAACACAAATCAAGGTAATCTTAGCAATTCTCTGTTGCAATGGTAAACAACTAAAAAAATAAAAGAGAGCTTTGCAAAATACGATCAAACTGAAACGATCACTTGTGAGAATGGCTCAAGATATCTGATCCTTTAGTTAAACATTTTGAAATAAAAAACTTAAACTTACATTTTTAAATTTAAATCACAAACACTAAAAAAATGATCAAAAATAAAATATTTGACTAAAGATCTAAAATATTTTTTTTGTCAATATATATTGTTTTATCATGAAAAACTCTTTTATTTATGTTAAAAGATTAATTTTACTATATATCTTCATTTTTATTTGGTATTGTGCACCCCAAAAAAAATTTATAGAATCAAATTTTTCATTTCCAATGATTCAAAAAAAAAATCTGGGTGAAACTTTTACCCTTAAAAAACTACCTCACCAGACTCGTTATATCGTTTTAAATTTATTTGCTCCTAATTGTCCTCCTTGCATCGCAGAATTACCTGAAATTAAAAAAATTCATGAAAATTCTAAAAAAAGAAAAGATATTTTTTTTATTGCTTTAGGGTCCACTTTAGATGCCATAAACCCTCAAACTCCAAAAGAAACTAGTGACCTTCTCTCTGAAATTAATCAGTTTATTGAGCAACATTTTATTCAATATCCAGTATATATTGCTAATTCTAAAATACTTCAGTCTTTTAAGGTAACAGGTTTCCCTGAAACATTTATTTTTACTAGATCTCCAAAAGAGACTAACCTAACACTCATTAGAAAATTTGTTTCAGCGATTAATTTTGATGAAGTTAATAACTACTTAAAATATTAAATCAATAAAATTATTATAAAAATAAAACTTAACCTCTAAAATTGAGCATTTTATATTGAAATCATATATTTTATTTTTAAAATTTATAAATTGATTTGACTTCTCTCTATTTCTGATCACACGTGGTCGTATGTCCTGTATTAAATGGTATAGAGAATGTCTGAAACAGTAAAAATTATATTTGGTGATAGTGAGGTAAATTTTCCTATTGTTGTAGGAAGCGAAGGCGAAAAAGCAATTGATATTAAAGAACTTAGATCTAAAATGGGTATAACCACCATAGATACTGGTTTTATGAGTACAGCAGCCTGTCAGAGTAGCATTACTTTTTTGAACGGCAAAGAAGGTATACTCCGCTATCGAGGTTATCCAATCGAACAATTAGCAGATAATTCTCATTTTATTGAAGTAGCTTACCTCCTAATACATGGTGAATTACCTAATCAAAATGAATTAGGTAATTTTAAGGAAAATATTACCTACCATACATTACTACATGAAGATTTAAGACATCTTTACAATAATTTTCCCAAAAGTGCTCATCCAATGGCAATTTTATCATCAATGATTGGTACACTTTCGGCATTTTATGAAGATAGCATGAACCCGCTGGAAGAAAAGGCTAGAGAGATTTCAGCATACCGACTAATTGCAAAAGTTCCCACCATCGCTGCTTACTCTTATAAAAAATCAATTGGACAACCAAGTATTTTTCCGAGAAATGATATGGACTATATTGATAATTTTTGTCACATGTTGTTTGCAACACCTGCAGAAGAATATCACATAGACCCTGTGATGGTCAAAGCTATTAATGTTTTGCTCATCCTTCATGCTGATCATGAGCAAAATTGTTCCACTTCTACCGTTCGCTTAGTAGGCTCTTCACAAGCTAACTTGTTTGCTTCAGTAGCTGCTGGTGTCTATGCTCTTTGGGGTCCTCTTCATGGTGGAGCAAATCAAGCTGTACTAGAAATGCTTCAAAGTATTAAAGACGATGGGGGTAATGTTATTAAATTTATTAATCTTGCAAAAGACAAAAAATCAAAATTTAAGTTGATGGGGTTTGGTCATCGTGTTTATAAAAACTTTGATCCCAGAGCACAGATTATTAAGAAGATATGTAATGAGGTGCTCGAGAAACTTGGTGTTGATGATCCGTTACTTAGAATCGCCAAAGAATTAGAAACAGTAGCTCTTAAAGATCTTTATTTTCAAGATAGAAAACTTTATCCGAATGTTGATTTCTATTCTGGAATTATCTATCGAGCGTTAAATATTCCAACTAATATGTTTACAGTTCTTTTTGCCTTAGGCCGATTACCTGGTTGGATCGCTCAATGGAATGAAATGATTTTATCACCTGAAAGCCGTATTGGAAGACCCCGACAAGTATATGTTGGGGCTAAAAAACGTGATTATAAGCCAATTTCTCAGCGGTGATTTTATATTAAGAGCAGCAATAATTTAATGTCTACAGATCTGCTACAAGTTATTCCTATAGACATTAAAAGAAGTTCTGTAAAAAAATTTGTTCTTTTTGCCAATCAAGTATATAAAAATTACCCAAAATGGGTAGCTCCTATTTTTAATGATCAAATTAAATTCATTTTAAAGGGACCTTTTCATGAAATTGGAGAAATTCAACTTTTTATGGCCTACAGAGGGTCAAAGCCTGTGGCTAGATTGAGTGTCCATATTAATAAAAATCATAATGAATATTATAAAGTAAATCAAGGTTTTTTTGGTTTTTTCGAAGCATTTGAAGATCAGGCAGCCGTAGATATCTTATTTAAAGAAGGCACAAAATGGCTTAAGAATAAAAATTGCACTAGTATATTAGGTCCCGAAAGTTTTGCAATTTATGATGAGATTGGAATTTTAATTGATGCGTATGATTTTAGTCCAATTTTATTATGCTCTTATAATCCACCTTATTATCCCACACTTCTTGAAAAAAGTGGCTTTAAAAAAGAAATTGATTGGTACGCTTATTATAAAAGTGGTTATGACCCTATACCTCGTTCCATGCGAAGAGCTGCTGAAAGAGTAAAAAAAAGAGTGGGACTTACTCTGAGATGTGTTAATTTAAGTGATTGGGACAATGAAGTAATGAAGGTTCGAACAATCTTTGAAGATGCTTGGTCAGAAAACTGGGGCAATCTTCCCTTCACTAATCGTCAGTGGGAACATTTGGTAAAAGAATTAAAATTAATTATTAAAAAAGAGCTAACTTATATCCTAGAATTAAACGGCAAAGCAATTGCCTTTTCAATCACAGCACCAAATGCCTTTGAGGCCCTAATTAAAGCAAAGGGGCGACTTTTTCCTTTTGGAGTTTTTAAAATATTACGTCATCTAAAGCGTATACAATTTACACGCACGATTGTCTTAGGAGTTCTAAAAGAATATCGAAATCGAGGGTATGAGTTGGCACTAATTGAAGAGACCATTCAGCAAGGATTGGCCATTGGATTTCATGCCTCAGATTGTTCTTTGGTGGTAGAAAATAATATCACTCTGATAGAAGGTCTAAAAGCGATTGGAGCAAAAAGATATAAAACATTTAGAATATATAAAAAAGAAATATAAATTAGTTTATAAACGACATTAAATATCTTAGCCACAATGATATTTTACAAACTAAAGCTAAATATATATTGTATGTAATTGTACTTTTAAACCCTTCTAAGATTTAATCATAGTAAATTTATGTTAAAAAAAAGCTGGAAGCAACTCACTTTAAATTTACGTTCTTTTTTTTCAGTTACGAGGAGCCCAAAAAATGTAAAGATTGTACTTTATTTTATGTTTAGTAGCATACTTTTCATTGCCACTTATATGTTATCTATACCATACTTCGCCAAAGGGTATCACTACAAGGAAGGTGATATTGTGAAAAAAAATATCAATGTATTTAGAGATATTTACTACCATAAGAAAAAAGAATTTAAACAGCAAAGGGAAGAAGCCTATCAAAAACAAAGATTTGTTTTTGATCGTGATTATTCTATTTTTCGTAGGATAATAAAAAAAATAGATACAGAGCTTTCTATACTAGCAAATATCGGCTCACAACAAAGAACAGTTGCTTTTGCTAAAAAGAATCTACCATTTTTAAGAAGAGTAAAATCTATTACAAATAACGATATAAAACAAGCCTTAGACGACAAACATCTTTCTAAAATTGTGGAATGGGGGATAAAATACACAACCCTTATCTTTGATCGATATGGTATCTTAAATACTCCCTTTTTAGAAAGAGCAAATTTGATAAAGGTTGGTGCGGAAGTCCATACGATAAATCATAATACAAAAGATCAAGAAAGTTTAATTTGGAGTTCCAATCATTTTATTCTCGCAAAAGATATTTTTAAATATAGAAACTATACTAAATTGAAACAACTCAGCACTAATCCTACTCTCAAAAAATATAAATTAAAAAAAATAACAAAAAAAATTGTAATTCATAGAATTTTGCAACAAATTTATCATCAACCATATATCAAATACAACCCATTCTTTACCCAAAAATTAAAGCTCAGTGCACAAAACAAAATAAAACCTAAACAATACTTACTAAAGAGAGGGCTACTCATTGCACGAGCTGGAGACCCAATTGACCATAATACTTATAAAAAAATTAAAATTTTGAATAACACCTACCAAAAAACAAATTTAAATCACATTGTGGGTATTTTTTTAATGCAAGTATCCATTGCCCTTGCCATAGCTTTTTATATCTCAAGATTTTCTAATTTAAAATTAAAAGAACTCTCTTCGAGTGTAATATTTTTTTCTCTAACTATGGTGTTTATCCTTTATTCATTTAGTATTTCACGAATATCTTTTTTGCAAAATTCTAGCTGGTACCTTGCTCTATTTATTCCTTCTGGATTTTTTGGTATTGTCAGTACTATTTTATTGGGTACTCAAATTACATTTGGAATCAATATCTACCTAGCTTTCTTTATTTATTTTATCTCAGGCTACCAAATGGAAAGTTTTATCATGAGTTTTGTCAACGGAGTTGCAGGAATCTATACTGCAATTTATATGGAAAAAAGAACTCAAGTTTTACAAGGAGTTTTAATTATCACTCTTACTTTAAGTATAATTATACTTAGTACTCATTTAACAAAACAAATTAATGACATTAATTTAGTGGATAAATTATTTATTGCTTTTATTAATGGAGTTCTCTGTGTCAGTCTTTCATCCAGTTGTTTACCTTTTTATGAAAGTATATTTAATTTACCTACAAAATTTTATTTGCTTGAATTAGCTGATAACAATAAACCACTTTTAAGAAAAATTGCCATAGAAGCACCTTCAACCTATACCCATACCCTTATGGTAGCGACTCTCTCTGAAAGGGCTGTAGGTGAAATTGGTGGCGACACTTTGCTCACTCGCGTCGGTTGCCTTTACCATGATATAGGTAAAACCATCAAGCCTACTTTTTTTGCGGAAAACCGACATCTTGATGAAAAATCAAAGCACTTCAAAAAACTAGGAGCCTACGAGTCTGCCCAAGTAATCATTAGTCATGTTGTAGATGGTATTAGATTAGCAATGGAAAACCAACTTCCTAATAAGGTTATTGCATTTATTCCAGAACATCATGGAACAACAACAATTCAATATTTTTATCACCAAGCCTTAACCAAGGCTTCTATATCAAAAAAACAAAATGTCATTAAAAATGACTTTCAATATCCAGGCCCAAAACCACAAAGTCGAGAGACCGCTGTTGTTATGATCGCCGATTCAGTTGAAGCAGCAGCGAGAAGTATGAAGAACCCAAACCAAAAAAATTTAGAAGCTATGGTTGATAAAATTATTCAGAATAAAATTATGGAAGATCAGTTTGATGAATCTGGATTGATGTTAAATGACTTCAAAATTATTAAAAAAGTTTTTGTCAATATACTACTTAATGCCTTTCATCTAAGGCCAAAATATCCCAATATGAAAACTATCACCTATTTAGAGAATATTCAAAAAAAAAGAGATAAAAGTCAATCATAGTTTTATTTTTAAGATTTAACAAAATAAAATCAACTCAATTCAAATAGTAGAATGTATACTTTAATAAAGTATACAAACAATTAAAGCTGTCCAATCCATTAATAATCTCTATATTGACATGTGTGGTAGACTCAAGGAGTTAAAGTAGAATTTTAAAATTATAAATGTTTAAACACTTAAAGACTGCTATATTAATTTTTCCTGGAAGTAACTGTGAACAAGATTTAAGGAGAATATTAAAAAGGTACTATAATATTGATGCAAAATTAATTTGGTATACAGAATACTTTCAAGATATTTATGATTTTTATTTATTACCTGGTGGTTTTTCTTACGGTGATTATTTACGCAGTGGAGCACTTGCAAAAATATCGTCAATAATTGTTGCTTTGGCACAAGCAATTCAAAACGGAAAAATTGTCTTGGGCATCTGTAATGGTTTTCAAATACTTACTGAAGCTCATTTCTTACCTGGCGTTTTATTAAAAAATAAAAATTTAAAGCATATTTGCAAATGGGTATTTTTACAGAGTTTTGAAAATTCGGGTTTAAAAAATAAATTTAGTACAGACTTTTCTCTTCCAATATCACACTCTGAGGGTAAATACTTCTGTTCAGAAAAAGAACTTGATCAAATAATGTGCAATCAGCAAATATTTCTTTCTTACACGGAGAATCCAAATGGTTCTCTCTTAAATATTGCTGGTATTACAAATAAAACTAAAAATGTATTTGGTCTCATGCCGCATCCAGAAAGAGCTTTTATAAAGAATCCTGGAATACCTCAAAGTCAACATCAGTACGGGAAAATATTTTTTGACTATATATTTTCGATGTTCAAAAAAATATAATGAGGTAGTTTATTTTAGCTGATGTTCATGGAGTTTTTGGCTCTTACTATATTATTCAAATAAGAGGAGAAAAAAAAACATGGAAAGCTAAATTAAGTGGCAAGTTACGCTTGGAAAAATTTGAATATGATAAAAATTATTTTTATGAGAATATCATTGCTGTAGGAGATATAGTTGAAGCAAAGTTAACCAACAAAGTCGAAAGGCAAGAAGTGGAAGCTTATGTTTTATCAATAAAAAAACGAAGAAATATATTTTGTCGAGCAGTCTATAAAAGAATGCAAATAATTGCATCAAATATTGATAAAATATGTATTGTAAGTAGCTTAGACCAGCCCTTATTTCGACATGGCTTTATTGACCGTGTTTTAGTTGCAGCTTCACATTCTTCAATTCCGGTTTGTATTATACTTAATAAATATGACCTTATTAAAAAGAATAAATCTATGCACGATAAAGTCATTCAACAAATTAAACATTATAAATCTATTAATATAAATACTTTAAAAGAATCATTTCAAAATAAAGTAAGTAATTCCTTTAAAACAATGATACATAACCATCGAACACTGCTCGTTGGCTTATCAGGAGTGGGTAAAAGTACACTGATTAATCAAATACTAGGGGAGTCAAGACAGACGATCAATAAAATTGGTTCAAATAATAAAGGCAGGCATACCACTACAAATTCAAAATTATATAATATTGGAGGAGCTGAGCTCATTGATGCACCTGGTATTAAAGAATTTGGACTTCAACATTTAGCAGTAACACAGATAAAAAGCTATTTCCCTGAATTTAGCAATAGCCAATGTAGATTTGAAAATTGTTTGCATATTTGTGAACCAGATTGTGGTGTTTTGAGTATGCTTGCTAATAAAAGTAGAGATTTACCAAAATGGAGATATCAATCTTATTTACATATAACACAAAGTATTCATGAAAAATATAAATATCGACGTGGTGATTATCGAAACTAGATATTTATATAGTAAATCTTAATTTTATGTTAAATTTATTTGCTTATTTAAATCTTAAATAAAAAACCTTGAGTATCAATTTTTATTTTTTTTTAAAAAACTTGACTTTTTTTATTTTATTTTAAATCTTGGCTCTGTTTAAGCCTGAGATATGAATATCTTCTAGATTGAAAAGGATTAAAATTAAACTAAAGACTAACTATTAAAATTTCTGAAATGAACAATTTAAATTTTAATTTAGAAAAAATTAGAAAAAAAGTTCAAACAGAGATATTTGTATATGATATGCATTCAAAAGAAGCACGAATGACTAAAGAAAGGTCAGCTCAAATTGCAGAAATTTTAGAAAAACCTCTTTTAAGAGTTCCTATTATTGCTATAACTCAAGAATTTTTAGCAAATGCCTTAAAAGCCGTTTATAAAAAAATTTTTTTTGAAGAAATGATTCCTACTACTATACAAGTAGATCAAATAAATTATAAAGAAAAACTTCGCTTATTTCGTTTAGAAATCGAAAAGAATCAAACTAAAAATTTTACTCATATCGCTAAAAAAAATAATTTATATGTTACTTTTAAGTTTGAGGCAAAAAAAGAAGGTTTAAAATTATTAGTAATAAATCCTGGTACACCTACAAGTATTGAGATGTATAGAATTAAAAAACATTTAGAAGATGCAAAAAAAATATCTAGTCTCAGTCATATTTTTGAGAATGATAAAGATATGACTAGAAAAGAAAATTATAAAGAAGGTGCTGGTTTAGGTTTGGCTTTAGTAATTATGAGTTTAAAAAATTTAAAAACTCCACTAAATAATATGGATATTTATAAAAAAGGGAATCAAACATTTTCAAAAATATTATTTCCTTGGGATATTTTTTTTAATAATGATCAAGTATAACAAATACTAAAAGTATTATTTAGCGATTAGTAAAAAAAATAAGTCTATTTATAATTTTAAAGATATTTTGAGATATTAAAATATCAGTATATAAAAGTGATATAAATGATGATTATTTATATCTATATTTTAATGACACCCCATAAATAAAAATTATCTTATTTTAATAAAGGTTTTAAAAAACTCAATCAAAATTTTACCATCCAACGGTATTTAGTGATATCTTTTTTAATTTTACGAAGCTCCTTAATTTTATCTTTAGATATTTTTTTTTTATCTAATATTTTTTGAATAATAGCAATAGAATCTTTTTTTTTCCCTACAATATAGTTTGTTTTAGCAAGTCCCATCAGATATTCAATATTCTTACTTTCTTCATTTTTTTCTCTAGAGACAGCTTCTTGATAATATTCAAGAGCTTTACGATAATTTCTCATATGCGAAGCATAAAAAAAAGCCAGCTCACCTTTCAAATGATTTTTTTCTGGATATTTTTGAATTCCTTCTAAATAAGTGACCAAAGCTTCTCTTTTTTTATTCAGCTTAAGCTGATAGCTCGCTAATTTAGAATACACATAGGAATCACTCAATTTTTTTTGTAGCATATCCTGGAAAATCTGAATACTTTCTTGCACATTACTAAACTCCACCAAGAGTAAATAAGATTTCTTTTTTAACTCTTTAAGAGATAAACTGGATATTGCTTTTTTTAACATTAATTTTCCCATATGCCTAGTCACTTCTTGTTGAATTAAGATACTACCTTTACCATAAAGTGCAATTGCGTGTTCTGGCACATTTTCTAAGACATCCTCAAATAAAGTAAGGGCAGTAACATACTTTTTTTGTTCAAGTTTTAAAAGACCTTCTTGGGCTATTTTATCAGCTCTATAACAAGAGCTAAATACTAAAAAGTATGAAAAAAGACTAACACAAATTAAACAAAGTTTCACCTTGAAAATATGAAATAAATACTTATTCGTAAAAGAATTGAAGATACGAAAGAAACTATTTAACAGGAATTTTTGGCTCTTTTTCTTTTTTATCTTTAATTTCATCAAGCTTCACAACAATATTATCGATCTTCCATTTTGCTACAGAAGCCCAAAAAGGTCGTTGGGATGTTTTAATAAAATACATATTTTCAGTATCTGGACCAAGAATGATTACACTCACTTCACTTTTATCAGCCAACATAAGATCAATATTTGCATATTCCTTTGCAAGTGGCTTTGTCAAACCCTTAAAAGAACTCGCTTCTAAATCACAAATTTTTTGTAAAATATTCTTTACTTTATCTTGTTTCGCTAAAGCAGCGATACCCCCAGCCTTCTCCGTAACTTCCCATTCTTTAAGTTTATTTTTAGCAATAGAATAGTTTTGAGCTCCACTCAAAGCATAATAGTCAATATTTTCTGGGACCAAATCAATAAGTGACTTATCACGAAAATAATCTATCCCCTGATCCCAATCAGATTTTAAATTACCTTTTGCTGAATAAACACTATCATCTAAATGAAGTCTAACCAGCGTAGTATTAAAATTTTTACCTGACTTACCTAAATGAATCAATAAAACAGGCTTATCAGAATCAGATATAAAAAAAGAAATGGCGAGTCCAGATTTATCTATATTAAACTTTGAATGATTTTTTTTATTTGAGCTAACTTTTTGATATTTTTTAATTCCCTCTAAATTAGAGAAACCCTGCTCAAGAAGAGTAATATCAGCAAGATATTCAGCTTTAGCTCCTTCCTCTTTCACTAACCAACTATTACCAGAACCTGACCCTCTGGAAAAAATTAATATATCTTTATCATCCTTTCGAATTGATATTTTCTTAATTTTATTAAAATCTAAACTCTTGATGAGGGGAGCGGAACTTTCATATGTCGAAACAAACATATCTAGCGGGTCATTAATCCAAAACGCAAAACACAATAAAAAAATTGAAACTGCCGTTAAAATTACATTCAAACTTATTTTTTTCATATCATCTAAAACTTCCCGATCTAATTATCTATGCTAAATAAACCTTCTTTGAAATTTTACGCCGATTATAAAATCGAAATAAACCAAAAATTAGGATTCCTATGAGAGGCAAAATAAAATTCACTATCGTCCATACACGTTTAGACGCAATTTCCATAACAGGTAAAGCAGGATCTGATACATTTTTATTACGAGATTCAACTAATTCCTCAAGCCCGTTCATAACATCAAGTACCGATAAAACAAAAGAAAGATTTGAAAAGTTAGCTTGTTCTGCAAGCTGAACAAACTGATTAGTCATAAAATAAGAAGTGGGAATAACCATAATTTTAGCCATTTTCTCACTTTCTTTCAAATAATTTCTTGATGCTCCGGCAGGAATTTTATTATCCTCAGAAAAATATGATGTAAACCATCCCTCAGCATACCCCGCTAAATTAAAACTACCTTTATTTTTTTGCTGAGCACTGTCTTTTAAGAGACCGGCAACTACTTGAGGGGCAAGATACAAGGTACCATCAGAATGACTCCATGCTGCGTCACTTGTCTTAGCGAGAACAATCATTTTTCCTTTATACTTTTTTTTATCCTTTACTTTCTTATTTTCTTCCTTAGAATCTTCGAGAAAAACTTTATCATTTAACTTGAGACTACTTGTCCATGGGAAGAAAAGTCCGGGTACCCCTTTCGTCATAACATATTCTTGATTCAAAGTTGTCTTATTTGAAAAAATCCAAATAGGATAAGGAATTTCTTGAGTAAAAAAAGAATTTCCAGGATAAGGCCTGCGGATAGGAAGAAAGTTAACAGGCTCAAAAAGCATGTCTGAGCCAAGAGTAAAGCCATAATGCTTCAGAAAATCAATTATCTTACTAGAAATTGGTAAAACAGTACCTCTTTCTAAATCAGGAATCATACCCGAAAGAGAAAAAATTATATTTCCTCCTCTCATAATAAATTGATCAATACGATATTTATCCATGTCAGATAAGCGAGTAGGCCCAACAATGAGCATAGTTGTGACGCTTGAAGGAATTTCTTCTTCAGAAGTATCAACAGACTGCATACTTCCATAAAAAGAAGAGAAGGTCGAATCTGCAAACTTAAGAGATTCTATAGGATTCTCACTCCCCGTAGAAATTTTCCCATGCCCTACAAGGATCCCAATCCCACGCTCTCCAGGATAAGCCATCCGATATATTTTACTCGTAAGTTCGTATTCTAAAAAACGAGTATTTACAATATTCTGTATAACCTGAACATCGTCCCCAAAAGAAAGTGCTACAGCTAAATAAATTCTTTTTACCTCAAGTGCATTATCTCCTTGAACAGAAATTTGAGATTGAGGAATATTGAGTGTCTGAGCTCTTTCTTTCCCTGCATCACTAGAATCTGGATCAATAAAAACAATTTTAATCTTGCCACCTGAAGCTGAAGCGTATTCTTGCAAAAAATCTCTGGAAAGCTTAACCTGCTGTAGATATGCATCAGGAACTTTTCCTGAGAAAAAAGCCTCCAAGGTAACTTGGTCCGGCAATTGTTTTAAAACTAATTTTGTTGCCGCAGCCAGACGAAAACGCCCTGTCCTTGATATATCAAAACGAATATATAAACCATAACTTAGCCAGTTCACAATAAAAAAAATAAATACAATTAAAGCTGTAGTCACCTTTAGAGAATGTAAATATTTTTGAAGTGATTTTTTTAGAAATTGTTTCATATTTCACCTACGATTTTCAATACTCCTTTTATTAAGATATAAAAAAAGAACAGCAAAAGAGGTAAAGTAAAGTAAATTTCGACTATCTATCAAACCTCTAGCAAGTGAATCAAAATGCCAACTTGCTGATAAAAAAGCAAATATAGGAGAGAACGGCCCCAGTAACTGCAAAAAAGGCTGATAACCCATCATAAAGAGTATAAAACAAGCGGAAAACGTAGTAAGAAAGGCAACAATTTGATCTTGCGTTAGCCAAGAAATATATAAACCCATCGCTATATAAGAGGCACCCAGCAAGGAAGCTCCCAAATACCCTCCAAGAATAAGAGACCAATCAGGATCAGACACAATCTCCAACATGAATGGAAAAAATAGCGTAGTACTTAAACCAACAAGTAAAAAAGCTAAAGCAGAAAGATACTTACCAAGAATAGTCTCTATATTACGAATAGGAAGAGTAAATAAAAGCTCAACAGTACCACTTTTTCGTTCCTCTGACCAAAGCCTCATGGTAATAGCGGGCACAAAGAAGATATAAGTAATTCTTAACATAGTGAAGAGAGAATCCATACTAGTTTTTCCAGCCTCCCAGAATCGAGAGATATTAAAAACCAAAAAATTAAGTATAAAAACAAATATAAGTAATGAAACATAGCCAATTGGGGTGTTAAAATAATTCTGTAACTCTCTTAAAAAGATAACCTTAGTATTACTCCAAGAAAATGATAGTATTTGTTTTTTTATTAGCATATTTTTAATACAATTAATTTTTAGTTAGAGACGCAAAAACATCCTCCAATGAGCTTTTCTCCGAGAATAATTCTAAAAGAATATAATTATTATCAATAGCAAACTTAAATATCTTCTCGGCAGAATCTTCCGTTGAGATTATTCGCAAAGAGGTATTATTCTCACCATCAGAGTCAATATTTTCCACTTGCATACCAAAATTTTCTTTAAATGCCTCAAAGATAGATTCTTGACTCCCCTTAATCATAGTTCGATAAGTATATCCTCCAGTTTTCAATGTAGATAACTCTTTGAGAGACTTATCAAGCACAACTTTCCCTTTATTAATAATAACAGCCCTTTTACAAGTCGCCTCAACCTCAGACAAAATATGAGTACTCAGAATAATAGTCTTGTCACGAGAAAGATCAGTAATCAAACTCTGTATCTCTTTAATTTGATTTGGATCTAAACCTGAGGTTGGCTCATCTAAAATCAATATCTCAGGATCATGAATAAGTGTAGAAGCAATCCCAACACGTTGCTTATACCCTTTGGATAACTGAGAGATTGGTTTGTAATAATAATCCTGAAGTGATGTAGACTCTACGGAATTTTGAATCCCTCTTCTTTTTTTTTCTAAATCAAGCATTCTAGAGCTGGCAATAAAGTCAAGATAATCACAAACCAACATATCAGAATAAGTACATGAAGTCTCAGGTAAATAACCAATCATCTTCTTTATCTCGATATCATCCTCTGCTAAAGATATTCCATTAATGTAAACGCTACTCTCGTCAGTTTCTGGTTTGTAATAACCAGCAAGCATTCGCATGGTCGTTGTCTTACCAGCACCATTTGGCCCAAGCAATCCAACAACTTCTCCCTTTTTAATAGACAGATTAATCCCTTTAACGGCTTCAGTATTACCAAAACTCTTGCAAAGATTTTGAATTTCAATCATTGTTTCAGTCGTCACGGACACAAAAGACCCTTTGCTAGAAATCACCAAACACGTCAAATAAAAAATAAAAAAAAGATTAATGCAGGATGACTAAATAGTATCTTCCATCTTGAACTCGAATATTTTTTTAAAATAAGTAAATAGAAATACCACAAACTATTTATGAAAAAATGATGTCTATACCACTCAAATATCTAATACCAAACACTTATCTTTTCAGTTTTAAAATTATTTTTTTATGGAATTGAAGATATACTTTGACTTAGCAAGTATCAACATTTATTATTAAGTGCGTTATTATGATGATCTTGCAATAGCTAGCCCAAATTAACTTATGATTTATATATTTTATCATACTTTTGAAAAAAAGGTTTATTAAATAAGTTTTTTCATGAGTCGATGACCTAAACCAGTCATTATTTCATAAGTAATTGTTTTTGATAAGTATCCCCAATACTCCAAAGGTGGCGAGTTTTCACCTAAAATTTCAATCATTTGGTCAAGCCTTGTGATACCCCCTAAAATTATTTGATCCATAGTAACCCTCCCTAGCAAAGGAAAACCTGAAAAAGAGACCTTATTTGAAAGAGAAATAGGAATACCATCTGCATACCCTATAGGTAAAATTCCTACAGGATAATTATTTTTTTTTACCTGATAGGTTGCGGCGTAAGAAATTTTATCACCTTTTTTCAAAAAACGCTGTAAAAAAGGTTTTGATGTGAGTTTTAAACAAGGTCTAATGGGAAATTTATAGTGTAACTTTTTGTAATCTTTAAATGTTTGAAAATAGCCATAGAAAAAAATACCTGGGCGGATCATATCTAATGCAGATTCTGAATAGTTTAAAATTGCATATGAATTAGCCGAGTGTAAAATTACATTTTCTCTGTTGAGCGAAGCTCTGCGAATGAGTAATTTGGATAAATTGATAAATTTTTTCAATTGTTCAAGAGATGATTTTCTATCAGTTCTTGGAAAATGAGTCATCAGCCCCCTTATCCTTAAAAAGGAAGTTTTTGAGAATACACTTAAAAAAAGTTCTTTTTGATCTGGACATATACCTAAACGTCCCATCCCCATATCCCATTTAACATGAATATCTAGTTTTTTCTTTCTCTTTTGACACTCTTCCTCAAGAAATTTAATTTGCCAAATATCTGCAATTACAGGAGTTACATCTTCTTGAAAAAAAAGATTCACATTCTCTTTATAAAATGACCCTAAAAGGAGAATACCTTTCTTAAAACCACCTTTTCTAATTTGGATGGCTTCAAAAAAATTCGCTACACCCAACATATCAATATTTATACTTTTAATGAAAGGTAAAAGAGTCGTTAAACCACATCCATAGGCGTTCGCCTTAACAGGTAAAAGAACCTTAACTTTAGGTTGCTTGATTAGACCACGAATAAGCTCAAGATTATGCTTTAACGCAGAAGAACTAATCTGTAAAGTTGGAGCATAAAAATCTTCATTAAGATGCATAGATTATTTTTTTAAAAACGTAAGGTATTTTGTGGATGACTTATTTAAGCACATGCTCAATTAAATCAACAATACGGTTAGAGTAACCCCATTCATTATCATACCAAGAGAATACTTTTATTAAATTACCATCAATCGTTGAAGTAGCAAGAGAGTCTATAATGGAAGAAGCAGAATTTTGGATATAATCACTGGAGACAAGAGGCAATTCTGAATATTCAAGAATGTTTTTAAGCGAACCCTTAGACGCCTGTTCAAAGACAGCATTTATCTCTTCCCTATTTACTTTTTTATTTAATTCAGCAGTAAGATCAATAATAGAAACATTTGGTGTAGGAACTCGAATTGCCGTCCCATCGAGAAGCCCCTTCACTTCAGGTATGACCAAAGAAACGGCTTTAGCTGCACCTGTCGTAGTTGGTATCATAGAAAGAGAAGCTGACCTAGCACGTCTTAAGTCTTTATGAGGTGAATCCAAGATATTTTGATCATTGGTATAACTGTGTATGGTTGACATAAACCCTCTTCTAAAACCAAAGTTTTCGATGAGCACTTTAATTATAGGTGCCAAACAATTTGTTGTACAGGAAGCGTTTGATATAATATGATGGGAGCTAGAATCATATTTTTCTTCATTTACCCCCATTACAATAGTAATATCTTCGTTTTTTGCTGGAGCAGAAATAATAACTTTTTTAGCTCCACCGTTTTTAATATGGCCAATGGCCTTATGACCATCAGTAAAAAAACCAGTGGATTCAACAACCACATCAACATCAAAATCACTCCACGGTAATTCTTCTAATTTAGAAGAGGAAAGTACCTGTATCTTTTTTTTGTTAACAAATAAAGCCTCAGAAGTAGAACTTATTTCATGAGGCCAGATGCCAAATACAGAATCATATTTAAGAAGATGCGCTAAAGTTTTTGCATCTGTCAAATCGTTAACCGCTACAACTTCAATGGAACGTTTATTTTTATCTTCTAGTATTGATTTAAAGACATTACGACCAATACGACCAAACCCATTAATTCCAACTTTCATTTTAAAATAGAATACAGTTAAAATTAACGATACTTCTGATTTGTCAATAAAAAAATTGACCTGATATATGGACTATCTATAATGTCGCCATGCCTGATTCAAATCAAAGAGAGCAGGGAGATAATCCTTCTGAGTTATCTAGCAAGACAGTAACAGATCAAGCCCTAAAAAAAGATACGCGTCAAAATTTAAGTCAACCTGATAATTTTCAGCATAGAGAAAGAGAAAATCATTACAAAAAAAATGAGAATACTCCTCACACTGGAGATAATAACTTTAGGAGAAAAAAATTTGTTTTTGGTAAACGAATTTCATTTTTTGTTAAAAATCCAGATGCTCCTATTGATTATAAACGTGTTGATATTTTAGTCCGATTTATATCAAATAAGGGAAAAATAATTCCTCGTAAATTTACAGGTCTTTCTGCTTTGCATCAACGCAGAGTGGCAAAAGCGATCAAAAGAGCTAGACATGCAAGTTTACTACCTTACAGCTATAAGTAAAGTTGACTTACACCAAAAGAAATATCTTAATTAGGTCGGTTCTTCGGTAACTTAAATTTTTATTATCACTAATGATAATAATTACGTTAAGAGGGTATACTTATAGAAATATTTATACTAGGCGGGGATGGATATGTTGGTTGGCCATTGTCAGTACGACTAGCTTTAAAATATCCCCAAAAAAAAATTTTAATTATTGATAATTTTTCTCGAAGAAAATTAGTATCAGAGGTTGGTGGGGATAGCCTGATTCCTATATTGCCTTTGGAAGATAGAATTAACACATTCTCTAAAATATTTGAGCAAAATAATTTAAGTTTTCTTCAAATGAATGTGAAACATGATATATTCACACAATTAATTAAAGAGAAATGTCCTAAAGTAATCTATCACCTAGCACAACAACCCTCCGCTCATTACTCCATGAAAGGTATTGATGAATCTATTTTTACAGTAGAAAATAATGAACTTGGTAATTTAAAACTTCTATGGAACATTAAAAAATATTCACCAAAAACACATCTTATCAAATTGGGTTCTTTTGGAGAATACGCTGAATGTGGTTTAGATATTGCTGAGGGCTATTTTTTGCCACAGTACAAAAATAAACAAGCGGTAGAACCTACCTCATTTCCACGAGAAGCCAATGATGTTTATCATATTTCTAAAATTAACGATACAAATTTTATTGCAATGGCTTGTCGCAAATGGCGTCTTAAAATTACTGATATCATGCAATCAACAATTTTTGGTAATAAAATTAAAGATTTTGGTGATCATGATCAAATATACACTCGCTTTGATTATGATGAATACTTTGGCACCGTAATGAATCGGTTTCTTGTTCAAAGTATCGCTTCACTACCACTAAGTGTTTACGGTAGTGGCTATCAACGAAATGGGCTAATGTCAATTGAAGATGCAACATTTTCACTTATGAATTTATTTGATTCGTCTATTCAAGAAGGAACACATAAAGTAATTAATCACGTAGTCGAAAAACAATATTCAGTTAACGAACTAGCTGATTTAATCAAAAAAATTTATCATGAAATTACCGGTAAAATCGTTAATATCTCAAAAGGTAATTTTGATCCGAGGTGCGAACGATTAAATAAAAAAAAAGAATATCATATTGAAACAACCTATATTCAAAAAACAATGCAAACCCAATCAATGAAAGAAGTCATTAAAGAAACGATACAAATACTATCACCACATAAGAATAGAATTATGAAAAAAATTATTAATCCTACTTTTCAATGGTTTTAAAAGATGAAATTCAACAATGGCAATCTCTTCGGTCAAAAGATTTAAATAATAATCAATGGCTAGAATTTCAACAACAAGTATTCCCCCACAAAAGAATTAATCTCAATCCATCGACTTTTGGCTCCCCTTCTATTTATTGTCAAAAATCTTTTCATAATTTATTTCAAGATAAATTAGAAAGCTATCCTCTAGGACTCTACCAAAAAGGTAGAGATGAAATCAAGTATTCTCGCTCTTTAGCCACCTTCCTGTGGGGATCAACCACACATAACCTCAGTATTTCTCAGTCATCTTCTCAAACTCAAAATTTACTGATGCTCAATCTTTTACTTCTCCTCTATCAAAAGGGAAAAAAAGCCCCTTTTCGAGTACTCACGACAATAAATGAGCACATTGGTGGGATAGGATTTTTTATAAATAAAAAAGAAATCAAATTGGAGTACCTCTCTGAAGATGAAATAAAAAATTTAGCAAATATGCAAAAAAGAATAAAACAGATAAAACCAGATATTTTTTTTGCCTCACATTTAACTTATGATATGGCTCGTGAGTTTCCTGTAAACGCATGGGCTGCGACAATAAAACAAGTTATTCCAGAATGTATTGTCGTAATCGACTATGCCCAATCATTAGGTCTATTGCCCATACAATTAGTAAAAGAAATCGATTTAGCGTTTGCTAGCTCCCATAAATGGCTGATGGGGCCCTATGGTTTAGGTTTTATATGGATATCTCATACGATGTTCTCTAAGCTTGAGAGAATTCAATGGAATGGTGAAGTGCTTGATTCAGAATGGGTAGGTTCTGGTTTCGAAATGACCGGAGGACAGTCATTTGGTTTATATGCTTCTTTGAGTGCCTCACTTCTTCTCTACTCTTCAATTGGCATAAAAATTATTCTTCAACGAAGTAATTTTTTACTCAATTACTTTATCAATTTATTACATCAAATATTCACTCAATATAAAATTGACGTAAAATATTCTTCCAGAAAAGGTTTTTTAAAATCTAATCAATTTTCAGAGGTAGGACAATGTGCTGGCTACTGCTCCATTCACTTTCAAAAAATTGACCCATACTCTCTCTATAATTATTTAAATCAGAAATTAGTTCATGTCAAATGTATCAAAAAAAATAATAATAATATTTTAAGAATAGGTATCCCCTATTATGAAAACAAAGAACGTTTAAAGAATGTAGCTCATTTAATCGATTTCTTCTTTGCAAAGCAAAAGTAAAGATAATAAATTGATGATTTCTTTTTTAAAAAATTCAATTCCTACTAATGAAAGATATACAAACCTATTTCTTTTTTCATTTTTATTTGTTACAAAGATTATCTATACCTTCCACGTTGATTCATTTGGATGGGATGGATCATACTACTATAATATTGCTCAAAATATTCGAGATGGCTTTGGTTTTGTAACAAATGTATCACTTTATCATCAGGGAATGACCTACTTACCTCATCCAACGCCCATTTATCCTCTATGGCCGTATCTTTTGGGATATACCTCCCAATTCTTTCCATTAGAAAGTATAGCATATATTTTACCTATGATATTTTATTTTTTAACACTTATAATTATCTACATATTTATCAAAAAATTATTACCAGATAAAATTATTACCACAAAATATTTTACTCTCAATTATGCTCACCTAGGTATACTCATCTTTTTTTTACACAGTAAATATTTTGAAGTAACTTCAAAACCCTATACAGAAGGTTTAGCTTACTTCTTACTCTTCGTATGCCTTACAAGGCTGGCCTCGATCATGCATCAAAATAAATTCACATTATTTATAGAAATTGGATTTTGGAATGCCATTCTCTTTCTCACTCGAAGCCAACTTATCATTTTTTTAATTTCGATTCTTTTCTTTTATTTTATTGTTTTTATTCAATCAAAGAATATAAAATATTTTTTAGGTATATTAACCATCTTAGCTTCATTCGTTACATGCTGCATACCTCAATTATTTTTTCTTTCTAAAAAAATTGGTCAAATAAATAGTAGCACATTAATATTTTTTGATCAATATCAAGCATCCAATTTTTTATCTCATTTAAGTGTATTGGTGCAATATAACACTTTCTTTGAATTTATTTACTACAAACTTTATGGATTTATAATCGCCTTTTCCCCTTGGGGAAAATATTCCTATTCAACGACATTTCATGGTTTTCAATATTCGATAATTCTTATCCTAATAACCTTATTTATGATATGTCTTCAACAAAAAAATAGAAAAAATATTTATAAAATAATACAAGACACTTTCCACGATCCAAAAAAATATTTTTTATTATTTTTTATTATTTTTTCTCTAACTTACTTTTTATCAATACATATGCTGCATAAAAAATTATGGTCTACTTGGAATTTTCCTACAAGACATGCTCTTCTGTGTTCTTTTTTATTCTTTCTCAGCTTCGTTTACCTATTAAAACAAAAATTATACCCCAAAATAAGAAAAATAACCCTCATCGTATTTTTACTCGCAACATTAATCGGTTTAAAATCCATAACCTTTCAAACAATACGCTCCTTTCATTCCTCCAATTTTTATCAAAATAAAAAATATCTTATTCATTGGCTTAAAAAAGAGTTCAATCAAAAACATTCTCTGAGTGTTGCGATGTCGAATCCACAAAAGATATCAACTTATGTAGCCGGTATAAATTTTCATTGGATTTATCATAATACTTCTTTAAAAGACTTGAATAACCTATTCTTCAAATTAAATATCGATTATTTAATTTTATCAAAAAAGGAATATCAAGAAATTCAAAAAAAGATTGATGGCTTCAATAACTTTTTTTTCCTTCAACAGGGAGATTTATCTGGATTTTTTATATTTTATCCTTTTAAAAAAATGAAGCGTCCATAATAAAAATGAATTGGGTATAAAAAAATGTGGAATAAAATTATTAAAATCTGTGAGCAAGTACTTGATACACATAAACAAAGCAATTGGTCAAAATTAGTACCGCAACTGACTCTTCAGCTAATTTCTCATTACGAAGATCATAACTTAAACTCAACTTTAGTAAATGGGGTGATTCCTTATGGAAGATATTTACTTTATTCTGACTTACAAAAGCGATTTCATATGGAAATGCATGTTTTTTCACATGATTATATCGGAGAAATTCATTGTCATGATACATGGGGAATATTTTGGCTCATATCCGGCTCTCTCTTTGTCGAAAATTTTTTTTACCATCAGAATCAAGCAAAATTAACTTGCTCAGGTTTAGTAAAAAGAGGCTCGGCATTTAATTTTCATCCTCCAGAATCTGATTGGCATAGAGTCAGAACAGTCGGTAAAAAAGAACAAACTCTCAGTTTACATATTTATGGTTCAGGATACGATCTGCAATACGGTAAATATCTAAATCAAGATGGTCAATTAATAAAAAGTGAAAGAGGGAATTTTAAAGAAAACTCTTTATTTTCACCACACATAATTGAAAAATAGATATACTTTTATTTGAAAAGTATAATTTAAAGATTAATGCCTTTTATCTTGAAAATTAGCTCTTTCCTATTGGGCTCAACCATCCTATTTTGGTGCATTAAAAATAGAACTAATTATTTGAAAAGAAGCGAAGCTCTTGTGATACTTACTTCTTTCTTACTTCTTTTACTCAGTATACCTGACTTTCAACTTCCTGCTATAGTCTCGATTAAGTTTATAGTTATTATTTCTTTTATAATATTAATTTTTATGCTTAGCCTTTATTTAATTTATTACGAAAAATTAAAATTCGATCAAAAATTTGAAAATGAGGTAAGTTTTTTAATAAATCATTTTATAAATCAACATAAAAATCTATTACTTACTGTAAAAGATTATATTCTTGTTATCATTCCAGCTTATAATGAAGAATCTAATTTAAAAAAGATACTGAAATCAGCTCCTCAAGAAATACATGGTCTGCCCTTAATTTTATTGGTAATTAATGATGGTTCTGTTGACAATACATCCCAGATCGCTAGTGAGTACTCACTTGTACTTTCTTTACCCGAAAACAAAGGAGGAGGATATGCTTTACTTGTCGGATTTTTAATCGCAAAAAAATTAAATGCCCCTTATATTGTTACAATGGATGCCGATGGGCAACATAAGTTTTCTGATATGTATAACTTAATAACACCAATATTAAAGAAACAAGCGGAAATAGTCTTAGGTAGTCGTTTTAAAGCTAACTCAGCATATTCAAATAAATTCAGAAGTATCGGAATATTCTTCTTTAATTTAATATTAAGAATACTTTTAGGTCGTAAGATTGATGATTGTTCAAATTCGTACAGAGTTTTGACAATAAATGCTCTGAAACAGCTAGATTTAAAAGAAAAAAAACATCATACAGCAGAATTTATAATTCGGGCGGTTAAAAAAGAAATCGCCATACTTGAAGTTTCTGTTTATATTGAGAATCGGTTATTTGGTAAAAGTAAAAAAGGTAATAGTATTCTATATGCACTTAGATTCGCTCGAACGATTATTACCAGTTGGTGGAGGTTTTAAATTCAATTTTCTTTAGTATCCCTTGTCGTTATTATTAACATAATAATTGCACTGATTCTTCGTCATGCCTCAAACCTATCTGAAACCAGAATAATCATGATTGGTTTTCTATTTTCTTTAGTTTTTCTATTTAATGGTTTTAAATTCTTGTTATGGGGCTACATACATAAGTATTTTAACCTAAGTACTAGCTATCCAATAGCAGCAATGTTCTATCCCATTATTTATGGAATCTCTATATACCAGAATGAAACTTCTTTTGAGTTATCAAAAATAATAGGTACTTTATTTATATTTTTTGGATCTATTTTAATAAATAAGAAATAATTATAAATGATTTTTTACTTATATCTCGTTTTTATGATCATTTGTACAGCTCTAGGACAAGTGTATTACAAGCATTACTTTAATCAAAGAAAAAAATATTATCTTGTACTAGCAATATTTTTTTTCATAAGTACACCTTACCTTAATTATAAGGCTCTCAAAGGTCTTTCTCTTGATTTTGTATATCTTGCATCTGCTTTTATTTTAATCTTTGTTCAAATATTTTCGTACATCACCCTTGAAGAGAAACAAACAAAAAAACAATTTTTGGGAACAATCGTTATTGTAGTAGGGCTACTCATTTATTCTCTTTAAACAAGATTTTTAGGAGGTACTCTCGCCGAAATTACAAAAAAATATTTTTCTGAAAGATATGTTCTTTCAATTTGATATTTATATTTTCTTAAATAAATATCGATAGTTTCTGGATTTAGAATATTTTCTTTAGATATCTCTTGTTCGAGCTCTTTGGGCAAATCTTCCACCTTCCAGTCAACAATATGCACAAACCCATTTGGTACAACTATTTTATGAATTGTTTGAATAACTTCCTCTGGATTTTTGGATGCAGAAAGGCTTAAGGAGCAAATAATTTGATTCATTTTGGGCAACCAAGAAGGGAAGTTAACTGAAGAATAACTCGGTATAAAAAAAGGGGTAATATTTGTTATTTTTTTCTTTGTCAGAGTATGCCAAAGTTGATCAAGAAGAGGCTCTTGATAGTCACAAGCAAAAATTTTAAAATTTGGATAATCATTATACGTATTAGCAATGCTCAATGCAGCGTAGCCCAAGCCCGTACCAAAGTCTAAAATATATATTTTTTGTTCCTTAGGAATAGGTTTGATAATTTTACTATAGAGAGAAGCAGGGAGGTAATAATCTCTTTTTTGAGAGGTTAAGAATGCATGATAGAACTCCCTGTCATACCATTGGTCAACCATTATTCTCAATGACACGAGGCACTATAAAATAACCCGCTCCAAATTTAGGAGCTATTTTTTTGGTACTCTCAATAGGAACATGAGTCTGACTTTTATAGACTTCCTGTTGAGTTATAAAATTTTTGGATACGATATTTGTAAAATTTATACATTCGATATCAATCTCATTGATTATTTCAACAAAATTTAGCATTTGATTAAAATCTTGAGTCAATTTTTCTAATTCATCACCTTTCAAACATAGTTTGCTGAGACTTGCTATTTTTTCAACCTGTTTAATGGTAATATTTGCCATTAAGGTATGATAAATTCTTGATTTCATGTTGTCTATAGAAAACTAGTCCTGTCTGTATTTTATAAAAAGTATCATTATAAGAATTACGATTATTTTACTGTGAATTTTACTATTGAAACATATGTCTTACTGTTACTCATTGCAGGAACTTTGTGTATTTTATTTGGCTTATTATTACATTTTAAAAATGATAAAGCAGGGATTAAATACTCAAAATTAGTCTCTGAGCCTCCACCTAACCACACTTACACTTCTCAAAATTTCACTATTTCACAGGACAAAGAGGTTCACGATGAGATAAAAACATCAAAAATATCCGCTAATATAGACTTAACAAAGAAAACTAATCAATTTGACCAAGCTGATAATAAAATTAATGTTAAATTAAGTAAAGACAACATAAAGTTTATAAAAAAGAATGTTTATCTCTATTTTGATCATGATCCCAACAACATATATACAGGTGAAGAAAAAACTTCCGAAATTACTGAAATTGACCATATTAAACGAGTGGGACAAGGTACACTTTCTTATGATGGAGTAAGTTTTCGATTTGCTCATGAAAATAGAGTTCAAATATTTAATATAGACGAATTAGATTACGTAGCACTCTATCCTAATTGTTTCGTCATTATATCTCAAAAGGAAATTCCTGCTGCCCTATTTTTTATGGATGAAACAGAAAGTACTCGTAAATTTTTGAATGTTTTTAAATGTTAGATCCTTCCCTATGAAAGATAAAAAGAATATTAATTACTGGGCAGTTTTTTCACAAAAACAAAAAAATTCTAAGAAAAAACAGTATCAGCTCTTAATCGTCTTATTATTATCCACTTGGGGAGTATATTGGTTATATATAAATTATACCAAAATTTCATTTCCTTTTCAAAGAAATGACTACAATAAGCTTATTAAATATAAAAAGAATATAAAAACTCTGGCAGTAAAAAAAAAAAATATTAAACAAAAGGAATTAAATCAATTTAGAGAAGACTATCAAAGTCTTATCAATTCCTCTCCAGGAGATGCTTTACTTTTTTATTATTGCGGTATCTTGGAATATACTATTTTCACAGTTAGTTTCGAAAATTCTTATGAAACGCTAGCAGATATGTTTTTATTACACTATATTGATCGATATAAATTTCCAGAAAAACTATCCCAAACAGCCTACCAGAGGGCTATTATCTTCCTACGTAAAGCCTCTGCTCTAGTTTTACCCATAAATGAAGCTCACGATGCCCAAAATAAACTTAATTTTCTTTATTTTTTTTCTCATCAATCACACCTATTATCAGAAAAGTCATTGAAAAATTTTAAAAACTTCTCTAATGCTACCGACTCTAGTTATTCTCAAGAGCTAGTCAAAATTATGACAACTATTCGTAATCCAAAATGGGAAACTTTAAAAGAGGTATACCCATCAATATTTATTACTTATCTAAAAGCAATTTATTATTTACGAATTAAAAATAGACCCTTTGGTTTTTCATTATTTCAACGAATTGCAAAACAAGAAATTAAAACAAAAGAAGAAAAAGCTCTTCTTGATAATACACTTTATTTAATGGGTTACCTTGAGGGAGTTAAAAGAGGTAACCTCAAACGTCAATTTATTTTTTATTCAAAAATAAATTTAGTTAACTTTATTAAAAAAAATAATTGGTTTTTTGATGAATATCTTCTTCTTCTTCGATTTTTGGGTAAAAAAGAAGAACAGGAAAAATTTTTTTCTAAATATAAAAATAGAAAAAAATAACTTTTGTCAAATCCTAAAAATAAGGAAAACTCCATTTAAGACCGATAATCTTATTGAGTGCTACTATGAATAAATTAAATAATATTTTAAATTTTTTAGAAATAGAAATGGTTTCTTCTGAAGATAAACCTAATACCAGTCTTGAAATTGACGTAAATACAATTGATAATTTGATTAATAGTGAAAAATCTAATATAGAAAATTTTATAATAGAGGAAGACAATACAAAAAATCAAGAGATATCATTTTCAGATGATGAACTTGAGAATATCCTAGAAGAGGTCTCTGAAGTTCCTGAAAAAAATATCCAAGATGCATCACCAGAATCTTTTGAATCTATAATAGAGGAAGACAATACAAAAAATCAAGAGATATCACTTTCAGACGATGAACTCGAGAATATCCTAGAAGAGATTTCTGAAATTCCTGAAAAAGATATCCAAGATAAACCACTAGAATCTTTCGAATCTATAATAGAGGAAGACAATACAAAAAATCAAGAGATATCACTTTCAGACGATGAACTCGAGAATACCCTAGAAGATGTTTCTGAAATTCCTGAAAAAAATATCCAAGATAAACTACTAGAATCTTTCAAATCTATAATTGCAGAAGACAATACAAAAAATCAAGAGATATCACTTTCAGACGATGAACTCGAGAATACCCTAGAAGATGTTTCTGAAATTCCTGAAAAAAATATCCAAGATGAACCACTAGAATCTTTTGAATCTATAATTGAAGAAGACAATACAAAAAATCAAGAGATATCACTTTCAGACGATGAGCTTGAGAATACCCTAGAAGATGTTTCTGAAATTCCTGAAAAAAATATCCAAGATGAACCACTAGAATCTTTTGAATCTATAATTGAAGAAGACAATACAAAAAATCAAGAGATATCACTTTCAGACGATGAGCTTGAGAATACCCTAGAAGATGTTTCTGAAATTTCTGAAAAAAATATCCAAGATGAACCACTAGAATCTTTTGAATCTATAATTGAAGAAGACAATACAAAAAATCAAGAGATATCACTTTCAGACGATGAGCTTGAGAATACCCTAGAAGATGTTTCTGAAATTTCTGAAAAAAATATCCAAGATGAACCACTAGAATCTTTTGAATCTATAATTGAAGAAGACAATACAAAAAATCAAGAGATATCACTTTCAGACGATGAGCTTGAGAATACCCTAGAAGATGTTTCTGAAATTCCTGAAGAAGATACCCAAGATGAACCACTAGAATCTTTTGAATCTATAATTGAAGAAGACAATACAAAAAATCAAGAGATATCACTTTCAGACGATGAGCTTGAGAATACCCTAGAAGATGTTTCTGAAATTCCTGAAGAAGATACCCAAGATGAACCACTAGAATCTTTTGAATCTATAATTGAAGAAGACAATACAAAAAATCAAGAGATATCACTTTCAGATGATGAACTCGAGAATACCCTAGAAGATATTTCTGAAATTCCTGAAAAAGATACCCAAGATAAATCACTAGAATCTTTTGAATCTATAATTGAAGAAGACAATACAAAAAATCAAGAGATATCACTTTCAGATGATGAACTCGAGAATATCCTAGAAGATGTTTCTGAAATTCCTGAAAAAAATACCCAAGATAAACCACTAGAATCTTTTGAATCTATAATTGAAGAAGACAATACAAAAAATCAAGAGATATCACTTTCAGATGATGAACTCGAGAATATCCTAGAAGATGTTTCTGAAATTCCTGAAAAAAATACCCAAGATAAACCACTAGAATCTTTTGAATCTATAATTGAAGAAGACAATACAAAAAATCAAGAGATATCACTTTCAGATGATGAACTCGAGAATATCCTAGAAGATGTTTCTGAAATTCCTGAAAAAGATACCCAAGATAAACCACTAGAATCTTTCGAATCTATAATTGAAGAAGACAATACAAAAAATCAAGAGATATCACTTTCAGATGATGAACTCGAGAATATCCTAGAAGATGTTTCTGAAATTCCTGAAAAAATGCAAAAACCTTCAAGTACAGATTTTTTTATTAGAGAAACAGAAGATGATTTTTTTATTAAAGAAACAGAAGATGATTTTTTTATTAAAGAAACAGAAGACAAAGAAGTTTTGCTTTCCAATAAAGAATTAGATCATATCGCTGAGGGCGTAACCAAAATTGATGAAGCAATTGAAATTTTAAAAGAAAACCTCCCTTCTTTAAATGAGCTACAGCCAGAATTGGCAATGAATAAACTCAAAAATAAAACAATAGTATCCCCTTCTTCACAAGACTCTAATCAAAACATTAGCCCTTCTGTAGCTTTAGAAGAGAATATAAGTTTAAATAAAGTAGAAGTGAAAGCAGTAGTTTCTTACCTTGATAATTTATTGGGTGAACTCCCTGATGATATTATTAAAAAATTTGCTCAATCAGAATACTTTAGTCTATATAAAAAAGTAATTAATCAGCTCGGTATATAAACTTATTTAGCATGGGATTAAAAGAGAAAGCTCTAAAATTTACACAAAACATAAACTTGAGTGAAACTGATGCAAAAAAATTAGAGAACATTCAACCATTAATGGATAATTTCAATAATTTATTAGATCCAGAAGAAATTTTAGTGCAAAAAAAGCTAAATGAAGAGGAAAAACAGAGGGTCATACCGAACAAAGCTTTAACTGCAGATCCATTTCTTTCTTCTGAAGATATTTATTCTACCACTAGGCCTGTAATGCACGGTTTTGCTCAACAAATGCAAATAGAGTCGCTCCTTAGTTTAATTGAATTATGCAAAGGACTAAGTACCGCTCACAGTGAATTTGAATTTTTTGATACTGTTCTATTTACATTAAGGGGTCAGTTAGGAATCAAAGAGATTGCAATATTTTTAAAAGAAGCTCAAAAGTTTTCTCTTCGAGCAAACAAAGGCTTTGCAATACAAGTTGGCTTTCAAATCCCTCTTGATAGCTCCCTTTTAAAAGCACTGAGCCAAGAAAATGGACTTATTTACACAAAACAACTAATTCCAAAACTAAATTCTATAGAAAAAACTTGGTTTTGTGCGTTAAACACTGATTTTTTGATACCTATCACAAATAATAATGATGGAATTGTTGGTTTTATTATTTTAGGACATACTATAGCAAAGATGGAATATAATTTGGAAGATTTAACATATTTGAAATTATTGGGAGAACTTTTGGGAAGTTTTTATCACTCCATACAACAGCTAATTCAACAATCGGAACAGAAAAAATATTTGGATAATCAAAAAAGTAACTATAAAATTTTTAATCGATATGTCAAGATGGTTCAAAAAGCAACAAATTTTGAACAAATTAAACATATATTTATAGAATTAATTACAGATGATTACAAAATTAATAAATTTATTTTTTTATTAAAGCAAGGAAAGCAATTTTTACCGAATTTATATAAAAATTTAGATGAAAAAACAATTAAAAAAATTATAACTTCGAATCGTGAACCTTGGATAATTGAAATGAAAAATCAAACAGGCTGGTATGAATATACGAATTTTTTAGAAAATATAAAATTCATTAAAAAATTTTCAGCTGAAGATTTTTCTATTATTAATAAAATTTTTATTTTACCGATTTATTTTTCAAATGAAATTAAAGGTATTTTTATGGTTTTTAATATACATAATAAAATTAATCTTACTAGTTTAAATTCTTTAAGTGTAATCATTAATTCTTATTATTGGGCTCTTCTTGCTTATAAGAATAAATTGGCTACCGTCTCGGGTTTAGAAGACCCATTATTTGATCTAAGAAACCTTATTTCTAATTATGAGAATGATTTACAAATAAAACAAATTCCCTACTCTATGGTTTATATTACAATTGAAAATATAATTCGTTTGAAAAAACTTACAAATAATTATTTTTTTAATAAGCAAAGAATATATGTAAAAAAGATCCTTCATTCTATAATATCCGAACAAGATTATTGTTTAGAGATATTTCCTGCTAAATTTTTAATTATCTTGAGAGGAAGAACTAATAAAATAAGTGAGCATCTATTTATGAAATTAGTGGAGACAATAAAGTTAAAATATAAACTAGAAAGGACGCGTCCCATTATAAAGTGTAAAATATTAAATAGACCACACCAAAAAGCAATTTCAATTGATTCATTTTTATTTGACTAAATGCAATCTTTTTATATCCGATAAATACAAGAATGCTTGCCTCAATATTATTTTTATTATCTGTATTTTCTATTCATGCTCAAAAAATGACTTCCATTATAAAAAGAGATATAAAGGGAAATATAACACAAAACTTTGCTAATCACGGAATAGAGTTTTTTATCACATCAAAAAAAAGTCGCTACAATGAAGGAGAAAACATACCTATTTTTATAAAAGTAAAAAATATTGGAAATTATCCCATCACACTTTATATGCATAAAAATTATTTACATAATTTTACTATTATTGTAAGAGATGAACAAGGCAGAAATTTACCTATCAAAGAAACTGTCTATAAAAGTAAAAAAGAATTAACCAAAGATCCTTTTTTTAAAAACTATACTGGCACTTCTCCTCATCATCGAGCGATTATTCTTCAACCTGAAGAAACCTTTGAGAAAAAAATTATCTTACAAGATATTATTAATATTATAAAAAGAAAGACTGACACGGAAAAATTTCAAATACAAGGTTATTTTTATCCAAATCCAGAACAAGCTAGTACAGTCTTTTTAAAATCAATAAATCACTATGTTATCTTCATTGATACCGATAGAACTTCTACCGATAATCAAGGAGTAAATCCCTATAAGCCCTACCGGCTCGTTATCACCCCTAAGGAAATTGTTTACCTAACATTAAGTGCTGAATATGCAAGAAATTGGTTAGATTTTTTCAAATATTTGTCACTCCACGACCTAATTAAAGATTATCCAAAATATGCTAGAAAATATATTAAAGCCTCTGCCAAACAGCGAAGAGTTATTTTGGGAGATTTTCAGGCATATCTACAGAACAACCACACTCGTAAGCTAATTCATTTCAATATTATTACAAGCAAAAAAAATAAACATTGGCGTAAAAAATTAGATCAATCAGCCATGGTGCAATCAGAAATCATTCGAAATATAGATGGATTTCGAAGAAAGTTACTTTATACCTATTACTTGACAAGAATGGAAAATTTATGGAAAATAACAGGAATTGAATCGCAATTGATTGAATAGAGACGACAAATACTACTGTGACAGATATACTATCGCAAGACGAAATTGATCAGCTACTGAGTGCTATCTCTAGTGGAGAAGTTGAGCCAAAAGATCAGACTCAACATAAAGAACAAAAGAAAGTAAAAATTTATGACTTTAAAAGACCAGACAAGTTTTCAAAAGATCAGATTAGAACTGTACAGATGATGCATGAGACGTTTGCTCGTTTAACAACTACAGCTCTCTCCGCTAAATTAAGAGCATTAGTTGAAGTACATGTAACAGGTGTTGATCAGCTGACCTATGAAGAATTTATACGTTCTATCCCCAATCCTACTACTTTAGCTCTTATCAATATGGACCCTCTAAAAGGCTCTTCCATTTTAGAAATTGACCCTACTATCACATTTACTATTATTGATCGTTTATTTGGTGGAGCTGGTGAGCACTACAAAATAAATAGAGAACTTACAGATATTGAACTTTCTGTAATTGAGGCAGTTATTGTTAGTATCTTGAGTAATCTTAGAGAGTCATGGTCTACCGTAATTGATTTACGTCCTCGATTGGGCAGTATTGAAACAAACCCTCAATTTGCCCAAATTGTTCCTCCAAATGAAATGGTTATGCTCATTACTTTAGAAACAAAAATTGCTGATAGTGAAGGTATGATGAACCTATGTGTACCCTATATTACTATTGAGCCCATTATTCAAAAACTTTCGGCTCAATATTGGTTCTCCTCAATCAGGAAAGGTGAATCAGAGGCCAACAAGAAAGTCATTCAAGGACGCCTTGAAAATGTATCTGTAGGTCTTGCTGTCGAAATTGGTTCTGTTAATTTTACTTTTTCAGAAATTATGAATTTAAAACAGGAGGATGTCATTAAACTCAACGAAACTACAATTCGTAATGATTTTATTTTAAAAGTGGGAGGAAGACCAAAATTTTTGTGTAGACCAGGGCGCGTTGGTTCTCACCTTGCAGTTCAATTGGGTGAATCAATTGAAGAGACACCAGATGAATTCTTGATTACAACGAGATCTCAGGAAGATTATTAAATATTCGACATCTTCTTTTTACTTTAATTTTCTTAATAGTTTACTTTTTTAGTATTTTAGGAATAGACAGTAGGAGTAACGAAAAACTTCGACGAAATACTAAGAAAAAAATTTTACAGTCAATTTATAATCAGTCTTATGCACAGCTTTTTAAAAAATTAATTAAAAAACCTATCTATTTTAAAGAATTTTCAGAAGAATTACATATTTTAGCTCAAAAGGAAGGAAAAAAAGCAAGTAATTTTCGTTATCAATTAATCAAACACTTCAGTCTATTTGTTTTTAATGATCCAGACATAAAAAAAGCCGTATTCCAATACTTAGAAGATTTACTTAAAATAGAATTTTCTATCATTAATAAAAAAAAAATTCCTAATGAGAAAGAAATTAATAGCTTATATTTTTATTTAGATGTTGTTCATAGACTCAAACTAAAAAATTTACTCTATAAAATAGTTGCCTACAGTGCTTTTCCTTTACATAAAGTGCGCATTCAATGCTTAAAGGCACTTAGTATAATGAAAGATGACCGCATCATTCCTTTTATAATGAAAATGGCATTTTCAAAAAATACAGTAGAGAGGATATATGCAATTGAGGCCTTTTATTATCTTAGTGATGAAAGAATGATTTTTATATTATTAAATGCTTTAAAAGATCCAAATAAATCAATTAGATATTATGCAATGACCACCTTAGATTTATTGAGCAGAATGGAAGCTATTCCAATTTATATTAAGATCATTCAATCTGATGTCAATGATGAGGTCAGAGAAAAAGCATTAAATATACTAAAAAAGATTAGGCCAAGTAATGCTTTTTATCCCGTAATCAGGATGCTCCATAATCGTAATGCTGCTATCAGAAAGGCGTCACTTAAAACAGCTCTTGCTTATAAAAATAAAGCAGCAGCTTATCATATTTCTTTACAATTGATGAAAGAAGTTAATCTTGAATTAAAACTAGAGCAAATTAAGGCATTACTCAAGTTAAAAAGTTCAGGAGGAACACGTGGCCTAAGCTCTATTCTTAATCAACAAGAAAATTTAGAAATACTTAGCTGGGCAATCTATGTAGCAGGAGAACTTAAAGATTACTTAAGTTTCTATAAAATTATTAAATTGGTAAATCATCCTGAAATGGATATTCAAATTGAAGCTGTATCTGCTATTGGTAAGTATAAAAATTTTCGTTCAACTCCTTCTTTAATTAAAATTTTAGAGAATGAAGATGAAAAATATCAAGTTCAAATTGCTGCCTTACATTCTCTAAAAAAAATTAATCATTTAAAAACAATCTTCAAATTACGAAGAATATCCAATATTCATAAAAATTTATATTTAAAAGCACAAATTAAAAGCTTATTTTTTAGAGAAGAAAAAAATGAAACAAGCAGGTGAGCAAAAAAAATTTGATTACTCTTCAGAAACTAAGGTGATTCGCCCCAAAAAAGTCTATATGTTCCTTTCTATCTTTTTTTCTAAAACAGAAGAACTAGAATTATCACTAACATTTATCAAAAATAAAATTGGAAAGTATGAATATTTTTCACATAATATTCGCTATGAAAATTTTCCTTTAAAAAATGAACTCTTTTCTATATTTTATTCAGGACATTCACTACAATATTCTAAATATTATTATAATAAATTAATTGGTATTTCATCTCCAATAAAAATTAAAGAACTATCAAAATATCTTACAAAAATTAAGAAATTTCAAAAAAAAATATTATCTGAAAGACATTATCAAATTCCCATTCATTTTGGCTATTTATCTAATTTACAAGTTATATCGATTTATAAAGAAAATGGCTTTGTTTCTGTCACCGATGCAGCAGGCTTACACCACCAAATGGAACTTAATTATATGAATAAATCATTTAACCCTCATAGCTATAGCCTTTCTCTTTTTAAAACAAAAGCCTATCTTACTTTTTTAAATGATTTTAAACGACTTACAGGTTAATTATAAACTTTTAGAGATTGTTGAAGACTTCAGCATTGAGTCTATTTTTATAAAAATAACTTAATTTATCAATCTTACACTTGATACAAAGTTATCAAATACAGAATATACATCAGTGAGTCCAAAAACAGAAAGTGGAATGAATATAATTTGTTCACTATTTTTTTTAGATAAAATAACAAAAATATGACTTTCTTGTCTCAATGAAATAGATTTTTCTTTCAAAAGTGCTTTCACTGATTTTCTTCCAAAGTCAAGCTTAATTTTATGACGTTTAGTTAATTTATTAGCAGGATACATAACATAAGATTTATTTTTATTTTTAGTCAAAAAAATATTTAATCGTTCAATTACTTTATTTTGTATTTCTTTTAAGAAGTATCTTCCTCTATGAAATACAATATATTTTTGATTACCCCAATTTTCAATTTCAACAAAGTACGGTGGGAGTATAAAATTATCTCTGAGAAGCTTCCAACGATATTGACTTGATAAAGCACCAAGACCAAGATATTCTAAAATATTTAGCCGGAATAGAATTTTATTATTTTTAGAAAGAGATTGATCAAATTGCTTAAATTTTTGATTTATCAAGATACGAATCTCACGCGAAGGAGAAATAATTTCATATTGAAAATCAAAATTAATAGATATTTTTTCATCAATCATATTAAAGGCTGTTTTTTTTAAGCCTGAGTAATTTTTAACAGGATAATTTTTTCTAATTTGATTACGCAAAATAAATATATCTTGATTACTTGGGTCATTCCAATAATTAATTTGATATTTTTTAAGAATTGATCGTATTTCATGTCGAAATGTAAAAAATAGAGGTCGGTAGCGTCTCAATAAAAAAGAGTTTTCTTGAAATTTAAATGGCATTAATTTATTAACAGAGCTACCTCTATTAAGACGCATAATCAGTGTTTCATACCAATCTGAAAGATGATGACCTAAGATAATTCCACCTTGAAATTTAATGGCAAGTTTTCTCAGATCTTTAGTACGTATCTTTGAGCCAGTATATTCAAATGATAGATTTATTTTTTTTGCGATATAAGCTACTCTACTTTTTTTTTCTATCCAATTGACTTTTAAAAATTTAATATCTTGAAGCATTTCTTTACATTGTTCAAAAACAGCGATCCGTTCTATTCGCTTTGATTTACTTGTCTTTTGCTCATGATCAAGATAATATAAAATTAGATGTCTTTGTTTAGAAATAGATAAGGTTGTACCAAAAGTTTTTTGAATAGAGACCTTGTGTACGAGAACTAAAATAAGTAAACTAAGTACGGAATCAGCCCCACCTGAAAAAGAAAGAATCCAAACTTTTTCACGAATTAAAGCTTCCAGTTGATTTTTTTGAAGAGAAAGCCTATTACAAAGTTGGTCCAATTTTATATCGTGAAAGAACATCTTCAATATTTTGAGTAAGAATTGAACGTAAGGCAGCTTCAGTATCGTTAATGATTTCAATAATTTTTAAATTTTGATCAAGAGAAAAATTTTCCATTACAAAATCTTTAATATCTTTTTCAGTGGGTGAAGAGATGATATGACCACTTGAAGCTACAGAGATAGGTCCTATACCAACCCGGATACGAACAAATTTATGAGATTTGAGACCAACCGCAATAGACTCCACACCAATATTGACCGTTTCGCATCGACCAACAGCTACCTGAATTTTACCAAATTTTAATTTATAGTCATCATGAATTACAATAATCTTTTTTACGGGTATCCGTAAAAAAGAAGCAATATAAAGGACAGCTTCACCGCTTAAATCAATAAATGTTTGAGGTTTAAGTAAAACAATCTCGTGTCCTTCAAAATCACCCATTCCGAGAAGTGATTTTTTCTTTTTTGCCCTAATTTTAATATTAGTATTATTTGCAAAAACATCAATCACTTTAAAACCAATATTTCTCCGATTATTTATGTAGCGATCGCCAGGATTACCCAAGCCAATTATTAATTTCATGAGATATCCTTACTCAATTGTCTGAAAAAAATTAGTTATTTATCACTTGGAGGATCCTCTTCCTTACTTTCTTCTTCAGTATTATCATCTGAAGGTGGTATATCTTCTATCTTACTCTCAAGTTTTGCTGATGTAGATACTTGACAAATAATAGGATTCCCTTCCATGAGAAATTTAGATTTAGGAGGTATTTTTATTTCATCCATATGAACAGAATCCCCTATTTTAAGCATGGAAATATCATGTTCTAAAGAAGAAGTCAAATATTTAGGAAAAGTTTCAATTGCAATTTCATGCAAAAATATCTCTAATACACCACCCTCTTTGATACCACTGGGTTTACCAATAAGTTTAATGGGTATGCTTGTATGTATTTTTTCTCCAAAGGTAACTCTAAAAAAATCAACATGGAGAATATCTCCACTAAGAGGATGAATCTGATATTCTTTGATAAATGCAATCTCACTTTTACCGCCATCAAGATTGATATCAATCAAAGTTGACTCAGTAACCCCTTCCAAGAATAGTTTATTGAGTTCAGCTAATTTGACCTGAATCTTATCTGTTTTACCATGATTATATATAAGAGCAGGAACAAAACCTGCTTTTCGTACATTACTAACCCTTCCTTCACTTCTTGCATTGGCATCTATTGTTAAACGTTCACTCATAATTTTACTCCTATTCTAAGAACAGGGAACTCACTGATTTTTCTTCATGAATTCTCTGAATTGCCTCACCAATCAAGCCAGCGACAGATAAAACCTTCAATTTACTAAAATACTTTTCTATTTCTAACATGTGAATGGTATTTGTTACAACGACCTTTTCAATCACAGAATTACACAGCCTCTCCGCAGCATTTCCCGAAAGAACAGCATGCGTGGCTCCAGCAATAACTGAAAGTGCCCCTCCTTCTTTAAGGGCTTGTGCAGCCTTACATATTGTTCCTGCGGTGTCAATCATATCATCAATCAAAATACAAGTTTTATCTTTAATATCACCCACAATATTCATAACCTCTGACTCATTAGCTTTTTCCCGACGTTTATCGACAATAGCCATTTCAGTACCTAATTGTTTGGCAAAAAATCTTGCTCGATTTGCACCACCAGAATCTGGAGATACCATAATGGGAGATTGCAAATTCAAAGTTTTAAAATAGTTAACCAATATGGGTGCTGAAAAAAGGTGATCAACAGGTATCTCGAAATAGCCCTGTATTTGATCAGAGTGAAGATCCATACAAAGTATGCGATTAGCTCCAATTATTTCTATAACTCTAGCAACCACTTTTGCAGAAATAGGCACTCGAGGTTCTACTTTACGATCTTGACGGGCGTATCCATAAAAAGGTATCACAACTGTAACTCTTCTGGCAGATGCCCTTTTAAATGCATCTAACATCAAAAGAAGCTCCATTATATGATCATTGACCGGATTATTCAAAGACTGTACAACAAAAACATCGGTTCCTCGCACATTTTCAAGAATTTTAACATTATTTTCACCATCTGAAAATTTATTCAGCTGAATTTTACCAGGTTTTAAATCTATAGATTTTGCAATTGCATTAGTAAGATTTAGATTTGAATTCCCTGAGAATAGCATAAGTCGTCCCATATTAAGCACTATATAATTTTTGTTTTGCCTCTTCAAGCTGTTTAGGCGAATTTATACCGATAAATTGTCTATAGTCTTTTATCTTTAAGGCAACAACATTATGATTATTTTTTCTTAACAATGACACAATATCGGTCAAATATAGTTCTCCTGCTCGATTATTTAATTTTAATTGATGAAGATTACTCCACAAAAACTCTCCACGAAAACACATAATACCTGTATTAACCTCTTTGATTTCTTTTTCAAGAATATCCACTTCATTTTCCTCTTTGATGGAATGAATTTGACCCCTTTCATCTCTGATAATTCTGCCATATCCATAGGCTTCACTTAATTCAGTGGTTAAAACAACTGCCGCAGCATTATCAGAATGCAAAGTTTTAAATGTTTGTATAAGACTTTCTTTCTTGATCAACGGAACATCTCCTAAAAGAACAAACACATCATCATTTTTTTTTATAAATTTTTCTGCACACAATACAGCATGTCCTGTACCCAATTGTTCTTCCTGCATAATAAATTTAAAATCAACATTTAAGTTCGCTATCATTTTCCAATTACGAATAGAATTCATTATTTTTTTTCTTTCATGACCAACAACCATATTGATATTTTTTGGATAAACTTGAGCAACAGTTTCTAGTAAATAGTGAATCATAGGTTTTCCATGTAGCTTATGCAATACTTTTGGAGTTTTACTTTTCATCCTCGTTCCTTTACCAGCAACAAGAATAAGTATTTGAACATGGTCAAAGTTCATTCTTTAAAATTAAATCTGGGCCGGCAGGATTCGAACCTGCGCGTGGCGATACCAAAAACCGCTGCCTTACCACTTGGCTACGGCCCAATAAATGCTTTTTATCATTCAATATGAGAATCATATATTTTGAAAGTATACTCGTCATAATGGAATGAATCATAGAACAGAGAATACTTTCCATTGAATTTTAGAATATTTTTTTTGAAAATATTTGCAAATAACATCTAATGGCTCTTTCATAAAATTTCCTATCACAAAAAAAGAAGCACCCGAGCCGGACATTGAATAATAAACTTTTGAGTTTTCACTTTGAACTTTATTGTACACAAAATTTGCAAGCTCATTCATTACTTTAGAGATATAATCAGTTTCGTGAGGATATATTATCCGAGCTGCCACTAGAAGATCATTGACTATATACACAACCCCACTCTCCCATCCGCGAGCCATATCATGGCATAATGGAAAATTATCAACGACATCCTTTGGATATTCAATACACTTAACCAACCTCCTGAATGAATCGATATGAGAATAGGAGCTACTATCATATTGATTCTTATCCTGTAAAGGAGAATTTAAGTGTTTATAAACCCTTGACGTAGAAAAAAGAAATGGAGGTATCCCTAAAATACCATAAATTTTTGGAAAATTATATCTCTTTTTAATTGTCCCCACACCAGTGACGAGGGATGGTTTATTAGAAAAAAAAAATGCAATATCCGCTCCTAATTCCATGACATCTTTTTCTATTAATTTTTTTAGTTTTTTGCGGATATCATTTGAATTTATTTCTTCCAATATATTTATAAATAAATACTGAATATATATGGCTGCATTGGAGCTCCCTCCCCCTAAACCAGCTGGCGATGGTACACGCTTTATAATGTTCAAGCATATTGAGGATACTTTTGCAATAATAATTCTTTGGTTTTCTTGTGAAATTAATTTATTCTGTATTACCTGTGTATCAATCCACTTCAAAAACCAATGAAAAGATTTTACTAAAATATTTTCATGCTGTAATTTTTTGGAAAAATAAGGAGAAAGTTGCTTTGAGTAATAATGGTTTAACTCATCTTTCCATTTTATTGATAATAGACTATTGTGTTGAAACTTTTGATTTATTATTTTTTTTTTAGAAAAAATAATTGTATCAGAGAAACTAATGGGTAAAAATAAGCTATTGATATGATGATACCCATTAGGGTAACGAAAGATGACTTTTAAGCCAAAATTCACTTTGGCGTAGCTCTCTAGGTTAGTAGTACTTATTTTGCGTTCATGGCACATCGAATACCCGCTTTGTAATCATCCTTAAGGTTAGGTATCCCCCCTATTCTTCGACTATAAGCCTTCGCCCATTTTTTATCAAGATCATATGCTCCTCCTCTGATTACCTTAAATCGTCTACCATACATTATATTTGGTATCGTATTTCCACGATAAGATAAAAACCAGCTTGAAGTCCATTCAGAAACATTGCCACATAAGCCCTTAATATGTAAGCCATCTCCCGTTTGATAGGAGCTATCATCTTTTAGAGAATCAACAGATAAAGGTGTCGAAAATCCACTTTCTCTCGTTATGCAAGTTTTTGAATTAAACTTTTGTCCTATTGAATATATTTTTGGATTTTCAAGAAATTGAAGCTCTTCTTTTTCATTACGAAATATATTTAAATTAGTTCCTCTGGCTGCTTTTTCCCATTCTAATTCAGTGAGTAACCTTTTTTCTGCCCATACACAATATTTATTCGCTTGTTCATAGCTTACCTTATCAACAGGGTATTTTACTTGAAAGTTCCAATTCCAATTAATGGGAGGTGTGATACCAGTAGCTTTAAGAAATTGACTAAATTGATAATTCGTAATTTCGTAGGCATCTATATAAAAAGGAGATAAAGAGATATAATTTATACGCTTTTGACCAGTAATCTTTTGTAATTTATTTAATTTACTCTCAGCTGGGCTTGTATAGTGAACCTCGCCAATAATACTAGAACCATAAACAAAGTTTCCACCAGGAACCAAGATTAATATACTCTGATCTTTTTGATTAATCACTTTCTGAGGAAAATCTTTCTGAGGTGTCACTGCATCGGGTAAAATTAATTTTTCACGATTTAGCTGTTCAAATGCGATATCCAAACCAACATAAAGGCTCTTTTTAATATCAGTAAAATAACCATTCAGTAAAATTATATTTTTGATAATAGTTTTTGTTGTAATATTAAATCGTGCAACGACTTCTTCACTGTTATTTAAGACTAACCATATTGCTTTTTCTTGGACAGCTTCAAAAAGATCTCTCTTATAAATTTTTACCTGACTAGTTTGAGTAATTTTATCAAATTGTACAATCTCTCCAATTTTATTTTTTACAGTTTTAGCCAACATTTGTCCATGAAAGCAAATAAAATAAAATAAAATAATACTCTGAATCAACTCTTTGTATCGCATAGATCTAAGGTTTGGCAAGTTTTTTTAAACTCCATTTGTAGTTGTTTTACATAATTAATTAATTTATTGAATTTGATATTCAATTTTTGCTGCTGTCTAACTTGTCCTTTTTTATTCTTTTTATGGATAATTTTATGAAAATATGTGATTTCTTGAAACCATCCTCTAAAGGTCATCTTTTTTTTTTGCTGAGTCATACCAGAGTTTATTTTTTTTATATTTATTGTGCTAAAAGTGTTTGAAATGAAAAGATAGGTATTTTTAACTTTTTGTGGCCAGAAAACATACAAAGTACATATCCAAAAAAAAATCAAAGTAATATATAAAGCAATACGTCTAGCGATCATATTATTTCTTTAATATTAAGCTGTAAAGTAATTTAAGCTCATTTAATTCAAATATCATAGATTTTATCTATCGACAAAAAAAAATAATTTTTGAAAATTTTTATCTGAGCCGATAAACAAATTATGTCTAGAAGAGCCAGTATCAATCGAAAAACAAAAGAAACTGAAATTGAGATGAAATTAAATATCGATGGTATAGGTAGCCTGTCTGGAAATATTCCCATCCCTTTTTTTGAACATATGTTAGCACATCTGTCAAAATATAGTATGATTGATATTGATTTAAATCTCAAAGGAGATTTAAATATTGATTGTCACCACAGTGTAGAAGATACAGCGATTGTACTTGGTCAGCTTTTTCAAAAAGCACTTGGCTCGAAAAAAGGAATTTTTAGATTTGGCTGTTTTACATTAACAATGGATGAGGTACTAACCACAGTTGCGATAGACTTTTCAGGAAGACCATACTTTAAATATACGGGGCCTAAGCTTATTAATATGGGAAAATTTGGTATTTATGACTCTGAGCTTACTCTAGAATTTCTTCATAAATTATCGATTCACGCTGCAATGAATATACATGTAAAAGTAGAATATGGAGAAAATCGACATCATATACACGAATCCATTTTTAAAGCTCTCGGTTTCGCAATAAGAAATGCTATCTCAATTGACGACAAGAGAAATATGGAGATACCTTCAACAAAGGGTTCCCTTTCTCCCTAGGTAATTATTTTATATTTATAGCAGAACCAGCCACTGATTCATCAAATTCACCATAACCATTGTAATCGAGAAGATCATATAGCTCTTTTCTCGTTTGCATCTCACCTAAGAGTGGTTCTTGAGTTCCTTCCTTTAAAATGAGTTGGAGTACTTTTTCAGCAGCTTTTGTTGCAATTCTTAATGTAGTTACGGGATAAATAACAATTTTATAACCCCACTTTTGAAACATATCTGCCGTATAATATGGAGTTTTACCAAACTCAGTCATATTTGCCAATAGTGGTATTGAAACCTTTTCAGAAAATTCGCAAAAAGCCTCTTTGGTATTCAGAGACTCAGGGAAAATAATATCACAACCAGCCTCAATATAGGCATTGGATCTTTGTACAGCTTCTTTCATACCGAATAGACTGTAGGCATCAGTGCGTGCCACAATAAGAAGATCTCGACAAGTTTTTTTAGCCGCCTCAATTTTTTGGCACATATTTTGAGTTGAAATGAGTGTTTTACCCTCCAAATGACCACATTTTTTAGGAAGACTTTGATCTTCAATTTGGACTGCAGCAGCACCAGCTTCTTCAAGCTCCATCACAGTTTGTGGTAAATGCATGGCCTCTCCAAAACCAGTATCAGCGTCCACAATAATGGGAAGATCAGTCGCTCGATAGAGGTTCCGCACATAGCTTGTCAAGCTTTCTAAATTAAAATACCCAAGATCAGGAAGCCCCTGACTAGATGAAAAAACAGCACCCGAGACGTAAAGAGATTGAAAACCATTTTTCTTAGCAACCATACCAATTAAAGCGTTAAACACTCCCGGTACTTTAATTATTTCACTTTTTTGTAATAACGCTCTCAATTTTTTTGGAGCATCAAACGCTCGTTGTTCAAAAATCCACGGCACATACCCACATTAAACAGCAAAATATATCGACAAGTAAGTTATTAATTAAGATTGAATTTACAAACACATTAAATGTTGGCAATATCGCATTTCTGGTTTTATCCCATCCATTCTCATAATCTTGGCTCAATATTTCATGATAATTTTATACATAAAATTAATTTAAGACCAAATAAAGTAATTTTTTATGAAAATTCTGATAATACAGCTGAAAATAGATTGACTCCGAACATTTCTTCATTGAATCTATATCACATGCTGTCAAAAATCAAAAAAATTATTCCAATAAATATTAGTTATTTTGGATATTTTTTAATTAGTTCACAAATTTTTACTCTCATTTTCATTTATTCTGACTATAAGGCCTTTTTTCATGAAGAACTACCTTTTTTTAAAATAATTTTCGGTTTCTCATACGCATGTTTCAGCTTCATCAGTTTATACCATCTCATTAACTTATGGTTTTATCAAAAAAATTTTTTACGTTCATTTTTTAATATTATTTTTGCATTTTTACATATTATCAGCATTATATATATGATTCAGTCAAATGGCATAATTGATTTTTTTGCAGTTAAAGATGAAATTGATAATATTTTAATAGGAAATCAAACTACATTGCAGATAATTTATAGCTATGTTACACCTTTTCTTTTCCTTTTATTTTTATTTAGTATTATGGCCATATTTTTTATTGATTATAAATTTGGAATATTTAGTAGGTTTAAATATAGTGAACCAATACAAAGCAAACGAATATTCATCACTTTTTTTTACTTATTACTATTAATTAACCCGTTACCATACAAAGATGGCGTATCTTCTTTTATCTACTCTGTCATAGATTATTATTTTCTATACCCAGATGATAAAAAATATCAATCCCTTTCTAAAAAGTATCCCTTTGAAAAAAATACTTATTCTTATTCAAAAAGATATCGACCTTCATCTAATAACAAACCACATGTTTTTTTAATAATTAAAGAATCTTTAAACTCTAGTATCGTCGAAAAGGAGAATCAAGATGGAAAACAGTATACTCCTTATCTCAATAAACTCCTCAGCAAGGGGCTTTATATTGAAAATTTTTATAGTAATTCTATTCGTACTTGTAATGGTATATTTTCCATACTCACTTCATTAGTACCACCCGTTAAAGGTAAGGCAACCCATAGACATTTTAATTTAAAGTTTCAAGGTTTACCTACCATTTTTAAAAGAAATGGATATCAGACCATTTATTTTCAAGCTTATCAAAATATGAGCTTTGATAAGCTACACTCTTCTTTGATCAAAAATCGCTTCTCAGAAGGCCATAGTGTATACACATATATGACAGACAAAGATAAGCAAGATATTTGGGGTTGGGGACCAGAAGATAAAGTTTATTTTAAATATTTTTTTAAATATCTTGATCAATATCACAAAGCCCAAATATCAAAAAAAAATAAACCTTATTTTGTAACTCTCTCTACAGTAAACGGACACTACCCCTATGATGTTCCTAAAAAAAAGCGTTTTTTATATAAAAAACCAACAACAATGGAAGAAAAATACGCGAACTCGATGTATCTTTCTGACCAACAACTTAAAGTATTTTTTACTGAACTCAAAAAGCGAAACTATTTAAAGAATAGCATCATTATTATTACCTCCGACCACGGTTATCCTATCGGTAAACATAAATTTATAAGTAATGAACTCGGTTTTTATGAAGACTCATTTCGTATTCCTTTTCTCATGCTCTGGAAAAATAAAATATCACCACAACGTATTAAAAATCAAGTTTTTTCTCAGGTAGATATTGCACCTACATTAGTGGACCTGTTAAAACTATCCATTCAGAGGCATCACTTTCAAGGCAATTCAATTTTTAAAAGTAGCAAACAGGCAAAGCCAAGTTATTTAGTACAACCTTATAATGGTGGTTACCTTATAGTGGTCGAATATCCTTTTAAGTATATCAAACATCTTAGGACAGGGAAAAAATTCATATTCAATATGAAAAATGATCAAAATGAAGTAAACAATCTTTTTAGCACTTACAGCAATATTGAGATAAAGAAATGGGATAATAAATTAACTTACTTCTTTTTAAATCAATACCTTATCGAAAAAAACTTAATTTGGAGAGATTTTACTTCAAATTAAACTTTGGGTTTCTTAAGTTGTAATATCATCGGTAATACCAAGACACAGACTAAATAGTTAGTTATAACACCAACGATAGCCAATAAACCTAAATCAACTATTGCCTCGGTTCGCCCAAAAATAAGTGCCCCAAAGCCAACAATTGTTGTTAGCGAAGATAGAGTAATTGCTTCTCCCGTATTTCTCATGGATAGATATAGATCTTTAGAGTTTTCAAATCGATGATATAAGTGTATCATCGCATCAATACTTGTTCCCAATATAATTAAATAAATAATCACATTTATAAAATCACTTTTAATTCCCAAAGCGGCCTGAAGACCAAGCATCCACAATAAACCTAGCATCAGAAGGACAAGTATGAGTAATCCTTTCAAAAAACTTTGTAAATTAATAACGACCATTAAAAAAATACTTAATAACACAATTATTAAAATATTTTTTCCTTCATTTAGAATAATTTTGAGTATTTCAGAAAATATAAGAGATTGAGAAGCAACCTGAACTGATTTAAAGTTAATTTTCAACTTATCAATATAGTTTGAAAATTGTATAATCTCTTTACCATTTTCAGAGTTAATATCTGAATAAATAAAAATCATTCTTCGAGTTTCATTAGGAAATTTTGTTTTAAAGCTATTTTTTATATATCTTGGCAATTGACTCAACTTAAACTCATTTGGATCTAAACTCTTTCTAAAACGATGAAGTTGTTTAATCTGTTTTGAATCCATCTCTTTAAAATATTTTTGATTTTTATCAATTAATTTTTTAATATTTCGAATTATACTTAGTTTATTTTTTTGTCCCTCAGGAATAAAACTACTTAGACCTAAAGACAGACCAATTAAACGAGACGTACCTTTTTCTTGTTTAAGATACTCGAGAATTCTCTTTTCTTCTTTTAAATTATCCACAATAAGCAAAGAAGGTACTTGAAAACTTTTACCGAATAAGGAATTTATTTCTTTATCTAAAAGATAAGAAGGTAAATTTTTATCCCCCAAAATACGAGAAAAATCATAATTAAATTGTAGTTTGGGCAATACTAAAATAGAAAGAAGTGTCAACAAAGAACAGATACAGAGTGAAATTCTTACTTTTGTCCAAATTACACTGGGAAGGTAAAACTTCATCGGACGTATAATAATACGAATCTTTAAGTAATGTGTTAAAATTAAAAGCATCGAAGGCATTAATGTCATATAAGAAAAAAGAATGCAAAGAATGCCAATGCATCCGATAAACCCAAAATCACTGAAACCAACAAAATGACTAAACATAAGAGTACCAAAAGCAAATGAAGTTGTGACTGCGGCCATAGTGGAAGCCAAACAAGTTTCTGTATACATTAACAGAAATGCCTCACTTACTTTTTTACCGGCATCTCTTTCTTCCTTGTAGCGCAGTAAAATATGAATACCAAAATCAATCCCCAAACCCAATAGAATTGCTACAAGAAAAGCACTAATTAAGCTTAAATTACCAATAAAAACCTGAGTTATCCCGAGAGTAAGAAATATTCCGTAAATAAGCCCTGAGGCAATAAGTAAAATAGGCCAAAAAGATCGAAAAAAGATAAATAAAATAAGTAAAACTCCAAACCCAGCGATTAATGTAACACGCTTAAAATTATTGATAATATTTTGAATTGCTTCAGGTTTTTTTTGATATCGACCAGTAAATTCAACATTTTGAATATCTGGAAAATCGATACGAGATTTTTTCATAATTTTAGAAATATCAGACATAATATTTGACGAGTAGTTCAAATCGAGAGCTGATTTTTTAGGCTTAATTATAATAATAAAAATGTGCTCTATTTTTTTTGTATCTCTTGCTTTCTTTTGTCTATAAAAGAAATTATTTTTCAAATTACTAAAATTCATACTTGAGTTTCCTTTATATTTATCAAGAATATCTTGATAGGTGAGTCCTGGATCATCATCTACAAAATCATCTAACAGCAGACCAATTCTATGTTTCTTTTTTTCATAATTAATTTTTTTCTTGAGACGAGAATATATTTCTCGTATATCATTCTTTTCAAGATAGAGAAGCATATTTTTAGTAAAAAAATTACTGGCTAATTGATAATCAACCTCTTGCAACTCTGGATGCTTTTTAAGAGCCTTGGCTGATTTTTGAATAAAGAGTTTACCCTCTTTAAAAGAATTACTGCGTATTACAACAATTGCAACATCTTTGTGATTAAATATCTTATTTGATTCATCCAATATTTTTACTACGGGGTGTTCCTTATTTAAGAGAGCTTTAAAACTAGGATCAACTCGGAGTTTTTGAGCAAAATATACTGAAGCAAAAAGTAAAATACAAGAAATTATAAAAACAGGAATCGGAAATTTTAATATAAGGCGGGCGAATATTTCTAATTTTTTTTTTACAAACTTCATTTTTTACATATGGTTAGACTTCTTTTTTGGACTGGGACATTATTCTTTATCAAATGAAGCGGTCAATCAATCAAGATATACCCATTATTATAATGGGTATATTATAAATGACTTTATTTGATTTATTTTTTTAGTACAGCTCCGCCCTTTAATACCTATTTAAAGAACAGACTGAAATTCATATTCCTTTTATAAAAAAAGACACTACCTTTATCTACTTTGAGACGTCATGAATCTTTTAAATTGAGATCATTCAAATTATTTCTGGATATATTACTATACAACTATAACAATATATCCATCATTTTTTTTTATTCTAAAAATAGCGAAGAACTAAAGAAGCTAATCGATGCTTTAGTTTAGTGAAAGGTGGTAATAGAAGTTGTGCCATACTAAATCGGGTTCTTTGTCTTAAAATACTACGTGCGTTAGAAAAACTCTCGAAGCCAAACCAACCATGAGACTTACCAATTCCACTATTATTTGAACCACCAAATGGAAGCTCACTATGTGCATAATGAGTTACACAATCATTGATACAACCACCTCCAGCTCTCGTATTTGAAATAATATTATTTATATTATTTTTATTCTTACTAAAAATATAAAGAGCTAGTGGCTTCTCTTGTTGAGCGAGATATTGGATAGGCTCTTCAAGAGAAGTATAATCTAAAACGAGTAAAATAGGACCAAATATCTCTTCTCGCATCACTCTCGCATTTTTTGTAACATCAGTAATAAGAGTAGGTTCAATATATTTTTTTGTTTCTTTCAAAACGCCACCAAATCGAATAACTCCCTGATGTTTTTTAGCATCATTGAGGAGATCCCTCAGCCTTTTAAAATGTTTTGTATTAACAATTCTAGAATAATCAGGAGATGCTTGTTTTTTTTCGGAAGTATCTCCATAAAACAAGTCAACTTTTTGCTGTACTTTTTGAATAAAATTTTCTTTGACATCTTTGTGAACATAAACATAATCAGGAGCAATACATGTTTGACCATTATTCATAAACTTAGACCAAGCAATCTTAGTCGCAGCTAATTCAAGATTAGCCGTTTCATCAACAATTGTTGGAGATTTCCCTCCCAATTCAAGGGTTATCGAACTCAAGTGTTTAGCAGCTGCTTTCATCACTATTTTACCCACTTGTGGACTACCTGTGAAAAAAATATGATTAAAGGGTAGCTTCAGAAGTTCTTGGGCTAATTCTGTACCTCCTTCAAAAAGACAAACTTCTTCGGGTGGAAAAACTTCTTTTATCATTTTGCTCATTACAGCCGAAGTGTTTGGTGTCATTTCAGATGGTTTAATAATCACCGTGTTTCCGGCTGCAATCGCCGAAATTAGTGGAGTAATGGCCAAGTTTATTGGGTAATTCCAAGGGGCCATAATTAATACGAGACCTTTGGGCTCATAATGAATATATGACTGTGAGCCTGTAAGAATCATAGGAGTAGATACTTTTTTAGGTTTCATCCATCGTTTTAAATGCTTTACGGCATATTTAGCCTCATGTACAATATGTAGTAGCTCAAGAAGAGAAACCTCCCAAGAGGCTTTTGAAAAATCTTTTGCCATAGCCTCTCTAATCTCTGGCTCATATTTACGCAGAACTGTAATAATACCCTCAATCCGATTTTTTCTTTGCTGAAAATTCAAATTCGCTACCCTTTGTTGATTAGCTTTTTGTAGCTCAAAAATACTTTTCAAGTGTTCTCTTAACTTAATTGTAATAGCCATGAAATTCAGTCTCTTTTATACGAAGCTATAATGTCAAGCTTTAAAAGTTTGAATTTATAGAAATCATAATCATATGGAAGTCATATTTTTTAATTAAAATAATACTTGTAGGCGAGACTTAAGTAAGATTTTTGAGCATATAAAAAATGTTAGAAACGATACGAACCAACAAGAAGATTTTTTATTTTGTTTTTTTTGCTTTAGTTATACCCGCTTACATTTTAAATATAATATATAGTGAAGGCTTTGATTTTGAAGACGAACATTTTCAAATACTCGAGTTTGCTAAGTACAAGCTTGGAGAACTTGAAGAAAAAGAAATTGCCAAACTGGCATGGGAATTTCCAGCGAAGATGCGCCCTGCACTCCAACCGTTTATTGCTTATGGAATAATTAAATTTGCACGATTTTTTTCGCTAAGTGATGAAATGGCTGTTTTATTTCTTCGATTACTTTCTGGAATTCTGGGCTTTTCTTGTTATTTACTCCTACTGAATCAAAGTTTTCCAAAAATAAAAAATAATAAATTCTCTTACCTCTCTCTGATATTTTGTCTCACAATTTGGTTTTTGCCATACTGTCAAGTTCGTTTCTCTAGCGAGAACTGGTCAGGTATCTTTTTTTGGCTAGCATTTTATTTAATCCTTCAAGATAAACGTACATCATTTAAATTATTGATTGCAGGAGTATTTTTAGGCCTCAGCTTTCAATTTCGCTATCAAATTGGATTTTGCATCATGGGATTATTCTTATGGCTATGGATAATTCGCGAGCGGTTTAAAATTACTAAATTAATTATTTTACCTTTCTTGTCAATGAGTATACTCATTGTGCTCGTTACCTATTATATAGACAGTTGGTTATATGGAGAATTTGTTATCCCTGCATATAATTATTTTTATCAAAATATAATATCAAGTACAACTTTGAAATATACAGATCAGGATCGTAACACATTGATATTTTACTTTTTAAAAGGGGCAGAAGTTTTTATATTTCCATTTGGAGTATTTTTTATAGCAATGATTGTTAGTTTTGTCTGTCTAAAACCAAAGCACCCATTTACCTGGGTCATTCTTCCTTTTTTTATAATTCATTTGCTTCTTTCAAATAAGCAGTTAAGATTTATGTATCCACTTATTTATGTTTTACCAATCATTATTATCTTGACCTCTCAAATATTATTTGAATCAAAGATGAATAAATATATTTTAAATCAAAAATGGCTCAGACTAAAAATATATTTTGCAATCAATATCAAACATATTTTAAAGAACAAGTGGTTCATTTTAAGCTTAAAAATATATTTTGTAGTCAATACTATCATTCTTTTTAATCGAGGGACTTATCCGGCGAATTTAAAACCCATTAATATGAATTTTTTAAAGGAAGACTTACATCAAAATTTTAAAGATAAAACCGCTTATATTATTTCAATCCTCCCAAGTACTGTATACTACACAGCAGGCATGTCTCGAGCTTTATATCAACCAAAAAATTTAATAGAAATTCAGATACAAGAAAAAAGAAGAGACCTGCATATAAAAAAACAAATTAAAGAATTTCAAAAGAATAAAATAAATTATTTTTATCTTAATTTTTTGCACACTAGCTCCTACCAAGGTCTTCCTCTTTTTCCAAAAAATTTACAATCCATAGAAAAAAAATGTACTTATCTTTTTAATATGTTAGACAATAAACGTATTAAATATAATATTTACCGCCTGCTACATCGAGAGAGGCACCTTCAATCAATATATTTTTGTAAAATTTAATACCTAAGTTGATGAATGCTTCAAGAAAGAATATTATAATTTTTATTCAGTGTTTTATTTTTTTAATAGGGCTTTATATTTTAAAAAGATATGATGATAAACTATTTCTCTGGATTAATCCAAATTCAAAAAATCTCTTTTCATATCTATTTATTTTTTTGACAACAATTATGGATGGAATTATTGTTTTGCTTACAATGTCTCTTCTTTACCCCATCCGTAAAAGATATTTTTTACCAGCTGTTATTGCCCTCGTAGTCTCCGGAGGCTTAGCTTATATTCTTAAAGAATTTTTTTCTATTTCCAGACCAGCTTATCATTTTAATGCAAATGAAATAACTTTACTAGGTAGAAATTTACGTAATTATTCATTTCCCTCCGGTCATGCTATGGCTGCTATGATATTTGCTCTTTACCTGAAAGGTAATTCACCACACCTATTCTCTTATCTAATTTTAGGTATTTTAGGTGGCTTATCAAGAATTTTAGTTGGTGTCCACTTTCCGTCCGATATTTGGGCAGGTTGTTGGATAGGATACGGCGTAGCAAAATTGAGTTTTATAGCCTTCCAAAGTAATAGAATTTTAAAAAAAATTAATCAAAGTATCTATATTTTTTATCTTTCTATTATTACTGGTCTTAGTTCCATTATTGGATATTTTTTTTATCATGATTCTAGATATAAAGAAATTGATCATTTTATGATTGTTATTCTACTTTTTTCTGGAATTCTTTTTTTATTTACTGTACTAAAACAGCTTATTAAAGAAAAAAAAATATTAAATATTCTCAAATAAAATTGAACCATGAGAGCTAGAAATAAAAGCTTATCTAAATGAATCTAAAAAAATTAGCTCAATAGAATGAAATATAAGTTTATTGGAGTAATCTTAGTAATATTAATAAATATTACTTTTTTTTATTTTGAATGGGTGAGCTATTTGACTCATCATGTTACTAATCATATTAGTAATTTACTGAACAGCTATTCTATAAAGACAGCTCTCAGTAAAGATTTTAAACTACCAAAAGAGAGCCAACAAAAATTAAAACTCATTGAATCAGTCAAAGGCTATGGTAAAATAATTTATCATTTAAAAGAATCAGAAGTTTACGAAAATTTTGTAAAAATAGACAGAGAAGTGTTAGGAAAAAATTTAATTATTGCTGAACCTTTAAAATTAAAATTAAAAAAGTTTTATTTTCCATTTTTAGGAAAATTTAGCTATTTAGGTTTTTTTGATTTTACCTTATTAGAGAAATTTAAAAATAAATATGTTAATCAGGGACTGGATGTATACACATCGAATATTGCCGCTTTCACCTACTTAACTTATTTTAAAGATCCTGTTTTTTCAACATATCTTAATTTTTCGGATTACCAAATTATAACTTTAGTACTTCACGAGATGGCACACATAAAACTTTACTTTAAAGATGATACTAATTTTTCTGAGTTAATCGCTTCTTTTATTGAAAATTATGCCGCACAAAGTTATATGAAAAAGATATTAAATAAAAAAATAATTCCAACTAATATTCAACAACTTAAAAAAGAATACACTAAATTTAATAATTTAATCGCAATAACAAGAAATAAATTAGAAACTCTTTTTAATTCTAAATTTACTGTTAAAGAAAAGAAAAATAAAAAATTTAGAATTTATAGAAAATTCAAATCACAATTAAGCAAAATGAGCTCTCAAAATATTTATCTCAAACATACTCAGTTGCTCAAATTAAAAGAAATTAATAACGCAGTGTTCTTGCAAACAGCTAGGTATAACCCTCCCAGAGAAACTGGACTCAATCTACTTTTTAAAGCAACATGCCAAAAAAAATTTCACTGTTGGTTTAAACAACTTGAAAAATTAAAAAGCTGTAATGCAAAAGTAAGAAAACTTATTATTTCTAAAAAAATATCAATTGAAAAAATATTAAAAAAGTGTAAAAAATAATATCTAAAAATCAAGAAGTAATTCTCTCAGAAATCTCTCTTGCTACGTTTTGAGGAACTTCTTCATAGTGATCAAACTGCATCGTGTAAGATGCTCTTCCCTGACTCATACTTCTTAATTCAGTTGCGTAACCAAACATTTCAGCAAGGGGTACCGTAGCATCAACAACTCGAGCATTACCTCTAGGATTCATTCCAGAAACTCGACCTCTGCGTTTATTTAGATCACCAACAATATCACCCATATAGTCTTCTGGAGTAACCACCTCAACTTTCATAACAGGCTCAAGGAGTACAGGTTTAGCTTTTTTTGTAGCATCTTTCAATGCCATAGAAGCCGCTATTTTAAAAGCCATCTCCGACGAATCAACGTCATGATAAGAACCATCATAAATAGTAACCTCAATATCAACAATCGGATAACCTGCCACGACACCAGAAATCATCGCTTCTCTGACCCCTTTTTCAACGGCAGCGATATATTCTCTAGGAACAGAGCCACCAACAACTTTATTGATAAAGTTAAAACCAACACCAGGCTTTTGTGGAACTACTTTTAACCAAACATGCCCATATTGACCTCGTCCACCTGTTTGCTTGATATATTTTCCTTCTTGTTCAACTGAATTGCTAATTGTTTCTCGATAAGCGACCTGAGGTTTACCTACATTTGCCTCAACTTTAAACTCTCTCTTCATTCGATCGACAATAATTTCTAGGTGTAATTCTCCCATTCCAGAAATAATTGTCTGAGCTGTTTCTTCATCAGTACGTACTCGAAAAGTTGGATCTTCTTCAGCTAAACGAACGAGAGCTGTACCTAATTTTTCTTGATCTGCTTTAGTCTTTGGCTCAATAGCAACTGAAATAACAGGTTCAGGAAAAGTCATTTTCTCTAAAACAATCGGATCTGAGTCAACACATAAAGTGTCACCTGTACCTGTATTTTTTAAACCAACCGCAGCAGCAATATCTCCTGCACCTACTTCTTCAATCTCTTCTCGATTATTAGCATGCATTTGAAGTAATCGACCAATTCGTTCTTTATTATTTTTTGATGAATTCAATACATAAGAGCCTTTTTTCAAACATCCAGAATAAACTCTAAAAAATGTCAATTTACCAACATAAGAGTCACTCATAACCTTAAATGCGAGAGCAGCAAACGGCTCAGAATTATCAACTTTTCTACGAAGTGTTGTCTTTGATACATTACCTTCTTCTTCTTTAAGGTCAATTTCAAAACCTTCTACAGCAGGAATATCTAGTGGAGATGGTAAATAATCGAGTACTGCATCAAGCATCGTCTGAACTCCTTTGTTTTTAAAGGCCGAACCGCATAAAACTGGGAATACTTTCATTTTAAGTACGGAGTTTCTAAGCCCTTTAACCATTTCTTTTTTTGTCAATTCACCCGTTTCAAGATATTTCTCAAGCAAATCTTCATTTGATTCGGCAATAGCTTCCATTAATTTATTACGATATTTTTTAGTTTCTTTTTTCATTTCATCAGGAATATCTCCTAACTCAAAATTGGCTCCTAAGTCTTCTCCTTTCCATATAACACTTTGGTTTTGTATCAAGTCAACGTGACCACAAAAAGAGCCTTCAGAACCAATAGGTAATTGAATAGGGACAGCATTTGCTCCCAAACGATCAACCATCATATTAACAGCATTAAAGAAGTCAGCCCCTGTACGATCCATCTTATTCACAAAACAAATTCTGGGGACTTTATATTTATCTGCCTGACGCCAAACAGTTTCTGTTTGCGGTTCAACACCCGCCACTCCATCATAAACAGCCACAGCCCCATCAAGCACCCGAAGAGATCTCTCAACTTCAACAGTAAAATCAACATGTCCTGGAGTATCAATAATATTAATTTGATAATCTTTCCAAAAACAAGTCGTAGCAGCAGAAGTAATTGTAATGCCTCTTTCCTTCTCTTGTTCCATCCAATCCATTTCAGCGGCACCTTCATGTACCTCACCAATTTTATAAGTTTTTCCTGTATAGTATAAAATTCTTTCCGTTGTTGTTGTTTTTCCAGCATCAATATGAGCCATAATTCCGATATTACGACGAAAATCTAACCCCCTTTTTTGTGCCAAAATAAACTACCCCTACCTTTAATTACCATGCATAATGGGAAAATGCTCGATTCGCTTCCGCCATTCTTCGAATCTCATCTTTTCTTTTGAATGCACCACCAAGATTCTTCGCAGCATCCATCAATTCAGCCGCTAATTTTTTACTCATTGAAGTCCCAGAACGAGCCCTTGCTGCCATAACAATCCAACGTATTGCTAAAGATTGTTTTCTTTTGGGGTAAACCTCAATAGGTACTTGATAGTTAGTTCCGCCTACACGTCGGGATTTAACTTCAACGACAGGCTTAATATTTTCAATCGCTTTATAGAATATATCAACCCCTTCTTCTCCCACTTTATTTTTTATTATACCCATTGCCTCATAAAATAATTGCTCAGAGGTAGTCCTTTTACCATCCCACATCATCGAATTAATAAACTTACTCACTAATTCACTACCATATATAGGATCGGGAAGTACTTTACGAAAATATGTTTTAGTTCTTCTTCTCGCCACTATTTATTTTATACCTTTGGTTTTTTTGTACCATATTTAGAACGACCTCGATTTCTACTTTTTACACCAAGAGTGTCTAATGCACCACGCACAATATGATACCGCACACCAGGTAAATCTTTCACCCGACCACCCCTTATCAATACAACTGAATGTTCTTGTAAATTATGTCCCTCACCAGGAATATAGGCCGTTATTTCAATACCATTCGTTAAGCGAACCCGAGCAACCTTACGCAAAGCAGAATTTGGTTTTTTAGGAGTGAATGTCATAACACGTATACAAACACCCCTTTTTTGAGGGGAAGATTGAAGAGCAGGAGACTTAGTCTTATTCCATGATTTTGCTCTTCCCGAACGTACAAGTTGATTTATTGTTGGCATTGAATTTAATTTATTGCTGACACCGAATTTACTTAATCTAATATGAGGTCATAAAGTCAATAGAAATTAAATAGTCGCAGTAGTTAATTTTATTACTGGTTCAGGCTTGGTTACTGATTCAGACATCATTTTAGTAGTAGAATTTTTTAGATTAGAATGAGAGGTATAAATCATCTCTTTCTCTTCCTCTGTATAAAATAAATCACCAATAACATCTTTGTAAGCCTTAACCTGCTTATATTGACGCATCCCTGTACCTGCAGGGATCAAATGACCAATTATAATATTTTCTTTTAGACCATTGAGCGGGTCAATTTTACCTTTAATTCCAGCATCTGTTAAAACACGAGTAGTCTCCTGAAATGAAGCAGCAGATAAAAAACTTTCAGAATGAAGAGAAGCTTTTGTAAGCCCCATCAATATAGCTTTTGCCTTGGCAGGAGCTCCCCCTTCTTCAATAACACGTTCATTTTCGATTCTGAAAACAGATTTATCCACATGTCCCATAGGTACAAAGCCAGTATCACCTGCATCTACAATTTCAACCTTTCTCATCATTTGTCGAACCATAACCTCAATATGTTTATCATTGATATAAACACCTTGAAGTCGATATACTTCCTGAATTTCTTTAATAAGATACTTCTGTAAAATAAACTCACCTTCAACACGCAAAATTTCATGAGGATCAAGAGCTCCATTATCTAAAACATCTCCTTGCTGAACACTCTCTCCATCTTGGACAAGAATTTGTTTAGATACAGGTATTGCAATTGAAATTTTTTGTTCCTCTGCTTTTTCTTCAGAAACATCCTCCGGTATAATTTCAATTACTCTTTTATCCCTTACAATATTTCCTGTATCATGAATAAGACCATCAATTTCTGCTAAATGACATGGATCTTTAGGGTGTCTTGCTTCAAAAAGCTCTTCCACACGAGGAAGACCACCCGTAATATCACGGGTCTTTTCTGTTTTTGTTTCAATTTTCACACAAACATCACCCGGTTGAACTTGATCTCCATCTTTTACCATAAGAATTGCATTTATAGGAATTAATATTTCATCCATTAATTTTCCTTTATCATAAATATGAATTTTTGGAATAAACTTCTCTCGACGATAAGAAATAATTTTAGAAATTGATCCTTCAGTATCAGCAATCTCTTCTTTTTTTAAATTTTTACCTTCTTCAATGTCAATATATTCGACTTTTCCACTCACAGAAGTAACCAATAAAGTGTTATAAGGGTCATACTCGCAAAGAATTTTACCAGTTTCAACAATATCTCTCTGTTTACATTTTAATAAAGAACCAGAATGGAGATGTACTACCAACTCTTGCCCAAGAAGATAAATTTGATCACCATCTTCATAAATTTCACCTGGAACAGATGCAAATACTGAGACAGAAGGTTTACCTTCTTCTATTTTTTTACCAATAATTTCGCCACGAATTACTTTAGCACCATTAAATAAAGAATATCCCTCAAGTTCATTTTTGTTAAAAACAACATAAATTTGATTGAGAATAAAAGAACCTCGTTTAATCATAACCAATTTACCATCAGGACGAGTAACAATTTTACCTCGAATATCTTTTATAAGACAATTATACGGAGCAGAAATAGAACTTTCGATTAATCTGGTTGTAGCGGTTCCACCAATATGAAATGTTCGCATGGTCAATTGAGTTCCTGGCTGCCCAATTGATTGAGCAGCAATAATTCCAACAGCTTCACCTTCTTCAACTAACGAAAGTGAAGCAAGATCCATTCCATAGCACTTCATACAAACCCCTGTCAAATTTTTACAAGTGAGAACAGAGCGAATTATAACTTCTTCATAACCAAAACTTTCAATTTTTCGAGCCATTGCCTTCGTGATAAATTCATCTCGTTTATAAACTATCTCATTATTAGCAGAGTCTACAATATTTTCTGCAAGGAAACGACCATATATTTTAGCCTCTAGTGAGACAATAATCTTATCTCCTTCCTTATCAGCACTTAATATGAAACCTTCTTCTGTCCCACAATTATTCCCACGAATAATAACATCTTGCGAAATATCCACTAAACGACGAGTAAGATAGCCAGCATCTGCTGTTTTTAATGCAGTATCTGCCAAACCTTTTCTGGCACCATGAGTCGATATAAAAAACTCAAGCACACCAAGTCCTTCTTTAAAATTAGAACGAATGGGTAATTCAATAATATCTCCTGATGGTCTAGCCATAAGACCTCGCATACCAGCTAATTGTCGTATTTGGGAGCGAGAGCCTCGTGCACCAGAAACGGCCATAACATATATTGAATTAAAACCTTTTTGATCAGAACTCAAAATTTTAAATAGCTCTTCAGTAATGACTTCATTTGTATTTGTCCAAATTTCAATTACTTTTTTATACCTTTCATCATTTGTGATTACACCTTTTCGATATTCATTTTCCACTCTTTCGACTTCTTTACTTGCACGTTCAATAGATTCAGCTTTAATGTCTGGAATTTTAATATCATCCAAGGAAATTGTTGGTGCAAATATTGTTGCAAATTCGAATCCCAACTGTTTAACAGAATCAAGAAAATCAATCGTTACTGACCTACCATAATCTGCATAAAGGCCAGAGATTAAATTAGAAATCTCATCGCTGGTCATAGATCTGTTTACAAAAGGATGAGATTCAGGTAAAAGTTCATTAAAAATGAGCTTACCTGGAGTAGTTTCAATGATTCTTTCTTTTTGAATAAATTGAATACTTGTCTGATAATCAAGAGCACCTCTATCAACAGCATAAATTATTTCATCTATATTATTAAAAATTTTACCCTCTCCTACACTATCAGCTTTCTCGGTTGTTAAGTAATAAAGTCCCAAAATTATATCTTTTGTTGGAGCGACAACAGGAGCCGCATTAGCCGGATTTAAAATATTATGAGCAGATAACATTAAAAGCCAACATTCAAGTTGTGACTGAGGAGAAAGCGGAATATGAATAGCCATTTGATCTCCATCAAAATCTGCATTAAACGCATGGCACACTAAAGGATGTAACTGGATCGCTTTACCCTCAGTTAAAACAGGTAAAAAAGCTTGAATCCCAAGCCTATGCAGAGTAGGTGCCCGATTAAGTAATACGGGGTGTTCATGGATAACTTCTTCAAGACCTTGAAAAACCTCTTTTTCTTCATTTTCAATCATTCGCTTAGCCGATTTAATATTTTGAGTATATTCTTTTGTCACCAACCACTTCATGATAAAAGGTTTAAATAATTCAAGAGCCATTTTCTTAGGTAAACCACATTGATAAATTTTAAGAGTAGGTCCCACAATAATTACTGTTCTTCCCGAATAATCAACACGTTTCCCTAAAAGATTTTGTCTAAAACGCCCTTGCTTGCCTTTTAGCATATCAGATAATGATTTAAGAGGTCGATTACCTTTGCCTTTAATTACTTTTTTACGCCGTGAATTGTCAAATAATGCGTCAACAGCCTCTTGCAACATTCTTTTTTCATTACAAACAATTAAATCAGGTGCTTTTAAAGCTAAAAGTCTCTTAAGACGATTATTCCGATTAACTACTCTACGATAAAGGTCATTTAAATCAGAGGTAGCAAAACGACCACCGTCCAACTGAACCATCGGTCTCAGTTCAGGTGGTAACACCGGGATAGTATCTAAAATCATCCACTCAGGACGATTCACACTATCACGAAATGCTTCAAGAATCTCCAAACGTTTAAGTAACCGCCTATCAGTAATTTTTTTCTTAGATTCAACACGTAATCTTAATTCTTGAATTTCGTCTTCCAAGTTTATCATACTCAAAAGTTCTTTCACAGCATCTGCTCCAATAGAAGCATAAATTCGATCACCATGTTGTTCAACAAGACGATAGTAATCTTCAGCAACAACTAATTGTTTAAAGTCAAGGCCTGAATCACCTGGTTCAATAATAACATATCTTTCAAAATACAAAATACTTTTAATATCATTAGCAGCCATATCCAAGACTAAGGCAATTCGACTCGGAATTGTACGATAATACCAAATATGGGCTACAGGATAAGAAAGTTCAATATGTCCCATTCGCTCACGTCTTACTCTTGAGTGACTCACCTCTACTCCGCATTTATCACACACAACTCCTTTATAACGCATTGACTTAAATTTACCACAATAACATTCCCAGTCTTTTGTAGTGCCAAATATTTTTTCACAAAAAAGTCCATCTCTTTCTGGTTTAAGAGTTCGATAATTAATAGTCTCTGGTTTTTTAACCTCACCATTCGACCACTCTCTAATCTTTTCAGTAGACGCTAATTTAACTTGGATATTACTAAAATTATATAATTCTTCCATTTATCTTTCCTCCGAATAATGACACAAAATTATAATTCAACTTTCTCTGTAGTATTAACTTTAATCTTTTCACTAGCTTGTCGATAGTCAGGTCGGTCACTAAATTCATTTACCCTTATAGATTCACCAGAATCATCCACAACACTGATATCTAAGGAAAGTGATCGAATTTCTTTAACTAAAACATTAAACGACTCTGGAACACCTGGTTTCATAGAATGAATCCCTTTTATTATGGATTCATAGACACGAGCTCTTCCTGACATATCATCTGATTTTACAGTCAAAAGTTCTTGAAGGGTATGGGCAGCACCATAAGCTTCCAGTGCCCAAACCTCCATTTCACCCATTCTCTGGCCTCCAAATTGTGATTTACCACCCAAAGGCTGTTGGGTAACCAAAGAATAAGGACCAGTAGAGCGTGCGTGTATTTTATCATCCACCATATGTGTGAGCTTAAGCATGTAAATAACACCAACAAAAACGTCTTGATTAAAAAACGCCCCAGTACGACCATCGCGAAGCTTAACCTTTGAGCTAGATGGAAGATTTGCTTTTTTCATATTGTCTTCAACATCTTCCCAACGAGCACCATTAAAAACAGGTGTTTCAAATTTAACCCCTAGTTTCTTACCGGCCCAGCCTAATTGAGACTCAAAAATCTGTCCTAAATTCATACGAGAGGGTACCCCTAATGGATTTAAAATAATATCAATGGGAGTTCCATCAGGAAGATAAGGCATTTCATGTTCAGGAAGTATTGCCGATATAACTCCTTTATTTCCATGTCGACCCGCCATTTTATCTCCGACAGATAGCTTTCTTTTTTGAGCAACAAAAACCTTTACCACCTCTCTAATTCCAGGAGGTAATTCATCACCATTATCCCTTGAAAATTTCTTAATATCAATAACGATACCTAAATTACCATTAGGCAATCTGAGAGATGAGTCTCTTACCTCACGTGCCTTTTCACCAAAAATACTATGAAGAAGCCTAAATTCCGGAGTTAAATCGGTTTCTCCCCTAGGAGAAACCATACCAACCAATATATCACCAGATTGTACGCTAGCACCTAGTCTAATAATACCTTCTCCATCAAGATCACGAAATGCTCTATCTCCAATATTAGGGATATCTCTTGTAATCACTTCCTTACCTAATTTTGTTTCTCTCGCCTGAATTTCAAATTCTCCTATATGAATCGAAGTAAAACAATCTGTTTTTACTAAATTTTCAGAAAGAACAATAGCGTCTTCAAAATTATAACCACACCAAGGCATAAAGGCAACTACAATATTTTTACCCAATGCTAACCTTCCAAGATCACAAGAATGTCCATCTGCTAAAATAGTTCCAGCAATTTCGACATTAGCATTAGCATCACGAACCTCACCACGGACAATTTCTCCCAAGAGGAGCTCATTATGAGTAATAGTAGTGCCTTCTTTCACCATAACCATATGTTTACCTTGGGAAGTCTCTATAGAGAAGCAGTATTTCTGACCACTCTCACCAAAGAAGATCAATTCTTTTTCAGTAATTTTATCAACTGTACCTGTTTCAGGGGCAAAATATGCCTTAACTCGAGGGACATGATTAATACAGGTGCTTTGATTTGTCCTTTTATACTTGAGAAGAGAATATCTTTTCACCTCTTTTGTCTTATCTTCCAAAACATCAATATAATTAGAATCTACCTTAATTACTACACCGTCAGCCTGGGAAACGACACAAACACCAGAATCATAGGCAATTATTTTTTCAAGACCAGTCCCTACTATAGGTGCCTCTGTAAATAACAATGGCACCGCTTGACGTTGCATATTTGAACCCATCAAAGCACGGTTAGCATCATCATGCTCCAGAAACGGTATAATTCCAGTTGACAAAGAGATAATTTGAAGAGGATCAACTTCCATCATTTGAATTTCATCGGGGCTTCTTAAAGGGAAATCACCTCTATAGCGACAACTAACAAGGCTGTCTAAAAATTCTCCATTTTTTCCAAGCTCACTATCTGACTGAGCAACCACATAATGATCTTCTTCATTGGCTGACAAATAAATTGTTTTTGAAGTAACTTTACCATTTTCAACAACACGATATGGCGTTTCTAGAAATCCATATGGATTTAAACGCGAATATACAGCCATTGAAGCAATAAGACCAATATTTGGTCCTTCTGGAGTTTCAATAGGACACACTCGACCATAGTGCGTATAATGAACATCACGAACTTCAAAACCAGCTCTCTCTCTAGTAAGCCCACCAGGACCTAAAGCATTTAAGCGTCTTTTATGAGTTATCTCAGAAAGAGGGTTGGTTTGATCCATAAACTGAGATAATTGACTAGCACCAAAAAACTCATTCAGCAAAGCGGTAATAGGCTTAATTGAAATGAGAAGCTGCGGAGTCATGATATCCATATCATTCATTGTCATCCGCTCTTTAACCACCCTATCCATACGTGAAAAGCCCATTTTAAGTTGCAAAGTTAAGAGCTCTCCCACCGTTCTAACTCTTCGATTTCCTAAATGATCAATATCATCACATGGATAACCTTCTACTTCATTCACTACATTCAACATGAAACGTAAAGCCTGCATAATATCTGCAGGACGAAGAGTTTGCTCTGTAACTTCATCATTAAATTCTTTTGGATTAATTACTTTAAATTTTGCATTAATTTTATAGCGACCCACAACACCCATATCATAAGTTTTCGGATCAAAGAAAAGACGGTGCAACTCAGCTTTTGCTCTTTCTAAGTTTTGTTCTCGCTTAACAGGATCACCTTTTTCTGAAATATATTCAAGTGGTCGTTGAACTTTAAGAAATTCAAGAAGTGCATCATCTTGATTATTCACTTCATCTTTCTCGATGCTTTGAATAACAAAAAAATCATCACTAGTTCCTATATTTACCATCAATTCAATTTTAGAAATACCCGATTCTTTAATTATATCAAGATTATCTTCATCTAAAATTTCTCCAGCTTCAATTAAAATATCATTTGTCTCAGGATGTATAACATCTACAATAACTCTTCGATTTAAATATTTATGCAAATTTTTCACCTTAGATTTTACACAATCAACTTCCTCAGACTCATAAAAAAATCTTAAGATCTCTTCATTTGTGCCATACCCTAAACAACGAACCAGCAAAGTAAAAGGAAATTTCTTACGACGATCAATTCGAGCGACCAAAAGTCCTTTGTTGTCAAGCTCAAATTCAAGCCACGAACCTTTATGATCAGGGATAATACGGGTAGTGTAAGCATCTTTCATCCCATCATAAAAGACAAAAATACCGGGAGAACGGTGAAGCTGATTCACCACCACACGTTCCGCACCATTAATAATAAAAGTACCCACCGACGTCATAATAGGAAGATCACCCATGTAAACTTCTTGCTCTCTTACCTCACCTGATTCAACAGAAATAAGACGAATTAAAGCTTTTAGGGGAGCAGCATACGACACGTCCCCTTCTCTACATTCCCAAGCATTTTTTTTTGGCTCCCCTAAACGATACTCCACAAACTCAAGAAAAACATCTTTATTAAAACCCTCAATAGGGAAAGACTCCAAAAATACCGATTGCAAACCAACCATCTTTCGATCACTAGCTTTAACATTACTTTGAAGAAATTTATCATACGACTGAGTTTGAACATTCACCAAATGAGGTTTACTGATAGCGGGCAATACCCGACTAAAAGAGATAAAAGGCCAACTATTATCTACGTCTGAAGTAATTGGAATCATAAATTTAAAGTTTTTAATTTACTATTGCAAAGATATCTTACAACCCAAGGCTTCAAGATCTACTTTGATCTTGTCTGCTTCATCTTTAGGAACCCCTTCTTTGAGATTACTATTACTTGATTCTACCATTTTTTTTGCATCCATTAATGGCAACCCAGTAATTTCTCGCACTTTTTTAATGGCATCTACTTTTTTATCTCCGTCAAAAGAATTAAAAATAACAGTGAACTCTGTTTTTTCATCAACCGCTGCAGCTGCAGAACCTTCTGCACCAACAACATTAGTGACAACAGGTGCTACTGTCGAGATACCAAATTTTTCTTCCATTGCCTTCACCAACTCAGCAGCTTGAACCAACGTCAAACTACCTATTTTATCCAAAATTTCATCAACCATTTTTTATCCCCCTAAAAACTCAATTTATTTGAATATTGCTTATTATATTTATTCACAAATTTATTCATTTCTTCTGTTTTTTCTCAGCAACAACCTGAACTCCCCTAGCTATGGAAGTAATAATCTCCGAGAAACCCCGTATAATACTACTAGCAGGAGAACAAAGAGAAGCCATTAATGTAGCAAAAAGTTCATCTCGAGAAGGTAAACTCGCAATTACATCAAGCTCTTTTTTTGAATGATAAGAAGAATCCATAAATCCACATACCAACTGAACATGAGAATTTTCTTTACTATAATCACTCAAAAGCTTAGCAATATCAGACAACCCCATTTTTGTTGATGCGATTCCAACAGGACCTCTAAAATTCAAATTAAAATCTTCACTTAACTCACCAAAGTGCTCTTTCAAGGCTATTTTAAAAATATTATTTTTAATAATTCGCAAGATAGAACTTTTTTTTCTAAGCTTTTGCCTCAAGCTAGTAAGATCACCAACAGAAAGCCCCTGATAAGTTATCGCAACAATATCAGTACCATCTTCCAAAAAAGAAGAATAATATTGCTTTAGTTTTTTCTTTTTTAATGAAGGCATAATTAATTAATTAAAAAATAAAATTACCATAATATTAATTTTGAATATTTCGAAGGTCAATCTTAACAGAAGGTGTCATCGTACCACTCAAGAAAAACGACGATACATACTGACCCTTTGCGTCGGAAGGCTTATCTTTCATCACAGCTTGATATGCAGCTTGAGTATTAGCGAATAAATTTTCAGATAAAAAAGATAACTTACCCATGCCCATGTGAATCACACCACCTTTATCAGCCTTATACTCCAACCACCCCGATTTAAGCTTTTTAATAGCTTCACTAACATTTAACGTTACCGTACCAGACTTGGGCTTTGGCATCAGCCCTTTTTTACCAAGAATAGGACCAAGTTTACCAACTGACTTCATCATGTCAGGAGTAGAGACAATAAATTGAAAATCAATCCACCCTCCTTCAATTTTCTTGATAAAATCATCATCACCAACATAGTCAGCACCAGCTTTTTCAGCCTCTGTAGCTTTGTCACCTTTAGCAAAAACTAAAACCTTAACAATTTTACCACTACCATGGGGGAGTTGAAAGCCTCCTCTTATTTCTTGAATATTTTTGTATGAAGTATTAAAATGCCCCTCTAATGAACCATCAAACTCAGTCGTAGAAACTTCCTTCACGAGGGCGATTGCTTTAGGAAGAGAATATTCTTCATGCAAGTCAAACTTTTCAAGTGCAGCATTATATTTTTTACCTCTTTTACTCATATAATTTATTTAATTCGTCGAGACACCCATAGAGCGAGCAGTACCTTGAATAATCAGCTTGGCCGCCTCAATATCATTCGCATTTAAATCTGATATTTTTTTTTGAGCAATTTTTGTCAATTGCTCATCAGTAAGATTGCCAACTTTAGTTTTATGAGGCTCAGCTGAGCCCTTAGAAAGACCTAACTCTTTTTTAATGAGATCACTTACGGGAGAAATTTTTGTGATAAAACTAAAAGTTTTATTTTGATAGATCGTTACTACAGCAGGAACAACACTCCCTTCCTGCCCTTGTGTCTTCGCATTGAATGCTTTACAAAAATCCATAATATTGATACCGTGGGGGCCAAGTGCGGTGCCAACAGGAGGAGCAGGATTTGCCTTACCAGCTTGAATCTGTAATTTGATTTGCGTAATTACTTTTAACTGTTTAGTTGCCATAAAAAAATGAACGGGATACCATTTCGCAAATATAAAAAAATTTAAATCTAAGGAATAACAATTTAGTAAAAAAAACAGGCACCTAGGGTCAACCTTTTTAAAATAGATATTCTGACAAGTAATATTTATAAATATTTTATAAATAAATTTAAAATACAGTTTTAAGGCTTTGAGCGTCTCTTGAAGGATAAAAAATATTTTAAAATACTAATTTAAACAAATTTGATAAAAAAAGATAACACATTTCAAAAAATTTAAATTTTGAGATATAATATCTAAAAATAGAAGAAAATTATTTACGACATGCCTATATTTACAGTAATAACCTACCGTGAGTATAAACAATAAACTAAACCCATTTAAAAACCTTAAAGATGATATATCTGCAAGTATAGTCGTATTGTTAGTGGCAATACCGTTGTGTTTGGGTATCGCATTGGCATCTGGAGCTCCTCTTTTTTCAGGATTAGTAAGCGGAATAATTGGAGGTATATTAGTAGGAGCATTAAGTGGTTCTCCACTAGGAGTTAGTGGCCCAGCGGCAGGTTTAGCGATTATTGTATTTAATGCTATAACAAACCTTGGTGGATTTGAAATATTCTTGGTTGCTGTGATTATTGCAGGAATAATTCAATTAATAATGGGTTTCGCCAAAGCCGGTATTATTGCTTACTTTTTCCCTTCATCTGTTATACACGGAATGCTAGCAGGAATTGGAATAGTAATTTTTCTAAAACAAATTCCACACGCTTTGGGTTATGATAAAGACCCTGAAGGAGATTTTGGCTTTAACCAAATTGACGGGCAAAATACCTTCGATGAATTAATTAATATGATGGATTTTATAAACCCAGGAGTTTTGATAATATTTGCAATTTCTTTGTTTATATTGATACTTTGGGATACTCCTTTTTTCAAAAAATTAAAATTCACTAAATTAATTCAAGGTTCTTTGGTTGCAGTTATTGTTGGAATAATATTAAATATTATTTTTACATCATATCCAAGTCTATCCATTAGCTCAGAACACCTTGTAAATGTGCCAGTTCCCAAAAGTGTGAGTGGTTTTTTGAGTAACTTTTCTCTTCCTGATTTTAGTGCATTATCTAATTATGACGTATATATTACTGCCATAGTAATTACCATAGTTGCGAGTTTGGAGACACTTCTTTGTGTAGAGGCTTCAGACAAACAAGATACTCTTAAAAGAATTACACCGACAAATAGAGAATTGAAAGCTCAAGGAATAGGTAATATAATCGCTGGTTTTTTAGGAGGATTGCCAGTTACACAAGTTATTGTAAGAAGTTCTGCCAATCAACAATCAGGAGGGAAAACTAAGGCATCTACTATAATTCACGGTATATTATTGTTAATAAGTATAATTGTAATTCCAAAGATTTTAAATTTGATTCCTTTATGTGTTTTAGCAGCTATATTGCTAATTGTAGGTTATAAATTAACAAAACCCGCTCTTTTCAAAAGAATGTATAAAGAAGGCTTAGGTCAATTTATACCTTTTGTGGTCACAATAATTGGAATTGTTTTTACCGATTTATTAATAGGGATTGGATTGGGAATGCTGGTTGCAATTTTTATCATTTTAAGAAACAATTTCAAAATTCCATTTAATCTAGAAAAAGAGAGTCTTGAAGGGAAAAAAAGTATCAAAATTGTATTATCACAAGATGTTACATTCCTTAATAAAGCCTCTATTCTTAAGGTATTGAAGCAAATTCCCAATGATGCTTTTGTAGAAATTGACGCGACTAATACTAAGTTTATTCATTTTGATGTGATAGAAATAATTGAAAACTTTGAAGTAAATGCCAAGACTAGAAACATTAAAGTAAAAATAATGAATCTGTATAAAAATAAACAAATAACTCCAATCAATAACACACTCCAACTTAGAGAACAATAAAAAAATAAATATGATAACACAAACAAAAGAAACGCAAAATAATCTAACTCCAAAAGAAGCTCATCAGATTTTGGTAAATGGAAATAAAAGATTTACCCAAAACTTAAAGGTACAAAGAAATCTTAAAGATCAGGTTTTAGAAACAAACAAAGGACAGTTTCCTTTTGCCGTAATATTGAGTTGTATAGACTCCAGAGTTCCCGTCGAATTAATTTTTGATCAAGGAATTGGTGATATCTTTAGTGTAAGAGTTGCAGGAAATATAATTAACGAAGACGTATTGGGCTCAATGGAGTACTCTTGTAAAATTGCAGGCTCAAAGATAATTGTTGTAATGGGGCATTCTAAATGTGGAGCAATAACCGCCGCTTGTCAAAATGTTGAACTGGGTAATATAACTTTTTTATTAAATAAAATTAAACCTGCGGTTGATTCTATTAGAAAAGATAAAGAAGAGATGAGTATTAGTTCAATTGAAAAAGTTTCTATAGAAAATATAAAATTATCTATTAACAGAATTAAAAAAGAGAGTTCAATACTTTTAGAAATGGAAAAAAATGGTGAAATTGAAATAATTGGTGCTTCGTATAATTTATCAAACGGTATCGTTGAATTCCTCTAGCTTGATAACTTAATTCATTGTAATTCATTTCTGTGTTCTTATGAAAATAGCCACTGGATTTTTTAAATTTTTAAATTCTATTTAAAATTCCATTTAAAATTACTACTTCTGTTTACGCAAGGTTTTTGTTTTTTCACCCTTTAAAAGCCCTTTGGCTTAATTGTTGATTTTTGCTTTCGCCATTCTTTTATTTTTTCATGGTGCCCACTTGTTAAAACATCAGGTATACCAATACCTTTATAGGTCAAAGGGCGGGTGTAATGTGGATATTCAATATATCCATCTCTTGAAAATGATTCTATCTCAAGAGATTCAGCATTGCCCATAAAATCAGGTATAAAGCGAACCACCGATTCAAGTAAAACGAGTGCGGCACTTTCTCCACCTGACAAAATAAAATCACCGATTGAAATTGATTCTTCAACCACTTTCTCGGCAACTCTTTCATCGACACCTTCATAGTGTCCACATACTAAGCTAAGACTAAAGTCTCCTTGCAATCGTTCAAATAAGCTTGTGACCCTTGATTGTGATAATCTATTTCCTCTGGGAGTCAATAAAATGGAGTGAGTTTTTTCTTTTTTTTTGATGTTCAATACTGCCTGATCAATTGGTTCTACCATTAAAATCATACCTGGACCACCTCCATAAGGAGTATCATCAACTTGCCTGTGTTTATTAACTGCATAGTCTCTTAAATTAATTAAATTAACATTTAATTTATTTTTTTGAATAGCCTTTCCAACGAGGCTTGTCTGAAGAGGAGAAGTAAAAAAATCAGGGAATAAAGTTATAATATTAATTTTATACGAGTTCATGCAATTTTTTAGTATAAAGAATATTTTGTTGAATATCTATTTTAACAAAATAATCACTTAGAAAAGGTAACATGATCTCATTATTTTTATCAGAAAATTTAATTATAAAAATTACTCTCTCTTGAATTTCTTCAATACGAATAACACTTCCTATCAGTTTTTTGTCGCTATAATTAACAACTTTCATTCCGAGATATTCAAATAAATATGGTTGTGATGAACCACCATATCTTTTTTTTGCCTCTTGAACTGAAATTCCTAAGAAATAACCGCAATAAATGCTTGCTTCTTCTCGAGTATTGACACCCTTTGGCTTTAGGAGATAACCATCTTTATGAAGCGTTACATCTTCAATCAAAATATGTTGTTTAAATTTTGGTTGATTAAGCAAGCCATTTATTACACCGAGACTTAAATAAGAGCTAATCTGCTCACCTTTCGAATAACATCTCAAAAGTTCTCCGTGGCTTTTAACTTTAATCGCTCCTGAGAGACGCATCGGTTTTTTAAGGTAACCGATGCAAAGAATGTCCTCAGTTAAAATAGTGGACTCCTCAGTTAAAATAGTGGACTCCTCAGTTAATATATCCATAGAAAATATATCCCCAATATTAAAAAAATTAATACCTACTAAAGCACTTTAATAGACATTAACTTATACAGTCAAACTCAATTTTGATTAATCTCATCTCAAAGTTGAAATCAAAAATTTAAAATATACCTAAGTTTTTTCATAATATTCATCTTAACCATGAGTTTTCTACAAATTTACTAGACTGTTCATTGCTTGAATCTGCAAAAACACGACCATAATTTTTTCAAAAGAATAACTTACAATAAACATCTTATAAATTAATCTGTTTTGTGACGAATTAAAAAAAATATTGGAGACGGCGGGATTCGAACCCGCGTCCTACCACTCAGTCATGAGCTTTCTACATGCTTAGTTTGCACTTAATTTTTGTGAATATTTCACTCAGCAAACAGAGTAAAATGTTCCTTAAGTGAGTGTTTATTCGACATCAGAGCCTCACGATCTGAAATCTATCCTTCATAAATCGAACCATCATCTTCACCTGAAGGAGAACAAAGACAACGGCCTGAGCTACTTACGCAGCTACAGCGTATTCAACATTGTTGGCATTTAATAGCCTTTCCCTTTTTTAGAAGAGGGTCTTCGCATGCTTTTCACATCACCGGACGATGGCAGTCGAAACCAAATACGCCCCCATTGAAATTGGGACCAATATACTTTATTCAAAATAGATTGACAAGCTTTTTACTTATCATACGATGATTGGTGCAGATAGGGGCGGGAAAAAGAAGTTCACAATACACTATTTTTGAAAGAGAAAGGCCAATATTACGATGACATACACTCATCACAAAGCTTAGAATACAATATTTGTATAAGAAACAATATTGCTAGACAATGACCTTTATAAATTATCAGTGGATGTAAAGTTGTATCTTGTTTTAATTCATCATACTTGGCTCTCCCCCCCTATGCAAGATACTTTTAACGAGATGGCACACTCATAAAAAAGAAATAAAAATAATGTTCAATATTATATTTAAAATAAAATTTAATCCGTAAATTTATGAATTAAAAAAATAATTTAAATGGCTAAAAAAGAATCAGCTAATAGAAATCTACGTAAAGCAAAAAGCTCAAACCAAAATTTGCGTAATGCCAGCAAGGCAAAAAAGGACGAGTTTTACACTCAACTTGCAGATATTGAAAAAGAGCTAAAGCACTATAAAAAACACTTTAAAGACAAAGTTGTTTATTGCAATTGTGACGACCCAAGAGTCAGTAATTTTTTCCATTATTTTTCATACAATTTTAAGCATTGGGGCTTAAAAAAATTGATTACGACTTGTTACAAAAGCCAAAATATAGATTTATTTAGTCAAAATGATTCAGAAAAATCAATTTATTTAGAATACGAGGGCGACAAAAATGGAAATAGAGTTTCTGACACCGAAGAAATAGGTATAAAACATTTAAAAGGTGATGGGGATTTTAGAAGCGAAGAGTGTGTTGATCTTTTGAAACAAGTTGATATTGTGGTAACGAATCCTCCTTTTTCGCTATTCCGTCAATATGTTGCTCAGCTGATGGAGTATGATAAAAAATTTATAATAATTGGTCATCAAAATGCCATAACTTATAAAGAAACCTTTAAGCTTATAAAAGAAAATAAATTATGGCTTGGTTATGGTTTTAAAGGTGGTGCCGCTCATTTTATCAATAAACACTATGAAGATTATGCTTCTGCTGGAAATCATAAAGAAGGTATGATTAGGGTTTCGGGTGTTGTTTGGTTTACTAATTTAGATACTACAAAAAGACACGAAGATTTGATACTCTACAAAAAATACGTTTCTGATGAATATCCAGAATATGACAACTATGATGCTATAAATGTGGATGTGACAAAAAATATTCCGATGGATTATAATGGAGCTATGGGTGTCCCCATAACTTTTATGGACAAGTACAACCCCGATCAGTTTGAAATTGTAGATCTTGGTATAGTTGGTTCTATTAATTTTGCTTGTAATAAAAAAATGGAAATATTAAAAGATGGGGAGCCAACTGGAAAATTTACAAATAATGCAAAAGGCACTTTATATCGTTTATATAATCCTAAAAAAGATAGATATCCCAAATTTAAAAATGTGGAAACTGGAGAATTATATACAAGTATATACGCAAGAATTATTATCAAAAATAAAAAAATATGAAAATAGAACTTAAAGAAATTACGGTTGATGAATTAACCAAAGATTACCGAGACAATGACGAGCAAGGCGTTATTGGCTATGCAAAGACGACAATAGAAGAAAATCTGGAAAATAATGTTCAATATGATATTTAAAATGAAATTTAATCATATTATTGAAATAATATAGTGTATAATCTTTTTTATAAAAGCTTAAAAGTAAGAGAAATTATATATCAAGCAGGAGAGATTCTGATGACATATATAGATCAAGAAAAAAAAATTCACTATAAAACAGACATCAATCTATTAACAGAAGCAGATAAAAAAAGTGAAGAGCTTATCTGCCAGATGCTCAGAAAAAACTTCCCTCAAGATTCCATTCTTGCTGAAGAAGGTTTTGAATATGAAGGGGATAGTGGTGATCAATGGATTATTGACCCAATTGACGGCACTACAAGTTTCGCCCACAATTTTCCAATGTTTGCCATTTCTGTCGGATTAATCAACAAAAAAAAAGAACCAATTATTGGTTTTGTTTATAACCCCTATTCTAAAGAATTATTTCATTCAATTTTGGGTAATGGAGCATTTCTAAATGAAAAAAGGATTTATGTTTCTTCTATTACTTCTATTGAAAAATCACTAATCGGAACTGGTTTCCCATATACCAGAAAAGAAAAGATGCCCATATTACTCAAAAGGCTTGAAAGTATTTTACGTAATACACAAGACATTCGTCGTACAGGTAGTGCTGCTCTTGATATCTGCTTTGTAGCGATGGGAAGATATGAAGGCTACTATGAAGAAGATTTAAAAATATGGGATGTAGCTGCGGCAGTCTTAATTGCATCAGAAGCTGGTGCTAAAAAAAGTAAATTAAACGGAGATAGTTTTAAATTATTTGATGGAGAGATCTTAATTACAAATAATAAGATACACCAAGCGTTGATTAAATTAGTCAATGCTTAGACTAAAGAAAAAAAGTGTATCTAAGTTTCAGATCAAAGTGAAAAAAATATTTTTTTCACAGTAGATTCACTTTATAAAAAAATTTTGAACTTCCTTGATAGAGTGTTTAAGACAAAAAACAATTACATGATCATCTAAAGAAATAAAAGTAGAGCCTTTAGGTACAAACATTTTACCTTGTCTTGAGACCGCAGCAAGAATAGAATCTTCAGGCAATTGAATATCTCTCAACGCTTTATTTAAATGAGTAAAATTTTTAGTAATAGTAAACTCCAAAACCTCAGAATCTTCTCCTTTTGAAAATAAAACATTACAAATATTTTTTCGAAGTACTTTTAAAACATCTTCTACTAAAAGTATTTTAGAACTCACAACAATATCAATCTCCATATATGGCATCACATGATTATATAGATTATTTTGTACAATAGCAACTGTTTTAGCTTGAGTCTCTTCTTTTACAAGGAGACAAGCCAATACATTATCATCTTCACTTTTAGAAGCACCAATAAAAATACAACATTCATTAAGACCTTCATTGATTAATCCATTTATATCATGAAGATCAAGCCGTAGCACATGTATCTTTGAAGTAATTTGATCTCGTACCGCAAAAGCATCTTTTTCATCTTTGATAACTAAATAAATATGTTTTCTTGGATATTTTTTAATTAACTCACAAGCAAGAAGAATCGCCAAACTATTTCCACCCAGTATAAAAATATGTTTCAATTTCTTATCATTATTTGAATCAAATAAGTGGCCAATACTTTTAAAATCTTTTTTTAGCCCACTGATATATAAAATATCTCCTTCTTGAATACTAAAATCACCCTTGGGTATTAAAGTTTCTTTTTGGTGGATCATATTTTTTTTTGTTTTTTTTGAATGAAAATGAAAAGATTTTGCCGTAGGTGCTTTAATATGCACTGGTGATCGATGTGAATCATAATATTTTTGGTGTACGTGACTTCTTACCACCGCCACGGTAAGGGTATTATTAAAAATAGGTACATCTTTTAGTCCTATTAATCTTCTACCACATAATAAAGAATCTGCACCCACTCGATAAGCAACTAATTGTATATCAGAATCACCTAAATCAATCACTTCCACAGAACCTGGGCTTTCTATTAGTTTAAGAATTTCTACCGAAGTAATTTCATCTTGGTTAAATAAAACCTCGACTCCTAACTTTCTCCAAAATGCATGCCCTAGAGTATCATCGTTGAAATCTTTATAAAAATGATTGCGAACTCGTGCTACTTTGATACCGCAGCCCACTACTTTTGCAATATGACAAGCAATAAGATTGACCTCATCTGAGCTTGTTACTGCAATAAATACATCTTTCTCATTTAAATTAATATCTAAATAAACTTTTGGATCACAAGCATTCCCTAGATAAGTACCAATATCCGCTAAAAAGCGCATATTTTTAATTTTGTCTTCATCTTGATCAACAAGAATAACATTATAATCGTCAGCCGCTAAACACTGTGCAATATGCCCCCCAACTTCACCCGCACCGAGAATAATTACTCGCCTTACTTCTACCTTAAGGGTCTTTCTAGTTTTTTTTAATTCTTTATTTAACTTCATGCATTTATTTTATATTTAATATTTTTTTAACAAGATTATTTTGATATAATTTATTTTTGATGCCGCTTCTGGAGCTCAAGAATAATATCTTCATAGGAGATATCATTTTCAACCAAAGAAACTAAAAAATGAAACAGTACATCAGCACCCTCAGAAATTTTATGCTTACGCGAAGAATTTTTGGAGGCAATTAAGTATTCAACAGACTCTTCACCAAATTTTTGAAGTATGTGATCTAAACCATTCTGAAATAATTTTGAAGTATATGATTCGGGAGGAAGATCTTTTTTCCTTTTTAGTAAAAGATTTTCAAGTTTTGAAATAAAAGACATTGATTACAAGACTAAACGCTCAAGTTTATTTAAAAATTCTATTTTTTACCAAGATTTGCCTCAGCCTATTCTACCCATCTCGCCTATTAAGGCTCCACTGATAGATTAAGATATTATATTGCAAAAATATAACAATAATACATGATAACACTTTACTTTAAATGAGCTATCGCTTTTTTCAATTGAACATCAAATTCAAGATCAATCAAATTTATTTTGGGCTTATTACGATTAATAAATTCTTTTATGCTCGAGCGAGCCGCAAAATCAGTTAAAGCTAAGCCTCTTTTTTTTAACATATTTCTAAATTTCTTAATATTTGTGGTATTGTATTTTGAATTTAATTTAACAAATTTACTAATAATTTTTTTCTCTTTGATTTCTCTGTAATGACGTCGATCGTCTTTATTAAATTTTAAAGACTTCACCTCAATATCAGGCTTAATTCCTTTTTTATGAATGGATTTACCCGAAGGAGTATAATATTTTTGTATAGTAAGAGCAAGTGCCATTTCGTGGTGCAACCGAATTACATTTTGCACCGAACCTTTACCAAAAGTTTTGATACCTATAATGGTTCCTCGCTTATTATCTTTAACTGCTCCCGTGACAATTTCGCTGGCAGAAGCAGAACCTTCATTCACTAAAATTACTAGGGGCACATTTTGAGCGATTGTTAAATTAGAGTTCGCTCGATAAACACGATCAAGACTCTTATTTCTCCCCTTAGTAGATACGATGATTCCCTTATTTAAAAAGATATTAGAAACCTTATGGGCGGCTTCTAATAAACCACCAGCATTATAACGTAAATCAAAAATAATACCTTTTACTCCTTTTTGAACAAAACCTTTGACCGCTTTAGAGACATCTCTATAAGAGGATTTTGCAAAAGTTTTCAAACGAACATATCCAATATTACCATGATCAATTATCTTACTTTGGACAATATCTATTTTAATAATTCCTCTAACAACATCAAAGTAAAGAGGCTCTTCTTCGCCTTCTCTCGCCACAGTAATATTTATTGACGTTCCTGGAGTGCCTCTCATTAATTTAACAGCTTCATTCAGTGACATATTATTAGTCGATTTTTTATTAATTTCAATTATTTTATCATTAGGCTGTAAACCAGCACGCATTGCTGGGGTACCATCAATAGGAGAAACAATGGTCAAAATACGATCTCTCAAAGTAATTTCGATACCTAGACCACCAAACTTGCCGCTCATTGAATCACCCAAGTTTTTATATTCTGTCGGAAGCAGAAAGCGAGTGTGCTCATCACCCAATGCCCTAAGCATGCCATTAATTGCTCCAAACCAAAGCTTTTTTTTATCAGTTTTCTCGAAATAATGATTTTTAACATGGTACAGTACTTGATGGAAAAGTTCATTTAAACCTTCTTCAGAAATCTCATCTGAAGAGGTTCCCTGAATCTGGCCCCAAGTACCTAGAACAACAAAGAGAAAGCCAAGAAGAGTAGTGGGTAAATAGCGGAATACCACGGAGCCATTTCATCGGCATGTTTAGCGTGGTCAATAATAAAATTATTCGTGGCTATCTTGCTTGAATAAATTTAATCTCAATTGAAACATTACTAAATAAATCTCGTATTTTAGAATAAATAGATGATTTTATCTCTGATGTTACTATTTCTGAGCAGATTAAAGCAACATTAACTTGATTAGATGGATTATCTGTTCGAATGACCAATTTTAAAATATCCGCTGATTTTATAGTTGAGGTTATAATGGTGCGAATTTTTTCCTCTTTTTCTTTAAGAAGAAAGGTTTGCCTCGTAAAAAAACCAAGTGGTAAAGCGATTAAAATAAGTAAAGACAAAGAAAAGAATATTGACTTTTTAGCTCTTTTTTTTATACTTTTTTTATCTTTTGTAATAGGATGAAAACGAAGCCGCCAAAACATTAGACTTGAGGCGAGAGAGATTCCAATAAGATTAGTGATATAAAGTAAAGTGGCACCTCGTGCAGCTGTCCAATTATTTAAGCCAATGGATATACCAATAACACATAAAGGGGGCATGAGTGCAACCGCGATTGCAACTCCTGAAATTGAAGTAGAGATCTTTGGGTTGGCGAAGGCATAGGCACCAGCAAAACCACTAGCTACCGCCACAAAAATATCATAAAGATTAGGATTTATTCTGGCTTGAATTTGCTCGTTAAATTCTACGCCGGGTATTATCTTTACTAAACAACTTGTAATCACTAAAACAATAATTGAACCAGTAATTAATGTGATTACGCTAGTTAGTAATAATTTTTGATCTCCCCATAATGCCGCCAAAGAAAAACCTAGAATAGGCATCATTAAAGGTGCTATGAGCATAGCACCAATAATCACAGTCACTGAATTTTGAAATAGACCAAATGTAGTAATTAAACATGAACCAACTAATAATACTAAAAATTCTTCATTCAAAGAAGATTGTTTTGCTACCGTATCATAAGTCTCCAAGCTTTGAAAATGTTTTTCTTTTGCTCCTTTAAGACGATTATATATTTTTGAGACTCTCTCCATAGTGGTATTTATATTAGACGACTCATCTTAGATACAGGTTTTTAAAATTATGCAGACTCGGTTTGTTTGGCAAGAAGCGGGATTGAGATTCTCTACTCAAAAAAATATTATTTAAAATTCTTTTGAAGTCAATGCATAAAAGAATACGACAATACGTACTGCTTGCTTGATGGTGCTATAATTTTTTAACCATAAAATGCACACCTGCAAAACCATTTTTTACGATAAAATTACTTGGAGTTTGTTCAGCGAATATCTTATAATTGTTTCTTTTATATAAACGTTGTGCAGGCACGTTGTGGTATTCTACAACTAAATAAATTTTGTCTTTGTTTAGCTCAACCGCTAATTTAGAAAGATAATTCAGTAACTTTGTTCCCAAACCTTGGTTTCTTTTCTTAGAATCAACAGCAAAATAAGCGAGGTAAAGACTTTTTTCATCTAATTTTGGCACACACTTTGATAGTTCTAAAAAAGTAGGTATTTTTTTAATAAATTGCATTATACCTAAAATTTTAATTGTATGCCAAACTGATTTTAGGGTATTTTCTCTGTATGAAATTTTATCATTAATATTCATGATTCCGTAAATTTGGTTATCTTTTTCTATAATGTACGAATTATTATAACTAACTATAGATTTTTCTTTGGTAAATAAATTTTCAATAGCTTTGTAGGCTTCTGATATATCATCAGACAACATCAACCTAAAAGCATTTGGAGAAGTTTCATAAATATAAGGTGCGACTATCTTGGCATCTTCTATATTTGCTTTGCGGATGGTAATTTTGACCATAGGTTATGATACTTTTGTTTTATACTTTGTCACTTAATAATTTTAACTGTTGTGGGTCTGATCGTTGCCCAGCGATCAAAGCAATCACCTCGCGACTCTCGAGCGTCTGATCGTTGCCCAGCGATCAAGGCATCACCTCGCGACTGTCGAGCGTCTTATCGTTGCCCAGCGATCAAAGCAATCACCTCGTGACTGTCGAGCGTCTGATCGTTGCTCTGCGAGCAAGGCATCACCTCGCGACTCTCGAGCGTCTTATCGTTGCCCGGGAATCAAGGTGCCACAGTTAGGGATGGGAATAGGCGTTCCTGTTGTAGGACGCATAGCGTTAGTACAATAATATTTATTACCAGTACCGTCGTAGTCGGCGTATTGGAGGGCTGGAATTTGATCAGTTGTGCCAAAATCCCACCAATCAGTATTCCATGAGTCGGGAGTGTTACCTTCTGTTAAAGCCATTGCACTACTTATACTTACACCACCTATTGCTACCGATGAGGCGGTACCGCTTACAGCACCAAAGCCATAGCTCGCGGTTATACTTCCACCAATCTGTTGACCCACCAAACTCCCTACATCATCATTTCCAGCTCCTCCATTTACAGCACCACGTGCGTAACTCGCGATGATACTTCCACTTCGTCGACCCACCAAGCCTCCTACATTATCACCACCGGCTCCTCCATTGACAGCACCTGTAGCGTAGCTCGCGGTTACACTTCCACCATTCTGATTACCCACCAAGCCTCCTACAGAATCACCTCTAGCTCCTCCATTTACAGCACCTGTAGCGTAACTAGCGATGATACTTCCACCATTCTGAAAACCCACCAAGCCTCCTACATGATCCCTTGCATCTCCTCCATTTGCAGCACCTGTAGCGTAGCTCGCGATTATAATACTTCCATCATTTTGAAAACCCACCAAGCTTCCTATATAATTATTATCAGACGCTCGAGTGCCGTTAGCGAGGTTCTTTATCAAACCGATATTACGAATCTCTGCATTAGTATCTATAAATCCAAACATCCCTATAAAGCTCCGATTTCTACTAATCGCTAAACCCGTAATGGTGTGACCGTTGCCTTCAAAAATAGCGTTAAAACAGAGATTATTACAATTTATAGCATTATTATCAATGATTGCTTCTCCGATAGGCTCCCAACCACCGTCAGCTACTACAAAGTAAGGAAAAACGCTATCATCGGAATCCAAGGTATATCCATTGGTGCTATCACCGCTCCAAGTTTTGCCATCGCCATCTTTATCAAAATTAAGGTTCCGGATTAACTCATAGCCATTACAGACAACACTTCCAGTTTTACCACAACCAGTCTTATCACCAGCATCACTAGCAGCATCATCACTGGTTTTATAGCTGGTACCCATGCGATTATGGCGGATGTTGTGTAGCATTAAGAGAGAGTTAATCTCTATCAAACCATCGCCGTCATCATCCACATCAATGAAATCGGGGGTGCTATCACCATCGGTGTCGATCTTGGTATCGATAGTACAAGTATCTGTAGTTTTTTTAGAAGCATCTGGAAAACGAGCGGTACCCATAGGGCAAGCTAAATCAGGAGGATCAGGAATACCGTCACCATCGGTATCAAGCATGCAAGTATCTATAGTCTTTTTAGAAGCACCCGCCAAACGAGCGGTGCCATCAGGGCAAGTTACATCAGGGGTTTTATCGCCACCGGGGGTTTGACTGCCACCGGGTGCAGTCTTATCTTTCGAAGAACATCCTGCCGGCGAGAAAACGCCGAAGATCATAAAAATTAGTAGAACTACAAACCTAACGTAAGGACGTAAGGACGTAAGGACGTAAGGACGTAAGGACGTAAGGACGTAAGGACGTAAGGACGTAAGGAGCCTCTCGAAGGTCATTATCAGCCTACTCGTTAAGCCGGCACTTATTTTTTTTATATACTCCATAATTACATCCTCCCTAAACAAATAAAATAAACTTGATACAGTGCCATTATGTCAAGAGAGTCTAGCCATGTCAAGAACGAAAGTTTTGAAAAGAGCATATGATATTTTATATGGTAGGTTGTGAGCTCCACTCATCGGCAAAAAGCTTGGCTTGTTTCAAGATGTTGTCGGTAGCCAATTTTTTATGATCCGGAGGATAGCCGTACTTATTTAACATTCTTTTAACATGAACACGCAGCCCTGCCTGCACGCTTTCTTTTATGGTCCAATCAATGGTAATGTTCGCTTTGACTTGTGCAACCAATATTTTGGCAAGCTCGCACAGCTTCTTATCGCCAAGCACTTCCTGTGCACTTTCATTGTCCGCCAAGGCATCATAAAAAGCGATCTCATCTTCGGTTAATCCCAAATTTGTGCCGTGCTCATCTGTGATCTTCACCTTTTTGGCGACAGTAATCAATTCATCGATCACCTGTACTCCGGTCAATAAATTATTGCGATACTTTTTAATCGTGCTATTGAGCATATCCGAGAGTTTTTTACTCTGAATAAAATTCTTTTTTGTTCTAGTTTTTATCTCGTCATTGAGAATTTTTTTGAGCAGTTCTAGTGCCAAATTTTTATGTTGCATATTTCGTATTTCTTCCAGAAACTCATCAGAAAGAATAGCGACGTCTGGTTTTTTAATACCGGCTGCATCAAAAAGACCAATAACACCATCAACAACTATCGCACTATCAACAATCTGTCGCATGGCGGTTTCTATTTCAACATCACTTTTTCCACTTCTATTTGGTTCAAATTTTGTCAACCGTGCTTTGACCGTCTGAAAGAATCCCAATTCATCTTTAATATTCATCGCATCAGGTGCTGGCACAGAGAGTGCAAAAGCTTTTTCTAGTAAAATTACTTGTTTTGCGAATCTATTTTTGCCGTCTTCCAAGCCTAAAATATGCTCTTGAGCTGCAAGGAGAATGCTCATCTTCACTTTGGTATCAGAAGAAAAATAACGTTTGTAATCAAAACTATGAAACATCTGTGCCACAATGTCGTGTTTCTCTAACATCAAAGCGACGGCTTCTGATTGGTCTAGCACAGGGGTGCCCTTGCCACCACTTTCTGTATAGGTGGTGAGTGCTTGTTTTAAGTTTGAGGCGATACCTATATAATCGACGATGAGCCCACCTGTTTTATCTTTATAAACGCGATTAACACGAGAGATTGCCTGCATCAGATTATGTCCGTTCATCAACTTGTCAATGTACATGGTATGCAAGCAGGGTGCATCAAAGCCAGTCAGCCACATATTGCATACGATGACCAATTGTAAAGAATCACTTGGGTTCTTGAACCTTTCGCTGAGTGCTTTTCTACCTTGTTTGCTGGTGTGGTGCATTTGCCAATCTTTCGGGTCGCTTGTGCTGGAGGTCATAACCACTTTTATCTGGCCTTGTCTTTTATCATTATCATGCCAATCGAGATGCAGTTTAATAATCTCTGCATATAATTTGACGGCGATGCGACGGCTCGTGCAAACGATCATCGCCTTGCCAAAGAATACTTCACGCCGTTTCTCAAAATGGTCGGTAATATCCTTTGCAATCGCTTTTAGGCGATCTGTCTGCCCTATCAGCACTTCAAGTTGTGCTGATCTTGCCTTTGCTTTTTCTGTAACGGTCGATTCTGTATTTTCGGTTATCTGTTCTACGAGTGCGTCTATATTGTTTCTGTCTTCCTCTTTCAGATTTACTTTAACGAGGCGAGATTCATAATAAATACACACTGTAGTTCCGTCTTTTACGGCTTGTTCAATATCATAAATATCAATATAGTTACCAAAAACGGCGGGTGTTGAAGCATCTGCCTTTTCAATTGGTGTGGCGGTAAAACCAATAAATGATGACTTGGGCAGTGCATCTCTTAGATATTTTGCAAAGCCGTATCTTGTGGATACCCGATCGTTTTTAGTAGAAGTTTTTACACCAAAACCATATTGAGAACGGTGTGCCTCATCAGCCATAACAATAATATTGCTACGCTCAGACAATAACTCAAAATCTCCTCCATTCTCGTTTATATCTTCGGGTGAGAATTTCTGAATGGTGGTGAACACAATACCACCGCCTGCGGTCTGTAAAAGTGTTTTCAGATGTGAGCGGCTGTTTGCCTGTACGGGTGTTTGTCGTAATAATTGTTTGCTACTGGCGAAAGTATCAAATAACTGATCATCCAGATCGTTACGGTCGGTAATAACCACGATGGTCGGATTGCCCAATTGTTCATTAATAATAAGCTTGCCCGCATAAAACACCATAGAGAGCGATTTACCACTGCCTTGCGTATGCCAAATAATGCCGACTTTTCTATCGCCTGTTGGCTGATTGTCTACTCTCGATAGGCCATAGCGTGCTGGTTTTGTTTGGAGCTTGTCGGTAGGTGTTTTTATGGCACGGACGGTAGATTCTACCGCTTTGTTGACGGCGTGGTATTGATGATAGGCGGCGATCTTTTTAACCGTTTCAATTTGAGTTAATCCGCTTTTGGCGTCTTCTTTTCTGGTTTTCTCAAAAACTGAAAACTGCTTCATTAAATCAAGCAGCACATCAGGGCGCAACATCCCCTTTATCAGAGTTTCTATTTGTGGCGTGGTGCGGGGGTCTTCTTTTGTGCCGTCAATGGTTTTCCAAGCGATAAAGCGAGACCAGCCAGCAGTCAGTGAACCCATTTTTGCATCTAACCCATCGGAGGCAACCAAAATGCCGTTGTAACAAAACAAAGCAGGGATAGCCGTTTTGTAATTTTGTAACTGAGTAAAGGCTTTTTTGACCGTGGCACGCTCATCAGACGGATTTTTAAGCTCAATCACCACTATAGGCAGGCCATTGACCAAAAGCACAATATCGGGTCGGCGGGTGGTATTATTATCGCTCACGATGAATTGATCGCATACTAAAAATTCATTTTTGGACGGGTTCTCAAAATCAACCAACCACACTTTATCGCCGACGGTGTTACCGTTTTTTTGATATTCTACACTGACGCCATCGGTCAACATCTGATGGAATGCCTGATTGCTATCAATTAGATTGTGATCGGGTGCGTTCCAAACCTCCCGCAATGCCTCTTCTTTTACATCCGCGGGAATATGCGGATTAAGATTATCTATCGCGGTTTGCAACCGAGAACGCAACACAACATCTGAAAGATTCTCTCTGCCTTGTTGTTCGGGTGTTAAGTGGGTGTAGCCCTGTTCTTCTAGGAGTTCTATGGCGAGATCTTCAATATTAGATTCGGTGATTTTTGTCATATGATTCCAGTTCTATCAGTATTTTTAACGTTGCTATCATATCTTCGCATGTTTCTACAACTTTTTTATTCTTTTTTATTTTAAAGAATACTTTCGCTATCTTGTAATCTTCTAATGCTCTCTTGTGATACTTTATCGCTTCTTCGGGATTGTCTTTGCCCAAAATACAGTTTGCATTGCTCCGATTAAAATAGCTTTCAGCATATTGAGGGTCAAGCTCTATGGCTCGAGTGTAGTCTTTTATCGCTATTTTGTATTCACCCGAAGCGTGATTTACAAGAGCTCGGTAATTATAGGCTCTAGCATCTTGAGGGTTCAGCTCTATGACTTTGTCGTAATCTTTTATCGCTTTTTTATTCGAGATTAAATTCCATTTTTGATCTTGCCAAATAAACATTGTTATTTTACCATAACTTCACCGCTCATCAGTTTTGGCGATCAGTTTTTTAAGTCTTTTGTAGCTCTTCTATCTTCTCTTCGCATTCTTTCACCATTTTAGTATTCCCTTCTTTTTCAAATAATTTTTTCGCTTTGGTGTAGTTTTTCATCGTTTCTTCGTAGTTTTCCAAAGCATGGTTTGCATTGCCCCTGTTCAAATAGGTTGCAGTATCTTGAGAATCAAGTTCTATGGCTTTGTTATAGTCTTCTATCGCTTTTTTGTAGTTTTTCAAATCAAAGTTTACATTACCTCGGTTGCTATAGCCTTCAGCAAGTTGAGGATTAAGTTTTATGGCTTTGTTGTAGTCTTCTATCGCTTCTTCGTAGTTACCCAAAAGACGGTTTGCAATACCTCGATTATTATAGGCTTCAACACATTTAAGATCAAGCTCTATGGCTTTATTATAATCCTTTATCCCTCTCTTATAATATTTTATGGCTTCTTCAGGTTTGTGTAAATCACGGCTTCCATTGCCCAAAATATACTTTGCAAAACCCCGTCCACAATAGGCTTCAGCACGTTGAGGATCAAGTTCTACGGCTTTGTCGTAGTCTTCTATCGCTTCTTCGAATTTGCCCAAAGCATAATTTGCAAGACCTCGGATATAATAAACTTCAACAATTTGAGGATCCAACTCTATAACTTTGTTATAGTCTTCTATCGCGTCTTTGTATTTGCCCAAAGCAAAATTTTCATTACCTTTTCGAAAATATGCTTCAGCATCTTGTGGACCATAAGGTTTATCGAAACCATTGTTTTGAACAAAGCCACGAAAATCAGGAAAAAGAGTCTCTTCTGAAAAATTAGATAACTGTTTTAATTCCTTCAGTATCTCTCCTTTATTCTTCTTACAAAGAATAAAGGTTTTAAACAATTCATCGTTTAATTTACTTTCTTTATTAAATATAAAAAAACTATCTTGTTTCAGAATTCTATTGTTTATTATGGATGGTTTCCATTTGGCCATATCGTAGTTGGATGACAATACCTTATCTATATTTTCTCTTAATTGATTGCGGGTACTGTGGTCGTGTGAAGATATGTTATTTTTATCTTCTCTAAAGTCTAGAGTAAGTATTGTCTCTATCTCTTTTTCTTCATCCTCTGGTGACACTTCTAAAATTTTTTTAAGATTCCTCAGATTTTTAAGATTCCTCAGATCTAGACAAAATATTTTTCCGTCGGTGCTTTTATCTTGGCAGGCAAACCATAGTGCGACTAAAGCGGCTTCGGTGAAGTCAATTAAACTAGTTGCCACACCGTCGTGTTGTAATTTTGCCAGCAAATTAAGATCGGTAGTTGTTTCTTTAAGCTCCTCAGGGTAGCGACGTGCTCCCTTAATCAAGTTCTTGTTGTATTCTAATAATTCTGCATTGGTTGGGTCTCCGGCTGGGGGCTGAAGTTTAAGCCGTCGATAAGCACTGGATATTACGTCCCATTTCGCATCAGATTGCCCGCGATATACCATTTCTTCGCTCTGAAATTTTAAAATTTCTGCCTTGAATTCATCCAAGCTCTTTATGACTTTATCTTGTTTGTCCATATGTAACTTTCCTATTCCCTTACCCTAACTTCACCGCTCATCAGCTTTGGCGATCAGTTTTTGTAGCTCTTCTATCGCCTCTTCACATTTTTTCACCATTTTAGTATTCCATTCTTTTTCGAATAATGGTTTTGCTTTGATGTAGTCTTTTATCGCTTCTTCGAGTTTGCCCAAAACAGAGTTTGCATCGCCACGGTTATCATAGGCTTCAGTATCTTGAGAATCCAGATCTATGGCTTTGGGGGGGTCTTCTATCGCTTTTTTATTCGAGATTAAATTCCATTTTTGATCTTGCCAAATAAACATTGTTATTTTACCATAACTTCACCGCTCATCAGTTTTGGCGATCAGTTTTTGTAGCGCTTCTATCTTCTCTTCACATTTTTTCACCATTTCAGTATTTTCTTCTTTTTCAAAGTAAAGGATCTCCTCTTCGCATTTTTTCACCATTTCTTTATTCCCTTCTTTTTCGAATAATGTTTTTGCCGTGTTGTAGTTTTCTAATACTCTCTTGTAATATTTTTTCGCTTCTTTGGGTTTGTGCAAATCACGATTTATATTGCCCAAATCATGGTTTGTAAAACCCAGTCTATAGTAGGCTTCAGCATATTTTGGATTAAGGTCTATGGCTTCGGTATAGTCTTCTATCGCTTCTTCGTGTTTCCCCAAAGCATGGTTTGCAAGCCCCCGTTCATAATAGGCTTCAACATATTTTGGATTAAGTTTTATAACTTTATTGTAGTCTTCTATCGCTTCTTGACGCTTGCCTAAAGTAGCCTTTGCAGTACCTCGGTTATAATAGGGTGTAACAAGTTGAGGATTAAGTTTTATGGCTTTGTTATAGTCTTCTATCGCTTCTTCAAATTTGACCAAATGACGGTTTGCAATACCTCTGTTGTTATAAGCTTCAGCATATTGAGGATTAAGGTCTATGGCTCTGGTGTAGTCCTCTATCGCTTCTTCGTATTTTTCCAAAGTAACGTTTGCATTACCTTCATAAAATGCTATTTTTGCGGCAGGGTGGTTATACTGATCGCTGATGAAACCTTGAATATCGTTATAGATGGTCTCTGTGTTTATATTAAAATACTTGCTCAAATAATCCAAAAGTGGTTTTTTAAGATCGTTTTTAATTTCAATAATCTCGTATCTAGATTCTTCTAAGCAACCTCTTGGGGTATGAACAAATATACTACTTTGGAAAATAACTCTGGGACTCTTCCCAGTTGGTGATATTAGGATATAAGTGTGTTTTGCCTCGTCCTTCTCCTTCTTTATCTCCTTCTCTATCTGGTCGTAATCAATACCTGTACTTTTGATCAACCCGGATCTTTCAAAGAGAATCACCCTACCGTTCTCGTCAAAATTACCATTACAGGCAAAAAATAAAGCGATATATATATTTTTACTAAAATCAAGCAAGGCGGTTTTACCACCATAGTGTTGTAATTCGGTCAGAATTTCTATATTGAGCGCACCGGGGCGGAGATGTTGCCTTGCCTCTTCAACAATATTTTGTTCTATGCTTGAAACAAAAAAATTCTTATTATCAATCAAGGGGCTGCGATTAGTAGGCTTCTCATCGTCTCGCTCGCAATACTGCCGGTATAAACCGGAGGAGACTTTGCTGTAATTCTTGTTTTCACCACGAAAGATATAATCTTTTGTTTCGCATTTTTTCAATATCTCTTGAATTTTTTCTTCTGGGGTTGTCTCTTCTGGGGTTGTCATTGTATTCTCTGCTGTCATTTCACCATAACTTCACCGCTCATCAGTTTTGGCGATCAGTTTTTCTAGCCCTTCTATCGTCTCTTCGCATTCTTTCACCATTTTAGTATTCCATTCTTTTTCGAATAATGGTTTTGCTTTGATGTAGTCCTCTAATGATTTCTTGTAATATTTTTTCGCTTCTTCGGGTTTATGCAAATCACGATTTATATTGCCCAAATCATGGTTTACAAAACCCAGTCCATAATAGGCTTTAGCATATTTTTGATTAAGGTCTATGGCTTCGGTATAGTCTTCTATTGCTTCTTTGAATTTCCCCAAAACATGATTTGCATTGCCTCTGCTATAATAGACTTCAGCAATTTTAGGATGTTGAAGATTAAGTTTTATAACTTTATTGTAGTCTTCTATTGCTTCTGCGAATTTGCCCGAAGCATAGTTTGCATTACCCCGTCCACAATAGGCTCTAGCATCTTGAGAATCAAGCTCTATGGCTTTGTCGTAGTCTTCTATCGCTTCTTCAAATTTACCCAAAGCACGGTTTACAATACCCCGATTGGTATAGGCTTCAACATATTGAGGATTAAGGTCTATGGCTCTGGTGTAGTCCTCTATTGCTACTTCGTATTCTCCCAAAGCAACGTTTGCATTACCTTCATAAAATGCTATTTTTGCGGCAGGGTGGTTATACTGATCGCTGATGAAACCTTGAATATCGTTATAGATGGTCTCTGTGTTTATATTAAAATGCTTGCTCAGATAATCCAAAAGTGGTTTTTTAAGGTCGTTTTTAATTTCAATAATCTCGTATCTAGATTCTTCTAAGCAACCTCTTGGGGTATGAACAAATATACTACTTTGGAAAATAACTCTGGGACTCTTCCCAGTTGGTGATATTAGGATATAAGTGTGTTTTGCCTCGTCCTTCTCCTTCTTTATCTCCTTCTCTATCTGGTCGTAATCAATACCTGTACTTTTGATCAACCCGGATCTTTCAAAGAGAATCACCCTACCGTTCTCGTCAAAATTACCATTACAGGCAAAAAATAAAGCGATATATATATTTTTACTAAAATCAAGCAAGGCGGTTTTACCACCATAGTGTTGTAATTCGGTCAGAATTTCTATATTGAGCGCACCGGGGCGGAGATGTTGCCTTGCCTCTTCAACAATATTTTGTTCTATGCTTGAAACAAAAAAATTCTTATTATCAATCAAGGGGCTGCGATTAGTAGGCTTCTCATCGTCTCGCTCGCAATACTGCCGGTATAAACCGGAGGAGACTTTGCTGTAATTCTTGTTTTCACCACGAAAGATATAATCTTTTGTTTCGCATTTTTTCAATATCTCTTGAATTTATCCAAGGAGTCGATTTCAATTTCATTACTATTCTCTGCCGTCATCTTACCCTAACTTCACCGCTCATCAGTTTTGGCGATCAGTTTTTCTAGCCCTTCTATCGTCTCTTCGCATTCTTTCACCATTTTAGTATTCCATTCTTTTTCGAATAATGGTTTTGCTTTGATGTAGTCCTCTAATGATTTCTTGTAATATTTTTTCGCTTCTTCGGGTTTATGCAAATCACGATTTATATTGCCCAAATCATGGTTTACAAAACCCAGTCCATAATAGGCTTTAGCATATTTTTGATTAAGGTCTATGGCTTCGGTATAGTCTTCTATTGCTTCTTTGAATTTCCCCAAAACATGATTTGCATTGCCTCTGCTATAATAGACTTCAGCAATTTTAGGATGTTGAAGATTAAGTTTTATAACTTTATTGTAGTCTTCTATTGCTTCTGCGAATTTGCCCGAAGCATAGTTTGCATTACCTCGGTTATAATAGGCTGTAACAAATTGAGGGTTAAGTTTTATGGCTTTGTCGTAATCTTCTATCGCTTCTTCAAATTTACCCAAAGCACGGTTTACAATACCCCGATTGGTATAGGCTTCAACATATTGAGGATTAAGGTCTATGGCTCTGGTGTAGTCCTCTATTGCTACTTCGTATCTCTCCAAAGCAACGTTTGCATTACCTTCATAAAATGCTATTTTTGCGGCAGGGTGGTTATACTGATCGCTGATGAAACCTTGAATATCGTTATAGATGGTCTCTGTTTTTATATTAAAATACTTGCTCAGGTAATCCAAAAGTGGTTTTTTAAGGTCGTTTTTAATTTCAATAATCTCGTATCTAGATTCTTCTAAGCAACCTCTTGGGGTATGAACAAATATACTACTTTGGAAAATAACTCTGGGACTCTTCCCAGTTGGTGATATTAGGATATAAGTGTGTTTTGCCTCGTCCTTCTCCTTCTTTATCTCCTTCTCTATCTGGTCGTAATCAATACCTGTACTTTTGATCAACCCGGATCTTTCAAAGAAAATCACCCTACCGTTCTCGTCAAAATTACCATTACAGGCAAAAAATAAAGCGATATATATATTTTTACTAAAATCAAGCAAGGCGGTTTTACCACCATAGTGTTGTAATTCGGTCAGAATTTCTATATTGAGCGCACCGGGGCGGAGATGTTGCCTTGCCTCTTCAACAATATTTTGTTCTATGCTTGAAACAAAAAAATTCTTATTATCAATCAAGGGGCTGCGATTAGTAGGCTTCTCATCGTCTCGCTCGCAATACTGCCGGTATAAACCGGAGGAGACTTTGCTGTAATTCTTGTTTTCACCACGAAAGATATAATCTTTTGTTTCGCATTTTTTCAATATCTCTTGAATTTTTTCTTCTGGGGTTGTCTCTTCTGGGGTTGTCATTGTATTCTCTGCTGTCATCTTCACCCTAACTTCACCGCTCATCAGTTTTGGCGATCAGTTTTTGTAGTCTTTTGTAGCTCTTCTATCGCTTCTTCACATTTTTCACTATTTTAGTATTTTAGTATTTCCTTCTTTTGGCTTATTTATAATATTCAAGATCGTTTTTAGTGTTTCCTCAATAGGTGTATTACTACTATGTTTTCCTAGCGTCTCACTTGGATTCCTTGAAGTAGACTTAACGGCTACCTTTAATAATTTTTTAGGAAGTGCATCATCACCTTTATCTAAACCTAATTTATCAATTTGATATTTATAACTACTGTAGGATTTTGCCAAAGCTTCCTTGTGAGCATATTCTTGATCAAGTCTTTGTAACTCACTTCTACGTCTGCTTGCATAGAGTGCCAGCCAAATGAATGGTAAATAGAAAGATAACCTATATAACCAGCCATTTAGATTCCCTACAATACCTTCGGTTGCAGGAGGAGTAAACCAATTAAAGCAATTACTCCAAATACAATATGTCAATAAAAACATACAAAGTAAAGAACCAATAAATACCCCATTCCATCTGCTTAATGGTGTTTTGAATTTTTTTCTTTCATCGTTATAAGCACTCGCTAGTCCAGCACTTGTGGCATCTGGCAGTAAACTTTTTATTTTCTCAAATAAAGTTGAGTATGCCTTTTTCTGAGATTCTTGGAATTCATCTGATTCTTTTTTTCTATTTTCGAACTCTTCTTTTAATCCACCTGATCGTCTGCCAGTTTCAGAATCTTTTTCACCAAAAATACTAACATAGGTTTTATTAAATTCCTCAATTTTATTGGTTAATTCAGTCATATTATTAGTGGCATCTTTTTTATATGTCTCTAATAATTCTTGATGGCTTTCTATTGACTTCGCAGTAGTGTCTTCACATTCTGGATTTAGTGTTTGATCATAAAAATTTCTTAATTCATCCTTTTTATTTATAAAATATTCAAACAAATCTTCTATTTGAGATTCAATGCTTTCGTTTTCATCTTCTCCGTCAAACAATCGCTGTTTAAATAATTGTATTTGATTACTTACTTGTCTTACCGCAGGTAAGTTAATTTGTGATAGTGACTCATCAATCGTATCGCCATATTGTTTAAGCATTTCAGAAATGCCTCTTTTTGACACCTTTGGTAAAGTAGTATGAAAATTGCTTAATATCTGTAAAATATTATCAATTTGATTATTCATTTCAATAATGTGATCTCTGTTATTACTCTCGTTATATTCTGAAATATAACTCGAAATATCAGTCATATATTTGTCGATGTCTTCAAGTGAATTTATATTTTCATCTGTGCAAAAATCAGGATCAATTATTTTTAAATATGAGTCTATATAGTTAATGCACTTATTAATTCGAGTAAATTCAATCAACGTATTACTGTCTGTAATTTTTTTGTTATCAATTTTACTAATTTTTTCTTTTAATTCGCTCCAAGTTTTATGAAACGGATGGTTAGCAAAAGTATTCGCGTGTCTAAACATTATTCTCTCCTTTCCTATTCTTTCACCCTAACTTCACCACTCATCAGCTTTGGCAATAAGATATTGCGTAGGTTTTCGAGGGTCTTGATTTTTTTTTTGTTTTTTAAGTTTTTTATAAAGAAATTGTCCATTTGCTGTTCAAACTCATACAGGATATTATTTTCTGGTAATAACAGTTCAATGTTTTTCAAATCAGATTGTCTTATCAATGGTTGCGTACTACCTACATTTAGGTTTTTTAAGCTCATATTTTTTAAGGCGTAATATACATAATAAAAATGGCTGTCGATGGGCTTTATGATTAATGTGTTATCAGATAACCATACTTTTGTAGCGGAGATAAAAATATTGCCAAGTGTTCCAACCCGACCTGTAAAAATTACCTTCTCATCTAACAAATAGTTACTTGTCCTGCCAATTTCACCATTAGCCCCAAGGATTGGGTATTTTCCATTTGGATTATGTTTGCTCATTTCTAGACTTTTCCCACTGGAAATATCTACCATTTCCCCCAACTTCCCAACACGCCACCCATTAGGCAACTCATCACCTACTTTATATTTCCCAAACCACTGGCGAAATAAGGTTTGCGATATGTCTTCCAACGTTGTGTTTTGGCGGTGGAGCAGGTCTATTTTGTCGTCAAGGCTGGATAAGACTTCGGCGATGGCTTTTTGTTCGGGAAGCGGGGGGAGATTGATAGCGTAGCTTTTAATAATACTCGGTGAAATATTGGCTTGGTTTGCACTTCCTCCTGCTCTATACCCCCAAAATAATTGAACACTTGGTTGAATTAATAGATAGCCTAAATATTTTCTATCTATGGTAGATTTTGGTTTTATGCTTCCGACTCTTTGATTTAACAATGCTTTGTCTTCTAAATCATATATAGATATTTTCCCTACAGCTGATGAGATTTGTGATATATGAGAACCCGTCATTGAAACGAGAACATCACCTTTTTGTATAATGAAGTTATCTAGTTTTGAAATATCTCCATCATAAAAGCCAATGTCTTTTAATGTTATTTTTCCAGATGCAATATTTTTAATTTTAATTACACACATTCCTTGGTCTGAAAAATCTTTTGCCTTAAATGCATATCCATTTTGAACCTCCGCAACATCCCCCAACTTCACCTCCCGCCAGCCTTTCAATTTCTTTTTCTCCTGCAACACCACATACTGCTTTTTAATATTCATCTTAAAATTATCAGGTATTTCTTTCCAGCTCATCACATCAACGGATATTAATAAATTGCTTTCTACCAGCGTTTCTTTGAGCTCATCAATCTGTGAATGGGTACAATCAAAAACAGTCAGGTCTATATCAGAAACTTCGTTGGCTCTCCAAGTTACCCGTGAACCATAAGCCCACACGGTTTTATTGGGAATATGTTGCTTGATAATTTTTTTAAGCAAGCCGAGTTGTTTTGGGGCTAAATCGATACGTTGTTCTTGGCTCATTGCTCTTTGGTCATTTGCTTATAAAGCCCTTTGGTATCATCAATAAACGCATCTATTGAAAGCAAAACCCTGTCTGCCTTGTCTTCGCTGTAATCATGGATGCTTCCTATGTGCAAATCGACATAATTAAACCAGCTTTGCAGAGTTTCAGCGTCCATCATCCCTATTTTATGGGCGTTGCGAAAAATATCTTTTGGTGCGTTGGGAACACTGACACCTTGTGCTTCGATATATTTTTTTAAATGTTGCCACAACATTTCATAACAGGTTTCAAAGCGTTGGATGACAGACTCTCTAATTGACTCTTTGTCTGATTCTCTTAACTCTGTTCGTTGCTCCATTTCTTGATAGTCGGCGTACCTATCCGCCAGTCTATCAAGCGATTTTGTTAACTTGTCATAATTTACTTCGTTCATTTTATATGCCTCGTTTTAAGCTTATTAACAAACTACAAAGCTCGAGCATCCGTATTGCTTTTCAAAACTGTTTTTTTTTGATCTGTACCTCGGGCAAACATACTAGCCTTGGTGTTTTCACTTGCGTTGTCAAGTTCATCCTGCATAAACAGTATTTTACTGAATTGGTCAATGTGCCGTTTCAAGGGCGGATGATTGATGAGGTGGTAAGCGTTGATATCCACTTTACAGGGTAAGATGCTGTCATTAAAAAGCGTCCATAGTCGGTCAATGTCAGCTTCGCTGATATTACCGTGCAGCACCAAATCAATATCGGAGTAGCTCTTGGAATATAAGCCCTTCTGAAATTGTCAAAACGATACTTCCAGCGTTGTTTTTCTGGTTTCATTTTTTATCGCTAGGCTTTGCTGATGAGGAGGTTTTTCATCTTATATCAATTTTATTCAAATTTTTCTGTATTCGTTCATTCAAAACCGCTTCTTCCTGTAACTGCTCGGCAAACTCGGCTTTCAATGTGCTAAACCGTTCTGTAAAATCAAAGTCGTCTGCCACTTCAGCCAGCCCAACATAACGCCCTGGGCTTAAGACATAATCTAGTTCTTTTATCTGTTGGATTAATACCGAAGCACAAAAACCGAGTTGATCTTGATAGTCGCCAGCCTTGTTATCGGCTTTACGCCACTTGTGATAGGTGGTGGATATCTCGGCGATATCGGCCTCGGAGAACTCTCTGGTGCGGCGATTGATTAAATGCCCCTTCTCGCTGGCATCGATGAAAAGCACTTCGTCATCACGTTTACGGTCGCCGTTCGCACCATATCGTTTATTAGAGACAAACCACAGGCAAGCTGGGATTTGTGTATTCAAGAAAAGTTTTGCTGGCAGGTTGACAATGCAATCGATCAAACCCGCTTCAATCATGTTTTTACGGATCACATCTTCACCAGAGGCTTTGGAGGTGAGCGAGCCTTTAGACAGCACAAAGCCGGCGACGCCTTTGGGCGATAGATGGTATAAAAAATGCTGCACCCAAGCAAAATTGGCGTTGCCAGTGGGCGGTGTGCCATACCTCCAGCGTGCGTCATTGGGTAATAGTTTACCGCTCCAGTCGCTGTCGTTAAAAGGCGGATTGGCGAGCACAAAGTCGGCTTTCAAATCGGGATGTGCGTTGCGTAAAAACGAGCCTTCGTTGTTCCATTTTACCTGTGAGCCGTCGATGCCCCGAATAGCCAAATTCATGCGGGCGAGGCGATAGGTTGTTTGATTGCTCTCTTGTCCGTAGATAGAGATACTATCAATGCGCCCTTGGTGTTTCTCGATAAATTTTTCATTCATAACAAACATGCCACCACTACCACAACAAGGGTCAAACACCCTACCTTTATACGGCTCTATCATTTCGACCAGAAGTTTGACGATGGAGGTGGGAGTGTAAAACTGACCGCCTTTCTGCCCCTCTTTCAACGCAAACTGACCGAGAAAATATTCATACACCTTACCGAGGATGTCCTTTGATTTCGCCGCTGCACTGCCGAGTGTGATATCGCCAATTAAATCAATCAAATCACCCAAAGTGGTGTGGCCCAGGTTTGGTCGGCTATAAACTTTAGGCAAAATACCCTTGAGGGTGGAGTTTTCCTTCTCTATTTTTTCCATCGCCGCATCTATATCTTTACCAATAGTAGGCAGTCTAGTGCGAGCATGAAGATAAGACCAACGTGCTTCTTTTGGCACCCAGAAGATATTCTTATATTCATATTCATCCCGATCTTCCGGATCTGCATTCTTGTACTCACCTTGGTGTGCGACAATTTCGCTATGTAGGGCCTCAAAAGAATCAGAGATATATTTGAGAAACACCAAGCCCAGCACGATGTGCTTGTATTCAGCAGCATCAATGTTATTGCGTAGCATATCGGCGGCTTTGAAAAGCTGGGCTTTCAAGCTTTCTTCGTTCAATGTTGCTTTTTTAGAATTTGCCATAATTTTTGAGCTAACTTAATTTATTGTTGTAAAGCCTTCCTTACGTAAAGAATTAACCTCATCTAAAGAGTGAAAGAGAAGTGACCGTATTTAAAACCTTTATTTTACGTGCACAAAAAAATTCTTCCTTGAACAAGATTGCCGTCTATATTTTTAATATCATCAGGTGAATATGGATACTTTATATACTTAGACTATTTGAATTTAGACAACAAAGAGTTTAATTAATATTGCCATGAGCAAAGCCGTATTAAAACCAACAAAAAGTTGGAGACCTGTTATTTTAGCATTTAGCTCATCTTTGACTGCTATTATCTTAGCACTTAGCTTGTCTTCAACCCCTACTATCTTAGCGTTTAACTCATCTTTGATCGCTACTATCTTAGTGCTTAGCCTATCCTCAACCCCTACTATCTTAGCTTTTAGCTCATCTTCAACCCCTACTATTTTAGCGTTTAGCTTGTCTTCAACCGCTACTATCTTAGCACTTAGCTTGTCTATTTTGGAATCAGTAGTTATCATTCTGGCTTCAAAATAATCTTTTGTAATCAAGTCAGTTTGCTTGTGTTCGACAAATTCAAGGTATTCTGTAGCGGTTTGTTTTGGTATATTGGCTTCTGTTAGTTTTTCAACTAGATCTAATGTTTGAACGACACCCATACAGACTATCTATCAATATCTACAAAAGACGTAAAGCCTAAAAAATGATTGAATTTAGCCAACAAAAAGTTTAATTAATATTACTATGAGCAAAGCCGTATTAAAACCAACAAAAAACGGTTTGTTTTGGACTATTCGCTTCTGTTAGTTTTTCAACTAGATCTAATGTTTGAACGACACCCATACAGACGATCTATCAATATCTACAAAAGACGTAAAGCCTAAAAATAGATTGAATTTATCTAGTGAATTAGCTATTCTTGTTTTTATATTTATATTTATATTTTTTCAACAAACCTATTAGATTGTTACTGATCTTGGATAAAGATGTTTCTGAAATTTTGTAAATAATGACTTTATATTTTCTAATTTTCCTAGTATTGGCTCAGCATCTTTGGTTGATTTGTAATTTATCTCTAGCAAAATAGGCAACTTCTCTAACGCTAATTCGCCAACACCACTTTCAGCATATTTGCCCAATACAAAACCTATAAATTCTTTTTGATTAGAGTCTAACCCTTTAAATATATTCGCTTGCCCTTTTTCGACTCTTCTTTTTCGAGTAATTGGTTCTATATCACTATTAAAGATGTATCCCAGCACATCCAATAAATCACTTTTTTCGAGGTCGACAATTTTTTGCAACCTGAGCAGTGTTGTTTTATCGAAACCCGCTTCAGCTAATTTATCAAGCAATATTTTTCGTGTTGTCGGCTTACTCCAAATCTCGCGTAACTCCTCCTCATCTTTGAATAAGTTAGGTAATTCGCCAAACAAATCATTCAAAAACTGCTCCGCTGAAATAGGGTTGCCATCCGCATTTAGAAATGAGGTCGCCATAGTATGTTTTATCTCACGCTCCTTACCATCTGCTAGTTTTATTTTTATTTTATTGTTACAGACGCAGGGCATTTGTTCGCATTTCTCACAGAGAGACAATGGTTCTTTGATACAAACACAAGGTATTTTGTCGCACTTAGAACAAGGCTCCGACAACTCGGAGGCGCAGACACATGGTGCTTGCTCGCAAACTTCACAAATATTCTCTACAATCGGCTCGCCGTCCCATTCTGGGTCAGAGAATTGTTGATAGGCATTAACAAAATCATAAACGGTAAAAAAATATTTACCATCAAAAAGCCGCGTCCCTCTGCCAATAATCTGCTTAAATTCGATCATTTGCTTTATTGGACGCATTAAAACAATATTGCGAATGTTGAGGGCATCTACACCTGTTGAGAGTTTTTTTGAAGTTGTCAACACGGTGGGCACTAGTTTTTCGTTGTCTTGAAATTCGCGTAAAAATTGCTCACCTATTTCGCCATCATTAGCGGTAACACGAACGCAGTAATTTGAGTTTTTACTTTCTTTCTTATGTTGATTTATCAAATCACGAATCAGTGCGGCGTGCTTTTGGTTAGCACAAAAAATAATTGTCTTATCGTTTTCATTGGCAGCATCTATAAATAACTGAACACGCTTACGCTCACGCTCTTCCATCACAATCTTTTTATTAAAATCTTTTTCGACATATATTTTATCTCGTTCTATCTCCCCCTCAATTACATCATCATCACTTTCGTAAGTATATTCATCAACGGTGGTCTTGATACGTTGCACCTTAAATGGAGTTAGAAAACCATCGTTAATACCTTCTTTGAGCGAATAGGTATAAACCGGATTATTAAAATAGCGGTAAGTATTCACATTGTCGGCGTGTTTTGGCGTCGCTGTTAAACCCAACTGTACCGCAGGCGAAAAGTAATCTAAAATACTACGCCAGCTCCCCTCATCATTCGCTCCACCGCGATGACATTCATCAATGATAATAAAATCAAAATAGTCGGCTGGATACTCGCCAAAATAAGGTTCGCTGTTTCCTGCTTCATCTGTACCTGACATAAAAGATTGGAAAATAGTAAAAAAGATATTGCCGTTGGTCGGTACTTTTCCCATCTTTTTAATTCCTTTTGGCTTTATCCGCACCATTGCATCTTCTTGAAAAGCAGAAAAGGCATTAAATGCTTGATCTGCGAGAATATTACGATCCGCTAAAAATAAAATTCTAGGTCTCCTCGGCTGATAATGACTGCCCTCATTTTCAACTTTCAATCTTTCATTCGCCGACAGGTTCCAGCGGGTATCAAACAAAACCCAGGCGATTTGAAAAGCAATCGCCGTTTTACCTGTTCCCGTAGCCAGTGTCAGTAAAATACGCTCTTTACCCTGTGCGATGGCATATAAAGTATTTCTAATGGCAACCTCTTGATAGTATCGTGGTTGCCAAGTGCCACTTTTACTCTCAAAAGGAATTCTGTAGAATTTATCTTGCCAACCCTTGGCTTCTTCACTTGATATATTTTTGGAATAGGTTTTGTCCCACATTTCACGAGGAGTCAGAAAATTATCCACCAAGCCTTCTACGCCCGTTCGCATACAGATACTATAAATCTCTTTACCGTTGGTAGCGTAGGCAATCGCCACATTTAATTTTTGTGCATAATTTTTCGCCTGTTGCACAGCCTCTCTCACTGCCAGACGCTCACTTTTAGCCTCCACCACCGCCAACTTTACATTCTTGTAAACCAGAATATAATCAGCGATTAGTCTCTTACCCCTGCCACCGCCCACCTGTATTCTGCCATCGGTAATTTTATGCTCACGCAGAATTTTAACACCATCAGCAACACCCCAACCGCAGGCTTTTAGTTTGGGGTCTATCAATTCTGCTCGGGTTTCTGCTTCGTTCAACATCATCATGCATCTATAAAGATTTTAATGTAATCAGTATAAAGATAAAATCGTTCGTGTTTTTTATCTTGCTGTTTAGGATGTAGAATGCCTATTTTAATGAATCTAGCAATCACTTTTTGTGCTCCTGAACGGGTAAAATTTGTCCATTTCTGAACAAGTGCAGTATTAACAATTGGTTGTTCATACAATTTAGGTAAAACCTTAGTAGCACTCTCAGAAGCTCGGGTACCTAATTTTTGAATTTTTAATATATTTTGCTCGCGTAAAGCAGTAATTTTCTCTACTGTTTTTATTGCCTGATTAGAAATCTCGATAACTCCGTCTAGAAAAAAGTCAATCCATGAAATAATTTCACCCTGATGATAATCATTGAGTTTTTCATAGTACATTTTTTGATGCTTTTTGAAATAAGAAGAAAGAAAAAGTAACGGTTTTTCAAGATAACCCTTGTGGCATAAATAAAATGTAATCAACATTCTTCCCGTTCTCCCGTTGCCATCTAAAAATGGATGAATCGTTTCAAATTGAGCATGCAATAATCCAGCTTTTATAATATCTAAATATTCATTATCAGCATAAATAAAACATTCCAAATCAGACAAAGATTTATGCATTTCAATCGCTGGAGGCGGAACGAATTGCGCATTATCAGGTCGCGTTCCACCGATCCAATTTTGAGATTTTCTAAATTCTCCTGGGTCTGAAAAATGACTAGCTCTGGCTTCTGTCATCAGCTCCCCGTGTAGCTCTTTAATCAATCGTAAAGAAAGTGGAAACTCGTCTTTTCTCATTCGTCCCATGCCATAATTTAAGGCATAAATATAATGCAAAATATCATCCACATCTTCGGGTATATCAGAACTAACTTGCACTTCAGCCTCAATCGCATCAATTAATGTGGCTTGAGTGCCCTCAATTTGACTTGACGAAGCAGCATCTTTTTTCAAATACATTAGTAGAAAAAAATCAATGTCAGGCAATAACTTGGCGATACCGTCTAATTTTCCGAGCAATCTGGCCGCCGTTTCGTTCTTTTTAGTCATCTCTAAACTAAAGACAATGCTAGACTCTGGTGGGAATTTGTACGGTATAAAAGCATCAAAACCAGCAGGTTGACGAACGAATCGTCCAATTTTATTGCTCATCGTTTATATATCTCTTTATTAATACGCCAACAAACTATGGTGGTTTGTATCTATTACGTCAAAGATGCCAACAAACTATAGTACTTTGTATCTATTGGAGTAAAGACGCCAACAAACTATGGTACTTTGTATCTATTGGAGTAAAGACGCCAACAAACTATGGTACTTTGTATCTATTAGAGTAAAGACGCCAACAAACTATGGTACTTTGTATCTATTGGAGTAAAGACGCCAACAAACTATGGCACTTTGTATCTATTGGAGTAAAGACGCCAACAAACTATGGCACTTTGTATCTATTGGAGTAAAGACGCCAACAAACTATGGTACTTTGTATCTATTGGAGTAGAGACGCCAACAAACTATGGTGGTTTGTATCTATTGGAGTAGAGACGCCAACAAACTATGGCACTTTGTATCTATTGGAGTAAAGACGCCAACAAACTATGGTACCTTGTATCTATTGGAGTGAAGACGCCAACAAACTATGGTACTTTGTATCTATTGGAGTAGAGACGCCAACAAACTATAGTACTTTGTATCTATTGAAGTAAAGACGCCAACAAACTATGGTACTTTGTATCTACTAGAGTAAATACGCCAACAAACTATAGTACTTTGTATCTACTAGAGTAAATACGCCAACAAACTATGGTACTTTGTATCTACTAGAGTAAAGACGCCAACAAACTATAGTACTTTGTATCTATTGGAGTAAAGACGCCAACAAACTATAGTACTTTGTATCTATTGGAGTAGAGACGCCAACAAACTATGGTGGTTTGTATCTATCGGAGTAAAGACGCCAACAAACTATAGTACTTTGTATCTATTAGAGTAGAGACGCCAACAAACTATTAATTTTCTAGGTATTCGTATTTTTTGTGCATGATTCTATTTTTTTAGCAAATCAATAAAACGGACGCACTTAACATTGACTGCTGGTATATTGTACTATGCTATGCTTTTATAGGTTGGAATCATTTTAAAATCAGTTACTCCTAAGCTATCACTAAAAAACAAAATTTCTTTACCCTTTTTAGTTTTATAAGCTGAATGTGAAAGAATATACTCATATTTATTTTTTACCCAACCGTAAATACTTTTTATCTCTTGAGTATTATCATAAGAAATAATCCAGTTTGCACCTTCAATAGTTTTAATTAAGGTTGCTACTTTCTTATGATCATCATCTTTATAAGAATTTTTGTATAAAGTTGCCCCCTTCAGATAATAAGGAGGATCAAAATAGATAATTGTATTTTTATTGTTATATGTTGATTTAATCTTTTTTACTAAATTCAAGGCATCTTTATTAAACAAGTGTATTTTATTTTTATACTTTGCTATTTTTCTTATACGATTTATTAGTTTTTGTTTGTTAAAACGACAATCCATTTTATAAGTTCCATTTTGCTTACCTCCCCCTATAAGTCCAGCACATATAATTCCTGATCGATTGGTTCTATTAAGATAAAATGTTGAAAATCCTAAAACCAATAAATTACAATTTTCCTTGTTTTTTTGAATTTCTTTTTGTTTTATCCATTGATCATAAGACAGTTCCGCATTTTCAATCAACTTACAAAATTCATCTGTATGATTTAGAACAGCGTACCAAAAAGCATAAATTGACTTATCAAAATCGTTGATCGTAATTCTGCCAACTTTGTTTTCTAATAACAAATATAAAGCTACAGCGGCACCTCCTGCATAAGGTTCAATATAATGCCCACTAATATCATTATCCAAACAGACTTTTGCAATAAATTTAGACAATCTATTTTTACCGCCCGGATATCTAAGAGGTGAATAAATCATTTTACTTATCTCTACTAAAATAAAATTCTAAAATCTGGCCAACAATTTCTGATTGCTTCAATATATTGCCCTTATCTACAGGCATACTTCCATGTGCATATTTGGCTAAAATAGCCTCCATGTTCACTTTTTCATCTATCCAATTTTGTGTAATAGAAAGAAAATTTATGTTAGATTTAGACATGCTTTTCTTCGCTTGTTTTAAAAATTTTTTATATACACTATCTTTGTCTGAATTTTCAGATCCAATTTCTTCAAAATGAACCCTCCCTGCAACTTCGAGAATCAATCTTAAGGACATACCTATAATTGGTAAAGTAGTATTGTCCATTGTATTTTTGTTATAGATATTAGTTATTCCTAAATATAAATCATTCACCTTCCCTGGTTTTAAACGCAAAACCTTACCAAATATTTCTTCTTTAGATCGTGTTTTAGAAGTTCTTCTTGAATTATTCGGCTCTACGGGTTTATTACTTTTAGAACAATTTTTCACTGGCTTTTTAGGATCAAATTGTTTTATCGTATCTTTTAACTCCTTTACTTCAAGCAAAGAATCTTTCAGTTTTCCTCTATTTTTTCTTGTGCTAATTGTCTTTGAATCAACTAATTTAATAATTTCTTCCAAAATATTTTTAGAAACATCTTCCTCATAGTTTGAAACTAATTTTTTATTTTTAATAGAAAATCCTATTTTTCTCAAATTTTCTATCGTTAATATTTCATCATTGACAAACCCTTGATTCATCTTTTTATTTTCACTTATAATCCCCGTACTTTCTTCAATAATTAAGAAATTACTTTTGGGTTTATTTCTATGTGTATGTAAAAAATATTGCCTTTCTAATTCTTTCCATGATCCAGAATTACTATGTTTCCTTTCCACATTGTTTAATGCTGTCTCTTTGTTACAAACATTACAAGGTATTTCTACTAATTCTTTTAACGCAATAGGTTCGAAATCATAAAAAGTTCCTTCTCCTAAACTTTGAAATAACTTTCTATTTTGCAGGTATTTAAGAACAGCTACTCTCCTGTTTCCATCATAAACAATATTTTTTCCGTCAATTTCTACAACAGTAGGTAACTCACTTAAATCATAATACCCACCCATTTGTTTTGCTAATTTCTGCAAATCCCATTTATTTTTAGGATCGCCAATAGCGATTCTCATAACTTCTTCATCAGATAAGAAAGTATCTACAGGCTGTCTTGGATTTTCCGTCCACAAATGCAGATTTCTTACCAATATTTTTTTTATTTCTTGCATCATAAGCTATACCCTTTGCAAAGCAATTTTATCGGCAATTTCATTATACTTCTCCTTGAATTCTTCAACAAACTTTGTTACATCCTTTTCATGCTCTATTTTCCATGGATTAATGACTTTACTAGCACCCCTTCCCCAATGCACCTTTTGCTCTTTAAGCCATTTTTTTGCTTTATCACGATCTTTCACAATTTCGTCTAAAGGATAGTTCTTAAAGCACACTTGTTTCGTATAATTTCTGGCTATGATCTCCCATAAATTATCACTATCGTTCAGGTTATATAAATACTTCGCCAATAGCCTTTCTGGACTATCTCCACTTGGCAAAATTATAAAATTTGCAAGGTTTTTTATTTCTTTACTCTTTACATCTCCATCTAAAATAACTATTGAGTCAGGGGAGCAAAATCCAGGCACTCTTTGTTTAGCTAATTGAATTAAATTTCCATTTCCCAAACTGCAATTTATAAACCGTAAGTTTTTGGTAATTTTTGTACCTAATAGCACTTTAATAAAATAACGAGCTTCTTCATCCTCTGAAAAAATTGTTAATTTCTTTTTGCCTTTGTCTATTTCTCCCAACGAAACCACATTAAGCATGGCTTCAATATCTTGAAAAGAACAATCTTCAATAATTCTAATATTGCTATCTATCCTCTTCAAAAAAACAATTTTATTTTGATTGTTAGGTCTATTACTCTGTATTTTATCATCCAGTTTTTTCAGAACGCTCAGCGAGTGTGTTGTAAAAATTATTTGCAAGTTATAATCAGAAGCGAACCTTTCTAATGCATCTACTAATTTTTCTTGTGATGCCGGATATAGCGTTGCATCAATTTCATCTATGGCTAAAATTCCTCCTCTATAGTCTCCAGAATATTCTTCTTTTAACCTTTTGAATGACAATATTGCTAAAAGAATTTTTCCTATATTGTCTTGCCCTGCAGAATTTTGCTTCCAATCATATCTATCTGTATTAACTCCCAATGTATTTTTGTTTTTACTCTCAACATAATTAGGTGATTTAAATTTATCCAAAATAATCAATATTTTCTTGTGCCAATCATTACAGAATTGAATTTCGTTGTCAGTTAAATAAATATTTTTAAGATTTACTTGACTATCTTCCCCCAATGGCAATAATCTGCTTAGACTCAAATAAATAACTGGTAGTTGTATATATCCAGAACCTTGGCTTCTATCGCCTTTTTTCCAAAATCTAACAGTATCTTCTTTACCTTTTTGTTTCCGTGGAATACTTTCTACGGTGAAAGACTCCTTATCAAAATGTAAAGTCCACTCATGTGATTTTGGTTGATCAAAAGTATTCGATAATTTAAATTTTTCGGCAAAGGCTGACTTGAATTGCCCGCCACATAAAGGTTTTTCAGAATACAGCGGATTCTTTTTGTCGGTTATGCTAAAGGGTTGGCTTATCAATCCCAAAAGAGTGGTTTTTTGAGTTCCATTTTGACCAGCTATGGCAGTTAAATGAGCGCCAATAGAAAATGACACATTTTGAAATCCTCTAAATTTCTTCACATCTACTTTATGAATTTTTATAATTATAACTCCCCGCTAAACGCTTTCTGCAGTATACTCTTTTTCAGCTCGTCCAAGCAAGTTATTTTTCGTTGATACTTATTTCTACTTTCTGCAACGTGGTTTGGACAATTTTAATATCATTAGCAAACTGCTCAATATCCACATCGATGGCTTCACAACACCACTGCAACCGCACAGGATTGATTGTTATTTTTTCAGTGGTTTTCATGGGTTCCGTCTATTGCAGTAAAGACGCCAACAAACTATAGTACTTTGTATCTATTGGAGTAGAGACGCCAACAAACTATGGCACTTTGTATCTATTGGAGTAAAGACGCCAACAAACTATGGTACTTTGTATCTATTAGAGTAAAGACGCCAACAAACTATGGTACTTTGTATCTATTGGAGTAAAGACGCCAACAAACTATGGTACTTTGTATCTATTGGAGTAAAGACGCCAACAAACTATGGTACTTTGTATCTATTAGAGTAAAGACGCCAACAAACTATGGTACTTTGTATCTATTAGAGTAAAGACGCCAACAAACTATGGTACTTTGTATCTATTAGAGTAAAGACGCCAACAAACTATAGTACTTTGTATCTATTGGAGTAAAGGCGCCAACAAACTATGGTACTTTGTATCTATTGAAGTAAAGACGCCAACAAACTATGGCACTTTGTATCTATTGGAGTAAAGACGCCAACAAACTATGGTACTTTGTATCTATTGGAGTAGAGACGCCAACAAACTATGGCACTTTGTATCTATTGGAGTAGAGACGCCAACAAACTATGGTATTTTGTATCTATTGGAGTAGAGACGCCAACAAACTATGGCACTTTGTATCTATTAGAGTAGAGACGCCAACAAACTATGGCACTTTGTATCTATTGGAGTAAAGACGCCAACAAACTATGGTACTTTGTATCTACTAGAGTAAATACGCCAACAAAGTGCTGATTTTCAGGAGGATAATTATCCCAAGCATGAATCATCGATGATGCATCGAAACTATACATGCTGTTCTAATTTATGTATATCGCTAATTTTCAAATTATCTAAATAGGTGCTGGCTTTGGCTAGGGTAATATGCTTACCATAAAAAGCATCAAATACGGCATGAACAAAGGGCTTGCCAAAAATACTGAGTGGCTCTCTATGGCGTGTGCGAGGAATACTTGACTTGATTCCCAACGCTTTCTTTTCTTGTTCTTCTTTAAATATTTTATAATTATTATAATGTATTTGGTTTATTTTTTTCTCATTTAATAATCTGACCAATATTGCTTCAACACTTACGCACCAAGTCTTCTTAAAATTATCTAAAAAATTATCATAGCCATCAACTTCTAAATCTAGCAACTCTGGCACGTTTATTTTTCTTAAAAAATCATCGGGTATTAACAGATTTCCCGCAAACTCATTGGCATCTTTTTCCTTGCCTTGATAGTTATCAAAACTCTCTGCATCATCAATCGCACTTTCTCTATGTATCAACAAATGAGCTAACTCGTGCATCAAGGTAAAGGCTTGTGCTCCCTTACTTTTCTGTTTTTTAATAACAATAATCGGCAAAGTGTCGTAACAAAGAGAAAATCCACGCACCTGATTATTTTTTTCTATTTGCCATTTACCATTATAACCGCTCATCACAAATAACATAATACCCTTGCTTTCAACCGCACGGCGTAAATCTTCAAATTTATAGCCATCAGGCAGGTTTAACCATTGCCGCACATTAGCACTGACTTGTTTTATGTTTCTATTATTTAATGCAAACCTAGGCAACCAATCACGTTTGATAGGCTCTTCTAAATCTTCCATCAAGCCAAGATATATTTGTCTTTGCTTTTCAACATTCTCAATTAATGCTCTGATCTTGCGGTCATGTATTGGTTCTTGGTTGTTGATGGTGCGAAATTGCAGAGAATAAATTTTATCTTCAACCACATCGCTAGGCTCAAGAAAAAACAACAACCCACGATTAAAATATTTCGCTATCTTTTCTAATTGTTTGATGCTTATTTCTGCTTTCTGCAACGTGCTTTTAGCAATATCAATATCATTAGCAAACTGCTCAATATCTACACCTATTGCCTCGCAACACCACTGTAAACGTGTAGGATTGATTGTTATTTTTTCAGTGGCTTTCATGGATTGTGTCTTTCTTTAGGTGTTCGTATTTTCACCTATACTTGTTAATAAAGCGTTATATTGTTCTTTATCAATTTTTTCAATTCTTTCTAATATCTGTCTAGCAGCTTCTTTCATTTCTGGAACTTCAATAGGATTGCTTCCTCTTTCAAGACTTGCTGACAAATGTGAGTATTCATGATTTATTCTATCAGTAAGAATTGCGGGAATACTCTGCCCACCAAAAAACTTTGTCATTTTTTCTATTGATTTAGTGTTATCTGGATATTTGTAATACAAAAATATTTCTAAAAACTTTCTAGCATTGTTGCCAAAGTTATAAAAATAAGAATGATTATCATCATTAACTTCACCAATCAATGAGCAATTATATATTTGCTCAAATAAATAGTTGAATTCAGTTATATATTCTTTTAAATATTCAGGCATTGGCGTAATAGAAGAATTCTCTTCACTTCTATTAACAATAAAGTAACCTTTCTTATTTTCTTTTCTTTCCAGTTTTTTTAAGTATTTAAGAAATTCTAAACTATGAGTAGATATAAACAATTGTTCAAAATTATTGTCAATATATTTTTCATTTATAAGACTATACACAAAGAAAATATGATTACCATCTAAACTTGAAACAGGATCATCAATCCAAATAATAGGTTTTGTGCCTTTTGTTTCTACATCTTCTAATTTAGCCATAAAATAGCAAAATGCGATTAAATTATTCTCACCCTCGCTTAAATGATAAGCCTTCTTATTATCCCTTATAATTTCAAACTTGAATTTCTTGGCTTCATCGTCCTCGTCGTGAAACTCTATTGCCTTTAGCGAAAGGAACCTATGACCAAAAAAATTATTCAAATAGCCATTAACCTTATCCGCTCCTTTGCTCTCATCCTTCAGAAGTCTTTTTTTAGTATTTATCGCTTCTATTTTTTCTTTAATTTTAGCGTCCAAGTTTGATTTTTCTAAATTTATATTACTCTCTATTTCTTTTAAACTTTTAATTTTTTGTATTTCATCTGAATATTTTATTGTTTTTATAAAATCATAAACCTCCCGAAGCCTTAAAAATTCTTTAGCTTTATTTTGTTTTGTAGTTAATGATGCTGTAAATGCATTAGATTCAGTACAAATTTTTTCAAATTTATTACAAATATCAATTAATTTTTGAGTACAATCATTTTTTGGCAAGTCAAATATTTGCACCTGTGTTAAGTTGTTTTTTCTAGTGTTCAATTGTTCATTTAACTTATCTAAATTTGTATTATATTCTTTAGATACAATACTGTACTCTTCAGATAATGAATCTAGCCCTGAATTGAACTTAGAATAGAACTCCCTATTATTTATTGTCAATCCGTTTGTAATTTTGTTTTCTTCCTGCGTGATATTATTTATTAAGTTATTAATTTCCTGCTCAAGTTTTGCTGATTCTTCATCAAAATGTTTTTCTAATTTAGACCAACGATTTTCTATAATTTTGTTATCACAAAACGCACAGGTTTCTCGTTTATCTTTATGAATACTGACACCATCTTTTACCCATTTACTCAAGAGGGCATCTTTAACAAGTTCTTCAATTTTATTTGACGCACTAATTTTCTTTTCAACCAACTTCTTGACCTGCCCTGAAAGAAAACTAAATTGCAACTTCATTTCTAAAGGAGGTGGAATGTTATCAAGAGATTTTTCTACAAGCAATCTATCTAATTCTGTTTGTTCTTCATTTGTGATAACTTCAAAGTTATCTTTTAAAACTAATTGAATCTCATTTTTTATTTTTTGTATATTATAATTTTGGTCGCCAAATTTGTTGAAGTTATATCTTATCCCTCGCTTTTCATCTGTTGCTTTTATTGCGAGTTGACGCTCTAACGCACCTTTTGCTTCTTCATATTCTTTTGATGCCGTTTTACATTCAATGCTAATATTTTTAAAATCAGCATACAACCTTGTTTCTTTTTCTTCTTCGTTAGAACCAAGTTCTGCTTGTAAGACTTGAATTTCCTTCTCTACAACATTATTATCCGTGCCTAAAATTGCAAAGGGTTCTATGTCTTTATCAGGGTCACCAATAAACTTTAAATTATCTTTGACAAAATCCTCATTAAATACCCTGATTGTTTGACTGTGATTTTGTAAATTATTCTGCGTTATATCATCTTTGTCTTTTAGGGAAACACAGAATTCTGGGTTATCGTATTTATCCGACAAACTTTCTGTTTCCATCGCTCTAAAAATTCTGGAAAGCGTAGTTTTTCCAGAATAATTTCTACCATAAAAAATGTTGATAGTTTTAAATTCACAGGGTTTATTATCCTTGCCAATAACCGAGCTATCCCATAAAAAATTTTTAAATACGGCTAAATTTTTAATGCTTTTTATTTTCTTTATCACAACCCCCCGCTAAACGCTTTCTGCAAGATACTTTTTTTTAGCTCATTTAAAATTGCTTTTTACACCAAGACTTAATTTTTAACCAATCAATACTAAAAAACGAGAGAAAACCAAAAACTGAAGCTAAACCACCAACAACATAGATAACATTACCTATAAATCGCATTAAATTATCACGAAAAACAAACAATAACAATATTATCAAAAGACATACAAAAAATTTTAAAATTCTCTTGCTTCTCAACTTTCTTTCCTCTTCTCGTTTTTTAAGTTTGCTAATTTCATTATCTTTTTCTTTTAACTTATCATCTTTCTCGCTAATTATATTACTTTTATCTTCCGATTCTTTTTTATAAATGGCTTTTTCTTCGTAATGCCTTTCCATAGAATCAGTATCAATAATTAAATCTGTTATATTTTCACAATTTGATTCATTTATATCATCTGGATTACTATCAATTTTTCTTAAATCAGCTATCTTATCAATAAACGTATTTTTCTCTATATTTTTATTTTTATAATTAGCATTAACTTTATCATATTCTTCTGATACTTTTTTAGATAATGATCTAGATAGTGCAATTTTAGCCTTATTTCTTATGTCAAATGTTGATGGTAATTCTGAATTTCCTAACCCTTTATTGGTCTTAATCCAAAGCTGGTTGGTTAAATCAAACAAACCTATTGCCAATCGAAAATTGCCTGCCTCTTTATACTGAATTGATAAGTCTATTGTATTTCTAGTTTCTGTTAACAATAAATATCTAACTTTCTCCAATGTATTGTATTTTTCACCGCTTCTTAAGATATTAATAGAACTTACTTGTTTAAGCTGTTTCTGTGCTTTATCGTCTAAATTGGATGCGTCTTCTAAATTATACTTAAAATTTTTATCCTCATACTGCGATTCATTCTTATATTCTCTTATTCCAAGTTTAGACAATAGCGAATAAAAATCTATCTTTTCGCTTATAATGTCACTGCCACTACTACAGTTATTTAAAATATATTTTATAACATCATTGGATTGGTATTCTCTCTCCCCCTTTACTATTGATTCTGCTATATAAAAGAAACCATCTATCTCTTTCTTTACATCTTCTGAAAAATTTAGCGTAATTATTTTTTTGGTTTTATTTATTATCTTTATCAATAACATAAAATCATCAACCATTTTCTTAAAAAGAGTGCCATTATAAGAACCCAAATAAAACAATATCTCGGTATCCAAAAAAACGGTTTTACTATTCCATTTTTCTGGATTAATGTTCTCTATTCCATAAAAAATGCCTTCGTAAATAATAAGTCCGTATTTTATTTCATTTAAGCCATTAATAAATTTATTATCTTTTGAGTTTTTGAGAATACACGAATTAATATTTGGAAAAATATTGTGCTCATCAATTTTATTTAAAAAATAACATTCTAATGATTTTTGTATATCATCATCTGATAACTCTTCATTTTTTATAAAGTTTTTCAATATATTTAAAATATATTTTTCGTCTTCTTTTACTGAACTAGAATCTTCAGCAAAGATATTTACATTTTCAAACTTTTCAAGTTTTGTATATTTACCGTACGTTAACGTTAATCCACCACTTTTTTTAATTCTATTTAAGGATCTTTTTATTATTGCTTGAGGAATATTAAAGTTATATTTATCATTTATTGTTTGAGTCATTTCAGTTAACAAAAATTCATATAGACTGGGATTTGATAATTCAGATTTTATAGACGAAGCTATTATTTCGTAAATATCTTTTTTTTCATCATAAAGTTTCTTGAATACTGAAAAAGAAAGTAATATATTTTGCCTTTGTGTATTTTTCATAGTCATAACCTTCCGCTAAACGCTTTCTGCAGTATGCTCTTTTTTAGCTCGTCTAAGCAAGTTATTTTTCGTTGATAGATCGCTTCCAGTTTCTTCGTTTCGGTGGATAAACTATCTGGTTTTACTTTTAGTCATAACCCCCCGCTAAACGCTTTCTGCAGTATACTCTTTTTTAGTTCATCTAAACAAGCTATTTTTCGCTAGTCGATGGCTTCCAGTTTCTTCGTTTCGGTGGATAAACTATCTGGTTTTATTTTTAGTCATAACCCCCCACTAAACGCTTTCTGCAGTATGCTCTTTTTTAGCTCATTCAAGCAAGCTATTTTTCGCTAGTCGATCGCTTCCAACTTTTCGTTTCGGTGGATAGACTATCTAGTTTTACTTTTAGTTACAACCCCCCACTAAACGCTTTCTGCAGTATACTCTTTTTTAGCTCATTCAAGCAAGCTATTTTTCGCTAGTCGATCGCTTCCAACTTTTCGTTTCGGTGGATAGACTATCTAGTTTTACTTTTAATTATAACCCACCACGAAACACTTTCTGCAGTATACTTTTTTTTAGCTCATTCAAGCAAGCTATTTTTTGCTGATAGAGAGCTTCCGGTTTCTTCGTTTCGGTGGATCTTATATCTGGTTTTACTTTTAGTTATAACCCCCCGCTAAACGCTTTCTGCAGTATGCTCTTTTTTAGCTCATCTAAGCAAGCTATTTTTCGCTAGTCGATCGCTTCCAGTTTCTTCGTTTCGGTGGATCTTATATCTGGTTTTACTTTTAGTCATAACCCCCCGCTAAACGCTTTCTGCAGTATACTCTTTTTTAGCTCGTCTAAGCAAGTTATTTTTTGCTGATAGATGGCTTCCAGTTTCTTCGTTTCGGTGGATAGGCTATCTAATTTTTTAACTATCTGTTTTTGTTCTTTTGTAGTCTTTGGAAAAGAAATAACGAAATTTTCTAACTGAATTTTTGTTATTGCTTGCCTAGTTGCTCCTTGTTTTCCAATCCCTAAAATTTGATCTTTAAAAAATTTTGAAGTTAGTAATGAAGCTAAAAAAACAGGATTTACAATTTCTTTATTTGCTCTAATAATAGAAACATGCTGATTAACCCTTGCAGGTAGATATTCTTTAAGAACTATACAGCATCTTGCAATTGAAGCACCTGTAATATTTAGCAAAACGTCCTCTTCTTGAATTGTAACATTTGAAAGTGCATTTGCTTGTTGTTCATCAATAAACGCTAAATTTTTTTCCTTGAAATGTAAATCGTGAACATTCATACTTCTAATTAATGAAATGCCTTCTTTCTTGTAATTTGCTTTTCCTCCTCTTGGAGTTGCTCCACTTCCAATTTTCAAAGTAACCTCCCCCAGCTTTTTCTCCTCCCATTCTCCATTGTCAATTTTCAATTTTCCATTATCAAAAGTTTCTTGCAATTTTGATTGAAAAAGCTCGCGGGCGTTTTTCAGGTTTTTTTCGGTATTGGCTTTGGCTTGATTGATGGCAGTAAAGGCTTGGTCTAATATGGCTACGATGCGTTTTTGTTCGGGGAGTGGTGGGAGTTGGATTTGTAGTTCTTGAAAATGTCTAAGTCGTAATGATTTTACTGTGGCTCCAACAGCTACTCTTTCAAAATATTTATGATTGAAATTCAAATAATGCTCTACGAAATGTATGTTGACGTATTCGTTAAAATTAAAAATTGTATAGGCTCTTTGATGTAAATCAAATTTTCCAGAATAATGTTTGGGGAAAAAAGCCGAGCCTTCCCCAGGAATTATTAAAGCATCACAATCAAAAAGATAACGATTGCTCTTTTTTATTTTTTTAGACCTATCAAAAAACGCATACTGCCCATTTTGGATTGCTTGATTTGCATTAGATTTTCCTGTTTTTATCTCACAAACCTCCCCCAGCTTCTTAACCTCCCATCCTTTCGGTAAGCTCAAGGCATCGCCCTTCGGCAAACTACACACTCCTTAACACTCTCTGCAAAACAACCACCTCCGTCAGTTGTCCACCCTCCAATCGTCCTACCTCTTGAAACTCACCTTCCCAATAGGGATTGTCTGGGTTCTGTTCCAGTTTTTCTATTTTGGGGGTAAGCATATTTTCATAGCCATCTTCATAGCCACCACATCAACCCGCATATCTGGCGGAAATTGTTGTAATTCTTTGATTAACTCCGCTACGGTGCGGGACGTTTTATTGTGTTCAGTCATTGTTAGAACCCTTCAAAAGTTTTTTCGCACTATTACTGTTTACTACGGCTTGTCCACTTTGTTTTTCAATCTCTACTCGGGCTTTTTTGGCAACCCCACCGCCTTTACGGGTAATATCCTTATTTTCTTCCAGTCCTTCAGGTTGTTTTTGCTTGGATATTTCTGTTGTAGAGGCTTCTGCCAACATATTTAACACCAACTCAAGGTTGCTCATATTATCCCGCAGGTTCTCTGTTTTCAGCCCTTTTAACTTTTTGTATTCTTTGATGTTTTTCCCTGCCCATGCTTGGGTGAGTTCGTTGGTTAAAATAGCATATTCCAAGCCCTGTTTCATACCACGCTCGGCCCATTCATCGGTGAGTTCTTTACGGACTTCTATGCTTTTTAAGCGTTGGTTTATCCATTCTTTAGAATAGCCTTTGGCAATATAGGCTTGCATTGCACGGTCAAAAGCCAACTCTGGGTCGTCTGTTTCGGCTATACGCTCACTGCCTGTTTTTGCCAGCCATAGTTTAAAGGGTTCGGCTTTGGGTGAAGGAATGGACTGGATAAGGCGTAAAATCTGCTCTGTATCGGCGACATCGGTTTTATAATACTTGCCATCAGCAGATTGCATTTTCAGTTGGTTACAAATTGTAACCGACTGACCACTTTCCTTTGCTAGCCGATGTTTAAGTACTTTCCAGTAATTTCTTGCGCCTTGATAGCTTTTGTGTTCAGTCAAAACTGCGACGACATCAACAACAGAAAAATACCATTTTTCCTGCTCTTCATCCCAATGGGTTCTGACAGCTTGCTCTTGAAACAGTTTTATTTCATTTTTTCTATTCATTATCAATTATCAATTTTCAATTATTTATTTTCCATTGTCAATTGTAAATTTTCCATTATTTCAGCACTCTCTTTGTCTAGTTTGCTCATCGTCTTCAATATTTCCTGTGGTTCTCGTAAAGGAGCTTCGGCTAAGGTGTTAGGATTTTTAGCGGATAGATCAAAGGTATCTTGATCAATGTCGTTTATGCTCAGCATCCATGAGTTTACGCTGCTTGCTTTGGTTTTTTGCAGTGCGATAAAATCGGCTAAATCTTGTTCGTTAAGCGGATTCGTTTTGCCTAAATTACGTCCTGCGTCTAATTGGTAAAACCATATTTCTTGAGTCGCTCTGCCTTTTTCAAAAAATAACACAATCGTTTTAACGCCCGCACCAGTAAATGTCCCGCCGGGTAAATCTAATATCGTATGCAAATTACAGCTGGTTAATAATTCTCGGCGCAGAGCAATAGCCGCGTTGTCGGTATTGCTTAAAAAGGTGTTTTTGATAACTACGCCCGCACGGCCCCCTGCTCTTAAAATCTTGATAAAATGTTGCAAGAATAAACTCGCTGTCTCGCCAGTTTTTATGGGAAAATTCTGTTGCACCTCCGCACGTTCTTTACCACCAAAAGGCGGATTCGCCAAAATTACATCAAAACGATCTTTCTCTTGAATGTTGGTGAGGTTTTCGGTTAGGGTGTTGGCATGCACTATATTCGGTGCTTCTACGCCATGCAAGATCATATTCATAATGCCGATAATATAGGCTAATGATTTTTTCTCTTTGCCGTAGAAGGTTTTTTTTTGTAAGGTGCTGAAATCAGTTGTAGATATTTTTTCATTGTCTTCTGATTCCCTTTTACTTAAATAGTTAAAGGCTTCGCACAAGAAACCCGCAGAACCTACCGCCCCATCATAAATGGTGTTACCTATTTTGGGTGCAACAACTTTAACAATGGTTTTAATCAGTGCTCGTGGAGTGTAATATTCGCCACCATTACGACCAGCATTGCCCATATTTTTAATCTTGCTTTCATATAAATGGCTCATTTCGTGCTTTTCTGCATAAGTTCTAAAATGCAATTTATCAATGTGGTTGAGCACTTCCCGTAGGTTATAACCACTTTGTATTTTGTTTTTTAACTCGCTGAAGATCTCACCAATTTTATATTCAATGGTATCAGCACGGGCAACATCCACCTTGAATTTTTTGAAGTATGGAAAAAGCTTATTATTGACAAAATCACAGAGATCATCACCGGTTTTGGCGGAGTTATAATCTATTTTTCCATCTTTCATTTTGGGTACTGCCCATGTTGCCCATTGATATTCAGGCACGATGATCTCGGCGTGGGTTCCGCCAATGAGCACGGCATTTCCTTGTTTTTCTTGTTCCAAGTCGTCCAGATATTTTAGAAATAACACCCACGAGGTTTGTTCTACATAATCTAGCTCACTACTACAGCCAGCATCTTTATGTAATATATCATCTATATTTTTGAAGGTTTGTTCAAACATATTATTCTTTTTTATTCTTTCTAAATTTATTATTGAAATCTAATCGGATAATTTTTGAATAAGATTGCCAGATCATATAGTGAGGATCTACACCGCCCAAATTTTGTGAATGCAAAAATATGACGACTTAAATAAACTAATATTTTTTATATATTTTATTGCTATCGGTACGATCTCCACAATATATTCACCGTACAGACAAACTCAGCAACCGACGATTGCCTTTTTCAATCGTCAACTAATGTTAATAATTACTGTCCCATTCGCCAAGTGCATTATTACTCCAATTTTTTTGTATTCTCATCAGATCGAAACAAATAAAAAAAACTCGCAGGAATAATAATAAAACTTAATGGAAGCATTTGACGTACTTCCGAAATAATACCAATCAGCAAATGTGGAATAATAAAGAAGGGCATTGCTATAAGCGAACGCCGGAGAAATAGCACTTTTTTGTCAAATTTCAGGTAACTAAATATCCAGAACATACCAAAAATGAAGAAAACATAAAGGTAAGGAGTTTCCCAATAATCCATAGGGAACGTGGAGAATCCTTTGAGGAAACCCTTCACATTGCCTTTCAAATGCCATACTCCACCCAAGTGTGGCCTGTCTCTATTAATATACCGAATAACACCTACAACCAAATAGGCTGGCAAAGCATAGCCAATAGTTTTCAAACTTAATGGAAACATAGATTTGAATTTAGAATTCTTAAAATGATAACACAGATAGACCGCCGGTAAAAAAAGCATAGTTTCATTATTAATGGCACCAATGCACAGAATAAGTGAATACGCCAACGTCCTTTTTTCTCGAATCGCCCATAAGGCGAGCAAAAAAGTGAACAAAAGTAATGGAGCACTTTCTTGCAGATGATTAAAATACGTCAGTGGCATAATAGAGGCTAAAAATAAGACGCCGGCAAAAGCTTTCTCTTTGCTAAACCATTTTCTCAAATAATAATGAAAACAGCAAAATGCCAAAAATGTAAATACCCATCTTTGCACGATATAAGCATCAGGAACTGATAGATGAAACAACGACTTTAGAAATTCCGGAATATAAAATTGAAATAACCGAGACTGTTCATTGTTCGTATATAAATACTGTAATAATAAATCATGATTTCTTTCTAAAATACCATCATGCCATGCCGATGTGAAAAGAAGCTTTACGCGTAAATTTATTAGGGCGAGTATCAAATAAATACTACCAAATTGTAGAAACGATTCTTTTAAGAGTCCTCCGCTGAGAGGTGAAGTTTTCTGATCTTCTTGTTCGTTTAATAAATCTTTCTTTTTAATCATACTCAGTCTTTTCCTATTTTTTCTAACGACGGCATCAATTACTCGGTTGTGGGTGATGACACAAATTAGACAATTTTTAAAACTCCCTTACCCTTGTGGCTCATGTTTCACGTAATCTCTAGCTCACCGCCACAGGTTTTAAATTGGGCACAAAGTGTATACCAATTAATATTTAATGCTGAGTTATCGCCACAGATTATTCTTTTTTATTCTTTCTAAATTTTATAACTGTTTTAAAACATAACGCTTTTCCTTCTACGATCGCTTTTTACTTTTTATTTATTCCCAATTATCATTTGTAAATCTTCCATTATTTCAGTATTTTTTTTGTCCAGTTCAAACATTCTTCATTTAATCATTCTGAACTATGAAATTTATTATCGCCTAAAACCTTTTTTTGAACACCAACGAAATAAATTCTTTCACACATTTCTGCAACACCATAATCGAGACTGTTTAACAATTTTCATTTTACAGAATAACCAATTTTAGCTAATTCATCGAAAATAATTTTTAAAGTTTACCCTCTATCATGGTTTATCAAGCCTTTAACATTTTCAAAAATAAAAAATATGTTTTGTCAATTCCATTTCACTCCATTATGAACGTGAAATTGCGAAGTGAGAATCTTATCAAACTTACATCATTGATATGGAAAATCAATGGAAAATTTGATTAAGTTATAATTTATGGTGAAGGAAATAGATATGCAGACTGAAAATAAAAATTATACAATTGAACTTCCCGATGAAAAAATATTTCATATTGAATCGGGTATGAGTTATAATATATTTCTTGAAAAATACTACCCTTCCGCCATAAAAAAAGCTCTGGGAGTTAAAATTAAAGGTAAATGCCTCGATCTCTCCCAAGAAATAAATACATCTGGTAAAATTAAGATACTTACCTTTAAAGATAGTGAGGGGCAAGAGATTTTTTGGCATTCGAGTGCTCATGTTTTAGCTCAAGCAGTGAAAAGACATTATCCTGATGTTCAGCTCACGATAGGTCCAGTCATCAAAAATGGGCCTGGTTTCTTCTACTACGATATTAAATTAGATAAAAAAATAACAGAAGATGATTTTGATAAATTAGAAGATGAAATGCATAAAATATGCAGTGAAAACTTGCAAGTAAGCCGCCATCTCTATAGCAGAGAGCAGGCTATTGATGAATTTAATAAAATGGGAGAACGATTCAAAGCCGATATCATTGCGTCAATTCCAGAAACTGAATCTCTTACGGTTTATAAACAAGGAGAATTTCAAGACCTATGTAGAGGCCCCCACGTACCTTCGACTTCTAAATTAGGTTTTTTTAAACTTACAGCTATCTCTGGTGCTTATTGGCGGGGAGATTCTTCAACACCGATGCTACAAAGGCTCTACGGTGTAAGCTTTCCAACAGAACAAGCGCTTAAAAAATATCTAAAGAATATTGAAGAAGCGAAAAAACGTGATCACCGTAAACTAGGTAAAGAGTTAAAACTTTTTAGTTTTGAAGAATTTGCCCCTGGAATGGTTTTTTATCATGAGAAAGGCACAATACTTTTTAATATTTTGACTAAATATATTCGTAAAGAATGTAAAAAGAGAGGTTACGGAGAGATTAAAACCCCTACCATTATGTCCGCTGATCTGTGGATTCGCTCAGGACACTATGAGAATTTTAAAGAGAATATGTACTTCACAGAAATAGAAAACAAAGAATTTGCAATAAAACCTATGAACTGCCCCGGAGCAAACTTAATCTATAAAAATAAACTACATAGCTACCGAGACTTACCTCTTCGCATGGCAGAATTAGGGACGGTACATCGTAATGAACTTTCAGGAGTACTACACGGTCTTTTTCGTGTGAGAGCCTTTACACAAGATGATGCTCATGTTTACTGTACCCCTGATCAATTACAAGCAGAAGTAAGTGAGGCAATCAAGTTTACAAAAGAAGTATATCAAAAATTTGGTTTTTTAGACATTGAGGTTTTTATCGCTACACGTCCAGATAAAGCACTCGGCTCAGATGATATTTGGGAGAAGGCAACAAAGGCTTTAACTTTGGCCTTGAATGATGAAAAGATATTGTATACAATTAAAGAAGGCGAAGGAGCTTTTTATGGACCAAAAATTGAATTTAATATTCGTGATTGTCTAGGACGTGATTGGCAGTGTGGTACTATACAACTTGATTTTTTCTTACCTGAGCGTTTTCAATTGGAATATATTGGTCACGATGGTCTACGGCACCGACCTATTATGATTCACAGAGCCATTTTAGGCTCTTTAGAACGATTTATTGGAATTCTTATTGAGCACCATGCGGGAAAGTTTCCATTATGGCTCTCGCCCGTGCAAATATCCATTTTAACTGTAAGTGAAATGCAAAGTGAATATGCGAAACAAGTAGAACAGTTTTTTCAAAAAAAGAAATTGCGAACAGAGCTTGATATCAGAAATGAAAAAATTAGTTATAAAATTCGAGAATGGAACCAAAAAAAAATTAATTATGCAGTTGTTCTGGGTAAAAATGAAGAAACCGCTAAAACTCTTAGTATTCGAGAGAGAGGCAGTAAAGAGACAGTTTCAATAAACATAGAAGATTTTTATGAGCAGGTAAAAAGTGCAAGTAAACGGTGAAAATATACCCATAGATAAACTTAAAGAGCCCAACATTAAAGCTTTACTGGAATATTTTAAATTATTAGAAGAGAATATTGCCATTGAATATAATAAAATTATCTTACCTAAAAAAGACTATTATACAATTGTCCTTAATGAAAAAGATACCCTCGAGATTATTCATTTTGTTGGTGGAGGTTAAGATTGGAAATTATTGAAATAGTTATTCACAAGGTAGGAGATTTAGCTTATAGTCTACCCTCAGCTTTTTTAGTTTTATTAATAAAAGAATTTACAAGGATCAGTTTTTTCAAAAAAACAGGAACTGATCATTCAAAATCAATATATTTTAATCCAGTGAGTTCAATTGACCCTTTTGCTCTTTTTTGCTTAAGTCTCACAAATATTTCTTGGGGCGGTTTAGTGCAAAAAAACCGCAAAGATAACTGGCTAAGTTTTTTAATCTCATCACTTTCTTTACTCCTTTTAATGATAATTATCATGGGCTACCTTTCTTTGAAGAATCCAGATAAAACCACTTATTTATATCTTCTCTGTCACTCAATGATCAAACAGAGTTGGTTGGTTTTTTTAATTAATTGTCTTCCTATACCCCCTTTTGATATGTCGTTTTTTTATACTCAAAAAATTTATATGTATCCAATAAATTTTTTCTTCAAAATAATTTTTGTTACTTTATTGCTGTCGGGTTTGTTTAACATTCAAGAATATATTCCAAATTTTTTAAGTAAATTTTTATTACAATAAAATATTCTACAATAAATCTATTGAGTAACATTTTTTAATCTTGCAATTTTTTTTAAAGTTTAATTTTGATAATTTAAGCAATATTAAAAATTAATCATTTAAATTAAATATCAGATCATAAATTTATACTGATAAATAACAATAATTCTAATTCAAGAATAAGAAAAAATGTTTACAGATAATTTAAATTGGAATAAATTATTTTTATTGTCTTCGTTTATTACTGTAGTTACCTCAACTCTCACAATCGGTTTTTTCTATCTCAAAAAATATTTGATCAAATTATTACCATTTAAAACTCACATAAAAAATTATCTAACTATCTTGCTATTCATAATGGTCTATAGCTTCGTATTAATAATTCCATTTCATTCTATGGAGAATGTATTCTCAGATCTACTATATTGGTATGCATCTATTTCACTGGGTATTATTTATTTTTTAATTTTATTAACCGCACTTAGAGATTTTATATTATTTATTTTATACTTGGCAAAAAAAATTCAATTCAATTTTTTTATCTCCTCAACAAGTTCAAATAAAATAAAATCTAACAGAGAAATTCATAGAAAAGATTTTTTTATTAAAACTTATCATAAAATTATTTTACCCGTAACATCCGGATTTGTAGGCTACGGGCTTTACCAAGCCAGAAAGGTTGCAAATCGAACCCCTGTCCAAATTACACTAAAAAATTTACCAAAAGATTTTGATGGTTTTAAAATTACTCAAATTACAGATATTCATGTAGGACCTACAATAAAAAGAGAATATATCGAAAAAATTGTTGAAGCTGTAAATTCAACTCAACCAGATATGGTAGCTATTACTGGAGATTTAGTTGATGGCTCTGTTCCAAAGCTATATTCTCATATAGAGCCTTTAAAAAATATGCACTCTGAATATGGTAGCTATTTTGTAACAGGAAATCATGAATATTATTCAGGTGCTAAAGATTGGATTAAGGCCATACGTAGTTTAGGCATTCAAGTTCTTTTAAATGAACATACTATTTTGAGAAGAAAAAAATCTCATTTAATTTTAGCAGGTGTAACTGATTACACCGCTCATAAAATTTTACCCGAACATAAAACTGATCCTGCAAAAGCTATTCAAAACTGTGATGTTGACGGATGTAAAATACTTTTGGCTCATCAACCCCGTAGCCTTTATAAAGCGGTAGAATCTAATTACGATTTACAAATATCAGGACACACCCACGGTGGTCAATTATTTCCATTTGGCATCCTTGTTCATTTAGTTCAACCTTTTGTTCAAGGTCTACATTATTACAAAAAAACATGGATTTATGTGAATAAAGGTACTGGCTATTGGGGTATTCCTATGCGTTTAGGAGCTCCCTCTGAAATAGCTGAGATTGTTTTACGCTCTGCTTAAAACTATTTTTTGTTTATCATCTCTAAAAAAACTTGTCATAAGGAATACCTTTCTTGTATATAATAGTGTTTATCTTAAAACTAACTTAAGATTATTTAACTAAAATAGCAAAAACTTCGTCGAGATGATTTACTTATTTAAAGATTTTAAAATATTTTTTATATTTATTTTAACAATTAATATAATTTTTCCTCAGACTAGATTTGGCGGGAATAAATTTGATCCGAGCTTCAAGTGGAGATCGATTAAAACAAAACATTTCTGGGTTCATTATCATCAAAATTTGGAAAAAATCGCTCAAAGAACAGCCAAGCTTGCAGAAAAAATTCATGCGAAACTCTCTCCAAAAATTGGTTGGAAACCAGCCTTACGTACTGATATCGTTTTGGTTGACTCAACCGATAGAGCGAACGCTTATGCTATTCCAATCCCTTATAATAAAGTTGTGTTATTCCCTGTGAAACCAGAGATGAATACAGTTACAAATAATTTTAATGATTGGATGGATATCCTCATAACACATGAATACACCCACATCTTGACTTTAGATATGACATATGGTGTGGCTGGTGTTTTAAAATATATACTAGGTCGTTTCTATTTTATAAATACTTTGCAGCCTTTATGGACTATTGAGGGTTATGCGGTACATGAAGAATCACAAGGAGGTCACGGTAGAAATAACAGCACCTATGTAGACATGATTATGAGAAACGAAGTAGCTGATAACAGCTTTGATTCAATTCACGACATCTCTCACAATTTTTATCGGAAGTGGCCCAGAGGAAATCATTACCTTTATGGAGGTAGGTTTATCAAATTTCTTAATACAAAATATGGAAATAATTCATTTTTAAAAGTTTATCAAACACAAGCTTCAAATTTTTGGCCATATCAAGCGAGTGATAATATGGAAAAAAGCTATAAACAAGATTTAGATTCCTTATGGCTCCAATTTCAAGCAAAAGAAGAAAAAATACAAAGAAATAAAATTCTTAAAATTAAAAAGAAACCCCTAACACAATATAGACTTTTAAGTACAACAGGTTTTTATTCAGGGCTAGGTAGATTTGATCCATCCGGCAAATTTCTTTATTTTATTAAAGATGCTAATGATACTGAAACTCGTCTTTTTCGATATAATATCCCCCAAAAAATAAAATCTTCTGACTGGTTCAAAAAACAAGAGAAAGCTAAATCAAACGTTATGTCAGATGTAAACTTTGTAAACTATCTTTCTATTGGTCAGAAGGGACAGGTACTCATCTCCGATTTAGATAAATTTAACCATTTTTCAAATTATTATGATCTATTTCTATTTTCAGCGAATAATTATAACCTTAAAAGATTAAGTCATGGTCTAAGATCAAGCTATGTTGATTATAATGCTCATCAAAAAAAAATAGTATTTGTGCAAAGTCAAGCAGGCAATTACTCTCTTTCATTAAGCGATCTTAACTTTCGTAATACAAAAAAAATTATAGAAAATTCTTCTACTCAATTAGGCTTTACGCGCTTTTCACCAAATGGTAAAAAAATTGTATTTAATTTTAAAGATTCTAGCGGTTTTAGTCAAATTGTTATTTTAGAACTGAAAACAAAATCAATACTTAAAATAACATCTGGGCATTTCAACCATTTACAGCCAAGTTGGCATCCCGATGGAAATCGCCTTCTTTTCAGCTCTGATAGATCGGAAGGAGTATATAATTTATTCGAGTATAATTTACAGACTCAACAGATATCTCAATTGAGTAATGTTGTCGGTGGATTATTTTATCCAGATATATCACCTGATGGAAAGCTCATCGCCGCAACATCTTATAATTCAACCGGTTTTAATCAAGCATTGCTCCCATATCCTTCACAGAAAATTAAGGTTACCCGAACACGTTTAAAAAGAACTTCTTTGGCAATGTTTAAACTTGAGAATAAAAAATTAAGCAAAACAGAAAATCTTGCAAAAGATAGCCTCCCTTCTCAAAATTATCTACCATTAGCATCCATCGCACCATCTTTTTGGATTCCATTTTTTCAAGGTAATTTTGATGGAACTTCTAATCTTGGCTTCACAATACTTTCATCTGACGCACTTGGCCTAAATTTATATGGATTTTCTCTTAACTATTTTCCAAACTTTAGGCAAATAATTTTATCAGGTAATTATACTTATTCTGGATTTTGGCCAGACTTAAGTCTAATTTATTATACTACTATAAATACTAGTTCAAAAATATTTAATTCAAACACAATATTACATAAAATAACAGGATCCATCAATCTACCCTTTAACTATTTTCAAACGAAGCATAATCTGAACTTAAATTATGCTCTTTCTAAAATTAAGAGTTCTTCTAATAATTCGCAATCTTTTTTTCAAAATAATCTATTGTGGATGGGTTCACCAACTTTGAGCTATTCATATATAAATTATGATTTCTATTTAAAATCAATCAGTCCCGAAGATGGCAGGAGTCTTATAGTTGCCACAACAGTATGGCATGATTTTTATAATATTGATATGGTATATCAACCATATTTTTCTTACAGTGAATATATTCCAAGTTTTTTTAAAAACCACGTACTCTCCACACATTTTACCACGAGTAGTTTTTTAAAAACGACAGGAGACGAATATATTTATAATGTGGCTCTTCAATTTGCCTACAGCTTCCCTATTTGGCAACCTGATATTGGTTTTTATAAAATACTTCCAGTCTTTCTCCGAGATATGTGGTTAGATCTTTTTTTTACTGTAGATAGTTCAGTTAAAAATCATGAAAATTTGATCAAAGCGATTAAAAAAACAGTAGGAGCCCAGCTAAATATTAAGTATATTGTGATGTACGCATCTCCTTTGACCGCATTTTTGAGGTACACCTATGCTATTGATAATTCATCTAATAGTCAGATAGAATATGGAATTTCAAATAATTTTTTTAATATTTCAGATACTAGAATTCGTTTATTTCAAAAAACAAATGCTCTGAACTTAAGAGATAATTTAAATTATCAACCAGAGTTACCATAAATTTGTATTAATAATCAAATTAAATAATATCAGGTTCTGACAGAGACTTTATTTTATAATGATGCACGAATAGATAAGAAATAAAACAAGCTTTAAAAATATCCCAAATAATATTGAAACCTCCCCAAAAAAGAAAAACTAAAAATATTTTCATTTTTTCTTGAAGCAATGAAGTTTCAATTAAATTTGGAAGTGTATCAAAAATATACTTATCTTTAAAATTTAATGAAATATTTTCTATATTTGAGATAAATACAATAAATAAAATAATAGAAAAAGCTTTAACTAAAGTCTCCAAGGAAAAAAGAAGTGTCACATATTTCAGGTAAATCATGCCAAGTTTAATTGTCTTAGTGATAAAATTTTGATTTTTCCAAGAATCATGAAATGCAAGGATTATAGGAAAAAAGCAAGGTAAACCAAAACTCATGGCATAAAATGCTACATAAATTAAAAAAAAGGCAATAATCCCTAATACGATAAAATTAATATTTGATGTAATAGCAGCGACGATTGCTATAATACTAACTACAATAAAAAATATAAAAAAAGAGATTAGAAGCAAAAAAAGAAGAATAGAAGCAGAAGTAAAAACATAGAAAAACTGAGCGAATATATATTTTATATTGATCTTAAAACTTTTACGCATATTAAAATGTAAATAACTTGGTAAAAAATCGCCAAGATTAGCAAGAGTAAAAATATCTTTATATAATTTAATGTGATTTTTAGGTATAAACCACAGACTTAGTCCAATACCTAAAAAGATTAAATAACTCATAAGAGTTCCAGCAACCTCTACCACAGTATTTTCAACAAGTTGATTTTCAAGAATACCTTCAAGAAGAAGCCAAAAAGCAGCGTAAAAAAATGGAAAATTTAAATAAAAAGAAGGTTTTAGAAGTTTTATAAAGTTCTCTCTTGTGAAAGAACTACTATAATAGGCATAGGTAGCGTAATTAATACGTTTGCTTAAAAAATAGATATTCAATATTTAATTAATGAAATAATTTGATCTGATTTTACAGTTTTAAGTTTATTTCGTCCACCGAGTGCAACCAATTCAGCGAAAAAAATACTGACTTTTGGTACTCCGTGAATTTTTGTTACTAAATCAATCGCCGCATTGGCCGTCCCCCCTGTAGCAATGAGGTCGTCTAAAATAACAACTTCTTCCCCCGGTTGGAGTGAATCGGTATGAATTTCCACTGTATCCACACCATACTCTAATTTATATTCTACAGCAACCTTCTTGTGGGGTAATTTACCTTTTTTACGAATCGGCACTAGACCTAAATTCATTTTATACGCAACTGCCGAACCAAAAATAAAGCCTCTTGACTCGATAGCAACAATTTTTTTAATTGGGGCAAACTTGGTAATTTGCTCACAATACCAATCAACTACCTTTGAAAAGGCACTCGGGTTGGTAAAAATTGGTGTGATATCTCGAAAGGTTATACCTGAAGATGGAAAATCAGGTATATCCCTAATTATATTTTTAAAATATTGATCAGGAAGTTTCAATATTTTTCCAGAATGTAGACGCACAATTAATTTTTTCTCGAATAGCCACGCATCTTATTTTATAACTAAAAGTTATCCCTTGATACCAAAAATCAATTTGTTTGAAACTTTTTTCTAAATCTGTCTTAGTTTCATGTTTGGCAATCAATAAATATTGATGAGCATTGATTACATAAATTATATCTTTTTTTCTTTTTTCTCGAAGAGTTTTGATCACATTTTTTTTAATATTTTGAATGAAAATTGTACCTTCTACCTCTAAATATATTTGCAAAGATCTAATTGTTAAATAAGCAATATTTACCGATGGCTGCACTTCTAATATTTCATTTAAAGAGTTTACTATTTTTTGATTGATTGTTTGAAATAAATTTTGTACAGTTGTTGGTCGCTTCTGAAGAAAAGTGGAATAATAATATATCAATAAATTTTTTAATTTGATCATTTCTAAATTAATTTTATATTTCTGTGGAGAAAAAGCTAAAATTATACTTTGAAATCCAGGCCTCTCATACTCTCTATACCAAATATCAATCTTTTGATTTTGATATTCAAGTATTGTAGGGATATTTTTTATTTGAATTAATACTTCTGGGGGGGATGGCAAAATTTCCTTCAAGCCAAATTGATGCATGATCTTTTTTTCTTTCAAATTATAAATTTGTAGATAAAGTAAATTAGCACGTATTAAGCAAGAAAAAATATAATAATCAATAGGATGAGGAGAAGGTTCATTCACCCAATTTGTCATTACATTTTCCCAATAATTAAAAAGTTTAGTGGCGATTGCTTCTTGAAGAATGCCTTCTTTAATAAGATTTATTTTATTTGGAAAAAATAATGCATCATCGAATCTCATAATCAAAGTTTATAAAAAAATTACTTTGCGTTAATTAAAATAATTTTTGTGTTTGAGCATTTTTACTTTCGCCATTGTTCTTGACGCCATATAACTACTTCTAACAAAAGGCCCAACCTCATACCCTAAAAAACCTAGTTCTTCGCAAAAGTTTTCTATTTCAAGAAAGATATCTTCTTCTAAATAATTTTTAACTGATACCTGTTTAGAAGATGGTTGTAAGTACTGCCCCACAGTTACAATCTCGACAGATGCATCTTTCAAATTAAACAGAGTTGTCTTTATTTGCTCCATATTTTCTCCCAAACCAATCATCATACCTGCTTTTAAAATTAATTTTGGATAATATGTATGAAAGTAACGATATAAATTCAGAGAACGTTTATAATCTGCCTGCGGCCTAACTGATCGAGAAAGTTCTTCAACTGTTTCGATATTATGAGCTAATACCAAAGGCTTTGATTCAGCAATAATTTCAAAATACTTTTCTTTAAGATGAAAATCGGGAATAAGAAGCTCCACTTCAATATCCATTTGATTGAGTTGCTTCGTGATATTTGCAAAATGCTGAGCAAGGAGTAATTCATCATCATCTCTTGCAACAGAAGTAATCACAGCATAAAGGCAGCCCAGTTGCTTAACTGAAGAGATCACTTGTTCTTGTTCTGTTTGCATAATTTCTGACATAGGGTTTTTTGGTTTTCCTGTTTTGATGTGGCAGAAATTACATGCTCTAGTACAAATTCTGCCCCCTATCAAGTAAGTTGCAATATTTGCTTGAGAACATTCATAGCGATTTGGGCATCGAGATTCTTCACATACGGTATGTACCTGATTCCACTGAAGAAGTGCTTTAGGTTGATCAAAATTCCATTTAATTTTTTTTTTGAGCATTACCATCTACATAAAATTTGTTCTAACCATTTGGGAAGAGGCTTCTATTTGCTGATAAACCTGTAAACCATGAAAGGCCTTACTATGAAAATATAATTTTGGATATTTATGTGAGGCTATTAAAATATTATTTTTCAATTCACTATGACCTGGAAAAAATTTTGGAAGGCCACTGCTGCGAGAAACCTTACTCCATAAAGGATCTCCTTTAATTTTAAAGTTTCTTTTGATAGTATCCAAAGAAACTTTCACTAGATCAGAGTCATCAAAAGCAGTATGATCTCCTGATAAACAAGTACGGGTTAAAAAAATATCTGATGGACTCTTTTCAGGATATAGGTTACTTAAAAATAAAATAAATAAAAATGGTGCCTTAGCGATACGTGGAAAAAAAATACCACACCCACTCATTGAAAAAATATTACGTGACCAAGCTTGGTAAATAGTACTTGTACATGTCTGTTTCATTTTTAGCAATAGCAAACTTATGTCTTTATCAAAATTTTTTAAAAATTTAGCCGTATCTAAAGCTGGTGTGGCTAAAACAATTGAATCGTAATCTCCAAATTTTTTATTTTTATCTTGAACAAAATATTTCTGATTTTTAAAATAAAGGTTTTGTACTTTACAAGATTGAAATTTTATATTTTTACTCTTCAAATAGATTCTCAGTCTTTTAGAAAATTCTGATATACCCTTACTCGGGCTAAACAATCCAATTTGAAATTCTTTTAATTTAGAATCTGAAATATGAAACATACTTTTCAATAATTCTTTTTTTTCATTCTTCATATTTTGGTAGGAATCTTTGATGGTATTTCCTCCTTCTAGGTGTGAGTATAAATCAGGGAAGGCAGAAGCGAGTTCAATATCTTCTGCTTCAGAACGAAAAAGATAACGAACAAGAGGAGATGATAGATATTCAGCGGCATTCTGTCCAAAAACATTCTTGAAAGCTTCATAAATAGATATAGAAGGCCAAAATAAATATTTTTTTTTGAGTGCTTTTGACATCTTTATTTTTTCCGTAAAAAAGAGTAAAGGTGTTTTATATAATTTTTCAAAAGAAAGCGGAGCTTTCATGAGTTGTGATTCTTTACTAATAAACTTTTTTTTAAAATCTTTACTAATAGGTGTAAGAGAACAGCCTATTTCTTCAAACATGGGCTGAAATACAGGTGAATCTAAGTAGATATCATCCATTTCAAATTCAAGCATACAACCCTCATAATTTTCAGTTTCCCTATTTTTTTCCATATCTTTTGATTCTATAATTGTAATTTCATGTTTACCATGAGGAGATACTTTTTCTATAAAATAAGCTAAAGTTAAACCACTAATACCGGCCCCAATAATTGCAATTTTCATAGAACCTGAACAAAAGAAGATAGACATCTATTGTAAAGCTAATATATTTTTTAGACATAAAATATTTATATTTATTATGGAACAAATATAAATATTTTAAGGTATTACGAGTACCAACATTGATTGATCAATATCTGCATCGTATGGTGAATCTGCCAGCGAAGCAAATACAATGAGAATAATTTAAAAATAGCGAGACTGAATCTTTAGCTAATTCCTATTTGTTTTGCAATAGTAGCTAATTGCATAAAGCTAGTACCTTCATATATTTTACCAATTTTTGCATCACGATAAAATTTTTCAACAGGATATTCTTTAACAAAACCATAGCCACCAAAGCATTCAACAGCAAGTGAAGCAACTTTTTCAGCCACTTGACTCGACATATATTTGGCCATAGCAGCCTCTTTAAGAAAAGGCTGCTGAGAGTCTTTTAAGCGAGCCGCATTATAGACCAACAATTTAGCAACCTCAACTTGAGTAGCCATCTCAGCCAATTGAAACTGCATCGCTTGGAATGAAGAGATTGATTGACCAAATTGAACTCTAGACTTTGTATATTCAATCGCATGTTGTAAAGCTCCTTCAGCTAACCCAAGCATTTGGGCACCGATGCCAATACGGCCTTCATTGAGCGTTTCAATCGCTACTTTATAACCCTTCCCTTCTTCTCCGAGCAAATTTTCAAAAGGAACTTCACAATCATCAAAAATGAGCTCACAAGTAGAAGAAGCTCGAATGCCCAATTTATCTTCTTTTTTTGAAACTTTAAAACCTTTAAAGTTTCTTTCTACAATAAAAGCGGTAATTCCTTTATAACCAATTTTTGGATTTAAGTTTGCCATGACAACAAAAACTTCTGCCTCATTCGCATTAGTAATCCAAAGTTTATTCCCATTTAAAATATAGCGATCTGTTTTTTTCTCTGCCTTTAGTTTCAAAGCAAAGGCATCTGAGCCAGAACTACTTTCAGATAAACAATAGGAGCCAACTTTACAAGTAGATAATTGAGTCAGATATTTTTTCTTAATTTTATTATTACCCCACTTTATGAAAGCATTGTTGACTAAGGTATTTTGAACATCAACAATAACACTCATAGAAGGATCCACCTGAGCCAGTGCTTCTACCGCTAAAATTGCCATCATAAAGCTCCCTCCGGAACCTTCATATTCTTCAGGAATTTCGATGCCCATAAGGCCAATATCAAAAAATTGAGGTAGTAAAGAAGGATCAATTTTATTCTCTGCATCCATTTTCTTAACAAGAGGAGAAATAATTGACGTGGAAAAGTTTTTTATCGTTTCAAAAAAAGTTTTTTCATCTTCGTTGAGTTGAGTAAGAGCTTCTTTATGTTGTAAATTCATAATCAATATTAGGTCAAATTCATTTTTTCTAATATTTCTAATTCTTGTAAATTTAACTGCTCAATGGCCTTGTCTCGTTCTTCTTGTTTGGGTGCCATCCCATGCCAACTAGGATTATTTTCCATGAAATCAATATTCTTACCCAGTACTGTTTCGAAAAGAATAATTTTAGGTTTTTCTTCTTTTTCTTCTTTTGCCCACCTAAAAGCTGCATCAATTTCCTGATAATCATGACCATTTGACTTTTTAGTTAGCCAGCCAAAACTTTCAAATTTAGTTTGTAAATTTTTAATATCCATAACATCTTTTGTGAATCCATCAATTTGAATTCCATTCCAATCAACAAAAGCAATTAAGCGACTATTTTGATAATGTGCTGATGCCATAGCGGCCTCCCAAGTCATCCCCTCTTGACATTCTCCGTCTGAAAGACTGATAAAAACATAATTTTTTTTACCCTGTTGTCTAAGACCTAAAGCTAAACCACTAGCATTAGCTAACCCCTGACCAAGAGAACCACTTGAATGTTCAAGTATTGGCAAAAACTTAGTCGATGGATGCCCTTGCAAACGGCTACCTAATTTACGAAATGTACTCAATTCATCTTCAGGTAAAAATCCAGCCAACATCATAGTAGCGTACTGAACGGCACACACATGTCCATTACTTAATAAAAAATAATCACGATCTTCGCGATGAGGTTCATTGGGAAAGCATTTAAGATGCTTAAAGTAAAGCATGGTAAAAATATCAGCAAGGCCCAGAGGGCCACCCATATGACCTGATTTTGCCTTAAAAACCATCTCAATAATATTCTTTCTAACAGAATTTGCAATTAACGAAAAATCAAGATATCCTAATTCTTCAGGTAGTTTATTCAACACCCTATCTATAATAAAAGACATGTTTTTTATACCATCTCATTTAAACTGAATATAATGTCAGTTTATTTTCAATTAAAATAGGGTTAATTTCATGATATCAAAAACCGATTTATACATAGTCGTGCTGCTTTTTCATAGATGGAAACTGGTAACTCTTTTAGTTGCTTTTATCACAATTGGCATCTTTTGGAATTATACATGGATTCAACCATTAAAGCTTATTGTCGTATTTTTACACGAGGTATCACATGCGATAGGGGCTCTTATTACAGGTGGCAAAGTAGAGTCAATCTCTATTTCTTGGGATGAATCAGGCTATACAATAACAAATGGAGGTAAATTTCTAATAATTGCTTCTGCAGGTTATATTGGTTGTATACTCTGGGGCTCCATCATGCTATTTGCATCTTTGTCAAGCCAATACTGCCAATACTACTCTATTACTTTAGGAGCACTTATTGCATTTTTTATGATTTCTTTTTCTTCAGGTATCGAAACTACAATCTATTTCTTAGTAATATTCTGGTCATTATTTTTTATCATTACAGGAGTACTGTTTCAGAATATTAGTCGTTATTCTCTATTTTATATGGGAGGTATAACCTCACTTTATGGACTTTTTGATTTATTTGATTTTTTTAGAGGAGCTATTGATAAAACAGATGCCGGCAAAATAGCAAAATATTGTGTGCGCGATCCATTTCTTGCAAAAATTATGGCTTATTTGATAGCATTACTCATTTCTCTTATATCAGTATGGACACTTTATCGAACCATCAAGGGATCCATTTTTAATAAAAAAGAATCAAAAGACTCTCTACCTGAAGAAAGTTTCATAAATGAAATAGAGCCCCCCCAGCAAACTGTGGTAGTTGATCAAAAACTTATTGACGAACTTCAAAGGCTTGTAAACAAATGAGTAGTTAAAAAGAAACAATGATATCTCAAGAAGATATTAAATTACTTCAAATATTAAAAAAAAAGTTTGACTCAGCTGGTCAAAAGTATGGCACCGCAGTATTTGATAAAAAACAATTAGAACAAAGAATTCAAATGATTCTCGCTGCGAAAGGAAATATTAAATTATTTTTATTGGAGGAAGTTAGATTTATCGAAAATGCAATAAAGAAAGCTAAAAATAAAATTAAAATGAGAGAAGGGAATATACAAACGAACTCAGCAATCAATCAAATTATAGAAAAAAATGAAAAAAATATAAAAAGATATCCTGACAGTTTTTTTGATCCCAGTGCCTCTTACGAGATGAGATATCTAGTAGGTGGAATATCTCAATTTTATCAACGTTTTTTCTCGACAGCTTGCTCTACTTTTAAAGGAACTCATGATTGGATAATCTTATCTGAATTATTTTTTGAACTTGAGAAATTCTATTTTATGAAAAAAGAAACCTCCAAAACAGCAATGCTAAGTAAATATATAGATGAGCTCAACTTAAGTAAAAGCTTATCTCAAAAAGATATTATTAACGCACGTTACCTACAAACAGCTGGTCTATGCCTTTATAAACTAAATCTTTGTTTGAGTGATTTGTTAGAAAATTTTTCGGAGAGTACAAAAACACAAATATTACCAGTAAGTAACAAGATATCTGAATGGAAAAACCAAAGCTATGGAGTATTTTTAAAAATGGGTATTCAGTCGAGCAAACAAATTCTAAGAGATTTTCGTCTCATAAATTTAGTCTCTTATCAAAATAAAATCTTATAGCTAACCTATAACTATTCACCGCTCCTTTAATGAATCACCATAAATTTCATACTACGAGATTGACCTTTATGAACAAAATATATAAAATAGACCCCACTTCCTAAAGATATTCCATTATTTCCTCGAACGTGCCATTTGAAATTTTGATTAGACGCTGTCATACTATATACTTTTCGACCAGTAATATCTCTAACCTCAATTTGTGCATTACTGGGAATTTTCATAAAATTAATTACAGAATCTAAAGAAGACCGATAAATAGTAGGACCAATTTTAACATCACGAAGGGTATATTTTTTGTCACTACCAATATTTTTTTCATAATCAGGGTGCGTAAAGCTACCAGTGATAGAGATAGGAGTATCTATATTCAATAATATTGTGCTAAACCTCTGTTTAATTTTACTATTTAATTCTTTTTTCAAGGCAACATTTAAAGGACCAATACTCGGTGGAGTGGCACCTGAGGCATCTACAATTATTATTTTTATGGTACGTGTATCAACCCAAGCACCTGTGTAATTGCTTCCCAAATTTTGAGAGAATTTAAAAGAGTTATCAATATCTGTTTTATTAAAATTAGGGCTATTCACATCAAAGTTGGTATCATTACTAAAACTAATTTCAATAAAGTCTTGAGCATTATAAATATTATCAAGACCTATTTGATCTGAGGCTACTGCTGAAGTAATGGCGAGTGACACAGGTGATCCTAATGATCCCGACAAAGGGAACCAACCTCTATTATTACCACCATCTATTACATTTGTTGTACTCGCATTTATAATTATAGGAAATGCAGTAATATCAGATCCACTTGAATCAATTCCTATGACTTTTAAATTCGAAAAATTTGAAGGACTTTGAGCTTTTTTAAAATTTAAAATACATCTCCCTCCAACACTGGAAGCATTTTTTTCAAAAGTAATAAGATTAGAAGCAGACGAGCCGGTAAGAATTAAATTATTATTAATCGTAATTACTTCTCTAGCATCACAAAAAAATGATTGAGAAGAATTTATTGCACTTGAATTTACTACTTTAAGGTTATAAAAAGAAAAAGAATTTGAGCTGGACAATGAAAAATTGATAAATCTATTATTTATACTAGCATCCATACTAACAGTTGATGTTTGGGCATTAAACGTACCACCAGTTGGAGCAAAATCACCATCTAGGTTCATAGTTCCAGAACCTCCATTGAACGTACCACTATTTGGAGTAAAATCACCATCTAGGTTTATAGTTCCAGAACCTCCATTGAACGTACCACTATTTGGAGTAAAATCACCATTCAGGTTCATAGTTCCAGAACCTCCATTGAACGTACCACTATTTGGAGTAAAATCACCATTCAGGTTCATAGTTCCAGAACCTCCATTGAACGTACCACTATTTGGAGCAAAATTACCATTCAGGATCATCGTTCCAGAACCTCCATTGAACGTACCATTATTTGGAGCAAAAGTTACTGGAACTGAAGAAGAACCTAATTGAATAATGCCACGATTCAAATTAAGACGGAAACCGATAGCATTGGCATGCACAGTAAAGTTAGCATTTATATCTAGCTTTTCTGAAGCAGTGGTGGTCATTATATTATAAATGGCATTGACCGCTGTATTTCCTATACTAAATTGTTCTGTCATCAACAAACTAGCTTGGTTAATCGTACATTGAGGACAATTTATTCTTAAATTTCTCATTCGATCTGAGAGAGTAGGTAAACTCATTTGATATGAGCCACGACCCTGAAATCTCATGACCATATTCTCTCCATTAGTAAATGTACCCCCATTAAATATTACCATATTTTTATCACTCTGAAAAACAAATAGAGTACTCATATTCTTGAAATCAAACATACCAGAATTTGTAAAGCTGTCTTTAATTAGAAAATTTATCTTATCTAAATTAAACGTACCAGAATTTGTAAAGCTCTTCCCAACTTGAAGAGCTATGTTATCTATATTTGTAGTACCGGTATTTATAAAATTGTTCGAAACTACTAAACGTCCAGCACTAGAAGAAGTTCTAGTGCAATTGAGTGTACCATGATTTGTAAGGTTAGCAACAGTAATCATTTTATTGCTTATGGACAAACTTACTCCCTGATCTATTGTTAAATAAGCGATACCCGTCGCTAGAGGAAAGGGAAAAGGATTATTTAAAGTGAGTGTCCGTGAACAGCAAATTTCAAAAGAATCACTTGAAGAAATAGGAGGGCTTAGTGTACTGATTTGGACACGGGTAATACCACTAGTGCAAGTACTTGAGCACATTGCCATTCCTGATTTTTCCAATACAAAAGTATTTTCATCAAACACGAGGGAAGATCCTCCCCCTACAAAAAATGTTCTACCTGCCGTCTGTCCCCACATTAATGAGCTCGTAGCTAAAAATACTAAATAATAAAAAATTAAAAAAACTAATCTTACTATACTCATATTCTCAAATTAAACAAATATTTCAACCTTTTCACTCTCCTTTGAAATTTAGTGTAATGTCAATTTATTTTTAACCATAATTCGAATCAATGCTACAAATATTTGTGAAAAACTTTTTTACTAGACAAGCCTTAGCAAAATAAATCACACTACTTATAATGAAAAATGCCAATATTAACTTTAATGTGAAATTAAATGATGAAAATATACCTACTGAAATTCGATGGTCGGCTACAGATGCCTCTCATGAAAAAGAAAAAGAAGCAAAAGCAATTATGGTTTCAGTATGGGATAGTAAAAAAAAAGAATCTCTTGGTATCGACCTATGGACAGAAAAAACCCAAATCGGAGAAATGAATGCCTTCTTTTACCAAACCTTAGTGAGATTATCAGAAACTTATCATAAATCTACAAATAATGAAAATATTGCAAAAATGCTTCTCAAATTTGCTGAAGATTTTGCTGATGTGGTTGAAAAAGAAGCTCTAAAGAAAGGCTAGAATTTAAATTGGTACGATAACTTGTCTGATCAAATTTATCAAGATCCCAATCATCTCCTTTTTGATAAAAAAGGTAAAATTACTCAAGATAAACCTTGGATATTTCGCACCTACGGAGGTCATACCAATCCAAAAGCCACAAATGCATTATTTCGAAATAATCTGTCAAAAGGGCAAACAGGGCTTTCTATCGCTTTTGACTTACCAACTCAATGTGGTTATAATTCAGATCACCCTATCGCTCTATCAGAAGTGGGTAAAGTAGGGGTCCCCATCAATAGTCTGGATGATTTTCGTATCTTGTTTGATCAAATACCACTTGAAGAAATGAACACATCAATGACCATAAATAGCACTTCTATGTGGCTCCTTGCTCTTTACATCTCTTTAGCTGAAGAACGCGGGCTAGATATCGCCAAACTGAGAGGAACCACCCAAAATGATCTCGTCAAAGAATATCTTTCAAGAGGTACTTATATATTTCCACCCGAAGCCTCCTTTAAGTTAATTATCGATATGTATGAATATTCACTTACCTCTTTGCCACATTGGAATCCATCTAATATATGCTCCTATCATTTACAAGAAGCCGGGGCAACTCCTGTTCAAGAATTATCTTTTGCCTTAACGACAGCGATTCAAACACTTGACCTAATCAAACAAAGAGGATGCTTTAACGAGGAAGAGATTGAGCGTTCTGTGGGAAGAATCTCTTTTTTCGTAAATTCAGGTATGCGTTTTGTCGAAGAAATGTGTAAAATGCGTGCCTTTGTTCAACTATGGGATGAAATTACCCAAGAAAGATATCATGTAAAAAATCCAAAATATCGCCGTTTTCGTTATGGAGTACAAGTAAACTCTTTAGGCCTCACTGAAGAACAACCAGAAAATAATGCTTGGCGTATTTTAATTCAATCTCTCGGAGTAACTCTTTCTAAAAAAGCTCGATGTCGTGCATTACAACTTCCCGCATGGAATGAAGCACTTTCTTTGCCAAGACCATGGGATCAACAATGGAGCCTAAGACTACAACAAATACTTGCATACGAAACTGATTTATTAGAGTATCCAGATATTTTTGAGGGTTCAAATGTAATTGAATCAAAAGTTAACGAGCTAAAAAGTCAAGCTAAAAATGAAATCAATAAAATTATCAATATGGGTGGTGTAATTGAAGCTATTAAATCTGGATATATGAAGTCTGAATTAGTAAGTGCTCAGTCAAAGAGAGTTAGCAAAATTATGAACGGAGAAACTATTGTAGTCGGCAGAAATCTTTATGAGGAGGGTTTACCATCCCCCCTTCTGAGTGGTGCAGATGGAGGAGTTTTCAAAGTAGATGCTACCGAAATAAAAGAAACTCTTCAACAACTCAAAAGAACTAGAGAAAAAAGAAATTTAAAAGGAGTAAAAAGTGCTTTAATGGCACTTGAAAAAGCAGCTCAGAAATCAGAAAATCTACTCCCTGCTTCTATTCAATGTGCAAAAGCATTAGTTACCACGGGTGAGTGGGCAGATACCCTTCGAAAAATATTTGGAGAATATCGACCCGTTACTGGAGTAGGAGGACAATCTTTAAACCTGAAAGAAGAAAAAACAAAAGAAATAAGAGATCGGGTGAAACAATTTTATAAAAAATATTCACGCAGACCTCGCCTCCTCGTAGGCAAACCTGGCCTTGATGGTCATTCAAATGGTGCAGAAATGATTGCTGTTGCCGCAAAACATGCAGGCTTTGATGTAATTTATACAGGCATACGTCTATCAGCAGAAGAGATTGTTCAATCGGCGGTTGAAGAGAATGCTAATCTACTCGGTCTATCAATTTTATCAGGTTCTCACAAAGAAATTCTTAAACAGGTTTTTGACGAATTAGAATATTACGAAGCAAAAGGGAAAATTCCAGTAGTAATTGGTGGAATTATACCAGAAAAAGATTTCCCTGAACTAAAAAAGATGGGCTTAGAAGCAATTTTTACCCCAAAAAATTATGACCTAATGAAAGTCATGGACAAAAGTATGGATATTATTGAAAAGTACGCTGCCATACTTGATTAAAAATCTAACCCAAAGCTTTTTTCATCGTTGCACCAATCTCAGCAGGAGATACACAAACGTGGATGCCTGCCTCTCTCATCGCTTTCATTTTACTATCTGCGGTTCCAGAACCACCTGAAATAATAGCACCTGCATGCCCCATTCTCTTGCCGGCAGGAGCTGTCTGACCAGCAATAAACCCCACAACAGGTTTCTTTACATAATTTTTAATATAAACTGAAGCCTCTTCTTCTGCTTGCCCACCAATCTCACCAATCATAACAATTCCTTCAGTCTCATTATCTTCAGCGAGCAATTTTACCGCTTCAAGATGAGGGAGCCCAATAATCGGATCCCCACCAATACCAATTGCGGTTGATTGACCCAACCCTAGCTCAGATAATTGCCAAACGGCTTCATAGGTGAGCGTGCCAGAACGAGAGATGACTCCAATTTTACCGGGATTATGAATAAAACCGGGCATAATGCCAATCTTGCCTACCCCAGGTGTAATGATGCCAGGGCAATTTGGACCTATTAAAACAGCCTTACTCTCTTTCAATAAACCAATAAGCCTCTGCATATCTCGAACAGGGATTCCCTCTGTAATACAAACCACTAGTTTAATACCAGATATAAGAGATTCAGCAATAGCGTCCGCCGCAAATCGAGGTGGGACAAAAATAGCCGAAGCATTTGCTCCTGTATTTTTAATAGCTTCTTTAACGCTATTAAAGATAGGAACATCCTGCTCTGTTTTTTGACCACCTTTTCCTGGAGTTACTCCACATACAATCTTAGTACCATACTCCAACATTTGAGCAGTATGAAATGCTCCTTCTTTTCCAGTAATTCCTTGTATGAGAACTTTTGTTTCTTTAGTCAGCAATACTGCCATAATTATTAAATTACCTCCACAATTTTTTGTGCACCATCTTTTAAATCAGTCGCCACAATTGTTTCAATACTACTTTTTTTTAAAATTTCTGCAGCTTCTTTTGCGTTAGTACCCGCCAATCTAACAACAAGAGGAATTTTAATTTTTACATTTTTGGAAGCCTCTATGATACCATTTGCAATGCGATCACAACGAACAATACCTCCAAAAACATTAATAAAAATTGCTTTAACATTAGGGTCAGATAAAATAATTTTAAAACCATTGGTTACCGTCTCGGCATTCGCACCCCCGCCAACATCTAAAAAGTTTGCTGGAGATGCTCCAGCATATTTAATAATATCCATAGTTCCCATGGCGAGCCCAGCTCCGTTCACCATGCAACCAACTTCACCATCAAGGCGCACATAGTTTAAATTATATTTAGAAGCTTCGACCTCTAAAGGGTCCTCTTCGTTTAAATCTCTGAGCTTTGTATGATCAGGATGTCTAAAATTGGCATTATCATCAAAATTAATTTTACAATCAAGAGCAATGATATGCTTATCTACTGTCTCAACAAGGGGGTTAATTTCGATAAGAGAACAATCTTCACTATCATAAACCTGCCAAAGGCTCATAAAAAATTTAATCGCCTGTTTTGCCAAACTAGGCTCTAAACCAAGAATATAAGCAAGACGGGAAGCTTGCCAAATTTGCAAACCGATATTTGGATCAATTGTTTCTTTAATAATTTTCTCAGGAGTTTGAGAGGCAACTTCTTCAATATTCATGCCCCCTTCGGTGGATACCATAAAAACGGGCTTACCTTGAGATCGATCTAAGGTGATTCCAGCATAATATTCTTTTTTAATATTAGTTCCTTCTTCAATAAGTACCTTGAGAACTTTTTGACCCTCTGGGCCTGTTTGATGCGTTACTAGCTGCATACCCAATATTTGAGAGGTGAATTTTTCGACCTCATCAACAGTTTTAGCGAGTTTGACCCCACCACCTTGACCACGGCCTCCTGCATGAATTTGAGCTTTTACAACAACAAAAGATTTACCCAACTCTTCATATACTCTTTTAGCGGAAGAATTATTTTCAATAACCTTACCATCTGGAACAGGTATATTATATTTTCTCAAAATATCTTTCGCTTGATATTCATGTATTTTCATAATTTACCTCCGAGATCATCTCTTAATTCTTTCTCCATAAAATCTAATAAAAAAACACGTCAAAAATGACTCAGCTCCATAGGCTGTCTATTAAAAATAGTAATAGAATTTTTTTTACAGAACGATAAAAACGATCAAGTTAATCTCAAACTCAAATGTTTTCTGCAAACAAATAAAGATTCATATTGCCAAAATATCTTCGCATAAAATATCATCCGAGGTCTATGGTCTACACAAGTGATAATTTAAAAGAACTTTCTTTAGTAGTGCCTTACGATCAAAAGAAACATTCGATTAATAATCGTTCCTACGGACGTTATTTAGAAGATTTTGAGAAAGGCCTCGTATTTGAGCACCCTCGTGGAATTACGCTCACTCCTGGTTTTATGTATGACTTCGCAATGACCTTTTTTGAAGCAAACCCTATTTACCTAAATTACGATTATGCTAAATTATTAGGGCATGCTCAAATACCCGCAAGCCCGCTATTGGTTATGAATATTATTTTGTCTTTAGGTGTTCAAAATAATTCTGAAAAAGCCTACGCAAATTTGGGATATTATGATATGCACTTTTTAAAATCTGTATATGCAGGTGATACTTTGAAAGCGTATTCTAAAATTGCTGAAAAAAAAGAGCGAGGAGAAGGACGTCCTGGAATTATTACTTTGCATACAATTGGTCTTAACCAAAAAAATGAACGTGTAGTTCAGTATAAAAGAAAAATTATGGTACTCCCTCGACCCAAAGGAGCTAAAGCAAGGGCTGTTCAAGAAAGTAAAGTGGAGATCTCAGACTTTGAGGCGTCTATTAATTTGAATATACCCGATTATCTTCCTGAAAGGGTTCCAAAATCTTTAACTGGTTATAACACTTACTATGACAACTTTAAATTAGGAGATGTCATTATTACACATAATGGTAGAACTTTATCGAATGAACATTACGCTTGGACGTATAAATTGGGTAATACTCACCCCCTTCACTTTGATGAATTATTTACTCGATCTTTAAGTGGGGCCATGAGTGGAAAACCTATTGTCTATGGTGGTCTTATCTTTGCTTGGTTGTTAGGGCTTGCTAGTAGAGATATTTCTGAAAATGCTATTTGGGATCTAGGCTATACAGAAGGTTATCATACTCAACCCGCCAAATCAGGAGATACAATCTATGTCATTCATAGAGTAATTGGAGAAAAAAAAATTAACCATAAACTTCAGGCAGGTGAAAAACAGTTTCAAGTCATTGGTTTGAAGAATATCAGACCAGCAGAAGCACTTGATAAATACGCTGAAGATCTTTTTATCAAAGAAAATAATAAAAAAAACCTTGGGAAAGAAAAAATAGTAGAAAAAATATTTGAAATAGAAAGAAGTTTACTTCTTGTTTCTCAATAAAAGATTATGTTTCTTTGACCATAAATATATATGCCTGAAGTTTTTACCTTTTTGGTAATCGCTATATTTTTTACAATAATTCTCACCCTACGTCAACACTATCGAGACAGATCCACGAATAAAGCTAAATATACTAATTTTACTAAACCAAAAATCTCTTTACCTCAAACTGATTTATATTTATTAGAACAAGGCTATATCGAAAATAAAAAACTATGGAATATGGTATCTCCTGATAATGGTTCCACTTGGTATATAGTGGAGCATGGAGTGAGCAACCCAAGAAAAATAAAGACCATTGAGAAAAAATATTCACAAATACTAATTTATCCAAAAGCATGGAAAAATCTCAAAAACTATGTTAGAAAAAATGGACCTATCAACCTTAGAGATGATAGAGGAATTTTTTTACTTAGAAAAGCAGGTTTTGAAGTTCGAATAAGAGGTCAAAATCAACCTCAAGTTTCTATTTAACTTTAAAAAGAACAGAACATAATTATTTTTTCTATATTTTATTTTAATGAATTTTTACAATCGAATAAAATATTTTTTCAAACAATTATTATTTATTTTTATATTCTCTATTATTTTATGCAATTGTCGTCAGTTTATCAAAAGACCATCTAACCGTATTCAAGCTAAATATATTTCATGGCAATTTAAGCTTCAACCATTTGAAGGTGCAACAATTTATTTTGATCAAGCTTCCGTTAAAACAAGTAAAATTTATCAAGATAAAACTCTCGCCACATTAAAGGTAAAAGTTCCTCTTTATAAAGATCGTTTGGGTTTTTTATTAAAGATTAAAAAAAAAGGTTTTCAGACTTTTCAAAAAGATATTTTTTTACTTAAACAACATAAACATTGGCTAAAAAAATCACCAACTTTTATATTAAACCCCATCAATAGTTCTCATAAATTTCACTCTTACCATTTAGTAGGAAAACAACCCAAAAGTGTAACATTTTTGAATGAACAGGTTGTGGTAATTCCTTTGCTAAATGATAATGGCATCGACGTTCTTGATATTTTTACAGGTAAAAGAATAAGAATGATACCACCTAAAAAATATGCTAGGCATGGTGGATTTGTTGAATCACTCGTACTCAAAAATAAAAATGAACTTTGGGTGAGCCAAATGTCTACAAACTCACTCCATGTATTTGATCTAACAAACTTTCAATATAAAACAAGTATAAAGCTTTCTGCACCCTGGGTTAAAGTAATGGGCTATCATAAAAAAAGAAAACTTATCTACGCTTCAAATTGGTTAGGTCGAAATATTTCAGTTGTAGAACCAATGCTTTATAAAGAGATTAAAACAATTTCCATTGAAGGAGTGCCTAGAGGTTTTTGGTTGCATCCTAATACTCATGAAATATTTATCGCTCAGTTTGGAGATAAAAATGACACTGATCAAAAAGGTAAAGTGCTCAAAATTAATTTACAATCAGGTAAAATTCTTCGTAAAATGGGTAAGCCTGGTGCTAAAAGGCATATTGTTTATTCCAATTTTACTCAAAAAATGTATGTCTCTGATATGAAAAGATCAGTTATTGAAAGTTATGATATAGACCGTGGTATTCAAGTGGAGAGTTTTCGCACACATCCAAAACCAAATACAATAGCTTTAGACCCTTCTCATCGTTATTTATACGTTTCTTGTCGTGGCCCAAATTCTTCTCTTGGTTATCGTAAGAAAGGTAATATTTTTGGTCGTATCGACGTAATTGACCTCAAAAAGAACAAACTAATTGAAAGTATCGAAGGAGGTAATCAGCCTACTGGCTTGGATATTTCTCCTAATGGAAGATATTTAGTTTTTAGCGATTTTTTAGATCATGCGATAAGGGTATATGAGCGACTGAATAACTGAATCAATCATTTTTTTATTCCCATTCAATAGTTGCTGGTGGTTTTGATGAAATATCATAGACAACTCGATTTACTCCAGATATTTCATTAATAATTTTTGTCGATAAATGAGAGAGAAAATCAAAAGGTAGTCTAGCAAAATTAGCCGTCATACCATCTTTACTTTCTACTGCTCGAATAGCCACCACATTTTGGTACGTTCGTTTATCACCCATAACACCTACACTTTTTATAGGTAAAAGAACAGCGAAAGCCTGCCAAACTTGTTCATAAAGCTTATATTTTTTGAGCTCATCAATAAAAATTTGATCGACCTGTCTTAAAATATCCAATTTTATAAGAGAAATGGGGCCTATAATTCTGATGGCGAGCCCTGGACCAGGAAATGGATGACGAAATAAAATATTATGGGGAAGTTTCAGTTCTTTACCTAGCTCACGTACCTCATCTTTGAAAAGTTCTTTTAAAGGTTCAATGATCTTACCTTTTTTTAATAATTCTAAAACTTCTCCAACTCGATTATGATGAGATTTTATTAAATCAGATGGCCCCTCAGTTGAGACAGATTCAATGATATCAGGATATAAAGTACCCTGTGCAATAAATTTATGTTCACCTAATTCACTAATCTTTTTATTAAATTCATCAATAAATGTGCGTCCAATAATTTTTCTTTTTTCTTCGGGATCAGTGATACCTTTTAATCTATTCAAAAAAATATCTCCTGCCTGAATAATCTCTAAATTTGAATTAATCGTTTTTTTAAAAGAAGCCAATACTTCTTCTGTTTCATTATTTCGCATCAAACCATTGTCTACGTATACGCACGTGAGTTGAGCGCCAATTGCTTTTGAAATTAATTTTGCGGTAACCATTGAATCAACTCCTCCTGAAAGTCCGAGTAGAACTCGATCTTGACCAACTGTTTCTCGAATTTGATTGATCATTTGCACAGAATAATTTTTCATACTCCAATTTTGAGGTATTTTTGAAAGCTCACAAAAATTATTCAATAACTTTGTACCTTCTTTTGTGTGATAAACTTCTGGATGAAATTGCAATCCATATATTGGTTTTTGCTTATGAAAAATAGCGGCAAATTCACAATTCTTAGTTTTAGCGATCGTATAAAATATATCAGGAAATGTTATTACTTTATCACCGTGACTCATCCAAACAATTGTTTTATTGAGAAGACCTTTTGTTAATTCATTTTGTACAGATGTCAAATTTAACTGAGTGGATCCGAATTCTCTTTGAGTTGATGCCTCTACAATTCCACCAAAGAAATCAATAATTAATTGCATACCATAGCAAATTCCCAATAGGGCAATATTATTATTCTGAATAAATTCCATGATTTTGAGACTAGGTCTAGGTGATTTTGTTTCATAAATAGAAGCCGGTCCACCCGAGAAAATAACAGCCTTAGGAGCAAGGTTTTTAAATTTTTCTGGCTCTATAGAATAAGGCTTAATCTCTGTATAGTAGCCTAACTCTCGAACTTTTCTTGCAATAAGCTGAGTATACTGAGAACCAAAGTCAAGAATAATGAGCACATTATTTTGGACAATATTCATTTTTGTTTTAGATAATTAAGAGATGCCCATTTAGAATCAAACATTTGCTGGTGGAGGCAAATAAGATAACTACTTAAAAGTAATAATGCGATCCCTTGATGCATCACTCCTAACGAAATTGGCACAGCCAAAATGAGAATGGTAATTCCTAAAATGACCTGTAAAAATAGGAGTATAAAACTTATATTTATAAAAAGTCTTTGTTCCGAAGAACAATTACGCATTTGGTAAGTAAAAAGGGAGCCGAGTAAAAAAATTAAATATCCAAGATTTCGATGAATAAATTGAACAAGACCTTTGTTATCAAAAAAATTTATCCATAAGGGTTGCAATCCAAAGGCAAAATTAGGAAAAAAAGAAGAACCCATAAGAGGAAAGGTGTTATAAATATAGCCTGCTTTTAGCCCTGCTGCAAAAGCTCCGTAGATAACTTGAATGATTAAAAAAAATAACAACCATTGGTTCAAACAAAAAGCTACTTTATTTCTTCTTTGCTTAAGCAAAGTTTCACCTGAAATACAAAGGCTTAAAATTATCCATAAAATGGAGCAAAAAATTAAATAGGCAAGAACAAGATGCATCGCCAATAAATAATGACTCACATGTGGCTTACCACTTAAGCCGCTTTTCACCATCAACCAACCAAGAACTCCCTGTAAGCCACCCAACAGAAAAATTATAAACAGTTTTTTTTGTAAAGTTTTCTCAATTTTTTTTTGCCATTTAAAAATAATAAAAGGGATTAAAAAGAGTAAACCTAAAAATCTACCTAAAATTCGATGAATATATTCCCACCAATAAATAGATTTATATTCAGCAAGAGTCATCGAATAATTTACTTTTTTATATTCAGGAAATTGTTGATATTGATGAAATTGCTGAGACCATTCTTGCTCATTTAGAGGGGGTAAAATTTTTGTGATAGGCTTCCAATTTATCATAGAAAGACCTGAACCTGTTAGACGCACACTACCACCAACAATCACAATCAGAAATGTAACGCACAGGCAAGAAAAAAGCCATATTATAATTTGCTTTTTAAACATATTCGGCATCGTCATTTTTTACTATTTAATTATGTTTCAATCATTTTGATAAAACAGACCTCACATTCAAATAATTAATTATAAGGTATTCAGAAGAAAGACCGTTCTAAAAAAATTTAGAGAAATTGTCCTTCTAACATGCGGGTTGCCATATCTAAAACTAAAAAAATAAGAATCAAAAATAAAAAAGGAGCTGACAACAAAGTATAAATTTTAATAAGTTTTTGCTCCCATTTTAAGTGCATAAAATAATAAACAACGATCCAAGATTTTACAGAAGCGATTCCCATGGCAACTGTGATATTTAACCAATCGCTACCAAAATTAATCTTTGCTGCTGTTACGGTGAGTAGAGTTAAGATAATTAAAGTGCCAAAAACACTCACTAAAAGTGGGAAGTGAGAGTTAGAAACTTCATTTGACTGAGTATTTGAATTCATAATTAAAGCTCCTCTAATTTATTTATGTATTATGCCACTAAATACAGCATAGGGAATACAAATATCCAAATCAAATCGACCAAATGCCAATAAAGCCCTACTACCTCTATATGGGTGTACTGTTCAACACCCACAGTTCCTTTATTCATTTTAGCTAAGATGTAAATCCACAACCCCATACCAACAAGAATATGAAACCCATGTACTCCTGTCATGATAAAATATTGCACAAAAAAAATAATCTTGCCATTGGGCAAACCTTGATCGTCAGCTGCTAGTTGCGAAGGGAAAAAGCCATGATGAATTTTAGCACTATATTCAAAAAATTTGATAACCATAAAGATAAAAGCACAAAACAAAGTAACCCAAAGAAGATTTTTAGTTGTTCTGACTTTTCCTCTTTTTATGGCATCTATCGCCCAAGCAACGGTAAAACTGCTAAACAAAAGAACAATAGTATTGATGGCTCCCATCGTAATATTCAGCTCATGAGCGGCTGATTTAAATTCAGCGGGATAGCGAAATCGATAAACTCCATAAGTTGTAAAGAGACCGGCAAATAATAGAATCTCTGTGGCTAAAAATAACCACATCGCCATTTTTGACATTTCATACGTTAAGCTTTTAGAGAATAAATGTTCACTCACTTTCTTTTTTCTCCACTGTTAAATCGTCTTGCCCATAATCATATGGCCATGTTGTAATCTTTGGTATTTCATTAAAATTAAAGTGAGGTGGTGGAGATGGAATTTGCCATTCCAACGTTCGTGCATCCCACGGATTACTACTTGCTTTCTTGCCCTTATAGGCACTGAATACAAAATTTAATAATGAAGTAACGTAACCAAACCCCAAAGTGTATGAACCAAGTGTTGAGAACAAATGTAAATTTCTCCACTGAGGTAGATAATCAAAATAACGACGTGGCATACCTTGAATACCTAATAAAAATTGTGGAATAAAAGTACAATTGAAGCCCACAAAAACAAGAATAAAGGCAAAAATAGCAACTTTTTCATTAAACATGCGACCACTAATTTTTGGAAACCAATAATGAAGAGCCCCAATAAGTGCAAGCACTGTACCCCCTTGGATGGTATAATGGAAATGAGCCACTACAAAATAAGTATCGTGAAGAACAATATCTAATGCCAACGCACCCAAAAAAACACCCGTCAGCCCCCCTATGATAAATAGGAATAAAAAAGCAAGTGCATAAAGCATAGGAGATTTAAGCGATATTTGACCACGATACATCGTAGCTAACCAATTGAAAACTTTAATTGCTGTTGGAATCGCAACGAAGAAGGTGAGAAAAGAGAAAATGATTCCTAAGCTAACCGATTGATTAGCCACAAAAAGATGATGCCCCCATACAAGAAAACTAATACCAGCGATCGCAACAGAAGACCAAGCTATAGCCTTATATCCAAAAATTGGTTTTCGACTAAAACAAGGTATAATTTCAGAGACAACACCCATGGCAGGAAGAATCATGATGTACACCACAGGATGTGAGTAAAACCAAAAGAAATGCTGAAAAAGAACAGGATCACCCCCTTTGGATGGGTCAAAGAAACCAACTCCAAAGACTCTCTCTGCAATTAAAAGAAGGAGCGTTATACCAATGATGGGTGTCGCGACAATTTGAATAATTGAAGCTGAGTAAATAGACCACACAAAAAGAGGCATTTTAAACCATGTCATTCCTGGAGCTCTAAGCTTATGAATGGTTATAATAAAGTTTAATCCGGTTAATATGGAAGAGAATCCTAGAATAAAAGCCCCAGCCGTCATCCAGATTACATTGCTATTCGTTTTAGTACTATATGGAGTATAGAATGTCCAACCTGTGTCAGCGGGTTGCCCTCCTACTAGGCCGAATAAAATAACAGCTGCTCCGATTAACCAAATCTGAAAGCTAAATCGGTTAAGTCGTGGAAAAGCTACATCAGGAGCTCCAACCATAATAGGTAAAAAGATATTTCCGAAGGAGGCGATGATGCCCGGAACAACAAATAAAAAAATCATGATAGTTCCATGCAATGTAAATACAATATTGTAGGTTGATGCATCCATAATCGTTTGACCGGGAGCAATAAGCTCCGTTCTAAGAAGCAGGGCAAAAACTCCGCCAACTATAAACGAAATAAAACCACTAATTAGATAGAGGATGCCAATACGTTTATGATCAACCGATCTAAACCATTCAAATAATCCCTTTCTTGAAAGAAAGTTCTCTCCATAATTTTTATTTGCCGTTAGTAAATCCATAATTTAGCCTCCGCAATTAACTCCTTTGCACGATTTTAAAAATTCAACAAGAGCCTTCAATTCATTCGAATTGACATCTTGAGCATTCATAGGCGGGTAAGGCGGATCACCTTTTACAATTTTCATTGATGGATAAAGAATTGATTGTATAATATAGTTTTCTTCCACTTTTATTTTTGTGCCATCGGTTAGGTGTTCCGTTCTGCCATAAAGATCATTCAGAGGCGGGCCAATTAATCTTTTACCGTCTAGACGATGACAGGATACACAACCTTTTTTTTCTTTGAATAATTGAGCTCCCCACTGAACAAGCTCTTCGGTACTTTTAGTTAGAGATGATTCTTTTTCTTGACGCTCTTTATTAAAAGCCAGCCATTCTTTAAATTTAGGCATTGTTTTAACTTCAACTTTAGCGATCATACCAGAGTGATTAAGCCCACAATATTCGGCACAAAAAATATCGTAAGACCCTAGTTTATTAGCTATAAACCAAAGACGAGATGTCAAACCCGGAACAACATCTTGTTTTACCCGAAACGCAGGTATATAAAAACTATGTATAACATCAAGGGATTGCATTCTAAGCTGAATTTGTTGATTAATCGGAACAACAAGGGCCCCACCTGCTTTCCATCGATATCCCCTTTGTTCGCAATCATATTCGCTTATATATTCAGTATTTGAACAAGTAGACTGTGTAGAAACAGTGATACCATTTGTATAAGAGAACTTCCAGCTCCATTGTTTACCAGTAACATCAATTTGTCTACCACTCTTCGGAATAGTTCTCATTTCATAGAATAAAACAGACCCATAATAAAAAATAACCATCATAACAACAGAAGGAATCACTGTCCAAACAAATTCAAGTTTTGAGTTATGGGTTAAAAAAGGAGTTTTTTTATTCTCTTCACCCGCCTTTCTACGATATCGAAGAACAAACCAAATTAAAACGCTCTCTACAATTAAGAAAGAGACACCACAAATAATCGTAACAAACCAAAAAAGAGAGTCAACTTTATCTCCCCAATTAGATGCTTGCTCTGGCAAAAAAGAGAAAAGGAATCTAAACATATTTATTAACGAATCTACTCCCCTGCTGTATTTATATTTTTCTTACGATATTCTTTGACCCAAAGAAATGCGAGCAAACCTGTTAGCAAAATGACGATCAATAAACTACCCATAATCATAACTTTCCATGCAACTAAAGTATATGCTCTTCTTACTGAATCATATCGAAAACAGTAAAAAAATACTTGATCTACAAATGAGCTAATCTTTTCTTTGGATGTTTCTAATATGGCTAATCGAAAATCATTTTTATTGAAGCTTATTCCATATAAATACCGAGCAACTCTGCCTTTTGGAGTGATAAAAATAAGGGAAGCTGTATGTGCATACTCTTCTTGATCTTTTTTATATCGAAAACCGACCGAATCATAAAACTTTTTTATCTGCTCTTTTTCACCAGTGAGCAATGACCATGCTCGATCAATTTCTTTATTATTGATACCTTTTTCGACGTTATCAATTTTTTCAAGGTATTCTTTTTTTTTAAATTTTGCATGATCTGGGCGATCTTTATGGTTAATACTAACTGATAATATATTATAGTCTTTACCCAATATATATTTAGTCTCTTGGTTGATCGCATCAACAAGCCCTTGAAAGATATAGTTACAAAAATGCGGACAACTATAATAAACAGGTGTTAGGATAACAGGCTTTTTATTATCTTTGAAATAATCGATAATCTTAACGGCTTTATTGTTTTCGTCAAAAAAATGAGCATCAAGAGAGACTAAATCGCCTAATTTTTCTTGAATTGATATACGATCTTTTGCTTCTTTTATATTCTCGACACCTAAAAAAGGATTTATAAAAAATAAACAAATGAAGAAGAGAAATAGAATTTGAGTACAAGAAACCTGTTTCAAGCGAGAAAACACGGGACAGTATCTTGATTGATCTGATAGGAGCAACAAACAAAAAATAAAATATAAAAAATATAGATCTTTCATTTTTAAAATTGATATTTTTATAATCAATAATTTTACAATTGACAGATAAACTCATCTAAAAAATTCTAGCCTTGATTTTGGTATCCAACGTCATTTGCTTATGAGCATTGGTGCGGGAGGTACACAAAATCTATTTAAATAGAAGGGAGTATCTTTTTTAATGAAATTAATTGTGACAATTTTACGTACTGTATTTGGTACCATCTTTTTTGTTTTTGGGCTTAATGGGTTTTTACATTTTTTACCGTATCCTACAATGTCTCAGGCTGGAAGTTCTCTTATACAAGCTTTAGCGGTAAGTGGTTATTTTCTTCCTACATTAAAAATTGTTGAGATTGTTACTGGCCTATCGCTATTATTGGGACGTTTTGTTCCTATTAGTTTAATTCTCATAGCACCAGTCACTATTCATATTTTTTTGTTTCATATATTTTTAGATCCAAGTGACATGTTCCTATCTGTTTTTTTGATCACTACAAATATTTTTTTAGGTTATGCTTATAGAAACACTTTTAAAAGTATCTTAAAACAAAATGTTAAAATTAGTTAAACTGACACATTAAGCCTTAAATTGATTTAAGCTCTCTATATATGATTGATCATAATAAAATTACAAGGGAACCTTTTCCAAATTCAAAGAAAGTATATGTTAAAGGCTCCATTCACAATATTCAAGTTGCTATGCGAGAGATTAACCCTCAAGATTCTAATGATTCAGCATCATCTGTTACTGTTTATGATACTAGTGGAGCTTATACCGACCCTAGTTTCAAGGTTGATCTTCATAAAGGTTTGCCAACACTCCGTAAAGAATCGATTAGAGCTCGAGCAGATACAGAACAAGTAAATAAAAGAAGTACAGCTACAGTGGTCACTCATTTATCTAACGGCTACCAGCATAGAAAATCGATTTGTGCAAAAGAAGGAAAGAATGTAACCCAAATGCATTATGCTCGAAAAGGAATCATTACCTCTGAAATGGAGTATGTAACAATTCGTGAAAATCAAAAAATGATAAAATCTGATGATTGCATCACTGCCGAGTTTGTAAGGAACGAAATTGCAAAAGGTAGAGCGATTATACCTGCAAATATTAATCATCCTGAAAGTGAACCAATGATTATAGGTAGAAATTTTTTGGTAAAAATTAATGCGAATATTGGTAATTCTGCCATAACATCTAGTATTGAAGAGGAAGTAGAAAAGGCCGTATGGTCTTGCCACTGGGGGGCGGATACTATCATGGATCTTTCTACAGGAAAGAATATTCATGAAACAAGAGAATGGATACTCAGAAATTCTCCTGTACCGATTGGAACAGTTCCTATATATCAAGCCCTAGAGAAAGTTGGAGGGAAAGTAGAAGATATATCTTGGGAGATTTATCGAGAAACGTTGATTGAACAGGCTGAACAAGGTGTTAGCTATTTCACAATTCACGCGGGTCTTCTGTTGAGCTACATCCCTCTAACCGTTAAACGGCTTACTGGAATTGTTTCCAGAGGCGGATCAATTATGGCAAAATGGTGTCTTGCTCATCATGAAGAGAATTTTTTATATACTTATTTTGAAGATATTTGTGAAATTATGAAGAAGTATGACGTTTCTTTCTCATTAGGGGATGGTTTGAGACCCGGTTCTATTGCAGATGCTAACGACGAAGCTCAATTTTCTGAATTAAAAACATTGGGTGAGCTTACTAAAATTGCTTGGAATCATGATGTGCAAGTTATGGTAGAAGGTCCGGGGCATGTTCCCATGCATCTCATCAAGGAAAATATGGATAAACAACTTGAACACTGCGGTGAAGCACCCTTTTATACATTGGGGCCATTAACGACAGATATTGCTCCCGGGTATGATCACATTACATCAGCTATTGGGGCAGCTATGATTGGTTGGTACGGAACTGCTATGCTTTGCTATGTAACCCCGAAAGAGCATTTAGGGCTCCCTAATAAAGAAGATGTTAAAGACGGAGTGATCACCTATAAAATAGCCGCTCATGCAGCAGACCTAGCGAAGGGGCATCCGACCGCAAGAATAAGAGATAACGCTTTAAGTAAAGCTCGATTTGAGTTCAGATGGTTTGATCAATTTAATCTATCACTTGACCCAGAAAGGGCAAAATCATTTCATGATGAAACGCTGCCTCAACAAGCTGCAAAATCTTCTCATTTTTGTTCTATGTGTGGACCAAAATTTTGTTCTATGAAAATTTCTCAAGAACTAAAAGAATACGCAAAAGAGCACTCTCTCAACGATAAATATGCACTAAAAATTGGAATGAAAGAAAAAGCAAAAGAATTTGTAAACGCTGGATCTAAAGTTTATTCGTGATACACAATAAAATGAAGCTAGCTTAGGAGAATCAACTATGAATGAAGAAACTGAAGAATTTAACCATCTGGAAACAGTACTAAGCGAGAAAGAAAATAATATCAACGATGATGAAGAAAACAGTGAAGACGATGATGAGCCAGAGATATCTACGGTTGATTATGCTTGTGAAGATTGCGATTATCGCTGGGATGTAACTGTAGAGATATTTCCGAACGAGAATCAACACAATAATAGCAAAGAAAAAGAATATTGTCCAATGTGTGGTAGCTCCAACGCTCTTCAAATTTAGTGCGTTCAACGCCTTCTCAAAGCATCTAATAAAAAAATAAAACACTGTTGTTGACAAATAATCCTCTCCCTCGTGAGCAGTACGAATCGAAAACGGTCATTTGCATCATTGGGGTGGGAGAGACTTATGGTTATGGTCACTTTTTTCGTATTCTGAGCCTACAAAAAAGTTTGCGACAAAATGGTATCACATTAAAGATTATAAGCTCACCTCAAAAAGATTATATAAAAAAACAAATTGTAATTTTAGATAAGCGGGATAGTGGCTTTCCACCTTGGATGCTTAAAGAAAAAAAAAACACTTTAATTACTTTAGATAATCAAGGGCTAGGTAGGCAACAGGCACATATTGTGTGGGATACCTTACCCCATCCAACAATGAATGGCTATGAGTTTAAACAAACGTTACGCAGAGTAATGCTACCCAATATTTTAAATCAAAATAAATCAAAAGCGAACCAAGCTAATATTAAATATTTGCCTCGTTATAATCTACACGATCAATCAATATTAAAAAGCCCCAAACAGATTTCAATCAAGAGTCAATCAGCCCATATTGATCACATGATACGTCAAGATAAGGTTTATACATATTTTGGACAAACTCTTTTTGAAGCGATTTATTTAGGTAAAGAGATTCATTTATATAGTATCTCACCCTACCATAAAATACTCTCTATTTTTTTTATGAGGAGATGGTCTGGTCTTAAAAAACCTAACCTTTACCTAGACGGCGGAGGAGTGGAAAGATTAACAACACTCATTTTAAGCCTGCAGTAGATTCAATTTATTCGAATAAAATTTAGATCAAAGTGGGTCAGCGCTAACACATCTTGTACCCGATGGACTGCACTGCTCCTCCCCATCAGCTTGATAGTAAGTAGTCGAAGTGGGCGTACCACTCATATCAAACACTTGATATTTCCTTCTGCTACCATCTGCTCTATACAAAGTCTCTCGATTTTTATTACGATTCTCATAGTAACTGGTACTTCTTTCTTGACTACCATCTGCTCGATACAAACTCTCATAACGTTTATTACCATTCATACCGTATCTGATACCTCTTTCTTGACTACCATCTGCTCTATACAAATGTTCATCAATTTTATTACCATTATTTTCGTATTCGGTATTTCTTTCTGTACTACCATTCGCTCTATACAAAGTCTCAGCACTTTTATAGGGTGAAGTATAATTCATAAAATCAGGAGATTTAAAACTGACCTGCCTTGACAATTTACCGTCATGATCACACTCAATAGTCACATCCTTTATACCAGTAGGGTACTGGCTATAATCACCTGCTTTACAAGGTGTGTTTGCTGCATAGTAAACTCGACCTATTTTGTCAGTAAACCCGCTAGGATTATTTGGATTGTCTGAATTTTTATTTGCTTGATCATCACAAGAGTAAGCGAACAATAATAGTAAAATTAAAATTATTTTTTTCACAGGACATTATAATGTAAATAGTTAGCTTGTAAAACTTATTTATAGTATACCAACACATCACTCAAGAGAAACCTGCAGCTTACCTCATGCACTGTTTGTCTTAATTTTAAGCCTGCAGTAGATTCAATTTAGCTTCTTTTTTATTTAAAATGAAAGGTGCATTAGTATTGACAATTTGTAAGTCTGATGCAGAAGAAACAAATGAGCACACAAGATAAAAGTAAAAGAGAACACTGGTCAGGAAAATTTGGCTTTATTTTAGCCGCTGTTGGTTCGGCGGTTGGTTTGGGTAATTTATGGAAGTTCCCCTACATAACTTGGCAAAATGGAGGTGGTCTTTTTGTATTGATTTACTTACTTTGTATTTTATTAATAGGCTTACCTATTATGATATCTGAGATAATATTAGGTAAGCTAAGCGGTAAAGGGCAATTTAGTACATTTAAAAAATTGGAGAAGATTAAATCTCCTTATTCTATTTTTGGATTTTTAGGAGTGATCACCTCCTTTGTTTTGTTGAGTTATTATTCAGTGATTGCAGGTTGGAGTATTGAATATCAGATCAAAAGCTATCAAAATGAATTTGGTAAAATAAATATTGAAAATATTTATAAAATTCTTTCTAAAGATCATTTAGAAAAAAAAGCGTCAGTAAAAGATACGAAACGAGAGGAAGTTAAAGTGTTTGGTGAAGATATCGATAAAATTCATCAAATAATCTCTCATTCTGAAACAAAAATTACAAGTATGATTAAAAAAAAGGCCTTTTTAGAGGCTGTTGCCCAACCTTTACCTGAGGTAATATATAAAAAATTATCAAAAGATATACCATCATTTAAAGATTATGATAAACTCTCTTCTTCAGAGATCAATTTGATTCTTTCAGAACATCTAAACTCAAAAAAGAAAAACGACCGTAACAATATTTTTAAGTGGTATAATTATTTCTATAACCAGAAAAGAGCCTCCCCTAAATATCAAGATTGGCTTCAAAAAACTTTTTTGCCTTTATATTCATCTTCAAAATTTGATGAATTTATTAATAATCGGGAAAAAATGTTATTATGGCATTCGGTGATCATGCTTATTATTTGTTTAATCGCCTTGGGCGGGGTTAAAAATGGAATCGAGCAAGTTTCAAAATATGGAGTAAGTATTTTATTTATTATTTTATTGATTCTTATGGTCAATTCTTTATTTTTAGATAAACAAAATCAATCACTTTGGTTTTTAATAAAAGGAGACTCTACTAAGTTTACATTTGATTCAATTATAGAGGCATTGGGTCATGCTTTTTTTACTCTATCAATTGGCCTTGGTGTGATGGTCACCTACGGAAGCTATCTCAAGAAAAAAGAGAATCCTATTAATAATGCGATTATAATTACACTAGCAGATACCTCAATATCTTTCATCGCTTGTTTGGTCATTTTTCCGATTATATTTGTTCAGGGAATGAACCCCACAAGTGGAGGTATTGGAATTCTTTTTACGACATTACCGCTTGAATTTTATAAATTTGCAGGAGGCAGGTATCTATCCCTTCTATTTTACATCCTAATTTTGATCGCAGCCCTTACTTCTGCCATTTCTCTTTTAGAGGTTGTAATTAACTATTGCAAAGATCAATTACGTATGAAACGAGCTTCGGCGGTAATTATTTCTGGAATCTTGATTTATATTGCAGGAATTCCTTCTGCTATGAGCTTAGGATTCTTAGGAGCTGCTGACTCAATTGTTTCTAATATTTTATTACCATTGGGAGGTCTTACGGTGGCGACCTTCGTAGGGTACCGTATGGATATAAATTTGATAAAGAACGAATTTATTAAAAATGGATATTCGCTAAAAGTATTTTATTGGTTTAAATTTTCTATACGGTATGTCTCTCCCGCTTTGCTTACTTTTATTTTGATTAATTTGGTAAAAAAAATATTGGGTTAAGCCTCCCTTTAAGATAGAGAATTTGACGAGGCAATCTATATCACGAGGTATATCGTCTCACCCTATATATTTTTGTCAATAATGTTTATTTATATTATTTTTATAGTTTATCAAAATTAAAAATCTTTTGAAATGGTCTAAGCTTATAATTAAGCTCTTCCCATTCTTTATCAGGAGAAGATTCACCTACAATGCCAGCACCTGAAAAAAAATATACTTTTTTCCCTCGAATAAGCATAGAGCGAATCCCTACGCTAAATTCAGCTTCCATCGCCGAAAAAAAACCACAAGGAGCAGCATAAAGTCCACGTTGAAAACATTCTAATTTCGAGATAAGTTGCTTTGCAGCATCTCTAGGCATACCACAAACTGCCGATGTAGGATGAAACAACTTTAAAAGTTCAGAAAGGTTATAAAATTTCCGCATAACAGCATTGAATGAGCTTTTAATATGTCTTATATAACCTAAGTCAAGAATGTTCTTTTTTTGACTTGAGTAAATATCATTGCTGAGCACTTGTATACGTTTTAGAATTTCTTTTTCTACAATCTCTTGTTCTTTTATATTTTTATGGCTCATAACATGGTGGTCTAGTCGATTTTTTTTTTGATGAACTACCCCACTATCGCTACCCGCAACAGCTTCTGTTGTAATGATATCATTTTTTACCTGAAACAATTGTTCTGGAGAAAAGCTTAAAAAAGAGTCATTACCATTTTGGAAAAAAAAAATATAATTTTCCTTCAAATTTTCTGCACATTCTTGAATAAACCAACTGATATCAATAAATTGATTTAGTCGACCCTCAACTAATCTAGCGAGAACTAATTTATCAATAATACCTTCTTGTATCTTCTCTTTTATTAGATTTACTAGTTTTGCCCATTTTGACCAATTTGGAGTTTGTTTTTTGATGAAGACTTTTAAAGCTTCTGTCTTTTTTATTGTTGAAAATTGAAATTTTTTTTCGAAATTATCAAAATCTCGCCAAAGTTCATGAATTTTATTAGGTAAAAAGTATATATGCAATAAGCATGTTGATTTTTTTTGAAGAAATTCAAAACGAGGTAAAAAAAAATGGACTTTCTTAAAACCTCTCCATTTACCTCTTAAATTTCTTGAAGCTTCAAAAGGTAAAGCCCCATAAAATCTAAAATCATAATATCCACTATACATTAAAAATGCATGAGTATCTTCTATAAGATTTTGTTTTATTGAGTAAACAGACCCCAAAACAAATGCAGACAAAGATTCATCTCGACTCTTCCAATAAACCTTTAGTGGAGCTTTAAAATAAGGCACTATTGAAATTAGTTTTGGTATATGAATTTCAGTAGTAAATCTATCAACGAAAGACTCTTTATTATTCTCTAAAAAATTAATTTTTTGATTGTCCAAACTAGTTTGTAGCTTAATTTTTAAAGTTTTAAAAAAATTAGAATTAAATATAATTTTTTTATTTACTCTACGCTTCATTCTAAATGCTATAGCGGTAGGACGTGTGCTCTGTATACACTTTTAGTAGTTTAAATCTATGAAATTGACTCATCAACACTTGATGAGCGTATTGATTGAGTAAATGCTTTTCTTCTCGCTTTTTTCTGAAAATAAAGCCTCATATAACTCAGAGATTACGAGTTATCGATTTATCAGCTTTCTCACTCAATGGCTTATTGAAAAAGACTATAAAATAAATGATAAAAAACTACTTTAAAAATTCTGGATATCCACAATATTATTAAATTATAATTTACAAATAAATTTATTTAATGAAATTTAATCTTCAAGCTCCCTATCAGCCCGCTGGTGATCAACCTAAAGCGATTAAGCATCTCAGCAAACTTTTAAAATCATCTAAAGCGAAAGCTGTGCTCATGGGGGTTACAGGCTCTGGTAAAACCATGACCATGGCATCTGTCATTGAAAAACTGAATCGACCCACTTTAGTGATGACTCATAATAAAACGTTAGCAGCACAGCTATATCGTGAGTTTAAAGATTTTTTTCCAGAAAATTTAGTTGAATATTTTATTAGCTATTATGACTATTATCAGCCTGAGGCTTACGTCCCTACAAGTAATACATATATAGCAAAAGAAGCAGATGTGAATAAAGAGATCGAAATACTCAGGCTAAAGGCAACTTCATCATTAATCGAAAGAAAAGATGTAATCATTGTAGCTAGTGTTAGTGCTATTTATGGGCTAGGTTCACCCGAAACCTATCAAAAATCTGTTCTCATACTTGAAGAAGGGCAGCAAATTAAAAGAGAAGACGTATTAGAAAAACTACTACATATACAATATACACGAAACGACATACAATTTGCTAGAAGCACTTTTCGCGTACGCGGAGATACAATAGAAATTCTCCCTGCCTATTTAGAAGAAGGGGTGCGTATTGAATTTTTTGGTGATAAGATTGAACAACTATCAAAATTTGACCCTTTGACAGGAAATATAAAAATAAAATTATCATTAATAGCGATTTATCCCGCAAAACACTTTATTACAGAAACATCTCAAATAGAAAGAGCGGTTACTCAGATAAAAGAAGAATTACAAGAACAAATAGCTTTTTTTAAATCAGAGAATAAACCATTGGAGGAGGAGAGAATTCAACAAAGAACTCTTTTTGACATAGAGATGCTCAAAGAAATGGGATATTGCAATGGAATCGAAAACTACTCTCGTCATTTAATTGGTCGAGAAGCTGGCTCCAGACCAGAATGCCTACTTGACTACTTTCCTGATAATTTTTTAACTATTATTGATGAATCACATGCAACAATACCACAGATAAGAGGTATGTTTGAAGGAGATCGAAGCCGTAAGCAAACTCTAATTAATTTTGGATTTCGATTACCATCGGCTCTTGATAACCGCCCTCTTAATTTTGTAGAGTTTAAGAACTTAGCACAAAATGTTCTCTATGTTTCAGCAACACCTATGGAATATGAACTAGACGATGCACAAGAGATTGTTGAGCAAATTATACGTCCCACAGGTCTGCTTGACCCTATCATAAGTATATATCCCACAAAAAATCAAATGAGCCGTTTAACCGATGAGCTCAAAAAAACAATTAAGAAAAAAGAAAGAGCTCTAATTACAACACTAACCAAACGAATGGCAGAAGATCTGACCGAATATTTGAGTAATCAAGATTTTCGTGTTAAATATATGCACTCAGATATCAACTCTTTAGAAAGAGTTGAAATACTAAGAGATTTACGTAAAGGAGAATTTGATATTTTAGTCGGTATTAATCTATTACGAGAAGGGCTAGATTTACCCGAAGTTTCTCTAGTCGTCATTTTAGATGCCGATAAAGAAGGATTTTTAAGGTCTAGTCGGTCTTTAATTCAAACAATGGGTCGAGCAGCAAGAAATGCAAATGGTAAGGTAATTATGATCGCCGATCAAATTACAAAATCAATGAAACACGCCATCAGTGAAACAAAAAGAAGACGTAATATTCAAGAAACTCATAATAAAAAGATGGGAATCACCCCCACAACAATTCAAAAGGCGGTGGTTGATATTATTAAACGAGAATCAAAAGAGGAGACCAAAGAAATTAAGCTATTTGAGAAGATAAAAAATAAATATGCTAGTGATAAATTTACCACAATGGATAACCGCACAACAGCGATTAAAGAAGCGATGTTTCAAGCTGCAGAAGAACTTGATTTCGAAAAAGCAGCCATACTCCGAGACCTACTCCAACACAAAAAGCCTTCAAATTAGAACTGTATTTTAATTTTTCTTTGATTTATATTCTATTTTTTATAAAAATAAAAAAAGGCTAGAGGTGAGGTTCCATTTTTGAATCAAGCTCTTAATTGTGAATATTAACAATATCCTTGTCAATAAAATTAGAAACTTCTCAATTATCGCGCATATTGATCATGGAAAAAGCACACTCGCCGACCGTTTTATTGAAATAGGAAAACTTCTAAAAATTCATGCTGCACCTCAAGGGCAAATTTTAGATAATATGGATATCGAAAAAGAACGAGGTATCACAATAAAGTCAAATTCAGTAAGCTTTTTACACAAAACAGAAACGGGAGAAAGCTATCTTTTTAATTTAATTGATACTCCAGGCCATGTCGATTTTTCTTATGAAGTATCACGTTCATTAGCCGCATGTGAAGGTGTTTTATTGCTCATTGATGCAGCTCAAGGTATTCAGGCACAGACAATTGCAAATTTTTATCTAGCACTTGAATCAGATCTCATGATTCTCCCTGTAATTAATAAAATAGACCTTCCCTCTGCAGATGTGGAGAAAGTAAAGATCCAGATCGAAAAATCATTAGGCCTTGACCCAAAAGAAGCGATTCTCATCTCCGCCAAATCAGGCATCGGTATCAATGAGTTAATTCAGGCGATTATTAATAAAATACCGCCTCCAACCACCAATGAGTCTGCCCCATTGCGTGCTTTGATATATGATGCTTATTTTGACCCCTATCAAGGGGTTATTGAAAAAGTAAGAATCTTTGACGGTCAAATCAAAAAAGGTGACCAAGTGTTCTTTATGAGAAAAAATAAAGAAAGAGTTATTTCAGATACAGGAATATTTCAACTGGAGCTCACTTCCCTACCCTACTTATCTTCCGGACAGGTCGGTTATATCGCCACTGGTCTCAAAAATGTTTCGGAGGTCATGCTGGGTGATACACTCACTTCAAATATAAAGCCCGCCAAAAAACCTCTTTTTAAATATAAAGAGATTAAGCCAATGGTCTTTTCAGGTTTGTTTCCAATAAGTAGCAAAGATTACGAAAAATTAAAAGAAGCTATTAAAAAACTAGCTATTAATGATGCCGCACTTATCTTTGAGCCAGAAAATAGTGATGTTCTAGGTTTTGGCTACCGAGTAGGCTATCTTGGCCTACTACATATGGAGATTGTTCAAGAAAGGCTTGAACGAGAATTTAGTTTAAATCTTTTAAATACCGCTCCCTCTGTGCGTTATTGCATCCATTCAGATGAGGGAAATATTTATGAAGTAGATAACCCCAGTAAATTTCCAGAGGCTTCAAAAATAAATAAAATAGAAGAACCTTATGTAAAAATTAGTATTATTTCACCCACCGAATATATGGGAAATATTCTTGACCTCCTTAAAGAAAAGAGAGGTGAGAATCATCAGATGGATTATCTCGATACAAAGACAATTCAAATTATTTATTTTCTACCCCTTTCTGAGATGATTTTTGAATTTTACGATCGCCTAAAGAGTATTAGTAGAGGATACGCCAGCCTTGATTATGAATTTCATAAATATAGACCAAGTAACCTAGTAAAATTAGATATTCTAGTACACCACAACCGAGTGGACGCTCTTTCTGTAATTGTACACCACTCCAAAGCTGATCAACGAGGCCGAGAGATTATTGATTATTTAAAAAAATCTATCAACAAACACCAATTTCAAATAGCCATTCAAGCAGCGATTGGTAATAAAATTATTGCTCGAGAGAATATCAGTGCATTTAAAAAGAATGTAACGGAAAAATGCTATGGAGGAGATATAACTCGAAAAAGAAAATTAATTGAAAAACAAAAGGCAGGTAAAAAAAGAATGAAAATGATTGGTTCTGTTGAGATTCCTCAAGATGCATTTTTGGCGGTACTCAAGTCAAAAAAATAGTGCCTAACTGTTTTGCATTCAAATATAGATAGCTGAGTCAATATTTTAAATATGTATAAATCTTTTATTTTATCTTACGTAGCATAAATTTTATTTGACGGGATATACAGACTTCTTTCATAAGACGCCTATGAATATAATAAAATTACTCTGCAAGATCGCTCAAGCTCTGATATTATTTTGTATCGTTTTTGGTGCGTCTTGTTCTAAAGAAAATCCCAACAATGTTCCACCTGTTCCGTCTGTTTCACCTGATGCACCTGATGCACCTGATATGCCAGGACCGGGGGGTGTTGAGTCTGAAGAAGATAAAACATCACCAAAGAACGTTATAAGTGGTGGCTTCTCAAGTTTAGATAGCACTAGCATCACTCTAACTTGGAGCGAGCCTAGTGATACTAATTTTTCTAAGGTTTTAATCTTGAGGAGTGAAAGCAGTATATCAGATGCCCCCACGACAGGGCAAGATTATGCGAGTGGCGTGTCAATTGGTGCCTCAAGTGTGGTGTATAACTCAAGCGAAACTACATTCATCGATTCCGGGGCTACAGATTCAACCCATTATTTTTATAAGCTTTTCGCTTATGGCATGAGCTTTAATTATGCTTCGGGTGTTGAGATCTCTGGTGGAGGCTCTAAGGCTGATCATGATGAGGATGGCTTAATTGAAATATATACGGCTGAGATGCTCAATAATATTCGCAATAATTTGGCTGGCACCGGCTATAAAATCAAAACCCCTGATGACGGTCATGGTACTGCTGGTAACAATTCTGGTTGTCGTGTCACTAACGGAGTCGCTCTCTGCCATGGCTACGAGCTAACAGCCAACATTGACCTTTTGAGCTTGCTTGATACAGGCGGTGATGATGGGATCGATACAACAGAGGTGAGCATCGATAAAAATACCGACGGTGATAAAGACGATGCAGGCGAGCGGATAACAGTGATTGACATCAGTATGGACACCTCCTGGATACCCATTGGTGCAGTGGGAGATGGCAATAGATTCACTGGCACTTTTGATGGAAATAATCATACGATCGCCAACGTTTGGGTGAATTCATCTACTGAAGACGCTGGTTTATTTGGTGTGGTAGATGGAGGAATGATTCGCAATGTGGAGATCATCTCTGGCTCGATTTATGCTGATCGGGCTACTGATTTTAATTTTGTGGGTGGTTTGGTTGGTCTTGTTTATGGTTCTCTGACAATAAGCGAATGCACTTTCAGTGGCTTAGGTGGGGTCTTTAGTTCTTCTGCAGAGTCTCGATCAGGCGGTTTGGTAGGTCGAGTTAACCCCTCGACTGGTACTAGTTTAGTAATTATAAATAGTATTTTTAGTGGTTCTGCTGGGGTTTCTTCTTACTCTACACATTCTACCAATTCTCCTAGTTCTTATAGCTCAGGCGGTCTGGTGGGTTATTCTGAGAATTCTTTAGTAATAATGAATAGTTATGTTAGTGGTTCTGGTGATATATCTTCTTATACCGAGGCTTTGCATTCTGCTTCAGGTGGTCTGGTGGGTTTCTCTAAGGCTTCTTTGACAATAATGAATAGTTATTTTAATGGCTCTGGTGAAATCTTTTCTTATTCTAATCATACTAGTGCTGGTTCTTATTCAGGTGGTCTGGTGGGTTATTCTGAGAATTCTTTAGTAATAATGAATAGTTATTTTAGTGGTTCTGGTAAAATCTTTTCTTATTCTAATCATACTAGTGCTGGTTCTTATTCAGGTGGTTTGATAGGAAATGGTATTGCTGCTTCTATAACGATAACAGATAGTTATTGGAACACCGACGCACCCCAACGTGTGAATGAGGACGAACGAGTGCTCGAGAATAAGAAGGCACAGCATTTCGGGAGTAGTGATGCGACGGGCCTTACGCTGGCCCAGCTAAAGAGCATAACTGGCATGCACCCCGATGGTTTAGGTAGTGCTTGGGACCTAGGCACCGATATGCAATTACCTGCGATCAAAAGATGTGTCAGGCCAATAACAAACGGCGTATGTGCATCATACGGTGCTCTGATCAAAGGGCAACGATAGACGGACGATTCAATTGAAAATTGACAGTTGAGAATTGATAATCGCGAGTGATGCTTTGTTGTGCGGAGAGTGGCGACCGACAAGTCGCGAGTGATGCCTCGCTCTCTGGGCGAAGAGTGCGACCGATAATCACGAATGGCGATTCGCTCGCTAGGCGAAGGGCACGCCGACCGATAATCGCGAGTGATGCTTTGCTCGCTAGGCGAAGGGCACGCCGACCGCCGTCACGAGTGATGCTTTGTTGTGCGAAGAGTGGCGACCGCCGTCGCGAGTGATGCCTTGCTCGCTGAGCGAAGAGTGACGATCGCCAATCGCGAGTGATGCTTTGTTGTGCGAAGAGTGACGATCGATAGTCTCGAGTGGTGCTTTGATCGCTGGGCGAAAATTGGCGGATAGTCGCGATGGCGATTTACTCGCTGGGCGGAGAGTGACGATCGACAAGTCACGAGTGATGCTTTACTCGCTGAGCGAAGAGTGACGATCGACAGTCACGAGTGATGCTTTGTTGTGCGAAGAGTGACGATCGACAGTAACTAAAAGTACTTGACAGGTTGAAGCTTCAAAGTTAGGCTCACCTATGCCAACATCGACTCTCGAAAAACAACAGAATATTTCTGAGACTAGCCTTGAGTCAGAAAGTTCTCAAAAATTACTCTTCTATTTGCTCGAAAAAATAGATAAGCTTGACACAAATTTTAATGATCGAATTGATAAACTTGATGCAAAACTAGATTTTCAAACTGATAAGCTGAACACAAAAATTGACAGTCGGTTTTTATGGACCATTGGAATCATGTTCACGAGCTTTATCGGAATAATTACCATCATGCTTTCAAAGCATTGAACTACCTCTCAAACGGGTGATCTACTCGCTGGGCGAAGAGTGCGACCGATAGTCACGAGTGATGCCTCTACTCGCTGGGCGGAGAGTGCCGACCGATAGTCACGAGTGATGCCTCTACTCGCTGGGCGGGAGAGTGCCGACCGATAATCGCAAATGATGCTTTGCTCGCTGGGCGGAGAGTGACGCACCGCCAGTCGCAAGATGCCTTGTTGTGCGAAGAGTGACGATCGACAGTAACTAAAAGTACTTGACAGGTTGAAGCTTCAAAGTTAGGCTCACCTATGCCAACATCGACTCTCGAAAAACAACAGAATATTTCTGAGACTAGCCTTGAGTCAGAAAGTTCTCAAAAATTACTCTTTCACTAGTGACATTTGCCACTAGCACGAGTATTTGCTCGAAAAAATAGATAAGCTTGACACAAATTTTAATGATCGAATTGATAAACTTGATGCAAAACTAGATTTTCAAACTGATAAGCTGAACACAAAAATTGACAGTCGGTTTTTATGGACCATTGGAATCATGTTCACGAGCTTTATCGGAATAATTACCATCATGCTTTCAAAGCATTGAACTACCTCTCAAACGGGTGATCTACTCGCTGGGCGGAGAGTGCGACCGATAGTCACGAGTGATGCCTCTACTCGCTGGGCGGAGAGTGCCGACCGATAGTCACGAGTGATGCCTCTACTCGCTGGGCGGGAGAGTGCCGACCGATAATCGCAAATGATGCTTTGCTCGCTGGGCGGAGAGTGACGCACCGCCAGTCGCAAGATGCCTTGATCGCAGAGCGGGAGTGCCGACCGATAATCGCAAATGATGCTTTGCTCGCTGGGCGGAGGGTGGACATAAAAACTTTCGTATATAAATACTCTCTAATTTTAATATTTGACAGTCTGCGTCAAATCTTGACAAGTGGTACTTATCATAGCAATAGGAAGCGAGGTGAAAAACCTCCACTGCCCCGCAGCCGTGATGGGAACGAAAATCTAAAGAACCACTGTCATAAAAGATGGGAAGGTTGATGAGTAGGGTGCCCTTAGTCGGAACACAAGCTTTGAATACTTATTTCGAGGGGAATTTTGTGGTACATATAAATCTTTAACAATTTAACATCAATTTTATAAAATTGGCGTGAAGCTTTCCCATTTAAAGGAAGGTTGTCTGTGAATTTTAGTTTTTTTTGTAAAACTTTATTCTAAGTTTATTGCGTTCTGTTTGTAAAGCTTCATTCCATTTTTTTATTTTTGTAAGGTATCACTATTAAACTTGTTGAAAATAAGTAGAAAAATTTAATCTTTGGAGAGAATAAAAAATGAATAAAAAACAATTTAGAATAAAACAAAAAAGTTTTCTTGTAAGCCTACTTTTTATACTGATGGGTATAATGCTACACTGTGTAAATAAAGTGGAGAATCTGCCTCAAGTAAAAAGCGAACGAGTATTATTGGTCGTTACTACTGATTATTCATCAGGTGCTTTATCTGCCATTAATCTAGAGAATAATGAAACGTATAATAATCTCTTGACTTTACATCAAGATTCAACCGTCAAAGAGCTTGACGGGATTCCTTATATCTTAGAGAGAGAAGGGGCGGATAATATAAAACGCCTCGATAAAAATAATAATTTTAAAGTTATTTATGAAGAAAGTTTACGTAAAAATTCAGATGAAAGCGTCAATCCACACGACATCGCAAAGATTAATAATGAAACGGCTCTAGTTTCTGCATATAATTTAAGTGAATTACGGGTGATCAATTTAAGTAATGGTAAATTAACTGATACCAGCCTCGATGTCTCTTCATATAGTAGTGATGCGACACCTCCTGAGGTATCACAACTTCTAAGAGTAGATGATTTCATTTATGCGAGTTTACATGATCTTGATGAGGGCTTTGCTCCACAGAATAGCCGTTTACTTAAAATTGATATATCTGATGCGAATAATCTTTCTGTAGCAGAATCTCTACAAATTCCTTTTAAAAATCTAAATAGTCGTCTGCAACTCTACTCTTCAGGGGGGGAGCTGCGAATTGTGGGAGCAGGTATTGGCTCTTATTCCAGTACAACTGATGGAGGTGTCGTGTCTTATAATATAAATACAAACTCTTTTGATTCTTCAACATTTAAAGAAGAAGCCACATCTAGCATGACAGGAACCCAAGCTAGAAACCTTACTCAGGTGATTTATGTTAATGACAATAAGGCATTTGCTTTACTCTCTAATAATAGTAGTTTTAAAGATTTTATTGTCGTGTTTAACCCCGCTACACAGACAATTATCAAAGAATTATTAGGAGGAGAAAATGGAGGGAGCTATTCAACAATGCTTCTTGATGAGGGTAAACTTTTTATCTCTGATCGAGAGAGTACACAACCCGGGATAAGAATATTTAATGTAGAGACGTTAGAAGAAATAACCATCAATGGCCCTATCAATGTGGGGCTCCCCCCCGCTTCAATGGTAGTGATTGAAAGAGACGAACAATAAATTCATAAAATGATCGCTCGTTCTTTTTTACCATTTTTTTTGGTTTTGGTATGCGTTTTTACTCTTATAACTTGTAAAGAACAGCGTTTCTTGCCTCTGCCAAAATCACCCAAGAGAATCGCTATTTTAAATCTTTTGGCAGCGAAACTAATGTGGGAGCTTGGTCCACAATATAGAAATCACGTCGTGGCTCTTCCTAATACAATCGATAATCGACAATATTCTGACATGATGGATAGGTGGCCCGCCAATATCGCTCGTATCTCCGCCACTACAGAAGAGATTTTATTAACACAACCAGATTTAGTAATCTTAGCGAGCTTTAACAGCATCGCCCTCAGAGGAGCAATATCTAAACTAAATATTCCCTCTCTCTTGCTAAATAATTTTACTGGTTTTGCAGGTTATAAAGAGAATATCCGTAAGATATCTGCCTCAGTAAAGGCAAAGCATCAAGGGGAAAAAATTATCAAAAGATTTGAAAATCGCTTAAATAAAATTCAATTTATTGCAAAAAAATATAAATTTCTTCATAAATTAAATGTTTTGAGTTATTTTTATAATAATTTTGCTGGTGCAGAAACAAGTTTTAATGATATTGTACAAGCCTCAGGTTTAAAAAATCTAGCTGTTACTAAAAAAATTGTAGGAAGTCGTAAAGGTTCACAAGAAGAAATTTTGTTATGGAACCCCGATGTAATTGTCATTGGATGTTTAGTCAATCATTGCAAAGAAAAAGAAAGATTATTTAGAGAGCGCCTACCACTCTTGAAAAAAACAAATGCTTTTAAAACAAACTTAATTATTGCCATTGATCATTCTTTTCTAACTAGTATTGATGAGAATATGCTCAAAGCCGTTGAAAAGCTTCAGACCCGTGTTATCTCTGCTTTGCAATAATTTTTAATATGAGCGAAACAGGCTATCAAAAGCTCAAGTATTTCTTGATTGCATCTTTAATTTTTGCAAGCTTAATCAGCTTAGCCATAGGAGCTGAAATATTTTCCATTCATCATCTCTGGAATGCGATTATTAAAATATTAAAAGGAGCAGGCTCTGAACTCAATTTACGAGAAACTATAATATGGGAGCTCCGTCTACCTCGTATTTTTCTTTCTATACTAATGGGAGCTTCTTTGAGTGCTTCAGGAGTAGTAGCTCAAGGGATCTTTAGAAATGCTTTAGCTGACCCTGGAGTTATTGGAGTGAGTGCTGGTGCAGCTCTTTTTGCTATTATTGGTATCAGTTTAGGAATCGATGAAAAAAACCTTTGGGCGACACCATTTTTTTCTGCAGTGGGTGCTTCATTCACTCTCGTCATACTTTTTTTATTATCACGAAAAGAGAATAATTTTTCCACAATTCTTTTGATAGGCTTCGCCCTCTCTAGTCTTTTTGGGGCACTCATTAACCTATTGCTTTCTTTACAAAATAGACGATATTCCGTTTTGATTAAAATTTTTGATTGGCTTTTAGGTAATTTTGAAGGTAAAGGGTGGAGTTTTACTTTATACTCTCTACCTTTTGTAGTGATTGGTCTGCTTCTTTGTTTTTTTCTTGTAAAAGACCTTGATTTACTCCACTTAGGCTCAGATATCTCTCGATCACTAGGTAGCAATCAGCGGCTAATTTTTTTGGGAGGTATTTTATCAATAGGTATTCTTGTGGGTACTGTTACCGCCATGGTCGGCATGATTAGTTTTATTGGGCTTATGGTTCCACATATTTCACGATTTATTGTGGGTGGAACTCATAAAAAACTTCTAGTGATCAGTATACTTCTTGGTGGGCTCATGATGTTGATAGTCGATACCATCTGTCGTAATACCACGAGCTTTGGTCTCCCTCCAGGTGTAATAACCAGCTTCATAGGAGCCCCTTTCTTTTTATGGCTCGTGAACAGAGAAAAGACAAAACCAAGACTATAACTTGATCATAATTTTTGATATTGTTTCTAATTATAATATGATATAACTATTTTCAACTTTAAAATTTGACTTAACAAAGCATACTAAATTATTAAAAAATATTTACTTGACACAATCTATATTTTTTATGAAAAACATATATCTTCAAAAGAATAGTCTTTATATTAGGTATCTTATTAATTATATTTGTAAATTTTTGTATATTAACTTGCCGTAAAAAGAAAAAAGAGAATCAACTAGATCAAGTATTTCATCAAGTAGCTCATTATTTAACTTATAGTTTGAGTGAAGCAAACGCTTTGGGACAAATTTTTTTTCTTTATTTACCCCTTAAAAATAATGAGAATATTTTTAAAATTAAACCGGGAAGTATTTTTCTACAAAAAACAAGCATACCGCACAAAAATAACAAGCAAAATTCTAATCTTTTTAAAAAAAATATCGCTGAAATTCTTCATAAATTCAAAAAAAAGAATATTCCCCCTCCATTTGTGGCGGTAGATCAAGAGTTTGGACGAGTTCAACGAATTAAAGAGGATGTCCATGAATTTCCGGCCGCCATGGCAATGGGGCAGGCTATTAAAGCCACTGGAAATATTGAAAGAATTTATTGGGTAGGTTTTCATAGTTGTTATGATCTCAAAAAATTTCATATTAATTGGCCTTTAGCTCCCGTCGCTGATATTTATGATAATTCTGAAAATTCTGTAATTGGAACAAGGTCTTTTGGTAAAGATTCAAAGCTTGTTTCTATGATTTTACTCCACTATCTTAACGGTTTACATGACGCGGGTTGTATGAGTACGCTAAAACATTTTCCTGGACATGGAGGTACTTTTCGTGATTCACACAAAGAATTACCTACAATCAAAAAAAATATTAATCAGCTTGAAATGAAAGAAATACTTCCTTTTAGTTCTCTCGTTCAAGTGGCCTCAAGTATTATGCCCGGACATATACAACTTCCATTAATTACACCAGAAATGGTTACTTTCTCTTCTTTTTGGCTCAAAAAATATTTACGAAATAAATTGAATTTTGAGGGGCTTATTATTACTGACGATCTGGGTATGCGTGCAGCAACTCCTACTTTAAATCAAAAGAATGCGATTAATTCAGCTCAAAAAGCTATTGATTCAGGAGCAAATATTTTACTTTTAGCTTCTGGAATAGATCGATTCGCATATTCCATATTTAAAGCATTACTTTTAAAAATGCAAGATACCACCTTTGAAAAAAAAATAAGAGATTCAGTTGAGAAAATAATTTTCTATAAATTAAAAAAAGGGCTCTATATCGATAACCTTAAAGAAAGAGTATCACAACTAATATCTAAAAAAAGGAATCCTCTAAAAATAAAAATGTTACAAATTATAAAATATAATCGTAAAAAAAGAGATCAAGAAGACCTTTTGAAAAAGACGGCAACAGACCCAATAACTATAAATAAAACGCTTTCTGAAGATGCAATTCGCTATATTATGGGTAAACCACGTAAAATATTCCTTCATAAAACTATTTTAGTAACAAATGGCCAAAAAAGAAATTTGACTTGTCCTTCAGGGGAGAAGTTTAAACAAACCTATTTTTCTTTTGATTTTTTGCTACAACATATGAATCAATCAGATTTTTCTCAGAAAAAGATTGTTATCCTTCATGAATCAGAAAATTTTAATCATCTACTTAAAAAATTCCTTATATCAAAAATACGTCCGCCCATTACACTTTTAACGACAATGAATCCATTTCCTTATTCCAAAATAAATACATTTTTACATAATAAAAATGATCATTTAATCATTTCTTTTTCAAACTCTGATCAATCAAAAAAAGCACTGCGAAAATCTTTCTGTAATGCCAAGATGATCAAACACTCAACACTTTAATATCATTTAAATATCCATGAGATTTATTTCAATATTAACAAACGCCTTTCCTCTCTGGATATTGCTCGCCGGTGTAGTGGCGTTTATACATCCGCCTTTTTTTATTTGGTTTTCTGGAGATTTAATCACTTATGGCTTGGGTATTATCATGTTAGGGATGGGCTTAACTTTATCTTTGGCTGATTTTAAAAGAATTATTAAATATCCTCTCTGGATATTAACAGGTGTTTGTTTACAATTTATGGTGATGCCATTCTTGGGTTGGGGGTTAGGATATCTATTTCATTTGTCGACTCCATTTTCAGTTGGATTAATATTAGTAGCCTGTTGCCCAGGAGGCACAGCCTCTAACGTTATTTCTTTTTTAGCCAAAGCAAACGTTGCCTTATCTGTTTCCATGACTGCTATATCCACTTTATTCGCGGTTGTGATGACACCTATTTTGACTACTTTATTTGCTGAGAATAAAGTGGATGTAAACACCTTCGGGCTTTTAATCAGTACCTTTAAAGTGGTTATTTTACCTATAACAATAGGAATCTTTTTAAATAAACATAAGTATATCAAAAAAGTATTACCATTTGCGCCTTTAATCGCGGTTATTCTGATTGTGTTGATTGTAGCCAGCATTATTGGAGCAGGCCGTGATGCGATTATTTCATCAGGTCTATCATTATTTTTAGCTGTTTTTTGTTTGCATACATTGGGCTTTTTGATCGGCTATTTTTTTAGTTTTTTTGTAATTCGTAATCAACAAACAGCACGTACAATTTCAATTGAAGTAGGCATGCAAAATTCAGGATTGGGAGTTGTGTTAGCACGCACTAATTTTGTGGATCCTCTAGTAGCGATTCCATCTGCAATTTCAAGTTTATTTCATAGTTTAATCGGGAGTGTGCTTGCAGCGATATGGAGAAAAGAGATATCACTTAGAGGTAAGCTTAGTGTAAGTTCCATTTTGAAGCACAAAAAAAAGTATCTGCCTCACACCAAATGAGGTCATATAGACATTTTTTAAAAAAGACCTATTTCATGTTCTCAATGCTTTGAAAGCATGATGGTAATTATTCCGATAAAGCCCGTGAACATGATTCCAATGGTCCATAAAAACCGACTGTCAATTTTTGTGTTTAGCTTATCAGTTTGAAAATCTAATTTTGCATCAAGTTTATCAATTCGATCGTTAAAATTTGTGTCAAGCTTATCTATTTTTTCGAGCAAATACTCGTGCTAGTGGCAAATGTCACTAGTGAAAGAGTAATTTTTGAGAACTTTCTGACTCAAGGCTAGTCTCAGAAATATTCTGTTGTTTTTCGAGAGTCGATGTCGGCATAGGTGAGCCTAACTTTGAAGCTTCAACCTGTCAAGTACTTTTAGTTACTGTCATCGTCGCCTATGGTCGTAAACGCTCAATCTCTTCTATAGAAAGGCCGGTGCTTCTTGAGATTATCTTAATAGAGATGCCCTCTTTCAAGAGACCTTGAGCTACCTTAGCCACGCCCTTAGTCATGCCTTCAGTTATGCCCTTAGTCATGCCCTCAGTTATGCCCTTAGCCACGCCCTTAGTCATGCCCTCAGTTATGCCCTTAGCCATGCCCTCAGTTATGCCCTCAGTTATGCCCTTAGCTATTAGCTCGTCTGCAATGGATCTCATATCCCCTCCTGCCTTTGGTGAAATGTATTGCCCAGCACTCTTTACAATAAAATCAATAGTAAACTCGCCAGTGCTAGTAATAATATAGTTCAATAAAACATCAAGCATTTTCTTATTTTCTTGAGAGATTCGTGCATAATAATCTTTGAAAAGATCTTCTAGGCGTGACTTGTTCGATAAAAACCAAATATCCTGTAGACTTTTTAAAAAGGCCTGTACAGCCACAGAAAAATCAGTGAACTCTGTTTTATCTGAGCGAAGATCAAGTAATTCATAGTGAAAGTCTGGTATGTATTTTTGTAAAGACTTTCTCAGATGCTCAGGAATCACTAAAGAACTGCTAAAGAGCGTAGGAATATCCCACTCTTTTTTTCCGTGATAAAGCACTAAAGGAATCACCGGCATTGTGCTCGTTTTATAAATTCCAGCTAAATACATGAGAAGTTGTGAATGAATATCTTTTTCTTTATACGATTTATGTTCTATCAGACAAAAAACGCCCAGCCTTTTTGATTCCAAAGATTTCGCAGATTCTGAATCTGATTGCTTTTTGATAGGTATGCTGTAGAGAATATCAGTGAATCGTTCTTGATCTGTTGCATCAATAAAGTTGCCTTTCTCTATTTCTAATTGTGTAAAGTCTAGCTCTGATGTGATCTCTTTAGGCAGAGCATTTTTAAGAAAATCTACCGCATAAGTCTTTTGTGATAAAACTTGTTTGGTTATGATGTCGTGTTGGTTTAGCTTTGCCATTAAGTGATCACTCTGTAATTGATAGACAAAGCAAAAACCATTAAAAAATACTTTTGAAAGCGTCAATTGGAATTCAAGCTCTAAAGTTTGGGCAGGGCAGAATATTACTTACTCCCGACCTGCGAGCAAAGCATCACTCGCGATTATCGATCGTCACTCTCCGCTCAGAGAGCGAAGCATCACTCGTGACTGTCGATCGTCACTCTCCGCCCAGCGATCAAAGCATCACTCGCGATTATCGGTCGCCTCTCTCCACCCAGAGATCGAAGCATCACTCGCGACGGCAGTGCGTCACTCTCCGCCCGGGGAGCGAAGCATCACTCGTGACGGCATCGTCTATCTTCGCTCAGCGAGTAGAACGCCACTCGCGACTGGTGATCGGCATTCCCGCCCGGCGAGCAAAGCATCACTCGCGACTGTCGATCGTCACTCTCCGCCCAGAGATCAAAGCATCACTCGCGATTATCGGTCGCCTCTCTCCACCCAGAGATCGAAGCATCACTCGCGATTATCGGCGTGCCCTCCGCCTAGCGAGCAAGGCATCACTCGCGATTATCGGTCGCCACTCTTCGCTCAGCGAGTGCATCACTCGTGACTGGTGGTTGGCTCGCTTCGCCCAGAGATTAAAGCATCACTCGTGACTAGCGGTCGCCACCCTCGCCCTGCGATCAAAGTATCACTCACAATTGGCGATCGTCGACTCTTCGCCCAGCGGGCAAAGCATCACGCGTGACGGCGGTCGGCACTCCCGCCCAGCGATCAAAGCATCATTCGCGATTATCGGTCGGCACTCTTCGCCCAGCGATCAAAGCATCACTCGCGACTGTCCGTCACTCTCGCCCAGCGGGCAAAGTATCACTCACAACTGGCGGTCGTCACTTCGCCCAGCGGGCAAAGCATCACTCGCGACTAGCGGTGCAATCTCCGCTCGGCGATCAAAGCGTCACTCGCGACTATCGGTCAGCACCATCCGCCCAGCGAGTAAAACATCACCCGCAACTAGCGGTCGGCACTCCCGCCCAGCGAGCAAATCGCCACTCGTGACGGCGGTCGGCACCATCCGCCCAGCGAGCAAAGCATCACCCGCAACTAGCGGTCGGCACTCCCGCCCGGCGATCAAAGCATCACTCGCAACTGGCGGTCGGCACTCCCACCCGGCGAGCAAAGCATCACGCGTGACGGCGATCGGCACTCCCGCCCAGCGATCAAAGCATCACTCGCGACTAGCGATCGGCACTCCCGCCCAGCGATCAAAGCATCACTCGCGATTATCGATCGTCACTCTCCGCCCGGCGAGCAAAGCATCACTCGTGACGGCATCGTCTATCTTCGCTCAGCGAGTAGAACGCCACTCGCGACTGGTGATCGGCATTCCCGCCCGGCGAGCAAAGCATCACTCCCGACCTGCGATCAAAGCATCACTCCCGACCTGCGATCAAAGCATCACTCGCGATTATCGGTCGCCACTCTTCGCTCAGCGAGTGCATCACTCGTGACTGGCGGTCGACCAACCTCCGCCCAGCTATCAAAGCATCACCCGCAATTGTCAATTCTCAATTTTCAATTGAATCCTCCGCCCAGCGAGTAAAACGCCACTCGCGATTGGCGGTCGGCACTCCCGCCCAGCGAGCAAAGCATCATTTGCAACTAGCGGTCGGCACTCCCGCTCGGCAAGCAAAGCATCACCGCAATTTTCAATTTTCAATTTTTAATTTTTAATTTTTAATTTTTAATTTTTAATTGAATCGTCGCCACCCTCGCCCTGCGATCAAAGTATCACTCACAATTGGCGATCGTCGACTCTTCGCCCAGCGATCAAAGTATCACTCGCGACTAGCGGGCGCCTATCGTTGCCCAGAGATCGAAGCATCACTCGTGACTAGCGGCGTGCTCTTCGCCCAGCGAGTAAAACATCACCCGCAACTAGCGGTCGGCACTCTCGCCCCGCGAGCAAGGCATCACTCACAACTAGCAGTCGCCACTCTTCGCACAACAAAGCATCACTCGCGACTAGCGGGCGGTCGTCACTCTTCGCCCAGCGGGGTAAGCATCACTCGCGACTGGCGATCGCCACTCTTCGCTCAGAGAGTGCATCACTCGTAACAGCGGTCGTCACTCTTCGCACAACAAAGCATCACTCGCGATTATCGCTCGCCTTTCCGCCCAGCGAGCAAAGCATCACCCGCAACTAGCGATCGGCACTCCCGCTCAGAGATCAAAGCATCACTCGCGACTATCGGTCAGCACCATCCGCCCAGCGAGTAAAACATCACCCGCAACTAGCGGTCGGCACTCTCGCCCCGCGAGCAAGGCATCACTCACAACTAGCAGTCGCCACTCTTCGCACAACAAAGCATCACGCGTGACTAGCGGTCGACACTTCGCCCAGCGATCAGAGCATCACTCGCGACTGTCGGTCGTCACTCTCGCCCCGTGAGCAAAGCATCACTCGCAACTGTCGGGCACTCTTCGCCCAGCGATCAAAGCATCACTCGCGACGGCGGTCGGCACTCCCGCCCAGCGATCAAAGCATCATTCGCGATTATCGGTCGGCACTCTTCGCCCAGCGAGCAAAGTATCACTCACAATTGGCGATCGTCGACTCTTCGCCCAGCGGGCAAAGCATCACTCGCGACTGTCGATCGTCACTCTCCGCCCAGCGAGCAAAACGCCACTCGTGACTAGCGGTCACCCTCCGCCCTGCGATCAGAGCGCCACTCGCGACTATCCGCCAATTTTCGCTCAGCGAGCCAAGCATCACTCGCGACGGCAGTGCGTCACTCTCGCCCCGCGAGCAAGGCATCACTCACAACTAGCAGTCGCCACTCTTCGCACAACAAGCATCACTCGCGATTGGCGATCGTCACTCTCCGCTCAGCGAGTGCATCACTCGTGACTGTCGGTCGGCACTCCCGCCCAGCGAGTAGAACGCCATCCCAGCGAGCAAAGCATCACTCGCGATTGTCGATCGTCACTTCGCCCAGAGATTAAAGCATCACTCGCGATTATCGCTCGCCTTTCCGCCCAGCGATCAAAGCATCACTCGCGATTGGCGGTCGGCACTCCCGCCCGGGGAGCGAAGCATCACTCGTGACTGGCGATCGTCACTCTTCGCTCAGAGATCAAAGCATCACTTGCGATTATCGGTCGCCACCCTCGCCCTGCGATCAAAGTATCACTCACAATTGGCGATCGTCGACTCTTCGCCCAGCGATCAAAGCATCACTCACAACTGGCGGTCGTCACTTCGCCCGGCGATCAAAGCATCACTTGCGATTGGTGGTCAGCACTCTCTGCCCAACAAAGGCATCACCCATAATTGTCAATTTTTAATTAAATCGTCGTCTATCTTTGCCCTTTGATCAGAGCACCGTATGATGCACACATTGTCCAATCAGTGGTCGCAGTCGCACCAGTGCCCGTGATGGTGGGAACACATCTTTTGATCGCTGGTAGCTGGCTCGCGGTGCCTAGGTCCCAAGCTTTTGTGTTGTCAGTGGCACCACTCGGCAAACCATCAGGATGCGTGCCATTTGTAGCTTGTAGTTGCATTAGCGTAAGACCCGTCACACCTGATGGGTTAGTCTCAGCGTTACCCTGTGCCCGCTTTGGGCTTTGGGGAGAGCCATTCACACTTTGAGGTGCGTCTGTGTTCCAGTAACCGTTTGTGACCATCAAAGAACCATCAGAATCACCCACCAGACCACCTAAAAAAGAAGTACGAGCAGAAGAAGAAATTTCACCAGAACCACCGAAATAACTATTCACTATCATCAAAGAACTAGAAGTAGCATAACCCACCAGACCGCCTAAATAAGTGGAAAGAAAAGAAGAATCAGCAGAAATAGAGACTCCACCAGAACCACTAAAATAACTATTCACGATCATCAAAGAACTAGAAGTAGCATAACCCACCAGACCGCCTGAATAAGTGGAAAGAAGAGAAGCAGAATAAACAGAGACTCCACCAGAACCACTAAAATAACTATTCACTATCGTCAAAGAACCATCAGTTCCACCCACCAGACCGCCTGAACTAAAAGAAGAAAAGACTCCACCAGAGCCACTAAAATAACTATTCACTATCATCAAAGAACCATCAGTTCCACCCACCAGACCGCCTGAATAAACACTAGAAGAAGAAGAAGAATGAACCGATCCAGAGATCACGCCTACATTACGAATCTCAACAGTTCCACCTATCCTACCAAATAAACCTGCACTACCAAAAGCACCATTCACCCAGAGGTTCGCAATGGTATGGCTGTTACCCTCAAAAGTGCCTGTAAAACTAGTTGTACTATCGCCAATCGGCACCCAGCTCGTGTCTTTGCCCGTGCCCGCATCAATCACATTATGTGTCTTCCCTGCGACAGTCACGGTGGTCATATCAATCATATCATTATCATATATTCCACTATCCTTGGCATCAAGAATACTCAAAAGATCAATATCTACTGCTAATTCATAACCGTTGCAGCGAAGAGTTGGTGAATCATCAGAGTCAGAGGGGCAACCACGAGAGTCACTATCACCATTCGCCGAAGTCTTATAACTTGTACCCGCCCGATCGTATCGCATGTTATTGAGCATCTCAGCGGTATAGATCTCAATCAAGCCATCACCATCAGGGTCGACAGTATCAGTAGTGCTCCACACTGTTACATCAACCGTGCTATCACCTTGAAATGTTACAATATTAGGGTCATTCTCTGCATTCGATGTGATCGCATGATTGATCAACCCAGTAATATTCGCCGAAACCTTAGAAACCTTATCAGATGCATCACCTGTTCTTGTAACAGTGATTGTTTGTGAGCTCTCCCCCGCCGTGAAGTTCACAACAGTAGGGCTTATCTGCAAGGCGTCGTTCTCGCTTGTAAGTGTAAGTGTAATCTGCACTATTCTATCTAATGCTAAGTCTTGATTTAAAGAAATCGTATACTCAACACCTCTGTTACCCAAAATGTCATAAGAAAAAAGCGTATTCTCAGAGATAATCACGTCAAAGATAATGCTCCTCACTCTCACATCAACCGTGCTACCATCTTGAAATGTTCTGATATTAGGGTCACTATCTGCATTTGATGCGATCGTATGGTGAATCAACCCAGTAACATCCCTCTTAATTCTACCAGATGCGTCTGATTTTCTCGTGACAGTGATTGTTTGGGCGGCTTTTCCCGTAGTCTCCGTGAAGCTCACAATAGCAGGGCTTATAACCAAGGCATCGTTATCGCTTGTAAGTGTAATTTGCACTGTTTTATCTGGTGCAGGGTCTTGACTCAGCGAGATCGTATACACGCCACCTGTTGAACCCGCGGTATCATCAAAAGCAAGTGTATTCTCAGAGAGAATGACCTTGCCAGTAACAGATTTATCTGGGTTATTGCCCATCTTTGATGAATCATCAGAACACTCAAATAATAAAAAACTAGCGACCACAGCCATCAAGCCACCTTTGATTACGCCAGCCACATAAAGTCTCATCCAATGTACATTTTTATACATAAAACGCCTCCTCAGACATTGACCGCATTTCATTATGCCGATCTTGAAAATAAATTAAGTTAGAATCGCCTTCAAGTTTGATGGGTGCTTCAACACCACGAAAAAAATAAAATAAAAGGCCGAGGACCTCAGCAAAAGCCATAGCTTTTGCTGAAATAACATACATAATGATTGTTAGGGCTAACGCCCCACTTATAAAATTATTGAGAAAAATGCCGCGAAGGCACGACCTATTTTTTTTAGAGAATAAACTAAGACCTAAGTCTAGTGTCTGTAGTTCTGTAGTTCTGTAGTTCTGTAGTTCTGTAGTTCTGTAGTTCTGTAGTTCTGTAGTTCTGTAGTTCTGTAGTTCTGTAGTTCTGTTCATCTTTCCAAGCCCCGCACAGAGACAGTCTCAACTGTTGGCAATCTCAATTGTCGGCGACCTCAGCTAACAATGCCTGCATACGTTGTCAATATTTTTTTGTTTTTATATCTATTTGAGAGATATTCTATATCTTTAAATTTAAACACCATAAACTCAAAATTATCATCAAAAGTAACGCTGGTGCAGACTAGCTTATGGAATTATTATTTTAATAAATTTTCTTTTACCCAATCTAAATGTATATTCACCCTGCGTAAGCTCTCTCTTAGGGTTGTTGAATATCTCCTCTTTACTATCAGTTAAGTGATGTAAACCATTTGATGTGATAATTCTTCTAGCTTCTGAGTTAGAACTGACAAGGCCAGACTCTCGTATTGCATCAAGTATCCCCATTTTATTATTTTTTAATTTTTGAGGGTTAACCCGCAAAATAGGAACATCTCTAGGAGCTCTTCTCTTTCGAGGGTCATGCACTTGATTCCATTCTTCATATACTTGTTTTGCTATATCACTGTCATAGAAACGGGTTGTAATTTCTGTTGAAAGTATACTTTTAGCTTTTTTTGGATGAATAGCACCCGATTCTACATCCAATTTCATATTTTTTACTTCTTTTTCTGTCAAAGATGATAGAAGACGATAATACTCCCACATAAGCTGATCTGAAATGCTCATAAGTTTACCAAATATCTCCATCGGAGGCTCTTGAATTCCAATATAATTCATCAAAGATTTACTCATTTTTTTAACCCCATCAGTACCAACGAGAAGAGGTAAAGTTATAACAACCTGAGGTTCCTGCCCAAAAGCTGTTTGAATGTCTCTTCCAACTAAAAGATTAAATTTTTGATCAGTGCCGCCTAACTCTATATCTGCCTTCATCGCAACTGAATCATACCCTTGTAAAAGAGGATAGAGAAACTCAACCACTGAAATAGGGTTACCTAATTTATACCTTTTTGAAAAATCATCTCTTTCTAAAAGCCTAGCGACTGTATATTTTGCACTAAGATCGATAATTTCAGTAAGGCTCATCTCTTTAAGCCAATGAGAGTTATAGGTAATTTTAGTTTTTTTTTGATCAAGAATTTTAAAAACTTGCTCTTGATAAGTTTTTGAATTTTTTTCAACCTCTTCTTTTGTCAGTGGAGGCCGTGTCTCTGTTTTACCCGTTGGATCTCCAATCATAGCGGTATAATCTCCAATCAAAAAATGAACGATATGCCCCATCTTCTGAAAAAGAGACAATTTATTTAAAAGAAGAATATGACCAAGATGCAAGTCAGGTGCTGTAGGGTCAAAGCCAGCTTTTATCGTAAGGGGCCGCTTTGTCTCTAAGCTCTTGGTAAGTTTTTTTTGAAGCTCAGAAAAAGGTAGAATCTCCTCCGTACCACACTTGATATGAGCAAGAAGATTATCTACTTCTTGAGATATTAACATTACAAATCAACTTCTTTTTTGCGAAGATTGTAAAAGCTTTTTAAAGGTCTCTTTTACAATAGGTTGTCGGAGACACTCTTCAAAAATATTTTTTTCTTCTAAAGTATTCATCTTTTCAAATGATTCAAAAATTTTTTTACGAGATAACTTCTTGATATAACAGATTGATAACGAACTAAAATTTGCAAGCCTTTTTGCAAAATGCAGTGACTTGGAGTATAATCTATCATCTTCAAAAATACCATCAATGAGCCCCATTGATAAAGCTTCTTTTGCTCGCACAACTTTACCAGTTTGGCAAAGATGCTTTGCATGAAAAGATCCAACTGTATTATTGATAATATCAAATAATATTTGTGGCACCGTTAAGCCTAATAAAATTTCGTTAAAGGCATATTTTAAAGCCGCATTTGCAAAACGATAATCAGCGAGTATACCTAAAACGGCCCCTCCAGCTAAGGCATATCCATTGATACAAGCCACCATCGGTTTTTTAATTGAGTAAAGCCGCGTAATCATATTAACAATAGCCGAAAAACAAATATCTAAACCTTCCTCTTTTACGGCAAGAGGGTTGAGCCCATTGCAAAAATATTTATCTCGAGCACTACTTATGAATAGAACATTCACACTTTGAAGTTTATCAAGTTCCTCACATTTTTTTATAAGTTCATTGATAGATGCAGGTGCTAAGGTATTTTCTTGATTAATATCAAGCTCAATAAAACCAATCTTATCTTCTACCCTTTGAGTTAGCATCCCCTAGCCACACAATTCAAGATTAACAATATTAGGTAAAGTCATTTATAAACGAAATACATCCATGGGGAAGCATAAACATAATTCAAGCACTTTTGCCTTGACTGACTCTTTAACTTTTGTATCTTGAGGTTTCTCTAAAATATCAACAATCCAATGTGCGATTTCTTTAAATTCTTTCTCTTTTAAACCACGGGTCGTGAGTGCAGGTGTACCAAGTCGGATACCACTAGTAATAGCAGGTGAATTTTGATCGAAAGGTATTGTATTTTTATTTGTAGTAATTCCCACTTCTTCTAAAATAAGCTGAGCCTCTTTGCCAGTAATTTTTTTACTTTTAAAAACATCAATAAGAACAATATGATTATCTGTGCCCCCAGAAACAACCTGAATACCTCTAGAAAGTAGTGTTTCACTCAATTGTTTAGCATTTTTGATAACTTGATCTTGATATTCTACAAAATTTGGTTTAAGAGCTTCAGCAAAAGCCATGGCCTTTGCTGCAATAACATGCATAAGGGGCCCCCCTTGCATACCGGGGAATACACTAGAGTTTAATTTTTGTGCCCATGCGGTTTCCTTATTCGTTAAAATCAGCCCACTACGCGGGCCTCGCAGTGTTTTATGTGTTGTCGTAGTTACAAATTCAGCATGTTCCATCGGTGATGGATGATGACCTGTCGCGACCAAACCTGCTATATGAGCCATATCCACCATTAAGTATGCCTTTACTTTTTTTGCAATTTCAGAAAATCGATAAAAATCAATCTTACGTGGGTAAGCCGAGGCACCTGCTATAATTAATTTTGGTTTATGCTCTTTAGCCAATTTTTCCACTTGCTCATAGTCAATAAAGGAGTCGTCAAGACGAACTCCATAAGAGACTATATTATAGTAAAGACCAGAAAAGTTAACTTTTGAACCATGAGTCAAATGACCACCATGGTTTAGATCCATCCCTAAAACCGTGTCACCTGGTTTTAAAGCCGCAAAAAAAACAGCCATATTCGCCTGTGCACCACTATGAGGTTGAACATTTGCATAATTTGCTGAAAATATTTTCTTAGCCCTATTAATCGCTAAACTTTCTACTTTATCTGCTGCCTCACAACCCCCATAATAGCGTTTACCGGGATAGCCTTCCGCATATTTATTAGTAAAAGTAGAAGCATAAGCTTGTAAAACTTCTCTCGAAACAAAATTCTCTGAAGCAATCAATTCGAGACTATTTTGTTGTCGAATATTCTCTTCTTCTAAAATTGAAAATAGCTCTAGATCATTTTTTTCAATTAGATGATAACTCATTCTCTCTTTTTTATCCGTGTTATCTTTCCTTGAGCCGTAACAGCAACAAAGACAATATCACATTCAATAATATCTCGCGTATCCTCTGTTTCAGGGTTAAAAGCAATAGCAAGACCAGTCGTAATTACACTGCTTCGCTTTACTTGTTTGATCTGCCCATAAAAACGTATAATCTCTCCGAGATAAGCTGGATTTTTAAAACGAACGTTGTTCATTGAGCTGGTAACCAAGAAATAAAATTTTAGCTTAGTAGCAGTAAAAATATAAAGATCTTTATCTAACCATGAAAGAAGATGACCACCAAATATATGATAATTTGGATTTAAATGGTCAGGCATTACGATATGTTGTGTTACTAATTCCATATCTTTTTTTAGGGAATGACGCTCTAACATAAGTTATAAACTCAAATTAAGATTATTGCAAGTAAATTTCAACTCTCCTATTTTTAGCTTTAGAAATACTATCTTTTTTTACTGATACCGGTCTAGAAAAACCATGCCATTCATTAACCAGTTGCTCTTGAGGTATACCTATTTTAAAAAATTTTTCTTTGATAAAACGTGATCTCTGGCGGGATATTTTTTTTTGTTGTCTAAAGTTTCCTTCTCTTCCAGAGTGACCGCTAATGGTTATTTTTCTACTTTTATCTTTTAGCCAGATAGAATATATTCTTTTTACCTCATCATCACTTTTATTAGTAACTGCAATGCTTACAGAAAAATAAATAATACCAACCTTTATTTTTTTTTGAAGTCTGTATTTCATATTTTTTATATCTTTTTTTACTAAAGGTGTTAAAATAGGTTCTTTTGATACAATTGAATTTTTTTTAGTTTGCATTATTATTTTTTTATTTTTTACTTGATTTTCCATGGGCATGATAAAATTTTTCTTAGTTACCGTATCTTCGATCTTACTCAGAAAAAATATTTTTTCTTTCTTTTGATTTTCATGAATCACATTTTTTAAATTAAGTTGATATTGTTTAGTTTGATAACCAGGGGCAGATATTTTCACATAATACAGATCATTACTTTGTAATTGGGTTAAAAAATTACCTCCCGGCAACTTAGTAGAAAAATTATTCTTAAATTTTCGATTAGATATTTTTATATTTGCTTCTATACCTTTTCTAGTATTTTTAATATAAACATTTCCTAGAAAAATAACAGATAATTTTGACTGAAATTCAAATTTAAGTTTCTGTTGATAAATATCATATAAACCCTTTCCTTGAGCCCGATTCGATGAGAAATAGATATACTTTCCATCTCCAGATAGACTGATACCTTCTTCATCATATCGTGAATTATAATTATTCCCAAGATTTTTAGGTTTTGTCCATACCTCTCCCTCTGGTATTCTTTTTCTTTGAGAAAGATAAATATCAAAACCACCATGTCCTCCCATTCGGTTAGATGAAAAATAAAGAGATGCTTTATTTTGATGAATTGTAGGTGAAATTTCATCAAATTTTGTATTGATCATGCCCCCTGCATTTGTCGGTTTTTTCCATTTTTTATTTTGTTTGTCATATTCTGACTTCCAAATATCTTCACCTCCATAACCGCCCGGTCGATTCGAAGAAAAAAGCAGTATCGACCCATCTGGCACAATATAGGGCATTCTGTCGTGAAAAATAGTGTTGATCTCTTTTAACGATGACGGTTCAGCCCAAATACCGTCTTTGAAAGAAGAAAAGAAAATATCAGTTTCTCCTACACCATCTCGTTTATCGTTTAAAATACTTGTGAAATAAAGGTGCCAGTGTTTCTCCGTTTTCCATTGAAGTGAAAACATTCCTTCTAAAAACTTTGTATTTATAGGAGCACCTAAATTTTGAGGAGGTAAAAAATTTACTTCTTCAAGAAATGCTGTATCTCTACGAGATATCCAAATATCAGAGCTTCCAGAATGAAGGCTACCATCAGGGCGATCTGATTGAAAGAATAAAAAATTTCCATTAGGACTCACAAAAGGCATATACTCATTATAAGAAGTATTCAATGATAAATTTTTAGCCTTCAAATTATTTGAATTTATTTGAGCAATAAGCCTCTGAGTGTCCGTTTGTGGTGATACTATAGACATAATCAACATTAATATTATAAATTTTAAATTATTATTCATTGAACCCTCTTACAACATGACCTTCATGAATATCTTTTAGAGAAGAAAGCCCCATTATTTTAAGAATATTCTGCAATTCATCAATATATTTTTTAAGTAAATCATAAACTCCAAATCTACCGTAAGCTACAGCTGAAATAACGATAGGTCTCCCAATAAGAACAGCTTTAGCACCAAGGGCGATCATTTTAAAAACATCACTCCCTGAACGAATTCCACCATCCACCAAGATATCGACATCAGGATAATTTTTTTTAATAAAATTAGTGATAGAAGGGAGTACTTGAACACTGGCAGGTACACCATCTAATACTCGACCTCCATGGTTACTTACAATAATGCCAGAAACACCAGCTTCACAAGCAATTTGAGCATCAGCAACGCTCATGATTCCTTTTAAAAAGAAAGGTAATCGTGAACATTTTTTTAGTCTTAGCAACTCTTGATAAGTTTTTCTTTTGGTCCTCTGAGCTTTTGCTTGCATTGTTTTGAACCAAACTCCGTCTACATCCATCCCCCATGCCTTAGCACCCACCAACTCAGCTTTATTAATACGTTTTTCTAGTTCTAATAAATTCTCTCTGGGTTTAAATACAGGTAAACCAAGCATCAATTTATGAATTACCTTTAAACCAATCCAATATTTATCAGAACTGGCTCCATCTCCAAATGTTGGTATCAAACCTAACTCTTTAGCGGCAATGGCTGTCTCATAAGCATACTCCCATTCTGAGATACTTCCCCCCATATTTGTAATACTACCAGTTATAGGTGCCGTCAAGATTGGTGCCTTCGTTGAAATTCCTAAAACATCTGTTTTTATGGAAATTTCTTCAAATTCAGTTTTATTGTCTTCTTCAAGATAATTAGGTAAAATTTTAATTTGTTGAAGAGCTTTATTATTTTCATGAAAAGTTTGCATATGATTGATTCCACCCATGCCGGGCACAGATGAAGCACAATTCAGACCATCACATATTTTACAAACCCAACAATATTTTGGATTAAATTTTTTGACGGCTTGCCTTCGCATGGCTCTTACTTCAAAAGATGGATAATTAATCAGAGGAGATATCGTGTTCTTAATCTCTTCCCAAAAATTTTCTGCAATTTCAATATATTTTGATGTAATGATTGCGTGCGCGTATTTACCAACATTATTTTTGATAGGCCAAATGATATCTTCTTCCTTGTAGTTTACAAAAAGATCACATAAATGAGCGTCTTTATTTACGAATTTTTTTTTTTGTGGAACATCTTTAGTTTTCAATTTTCCCGGTTTAGTAAAAATAGAGCGTTCAATACAAACGGATGTATGATGAATATCTCTCACCACACTAAAAAATGCAGTATTATTTTTTGTAATAAGGTCGAGATATAATTTCATGAGATTAACTCCAGTTGAATAGGGAAACGTATGCGTACTCATAAAACCTCCTGATAAACGGGAAGCTACTTCACCTACAATAATTTCATTTTTATCTGTATATTTTAAATCACCCTTAAGAGCCCCATGATAAGGAGACACTTTAGAAGATAAAGCATCTGCAATACGTTGCATGGTGATTTTGATTTTTTGCACAACATCTTGACTTTGTGCAGTAGGCATACTATGTCCAGTTTCAATAAAATACATATCATCCACTCTCTGAATTATTCGATCAGCAACTCCTGTGAGAAAACATTCTCCTTCATATACCAAAGCATCTACCGAAATTTCATCTCCTTCAATATAATCTTCAACAATTACTTCTTTTGAAACTGATTCCCGTTGAGCTAGCTCAAAAGCAAAACTAGTATCCATAGGATCTTTAAAATAAATTACACCACGAGCACCCATATTATCTACAGGTTTAATGACAAATTGATGTTGGTCTTGTTGAGTATTAATCCAATTATCGATATCACTTTTATGAGAGCTGTATTTAAATTTTGGTTGAACACAAGCCGATGTTTTTAAAAACTCCCGCATCTTACCTTTATGTGAGGTTACTTCACTCTGTTGTACACTCAAACCGCTAAGATTAAAATGAGCATTAATTTTAGCCATACTTGAGGTCATATCTGTGCCAACAGTAACACAGTGAGTTAATTCTTTTTTAAATGGGAGGGCTTCTACTTTTTGAATAATTTCTTGTGGATTTTTTATTGAAACTTCAAGAAAATAGTCCGCTTCTTTGACTCCTGGGGCATTTGGATTCATGTCAACGGCAATTGATCGACCACCATATTTTCTAATCTCTTTAATTAAAGGATGTTGCCCTACTCCAGCACCCAAAACGAGTACGTAGCCAAGGGGATTAATCATTTTTTTTTGAAAACGAATGCAGAAAGATTCCTGCAGCGACCCCCACGTTTAAACTGTCAATTTTAGCACTATGGGGAATACGAACTAAAAAATCTAATTCATTCTTGAGAGCAGCCGAAATTCCATTTTCCTCATCTCCTAAAACTAGAAAAATTTTTTGATACTTTTTTTGAATTTGATCTAAGAATATGCTCTTCATTGGTTCACCAGTAAGGCTAGCACCAATAAAACAAGACTTTCTTTTATTTATTTCTTTCTCTTTTAATTTTTTGATAAAATTTTGGCATCCATTTGACCATAAAATGGGAAGATGAGAAAGAGCACCCGTAGAAACCTTCCAAACAACTTGCCCTAAGGGCGGTGTTTTTTTTTTATTCATTATAAGAGCCTGAGATCCAAAAGCAACCATCGAGCGGACAATCGAACCTAGATTTTGGGGGTCATTGAGACGCTCAATCAGAACGTAAAGCCCAGAAGGCTGACTTACAATCTCTTGTGCACTAATTTCAGGATAAATAAAATTTTCACAACGAATTAATAAAACTCCCTGATGTTTTTTTCTAGAAGTTAATTCTTCAATTTTTTTGGAAGCTACTTGTTGAATTTTAGCTCCTGAACGCTTAGCTTTTTGAATTATTTTTTGTAAACGAATATGAGGTGACTTTTGAGAAATATAAATAACATCCGTTTGATAAAAGCCAGTTGTTTTTGAAATTTCGTCGCATGGTCGAACTCCATAAATCATAGTTTTTTCTAATTTCTGATGGTCGTTCATAAGGCTCACAAACATGTATTACTAATCATTATATTTTGATTTTTCTAATTTGGCTTCCCCCTTTTTCTTTACTATCAAGAATTTCATAGCCAGCTTTTAAAATTTCTTCTCTTAGTTTATCTGCTTTTAAAAAATTTTTATCAGACCTCGCTTCATTCCTTTTATTTAATAACTCAAGAATTATCAGAGGAACATCTTTCACTTTTATTAAGTCATTATGGCAAGATAAAATACTAAGTACCGAATCATAATATTGAAAAGATTTGTAAATACGTTGTTTGATTGCTTTCGGCATACCTTCACTCAATTCATCCAACCAAATATTTACTTGTTTCAAAAAATCATGAAATATAGCTAAAGTTTTTGCTGTATTCAAATCATCTTTCAGATAATTTAAAAATTTTTTTTCATGCTCTTTACAGATAATATCTATCGAAGCAAAATTTGTGATTGAGTTATCTTTTTGAACTTTAGCCATCAAAAAACGATTATAGGTACCCCATATTCCTTTGATTGTTTGACTAATCGCATCTAAACCTGCAAGCGTGAAATTTATTTTTTGTCTGTAGGGCACCGAGATTAAAAAATATCGAATAGCCATTGCATGATAACCTTTTTTGAGTAAATCTCTCAATGTATAAAAGTTATTTGATGATTTAGACATTTTTCTACCATCTACCTGTAAATGTTCACAGTGTAGCCAATACTTCGCTAATTTACCACCAAAGGCAGTTTCACTCTGGGCAATTTCATTTTCATGATGTGGGAAGATAAGATCAATACCACCAGTATGAATATCTAATTGTTTGTCAAAGAGACGATGAATCATAGCAGAGCATTCGAGATGCCACCCTGGGCGCCCCTTACCAAAAGGGCTCTCCCATGCAAGAGACTCTTCTGATCTTTCTTTTTTCCATAGAACAAAATCTCTGATATCTTCTTTTGAATACTCATCGGTGTTATATCTCAGCCCTGTTTTCATTTTAGAAAGATCAAGTTTAGACAATTTACCATAAGTATCTTTTTTTTTTATTGAAAAATATAGAGAGCCATCTTTTTCATAGGCTGCCTGTTTATTCAAGAGATATTGAATGAGTTGAAGCATTTCATTGATGTGTTCCGTCGCTTTTGGATAATCAGAAGCCGGTCGAATATTCATTTGGCGAATATCTTCAAAAAACATTTGGATAAATGGTTGAGTGTACTCTGTTAGATCGTTTAAATTAGGTATAACTTTTTTTTTAAATACAGCATTGATTGTTTTATCATCAACATCGGTGATATTCATAGCACTTTTGACCTGATAACCAGCAAGGCATAACGATTTTACCAAAATATCAGTGAAAAGATATGAACGAAAATTTCCAATATGAGCAACATCATAAACAGTTGGTCCGCAAGAATAAATATTAACCTTTTCTCGATTAAGCTCTTTAGGCATGAAATCTTCAAGTTTTTTACTTAGTGAATTAAAGAATCTAAAAGGTCTAACGCCACACTTTATTTTTTGATCTAATATCTTTTTCATTTTAACGTTGTACCTCCAATAACTCTATCGCAGACTACTAGTCATGCTCTTTCTAAGAATTATTAATTTAGCAACTTAAGTTTAGTGTAAGTTTCGTCTCGAAGTGCAAGAAGTGAATTCGAACAATAAAATACAGTAACTTTTTAAAATAGAATTGACAAAACAGCTTTTATGTAAGAAAAAAAGAGATGCCCACTGTAAAAAAAAGAGTAAAATCAGAGATTGATATTCAAAATCTTGATAGCACACAGATGCTATTTTATCTCATACAACGAATTGATCAGAAAATAGATCGTCTTGACGATCGAATTGATAATGTCGAAAGCAAACTCAGCGACAGAATTGATAGTGTCGAAAATAAACTCAGCGATCGAATTGATAATAATTTCAAATGGTTGGTCGGTATTATAATTACTGGTTTTCTCACGATGTTAGGCAGTTTCTTTTTGAAATAATTTTATCTTTTTTGATTTATAGTTAACTTACTTATAAAAATATAATTATATAAGTAAGTAAGATTTAAATTATTGAAAGTGAATTCGAACAACAAAATATAGTAACTTGCTAAAATAGAATTGACAAAACAGCTTTTATGTAAGAAAAAAAGAGATGCCCACTGTAAAAAAAAGAGTAAAATCAGAGATTGATATTCAAAATCTTGATAGCACACAGATGCTATTTTATCTCATACAACGAATTGATCAGAAAATAGATCGTATTGATGACAAAATTGATAGTGTCGAAAATAAACTCAGCGACAGAATTGATAATGTCGAAAATAAACTCAGCGACAGAATTGATAGTGTCGAAAATAAACTCAGCGATCGAATTGATAATAATTTCAAATGGTTGGTCGGTATTATAATTACTGGTTTTCTCACGATGTTAGGCAGTTTCTTTTTGAAATAATTTTATCTTTTTGGGTTTATAGTTAAATTACTTATAGAAATATAATGATATAAGTAAGTAAGATTTAAATTATTGAAAGTGAATTCGAACAACAAAATATAGTAACTTGCTAAAATAGAATTGACAAAACAACTTTTATGTAAGAAAAAAAGAGATGCCCACTGTAGAAAAAAGAGTAAAATCAGAGATTGATATTCAAAATCTTGATAGCACACAGATGCTATTTTATCTCATACAACGAATTGATCAGAAAATAGATCGTATTGATGACAAAATTGATAGTGTCGAAAATAAACTCAGCGATCGAATTGATAGTGTCGAAAGCAAACTTAGCGATCGAATTGATAGTGTCGAAAATAAACTCAGCGACCGCATAGAGAAACTAGAGAAAAAGGTTGATAATAATTTCAAATGGTTGGTCGGTATTATAATTACTGGTTTTCTCACGATGTTAGGCAGTTTCTTTTTGAAATAATTTTATCTTTTTGGGTTTATAGTTAAATTACTTATAGAAATATAATTATATAAGTAAGTAAGATTTAAATTATTGAAAGTAGATTTGAACAATAAAATACAGTAACTTTTTAAAATAGAATTGACAAAACAGCTTTTATGTAAGAAAAGAAGAGATGCCCACTGTAGAAAAAAGAGTAAAATCAGAGATTGATATTCAAAATCTTGATAGCACACAGATGCTATTTTATCTCATACAACGAATTGATCAGAAAATAGATCGTATTGATGACAAAATTGATAGTGTCGAAAATAAACTCAGCGATCGAATTGATAGTGTCGAAAGCAAACTTAGCGATCGAATTGATAGTGTCGAAAATAAACTCAGCGATCGAATTGATAGTGTCGAAAATAAACTCAGCGATCGAATTGATAGTGTCGAAAATAAACTCAGCGATCGAATTGATAATAATTTCAAATGGTTGGTCGGTATTATAATTACTGGTTTTCTCACGATGTTAGGCAGTTTTTTCTTGAAATAATTTCATCTTTTTGGGTTTATAGTTAAATTACTTATAGAAATATAATTATATAAGTAAGTAAGATTTAAATTATTGAAAGTAAATTTGAATAACAAAATATAGTAACTTTCTAAAATAGAATTGACAAAACAGCTTTTATGTAAGAAAAGAAGAGATGCCCACTGTAGAAAAAAGAGTAAAATCAGAGATTGATATTCAAAATCTTGATAGCACACAGATGCTATTTTATCTCATACAACGAATTGATCAAAAAATAGATCGTATTGATGACAAAATTGATAGTGTCGAAAATAAACTCAGCGACAGAATTGATAATGTCGAAAATAAACTCAGCGATCGAATTGATAGTGTCGAAAGCAAACTTAGCGATCGAATTGATAGTGTCGAAAATAAACTCAGCGATCGAATTGATAGTGTCGAAAATAAACTCAGCGATCAAATTGATAGTGTCGAAAATAAACTCAGCGATCGAATTGATAATAATTTCAAATGGTTGGTCGGTATTATAATTACTGGTTTTCTCACGATGTTAGGCAGTTTTTTCTTGAAATAATTTCATCTTTTTTGATTTATAGTTAAATTACTTATAGAAATATAATTATATAAGTAAGTAAGATTTAAATTATTGAAAGTAAATTTGAATAACAAAATATAGTAACTTTCTAAAATAGAATTGACAAAACAGCTTTTATGTAAGAAAAGAAGAGATGCCCACTGTAGAAAAAAGAGTAAAATCAGAGATTGATATTCAAAATCTTGATAGCACACAGATGCTATTTTATCTCATACAACGAATTGATCAAAAAATAGATCGTATTGATGACAAAATTGATAGTGTCGAAAATAAACTCAGCGACAGAATTGATAATGTCGAAAATAAACTCAGCGACAGAACAGAAAAACTAGAGAAAAAGGTTGATAATAATTTCAAATGGTTGGTCGGTATTATAATTACTGGTTTTCTCACGATGTTAGGCAGTTTTTTCTTGAAATAATTTTATCTTTTTGGGTTTATAGTTAAATTACTTATAGAAATATAATTATATAAGTAAGTAAGATTTAAATTATTGAAAGTAAATTTGAACAATAAAATACAGTAACTTTTTAAAATAGAATTGACAAAACAGCTTTTATGTAAGAAAAGAAGAGATGCCCACTGTAGAAAAAAGAGTAAAATCAGAGATTGATATTCAAAATCTTGATAGCACACAGATGCTATTTTATCTCATACAACGAATTGATCAGAAAATAGATCGTATTGATGACAAAATTGATAGTGTCGAAAATAAACTCAGCGACAGAATTGATAATGTCGAAAATAAACTCAGCGATCGAATTGATGATGTCGAAAATAAACTCAGCGATCGAATTGATAGTGTCGAAAATAAACTCAGCGATCGAATTGATAATAATTTCAAATGGTTGGTCGGTATTATAATTACTGGTTTTCTCACAATGTTAGGCAGTTTCTTTTTGAAATAATTTCATCTTTTTTATAAAAATAAACTTCATCGGTGAGTGAACTCTCTTGTTTGAGCTAGAGTAGAGATTTAGCATATAAATATAGCTTTTTTCCATTATTTGCACACTTTTGTATTTGATATTATTTTAAAAAAGATGTCATCTTTATAATATAATAGAAAAATATTTTATTTTTTTTATTTATTTTGGACTATCACAATTCGACAAAACTTAAATTAAAACTCAAAAAATGAACAGAAGATTAAAAAAAATAAATATTTCTTGATATTACGTGTTACTTAAAAATTATTATACATAGTGGGTCTGTAACATTCACGATGTTAGATTATGAAAGAAAGAAAATAGCAGAATTAGAGCTTCTTTATGTTCAGGGTGATAAAGAAGCTCCTTCCATTTGTCTTTTGCATGGATATGGTGCTAATGCTTTTGACTTACTGCCCTTTTCAAAAATAATCCAACCAACAAATACCCTGAAGCTAAATTGGTATTTTCCAAAAGCCCCTTTAGCTGTTAATCTTGGTATGGGCTATCAAGGACGTGCTTGGTTTCCTCTTAATTTAGAAGCCTTGCAAAACTTCTCTTCTTCAAAACATTATTCTGAAATTGAGCCTGAGGGCATGAAAAAAGCTAGAGAGCAATTAATTGCAATGCTAGTAGAACTTGATTTAAAACCATCTCAACTTATTTTAGGTGGTTTTAGCCAAGGTGCTATGATGACTGTTGATGTTTGTTTGCATCTTAAAGAAGCTTTAAAGGCTTTTATACTTCTTTCAGGAACTCTTGTAAATAGCCCTCAATGGAATAAAAAAGCAAAAGATCACTTAAAGACAAAATTTTTTCAAAGTCATGGTAAAGCTGACCCTGTTCTACAAATCAATGGTGCTCTCAAATTGTATAATCTTTTAAAGGATGCTAATTTTGAAGGAAGCTTTTTTGAATTTGAAGGCGAGCATGATATTCCTCAAGAAGTAATTATTGAAGTAACAAATTTTTTATCAAAAATTTAAGTAATGAAAGCTTTTCAATTTTATAAATTTGGTTTGGAAAATTTGAAATTTATGGAAATACCTGAACCAAAAATTAAAAAACCAACTGAAGTCAAAATTAAATTTAAAGCTCAATCTATAAACTTTAGAGACTATCTTATGATTATGGGTAAATATAATCATAACCAAAAACTACCTTTGATTCCTTTATCAGACGGCGTTGGAGAAGTAATTGAAGTAGGGGAAGAAGTAATTTCCTTTAAAAAAGGTGATCACCTTTCCCCTATATTCGCTCAAAATTGGATTTCTGGTTCACTTCCAAGCAATGCACTCAAAAACTCTTTAGGAGGTCCACTGAATGGTACTCTTTGCGAATATGCTGTTTTTCCAGAAAATGCTCTTGTAAAAGTACCCGATAGTATGAGTTTTGTTGAAGCTGCTACCCTACCTTGTGCTGCTTTGACTGCTTATAGTGCCTTAATAACCCACGGTCAAATAAAAGAAGGTTATCGAGTTTTAATTTTAGGTAGTGGAGGAGTTTCTATATTTGCGATTCAAATTGCTAAAATTTTTAAAGCATATATTATAGTAATTACGAGTCAAGAGAGCAAAATAAATACATTATATGAGCTTGGTGCGAATGACGTAATTTATTCAAAAAAGTTCCCTGAATGGCATGAAGAGGTACTTAGGCTTACACAAAATCAAGGTGCTAATATTGTTATTGAGGTAGGTGGTGCTGGAACACTATATAAATCAATGAGAGCTGTATCTTCAGCTGGACACATTAGTTTAATTGGAATTCTTGCTGGTAAAGAAACGAGTCTAAACTTGCTGCCCATTTTGATGCGTAATATATGTATTCAAGGAATTTTGGTGGGAAGTAAGACCCAATTTGAGTTAATGAATCTTCTTTTTTCCGAGAAAAAGGTAAAACCAGTGATACATCGAACGTTTCCATTTGAAGAGAGTATAGAAGCTTTTAAACACCTTCAAGCCGCAAATCATATCGGTAAAATTTGTATTTCTAATTAATATTACTTTTTTTTATTCTTTTAACGTTGATTAAAAAAAACCAATAAAAAACTGAAAAAAAACGATACCATAAAAAAGGATTTTTAAAAATATTCCAAAACCATACTAGATGTTTTTTTTTAAAAAAATTAGGTGGAGCTTTTTTAAAACCAGCCAGTACATTAAATTCATTAGACATATTAACAACAATAGAGCTATTGAATTCAGATTTATAATTTTTCATCCAATTAAGACCACGCACATTGCCCAGATCCATTAAAATAATGTCTGGCTTTATTTTATTCCATGCTTGACGAATCAGTTTAGCCTCCTCATCAATAATCTCACCGTGATGCCTTCCCATAATAAGGAGATTAGGAAATGCGTGTTTAAGATTAAAAAATAATTTCTCAGAACCTCTTTGACTACCTCCAATGAGAAAGATACTATAATTTTTAGCCTCCGCCAAGCGAAGTAAGCTCATCACATAACTAACAGTAGGAACAATGCTAGGAATAGGGTTTCCCAATACTCTGCTCATCCAACAAATGCCTGAACCTACAGGAAGATTAATAAAAGAAGCTTGAGCAATCTCAGTATATTTTTTATTTAAACGCAATCGAATTAATTGATAGGGGTCAATGGGTAAAATATATAAAGGTTCTACAGACTTTCTCTGAGAGTTGGATTCTAATTTGTGCAATGTTATATCAAGAAGCCCCATTAAATTAGTTTGAAAGAAGGGAAATCCAAGATAGTTCTTAGGCTTTTTAAGCACAAAGTTCGCCTTCGTATTTCTTGATTCTAAAATCGGATCATTGTTTGTTTTATTTGTATTATAAGAATTTGACATTTTAGGACCTAAAGGGTAAAGTAGCGATTAGTTTTATTGAGAGAGAGACTGTCAATAAAAATTATTTTTATTCCCCCATCCAAAATTATTATATAGTACTTTGATCTCTTATAATTTAAGTTTTATTACAAGATCAAACTGCTAAACTCTTTGCCCAAGAAAGAGCTTTATTAAGACCAGATATCGTCAATTTTGTTTGCCAAAAAAACCTTGTATAATCTTCTGATTTTAATATCTTTTGTTTTCTCTCATTGTTTTTGGATAAAGACAAATAATTTTGAATTAAATGTATATTTTTATCTAAATTTACTGTTTCTCTACCATCAGACATAAAGTCTTCTCCTAAATCATGCATGGAATATTCAAAGGAATGTCGCTCAAAATCTCCCGATTTTTTTTTCACTGAGCAATGAATTACAACAGGTTTTGACAATGAAAATGTAAGTGAGCCTTCTCTACCTTTTCGTATGACAATATTGATAGGGAATCCTGCAAATTCTCCTAATGACAACATTTTTTCGAGAAAAGGTTCATGAAAGGCGGAGGTAATTGAAATACCTGCACCCATAACACGAGTAAATTTTTCTAAGGTCGCCATAAAAGGACGTTTAATCATACGTTTTCTTAGATTTCGCCAGTGCTCCCATGAGCCACTAAGAGCCTTGTGATCAAGATATGTTCCCCACTGTGATTCATGTAAGACAGGCTTTTGATTAGAGTTTATAAATGGAGCATTCAGTTTTTCACCTATATTTTTTAATGTGACACCATATTTTGGTCCTGATGAATCACCACAAAGAGAAAGAACATAAAAACCTTGATCTCTCAAAGATAAAGCAATCAAAGGTGTAATGAGAGGAGATTTTTCTACACCATTAAATGGTTCTGATAACTGAATAAGGTTTTTATTTGTTACCATTTTTTGAGAAAAGGGTGCCTGCAAGGTTTTCATAAAAGAAGAATGTAAACCCGAATATTCTCCGTTAGAGGCATATCTAAGCCTCAACCACGTAGCACTCATTGCCCTTGCCATATCATCCTCTTCAGTGGAATATTTAGTAATATTGAATAAAAAATCTCCCAGTTTCTCTGACTCTTTACGAGAAAATATATCACCTCGCAAAATTTTAAGAAGATTACTTTGAACAGATAATTTTGTGTGAGGGATAAATTGATTTATGAAAGAGTCTGGCTTGATCTCCCTCCCTGAGAGTAAATATTTTAAAAGCAATTGTTCATGTTCGTTGGGTCCCTTGAAATAAAGGGCCACAGCTAAAACTGTTTTTTGAATAGGATCAATCACTAGATCATCAATCTCACTTTTCTGAAAGGTATTGAGTAAATTTTTGACTAAATCTTGACTAAGAGAGCGATTGCCTTTTTTACCAATCGAAACAAGCTTGATCGCTTCTTTTAGATAATGCAAAATGACCTGATAATAATCACAAAAACACGATTAAGCAGCCCATAAGAATTAGGCTTGGGCTATTTAAAATAAGAACCACTCAACAGAAAATAAAATAAAGCTTCAGGCTAGCTTTCCTTTATTTGACGACAAAATAAAATAAAAATTCCACAAGTTACAAACATAATCAAACTATACACTGCTGCGACAATTCCATAACTAGTATTCGCAAGAAGCAGTGTTGCGATTGAAATAGCTAGAGTTCCATTTTGGATTCCACTTTCAATTGCAATTGAAATACGCTGTTTGATGGATAAGTTTAAAATTTTACCAATACCTAACCCAATTGACATTGCTGAAACATTTAATATGAGAGCTAATACACCCGCTTTTTGAAAATAAGGGATAACATTCTTTCTTTCGGCCATGATAATTCCAACAAAAATTAATACAAACACAATAACGGAAGCTCGGCGAACAATTGGTTCTACTTTTTTAGCGAATAGTTCTTTTTTAGCTCTCGTTAACATACCTAGAGTAACTGGAATAATTACAACAACAAATACTTGAGCGATTGTAGATAAAATATTTAGTTGTCTATCAGTATCTGACCCAAGTATCTCCCGAATACCAAAATTAATCAGAAAAGGTATAGTAAACAATGTGATAAAACTACAAATTGCTGTTAAACTAACAGAGAGAGCAGTATCCCCTTTCGCCAAATAAGTTATCATGTTAGAGGTTGACCCACCCGGACAAGCGACCAAAATAACAATACCGATTAAAATCTCAGGAGGAGCAGAAATAGACTTAATCAAGATGAAACCAATAATTGGCAATAATATCAACTGACTCGTTAAACCAGCTAACATTGCTTTCGGCTTAACAAAAACTTGACGAAAATCCTCAAGAACCAATGATAGCCCCATCCCAAACATTATAATGATCAAAGACACAGCTAATATTATAGTAGATACTTTATCCATATATTTTAAACTCCAAATTTTTTTTACACATCACATACCATCCAGATATCAATAACCTTAGGTAAGATTTTTAAGATAGCCAGACTAACTTCTGGTTACTTAATTTAGCACAAATATCCCGACAAGTAAAATAAATGATTTATACATATTTAAAATATTTAGATCGTCTCAAGAAAGTTTTCCCTTCCACCCTTCGCTCAGAAATCAAAGCATCACTCGTGACTATCGGTCAGAGCACCCTCCAATCGCCATCGCGATTGGCGATCGTCACTCTTCGCTCAGCGAGCAAGGCATCACTCGCTACTATCGGTCGCCACTCTTCGCTCAGAGATCAAAGCATCACTCGCGATTGTCCGTCGACCTCCGCCCAGCGATCAAAGCATCACTCGCGATTGGCGGTCGGCCGTTTATCGTTGCCCTTCGAGCGAAGCATCACTCGTGACTATCGGTCAGAGCACCCTCCAATCGCCATCGCGATTGGCGATCGTCACTCTTCGCTCAGCGAGCAAGGCATCACTCGCTACTATCAGTCGCCACTCTTCGCACAACAAAGTATCACTAGCGATTATCGATCGGCACTCTTCGTACAACAAAGCATCACTCGCGACTTGTCGATCGTCACTCTCCGCTCAGAGATCAAAGCATCACTCGCGACTATCGGCGTTTTCTTCGCTCAGCGAGTAAAGCATCACTCGCGACTTGTCGATCGGCGTTTTCTTCGCTCAGCGAGTAAAGCATCACTCGCGACTTGTCGATCGGCGTGCCCTTCGCTCAGAGATCAAAGCATCACTCGTGACTGTCGGTTGGCTCTCTTCGCTCAGAGATCAAAGCATCACTCGCGACTGGCGGTCGTCACTCTTCGCTCAGAGATCAAAGCATCACTCGCGACTATCGGCGTTTTCTTCGCTCAGCGAGTAAAGCATCACTCGCGACTTGTCGATCGGCGTGCCCTTCGCTCAGAGATCAAAGCATCACTCGTGACTGTCGGTTGGCTCTCTTCGCTCAGAGATCAAAGCATCACTCGTGACTAGCGATCGTCACTCTTCGCTCAGCGAGTAAGCATCACTCGAGACTGTCGGTCGTCACCCTTCGCACAACAAAGCATCACTCGCGACTGTCGATCGTCACTCTTCGCACAACAAAGCATCACTCGCGGCTTGTCGATCGCCACTCTTCGCCTTGCGAGCGAAGCATCATCCACAATTATCGATCGCCACTCTCCGCACAACAAAGCATCACTCGTGACTGGCGGTCGTCACTCTTCGCTCAGAGATCAAAGCATCACTCGCGATTGGCGATCGTCACTCTTCGCTCAGCGAGCAAGGCATCACTCGCTACTATCGGTCGCCACTCTTCGCTCAGAGATCAAAGCATCACTCGCGATTGTCCGTCGACCTCCGCCCAGCGATCAAAGCATCACTCGCGATTGGCGGTCGGCCGTTTATCGTTGCCCTTCGAGCGAAGCATCACTCGAGACTATCGGTCGCCACCCTTCGCACAACAAAGTATCACTAGCGATTATCGATCGGCACTCTTCGTACAACAAAGCATCACTCGCTACTATCGGTCGCCACTCTTCGCTCAGAGATCAAAGCATCACTCGCGATTGTCCGTCGACCTCCGCCCAGCGATCAAAGCATCACTCGCGATTGGCGATCGTCACTCTTCGCTCAGCGAACAAAGCATCACTCGCGACTGTCGGTCGTCACTCTTCGCCCAGCGATCAAAGCATCACTCGTGACTGGCGGTTGACACTCTTTGTCTGCGAGTGCATCACTCGCGACTGTCGATCGTTTATCGTTGCCCGGAGAGCGAAGCATCACTCGTGACTGTCGATCGTCACCCTTCGCCCAGAGATCAAAGTATCACTCGCGATTATCGGTCGGCGTGCCCTTCGCCTAGCGAGCGAATCGCCATTCGTGACTGGCGGTCGACCGTTTATCGTTGCCCGGGGAGCAGAGTATCGTATGACGCACATACGCCGTTTGTTATTGGGCTGACACATCTTTTGATCGCAGGCAGCTGCTTGGCAGTGCCTAGGTCCCAAGCACTACCTAAACCATCGGGGTGCATGCCAGTTATGCTCTTTAGCTGGGCCAGCGTAAGGCCCGTCGCATTTACACTACTCCCAGAATTTACACTACTCCCGGAACCCTGTGCCTTCTTATTCTCAAGCGTTCGTTCGGTGACATTCACACTTTGGGGTGCGTCGGTGTTCCAATAACTATCTGTTATCGTCATAATAAAAGAAGAAGCAAAAGGAGAAGCGCCCAGCAGACCACCTGAATTAGAAACAGCAATAGCAATACTACTAAAAGAAGAGATTTTACCAGAACCACTAAAATAACTATTAGTTATTACTAAAGATTTCTCAGAATAACCCACCAGACCACCTGAAGTAGAACCAGCACTAGTATTATTAGAAGAAGAAAATATTTCACCAGAGCCATTAAAATAACTATTCACTATCGTCAAAGAAGCAGAAGACTGGCCCACCAGACCGCCTGAAGTAGAATGCAAAACATTGGCATAAGAAGATATATCACCAGAACCACTAACATAACTATTCATTATTACTAAAGAATTCTTAGAATAACCCACCAGACCGCCTGAGCCAAAAGACTTAAAAGTATTGGTAAGCTTGTTAGAGTAAGAAGAAACCCCAGCAGAACCACTAAAAATACTATTTATAATTACTAAACCAGTATCAGTTGAGGCGAAAACTTCACCCACCAAACCGCCTGATCGAGACTGTTCAGAAGAACTAAAGACCCCACCTGAGCCACTGAAAGTGCATTCGCTTATTGTCAGAGAACCAGAAACACGACCAACCAAACCACCCACAGAATTAAAAGTAGTAACCAGAGCAGCATTAGCATAGATCGAGCCAGAGATGATCTCCACATTGCGAATCATTCCTCCATCTACCTGACCAAATAAACCGACAGCTACAAGACTTGAATGCACCCAAAGATTGGCGATCGTATGATTATTTCCATCAAAAGTGCCAGTGAAGCTAGCAATAGTAGAGCCAATGGGTTCCAAAGAGGTGTCTATACTGGTGTCAATCACAGTTATCCGCTCGCCTGCATCGTCTTCATCACCGTCGGCATTTTTATCGATGCTCACCTCTGTTGTATCGATCACCCCATTAGGTGTACCGTTCTTTCCACCGCCTGTATCAAGCAAGCTCAAAAGGTCAATGTTGGCTGTTAGCTCGTAGCCGTTGCAACTTCCTGAGGAGCAACCGCTTGAATTATTAGGTCCACCATTCTTCACACTTCTATAACTTGTGCCCGCCAAATTATGACGCATGTTATTGAGCATCTCAGCGGTATATATTTCAATTAAGCCATCACCATCATGATCAGCCTTAGAGCCTCCACCAGAGATCTCAACACCCGAAGCATAATTAAAGCTCATGTCATAAGCGAAAAGCTTATAAAAATAATGGGTTGAAGCTGTAGCCTCGGAATCGATGAATGTAGTTTCGCTTGAGTTATACACCACCACACTTGAGGCACCAATTGACACGCCACTCGCATAATCTTGCCCTGTCGTGGGGGCATCTGATATGCTGCTTTCACTTCTCAAGATTAAAACCTTAGAAAAATCATCATCGCTAGGCTCGCTCCAAGTTAGAGTGATGCTAGTGCTATCTAAACTTGAGAAGCCACCACTTATAACGTTCTTTGGTGATGTTTTATCTTCTTCAGACCTAACACCCGGTCCTGGCATATCAGGTGCATCAGGTGCATCAGGTGAAACAGGTGGAACATTGTTGGGATTTTCTTTAGAACAAGACGCACCAAAAACGATACAAAATAATAAAAAACTAGCGACCACAGCCATTAAACCACCTTTGATCACGCGAGCCACATAAAGTCTCATCCAATATTGTACATTTTCACACATAAAACGCCTCCTCAGACATTGACCGCATTTCACTATGCCGATCTTGCAAATAAATTAAGTTAGAATCGCCTTCAATCTTGATGGGTGCTTCAACACCACGAAAAAAATAAAATAAAAGGCCAAAGATTTCAGCAAAAGCCACGACTTTTGCTGAAATAACATGCATGATAATTAGGGCTAACGCCCCGCTTCTAAAATTTTTGAGAAAAATGCCGCGAAGGCACGACCTATTTTTTTTAGAGAATAAACTAAGACCTAAGTCTAGTGTCTGTAGTTCTGTAGTTCTGTAGTTCTGTAGTTCTGTAGTTCTGTAGTTCTGTAGTTCTGTAGTTCTGTAGTTCTGTAGTTCTGTAGTTCTGTAGTTCTGTAGTTCTGTAGTTCTGTAGTTCTGTAGTTCTGTAGTTCTGTAGTTCTGTAGTTCATTCATTTTTCCAAGCCCCACACAGAGACAGCCTCAGTCAACAATGCCTGCACATGTTGTCAACGTTTTTTTATTTTTTATGTAAAATTGATGTCGCAACTTCGCACATGACGTGTGAAAAAAGCGGGTAAAAAAAGAGACTATTTTCTGCTAATCACAAACGATGCCAGATCCGCCTATGGTCGTAAATGCTCAATCTCTTCTATAGAAAGACCGGTGCTTCTTGAGATCACTTTAATAGAGAAACCCTCTTTCAAGAGACTTTGAGCTACTTCAGCCTTGCCCTTAGCCACGCCCTTAGTCATGCCCTTAGTCATGCCCTCGGTTATGCCCTCGGTTATGCCTTCGGCTCTGCCCTTAGTCATGCCCTTAGTCATGCCCTCAGTTATGCCCTTAGCTATTAGCTCGTCTGCAATGGATCTCATATCCCCTCCTGCCTTTGGTGAAATGTATTGCCCAGCACTCTTTACAATAAAATCAATAGTAAACCCGCCAGTGCTAGTAATAATATAGTTCAATAAAACATCAAGCATTTTCTTATTTTCTTGAGAGATTCGTGCATAATAATCTTTGAAAAGATCTTCTAAGCGTGACCTGCTCGATAAAAACCAAATATCCTGTAGACTTTTTAAAAATGCCTGTACAGCCACAGAGAAATCGGTGAACTCTGTTTTATCTGAGCGAAGATCAAGTAATTCATAGTGAAAGTCTGGTATGTATTTTTGTAAAGACTTTCTCAGATGCTCAGGAATCACTAAAGAACTGCTGAAGAGCGTGGGAATATCCCACTCTTTTTTTCCGTGATAAAGCACTAAAGGAATCACGGGCATTGTGCTCGTTTTATAAATTCCAGCTAAATACATGAGAAGCTGTGAATGAATATTTTTTTCTTTATACGATTTATGTTCTATCAGACAAAAAACGCCCAGCCTTTTTGATTCCAAAGATTTCGCAGATTCTGAATCTGATTGCTTTTTGATAGGTACGCTGTAGAGAATATCAGTGAATCGTTCTTGATCTGTTGCATCAATAAAGCACCCTTTCTCTATTTGTAATTTTATAAAGTCTAGCTCTGATGTGATCTCTTTAGGCAGAGCATTTTTAAGAAAATCTACCGCATAAGTTTTTTGTGATAAAACTTGTTTGGTTATGATGTCGTGTTGGTTTAGCTTTGCCATAAGATGTTCATCTTATAATTGATAGACAAAGCAAAAACCATTAAAAAATACTTTTGAAAGCGTCAATGGGGATTCAAGCTCTAAAGTTTGGGCAGGGCAGAATATTACTTACTCCCGACCTGCGAACAAAGCATCACTCGCGACTGTCGGTCGTCACTCTCCGCACAACAAAGCATCACTCGCGATTATCGATCGTCACTCTTCGCCCAGCGATCAAAGCATCACTCGTGACTGGCGGTTGACACTCTTTGTCTGCGAGTGCATCACTCGCGACTATCGGCGTTCCCTTCGCCCAGAGATCAAAGCATCACTCGCGATTATCGATCGTCACTCTTCGCCCAACGATCAAAGCATCACTCGTGACTGTCGGGTCGTCACTCTCCGCACAACAAAGCATCACTCACAACTGTCGGTCGTCGTGCCCTTCGCTCAGAGATCAAAGCATCACTCGCTACTTGTCGATCGACACCCTTCGCACAACAAAGCATCACTCGCGATTGTCCGTCGACCTCCGCCCAGCGATCAAAGCATCACTCGCGATTGGCGATCGTCACTCTTCGCTCAGAGAGCGAAGCATCACTCGCGATTGGCGATCGTCGACTCTCCGCCCAGCGATCAAAGCATCACTCGCGATTGGCGATCGTCGACTCTCCGCCCAGCGATCAAAGCATCACTCGCGATTGGCGATCGTCGACTCTCCGCCCAGCGATCAAAGCATCACTCGCGATTGTCCGTCGACCTCCGCCCAGCGATCAAAGCATCACTCGCGATTATCGGTCGTCACTCTCCGCACAACAAAGCATCACTCGCGACTATCGGCGTTCCCTTCGCCCAGAGAGCGAAGCATCACTCGCGACTGTCGGGTCGCCACTCTTCGCCCAGAGATCAAAGCATCACTCGTGACTGTCGGGTCGTCACTCTCCGCACAACAAAGCATCACTCACAACTGTCGGTCGTCGTGCCCTTCGCTCAGAGATCAAAGCATCACTCGCTACTTGTCGATCGACACCCTTCGCACAACAAAGCATCACTCGCTACTGTCGATCGTCACTCTTCGCACAACAAAGCATCACTCGCGACTGTCGATCGTCACTCTTCGCACAACAAAGCATCACTCGTGACTGGCGGTCGCCACTCTTCGCCCAGCGATCAAAGCATCACTCGCGATTATTCGGTCGGCGTGCCCTTCGCTCTGCGAGTGCATCACTCGCGACTGTCCGTTTATCGTTGCCCGGGGAGCAGAGTATCGTATGACGCACATACGCCGTTTGTTATTGGCCTGACACATCTTTTGATCGCAGGTAATTGCATATCGGTGCCTAGGTCCCAAGCACTACCTAAACCATCGGGGTGCATGCCAGTTATGTTTTTTAGCTGGGCCAGCGTAAGAGCCCCATCCATACCCACAGCATTACCTCGTGCCTTCTTATCTTGGAGCGTTCGTTCGGCGACATTCACACTTTGGGGTGCGTCGGTGTTCCAATAACTATCTGTTATCGTTATAGAAGCAGCAAAACCATTTCCTATCAAACCACCTGAATTAGAACCAGCAATAGCAATACTAAAAGAAGAGATTTTACCAGAACCACTAAAATAACTATTAGTTATTGGCAAAGTACCTTCAGAAGAACCCACCAGACCACCTGAAGAAGAATTAGCAAGCCCATGATTAGAATAAGAAAAGATTTCACCAGAGCCATTAAAATAACTATTCATTATTGTCAAAGAAGCCTTAGAATAACCCACCAGACCACCTGAAGCAGAATGCAAAGCCTTGGTATAAGAAGATATATCACCAGAACCACTAACATAACTATTCATTATTACTAAAGACTTCCCAGAATAACCCACCAGACCGCCTGAGCCATAAGAGTCAGCAGTATTGGTAGGCTTGCTAGAGTAAGAAGAAACCCCAGCAGAACCACTAAAAATACTATTTATAATTACTAAACTAGTACCAATCGAGGCGGAAACTTCACCCACCAAACCGCCTGATCGAGACTGTATAGAAGAACTAAAGACCCCACCTGAGCCACTGAAAGTGCATTCGCTTATTGTCAGAGAACCATAAACAAGACCAACCAAACCACCCACAAAATTAAAAGCAGTAGCCAGATCAGCATAAATCGAGCCAGAGATGATCTCCACATTGCGAATTTGAACAGTTTCACTAGCTCCTCCATCTACCTGACCAAATAAACCGACAGTTGAAAGAGTTGAATGCATCCAAAGATTGGCGATGGTATGATTATTTCCATCAAAAGTGCCAGTGAAGTTATTAGTAGTAGCAATGGGTATCCAGGAGGTGTCCATACTGATGTCAATCACTGTTATCCGCTCGCCTGCATCGTCTTTATCACCGTCGGTATTTTTATCGACACTCTCCTCTGTTGTATCGATCTCACCGTTGGGGGCAACATAACCATTCTCACCAATTTCACCAATCCCATCAAGCAAGCTCAAAAGGTCAATGTTGGCTGTTAGCTCGTAGCCATGGCAACCTGAGAGGCAACCGCTTGAATTAGGTCTACCATTCTTCACACTTCTATAACTTGTGCCCGCCAAGTTATGACGCATGTTATTGAGCATCTCAGCCGTATATATTTCAATTAAGCCATCCTCATCATGATCAGCCTTAGAGCCTCCACCAGAGATCTCAACACCCGAAGCATAATTAAAGCTCATGTCATAAGCGAAAAGCTTATAAAAATAATGGGTTGAAGCTGTAGCCTCGGAATCGATGAATGTAGTTTCGCTTGAGTTATACACCACACTTGAGGCACCAATTGACACGCCACTCGCATAATCTTGCCCTGTCGTGGGGGCATCTGATATGCTGCTTTCACTTCTCAAGATTAAAACCTTAGAAAAATTAGTATCACTAGGCTCGCTCCAAGTTAGAGTGATGCTAGTGCTATCTAAACTTGAGAAGCCACCACTTATAACGTTCTTTGGTGATGTTTTATCTTCTTCAGACCTAACACCCGGTCCCGGCATATCAGGTGCATCAGGTGAAACAGGCGGAACATTGTTGGGATTTTCTTTAGAACAAGACGCACCAAAAACGATACAAAATAATATCAGAGCTTGAGCGATCTTGCAGAGTAATTTTATTATATTCATAGGCGTCTTATGAAAGAAGTCTGTATATCCCGTCAAATAAAATTTATTCTAAACTCTCTAACCATAATTTCACATCAGCATCGCTAGGCATTCTCCAATCTGTTCGTGATGAAAGAGCAACAGAGCCAATCTTTACTCCATCAGGCATCGCTGACCTCTTAAACTGATATTTAAAAAATCGCTTATAAAAAATAATAAGCCACTTTTTAATCGTTACTTGGTTATATTTTTTATTAAAGGCTGTCTCTGCTAAAAATAATATTTTTTTAGGATGAAAACCATAACGAATCATGTAAAAGATAAAAAAATCATGAAGCTCGTAAGGTCCAATTTTTTCTTCTGTTTTTTGAGTGATTCGCTCACCATCAGTTGGTAAAAGCTCAGGTGAAATCGGTGTGTCACAAATACTTTTAAGTACTTCTTGAATCTCCCCCTTATACTCAACCTCAGAAAACCACTCAACCAAAGAATAGACCAATGTTTTGGGCACACCAGAGTTTACCTGATACATCGACATATGATCTCCATTATAGGTACACCAACCTAAAGCAATTTCTGAAAGATCACCAGTCCCTATAACTATACCATTGATTTGATTTGCAATATCCATAAGAATTTGTGTTCTTTCTCTCGCTTGAGAGTTTTCAAAAACAATATTGTATTGACCAATTTCATGTTGGATATCTTTAAAATGTTGATTTAACGCATTTGTTATTTCGATTGTGCGTAAGCTAGCTCCTAATAAAGTACACAATTTTTGAGCGTTCTTTTTTGTCGTTTGGGTTGTACCAGGACCAGGCATTGTAATTACGATAATATCTTTTGAAGAATAGCCTAATATCTGATAGGCTTTTAGAGTAACCAAAAAAGCTAAAGTGGAATCAAGACCCCCAGAAAGACCAATAACATTTTTTATAGAGCCTACTTTTTTAAGCCGTTTAACAAGAGCGGCGGTTTGAATAGAAAAAATCTCTTGGCAAACCTTTGAACGCTCTGATTTATCTTCTGGTACAAAAGGTTTTGGAGGTATAGAACGATACAAATTTTTAATGAAACACTTATCTCTATTTTTTTTGAGGAGATTAAGCTCAAAGGGAATTGTCGTATATGTGCTACTCGATGAAAATGTCGAAAAGACACTACTTTTAAGCCGTTCATGAGTAAGTCTGCCAATATCAATATCTGAAATAATGTACGAACCATCAAAACAAAAAAGTTGACTTTCTTTAAGTAAAACTCCATTTTCTGCAATTAAACAATGTCCAGAAAAAACAGTATCTGTCGTAGATTCATTAGGCCCAGCGGAGGCATACAAATAAGCAGATAGACACCGAGCAGATTGTTGTTTAACTAAATCTCGACGATAATTAGCCTTACCCAAGGTTTCGTTTGAAGCTGACAGATTTAAAAAAACATTCCCACCATTTAATGCCATTTCACTACTAGGTGGGTTGGGAGCCCATAAATCTTCACAGATATCAACACCAAAAATACATTCTTCAAAATCTCTAGCCTGAAATAAGAGGCGAGGACCAAATAATACTTTTTGTTCCCCAAAAATAATTGTTTGTGTTAGTTCCGTTTTTCCCGAACTAAACCAACGGTTTTCATAATATTCATTTTTATTGGGTAAATATGACTTTGGTATCAAACCTAATAAATTACCTTGGCTAATAAATGCAGCAACATTATAGAGCCTCCCTTTAAGCTCTATAGGTAAACCAACGATACAGGTCATATTTGTTTTAGCAGAAACTTTACTAATTATTTTTAATCCTTTTTTACACGCATCTAATAGATTTTTTTGATAAAAGAGATCTCCACAAGTATACCCGCTAATACAAAGTTCTGGGAAAAGAGCAATTTTTGATTGTTTGTTTGATGCAATTTTTAAGTGTTCTACAATATTATTTATATTGTAATTCACATTGGCAACCTCTAATGGAGGGGAGTGAACCGTAACACGTAAAAATTGCAAATAGTCTACTTGCATAGACCTAGAATTAAACGAATAACAAATTGTCATTGACTTCTTAGAGAAATCTTAAACGATAGCAATCGTGCCTACCTATGATTATCAATGTGAGCATTGTTCTCACCTATTTGAAGCTTTTCATGGAATAAAAGAGACCCCCAATCTTTCTTGCCCTCAATGTAAAACTCAAAAAGTTAAACGTAAAATATCTAAAGGTGCTGGAATTCACTTCAAAGGGAGTGGTTTTTATGTGAATGACTATAAGAAGAAGCAATCTAATTCAACTTCCACGCAAACAGAACCTCCAAAGCCTAAGTCTTCTTCTGCAGAAAAAAAAGAAACCTCCAACTCTGTAAAAGAAAAAGGAAATCAACCAAGCAAAAAAAAAGAGACTAAAATACAAAAAAATTAATCATGAATAGACCTTCTGTCGTGCTTCCTGAAGTTGAAGTCAACACTTTTCGTAAAAAAACACCACTTGAAGCTGAGGTTATCAAAAATCAAAGACTTTTTAACAATCAAGATAATGAAAACGATGCTCGTCATATTGTTTTTTCTGCTCCTAAAATAAATTATTGGGAAGGGCAAAGTATCGGTGTTTTGGTTCCCGGACTCAATGCAAAAAATAAAGCTCATGCTGTGCGGCTTTATTCAATCGCTTCTGTTGGAAATAATATGACCGTTAAAAATAAAGATCATCTTGATATCTGTGTAAAGCGTGTAACTTATATCGATAAATTAACTGGTGAACAAAAATATGGAGTGGCTTCCAATTATTTATGTGACCTCAAAGTTGGTGATCGTGTTCAACTAACAGGCCCAGCGGGAAGAACATTTCTATTACCCATAAAAGAAGAGATCAACCGACCTTATTTATTTTTTGCAACAGGTACGGGTATCGCCCCTTTTCGAGGTATGTTACATCGACTTTTTAAGTCAGATCATCCGCTTCAACAAGATGTTTATCTTTTTTTTGGTGCAAAAAAAGAAAATGAGCTAATCTATCATGAAGAACTCAAAGCCTATACTTCGTTTTCAAATTTTTATTATCGAACTGCCTGCAGTCGAGAACAAACGACCCAGCATGGTGAAAAACTTTATGTTTATCACCTTATCGAAGCTGAGAAAAATAATATTTCTCAGCTCTTAAATAACCCAAAGGCCCTTATTTATTTATGCGGGCTTAAGGGTATGGAAAAAGGCATCTTTGAAAAATTAGCAGAAACTTTAGATCTGACTGCAACTTCACCAGAGTTTGAAAATTTAATCTCTGAGAAAGTCTTTATGGAAGTCTATTAAAGCGGCTAATGATCACCTAAAAACTATTGCGAAAAAAAAATTAATCTCTGTACCCCTCTTGGAAAAAATTACTGCTGAGCCCCCTACCCTTGCTGAAGAAAATATTATCGAACTGCATACAAAAAATAATGCTTATAGAATAATAATACTACAATTACAAGATACTTCCACTGTTTTAGGTAAATTTTGAGGAATATATAGAAAATACTGAATGTTCCAAAGCGTCGCTAAAACAATCATAATTATTATAGATTCTTTGGGAGCAGGCTCACTTCCAGATTCGTTTGATTATGATGACTATGATGTAAATTGTTTAACAAATATTTCTGAGTTTATAGGTGAGCTAAGTCTCCCTTATTTAGCTCAATTAGGTTTCGGAAATATTACCTATATGAAAAATATTCAACGCTACCATGAAACTCAAGCTTTTTATGGAAAAATAAAACCATGTTCTTCGGGTAAAGAAAAATTGATTGCTTACTGGGAAATAATGGGAGTCATTACAAATATGATACCAACCACTTACACAGATGAAATTCCAAAAGATGTTTTGCATCAATTTTCGCAAGTATCTGGTCATAACTTTTTAGATGGCAAGTTTGGCAAGAGTTCCTCTATTTTAGAACAAAAATTTGATGAACATAAAAAGACCAAAAGACCCATCATCCATGCTTCTCCGGATGGGTCAATACAAGTGCTCGCACATGAAGAGATTATCACTCCAGAAGATCTTTATAAAATTTGTTTCACATTACGAAAAATTTGTGATCAACATAAAATTATGAGACTTATCGCCAAACCTTGTTCAGGTAAAACACAACCTAAAATTTTATTTGACAAAGAAAAAATTTTTGCAATGCCCATCCCTTACCCAGGGATGATGGATATCTTAAGTATTCAAGATATTGATATCTACTCAGTTGGTAGAGTTTCTGATTATTTTAATGATATAGGATTTTTAGATACTTACAGAACAAACAATTATTTAGAAAGCTTAGAACAAGCTGCTTCTCTACTGAAGAAAAGAGAAAATAATCAAAATTCTCGAGAAATAATTTTAGTGGAGTATAATAATAATTATGAGGAAAATAATATAGATAAAGCTACCTCATACGCTCTTTTTCTTGAAGGCATTGATTCATATCTTCCTATCATCCAAAAAAATATGCATCTAGAAGATATTTTAATAATTATAGGAGATCAGCCTGCAGATCAAACTAAAGAGAATAAAATATTTACAAGAGAATATATCCCTTTTTTATTTTTTTCAAAACTATTTAAACCTTATGATTCTGGAAACCTAGGGATTCGAAAAACGCTTGCAGATATTGCTCTTACACTGGCTGATATGTATAATTTTAAATTACCACACACACAAGGGAGCAGTTTTTGGCAAAAAGTTAGCTCTCAAATTTAGATTTAAATTTATTATTACAATTAATGATTCCCCTTTTGGAGGCAGATATAAAATTTATAAATTCATTTACTAATCGATGTGATTCTGCCTTTTCTTTTATTTGAGGTAATAAAACTTGCTTAATTTCACTAATTACATTTTTAATATATTTATTTTCTTGATAAACTAGGTCAAAAACTTTTCTTAAAGAAGAAAGTGAGTCAGAAGTGATCCCCACTCTTTTCATACCTCGAACATTTAATGTATCAGCTAAAGCTGGATGTCCGGCAACCATTATGAAAGGTGGAACATCTTGTGTAATTTTTGAGAAACCACCAATCATAGCAAGTTTACCAATTCGACAATGTTGGTGAATGCCAACATATGCTGAAATAAAAGCACGCTCTTCAACATGAACAAAACCAGCTAAGGAGCTACTATTAGCAATAATTACAAAATCACCTAAAACACAATCATGTGCAATGTGTGAGTAAACCATAAAATAACAACCATTACCTATCTGAGTTAAACCATCATCTTTATTGGGACGATGAAGCGTAGAGTGCTCACGAAAAATATTATTATCTCCAATCACAACACATCCATCTTCACTATGATATTGAATATCTTGTGCTTTCTCTCCTATACTACACGCATGAAAAAATTGATTGGAGTTTCCAATTTTTGTATTACCAGTAATACGAACATGAGAACTAATATAAGAGTTATCTCCAATTTCTACCTCTGCCCCGATAATAGAATAGGGACCAATCTCAACATTAACACCAACTTTAGCCTTAGGATCGACAATTGCCGTTGGATGAACTGTCATAGACATTTCAGTTTAGTTATTAATTGGCGATACTTTTTTCTAAAACTTCAGCGATATCAAGCGTAACAACACTTTCATTTTTATCTTGAGCATTCACGCCATCAGTAATCATGGTCACACAAAAAGGGCAGGCAGAAGCAATTGTTTTAGTTTCTGTAGCTAATAATTGGTTTGTTCTTTTTATATTCACCCTCTCGGTACCCTTTTCTTCCTCTTTCCACATTTGAGCTCCACCAGCACCACAACAAAGCGATTTACTATGATTATCAACAGCTTCAACAATTTTTTTACCAGTCGCTTTCTCTAATACATTTCTAGGAGCCGAATAATTATCATTATACCTCCCTAAATAACAGGAATCATGGTATACTGCCTGAGTAAGTTTTTGTGCTTTTTCTTTATCTACTTGTAATTTATCTTTTTGAAGAAGTTCATCAAGGAGTTCACTATGATGCGACACTTCATATTTTCCGCCTAACTGAGGGTATTCATTTTTAATAGTGTTAAAACAATGCGGACAAGCGGTTACAATCTTTTTCACACCATAACCATCCATCGTTTCAATATTAGTCTGAGCCATCATTTGAAACAAATATTCATTACCAGCTCTTCTGGCCGAATCTCCCGTACAGTTCTCTTCAGTACCTAAGATGCCAAAATTGAGATTTGCCTTTTGCATCAGCCCAGCAAAAGACTGAACAATTTTTTTATTTCTATCATCAAAGGCACCAGCACAACCAACCCAAAAAAGGATGTCTGGTTCCTTCCCCTCTTTCTTCCATTGTGCCATTGTTTTAATATTTAAACCTTCTGCCCATTCTTCTCTCTTGTGAGAACCAACACCCCAAGGGTTAGATTGATTCTCAATATTAGTAAGTGCACTCTGTACATCATTTGGTAAACTTCCTTCATTGAGAACAAGTGATCGACGCATTTCAATAATTGAATCAACTTGATTATTACCTACAGGACAAGCTTCGACACAAGCATAACAGGTAGTGCAAGCCCACAAAGCCTCCGTTGAAGTGTAATTATCAATAACCCGAATCTCTGTGTCAGAGGTAATTTTTTCAGATTTTTGTTTGGCAGATTGAACTTTTGGCATTTTCTCCATTAAAGCATGCTTCAAGTCAACCATAATACTTTTAGGCGATAAAATTTTTCCTGTTTGTGAAGCAGGACACTCAAGTTGACATCGGCCACATTCAATACAAGACAATCCATCAAGCAAACTCTTCCACGAAAAATCATTGATATTAGATGCTCCCCACAATTCAGTATTTTCTACATCTAAAAATCGAATCGCCCCTCGTGGAGTTGGTCTCGCAAAAAAATAATTAAGTGGTGCCCAAATTAAATGAGCATGTTTAGAACGAGGCACATAAATAGTTAAGCTAAATACTGTAAGAATATGAGCCCACCAACCTATTTTAAAAAGAAACGGAGCATAATTAACTAGATCATATGAATAATACAGTTCAACCAAAAAACTTCTAATTGGATTTAAGTTTTCTTGTGATAAAAGAATCGACTTTGCCGATTCTCCAATTAACGTAGAAATCATGAGAAGAGCAATTAATTGGATAATAATAAAACTTTGAAAAGAAGGGCGATCTAATTCGGGTGCCTTCAGTAGCCATCTTCGACAAGAAAAAAAGATCAGACCAGCAATAACTGATAGCGAGGCAATATCAAGAATATAATCATAAACGTGTTCAATCTCAGCACCTAGCATCATTGGGATATAAAAATAATAATCACCCAAAAAACCTCCTATAAGCTGACTCGTAGTGTGAACTCCATATACAAGAAAACCATAAAAAACGAGTACATGGAAGAACCCTCGAACAGGTCTTTTAAATAATTTTTTTTGTAAAAAAACATTGAGGAATACACTTTTTAAGCGAAAAAATAACGATGATTTAATCACTTCTGGTTGACCAAGATGGATCATCCGATAATAATTATATACGGTATAGCCCCCTAAAGCAAAAGCAACGCTAGCCATCGATGAAAAAAGAATTATTGCAATCAAACTCATATTAACGACACTCTTTTTTTCATAAATTATTAGTCAATACTTTGTTTGGTTTAAAGTAGAAATACGATTTAAAAAAAAAGACTAAACTTCATCCAAAAGTAATAGATGTTACTACAAAAACAAATTAAAGCGTCTGTTTCATGGCAGAATATCTACCCCAAATCTCAATTCAGCCCTATCTTTGCCCGGGGAGTAGGGCACCGTATGACGCACACGTCCTCCAATCAGTGACACCATTCGTTGTAATTGTGGGAATACACAACTTAACCGCGGGTAATTGCATGTTGCTGCCTAGGTCCCAAGCTTTTGTGTTATCAGCAGCACTATGTGAGAGACCACCGTCGGGATCGGTGTTACTTATGGCTTGTAGTTGCACTAGCGTAAGACCTGTTATACCTGATGGGTCAACTACATCCGCGGCATTACCCAATGCCCGATCGGCGACGAGCGTTTGTCCAGAGATACTTTGAGGTGCATCGGTATTCCAGTAAGACCTCATGACTGTCAAAGAAGAAAGAATTCGCCCCACCAAACCGCCAGAATAAGAAAAAGGATCTACGAAAGAAGATACACCACTAGAACCACTAAAATAACTATTCACTATTATTGAAGAAGCTCCCAAATAACCCACCAGACCACCAGAATAAGAAGGAGCAGCAGCAGAAGAAGAAGAGACTTCACCAGAACCACTAAAATAACTATTCACTATTCTTGAATCACCAGCAGAATAACCCACCAGACCACCAGAAGCAGAATAAGAAGCAGCAGAAGAAGAAGAAGAAGAAACTCCACCAGAACCACTAAAATAACTATTCACTATTTTTGAAGCACTCGCAGAAAAACCCAGCAGACCACCTGAATAAGCATAAGAAGAAGAAGAAGAGGAGACTCCACCAGAACCACTAAAATAACTATTCACTATTATTGGAGCACTAGCAGAAGAACCCACCAGACCACCGGCAATAGTAGAAGGAGTAGTAGAAGGGGAGGAAGAGAAGGAAGATACACCACCCAATCCACTAAAATAGCTGCTAATCATCGTCAAAGAAGAAAGAGTTCGCCCCACCAAACCGCCAGAAGAGGAAGCATAAGAAGAAGAAGAAGAAGAGACTCCACCAGAACCACTAAAATAACTATTAGTTATTGTCAAAGAAGAAGTGTTGGAAAGTCCCACTAGACCACCTGAATAAGAAAAAGAAAAAGAAGAAGAAGAGACTCCACCAGAACCACTAAAATAACATTTGATTATCCTCAAAACACCTTCAGAAGAACCCACCAGACCACCTAAAGAAGAAGCAGCAAAAGAAGAAGAAGAGACGACTCCACCAGAACCACTAAAATAACTATTTATTATCGTCAAATCATCTTCAGAAGAACCCACCAGACCACCGGCAATAGTAGAAAGAGTAGTAGAAATAGAAGAAGCAAATACTGATCCTGAAATGATTCCCACATTGTGAATCTCTACAGACCCTTTGACAAAACCAAATAAACCCGCATAAACATCACTTGTGGAAGAATCAATATTCACCCAAAGATTCCCAATGGTATGGTTGTTACCCTCGAAAATGCTAGTAAATGGAGCAGATGCATCGCCAATAGGCACCCAGCTTGTGTCTTTGCCCGTGTCCGTATTAATCACCTTCACCTTCTCACCTGCATCATCAGTGTTTCCGTTGGCATTTTTATCAATGCCCTTCGGCGTCGTATCGATTTTTCCATTTCTGTTTGCATCAAGCAAACTCAAAAGATCAATATGGGCTGTTAACTCATAGCCATTGCAAACGTTGTTTGGACAACCATCAACATTACCTCTTGCTTGTTCTGCTGCCGAGCTTTTATAACTTGCACCTGCCAAATCATGACGCATGTTATCGAGCATTTCAGCAGTATATATCTCAATCAAGCCATCACCATCATGATCGGCCTTAAAGCCTCCGCCAGAAATTTCAATACCTGAAGCATAATTAAAACTCGAATCATAAGCAAATAGCTTATAATAATAATGGGTTGAGGCTACTCTAGCCCCTGCCTCGGAATCTTTAAATGTAGTTGTATTTGAGTTATACACCATGATTGAGCTACCAATTGAATTAGAATTTGCATAATCTTGCCCTGTTGTTGGAACATATGATATTGAATTTTCACTCCTTAAAATCAAAATTTTATAAAAATTAGCACCGATAGGGTTGCTCCAAGCTAGAGTTATGCCCTCATTATCTAAATTTAAAAACCTACTATTTATGACATTTTTGGGTGATGTGGGTGATATGGTACCTCCTTCAAATTCAACGCCCGAAGCATAATTAAAGCTACTGTCATAAGCAAAAATCTTATAAAAATAAGTGGCACCTTCTGTAATTTTCATGTCTGTAAAAGTTGACATCTCTGCGTGATGCACCACTTTTGAGCCACCAATCAAATCAACATTTACATAGCTTTTCCCTACCTCAGGAGTATCTGATATTGAGCTTTCACTCCTTAAAATTAAAACCTGAGAAAAATCAACATCGGTAGGGTTGCTCCAGCTTAACATTATTTCGTTTGAATTACGCCGAAAAACAAAATTTGTGATATTGCCTGGTGGGTTCTCATCTAAGATTATTGGTAATCTATCATTTGGTAGATCACTCAGATCTTTTTTAACACAAAACGCACTAAAGATGATGCAAACTAAGACTAAACCTCGGGTAACCTTAAACAATGATTTAACTACACTCATTCAAACATCTCTATCTATTATAAAATATACCTCAACTCTTCACGGAAGATTATCTCATGGAAGATATATTTTGTCAAATATAAAAATAATAAAGTTGATCAAAAAAAATATTTTTTCATGGCAGAATATCTACCCAAAATCTCAGTTCAGCCCTATCTTTGCCCGGGGAGTAGGGCACCGTATGACGCACACATCGCCCAATCAGTGACACCATTCGTTCTAATTGTAGGAATACACAACTTAACCGCGGGTAATTGCGTGTTGCTGCCTAGGTCCCAAGCTTTTATGTTATCAGCAGCACTATGTGAGAGACCACCGTCGGGATCGGTGTTACTTATGGCTTGTAGTTGAACTAGCGTAAGACCCGTCGTACCTACTACCTCCACAGTACCTGATTCACCCACCAAAGCAGCTGAGTTGCTACTCTCAACATCACCCTGCGCCCGTTTTGGGTCTTGATTAGTGCCGCCAACACTTTGAGGTGCGTCGGTGTTCCAGTAAGACCTCATGACCATCAAAGGAAAAGGAGTTCGCCCCACCAAACCACCAAAATAAGAATTAGAAGGATCTATAGACAAAGATACACCACCAGAACCACTAAAATAACTATTAGTTATTGTCAAAGCATCTCCAGAATAACCTACCAGACCACCTGAAGTAGAAGAAGAAGTAGAAGAAGAAGTAGAAGAAGAGACTCCACCCGCACCGCTAAAATAACTATTAACTATTTCTGAAGCACCAGCAGAAGAACCCACCAGACCACCTGAAGAAGAAGTAGAAGAAGAAGAAGAAGAAACCCCAGCAGAACCACTAAAATAACTATTAACTATCGTCAAAAAACTATCAGAAGAACCCACCAGACCGCCTGAATAAGAAGAAGAAGGAGAAGAAGAAGTAGAAGAAGAGACTCCACCCGCACCGCTAAAATAACTATTAACTATTATTGAAACACTAGCAGAAGAACCCACCAGACCGCCTGAATAAGAAAAAGGAGAAGAGGAAGAAAAAACCCCAGCAGAACCACTAAAATAACTATTAATTATCGTCAAATCATCTCCAGTATAACCCACCAGACCACCTGAATAAGAAAGAGAAGAAGAAGAAGAAGAAGAGACTCCACCCGAACCACTAAAATAACTATCAACTATCGTCAAAAAACTATCAGAAGAACCCACCAGACCGCCTGAATAAGAAGAAGAAGAAGAAGAAGAAGAGACTCCACCCATACCGCTAAAATAACATTTGATTATCCTCAAAACACCTTCAGAAGAACCCACCAGACCACCTAAATAAGAAGCAGCAAAAGAAGAAGAAGAGACGACTCCACCAGAACCACTAAAATAACTATTTATTATCGTCAAATCATCTTCAGAATAACCCACCAGACCACCGGCAATAGTAGAAGGAGTAGGAAATAGAAGAAGCAAATACTGATCCTGAAATGATTCCCACATTGTGAATCTCTACAGACCCTTTGACAAAACCAAATAAACCCGCATAAACATCACTTGTGGAAGAATCAATATTCACCCAAAGATTCGCTATGGTATGGTTGTTACCCTCAAAAATGCTAGTAAATGGAGCAGATGCATCGCCAATGGGCACCCAGCTTGTGTCTTTGCCCGTGTCCGTATTAATCACCTTCACCTTCTCACCTGCATCATCAGTGTTTCCGTTGGCATTTTTATCAATGCCCTTCGGCGTCGTATCGATTTTTCCATTTCTGTTTGCATCAAGCAAACTCAAAAGATCAATATGGGCTGTTAGCTCATAGCCATTGCAAACGTTGTTTGGACAACCATCAACATTACCTCTTGCTTGTTCTGCTGTCGAGCTTTTATAACTTGCACCTGCCAAATCATGACGCATGTTATCGAGCATTTCAGCAGTATATATCTCAATCAAGCCATCACCATCATGATCGGCCTCAGAGCCTCCGCCAGAAATTTCAATACCTGAAGCATAATTAAAATTCGAATCATAAGCAAATAGCTTATAATAATAATGGGTTGAAACTACTGTAGCTCCCCTATCTTTAAATGTAGTTGCATTTGAGTTATACACCATGGTTAAGCTACCAATTGAATTAAAATTCGCATAATCTTGCCCTCTTGTTGGAACATATGATATTGAATTTTCACTCCTTAAAATTAAAATTTTATAAAAATTAGCATCGATAGGGTTGCTCCAAGCTAGAGTTATGCCCTCATTATTTAAATTTAAAAACCTACTATTTATGACATTTTTGGGTGATATGGGTGATATGGGTGATATGGTACTTCCTTCAAATTCAACGCCCGAAGCGTAATTAAAGCTACTGTCGTAAGCAAAAATCTTATAAAAATAAGTGGCACCTTCTGTAATTTTTATGTCTGTAAAAGTTGATATCTCTGCGTGATACATCACTTTTGAACCACCAATCAAATCAACATTTACATAGCTTTTCCCTACCTCAGGAGTATCTGATATTGAGCTTTCACTCTTTAAAATTAAAACCTGAGAAAAATCAACATCAGTAGGGTTGCTCCAGCTTAATATTATTTCGTTTGAATTACGCCGAAAAACAAAATTTGTGATATTGCCTGGTGGGTTCTCATCTAAGATTATTGGTAATCTATCATTTGGTAGATTACCCAGATCTTTTTTAACACAAGACGCACTAAAAATGATGCAAACTAAGACTAAACCTCGGGTAACCTTAAACAATGATTTAACTACACTCATTCAAACATCTCTATCTATTATAAAATATACTCCAACTCTTCACGGAAGATTATCTCATGGAAGATATATTTTGTCAAATATAAAAATAATAAAATTTATCAAAAAATTTATTTTTTCATGGCAGAATATCTACCCAAAATCTCAGTTCAGCCCTATCTTTGCCCGGGGAGTAGGGCACCGTATGACGCACACGTCGCCCAATCAGTGACACCATTCGTTGCAATTGTAGGAATACACAACTTAACCGCGGGTAATTGCGTGTTGCTGCCTAGGTCCCAAGCTTTTATGTTATCAGCAGCACTATGTGAGAGACCACCGTCGGGATCGGTGTTACTTATGGCTTGTAGTTGCACTAGCGTAAGACCCGTCGTACCTACTACCTCCACAGTATCTGATTCACCCACCAAAGCAGCTGAGTTGCTACTCTCAACATCACCCTGCGCCCGTTTTGGGTCTTGATTAGTGCCGCCAACACTTTGAGGTGCATCGATGTTCCAGTAAGATCTCATGACCATCAAAGAAGCAGTAGAAGAAAAGAAACCCAGCAGACCGCCTGAATAAGAAGAAGAAGAAAAGGAAGACATACCACCAGAACCACTAAAATAACTATTTATTATCGTCAAAGCAGCTTCAGAAGAACCCACCAGACCGCCTGAATAAGAAAAAGAAGAAGAAGAAGAAGAGACTCCACCAGAACCACTAAAATAACTATTAACTATCGTCAAAAAACTATCAGAAGAACCCACCAGACCGCCTGAATAAGAAGAAGAAGAAGAAGAAGAAGAGACTCCACCAGAACCATTAAAATAACTATTAATTATTGTCAAAGCACCTCCAGAATAACCTACCAGACCACCTGAACGAGAAGAAGAAGAAGAAGAAGAAGAGAAGGAAGATACACCACCCAATCCACTAAAATAACTATTAACTATCATCAAAACACTAACAGAATAACCCACCAGACCACCTGAATAAGAAAAAGAAGAAGAAGAAGAGACTCCACCAGAACCACTAAAATAACTATTAGTTATTTTGAGAGTAACATTAGCGCTGGTTCCGACAATAACATAACCCACCAAACCACCTGAATAAGAAAAAGAAGAAGAAGAAGAAAAGACTCCACCCGAATCACTAAAATAACTATTAGTTATTGTCAAAGCAGCACCTCCAGAATAACCCACCAGACCACCTGAATAAGAATAAGAAGAAGAAGAAGAAGAAGAAGAAGAAGAGACTCCACCAGAACCACTAAAATAACACTTAATTATCGTCAAAGCACTAACAGAATAACCCACCAGACCACCTGAATAAGAAAAAGAAGAAGAAGAAGAAGAAGAAGAAAATACACCACCCAATCCACTAAAATAACACTTAATTATCGTCAAAGCACTAACAGAATAACCCACCAGACCACCTGAATAAGAAAAAGAAGAAGAAGAAGAAGAAGAAGAAGAAAAAGAAGAGACTTCACCAGAACCACTAAAATAACTATTAATTATCGTCAAAGAACTATCAGAATAACCCACCAGACCACCTGAAAAAGAATTAGTAGCAGAAGAAGCAAATACTGATCCTGAAATGATTCCCACATTGTGAATCTCTACAGCCCCTTTGACAAAACCAAATAAACCCGCATAAACATTACTTGTGGAAGAATCAATATTCACCCAAAGATTCGCGATGGTATGATTGTTGCCCTCAAAAATACCCGTAAAGGCATTAGTGTTAGAATCACCAATGGGCACCCAGCTTGTGTCTTTGCCCATTCCCATTCTTGTATCAATTACTTCCACCTGCTTATCAAAGCCATCAGCAGGGCTATTATCCGTCGTATCGCCATCGGCATTTGTATCAATGCCAATCATCATCGTATCAATCTCACCATTTCTGTTTGCATCAAGCAAATTCAAAAGATCAATATGGGCTGTTAACTCATAGCCATTGCAAACGTTGTTTGGACAACCATCAACATTACCTCTTGCTTGTTCTGCTGCCGAGCTTTTATAACTTGCACCTACCAAATCATGACGCATGTTATCGAGCATTTCAGCAGTATATATCTCAATCAAACCATCACCATCATGATCGGCCTTAGAGCCTCCGCCAGAAATTTCAATACCTGAAGCATAATTAAAATTCGAATCATAAGCAAATAGCTTATAATAATAATGGGTTGAAGCTACTGTAGCCCCTGCCCCAGAATCTTTAAATGTAGTTGCATTTGAGTTATACACCATGGTTAAGCTACCAATTGAATTAAAATTCGCATAATCTTGCCCTCTTGTTGGAACATATGATATTGAATTTTCACTCCTTAAAATCAAAATTTTATAAAAATTAGCATCGATAGGGTTGCTCCAAGCTAGAGTTATGCCCTCATTATTTAAATTTAAAAACCTACTATTTATGACATTTTTGGGTGATATGGGTGATATGGTACCTCCTTCAAACTCAACGCCCGAAGCATAATTAAAGCTACTATCATAAGCAAAAATCTTATAAAAATAAGTGACACCTTCTGTAATTTTTATATCTGTAAAAGTTGATATCTCTTCGTGATACATCACTTTTGAGCCACCAATCAAATCAACATTTACATAGCTTTTCCCTACCTCAGGAGCATCTGATATTGAGCTTTCACTCCTTAAAATTAAAACCTGAGAAAAATCAACATCAGTAGGGTTGCTCCAGCTTAACATTATTTTGTTTGAATTACGCCGAAAAACAAAATTCATGATATTGCCTGGTGATATCTCATCTAAGATTATTGGTGATGTATTATTTGGTAGATTACTCAGATCATTTTTGACACAAGACGCACCAAAAATAATGCAAACTAAGACTAAACCTCGGGTGATCTTAAACAATGATTTAACTACACTCATTCAAACATCTCTATTTATTAGAAAATATACCTCAAACTCTTCATGGAAGATATATTTTGTCAAATATAAAAATAATAAAGTTGACCAAAAAAATTATTTTTTCATGGCAGAATATCTACCCAAAATCTCAGTTCAGCCCTATCTTTGCCCGGGGAGTAGGGCACCGTATGACGCACACATCGCCCAATCAGTGACACCATTCGTTCTAATTGTAGGAATACACAACTTAACCGCGGGTAATTGCGTGTTGCTGCCTAGGTCCCAAGCTTTTATGTTATCAGCAGCACTAGGTGAGAGACCACCGTCGGGATCGGTGTTACTTATGGCTTGTAGTTGAACTAGCGTAAGACCCGTCGTACCTGCTACCTCCACAGTACCTGATTCACCCACCAAAGCAGCTGAGTTGCTACTCTCAACATTACCCTGCGCCCGTTTTGGGTTTTGATCAGTGTCGCCAATACTTTGAGGTGCATCGGTGTTCCAGTAAGACCTCATGATCGTCAAAGAAATAGAAGAACCCACCAGACCACCTGAAGAAGAAGAAGAAGAAGAAGAAGAAGAAGAAGCAAATACACCACCCAATCCACTAAAATAACTATTTATTATCGTCAAAGCAGCTTCAGAAGAACCCACCAGACCGCCTGAATAAGAAAGAGAAGAAGCAGAAGAAGAGGAGGAGGAGGAAGAAACCCCAGCAGAACCACTAAAATAACTATTAATTATTTTGAGAGTACTAGTAGAATAACCCACCAGACCACCTGAATAAGAAGAAGAACCAGAAGAGAAGGAAGAAACCCCAGCAGAACCACTAAAATAACTATTAACTATTGTCAAAGAAATAGAAGAACCCACCAAACCACCTGAAGAAGAAGAAGAACCAGAAGAAGAAGAGATTCCACCAGAACCACTAAAATAACTATTAGTTATTGTCAAAGTACTAGTAGAAGAACCCACCAGACCACCTGAACGAGAAAAAGAAGGGGAAAAAGAAGATACACCACCCAATCCACTAAAATAACTATTAACTATCGTCAAAGAACTATCAGAAAACCCCACCAGACCGCCTGAGGTAGAAGAAGAGGAAGAAGAAGAAGAAGAAGAGGAAGAAGAGACTCCACCAGAACCACTAAAATAACTATTAGTTATTGTCAAAGCACCTTCAGGAGAACCCACCAGACCACCTGAATAAGAAAAAGAAAAAGAAGAAGAAGTAGAAGAAGAGACTCCACCAGAACCACTAAAATAACTATTAGTTATTGTCAAAGCACCTTCAGAAGAACCCACCAGACCACCTGAATAAGAAAAAGAAGAAGAAAAAGAAGAAGAAGAAGAAGAAGAGACTCCACCAGAACCACTAAAATAACACTTAATTATCGTCAAAGCACTAGCAGAATAACCCACCAGACCACCTGAATAAGAAAAAAAAGAAGAAGAAGAAGCAAATACTGATCCTGAAATGATTCCCACATTGTGAATCTCTACAGACCCTTTGACAAAACCAAATAAACCCGCATAAACATTACTTGTGGAAGAATCAATATTCACCCAAAGATTCGCGATGGTATGATTGTTGCCCTCAAAAATACCCGTAAAGGCATTAGTGTTAGAATCACCAATGGGCACCCAGCTTCTGTCTTTGGCAGTATCAATCACCTTCACCTTCTCACCTGTATCTGACGTATCGTCATCGGCATTTTTATCAATGCCCTTCGACGTCGTATCGATTTTTCCATTTCTGTTTGCATCAAGCAAATTCAAAAGATCAATATGGGCTGTTAACTCATAGCCATTGCAAACGTTGTTTGGACAACCATCAACATTACCTCTTGCTTGTTCTGCTGCCGAGCTTTTATAACTTGCACCTACCAAATCATGACGCATGTTATCGAGCATTTCAGCAGTATATATCTCAATCAAACCATCACCATCATGATCGGCCTTAGAGCCTCCGCCAGAAATTTCAATACCTGAAGCATAATTAAAACTCGAATCATAAGCAAATAGCTTATAATAATAATGGGTTGAAGCTACTGTAGCCCCTGCCCCAGAATCTTTAAATGTAGTTGCATTTGAGTTATACACCATGGTTAAGCTACCAATTGAATTAAAATTCGCATAATCTTGCCCTCTTGTTGGAACATATGATATTGAATTTTCACTCCTTAAAATTAAAATTTTATAAAAATTAGCATCGATAGGGTTGCTCCAAGCTAGAGTTATGCCCTCATTATTTAAATTTAAAAACCTACTATTTATGACATTTTTGGGTGATATGGGTGATATGGGTGATATGGTACCTCCTTCAAACTCAACGCCCGAAGCATAATTAAAGCTACTATCATAAGCAAAAATCTTATAAAAATAAGTGACACCTTCTGTAATTTTTATATCTGTAAAAGTTGATATCTCTTCGTGATACATCACTTTTGAGCCACCAATCAAATCAACATTTACATAGCTTTTCCCTACCTCAGGAGCATCTGATATTGAGCTTTCACTCCTTAAAATTAAAACCTGAGAAAAATCAACATCGGTAGGGTTGCTCCAGCTTAACATTATTTTGTTTGAATTACGCCGAAAAACAAAATTCATGATATTGCCTGGTGATATCTCATCTAAGATTATTGGTGATGTATTATTTGGTAGATTACTCAGATCATTTTTGACACAAGACGCACCAAAAATAATGCAAACTAAGACTAAACCTCGGGTGATCTTAAACAATGATTTAACTATACTCATTCAAACATCTCTATTTATTAGAAAATATACCTCGATTTTTCATGGAAGATATATTTTGTCAAATATAAAAATAATAAAGTTGATCAAAAAGTTTATTATTTCATATATAATCAACCTCACTATTGGTGACGAGACCTAAAAAATCGAGCTATACGATATTTTACAGATTTTTAGGTAAATTATTTATCTACAAGTTAAATTGTAAAACAGCTTCTCCGGTAATTTTATTGAAATAAAAATTTTTAAAAAAATCTTCTAAAAGAGGAGGTGCATACGCTATAAAAGATAAAAAATAGTGTATCAATTGTTTCTAAAATTAAAGATCTCTTAGTTCTATAAAAAAAATACAAATTTAAGTGCCCGAGCTACACCAAAAAAAGTAAACAAAAAAATAAAAATCTACAATAATATCTTGAGAAAAAGTACACACTCATGAACTTAAACCTACAACATAAAAAATTCATATAAAAGATAAAAGATCTTGTCCTTCTACAAAAACTTTAATAAGGAAACCATAGATATCTATGAAACATCCCGTGACTGTAATAACATCACAAGATATTCCTATTCTAGGAGTATCTCTAAACAAGAGTGAATTTAAATTACCAAAAATAAAACATCAATTTTCTATCCATAAAGAGCAATTAACTAATAAAAAATCCACCATAATTGAGATACAATTTACTAAAGAAGCCTCCTATAATCAACTTAAACTTGATTTTTATATTAAACATATCAACAATATCAATATATTTTTTTCACATGATAATATATTTTGGTTTCGTATTCCCATTCGATCAATCACAAATAAAGAAAATTCTACTACGCTAAGGTTACCTTTAATACGATCTAAATATTTACAGATTGTTATTTCTAATATAGAGATACTCAACTCTTTATCGGGCTCTATCTCTAAATCTGTGGATATTCATTTTGAAAGTTCTTCCAATAAAGATCGTTTATGGGTGCCTGAAAATCTAATTGATAAAAGAGAAGATTATGGTTGGTCTCCCAATACAAAGCAACAATCTCAAGATGAATTTGTAATGCTTGATCTGGGAGATACTTATTACATTCATGATATTAGCCTAAGGGCAACAAAAGCAGGTTTAACCAATTTTCCTAAAAATTTTTTAATCGAATTATCTAAAGATAAAAATAATTGGGATACGGTGGTCAGGGAAGGAAATTTTTCAGCTGCTCCACTATCTTGGTATCGATGGTCTGATCTTTTATGCCACGTTAGATATATAAAAATTAAGATCATCGAAATTAATATCAAGAAACAACCATTTTATGAAATTTTAAAACTAGATATCTTTGCAATACCTGACAATGAGATAACTGAATGGGGAAAAAATTCTAATCATCAATGTGAAGCAAGTGAAATAAGACCTGGGCCTGTTCGTTTTGCAGAACTCAATAGTGTCCACCCCCTCCGTGCTGTTCAAGCTAACGACCCTCGATTAAAACATGGAACTACGACACGCCCAGGAATTTTTAGAATTGCTAAAGATAACGAAAGTACCCCCATGATCGCTTTACAATCAAATGATTCAAGAATTACTTCCGCCACAGAGCAAAAAGAAGGCATCATTCGTCTTGCGAAAGATAAAGAATCAATTCAGGGTGCCGCTCTTCAGTCAAATGATTCCAGGTTGAGAATCTCTAGCACTAAATTTCCAGGTATTATACAACTCGCTGAAAATAAATCAGTGAGCCCTGGATATGCTGTACAATCCAATGATGATAGACTACGGTTTGCTTCAACGACTTGGCCTGGTATTATTCAATTAGCGAAACACGGAGAAATACATCAAGATAAGGTAGTTTTATCGGATGACCCGCGTTTGTTAGAAGCAAATGAAGAGACAAAAGGTCGAGTCAGATTCGCCAGAGATAAAGGAAAGGAGCCATTTACAGCTGTTCAAGGGGATGACTCTAGATTAACTTTATGTACGGATAAAAGAGTAGGTTTGGTCAAATTTGCGAATCTTAATCAAAAAAAAGAATTTTTAGCCGTTCAAAGTAATGATCCTAGGCTAGAAAATGCAAGAGCCTCCCTACCTCATCAACATGATTATGCATCCAAAAATCATATTTTAAATTCTCATGAAGGAGCCCTTAATTTAACGATAACTAAAAAAATTAAAAATAATTTTAAATATAATTTAATTGATTTACAAAGCTTTCCTTTATCTGTCCAAAATAAAGAAGGTATGAGTGCTGCTTTTCAAGGTGGAGTTGTGATTGAAGGCAATGAAGAGCCTGCACTTCATACATTTTCAAAAACAAATGTAGCCTTAAAAGCAAAATCAAAAAATAAACCAGCTGGTATTTTCTTTTCTGAAAAAGATTTTAGCCTTCATTTGCCCGCAAAACTTGATGAATTAATGGGTTCATCTAAATCAATTTTAGCTGAGGGAGATGCTGTATTTCGTCAAAATATCTCTTTCGAAAACGGACTTTTTATCGCAATCTCTTGGTCTATTTTTTCTGACGAACTTTTTGTTGATGGTGACCTCTTAACAATACAAGATAACTTAATCTGTAAGCTAAAGAGCAACCATCAACCATTTATTGGTGTTTTTATTAAAGAACCTCCATTCTATTTGTCCCAGACTGCAGAGCAAGAAAGTGTTGTAAAAATTGCTATTTTAGGAGTGATAAATATTCGAGTTAAAGGTAAGATTAACTCAGGAGATTGGATCGGTTACCTTGATGACGAACCTGGTATCGCACGGCAAATCAATCCAGTGCAAAAACAACATGGTTTTGCTGTTGCAATGGAATCGTCTGGTAAGGAAACAGAAAAGTTAATTCCTTGTTTACTTAAACGTTAATCAAGCCTGTCAAAATAATTTTAATAGACTGATGTTACGTCTCTTATTGATACAACCAACCAAAATAAAATAAATATCCTCCAATAAAAAAGGCTATGATAATTTTAATTAAATAAGGAGATCTCTTCCTAATTAACCAATCACAGTATCCTGTAAATATAGCCGTACTGGCAGTAAAAACACCACTTGACAAATAATTAAAATTTTGATAGTATACACTTATACCAATTATCGTAATAATTAAAGAATCAAAAAAATCTAAGATTTGTGGACGTCTAAAAATTATTTTAAAATAATTTTTAAATGTTTTAAATCCCTTGCGAAAAATTTGAAGTAGAATATCTGAATCAGTTTTATTATTGTTATGACTAATATCTTTTTGATTAAAAGTGCGAACCAACACACCATAATTATTACCGATAATTTTAAGTAAGCCATTATCAGGGAGTGAACTAATTTCTTGATGGTAGGAGGCAAAAAAATGTTCAAGATATTTACTCCTATTTATATTTACATCTCTTTCATCAATTACTATACCATTACTAATAACACTCTCATTACAATCACCAGTTGGATTTGTTATTTTAATTTTAATTTTACCTTTAAAAGAATTTCCCTTTATTTCAATAAAATGATTTTTACCTAATGCCAATCGATATTGATCGGGTAATTCAATACCAAAAAATTGATTGTGCTTCCACTTAACTTCCATCATCATCATAGATCGGTTAAGCTTCGGCTTTAGCTGAGTCATTTTGAACCTCTCAAGAACACCGAAACAAAATAAATTGATTCATTTGATCAACAACACGACACTCTTTAGGTAGATTACCTAAATATGAAAATCCAAATTTATTTTTTTGAGAACCTTGCCTTTCTCCAAAACAAACTCCAAGTTGAGGAAACCTCTCTAGCGGAGAACGAAAGAGATAACCTTGGTCCCATGGAAAATCAGGATTTTGATAAATAAGCTTACGACATTCTTCATAGGTAGTATCTTTTCTCCAAGGTTGGACATAATTTTTCAAATCCATACCAAATCGTTCAAAAAGTGGAATTATAAAGCCTATCAAAAGTAAAAGACGAAATAATTTAAGGTGAGTATGCTTCCATGCAGCAAAATAGAGCAAACAACAGAAAGGAGTTGCTCCAATAAAATAATACATATGAGAATATCCTTGTTTTCCTGCTAATAAAGCGACAAAAAGGAATTGAAGCACTATCATAAACCAAATCCAATGAATACGATATCGTTTCACTTTTATAGTTTTGGCAATGAGAATACTAAAAATAATAAAAAAACCACCAAAAAAAAAGAGAACCTGCCCAAAAAGTTTAACTATATATATATAGTTCTCTGAGAGTTCTACCAAAGCTTGAGATAGTGGAATTGTTTTTAAGTAAAATGTATCAGGGACATCCTGAAATTTTTCAATCCATTTTTTTATTTGTATGAAATAGAATAAAGAGAGTGATGAAGAAATACTCACTACAATAAAAGGAATAAATAAAGGTCTAAATTGGTCAAAATTTATTATCTTAGTTTTTCTTTGAAATAACCAAGAATTTCCTATTAAAAGAGCAAAAATAATAATCGATGTAGGTTTAAGTAAAAGTCCTAAAGAACAAAATAAAAGGCTTAACCATATATTTTTTTTTGTTGGAGTATCTTTCCATATCAAGGCGATTCCCATACACACCAAAAGTAAAGAGAGATAATCTGGCATAAATTTACAAGACCAAGTAAGACCAACTGAAAATAGAGGTAAAAGTAAAAAGGCAGGATATGCTTGAAGCCCGAAGATCTTTTTACCTTTCCAAATTTTAGCATTAATAATCGTTAAGGCCAAAGTGAGGAGATATAAAAAAGAAGAGGCCAAACCTCTACCAATTTCATGACCAAACACAAAGAAAGGAGCTGTCAAAATATTGAGAAGGGGGAATTCCATGGGGACAATACCAAAAAAATCACCTGAATTTAAAATAGCCGGTAAAATATATTTTTCTAAAAATCCAAAGTTCTGGGGAAAACTTTCTAACGACCACCTACTCCAATAACGAAGACTAATTCCCATCGTATCATATTGTCTCCAAACCTCAGGAAGCACAAAAGGGAGAAAAGATCGAATTACAAGAATAAGGTATTTTAGACCTAAACTTAGATAAATCCAATGAAGAATATTTTTTTTATTGAATTTTATTATCAAAAGGTTAGTTCTATTTTTTTATTGTAAAATGGAAGTACAAAAAAATTACTGCACAGGTCTCATGCTCATCATATCAGCACCAAAGAGCTTTTGGAAGGCTTCGCTCATAATACGAATCAACTCAGACCTTGATATTTTTAAAGATGTTAAAATAATGAAATCACTGTGCCTTCTTTTTTTTCGATAGTCAGGTTGCTTAGATGGCATTTTCAGATAATAAGCAATTTTATATCGATGATTTGTTTGATACAAAAAGGTTCCATGATGCATTAAATATCCTTTTTTACGCACCTGGCTATTACCTGATATTTTACGATGGGTGCCCTTTTGCATTACACATAAGTCAGAAAGACCATTCCTCTCAAGAATAAAACCTTTATTATAAAACATATTACATAAAGAGTCTAAAATTAATTGATACGAATCGTGGATTGAAAAAAACTTGGGAAACTTTTTCAAAGAAAATATTAAAGAATAATTTAAGTTTCCAGAAAAGTGAACAACACTCCCCCCTCCGCTCATCCTCCGTAAAATAGGGATATCTTGTTTATGTAAAAATATTTCTTCGCTAAATTTTAAAGATTTACCCAAAATAATTGATGGTAAATTTTCATAAAAAAGTAAGTGTACAATATTTAAATCCTTTTCTTCTCTATCGCATGTTAATATAGATTCTTCCGTTAAAAAATTTTTCCACGGATTTTTTGTCGGCAACAAAGATATTTGTAACTTTATCATTTATTCTTCGCCCACAGTTATTTTTATTTGTTGCATTTAAAATACAAAAGTATTTAAGATAGTCATATTTTATTTTTAAAAAATAAAATATATTTGCATTCTTAAAGCTTCTTCCGTATTCGGACTTTGATGCTCCAATATCTCCTACTATATTTAAGTATTTTCTTCTTTCTAGATTGTGGGCTCAATGGTCAAGTTTTAGCTAGTTACTCAGATAACAAGGTTAAAAGAAAACAAATGAGAGAAATTATCAAATGGTATAATCTCGAAGATAGTATGAAAGATGTAAAATCACAAAAAATTTTGATAAAGCAAATTGTAATTACTGAAATATTATCAAAAAAAGCCAAAGAGCTAGATTTTGATAAATCAGAGACCATACGTGCCTACGAACAAATAATAAAACAAAAAACTTTGGCCAGAATATTGCTTTCCCGATGGAAAGAAAATGAAGAAAAAAAACCTGAAACATTATATCAAACTGAATCTATTGTTCTCACCAAAGGACAAAATAAGAAATCACAGTTATTAATAAAAGGAGAAGAGCAAAAACAACAAGCACTCATGCGAAAGATTAGAGAAAAAATAATTAATAAAAAGCTTAATTTTGGAGACGTACCTAATTACGCGAATAAATACAATAAAATAATAAAGTATTTCAATCTAGAATATTTACCTGCTAACGCTATGGAAAAATCTTATTACACAATTGTGAAAAAATTAATTACAACAAAAGAGTATATATCTCAACCAATCTCCACACCCTATGGTTGGCAATTAATACGCCTAAATGATACAGTGACAGTAACAAAAAATAAGTTTGATGAATACTTTGATCATGAAAACTTAAATAAAATGTCCCATACAGGAAGACTTTACTGGAATCGCACCCTAAATTTTCGTAATATCAATTGGAAAAAATATTTATTTGAAAAATATGACATTAAATTAGAAAAATTGCCTAAATTACCCGACCATTGGCGAACCCAAACGACACTTTTTAAAAATAAAAAGCTTAAAATACAAACTGCAGACTTTGATTTATTTTGTAAACTAAACCTTGGGGGTATAAGTTCCACTCATAATCAATTTTGGAGCAACAAACGTGAAAAAGAAGCTGATAAGTTATTGAAAACTTTTTTTGAACTAATTATTTTTTCAAATGAAGCGATGAATCAAAAATTAAATCAAAATAATGAATTTAAAAGATTAAAAGACTGGGAAGAAAAAAATTTATTGGTGAGGGAATATCTTCAAAAGATTTGGCTGGTTCAGAGAAATTCTAAAGATGAAAAAAGGAATAATAAACGAGAAGAAAAAGAAAAAATGATTTTAAAAGAGTATAATTTTAAAATCATGGACGCTAACTTTAGAAATAATCTTATTTGAATACGATGCCAAATAATACAAACTTACAAAAAGAAATCACTCTAATCTCTTCAGATATCGAATTCTCAGGTGACTTACAGTTTGATCGAGAATTAGAGATTAAGGGTTCCTTTGAAGGAAAAATAGAAACAAAAGGTTCCATTACTATTCATTCTAATTCTGTAGTTAGAGCTGATATCAATGTAGGTTCAATTTATATAGCGGGTAAATTACAAGGTACAATTAAAGATGCAAAATTTGTTCATGCCAAACAAAATGCACAAATTAAAGCAGACATTCGTTGTAAAGAAATACAAATTGATAGAAAGGCACATATAAATGGTATAATATTAATGTGATGGTTCCCAATAGGTGAATTTTGAGCCACCTTTTTTAACAACTCTTTCTTGGTTGCGAGGCATAACATCCAAATATAGTAAGATGCAGCAGATAATTTATTCTGCATGGCTTAAAAGAGTAAATCTTTATATTTCTGAATTTAATTTACCTAAAAAAGATGCGGATACTCTTTTACAAAAAAAGGCATTTTCTTACTTCTTCCCTCATCATTCAATGATGCGTCCAGCTTTTGAACTCCCAGATATTCATAGTGCTATTTCTATTCTTAAAACATGCTATTACAGTAAAGAGCAAAGAATTATTTTTTATGGTGATCGTGATGCTGACGGCATTTCTTCTTTAGCGATTCTTTATCTATTTTTACGTGACCAACTAAAATATCCTGAAAAGAATCTCATTCCTTTAGTTCCTCGTGAACATGATAAATATGGTATTACCGAAGAGGTCGCTGATAGAATATTAAATCATAAGCCTGATGTGCTAATCATATTAGATTGTGGTTCCTCAAACCACAAAGAAATTACATATCTACATAAACAATATCAAAGCCTCAATAATGGTAATTTAAAGCTTAAAACAATCATTATAGATCATCACTTTATACCTGAAAGTAAACAAGATTATCCCCATGTTGATGCCTTTATAAATCCTAAACGATTACTCCAAGGCAACCCAAATCGAGAACTTTGTACAGCAGGTTTGGCCTATAAGCTAATTTGGGGATTAACCTACTCATTTACCAGTGAGTATGAGAAGCTATACCAAGTTACTGTGTTAAAAGAAGACTCTCCTTCCGAATCAAAATTTATTTATTTTAAAAATTTAATTCAAAGCTATAGTGAGAAGATAAAAATTAAAATTAACCATGATTTTTCTGGAGAAGATAGCGAAACTCAAAAAGATAGTTCATCTATTCAAGGAGAGTGTCACAACATTGAGCTTGCCCCTCTTTGGAATAAGATGGTATCATCAAACTCTTTTTTTTCTCGTATTCAGAATTTTTTACATTTTACTAAGTTTACATTAAGTGTAGAAGATCAATCTCTATTTTTATTTCAAGCTAATTTCAGGAATATTCGCGAAAAAACTCAAAATTATTTAATTTTTTCTGCTATTGGTAGTATCGCCGATATGGTGCCTTTAATTGATGACAATAGAATCATAGTAAAAGAAGGACTAAGTTTACTCAATCAATATCTAAAAGTCGAATACCCGCTGCACCCTTCTTTAGAAGGTATAATTGCACTAGTACGTTTTTTCTTTTCACAACAAAATCAAATCTGGGAGGAGAATCTATCTTTTGTAATTTGCCCTGCTATAAATGCAGCGGGTAGATTAGGCAAAGCTGAAGTCGCCTTAAATAGCCTAATCGAAAAAGATCGACTCATCGCTGTAAAAAAAGCTTCCGAACTCAAAAAACTCAACGAAGAAAGAAAGAAAATATCAAAAGATATAACAAAAAAAATCATATTTTCATCTGACATAACTACCCACCAAAAAGAAATTTTAATCGTTTATGACGAGAGAATTCATAGAGGTATCTCAGGGCTCATCGCGAATCGGCTGTCTGATCATTTTGGAAAACCTGCCCTCGTTTTAGTTAATGACGATGATTCCATCAGAGGATCGATACGCTCTGCTCAAAATCAAAATGTTTTTTCATTTTTAATGACTTTAGAACATTGGTTCATTCAATTTGGAGGTCATAAACAAGCAGCTGGATGCTCTTTAGAAAAAAACAAATTAAAAAATTTTATTAAAGCAGCCCAAGAACTGGGTGAAAAATTTTTTCCAAAAGAACAAAAGACTGATTCTAAAAAAGAGAAAACTCATGATGAATACTTTGAGCCAATCTCTATAAATGACTACGAAATAACAACCACCATCTGGGAAGAGTGTAATTTATTCGCCCCTTTTGGTAAAAAGAATCCAGCCCCCGTATTAGCAATCAGACTAACTCAACCTGTAATGTGTGAAAATATCGGAAAAAGTGAAGAGCATGTAAAAATAAAATTTTTTGCTTGTAAAAATGAGTTAATCGAAGGGGTCTGGTTTTTTCATAAGGGAGAAGCTGACAAACTAAGTAAGCATGCTATCGAAGAAAAGCCTCAAATTTTATTTGCAGAACCTTCCATGGATTCTTGGCGAGGACGCAAAGTATATCGTCTCAAGGTTACAAAAATTTCACCTGATCAAACTTCCTCCATCTCTGTTTAATCGCTTCTGAATAAAGATTCTCGAACAAAAGAGCTTGGTTGTAGAGAGCCACAGGATGATCTCCACTCTGTTTTTGCATCTTTTTGAATATTTTTTGAGCTTCTCGTGTTTTATTCATATTAATGCAATATACCGCATATTCGTTAACCACAGATAAATTATCAGGATGATCATCTAAAAGTTTTCTGATCTCTTGAAAATATTTCTCTTTATCGTTAGCATCATGAAAGAGACATCTCAATCGAAAAAGTTTACCAGCAACCTGATTACGATAAATACCAAGCGATTCATAAAATATTAATCCTTTTTTCCATTTTTTGAGATATACTAAATATTGAAAAAATATCCATCGCATACCTAATGGCAGTAATTTTGGATGTTCCATTATATTTTTAATCTCACAATCATTCATTCCATATTTTGTTATAGTATCAATGGAAGCATTAATTGCTTTTAGATAATAAAATATATGTAATTTTGGATACCTCTGCTGAGATAAATATTTGATGACTAATTCTTTTTTGCTTTTGCTTATTCTAAGATCATCTTGTCCTTGATTATTTTGAAAGATACTTAAAATAAATATTTTTAACTCTCCAGAAATATCAGGTATTTTAAGTAACTTTTGATAGTTACCAAACTTAAAAATAGTCTCTAAAATTATTTTTTCTCCAATTTTTCCTAAAAACCGAGTAAAATTTAATGCGATATAGCTACGTAACATTCGCGTACTCTTTGATATAAGAAATACCAATAATTCTTTCATAGGTGGATGAGCTTCAATCTCTTTTAATATACAAAATGAGCGAACTTGTTCTCTAAACGTGATAATATTCCAAGGGTACTCATGGGAGCTAATTATTTTAGAGAATAACAAATTCTCAGTCTGATAATGTGTTTCTATTTCTTCAACAGGAAAGCGAGTAATATCCACAGGTTTTTTTAAAATATCCTGAAAATAGAGCCACAATAAACTTTTTTGTGATATATTTATTCCAGGATAATTGAGAAATTTCAATAGAATTGATTTAATATCGTCTTTTTCGATAGGGAAAAGATAAATCATCAAAATCAAAGGCAATTTGGGATGACGAAAACCTAGCTCCCAAAAAGTATACAATTCTTCAATTTGTCTATTCCTTTCATGACTTGGATAACATTTAAATTTAATTTTATAGGTCTTCAAATCTTGAAATAAAATAGGGCTCCTCACTTTAAGAAATTGATCAAAATCATCCGCCATAAATTGATCAACAGAACAAAAAAATATTTCTGCAAGCTTTCTTTTACTTATATTAGTAATATTTAATTTCATTTTATCACAAAATTCTTCGTTAAAAATAATTTTTTTTTCCTTCTTTACTTTCTTAATAAGCAGTATTTTAGAAGACAGACTGCGATAAATTTTATATGAGCAATAACTTAATAGAAATATAGAGCTAAGACTAATAATGAAAAAATTTTCATGAAAAAATTTATCCCATAAAAAAGAGTGAAGAAAATCCAAAATTTGCTGACTATACTCCACCTATATAATACTATCGACTTAAAGTATTGTCTACAAAGTAATTTTAGCCATTACCACTCAATACCTTTTTGAGCGAGAATTCCTTGCTCATCAAAAGGATGTTTAATATTTTTCATCTCTGTTACGAGATCTGCTACATTACATAGTGCACTACTAGCATTTCTACCTGTTAAAATAAGATGAATATCAGGAGGTTTTTCATTTTTCAAAAAATCAAGTACGATATTCTCATCGATAAAATTATAATCAAGCACATAAATAATCTCATCTAAAAGCACCAGACGATATTTTTTTGAAAGTATAATTTCTTTAGATTTTTCCCATGTATCTAACGTTGTTTTAATATCAAGAGCTCTATTTTTTGTATCCCATGTAAAGCCAGCACCCATCGTAAAAACATCTAAATTATCATATTTCTTTTCTAATTTATGCTCCGCATATTTAAAATCATCAGAATTTTTCATAAATTGTACAATTGCAGCATTCCAACCATGAGCAACCGTGCGCATAACGGTACCTAATGCTGCGGTAGTTTTACCTTTGCCATCTCCCGTATGAATTATAGTTAAATATTTTTTTTTTGATTTTTTTTTTCTTGTTTTAATTTGCTCAATGGCAATTTTATCTTCAATTTCACTTCGACCAGTCATAGTAATATTATTTTTTTAAGTATTACTTTGGCTCACTCACAATGGTCGATACCTGGTATATTTGAAATAGTGACCATCTGAATCAAATATCCTATCATGCTACAGTAAGCATATTTTTCAATTTGAAGCGAACGCTCAGAAATAATATGAAATTTTGTTTTATAGATATACCAAACAAAATAAAATAAGGCAAGAAAAATAAGAGAGAATAGAGTAAAATTACACCGATTCATTGTTGATCTAGGAACCTAGACTAAGTCAAGCTCCCCAGTTACCAAATAGTGATTATAAAGTCAATACCTTTTATTAGAGTTGTTATATAAAAAAAAAAGTATAATAATAATCTCCCTACTGGTATATAACAAATTTATCTACACTCTTAATACAGATAAATTATAGCCAATAAGGAATAGCACACAAAATAGAAAAAGAATCAATCCGTTAAGTGTAAGTACCTGATTGAGCTCCTCAATCTTTTTATGGAAATAAATTTTTCTTATGGAAATAAACATCAACGGAACTATCATCAAAACAAGCAACACTCCTTTTCCGAAGCGGGGAATTAAAAAAAATAGATTGCTGATGGCTACAACAGAGATACCCACATAAAGTATTTTTGAGTATAGCAGACCTAGTTTTACGACGAGAGTATTTTTACCCTGTTTACGATCAGTTTCGTAATCACGAATATTATTGACCATTAATATCAGCATAGATAAAAGTCCTGGAGCGATAGAAACCAATAGTATTTTAGTTCCTTCATCAAAAGTAAAGTGAAAAGTTCTTTGTGTATAATAAGAGCCAATAACTGCAACAGGACCAAAAAATAAAAAAACAAAGATTTCCCCCAAACCATGATACGCCAGTGAGTATGCTCCACCCGTATAAAGATAAGCAAAAATGAGTGATAAAATTCCGATTAGCAAAATATAATAATCAGTTTGCTTGACAAGCCATCCTCCTAAAAAGAGACATAAGATAACCAAGCTAAAAATAGCCTTTTTCATAGCCTCTGGCTGAATTCTTCCTGTTTGCAGCATTCTGGCAGGGCCTACTCTTTCTTCAACATCGGCTCCTTTTTTAAAATCATAATAATCATTAATATAATTTGTAAGAATTTGAATCAAAATCGTTGTTAATAAAGTAAAGCCTGCGAGCTGGACATCCAAAAAACCTTCATGCTCAACAATACCAAGACCCAACAAAACAGGTGAGATACTAGCAAATAATGTTTTTGGGCGAGCCGCGAGTAACCAAGCCATTAAGCTTGACGAGGAAATTTAGAGAAATCTGGTTTTCTTTTTTCGTTAAATGCGTTTTTACCTTCCTGCCCTTCTTCTGACATATAATAAAGCATTGTAGTATTTCCAGCTAATTCTTGAAGACCCATTTGACCATCACAATCTGCATTAAAAGCAGATTTCAAACACCTTAAAGCAATTGGTGATAAAGCAAGCATCTCTTGACACCACTGAACTGTCTCACCTTCAAGTTTTTCGAATGGAACAACCTTATTTACAAGACCCATCTGAAGGGCTTCTTCAGCACTATACTGCCTACATAAAAACCAAATCTCGCGTGCTTTTTTTTGACCAACAATTCGAGCTAAATAGCTAGCTCCCAAACCTCCATCAAAAGAGCCGACCCTAGGGCCAGTTTGACCAAATATTGCATTTTCTGAAGCAATACTCAAATCACAAATTACATGTAAAACGTGACCACCCCCTATGGCAAACCCATTAACCATAGCAATCACTGGCTTTGGACATGTTCTAATATATCTTTGTAGATCAAGAACATTCAAGCGCATAACTCCTTTATCATCCTTATAACCTGAATTTCCTCGAATTCTTTGATCTCCTCCCGAACAAAAGGCCTTGTCTCCAGAACCTGTTAAAATAATAACACCAATTTTTTTGTCTTCACGAGCATCACAAAAAGCATCACTCATTTCAAAAATAGTTCGAGGACGAAAAGCATTTCTAACTTCAGGTCGATTAATTGTTACTTTTGCAATTCCTTCCCATTTTTGATAAATAATATCTTGATATTTTTTATATTTTTTCCACTTTACCTTAACCACACAAACAATTTCAAAAATTATTTTAGGCGGTCAAACTTTATTAATAAAATTTGATTTATTTATTTTTTAAGTTTTTATACTTTGTAGATGCTATTCGCAGATTGAATGCCTAAACACGAATTCTCTGAAAAATACTCCCCGCCTGATTCAGATAACTATCAGCTGTTTGTACAAAACTAATACCATCCTCAGTATTTCGTTCTGCTTGACGTAGCCCTCTTCTTTGAATTCTCATTTGACACTCTTATGTTTTTTTTGAGTGCGAAAGAATAAAATAATCGGTGCTAAATAATTTTTCAGCACCGATTTAATTACTAACTTATCTTAATAATTGTAAGACAGTTTGTGGTTTCACATTTGCTTGTGCTAGGATTGCCGTACCACTCTGAACTAATATTTGATTTTTAGTAAAATCAGACATTTCTTCAGCCATATCTGTATCTCTGATACGAGATTCAGAAGCTTGAATATTTTCATAAGCGTTCATTAAACCCTTAGCAGTATATTCTAACCTATTATAATAAGCACCTAAATTTGCTCTTTGCTTATTAATCTTGAACAATGCCTCATCCATAACACCAATTACATCATTGGCTTTAGATGGGGTAGAGATACTGAGGATATTTCCATCAGTTAACCTCATATTCAATGCTTGAGCTGTCATAGTTCTTATATAGACTCGCTTCCTTTGATGCATATTCGGTCCAACATGAAACCACATGGAAGCAGTTCTGGAATCTCTTCCAAAATCTCCCTGAAACAGTTTCAATGTATTGAACTCTGCTTGCGAAGCAACTCTGTCCACTTCATCAATTAATTGAGATACTTCCAGTTGTATCATTTGACGATCTTCAGCTGTGTAGATTCCATTTGAACTCTGAATAGACAGTGTCCTTATGCGATGAATCATGGCACCTATCTGATTCAAATAACCCTCAGTAGTTTGTATCAGACTCATACCGTTTTCTGTATTTTGCTCAGCTTGACGCAAACCCTGTACCTGAGCACGCATTTTTTCGGATACCGCAAGACCTGAAGCATCGTCTCCAGCACGATTAATGCGCATACCACTGGATAATTTTTCCATGTTCTTATTAACATTCCAGTGTTGAAATTTAAGAACACGGTGCGTATTAATCGCAGACATATTGTGATTTATGATCATTTTCGATTCCTCCTTGAACCATCTCTAAACATAGTAGACTAAAAACTTCTTGTCTAAATTCCTACTACATCGATAAAATAAATAACTAAGAAAAGCCTCAACGAAAGACCGCTTACGAAGCAAGACTAAATTTAGCTTTAAGTAGTCACCCACTTAGGGAGATTTTCGGAAAGCCGAGACACCTAACTTAAGGTGAGATAAATAAGATTAGATCAAGTTAAGCCCTAAAAAACCTAAAGAATAACGATTATATCACATTTAAACTATGATAACTTTAGTACAAAAATATGAAAGCTAATGTGCAAATTTTGGTAAATTATACTTTTTATTAAGATCTTTTTAGTTTGGATTAATAAAACTGTTCTCAGTCTCATATTCATGGCCTTCTCTAAAATACACAAGATAAATAAATAAGGAGTGTATCATATGATGCAAAAAATGGCTATTTTTAGCTTATAAATTAAATAAGTTAAAGCCAAAATTAAATATTTATATTTGATTTTGTTTTACTTTTCACAAAATACAAGAGCTTATAATTTTAAGACTGAACTCAAAAACTTTATAAAATTCTTGACATAGAGAATTGACAATCAAGTATTAGTTGTATGGTTCTCGAAACTGATACCAAAAAATACCTTCAAACCGCCGGGGAGATATATAAAGATGCCGCACAAAATCCTGATGTCGGACTTTGTTGTACGACAACACCGATATGGTCTCTTCCTGGATTAACCATACCTCAAAAAATGTTAGAAATGAATTATGGTTGTGGTAGCACAGTACATCCAAGAGATTTAGTTAATAATCCTAAAATTTTATATGTCGGTGTTGGAGGAGGAATGGAACTATTACAGTTTTGTTACTTCAATCAGCAAAGAAAAGGAATAATTGGCATAGACGTGGTCGATGAAATGCTACTCGCTTGCAAAAAAAATTTTATTGAAGCGGAAAAAATCAATCCTTGGTTTGAACCTAATTTTATTGATTTACGGCATGGAGATGCTTTGAATTTACCTATTGAAGATAATACAATTAATGTTGCAGCACAAAATTGTTTATTTAATATCTTCAAAGAAGAAGAATTAAAACAAGCTTTAAAAGAAATGTATCGGGTTCTTAAACCCCATGGTCGACTTGTTCTTTCGGATCCCGTTAGTGAAGATACAGTACCTGAAAACCTTAAAAATGATGCTAATTTGAGAGGCTTGTGTCTGAGCGGTGCCCTATCACTCAAAGAATACGTTAATATAATAACGAATATTGGATTTGGTACCGTAGAAATTAGAGCGAAGAGACCTTATCGTATTTTGGCTCCAGCACATTATGATACAAAAGAAAATATTTATATCGAAAGTGTTGAGGTTTGTGCAATAAAAGATACCATGCCTGATGATGGTCCATGTGTTTTTACCGGTAGATCTGCTATCTATATCGGAAAAAAAGAAAGCTATGATGATGGTAAGGGTCATATATTTATGAATAACCAACCACTGTCAATATGTGATAAAACAGCTGAAGATATTGAGCAGCGTTGTGATGATGAAATTGTTATAACAAAAAGTACTTTTTTTTATGATGGTGGAGGTTGCTGTTAACCCAAGCTCTCATTTTAGAACCTATACATGCTAGCTGTCTCGCTCATAGTAGGTATGTAATATTTATTAGTAATAGTGAAAGTATAATTAATTTGCGTTTTATCCATTTCTTTACTTAATCTATGCTATACAGTTTAGGTGATAAAAAACCTTTTGTCCATTCTTCGGCCTATATTGCTCCTTCTGCAGAGTTAATTGGCGATGTAAAAATTGGTGAGAATTCTTCAGTCTGGTTTCACTGTACCTTACGAGGGGATGGTTTTCCAATTGTTGTAGGTAAAGGTACTAATATACAAGATAATACAGTTGTTCATATTCAAACGGGTAAAATCAAAACGGTCATTGGTAATTATGTGACAATTGGACACAATGCCGTCATTCACGCAGCCTTCCTTGAAGATTATAGTTTTATTGGAATTAGTGCCACTTTATTAGATAATGTAACAGTAAAGTCTTATGGTTTTGTTGCAGCCGGTGCTTTGGTGCCTCCTGGGTTTGAAGTTCCAGAAAAAACACTTGTGGCTGGTATTCCTGCTAAAGTTATTCGACCTCTAAAAAAACTAGAGATAAAAATGATCGAAGAATCTGCTAAAAATTATCAAGAAAATACAAAAATCTTTAAACAAAAGTTGCTACAGTTATAAAATTTTCCTGTGCTCACTGTAAAAAGAAAAATTAGTTTTGTTTTTTTCTTATGTGTTTTTTTGAATATATTTTCACAAGATCAAGTAAAACAAGAAAAATCTACTTTTAATATCGAAGAAGAATTTATAGAAGATTTAGGTGGTGAGGAGCAACTTACTTCTGAAGAAAAAATATTAAAATTGAAAGAAAAAGATCATATTATTGTGCAAGGTGATGATGAGCTTCTAATTAAAAGTCGTAAAAAACAAGGAACTTTGATTGAACCAATTTCAGAAAAAAATATTGAATGGAGTTTTTACGAACAGACTCAACAATCAACAGATAATTATAATCAAGAAAAAAAATTGGAAAGAATCGCAAACATTTATGCAGGATATGGATTATACAATAATTTTTTCATAAAGAGCTCAATCAATGCAAGCTCTAAAAATAATGCCCACGCCATTGTATATCAAAGAGCTTACCAAGAGGGTGAGGGTTATAATGGTATTATTCTTGACAATTCTTCCTCTAATTTTGATCAAATTATTTCAACAAATATCTTCAGAATTTCTAATTTCTATCGAATTTTTCTAAAAGGCTCTTTTTTATTAAAAGATCAGGAGCTACAAGAAAACCTTACTTTTTTCAATCAAGATCAAAGAGCACTTTTTGCAGAATTTGCCAATTTATTTGTCTTCCCTGAACAAAAATTTAAAATCTCCGGCGAAATTCATAATATAATGTCTGAGGCCCATAGGGTGGATATCCAAGAGAAGTTATCAGAAAAAGCAAGCTTTACATCAATTGATATTAAAAGCTCATGGGACTATTTTTTCGGAGAAAGAAATTCTTTAGGTGCCACAGGTCATGTATTTTATGCAGATAATCAACTTTACAATAATAAAGCTAAACATTATCTTCAGGGAACGATGGGAGTTTGGGTGCTTATGCCTATTTATTCTGCCATTTTGGAAAAAGATAGCGTGCCATGGAATGTTTATCTAAAAGTTAGTTTTGATGTATTTATCTCAGAACCAAATAAGGCAATATTTACTCCTAAATTCGATTTAGAAAGTCAATTGGGCATATGGTTATTTCGTTTGTCAATATATCGTAAAACTGAAACCCCTAATATTACAGAAGCTTATTTAGAAAAAAAATTTTTCAAACCAATTCATTTTGATAGTCCTGAAGATAAATGGGGTACTGGCCTTAGAAATGAACTTAATTTTCATCGAATGTCAAGAATCTTTTTGGAAGGAGGTTTCTATTATTATAATGTCTATTATTATCCAGCATTAAGCTTTGATTCTTTATATCAATATACACCACAAAAATTACGACTTGCATATGGGCATCTCGGGTTAGAGTATACACCTTTTAAATTTATTCAATATTCTTTTGAACTAAGATATGAATATTTTATTGACCTCGTTCACTTCAGGCCACCCCTTTCATTTCTCACTGAAGTTCAAGTTAATTGGAATAAATTTATTATTGTAACTGAAGTAGAAATTATAGATAAAAGAAGTACTCCTAATCAACTGCTATCTCTATATATTTTACTCAATTTAAATATTTCTCTAAAGCTGACTAAGGTAATGGAGTTTTATGTTACTATAAATAATATTCTTAATCAAAGATATCTTTTATTACCACTCTACAAAACATCAGGTATCACTTTTGTTACGGGTGCTAAGATTGATATATATTGATTACTTTATATATTTACATGTTTATTCAAAACGATTAAATCGATAAAAGAACAATATTGTGAAAAATATTTTTTGTCGAATTATAATTTGGATATTTTTGACCTTAACATTCATCAAAACCAATTTCATTGTTTTAAATAAAAAAAATATAAAAGAGGAGCAACAAAAAAATAATAGAAATAAAATTTATGTAAGTGCTCAGCGTGATCATCCTAAAAATTTAAATGAGAAAGGAAATTCTATTTATTTATCCGAAGATGCAAATAAATCAGAAAATTATTTATCAGATATTCTTCAGAAACAATCAGGAGTCACTCTCAAACGCTACGGAGGACCAGGAAGTTTTAGTGAGCTATCTATTCGAGGCTCTTATTCTCATCAAACAAATATTTATATTGATGGAATTTTAATGAATAATGCACTAGGAGCTGGAGTTAATCTTGAAGAGTTTCCTATTGATTTATTTAGTAAAGTTGAAATTTATCCCTCTTACATTCCAACCCACCTTTTGGGTAATAATTTAGGCGGGGCTGTCGATTTAATCCCTCAATTTTCTACAGATAAAACAAAAAATTTATTCTTTAAAACCTTCGCTCATAGTTTGTACGGTGGTGGCTTAGGTATTGGACTTGTTGATAAAAACCAAATTCACTTCGCCTATCTTGAGGGGAGTTTAAATCAGTATCGTTATTTAGATGACAATGGTACAAAATTAATCAATTCTAGAGACGATAAAATGAAGAAACGTGAAAATGAAGATTATCTTCAAGGTAGCTATACTAGTTTTTTTAGAATACCCATCGCAGAAAAAAATATCAAGGTCTTTATTAATTATTTTGGAAAAGAGCGTGGACTTCCCGGACCTCTTAATTTTAAGTTGCATAAAGCTCGCTACGATATCCATCGACTGATTATCAAACCATCAATTGACTATGCTATTTCTTCTCAAATATTTTTAAATATATTGGCTGGATTCGTTGGACAATACTCTTATCTTGATGACCCTGATAATGAACTTTTTTTTTTCAAATCAAAACGCAAACGATATTCCCTGAACAATCAAGTAGCACTAAGACCTACTTTTTTTCTATTTTCTGAGAGATTAATTATTCATTCTTCTTTTACTTACGCTTTTCATAAATTATATCTTAACGAGCAAACTTTAGGTCAACGTATGAAAGTGGAATTTGGCACATCAGCAAAATATATTCCTTTCTCGTGGTTAGGGTATTTGAGTGTAGGAGGGAAATATCTATATATTCCAGATACACCAGGTAAAGTATATCAGAATATTCTTTTTATTCAACCTGACTTAAACATAAAACATAATCATTTATTTGGTGGAAGTATAAGAGCAGGAATTTACCCACTCAATATTTTTAATAAAATAAGAAAAAACAAAAAAAAAAAAGATCTACTCGAGTTTTTCATGATGATTTCTCATGCTGAGCGAACACCTTCTTTAAGTGAAGCTTATGGAGATGGCTCTTTTTTATTACCCAATTCAAAACTTAATAATGAAAATTCAATTACTTATACAACTGGTTTATTCAAAAAAAAAGATTATAAAATAGTCACGTATTCTTTTGACATCTCCTATTTTTATACTCAGTCAAGAAATCTCATTATTTTAATTAGTAATTCTCGTAGAAGTGCTAAATATTTTAATATTTCAGCTTCTTACAGTCATGGTATAGAATTTGATTTAAAGTTTTTTTATTCTACTTATTTTTTAATTGATATTAAAGCCTCCTATCTAAGAGCAATCGATAATAGTGATCTTACTTTTTATAGAGGAAAATTCTTACCTTTCAAACCAATTTATATCATCACAGGATACCTTGAAGGAGGTTATCAACGATTACAAAGTTTTCTAAATTTTACATGGCGAGGACAAGTATATCGTGATCGCTTTAATCAAAAAAGAAGTCTTATACCGAATCAATTTTTTCTGGATATCGGCCTAATATATTATTTTCAGAAAAATAGAAATTATTCTATTTTATTCAAAGTAAAAAATATATTAGGGAACTTTGTAAGTGATATTCTTAATTATCCTCTACCTGGACGATATTTTGAATTACGATGTACGGGAAAGTTGGAGTTTGAAGGAGGTAAAATTTAAACTAGATTATTTTTTTAATAAATCTACGACAAAAAATAATTAATAAATTTACTGTAAAAAATTAGTAAACTATAAAGATAATATAAATTTTTCTATGGATAATATAGAGATCAAATGAGAGTAATTTAAGGATAAATTATTATTTTAAATTTTATAATCGACACAGTGCTTTTCAATAAACTAAAGACTATCATAATTCAAGTTTATATTAGTCATGAAGAAATTATTTGAGAATGTTGAATGATAATTTTAAAGGAGTATTTTCACATATTTATAAGTGAATAGTCTTTTTTTATCCTATTAGTTAAGCTTTTAAAGTTGAAGTGATTATATCTGTTTCATATAGAAAATTATTATGTTAAAAAAATATTTTTTACAAATTACAATAATCATTCTTGGCATACTTTGTTCATGCACGAGTAGACAAATTATTACCCAACAAATATTTTTTAGTCAATATCTTAAATATAATTTGAAAGAAAAAATTATTTATTTTAGAGAAGCCCAGAATAAAATACTGCACTCTGAGCAAGAAAAGATATTTAGGGAAGCTCTTAGTGACAATGATACTATTGTGCTTGAAGCACTTAAAGCTGTAACAAGATTGAAGTTTACCAATTACGGAATACTCTGTCAAAATATAATGTGGAATCAATATAACTTACAAATTAGGCTTGAAATACTAAATATTTTTGCGACCATTGGTATTCAAAGTGCTACGGTGCCTATTTTAATTAAATTTATTACGGATGTAGATTGGCTTATACGAGAAAAGGTTTATCAGTTACTTCGAGAATTTAGGCAAGAACAAAAAAATAAAGAGTATTATAAATATATTCTTCTGCAACTCAAAGAAAAAAATCCTCAAGTTCTTAGAGAAGTAATTAAAACATTAAAATGGTATAAAAATAAGAATAGAGAAGTATTGAATCATCTTTATCAACGCTCATTTTCGTATGAGACTCCCCTTGAATTAGTTATAATAATTAAAGAATTAGGTAACTATAAAAATAGATTAATATTTAATCGTTTAAAAAAACTTGCTAGAAATCATAAAAGTTACTTGGTAAGAGAGGAAGCTAAAAAACAATTGAGAGGTGATATTTAATACAAAATGAATTATCGATCTCTTTTTTCACTTTTGGGTTTTCTTTTGATCCTTATCGCTGCCATCTTATTGTTTTTTGGATTAATAGGCTTTTTTATTTACCCAGAAGAAGAACAAGGTATCTATTTTTTATTTAGTAGTTTAAGTGCATTATTTACTGGTTTTATATTTCGTTTTAATACAAAACCTTCAGTAAATGCAGAGCTTAACTATCGTGAAGGTTTTGCAGTAGCTAGTTTTGGCTGGATATTAGTCGCTTTTTTTGGAGCATTACCGTTTTACTTTTCAGGTGTAATTCCATTATTTATAAATGCTTATTTTGAAAGTATTAGCGGTTTCACAACTACAGGTGCCTCCATTTTATCTGATATTGAAAGTTTGGGGCATACTATGCTACTATGGCGAGCTTTCACGCAATGGTTAGGGGGTATGGGTATTATTGTTTTGACACTTGCCATTATACCAACTTTGGGTGCTGGTGGAATGCAACTTTTTGCGGCTGAGGTACCGGGCCCAATACCTGATAAAATTGTACCGAGGGTAGGAAAAACAGCAAAGAACTTATACCTCCTCTATAGTTTATTCACAATTACACAAATATTTTTACTTTATTGGGGTGGAATGAATTTTTTTGAATCGTTGTGTCATTCATTTAGCACACTGTCTACGGGAGGATTCTCCCCACTAAATTCATCTATTGGGTCTTACCAAGAAGGTAAACATTTTCATGAAAATTATTTGTATTTTGAGGCAATAATTAGTATTTTTATGTTTTTATCCGGAATAAGTTTTGTTTTGCACTATCGTTTTCTTACAGGACATTTCAGTATATATTTTAAAAGTCATGAATTTCTCTATTATATTAGCGTCGCTGGATGTCTAATTTTATTCATCGCATTTAATCTATACACTCATAATCTTTATACTAATCTAAGCGAGATTATAAGACATACAACTTTTACTGTAATCTCTATTTATACTAGTACTGGTTTTGGCACGGTAGATTTTGATCTCTGGCCATCAATGTCTAAGGTACTGATACTTGGCATGATGTTTTGTGGTGGTATGTCAGGCTCTACTACCGGAGGTGCAAAGACTATACGCATCTCTGCAATGCTAAAAACAGGATTTTTAGAAATCAAGCGTACTATATACCCCAAAAGGATTTTTGCAATCCACTTTGGCTCAGAATATTTGAATAAAGAAGTGGCCAAAGCAATTAATGCATTTATGATGCTTTTCATTATTATATATATAACAGGAGTTATTATCTTAAGTTATACAGGTTTAGATATTGAATCTCTCATCAGTATGGTGGCTAGTTGTTTAGGTAATACGGGTCCCGGCTTTGGAAAACTTGGTCCTACAAAAAATTATTCTAATTTACCCGATTCTGCTAAATGGATTTTAAGTCTTTTTATGTTAATGGGAAGACTTGAAATTTTACCAATAATTGTCTTGTTTCTCCCTAGAGTGTGGCATAAATAATCTAAAAGATCAATTTATTTTTTAAAATTTAAATAGTATCTATATATTTTAGGAGAGAGTGAAGGATTTTTTTTTGTAATAATTTTTTTCTTTTATAGAGAAACCATGAATTAGAAAACCCTGTTGAGGCAACAATTTCACATTTTTTCCACAAATGACGTGAGGAAAAAAAATCTCTAAACTTTATTTCATTACGAAGGTATAAAGCATCTTCTGGTAAATCACCAATAATTTTAATCACTTTAAATTTTGAAATATTGAACCCAATCCCTATAATAATTTCTATTAAAGAATAAGCCTCCATATCCACCAATTTGGCCTGTGTTTTTAAAAATAAAGCTTCTTTATCATCAGAATTAAGAATAAGTTCATTTACACTGACTAAATGTTCTCCTTTATTATTGTCTAGCTGCATTACTTTATGATCAACTTTACTTATTTTAGAAATTAGAGATGCTTGCCCAAGTTTATAACCTGTAACAAGTGCACCAGCATACCCAATATTAATAATATGTTGAAACTTATGTTGTTTCAACCATTTCAAAAGCTGAACTCGATTTTTAACGCCTGGCCTACACAGATGAAGTGAGAGAGGTCGTCCTTCTAAAAAGCCATTATACTGCCCCACAGTATGGATTCTTTGAAAAGAAAGCTCTTGTATAATTAATTCGGCTTCTTCACGCAGGGCAACGAGACAACCGATCATATTTCAAGTAAATATTGCTCAATCTCTTGTATAATTTTATGACCTAATTTTTTTTTACTCATAACATCCCATTTTTTTTGAACAAGGTCTTTTCGAAAAACAGTTAAACAATTTGTACTCATTCCAAATCCTGAATCTTTGCACAAAAGATCATTAAGAAAAATAATATCAAGATGTTTTTCTCGAAGCTTTTGAAGAGCATATTCTTCACCCTCATGAGTTTCTGCCGCAAAACCAATTAGAAAAAAATTTTTAACTGATTTTTTTCTAATTACTTTACCTACTTCTTTCAAAATATCAGGGTTACTCACTAAAGAGATTCTATGAATTTCTTTCTTTTTAATTTTTTTATTAAAGCTTTTCTCTGGTCTAAAATCGGCGGGAGCAGCTGCCATAATTAATGCACACTCAGGCTGAATTTCTCCTATAACTGCTTGAAGCATATCTTGCGTTGAAATAACTTGAATATTTTTAGATCCTTTTTTTTGAGAATATCTTGAAGATACAGGCCCTGAAATAAAAGATACTTCATAATCTTTTGTTAACGCTGCCTCAGCGATTGCTGAGCCCATCTGCCCTGTTGATGGATTAGACAAATAACGAATTGGGTCAATAAATTCTCTTGTTGGTCCTGAAGTGATAATGATTTTTTTTAACTTTAGTCTCATTAGTAAGTTTTCCTATTCTTTCAAAGCAAGTAGCTTATAATCTTTAATTTTTAATACAAACACAAACAAGGTACAAAAGATAAGAGAACACCTACCATAAAATGGTAAAAGATATTTCATAAAAATAATATTTAAAAGATACTTAATCTTTTATATTTCTTAGGATCAGATCTGAAAAAATATAAATTATCTTTTTTAATAATTTCACCTGTAATTTCAATCGGTTCAGCAACCATATTCAAAACATCTTGATTGACCGGTTCATCTATTTTAGAAGTCAAGATTAAGTAAAGTGATTGAAAACCTAATTCAGGAAGTTTAGTAACAAACAAAGGGGGTAACCCTCCTCGTATGCATAAAGTAGCACAAGCTCGATGAGGTTTTCCAGCACCTGGTTGCATTTGTCCTAAATAACATTTACTGTCGACAATCTCTCCTTGTAAACTAAATTTACCCAATATTTGTGTTGAAGAAATTTTTAATATTTTTTTTAAGAGTTTCTTCTTTTTTTTTATTTCCTTAATCGATTTTTTATTAATAACAAACATTGTTTGATTATCTCGGTAAATCACTTTCCCGCCAACTGAAATATATTTACCATCCAATTTTTTGGCGATATTATTTAAACCATATTTACCAGGTGGAACAATATAATACCTAGAGATTTTTATTTGAGTATCATTCTTGGCCACTGACCGTCCGAGTCTATAAGTGAGTAGCATCGGATAAGGCTTTGCTGCAAATACTCCCTCCAAAGTTATATATTGTTTGCTAGCAACACCAGAATGAAAAGGAACCCTAAAAATGTGATTTATAATAGCGTAGCCTAAGCTAATAATAAAAAATGAAAGTACAACAAATAGAATAAAACGAGCTAAATTTTTTGGAATATTTTTTACGTAACCTATATAGAATTCATCATTTTTCATAATATTACCATCAAAATTTTATTTATATCAAAAAATAAAAGTATCATACTTTAATATTCGATATAATGTTGTTATCCAAATTGGGAGTTTCACTGACATAAATATTACCATTCAAAAGTCTCACTTCATAAGTTGGCACTTTATCTTGGAAAGGCGGAGGAGCTTCACCATTTTTTAAATTAAATTGGTAACCATGCCATGGGCAAGTTACGCATCCATCAATAATTTTGCCTTCTCCTAAAGGCCCGTTTTGGTGGGTGCATACATTTGAGATTGCATAAATTTCATTTTTATCTTTAAATACAGCGACTCTCTCTGAAGTAAGGTGAATAATTTTAGCGCGCCCTTCAGGTATTTCAGATGGAGAACACACTTTTACAAATCCATCAATAGGTTCATTCACTTGTGTGTCTTTTTTGAGTTCTTGAAGCCCAGTGATCAAATGGAGACTTACGACAACAGCAACACTACCCATCATGATACCGATGAGAAAGGGATCATCTTCAAATTGAAGTGGCCCAAGCAAAACATGTAGAACAACCAGTGTGTAAGCGATATAAACCAATATATGCAAAGATTTCCAAATTGGTGGGGTTAGTTTATGTAACCAAAAATCATGGCTACTTAAAGCCATGCAAAACATAATCAAGAAAGCCATAACACCTAAAGTCTGAAAAGGGAATTGAGTTAGAAGAGTATAATTTGTGTTACCCAAGAATATATTGACAATAGGTTTAAGCTCACCCCACTTATGATATTCAATCACAACATAATAGGCATGACAACAACTAAGTAAAAATGTAATGACACCAATATGTCTGCGGTTATAGAGTAATGGTAAAAATCGAGCGGATAGGCGGCATAAAGGTCCGATCAATAGAATAAAAGTTAGCAGGATAAAGGTAATTGAGCCTAGTGCTCTTATACGCAAAATAGTTAAATTTGCGTTATCATCAAGATAAAAACCAACAAAAATATAACTAAGAATATAACAAGAGATTAAACCAAGCAAAATTAAGTCATAAATAATTTTATGACGATTCCATGAAATAAGTTTATACTGAATACCCATATTCGTATTAATTGACTATTAATATTTTTTAAGAGAGGATCTAAACTCGAAAAAGAACAAAGTGAATAAAACACCCCACTTTCTTGAAGAACTTAATTTTAAGTAACTGACCCAGCTTAAATTATAAAGGTAATTACACAAGCTCTTTTTTAGATTTAAAGTGCTAATATTATAAATTCTATGTATTTTCCATTTTGAAGTACGATATATAAAAAGGCATTATACGACTATACGTATAATGAGAAGACAGAGTCAAACATCCAAGTCATTATCTACGCCAAGCATGTCTCAAGGAATCGTGATAAATTCAACAGGCAGGTTTTTGTCTTTGGCATAGTCGAGAATCAAGATGGAGCGATTAGAATGATGCAAATTCCATCATAAAATAAACTTAATACCAGTTCGTATTACGAAACCAGACACATTTTGTTTAAAAGTTTTACTAACAAATTCATCTCCTTCTGAAACCTCTGTCGTAATTTTAGGTTCACTATATCGATATCCACCATCAAGAAATACAGTAAAATCGGTCAAATTAAATTCAACACCAAGTAAACCCATCAAAGAGTATCCCTCAAATAATACTGCATCACGCGTTTCTAGAGGATTTCTTTTTATGGGAGCTTCTTTTGTGGAACTCGTGGAACCCAATTCATCTAAAAAAGCATCTCCAATATTTATATCAAGCAGATACCCTAGTGCAAAGGTTCCCGTAATCAAAAAAAGCTCAGATACAGGAAATTTCCCCGTGAAAAAGATCTCCATGGGTAAAAGATAAAGGAAACTGGCATCATTCACTTCTTGAAAGCTTCCCCCTGCTATTGTAACACCAGATGATTTTTTGCCTATAATGGGAGGGGCTGTTTTGCTTTGAACACCAACCAACCCCACACTCGAACCAATATCAAAAAACGGCGTCCAAAAACCACCTCTTATGTGAAAATCCCATCCAAATTGATTTTGAACAGCAACTACGCTACTCCCCCCCCCTCCCAGACCTACGAATGAATTAAGAGTCACGGAATAAATGTGTGAATTATGCAGAAAAAAAAGAAAACTAATTTTCACAAAAAATTTGATTGTACACTTCATACCACACACTGGACAATAATCATTGATTAAATCAAGTCTTTTTTTATTTCGTATATAGAACCTTACAACCACTCAAAAAGTGGGTTAGGAATATTATCACTCTTAAGCCGATAATATTTCTGCAGGTTTTTGGTTAGTCAAAGTACGCTCTCCACCGTACAAGATATTTCAATTAAGCCTCACAGTACAAAATACCTTCGTCAAATATGGCAAAATTCAAACGACAGATATATTCAAGCTTCCTTATCGTGAGCCACACAGCACAACCAAAACTTATCACAAGATAAGTCATAAAACCACAGACAGTGGGCGAAGAGATGCATCGCTAAAAATGGCTTTCTTGCACAGACGATTTACTTGCCCCTTTCAGGAATAATTTAATATTTTTTTTATTGACTCCTTATGATCTGCAGATAAGTAAGTATCTTTGGGTTAGTTATTGATTGATTCAAATCAATTGGAAGTTTTCTTCAGTCTTCAGTCTTCAGTAAGGAAGAAAAATACAAGTGATAGTCATTTAAGGAGGACAATATAAAAAATATATTGTTGGTGATCAAAACTTTGGGAATCTTACTCTTGCTGAGTTTCTTGACCTCGTGTTCGGTGTTTAGCCCTAGCAGGGCACCTGTTTTCCCTTCGTGAACATCATAATTTGCGCGATATAGGTTTTAATGACGTGGCCAGTTCTTCGTGGTGGATTACAGATGCTGGAACGCAAGGTTGTCGTGAATTGAGATGAACTCATTCTTAAATAATGATGCTTCGTTGCAATAAATATATTAGTCTCATTTTTTTTGGCTTGCTCGCGATGCTTACTCCATTGGAGGCTCAAGGTAAGCAGGCAAATTCTGCACAAAAATTAGAACAATTAAAGGCAATAGCAAACAAAGAAAAGTTAAAAGAAAATTTAGGTAGAACTATCAATAATAAAAAGGAAGATGATGTCAAGCCTTCATCAAACTATCGAATGTCATTGGGGATTTTTTCTGGATATACTTTTTCTGAGTATCAGCACATTACCGATAAATCCCTTATCTTCATTAACCCTTCTCCTCCACCAACATTTCCTGAGTTTAGGGAATGGCATACCTTTAATCTGGGGGTTCGAACGGAGATTGAATTATCATCATGGTTTTCATTGAAGAGCGAATTACGTATAGCACAAACTGCATTAGAATTTGACCCTCTGCTTGTAGAGGGGAGACGGAGGCTCACTTCTCAATATTTTCTACTCCACCTTTTGTTTCAAATTAAATTTTTCTGGAGAATCTCTAATTTTAAATTATCACTTGCTCTTGGTTTTGGTCCCAGCCTTCCCCTTTCAAAGCCAGAATTATTTGATATAAATAGACAGCCTAATAATATACTATTCATGCTCTCTGAGTCTCTTGGCATTGAATATACGATACACCCTCAAGTGTCTTTGTTTCTAACAGGAGGTGTTATCGTAGGAACCGTACTATATGGGGGAGGTTACTCTGCTTTTCCTATTTCAATTGGTATGAATCGATTATTTGCATTTTAGCCTTTGGTAATGATGTTTCGTTGCAATAAATATATTAGCCTCATTTTTTTTGGCTTGCTCGCGATGCTTACTCCATTGGAGGCTCAAGGTGAGCAGGCAAGTTCTGCACAAAAATTAGAACAATTAAAGGCAATAGCAAACAAAGAGAAGTCAAAAGAAAAATCTGGCAGACCTATCAATAATAAAAAGGAAGATGATGTCAAACCTTCACCAAACTATCGAATGTCATTGGGAATTTTTTCTGGATATACCTTGTCTAATTATCAGCGCATTACCGATGACCTACTCTTTCAAAAACCTTCTGCTTCAACACTTCCCGAGTTTAGGGAATGGCATACCTTTAATCTGGGGGTTCGAACGGAGATTGAATTATCATCATGGTCTTCACTGAAGACTGAATTGTATGTGACACAAACGGCATTAGAATTTGCCCCTCTGCTTGTAGAGGGGAGACGGGGGCTCACTTCTCAATATTTTCTACTTGATCTTTTGTTTCAAATTAAATTTTTCTGGAGAATCTCTAATTTTAAATTATCATTTGCTATTGGTTTGGGTCCTACCTTTACTCTTTCAAAGCCAGAATTATTTGATATAAAGAGACAGCCTAGTAATCTACCATTCATGGTCTCTGAGTTGCTCTCTGAGTCTTCTAATAATATAGGATTAATGCTCTCTGAGTCTCTTAGCATTGAATATACGATACACCCTCAAATGTCTTTGTTTCTAACAGGAAGTTACATGCTAGGAGTCGGACAATATAGGAGTGATTGGTTTGGTGGTGGTTACTTTGCTTTTCCTATTTCAATTGGTGTGAATCGACTATTTGCATTTTAGCCTTCGGATAGCATTAGCGATAAAGTAGTTATTCGTTATATTGCGAAGAGATATACAGGTAAGGTAGGTAAAACTCAATTATATAAAATATTATTCTTTGTAGATAAAGAGTATAGTAAAAAGCCTGAAAAAACATCTACTTAGCAATACACGTTAGTCGTGAAAAGTAAATTGGAGTTGACATCCAGTCTCTACTTTGACCGACCGACTACTAGTAGTCAAATCTCTATCGATCTTATTTTTCCGTGAGAAGGCTTATGGTTGCCTTGGTTACTATTTTCAAAAAAGTAATATTCATTAGAAATTTGACAGGATAGGGTAAATCTTGATAAATATAAATGTGCTACCCTAAATTTGACTTTTTTCTAAATTTAACAAATAGGTAGGAGACAATATGAAAAAAAATAATTTTGAAAACAGAAATGGTTTAAGTATCATGAAGAAAATTTTGATAATTTCTCTTTTTATGATGTTGACTTATTGTAATAATGAAGCTAAAGATGAAGTTAATGATGAATCTACATTTAATATACCATCATGGATAATTGGCACGTGGTCAAATGATGATGGCACAAATAAGTGGATTTTTTCGTCAGACAATATTGTGGAAATTGAATATAGTACGACTGCTGACCTTAAAGCAGAGACTGTCGCAGGAACTTTCACCGTCATAGATAAGATGTCGACCGATACTTCTTATACTCTTGAAGGTACTCATGTTTTTGAGAGTCAGAAAGAGAACGAGGAAATAATAGAGACGGTAACAACAATGATGCGAACATTAAAGCTCAGTTTTGTTTTAAAGGGCAATAATCAATTAACCTTTATACTCACCATAACCAAAGATGGCGAGAGCAAAGTATTCACAAAAGAATAATTTTTTTTATCCTGCCCTTTTGGGCGGGCACTTTTTTATACGCTAACCCATAACCTCTAAAAACGGCACAAGACTATTTATCCACTTAGGGTGAAAAACGGCAATTTCACCCACAAGGCGAGTACGGGAAAGATAACCCTACCAAGCTAAGAAAACACTAAAATTCCCCTGCAAGGGGGAGTTCGAGTCTTTCAAAATACGGGGAAGGTGGGTGTCTAAGCATGAACTTTCATTTCTTATCGTTTTTAACTATATAACAACAATGCTTATTTATCACAGTAGAAAAAGATGATAACATTAGGAGTTTGGTAGATTCGAGTAAACTTTCAATCGCTAATTTATATAAATTTAATGATAAACATGATCAAGGGGGTCTATAATTACCTTACACTTACTTTCTATGGTCGAAAGGTATAATCCTAATTCGTCTTGAAAGCTTTGTTCACGAAAGACAAGCTTAATTAATCTAACCTTGGTAAGGTCGCTGGAATCTTTTATTAAAGTAAATGAAATCAATTTATTATTAGTAGTTAAAAAATAGTTATACAGGAGGCTATTTGGGTTACCTTGTGACGATTCTGTGTGAAAACGTATATTTTTTATAGCTACGATCAAGTCATGCACGCATTTAAACTGAAAAAAACCAATCATTAAGCGGACTTCAGATGAGTATAATCACTGGTAAAAATATGATTGTCGGGAATCTTTATAGTCTCTTTTTTTTTGTCAAATTTTTCTAAATCAACATTAGAAGACGATTTACCGAGTGCTTCACGAAGTCTTCTATTCTCATCTTTTAATTTTTCTATTTCGAGAGATTGCTCTATTATAATCGCTTGGTCAATGTTATCAACGACCACGTTACCTCTCAAGGCCGTCCTAAAATTTATAAGTCTGTATATTTCCCAATAATTATCAGCTTTCACACTTTTAAGCTTGTGAAGGAGTGATTCAAGCATATCTCCACCCACGGTTTTATTATACTCACCAAATAATACATTTTTTATATGATTCTTACATAAAACACTGATATTTTTTTGGGCTTCTTTCTGTTCTTTACCCCATGTAAAAAGACCAAGTTCTATACATAAAACAGAGACACCCTCTTCACCCTTTTCCTTGTAAAAAATATAGTGTACCTTAGGCAATTCTACTCGCTCTGAATTTTGAAAGAAAGTATATCCTTCTCTACCTAAGCCCGTAACATCATCAAGTGGAATCGCTAAACCATCTACTTTTAGAGCCATAGAAAAACGGTTATAAATTTAACAACAACTTGGCAAATAAATTAATAAAATGTATCTCCCGGTCGTAATCTTTGTTCGAACACCAACAAACTACAGTAGTTTCTATCTTTTTTACTCACAATTTTATGATTAAAGAAGTAATATACATCTATTTATAAAAAAGTCATTGTCCTTATAAATAATGAATAAACCTTTTTTCTTAAAAAGAGCTATACAGATGAATCTATTTTGTATAGATGCAATATATGAGCTTAGATAAATCCAAGTATAAGATGATTATTCGTTATATCGCGAAGAGATATATAGGTAAGGTCGGTAAAACTCAATTATATAAAATATTATTCTTTATAGATAAAGAGTATAGTAAAAAGCACAAAAAAACATTAACTGGGGATGTTTATGTTAAAAACAATTATGGTCCTACTCCTAAAATGATTCAGACTATTCTTGATGAACTAATACAAGAAGATTTTATTATAATAACAAAAGAAAGAACACCCGAAGGTCATGAAAAACATTTAATTGTTTCCAGCAAAGAGTATACAGATGAAACATTAAATAATTCTTTAACAGCTGCAGATCTAGAGATGATAAGGGATTCTAGTGATTTCTGTATAAAACAGAGAGCACGTGATCTTTCTGAGAAAACTCATCAATCATCAGTGTTTGATTCTCTTAATATGGATGAAGAGATTCCTAATTATATTCTGCCTAATTATTTTGATTCTACAGTTACAGAAAGAAAAAAGGAAGAATTAAAAGCTAATTATACATAAATCATGTTCTTATGTCATATGAAGTTTTAGATAATGACACTCATGTTAAAAAAAGTATAAAAGCTTATCTCCTGAATCTAAAGAAATTTATGATTGGGTTAAAGATCATACACTAGCAAGGATACCAGATAATCCAGGAGAGCGGAGTTCATTCTATGTTATTGTAGATAATGGTGACCATAAAAAGATGTTTTTTCAAATTTCAAACATCGAGATCGTTTATGACTTAGATTTAAATAAAAAACAAGTCTTTGTAATAGAAGTTAAACAAAATAGATTATAGATCCACCTAACCCATCAAACCACAATCTTATCTTTGCCTATTTACCGACCCTTGAATTAGTAGCAAGATACTGGGCTTCCACTAAATTGATAAGCGGTTAGAGTTCTGCATTATCTTTATTCCACAAAGACAATCCACGCCCACCAATCAAGCCCATAACAAGGGTAGAAAAATGTGAAAAAAGTTTTATTCCAAACTCTGCCTTTATATAAATAAGGTACAATGAGAAAAAAATGATGATAATACTAACAAAAACGGCACAAGACTATTTATCCACTTAGGGTGAAAAACGGCAATTTCACCCACAAGGCGAGTACGGGAAAGATAACCCTACCAAGCTAAGAAAACACTAAAATTCCCCTGCAAGGGGGAGTTCGAGTCTTTCAAAATACGGGGAAGGTGGGATTCGAACCCACGGTACCACTTTCGCAATACAACTCCTTAGCAGGGAGCCACTTTCAACCACTCAGCCACCTCCCCAAAGGACATATGAGTGTTGGTACACATACGCCTGAAGTTCAACTGACAATCCATAGATATTGTGTCTACGTCAAAAAAAGAACAATTTCAAAAATTAATATAATAAATCAAAAAGGTGTGCTTAGTGACTACTCCTAAATATTTCTGATATCTCATTTATATTTTTTAACAACTTTTAAGTAATTATTCACAAAGAAAGATCCAAAGAGGAAGACATAAATAAGAAAAATAGTTTACAATATCTTTTTTTTTAAAACTATGCTATTTATGATTATTACTGTTGAGCAAATATTAAATAATCTTTTGTTGGTCGCATTTATAGCTCTCATTATTGAGATTGCTGTTATGGGTCTTCTCTCAATTCGATATTTAGAGGGTATCCTTTCTGGAGATAAAATAAGAAACCTTTTAATCGCTGTGGTTGCTTTTGGTTTATGCTCTAAAATACCTCAGCTGAGAATACTTTATAAAGCTCAAATAAAGATTCCTGACCTTATACACCTTATTATTACCGGCTTCATTCTTGTCAGAGTGACTGATCTCATACACGATTGGTTCGTCAATAGGGGTATTTGACCTTTTTCTATGTTTTAGAATATTTTTAAAAAGTTTTTGAGTAACTTTAAGCCCACTTCTTGCGATTTTTCAGGATGAAATTGCACCCCAAATAAATTATTTTTTTCGACGACTGATATAAATTTTTCTCCGTACGTACATTCTCCAGTAATCCATGTATTATCAATATCTTTGACTTTCGTTTTTTTAAGACCATAAGAATGCACATAATAAAAATATGAATCATTAGGGATATCTAAGAGAAGTCGTGAACCCTCTAAAATCTTTGTTTTACTCCAGCCAATATGAGGCACAGGAAATTTTGTCTTTATCTTATCAAATTCACCCTCTAAAAAATTAAAACCTTTTTGTTGCCCAAATTCAGTTGAACCTGAAAAAAGAATTTGAAAACCAATGCATACCCCTAAAATAGGTTTGTTCTGTTCATAATGATTTTTTATTTCATTATAAAAACCCCGAGATTTAATCTCTTTCATTGCTGTTCCAAATGCTCCATCTCCTGGGAGCAAAATTGCATCAGCTGATTTAATTTCGTCAGCTTGGTTGCACACGCGTACAGGTTGGCCTAAATATTCAAATGCTTTTTGGAGAGATCTAATATTTCCCATACCAAAGTCTAATTCTAAAATAGTCGGTTTTGGAGAAATTGCCATTTTATTAAAATCTTATTTTTATCAAATATAAGCAAGCAAGGGTTGATTGTGAAATTTAAAGTTTAATACGCTTCCTAATAAAAAATTAAATTTGATCCGAAAGCCATCAATATAAATCATTCCGTTTAGCATATTTGAAATTATTCTAAAGTTGGACTCTTCACAGATAAGACCATTTTGTAAAGTATTGTCTTTACCATATAATTCTCGAACCCAAAAGCCATATTGACGTTTTTTCTCTTGGTTATATAAATGAAATGGTCTACCTCCTGCTGAATGATACGCAGCGGTTGATCCACTATGTGTTGTAATCCATACTCCAGACGATTTATGCCATTCAGTTTTTTGTGAGTAATCAATGAGATACGAAGAAACTTCCGCAGGGCTTGCCTCTGTGATGAGAGCATCATTCAAAATAGGTATATTAATTGGCTTATTATTCAAATAAGCTTGTAAACAATCAATTTTTTTTGGTTGAGGTATCTCTTTTGATACACTTCTAAAAAAAGATTGAATTTGATCGAGATCATCTGGAATACTAAATTTACAGTAGTGTCCAACACTATCTCCAGGAGCAGAGTTAATACCTAGAAGCGGAATATCTAAGTTATAGTGAGCACAATGTATAAAAGTTCCATCTCCTCCGAGACTAACTAAAAGATTAGTATCACCTTTAACTAAAAAAGAATCATTACGATCATAAAATTCATAAAAAATATTTTGGTCTTTTAATATTTTTTTTAAATTTTGAATTGATGTACGATGCTTCTCATGAGCGAGAATAATCTTTTCTAATAATGGAAATTTTGTTTCTTTAATTTTATTCCATAAACCAGAATTTTTTAGATTTTCTAAATTTGATTTTTTATAAATAACAACAATCTTTTTAATCAACATAAAATATTTAGAGAATTAAATTTAACATTTTTTCTGTAGCATAAACAGCGGCTAAGAGTTGATCAGAGTCAACTCCTCTGGTAATAATAATTTTTTGATCATGATGTTTCCATGTAATTTTACACTCCACCAAAGCGGAAGTTTTACCCCCAGGTGGAATCCGAATTTCATAATCAATAAGTTCAGGAATTTTTATTTTTATTTTGACACTCCATTTCTTAAGAGCATTCATAAAAGAATCATATCCACCATCTCCATCACCCGTAACTTTATATTCTATTTTTTTATAATTTATAGCCATACTACATATCGGAGAAATATTTTTACCTGAAGTAATGGCTAAATGATGAATTTGAATTTTTCTATTATCTGATAATTTTAGAACATCTGCGATAATAAATGGGATATCTTCTGTAGTAACTATTTTTTTTTGATCACCTAACTCAATGATCCGTGTGAGCACTCTCTTTAAGTTTTTGTCACTCATTTCGATACCTAATTTTTTAAGATTCTGTTCTAAAGATGCCTTTCCTGAAAGCTTACCTAATGCATATGAATGTTTTCTTCCAAAACGCAAAGGGGCAAGCGTACTTTTGTACAGGTCTCCTTTTTTATCACCATCAGCATGAATACCAGCTGTTTGAGTAAACGCATCTTCACCTACGATGGGTTCATTGGCTGAAAGACGTTTTCCTGAAAAAGTTTCTACAATTCGAGAGATTGAATAAAGCTGTGACTCTCGAACGCCCGTTTCGGATGATAGGTGATCATGAATGCCAGCTACTACCTGAGCTAAAGGGGCATTCCCGGTTCTTTCTCCTAGACAGTTGACTGTTGTATGAACTCCATCTACTCCAGCTCTAACAGCTTCAAGTACATTGGCTGTTGCTAAACCATAGTCATTATGAGGATGGAAGTCAAAATGTTGCTCAGGAAAAGCCGTTTTAATTTCATTAATACATTCATACACATCTTTCGGATATAAAATACCCAAAGTGTCAGGGAGCATAATTCTAGATATTTTCTGCGAACATAAGAATTGAATCGTTTTCCAGACATAATTTTTATTGTTGCGATAACCATTTGAAAAATCTTCCAAATAAACATTTACGATAAAATTATGTGACTGAGCATATTCAATGACTTTTTGCACTTCATTGTGATGTTCATCTGGTGTTTTTCGTAATTGATTTTTTAAATGATTCAAGCTGCCTTTGATGAGCAGATTTAGTACACACCCCCCTCCAGCTCTAATCCAGTCTACTGATTTGCATTCATCAACAAATCCGAGCACTTCTATTCTTTTAAATGCTGAGTGCATAGCATCTTTTTTTGCCCATTCTATTATGGCTTTTAAAGCTTTTTGTTCTCCCTTGGAAGTTCTCGCTGATGCTACTTCAATGCGATCAACATTTAATTTCTCTAATAATATTTTTGAGATATGAAGTTTTTCTTCAAGACTAAAAGAAACATTATTTGTTTGCTCACCATCTCGAAGAGTGGTATCCATAAGTTCAATTTTTTTTAACATTTATTAAGAACCCCGCCTAACTTAAAGTCCGAGGCTCTGTCTACAATCACATAGAAAAAAGTAAAGTAAATTTACAAAGAGGCGTAAAATTATTTATCTTAACCTATATAAAATGGAGCTAAAGAGAATTACTTCTCTAAGAGTCGGTAAAGCGGGAGTAATAAATAAGCGAAGAAAAACCCAATACCATAAATTGCAAGTGAAATTTTAAATACGAGTTTACTAAAATTATTCCCTAGGCTACATGAAGTTTCTCCTTCTTTTATATTTTCCGTAACTTTACAGTCCACTGATTCAGATTTTTTTTTGAATATCCACCAATAATTAAGAGCTAACAAAGGGGGAATAAACACAAAAAGATAGTTTTTATTCGCCGTCAAAGTAGATAAAAAAGGTACATGCTCAACAATACTAAGAAGTACAGAACCAAAACCTAAAAGTGTGAGTAGTATGGGTAATGCACAACAAATCAAAGTTGAGGAGGAAGCGAATAAAGATAAAATTGAAGTTATTTTAGCTTCACCAATTTTAATTTTAAAAATATTCATACTCTTTATCTCCATTTTTTTATAGCCATACCTAAATTATTTTCTATACTTTTTGCCGTAAAATAAGCCCATATTTTAATTTGTTTTTTTCTTACTTTAATTTTTTGTAATCTACTTTTATCCAAAAGAATTTTTTGACCAGTATAATTACTAATAAAAAATATATTTTTTTTAACCTGTCTAATCGTACCTGTTTGCTGAAGATTCAATCTTTTTAAAAGATAACCTGCTTTTTTAATTGATTGAAGTATTTTTAGAAATGAAATAGGCTTATTTTTCAATAAAGCTACTTTAGCTTGACCTTGCTCGGGCAATACTTCTACACCATCGCCATCAAATTTAGATTTATCTACAAAATCTAATTGAGCGATATTTTTTTCTGTAGCATAAGCACAGAAAGAGCAAACAAGCCCATCTATCTCTAAGATAATGATACTTTCTTGAGAAAGATCATTATTGGTTTGATCCGTTTTTATTTTTTTATTTTTTAAATCATGTGAGTGATTATGATTGTGCTTAGCCTTTAGCGAACCTAAGCTGACCATCATAATTATCAAAGTTATTATCATTTTTATTTTTAACATAAAATTCTCCTTAAATATTTTAAATTTATCAATCGTTAATAGAGAAAGGCACCACCAAAAGAAATTTGAAAACGAAATTTTTCTGTTACATGCTGGCCTATACTCCGCCTATATATAGGAATAAATATCAGAGTGTGCAACAGATAATTATTCCAATATACCATTAAATTGGGTACGATGTCAAAGGCAAATCCAGTATACGTAAAAATTGAGTGATTAAAATTTTTACTTGGATGACTATACTTCCCCTCTATTCCCAAAGAAAGCCAACCTCCTGTATTATTAGCATTTATATGAAAAACATGGTAGCCTCCCCTAAGAAAAAGACTTTCTTCAAAAAGAAAAGCTACGGGAGTTCCTACAAAACTCATTTTACTTTTTAGAGAAGCGATACCTAAAAAGTGATAGGTCTCAATATCTGATAGTAAAGAGAGTGAAACACCTCCATTAGTCTCTCTAAAAAGATCTGTATTGTTTGACCAATAAAATAATGGAGCTAAACCAAAACTTCCTGCTTGACCTGTCGCATTATAATATTTTTTAAAAGCTCCTCCAAATGAGATTTCTCCTATATGCGAGCTACGCTGCTTATTGCCTATTTTGTTTCTTATTTGTGTTTCCCAAGGAATTTCAAAAAATAGACGATATTCTTTAGTAAAAGAGAAAACTCCTTGTAGACTTAATTCATGAACATCTTCTAAGAATTTACTGTGATTGACCAATAAATTATTTTTTTGGTAGAGCTGATTTCTTTTTTTATGCTCATAGTTCACTTGTAGACCATAACCATGATTCCATCGTGGTAACGTATTCATGACAGGGAGTCCTGCGGTGATTCCATCGACTGCTCCTAAACACATTATTAATAGATATAGACATTTTTTAATCTTCATATTATTACCTAATTATTCGTACCTTTAATCAAAGTGAGAGAACAAGTGGAATGCCCACACTCTCTCTTTGAAAATTATTCTTTTTAAACAGGAATATCCACACACCTGCTCTAAGTTTTAAGTTAGGTAATTTTTATAATCTGAAATTATTTAGAAGGGAAAATATAGAAACATTGAACGAGGTATCAACATATGACAGTAATAATTTTGATGATTCAAATGAGAGATAAATTTTATTGTAATATTGACCACTATTATTAATAAAACTAATATAAGTTTTATTTTGAGATATTTTATAAAAATTTGCAGGTAAATTGATATCAGAAATCTGACAATGTAGACAATCACCAATAGGATTGGTGTTTTTCTTGGGCGTATTCATTTTATGACAGTCAAGAGCAGAATTAACCTTTTCTTGTACAAAATTTGTAGAATGCCCATCTTTATGCATCAAGTCACACGGACAAAATGAAGCTCCATACATAACAGTAGCGAACGAGAATAAAGAGATTAGAGCGAAGGCACAACGAATCATGGGCATCATCTCATCAATTATTACAAGATTGTCAAGTTTTTTTTAAAATAGTTGAGTTAATTCAGGTGATCTTTAAAGATATAAATACATATCTAATGTAATCAATGTGAATTTTCGATAGAGATTATTTTTCTATCAACTTATTTTGAGGTGTAAAACTCAAGTAAAAATATATTTTTTTGTTGATAATGTACCCTACACTGCCATCAGTGGTACACTATGAAAACTCAAGGTTTACTCAAGGTTTACTCAAGGTTTACTCAAGGTTTACTCAAGGTTTACTCAAGGTTTACTCAAGGTTTACTCAAGGTTTACTCAAGGTTTACTCAAGGTTTACTCAAGGTTTACTCAAGGTTTACTCAAGGTTTACTCAAGGTTTACTCAAGGTTTACTCAAGGTTTACTCAAGGTTTACTCAAGGTTTACTCAAGGTTTACTCAAGGTTTACTCAAGGTTTACTCAAGGTTTACTCAAGGTTTACTCAAGGTTTACTCAAGGTTTACTCAAGGTTTACTCAAGGTTTACTCAAGGTTTACTCAAGGTTTACTCAAGGTTTACTCAAGGTTTACTCAAGGTTTACTCAAGGTTTACTCAAGGTTTACTCAAGGTTTACTCAAGGTTTACTCAAGGTTTACTCAAGGTTTACTCAAGGTTTACTCAAGGTTTACTCAAGGTTTACTCAAGGTTTACTCAAGGTTTACTCAAGGTTTACTCAAGCAACAAGCCTTATGAAACATTTAAAGTATATGCACAATATACTTTTTATAAGTTTATTTTTTTTACTAGGTTTTCTGCATTGCACTGGCACTGATAATTTATTTGGCAAGCTAATTAAACGATTGCCAAAGGTTACAGACCTTGCTGTTAGTCGTGATTCAAGCACGATAACTCTTACATGGAATAATCCCACTGATCAAGTCTTCCACAAGATTTTAATCTTAAAGAGTAGCGGTAAAATCTTAGATGCTCCCCAAGCATCAAATTATTATCCTGTCTCTACTATGATTGGTGCATCAAAAGTGGTCTATAATGCAGCCGCACCCACTTTCACAGATACAGAGATTATAGAAGGTGCCGCTTATTTTTATAAAATCTTCGCTTACGACACAAGCTTTAATTATGCTTCGGGTCTCGAGGTTGAGTTTAACGGAAAAATAGGGAACGTCAAACCACCAGCGAATATTACAAATTATATTCTTCGGCGTAATTCAAATGGAATAATATTAAGTTGGATGAACCCTATCGATGCTGATTTCTCTAAAGTTTTAATCTTAAAAAGCACCAGCTCAATATCACATGCCCCAGCAACAGGGCAAGATTATGCAGGTGTTGATTCAATCGGTGGCTCAAAAATAATGTCTAACGCAAAGATATTGAGCTTCACAGACACAGAGATTACAGAAGGTGCCACTTATTTTTATAAAATCTTCGCTTACGACACGAGCTTTAATTATGCTTCGGGTGTTCAGCTTGAAGGAGATACCGCATCACCCAAGAACGTCATAAACAGTAGGTTTCTAAATTTAGATAGTAATGGCATAACTATAGCGTGGAGCAACCCTACCAATACTGACTTCTCTAAAGTTTTAATCTTAAGAAGCACGAGCTCAATAGTAGACGCCCCCACAACAGGGCAAGACTATGCGAGTGTAAATGCCGATTCAATTGGTAGTTCAGCCTTAGTGTATAACTCAAACGCATCAATATTCAGCGATGGGGAAGCCATAGGAGCCTCAACCCATTATTATTACAAACTGTTTGCTTATGATGCGAGTTTTAATTATGCCTCTGGTGTTGAGATCTCTGGCGGAGGCTCTAAGGCTGATCATGATGGTGATGGCTTGATTGAAATATACACTGATGAAATGCTCGATAACATGCGTCATAACTTGGCGGGCACAAGTTATAAGACCTCGACGGGTGATGCTGGTAATGTAGTTGGTTGCCCTGCCTCAGGAGGTTGCAACGGCTACGAGCTAACAGCCCATATTGATCTTTTGAGCTTGCTTGATACAAACGGAAGTCGAAGTATCGATACGAAAGATGAAACTGTCGGAGCGAAAACGCATGAGGTGATTGATACAGGCACGGGCAAAGACACAAGTTGGATGCCCATTGGTGATATATCCGATCCATTTACGAGCACTTTTGAGGGTAATAACCACACCATCGCCAACCTCTGGGTGAATATCTCTTCTTCGAGTAATAGCGATGTTAATGCGGGTTTATTTGGTGTGACGGGTGGAACAGTGGTCATCCGCAATGTGGGTATTATCTCTGGTTCAATTCATGCTTATGTTGCTTCTTCTGCTTCTGCTCATTCGGGCGGTCTGGTGGGCGACTCCTCTACTGGTTCTTCTTTGACGATCACAAATTGCAATTTTGCTGGGTCAGGTGGAATCTCTTCTTCCAGCATTCTTCGTTTTTCTGATGCAGGCGGTCTGGTGGGTCATATTGATGGTGCTGTGACGATCACGAATTGCCATTTTAGTGGATCAGCTGGAGTCTCTACTTTTGCTAATCTGCCCTCTAGTACTGGTGGTCTAGTGGGATTTTCCGGCACTTCTTCTTTGACAATCATAAATTCTAGCTTTAGTGGGTTAGGTGGAGTCTCTGGTGGTTCTTCTACTGGCGGTTTGGTGGGTAAGTCTGGTGGTGCTGTGACGATCACGAATTGCCATTTTTTAGGCTCAGGTGGGGTCTCTTCTGCTTCTGCTTCTGGTGAATCTAATGCCGGCGGTCTGGTGGGTCGTTCTGATGCTTCTTTGACGATCACGAATTGCCATTTTTCTGGCTCAGGTGGGGTTTCGAGTGTTTCTACTGGCACTAGCGTTTCTCATTCTGGCGGTCTGGTCGGTTATTCTTTATCTTCTTTAGCGATAACAAATTGTACTTTTTCTGGCTCAAATGGGGTCTCTTCTATTTCTGCTTCTGGTAGATCTAGTGTAGGCGGTCTGGTGGGATGGTCTGAAAATATCTTGACGATCACGAATTGCCATTTTTTAGGCTCAGCTGGGGTCTCTTCTTCTGCTAATCCTGGTTATTCTTATTCTGGCGGTCTAGTGGGGATTAATTTTCTTGATCCTACTAATTCTCCTATTACTGCTTCTTTGACGATCACTAAATCTAGTTTTAGCGGCTCAGCTGGGGTCTCTTCTTCTGCTAATCCTGGTTATTCTTTTTCTGGTGGTCTGGTGGGTTCTTCTACTGATTCTGCTTCTTTAATAATAATAGAATGTACTGTTAGTGGCTCAGGTGGGATATCTTCTTCTGATTCCTCTGGTGGTCTGGTCGGTTACTCTACAGAAGATACAACTATTACGAATAGTTATTTTAGTGGCTCGGGTGATATCTCTGCTCTTAATAATGCTGGCGGTCTGGTGGGTATCTCTGATAATTCTCGGATAACTGGTTCTTCTTCGTCTTTAACAATAACCAATAGTTATTTTAGTGGCTCAGGTGATATCTCTGCTTCTTCTACTTCTGCTGAGTCTCATTCTGGTGGTCTGGTGGGTTATTTTAAAGAGATCTTGTCGATCACCAATTCTTACTTTACTGGCTCCGCTGATATATCTGCCACTTCTAACTCAGGTGGTCTAGTGGGTCGTTCTGGTAGTAATAGTACCTTGACGATCACAAGGTCTTATTTCGCTGGTTCTGATGAATTACTTGCTTCTTCTGGTTTCTCTGGTGGTCTGGTTGGGTCTAGTGGTTCTTCTTCGACAATAATAATAACAAACAGTTATTGGAATACAGACGCAACCCAAAGCGTGGGTATCTCTGAGCAGTCTCCAGAACGGGCACGAGGTGACATTGCAACTGAACCATCAGGCACAACAGGCCTCACCCTAACGCAATTAAAAGCTACAAGTGCTCCGTACCCGTCTGGCTTGTTGAGGGGTGTTGTCTCAACCCAAGAAGCGTGGGACCTAGGCACCGACACACAATTACCCGCGGTTAAGTTGTGTATTCCAACAACCACAAATGGTGTCACTGATTGGACGATGTGTACGTCACACGGTGCCCTACTCCCCGGACAAAGATAAATCAAAAGAAGAAGAAAAAAGCCTTCGCTCAGGCGATCTAACATAAACCGCTCATTTGCAGCACACCCGCAAACCCAAAAGAGATAAAGTCTTATAACCCAGCAATTTACGCTTCAAAATAGAAAATAACTCCTGCTTTAAAATTAGAACCGCACTTTTGGCTAAATTTGAACAAAAAAATATTGACAGTTAAACTACTAATTTACTAGTAGTGAGGTTGCCTTGAAGTAAAGGGAGGGTTTATATGTTCTCATTAATTAATAAAATAAAAATCATTTTTTGTAACAAAGCTAAAACATCAAAGGTATACTTTCTTTGTTTGGGTGTAGGAACTCTTGCCCTCTTCTCCGTTTATTCAACAATTTTTGCAAGCACAGACAACCCTCTCAATGATTCAGCTTCAATTAGAGGTGCGATAACTGTACAAAATGCAATGCGCCAAATCTATAAAGAAGTTAATCCTGCGGTTGTGCGTATTGAGACAGAAAGTAATATTCAAGTTGTGCCATCTAATGATCCTATTTTTAGGTTTTTCTTTAATGTGCCTAGAGGGCGTCAGCGGGGGCGTCAGCACCAGAGAAGAAAACAACAAGGCCTTGGTTCTGGTTTTATTCTTGACTCTAAAAAAGGTTACATTATCACAAATCATCATGTCGTTGCGAAGAAGTCATCAAAAAAATATGTGGATAAAGTTAAAGTCAAATTAGTTAATGGTAAAAGTTACGATGCTAAAGTGATTGGTTCTGATATTGGTTCTGATATCGCTTTATTACAAATAAAAAGTGAACAAAAATTAAAACAAATTTATATTGGCGATTCTGATACTATTGAAGTAGGTGATTTCGCCATTGCTATTGGAAATCCTTTTGGTCTATCTTCAACTTTTACTATGGGGGTTATTTCTTCAAAAGGGCAAGATGTTGAAAGCCGAGATGGTGTACCTAGAATTCAAACAGATGCTCCTATTAATCCAGGTAATTCAGGAGGTCCCCTTCTCAATATAAAAGGAGAGGTTATTGGTATTAATCAAATGATTTATACTCAAGGCATGGGTGGAGGTTCCATCGGTATTGGTTTTGCCATCCCCATTAACTATGCCATGAGTGTGATTGAGAAATTAAAATCTGGTAAAAAAGTACAACATGGATTCATTGGTGTGCAGATTATACCGAGCCCAACCCCAGATCAACTGCAAGAACTGAATATTAAAAATAAAGCTGGTTTATTGGTAGCTAATGTAACTTTAGGTTCACCTGCATGGAAAGCAGGTGTTCGTCCTTATGACTTTATTACTCACATTGATGGTAAAGTTGCGGAAAAATTCTCTGATTTAAAAAGTGTTGTAATTAGAAAAGGAGTAGGTACAAAAATGACAGTTAAAATATTAAGAAATGGTCTGCATAAAAATTTTAAAATTAAAATTGGTGAAGCTAAATCTTAGTTAGAGCTTGTTACAATTAACAGTCAATTTAAAATAGATTTTAAGTATAAGTTAATGCTTGGCGTCGTGGCCAAGTGGCTAAGGCAGAGCTCTGCAAAAGCTCGATCGCCGGTTCGAATCCGGCCGACGCCTGTTTTTTTGCTACTTGAGTGATTAATTGCCCGAGTGATGGAATGGTAGACATACAGGACTTAAAATCCTGGGGACTTTTGTCCGTGCCGGTTCAAGTCCGGCCTTGGGTACTATATAAATAGGTCTAGTATTTTTAAATAATTTATCTTTAATTATCGAGGTGGGGAAATGTTTCAAATAAAATCAAAAGAAAGACATCCACGAGAATTTCAATATATTACAAGTCGAGCTAAAATTCAATATTTGATTAAAAATTATCTGCTCGGTCAAACATATCACTTAAAACACGATATTCATCAAGAAATAATAACGATTAGCCCTCAAAAAAGTAAACAGTATATTAAGGTAACCACTAAAAGAGAATTAAAAGATCATATCATCTTTTATAAAGTTTTTAAGAAATATATGGAAGTAAGTTGTGGAGTAATTGAGGTTATTTCTCCTCATATTTATATATTAGATGTTAAATCTTTTAAAATAGCCAAAGGTGAAAGAGAATATTTTAGAAAAATAGTTGGTGAGAATATAGTAAATATCAATAATATTCGAGCGGCTAAAAATATTATTAATACTTCTTTATTTAATATACCTACCTCCGTGAAAATCCATTGTGAACAGTATAAGGCTCAAATTATTGACATAGCTGATCATGTGGAAGTTGCAATGTTTGATCATAATGATCCGTTATTCGAATTAATTCGTAAATCTTCAAAGACTCTATATATCAAAGATACACAAGATATCGCTTCTTATATACCTGAAAATGAAAATGACTTTATAGATTATCGTAGCTACTTAAATATTAATATGCAAGATAAAATGAATGAATATCAAAGGAATAAAATTATTTCTGAATTAGTTGTTCCTATTATTTATATTGATCATGCTAATGAACCCATCTCACTTGGTTATTTTAAACTGATTTCAACAACAAAGCCAATTGAAATAGATATAATTAGAAAAATAAAAATACTCACATTTGAAATGGTTGATAAAATTCGAAGTTCAAACACCATACAAATTAATAAAAAAGAAAAGGTAACTAATATTTCTAATGGTGGTTTATTACTCCGTATTGATAATTTAGATTTAAAACAGATTCTTGTACATCAAAGTGGCTTCAGCTTTGATATAATTTTTAAATTGCAACAACCGATTACAGTGTACACACGTATTATACATACTACTCAAATGAATACTGGATCTTTATTTCTTGGAGTTAATATCTATGGATACGCAGCTCGAAACAATGAAAAAAAACGATATCAAGAAATTTTAAGAAGTCTAAATTAAAAACTGATTGTTTGTAATGGCTACTAAAACTAAAAATAAAGAAACCCCAATGGTTAATGTTGAATTAGCCATTAAAGAAATTAAAAAGGGCAATATGATTATTGTGACAGATTCTCATGAAAGAGAAAATGAAGGTGACTTGGTTCTTGCTGCAGAAGATGCCACTCCTGAAGCAGTCAATTTTATGGCAACTCATGGTAAGGGCTTGGTATGTGTTCCAATTACTTCTCAAAAAGCAAAAGATCTTAATTTAACTCCGATGGTAAAAAATAATCAAGATGTACGTCGTACAGCTTTTACCATATCGGTTGATGCGAGACAAAATACCTCAACTGGAATATCTGCTTATGACCGTTCTCATACTATTCAGTTATTAGCAAATCTTAAAACAAAAGAAAATGATTTTATTAGACCTGGGCATGTTTTTCCTTTAGTTAGTAAAGAGGGAGGAGTTCTCGTTCGAGCTGGACATACCGAAGCCTCTCTTGACCTTATGCAATTATCATCTAAAAAACCTGTTGCGGTTATTTGTGAAATTATGAAAAATGATGGAAAAATGGCTAGAATGCCTGATTTAATTAAATTTGCCCAAAAGCATAATTTAAAAATTCTCACAATTCAAGAGCTTATTCAATATCGATATGCCTCAGAAATTATGGTTAAAGAAGTTGCTCGTAGTAAACTCCCCACAAAATTTGGTAATTTTGAAAGCATTGCCTTTCAGAGTAAAATAGATGGAAAAAGTCATATTGTTTTACTGATGGGTAATATCAAACCAGAAGAACCTGTTCTAATCAGGGTACACTCAGAGTGCATTACAGGAGATGTCTTTCAATCATTAAGGTGTGATTGCGGACTTCAGCTTGATAAAGCTCTTAAAAAAATTGCTTCTCATGGTAATGGTCTTCTTCTTTATATGAGGCAAGAAGGTCGTGGAATTGGTATTGTTAATAAACTTAAAGCATATAAATATCAAGAAGAAGGTTTTGATACAGTTGAGGCGAATAAACAATTAGGCTTCCCCCCTGACTTAAGAGACTATGGTATTGGTGCGCAAATACTCAGAAGCTTGGGTGTGAAAAAAATGCGTCTCATGACAAATAATCCAAGAAAAGTAATTGGTCTTGAGGGTTATGGCCTTGAATTAGTTGAGAGATTGCCTCTCATCACTGAAACTAACTCTTACAATAAGAAATACCTTTCTACAAAGGAAAGTAAATTGGGTCATTTTCTTAATGAATAAATGATGAAAATTACAAAAATATCTATAATTGGTGCTGGAAAAATGGGTTCTGCTCTTATCCGATCTTTTTACGAAGATTATCAAATTTATGTGTTCGATATTTCAAAACTTGCTACTAGCTCACTTATGACTGAGTTAAAAGATCAAATATTGGTTGCCAATAATATCTCTTCAATTCTTGCCTCTACTGAACCCCTAATATTAGCTGTAAAGCCAAATCAGATTCAAGAGATAATAAAACAAGTGCCTAATAATCGACTCATCATTTCAATAGCAGCAGGAGTTAGTCTTCAACAAATGGACTCATGGCGTATATATGAGGGACCAATTATTAGAGTAATGTCAAATATACCTATCCAAATTGGTATGGGTATGAGCTGTATCATGGGAAACTCTTTTGTTGATCAAGATACTATGAATTTAGTACAAAACCTATTTGCCAAAAATGGAGATACTTTGATACTCAAAGATGAAACTAGTTTTCATGCAATTACCGCTTTATCAGGCTCAGGGCCTGCCTTTGTTTATCTTTTTTTACAATCTTTAGAAGATACTGGTGTTTATTTAGGTCTAGACAGAGCATCTGCTAGAAAATTGATCCTACAAACAACCTTAGGTTCTGTCAATTTAGCCCAAAGGGCTAAAAAAGCTCCACAAGATTTAATTCATGATATTACTTCACCTGGAGGAACAACTATAGAAGCCTTGGCATCGCTCAAAAAAAATGGCTTTGAACATGCTTTACATATTGCGATCAAAAAGGCGACAGAACGCTCAAAAGAAATGATATGATAAAATATTTAGTTTAAAAGTCAGTTAATTAAAGGTGATGTATTACTTTTTATTTTTTCGATAAGAGCGAATCATCAACGTCATAATTATTTTAACTAAACTTGGAAATAAACCGTGCAGTCTAAAAAAAAGTTTAGATTCAAGATTACAAGTGATAATAAACTTACCTTTTGAAAGATTTTTAATGAATCTTTTAGCTACATTTTCTGGGCTCATTACTTTTGCTCCTTTTGATAATTTTTTTGTTTCATAGGGTTTTGTTATATTTTCTCTCTCGAAGCCTGGAGTATTTGTATCTGGAGGGAAAAGAACGGAAATATGAATATCTTGATGTTCTAATTCTTGTACAAGAGTTTCAGCCAAACCGAGTAAAGCAAATTTTGGGCCTGCATAAGATGAATAACCAAAAACTCCCATAAAACCTGCTACGGAAGAAGTAAACGTAATAAATCCTCCTTTTTGTAAATTTGGGTAACTAGCATAACAGCAATAAAGAGCACTCATATAATTAACTTGAACACTTCTTTCAAATTCACTCATTTGTATTTCATGAAAATAACCGGGTTGGGCGAAACCTACATTATTAATAAGGCCGTCTATTTTTTTACCAGATTTTTTAATTTTATTAAAAAGAACTTCTACTTCACTCCATAAAGAAACATCAGCTATAAAAAATTTGGGCTTCAAGAAAGGGTTAATATTATTAATTTCATAAATTAATGCCTTTAGAGCAGGCTCTTGGCGAGCGATTAGAGTTAAATTTGCTCCTTTATGAGCAAGTTCTAAAGCAATGGCACGACCAATTCCTTTGGAAGAACCTACAATTACAATGTGTTTATTACAAAAATTTACTGCCATTCGCCAAATCGGTATACACGAACTCATACCCAATTCAAAATAGCATGATGGCCAGTTTGAATTTAATTAAGTACCTAAATTTCAGAGAAATTTATCACGCATTATCAAAAGTTTATATCATTTGTATAGTGTTTTATTGAATCATTGATAAAATTTTTTGATTAATCTTCTTTAAATAATATACAAAAATAAATTTAGTATTTTCTCTAATTTATGATGTTTTACTTATTCTTGAAATAACTCAAATAAATTTCTAGCAATTTATTTATTCATTTTTTTTATTTTTTTCTTTTCAAATTTGCAGATCCTTAGTTAACTACTCGTGTATGGCTAAAGTTTTTAAATGTAGTCTTCAATCAGGGAGTTAATTATGTATAAAAAAATAAAATGCTTGATAATTTTTTGTATCGCCAAAAGTGGGTTGATTCTCACCACTGTTGTCTTTTTTACCTTGGACTTACCGGCAGTGCGACCTCTCTAACATTCACCCCATCAAATTGGAGTACGCCTAAAACAGTTGTTGTTCAAACCAAGGAGAATAGCTACGTAGGTGATTATGATACACAGGTGAACCACAGCATAAGTAGTGCTGATTCTAAATATGATTCATTGGCAATTGCCCCAGTGACTATCCATGTTGCAAATAATGACGGTGGCGTAGGTAATGTTATTATCTCTAATAATGTGCTTGCTTTTGATGATACCGCTGGTGAAACAGGTGCTACGTACACCATCTCCTTGAGTCATAATCCAGCATCAGGGAAAACAGTAAAGGTTAATATCAGAAGCAGAAACAGTGACTTGGAGGTGAGCCCTGATATTGTCACTTTCACAGATTCCATAGGGAGAAACCAAAAAGTAGTCACCGTTACAAGGGTGAATAGTGCATCAGATATGATTATGATGGATATAACTGGTGTGATCAGTCACACAATTGCAACGAGTGGAAGTTATGACCCGGATATCACAACATTTCAAGGTAATCGCATGATTAATGTGACGGTGAATAGCACTGCATCTATAGTCGATTTTGATCATGACGGTCTTATTGATATAAATGATGCGATGATGCTGAATAACATGCGTTATAATCTAGCGGGTACAAGTTATAAGACCTCGGAGACCCCGACAAGTGGATCTGGCAATATAAAAGGTTGCCCGACTTCAGGTTGCAATGGCTATGAGCTAACGGCGAATATTGACCTTTTGAGTTTACTTGATGCAAATAAAAATGGGCGCATCGATATGAAGGTGGTACCTCCGATGATAGTCATTGATACAGATATGGGTAAAGATATTAGCTGGGTGCCCATTGGCGATAATTCAACGAATAATGCCACAACTCGATTCACGGGTATTTTTGAGGGTAATAATTATACTATTGAGAATTTGTGGGTGGGAGTGGAGGATACTGTCTATGCAGGTTTATTTGGTGTAACAGATGGAATAGGTGCTATAATTCGTAATGTAGGGGTCATCTCTGGTTCGGTATCTCCATCTTCTAACTCTGCTATTTCTGGTGCTCTGGTGGGGGTCGCTTATGCTCCTTTGACGATAACTAATAGTTATTTTTCTGGGCCTGGTGGAGTGCTCTCTTTTTTTATTGCCGGTGGTCTGGTGGGGATGACTAACTCTTTTTTGACGATAACTAATAGTTATTTTAATGGGTCTAATGGGGTTTATTCTTCCTCTTTTTCTTCTGCTACTTCCGGCGGTCTAGTGGGATATTCTGACACTTCTATTAACCCTTTGACGATAGCTAATAGTTATTTTTTTGGATCTGGTGGAGTCTCTTCTTCTTCTTCTTCTGCTGCCGGTGGTCTGATAGGAAGGGCTAATTCTCCTTTGATAATCACAAATTCTTATTTTTCTGGGGATAGTGTGATTTTTTCTTCCTCTTCTTCCTCTTCTACCTCTGCTGTTTCTGGTGGTCTAGTGGGATATTCTGACGCTTCTATTAACCCTTTGACGATAGCTAATAGTTATTTTTTTGGATCTGGTGGAGTCTCTTCTTCTTCTTCTTCTGCTGCCGGTGGTCTGATAGGAAGGGCTAATTCTCCTTTGATAATCACAAATTCTTATTTTTCTGGGGATAGTGGGATTTTTTCTTCCTCTTCTTCCTCTTCTACCTCTGCTGTTTCTGGTGGTCTGGTGGGGAAAGTTGATTCTACTTCGACAATAACTAGTAGTTATTTTGGTGGGTCTGGTGAGATATCTTCTAAATCTCTTGCTTCTGCTTCTTCTGCTGCCGGTGGTCTGATAGGGGATATTAGTTCGTCTTTGACGATCACAAAATCTTATTGGAACAACGGTGCACCTCAAAGTGTGGATGGAAGAACGACTAATCAAAGCCCAAAGCGGGCACTGGTTCCGCTGCGACTGCTGACTGGACGATGTGTGCCTCATACGGTGCCCTGCTTCCTAGGCAGAGATAGATAAAAAGCTATTTACTATGGCTACTTTTTTATAAATAAAGAATATCCGTTATATTTTTTAAATATATCAATAACTAAAGACCATGAAATTCCTATAAATATGATGATACCTCCTAATAAGGACATTAAGGTAGGAATCTCATTCAAAATTAACCAAAATAAAATTAATGCGATTACTGGAGTAATCATGATCAATAAAGTATGTTCAGAAACAAAAATATATTTCAAGGCATAGATCTGTAAATTACGCGACATAAATGGGCCAAAAAAAGCAGCCGCACCTGCCAACAGAAGATGTAATATATTAACATCTATTAACATTAATTTAAATGTAGGGAGCAAGATAATAATGATTGCTCCTGATATCACGCGAACCAAATTAATAAAGGTAGGATGTATTTTATCAATATTTTTTTTTAAAGCAATTTGAATAATAGCAAAATTTAAAGCCCCTAAAAATGCCCATGTCAAAGGTGTAAATTCAAAAAAACTTTCTGTTTGCTCTATATTTAAAATAAAAAATCCTGAAATACTTAAAATAAATCCAATAATAAAATGTTTATTTAATTTTTCTCCAAGAAACAGTACTCCTAGAAGTATCACCAAGATTACATCAGAACGTAAAACAAGAATAGCAAGTCCCGTACTAGTGTGTTCTAATGCTTTGCCTATGGCAACATTACCAAATACTGATGAGATTCCAAATACCAAACCGGCGATTAAATTATAACGTATATTGATAGTTTTAAAAAAATTTTTATTTTTGTTTTGTATACTTTGTAGAATAATTAGTAGAGTATTAAAGAGAATACTAAATAAGTAAACTAACCAGATAAATAGTATAGGAGTGAGTGTTTGTAAAGCCAATTTATATGGAACAAAAAACATACTTGCTGAAATTCCAGAGAAGATTGAGAAGATATAGCCTTTAGAATTGGTTTTCATGAAGTTTTCGATAAAATATTATTTAAATTAATGCCCTATTTCATATATTTTCTTAAATAGAACAACCAAACTCAGCGACGGCATTAGATTTTTCGAATAATTTTAAGAAGTAAGTTATTCTGTTTTTCAACTTGCAACAGTGAACCTTCTTTCAAGACACTCTCCGAAAACAGATTTAATCTATGTTTATTGATTTCAACAAAATACCATCTGCCTTCAGGAATATTATTTTGCTCTTTAAGAACTCTTAAAGTAAACTTCCTAGGAAGCCTATTGATAAATGCCATATTTCTAGGTAAACGAAACACTAGGTATAATAATAGTTATATCAATTTAGTTTTTTATTTTTGATAACACCGTATTCACAGAAGCAGCACATTTTCTACCTTCAGCAATGGCCCAAACAATAAGAGATTGACCTCTTCTCATATCTCCACAAACAAAAATATTCGCCAAGTTGGTTCTATGACTATCTTCATTATCGCCATAGTTTGCTTTTACGTTACCCTTATTATCTAATTCTAGACCTTCTTCTTGCAATTGCTCAATCATCCCACTGTGCTTAGGGTGAGAAAACCCTATTGCAAGTAAAATTAATTCAGCTTTAAATTCATGATCAGAGCTAGGAATCTTAATAAATTTTCCATTTTTAAATTCAACTTGATGCGTTTTTAAAGCAGAAACACATCCTTGACCATTATTCACAAATTTCTCAGTATTGACGCTCCAAACTCGTTCCACCCCCTCTTCATGACTTGAAGAAGTTCTAAAAACTAAAGGCCAATAAGGCCATGAGTTATCAGAAGCACGGTTTTTGGGTGGTTGTGGAAAAATTTCAAATTGATGAATACTTTTAGCCTGCTGCCTATTTGATGTGCCAATGCAATCAGAGCCTGTATCTCCTCCACCAATTACAATTACATTTTTACCTGTTGCGAGTATCTGCTCTTGAATATTATCTCCAGCATTTTTTTTATTTTGTTGTATTAAAAAATCTAGTGCAAAATGTACTCCCTTTAAATGACGACCAGGAATAGCAAGGTCTATAGGTTCTTCTGAACCACCAGCTAAAATAACTGCATCATATTTCTCTCGAATTTCGTTAATATGTATATCGTGTCCGACAAATATATTTGTTCTAAATTTAACTCCCTCTGCTCGCATTTGCTCTAATCTTCGATCAATATAAATTTTTTCCATTTTAAAATCAGGAATACCATATCGAAGAAGACCACCAATTCTATCATTTTTTTCATACACTGTAACACCATGGCCAAGTCTGCATAGTTCTTGAGCTGAGCTCAGACCAGCAGGGCCTGAGCCAATAATTGCAATATTTTTTCCTGTCAGCTCTTTAGGAGGAAGAGGCTTTACCCATCCTTCCTGAAAACCTTTTTCAATAATAGTTCTCTCAATTGCTTTAATTGAAACAGGAAGCTCATTAATACCAAGTACACAAGCTCCTTCACAGGGAGCAGGACATAATTTTCCTGTAAATTCAGGAAAATTATTAGTCGAATGTAGGTTTTCGAGGGCTTCTTTCCAATGGTCTCTATAAATTAAATCGTTCCACTCAGGAATAAAGTTTACAACAGGACAACCCGTTGGCCCATGGCAAAAAGGGATACCACAATCCATGCAACGTGCAGCTTGAAGTTTAGCCTCATCTTTTTCAAAAGAGTGTTCAAACTCACAAAAATGCTGAATTCTATTCTCAGGAATATCTTTACTTAATTTTTTTTGTTTATATTCTTTAAAGCCAGTTGGTTTTCCCATCTCTTTATTACCTCAATTAATCATTTTTTGTTTTAAAGAATTTCTACACATATTAATTACTAGATCTACTATACATGAACTTGCTTTTCTTTCACTAATTTATTCATTGCTAGCTTATACTCTTCTGGAATAATTATACGAAAATATTTTTTTTGCTGATGCCAATCATTTAAAATATATTTTCCTTTATGTGAATCAGTATATTCTACATGTTTTGTAATTAGCGATAAAAGCTCATTGTTAGTTTCTTCATCTTCGAGGTATCCAATAGTAGTAATCTCTTGATTTATATATTCTTTGAATGTACCTTCAATATCCCAGATATAGGCAATTCCTCCTGACATTCCTGCAGCAAAGTTTCGACCAACCTCTCCTAAAATAACAACCCGACCACCTGTCATATATTCACAACCATGGTCACCAACTCCTTCAACAACAACATGTGCACCTGAATTTCTTACACAAAATCTCTCACCAGCCATACCATTTATAAAAGCTTCTCCTTCAATGGCTCCATAGAAAGCTGTATTTCCAATAATAATATTTTTGGAAGGATCAAAACTCACATTTTCTGCTGTACGAATAATTAATCGACCTCCAGAAATACCCTTTCCTACATAATCGTTGGCTCCTCCATAAAGACTTATTTGAATGCCTCGGGAAAGAAAAGCCCCTAAACTTTGTCCAGAAAACCCATGCAAAATGATATTAATTGTTTTATCAGGAAGACCAGTATGACCATACTTTGTAGCAACTTCGTATGAAAGCATGGTGCCCACACTACGGTTTATATTTCTCACATTCATTTGAATCTTGACAGGTTTTTTTGTATCTAAGGCAAGTTGGGCTTTTTGAATCAATATATGGTCAATTTGTTTATCTAACCCATGATCTTGATCTTTTTGATGAGAAACACCGGTACCAAACTTTGGTTTAGCTTTTATGAGTACATTACTGAGGTCAATACCCCTAGCCTTCCAATGATTTTTTGGTCTTTTATAGTATAATCGATCAACCTGAGCAATCATTTCCTTAAATGTTTTAAAACCTAATCGTGACATATATTCCCGTACTTCTTCAGCGACAAATAGCATATAATTAATGACATAAGTAGGAGAACCAGCAAACTTTTTTCTCAATTCAATATCCTGAGTTGCAATGCCTACAGGACAAGTATTTAAATGACATTTTCTCATCATGACACAACCTTGAGTTACCAAAGCCGTTGTTGCGAAACCAAACTCATCCGCTCCCATAAGTGCACCAATGACCACATCTCTACCTGTTTTAATTTGACCATCTACCTGCACCCATACACGATCTCTTAATCCATTCAAAACGAGGGTTTGCTGTGTCTCACTTAAGCCTAACTCCCAAGGAGTTCCAGCATATTGTATTGAAGAAAGAGGGCTTGCTCCTGTACCTCCATCATGACCACTAATTAATATATGGTCGGCATGAGCCTTCGCCACTCCAGCAGCGATTGTGCCCACGCCTACTTCTGACACAAGCTTTACACTGACTCTTGCCTTTGGGTTAATATTTTTAAGATCAAAAATTAGTTGTTTTAAATCTTCAATTGAATAAATATCATGATGGGGAGGAGGGCTGATTAGAGTAACGCCGGGCGTACTATGCCTGATCCGTGCTATAATTTTATCAATTTTAAAACCAGGAAGTTGACCACCTTCACCTGGTTTCGCCCCTTGTGCCATTTTAATTTGAAGTTCATCAGCATTTACAAGATATTCTGCAGTCACTCCAAAGCGTCCAGAAGCAATTTGCTTAATTGCTGAACGCATATTTTTATTTGTACCATGTTGTTTGAATCGAATAGGGTCTTCTCCACCTTCTCCTGTATTTGATTTTCCACCCAATTGATTCATTGCAATTGCAAGGGCAGTATGGGCCTCCCATGAAATCGAACCAAAGCTCATTGCACCTGTGGCGAATCGTTTAACAATTTGGGAGGCTGGTTCTACCTCATCTAATGGTATTGGGTTTTTTGCGTATAAAAACTCTAGCGAACTTCTTAAAGTTACTCTTTTCAATTCTTGTTCATTGATAAGTTTAGCATATTCTTTATATATTTGATAATCATTGTTACGCGTGCTTATTTGTAATTTTGCAATAGAAAGAGGATTCCAGAGATGATGTTCACCATCATGACGATAATTATACAACCCTCCGCTAGGTAGAATATCTGATACAGAGTGGTCCTGATAAGCTTCTTGATGTTTTTTAATTGCTTCTTCCTCTAACATCTCAAGACTCATACCCTCAATTTTTGTAGTAGTACCTGTAAAATAAGTATTAACAACTTCAGAATCGATACCAATTACTTCAAAAATTTGGGCTCCTAGATAAGACTGAAGAGTCGATATTCCCATTTTACTAAATACTTTAAAAAGCCCCGTTTGAATAGCTTTAAAGTAATTCTGATAGGCTATCTCGAGCTTTGTAATTTCTGGTAAAAAACCAGTTTTGAAAAGATCTGTAATTGTTTCAAAAGCAAGATAAGGATTTATCGCATTCGCACCATAGCCAAAAAGGAGAGCAAAATGAGAGACTTCTCGAGGCTCACCACTTTCTAATAGCATAGATGTTTTTGTTCTCAGGCCATTACGAATTAAATGGTGATGCACACCTGAAACCGCTAAAAGGGATGGAATCGGAGCATAGTCTTTATCGGGAGTTTTATCTGATAAAATTAGTAAACTCACCCCATCTTTTACAAGCCGCTCCGCTACTTCACAAATCTCATTCATTTTTTCACGCATATCATGTCGTTTATGAATATTAAAGAGAATGGATATTGTCCCAGATTTAAAATGCCCCTGAGCGATCACTTTAATTTTTTCAAGTTGTTCATTAGAAATTATTGGATGAGAGAGTTCTAAACGATGGGCATGTTCAGCAGATTCATCTAATAAGTTTTGTTCAGGGCCTAGGTAGGTGGTAAGTTCCATTACTAATTCTTCACGAATGGGATCAATAGGAGGGTTTGTTACCTGAGCAAAAAGTTGTTTAAAATAACGAAAAAGTAACTGTGGTTTTTCAGAAAGGATGGCTAAAGCAACATCTGTTCCCATCGAACCAATACCCTCTTTTGCCTCTATTATCATGGGTTTTAGAACAATATCAATATCTTCTCTAGTATAAAAGAAAGTGCGCTGCCTTTGACGAACATTTGTATGATCAAATTCTTTAATTTTATTGAGCGTAGGAAGTTCATCAATATGAATAATTTTATCTTTAACCCAAGATTGATAGGGTTTTTGAGTACTAATTTCTTTTTTAATTTCTTCATCGGGAATAATTTTTTTCTTTATGAGGTCTACTAAAAACATTTTACCAGGTTGAAGCCTTCCATGATATTTAATATTTTCAGAGGCAATTGGTAAAACACCGGCTTCTGAAGAAAGGATAACTACATTATCTTTGGTAACTACATATCTGGCAGGACGAAGACCATTTCTATCGAGTGTACCTCCAATCATATCTCCATCAGTAAAAGTAACACCTGCTGGACCATCCCATGGCTCCATCATTGTTGCATGGTATTCGTAGAAACCTCTTCTGTCGGGGTCCATAAATTTATTCTTTGACCAAGCCTCTGGAATCATCATCATAATGGCGTGAGGAAGGCTTCTTCCAGCCATAACAAGTAACTCCAATACCGAGTCAAAAGCTGCTGAATCACTCTGACCATCCATTAAAATTGGTAACATTCGCTTAAGATCTTTATCAAAATATGGAGAACTCATAACTTTTTCACGTGCTATCATCCAATTGACATTACCTCTAAGGGTATTAATTTCACCATTGTGTGCTATTAAACGAAATGGATGAGCTAAATCCCATGATGGAAAGGTATTTGTTGAAAAACGAGTATGCGTCATCGCCAAAGCTGAGACCATATCTTTTGCCTGCATATCGGGATAAAATTCAGAGAATTGCTCACCCAATAGCATACCCTTATAAACAATGATCTTTGCCGAAAAAGAAGAAACGTAGTAGCTACTTCTACCTTCATTAAGTTCAAGTCGAATTCGGTGATCAATAGTTCGACGAATCATAAATAGTTTGCGTTCAAAGTCATAAATATTTTTAATGCAGTCACCTGCCCCTATAAACGATTGACTAATATAGGGCATCATTTCTCGAGCACCCTCTCCAATAACTTCAGAATTAATGGGAACTTTTCTCCAGCCCAAAAATACTTGTTTCTCATCAGTGATAATTTTTTCTACAATATTTTCAATAGTTTTTCTTTTAATTTTTTCTTGAGGAAAAAAATGCATGCCTACTCCGTATTGACCTATTGGAGGAAGATTAATTTGTATTTTTTTAGTAACTCTTTGAAAAAAAATATCAGGTATTTGAATGGTCATACCTGCCCCATCACCCGTTTTAAGATCAGCACCCATTGCACCTCGATGTTCGAGATTACACATGATACTTAAACCTTGATCAATGATTGCTCTTGATTTTCTGCCTTGAATATCAACAATAAAGCCAACACCACATCCATCATGCTCAAATTCTGGCTCATACATACCCCGCCTTTGTGAAGGCAGGAGCTTAGTGGGTATTGGTTTTGCTACTCTCAATTTATTACATTTCCCTGAAGGTTCATTCTCGAAAACTTGCCTTGGTTTGTACAGAAAGTTTAAAACCATCATGAAGATAGATTACAGTAATTCGGTGTATTTTAAAATCAAAACTACAAAAAAAGAATAAATAAATCACTTTTATCATTCACAATATATCTCTTTATTCTAAAATAGGCATCGCCTACTATGAGTAATAATCAATCAAATAAAGTGAATGAAAATACGAATATTGAAATTCAATCTGATCCTGAAATTCTTAAAGGTGTTTTTGCCAATGTAACTAATATAGGGCACAGCAAAGAAGAATTTATTATTGATCATCTATTTATTCAACAACAACCGATACCGTTTGGAAGACTTGTCTCTCGTATTATCTTAACACCTTCTCATGCTAAGAGATTACTGCACGCTTTAGAAGATAATATTCACAAATATGAAAAAAATTTTGGCATTATAAAAAGTGGAGAGATTAAAAATCCAGGGAAAAGAACTCTTCAATAATAAAGAAATTTAGCTCTTAGACATGACAAAAGAGCTTTTTGATGACTTAAATGTACTGGAACTCAGGCTTTCCTCAAAAAACAAAATTCCTCATAAGTTAATCTATTTAGGCTCAGAAAATCATCTTTATGAGCGACTTATTAAGCAATATAAAGAAATAATACATGCTGAAAATAGTCTCCTAGAAAAAATATCACTTAATGGACTAGAAGTATCCCCCAGTCAATTTTATACTGAATTATTTACTGTTCCACTTTTTTTTTCTAATCGCATTGTTATAGTAAGACATGCAGATTCTTTATTTAAAAATATTGAAATAAATTCAACCATTCTCAAACATTTTAATAAAAAATTTAATCATTTACCAAAATCTATATTTTGCTTTTTACAATTCGATTCCTCATCTTTACCAAAAAATTTTTCTAAGTTAAAAGAATCAGATGTTATTTTCAAACCTAATTTACCAAAAGGACATAATATCATTTTATATTATATTAAAGAAGCAAAAAAAATGGGTTACGAAATAGATAAAGAAGCATTAGAATTACTTTTATCAAAATGTGCTTTTGATTTTCATAAAACACATCAAGCTTTAAAGCAACTAACATTATACCTCCTTCCCCAATGTAATCAAAAAACCTTAAATAAAAATAAAATTACACTAGAAATGATAGAAGATTTTTGTGAGAAATCAGAAGGAAATTTTTATTTTCAACTTTTAGACCAAATTGCAGAAAAAAGAATAAGCGATTGTATTCAAAAATTCAATCAACATAAATTTAATGACGGTACTGATCTCTCAATAAGCTTCACAAAATTATTTATTGATGCTTATAGATATCAATATTTTATAAAATTAGGTATTTCTCATTCAGAAATATTAATAAGGCTTGGTATTAAAAAAGCTCACCCATTTATGATTAAAAAAAATGAACAACGATACCAAAAACTCTTGCAAAACTATCAAGAGAAATCATACCCTTTTATTCTTAAAGCTCTTAGTAAGCTTGATAAAATACTTAAAATAGAACCAAAGGAAAAACACCGAAACTCTCTCATTATGTTTATTGCTTCACTCGAAGGATATTAAATTATTAAAAATATTTTCTTAATCTTTTATTTTAAAATTACTTAATTTTAATAATATTAACTGAGTCTATAGATTTTTTGTTAAATAAATTTAAAAAATAATGACAAAAGAACAAAAAATAGCAGCAAGCTTTTTATGGAAGAATCCAAAAATTAAAATTTTACAATTAATTGCAGGTGCTGGCTCTGGCAAAACCACAACTCTTATTGCCACAGTGAGTGAATATCTCCAGTATAATACAAGTGCTCAAAATATTTGTCTCATTACATTTACTAAAAAGGCAGCAGAAGAAATGAAACAACGCCTACATCAAAAAAAAATTCATGTTGGTTTTATCGGGACAATGCACGCCCTAGCATATAAATTTATTACAAAATATAAAGGATTTCAACCTACAATTCTTAAAAATTCAAATCAAATCTATAGACAGCTCATAGATCGTAAATATAAAGAGTTACGGCATCTCCCTATTCAATTTATTATTAAAGGTCACCTTACACAACATCCTCAAATAAAAGAACTCAAAAAAGATTATACTTATTATAAAAGGGAAAAAAACTTATATGATTTTGACGATTTAATTTCTGAATGCACAAAGTTATTTAATCAAAAAAATATTCACTCCCCTTATTCTATTGCATTAATAGATGAATTTCAAGATACATCACCATCTCAATTGAAATTTATTCAATCGATGTGTTTTGAAAAATTATTTGTTGTAGGAGATGATTGGCAATCTATTTATAAATTTCGTGGAGCTGATGTCTCAATCAGTATAGAACTCAAGAAGACCCTACCAAAAGTTAAACGCCTATTTTTAACTAAAAATTTTAGAAGTCAAAAAAAAATTGTGAGATTGGGAAATCAAGCAATTCGTCTATCTGATAATTATATTAAAAAAAAAGTAACTTCTTATAAAAAATCAGGTTTAAAACCAATTTGTTTAATTCTTCAAGAAAATGCTCACAAAAATGTTTCTTTGCAAGAACGATGGAATAAAGTTGCTGCATGGAATCAAAAAAATATTATTTTCGACAACACCACTATCTTAGTGAGAACGAATAATGAACAAACAATTTTGCAAAAAATAATACCTGCTAAAATAAACATTATGACCCTACACGCCTCAAAAGGATTGGAGTTTGAAAATGTCACTATTTGGGGTATTCAAGATAAAAAGATACCTCATCAATGGGGAGACCCAGATGAAGAAATTCGCTTACTTTACGTAGGAATTACACGAGCAAAAAAAAAATTACAATTTATAGCGATAGAAGAAGGTGAAAGGCACTCTCCTTTTCTTAAATTTTTAACATCACAGTGTAAAATTGCCTATATCTAGATAAAATCACTTTATCACTGAATCTAAATTCACAACAAAAATTGACTTTATATTATCATATGAAAAAGGAACAACACATGAACCTAAATTAACATTTAATTTTTTTTTCACAATGTTTATTTCAGCCTTACCCATAATAATATAAGGAACAGAAATTAAAAATTGATCACCATACTTTTTTTGAAAATAGCCAGCCATCGTATTTACAAGCTCACCAATTAAATCCGAAAAAATTCTTTTAGTAAACGTTCCTGGGGCTAGATCTTCATTGGTGAGTTTCTTATATATAGAATTTAAAAATTCGATCTTACATGCAAGGTATAACCCACCAGTGAACTCACCTGAAATACTAATCAACCCAGTATAATCATATAATTCATCTCTTCCATTTTGATTTAAATCATAAACTTCACCAAAAACTAATTTATCATCTAAAGAATAATTTTTAAATAAGTTTAAAATTGAAGCTTGGGCTAATTCAGCATCTTCACTCATAATCAATTCACTTTTTCTCCAAAAGACTAAAAACTTTCTCTAATTTTTCATCATTAAAGGGCTTTTGTACAAAACCTTTAGCTCCTGCATTCATTGCATCTAACATATTTTCTTGTGCAATTAATGCAGAGATAACAACAATATTAACAGTATCATCAATTTGCATAATTTTTCGAATACATTCTAAACCATCCATTTCAGGCATTGTAATGTCCATCGTAATGGCATCTGGCCGATTTTTTTGAAATATTTCTAAAGCCTCAATTCCATTTCCTGCTTCACCAATAATTTCGAAACCTTTTTTCTCCGCAAACATTGTGATACCTCTGCGAATAATCATTGAATCATCTACAATTAATAACTTCATCTTTCACCTCTACCTCTTAATTAATTAAAACCAACGATCACCATCGATTCAAAACCAAGCAAGCTAAACTTTAGAACCTGTATCATATTGGCAACTTTATATTTAATATTAATAGATTCTTTTTTATTTATAAATACCGGGGCAGAAATTAAAAAATTATCACCATAAAACTTTTGAAAATAACCTGCAACAGTGTTACTTGTCTCACCAACCATATCAATATAATATTCCTCTTTTAAGTGAATTCGAGGACCTAAAATTAATTTAATAGTTTCAGCAAGAAATTCCTGATTACAAGAAAGAATAATGTATCCATTCGTCATACCCGATACATTAATTAAAGCAGTATAATTATAAAGTACGATCTTATCTAAAGAAGAATAGGTCTCATTAGGACAAAATTCTAAATTATCTTCCATATGGTGAACAGAAAAAGAAGATTCTAATGCCTCTTTAATAATATTGAAAATATTATTTTTTATACTCATCAGGTAAACTATATAGAATCATAATATTCATTAGGAAGATAATATATATCAAGTTTTTGCTTTTTACCTCGAACATTATGGATATTTGTTTGTTTAAAGGGTATTTGACCATCCATCTCCTTGCAAGTCTGACCATCAATGACAAGATTACAAGACAATTTTTTTGTCATATCCTGAAGTCGACTAGCCAAATTGACAGTGTCACCAATAACCGTATATTCCATTTTTCGATGAGAACCAACATTTCCAGCAAAGACATTTCCCGTAGCGATACCAATTCCAAGACTAATCTCATCATCCAAAAATGCAGGCTTGACTTGATTAAAAATGCTCAAAGCTGCTATTAAATTAATTGCACATTTGACGGCATTTTCAGCATCATTACCATAAGACCGAGGACAACCAAAGGTTGCTAAAATAGCATCACCAATAAATTTATTTACCGAACCCTTATTGCTAAATATTAAATCAACAATATCAGTAAACAGAAGATCCAATAATTCAACTACTTGTTCTGGTTCAAGTTTTTCACTAATTCCAGTAAAATTACGAATATCTAGAAACATGACTGTACTTTTTTTTGAAGTTGATTTTTGAGCTTTCTCATCAGAAAATAATATTGCTTGCACAACATCTTCAGAAAGATATTTATAAAGTTTTTTTCTTTCATCCTGTAAAGTAGCTAATTCTTGAGCATTCTGCAATAATTTATTCTTATTTCTCATGCAATTAGTGATAATAAATAAAAAATGAAGAAGCCCTTGCTCATTATTAAAAAAGTGATAATTGTTTTTTGGAGCTTTCCATTGAATAATTTTTCTTAATATTTCCTTCGAGAAATAGTTAGGATCTGCAAAAATTATTACATCAATATCTCTGAAAACATCTTCGATATAACTTAAAATTATTAATAATTTTGGATACCCAAGTTTATAGCTTGAATGAACATCTAAAATCAAAACATCTGTTTTTGAATTTACTTGATTAAGAATATTTTTCACCGATAATTGATTAGACACATTTAGAAATGATTCGCCTTCTAGCTTTTGAATAGTTTTAGAAATATCTACAAAAGGATCAATATACAAAACTACCTCTTTTAATGTAGTATATTTTTTTGGATCAGAAGACACCAGTGCAATTAATGGAAGTTGAGAGAGCCTATTAACAACTTCCTTGGAATCTGTTTTTTTTTCCAATTTCATAATTAACCCTTAACTCTTAAATACATAAGGAAAATCTAGCTTAATTTTAAAATATTTTCCCTTTTCAGATTCTAAATAAATCTTACCACCCAATTTCTCAGTTTCTCTTTTAATAATATCCATACCAATCCCACGTCCTGCTGTTAAATTTACAACTTTTTGTGTTGAAAAACCTTCTTGAAAGATTAATTCTTTTATTTGATCATCATTCCATGAAAGAATATCTTTAAACTCAGCTTTATTCATTCTTAAAGCCTTATCCCGTAATTGATCAATATCTAAACCTCTACCATCATCAAAAATAATAAGCGTAAAAAAAGCACTATCTTTTTTTTGTGAAAGTAATTTAATCATACCATTAAGGGGTTTACCTACTTCCTTTCTTCTTTGATAAGTTTCAAGACCATGATTAATTGAATTTCTAATAATCTGAATCAAAATATCTTTTATAATTTTTCTATTTCCATCATTTAAAAGCTTGATATCAAACTTATCATAAGTAAACTCAACCCCTTTATTCATTATTTTACCCAATCGATTGATTGTTTTATTAATAGAATCAAACATTATAAGATTAAGATCAGAATTTTTAGAAAAACTACTTTTAAAATTTTTCAACTTGGCAATTAGCTCATTGATTTGTGCAAGAGAGCGATCTAAATCCACAATTAACTTGTTAATCTGCCTCATGTCTTTAGAAGAAAATTCATATTTTTTTTGTATGATAATAATTTCTTCTTCACCCATGTGTGCAATCTCTGAAATAAGTAAAAGATTTAGCAAGGCTGCATTTCCTTTGATGCTATGGACAAGGCGATAAATATGATTTAGATTTTTTTCATCAAGTTTTTTCAAAGTGACTATAGCTTTGAGTTCAGCGATATCCTCACTTGTATCTGAAATAAACATACCCAAAGCCTGTGTATCTATATTTAAAATAGCCAAAAGTTGCTTCATTTGATTATCCATATTCTTTTGATTTACTTCTAAACGTTTATTTAATAGGGAAGATTCAGTAATATCCTCAATAATAACCATGATACCAACAATTTGACCATCTACATAAATTCGATCAAAATAAAACTCTAAATATTTAATCGAACCATTTTGAAACTTTCCTCTAACCTTTTGTAGTGGATTTAAATCATAAATAAAGCTATCATCAATAGTACTATTGAATAAAATAGATAAATATTTATCAGTCATTCTTAGTTTATCTGTATCTAAAAATAATTTTAAAATCTTAAAAAAGTTCACTCCTACTAATTCTTTACTTTCAAAGATACTTTCAGTAATTTTTGAATATTGAGAACCATTTATATAATGAGAATTAATACTTAAAAGGCCAGTTTTCATAGTATCTAAAATCTTTTCATTTTCATTTTGAGCAACTTGGAGCTCATATGTTCTTTGCTCTACTTTATCTTCCAAGTGATCTGTCAATGATTTGATCGACTCACGCATATTTTCAGTATTTAAAACCAATTGTCCAATTTCATCTCGTCGATCAAGTTTATGAATTTCAGCATTTAAATTACCTTCCGAAATTTCACGAACTTTGCTTGCAAGAGAAGCCAAAGGTTTAGCCAAGTTAGATCCAATCATATAGGCAACTCCTCCTCCTATTGCAAGAATGATTAAAAGAGATAATAATGAAATGAGCCAAATTTGATTAATTTCTGCTTCCAAATATTTTGTAGTCAAGGCGATATATATGTAACCCTGGATCTCTTTATCTAAATTATCAGATTCCTCGCTTAAATTTTTTTCATCAGATAGTTTTGATAATTCAGAAGAATCCAATTTTATATTATCTTCACCTGAATCTACTGTATCTTCACTTTTTTGATCAGAAAAATTATCATCAAAACCAAAATCATTGCTAATTTCAAGGTCATCTTCTTTTTCAGAATAAATAATTTTTAACCGACCAAGTAATTTTTTTGAATCATCAAAAAAAATATTTTGATTTTTACTTTTAACCTTTTTCAAAAGAGAAAGATCATTCAATTGATAAAATATTGGATATACTGTTTCGCTAGAAGTTGCTAAAATATTATAAGACTGATCCATAACAACAAGATGAGACAATTCTTTATCTCCTTGTGAAATCGACTTTATTAAAGTGTTCAAAGTAGTATAACTACTCTCGAGTAGAGAACTTTTAACGATTACTGAAAAATTATTTTCTAATAAACTAAGTTTTTGCTTTAAGTTTTCAGCGAGTAAAGTTTCTGTTCTCTTGGTAAAAAAGATCAAAAGAGAAATTACACCCACTACAAAAAGGGATAAAACACTGATAATAAATTTAAAACGAACACCACGGTCAAGCCACCACCCTATAATTCTATTTTTTAATGAAAATACCATTTATGTAAAAAGTAAAAATTTAAAAAACATAATGTACTTAATTAAAAACTAAGTACAGATTATTGCATTTCATAAAAAACATCAGCCTCGTAATCATATAAAATTTCTTCATCTAAAATACCATCTGCAACTAAACTTCGAGCAACTTTCATATTTAAAACAGTACGTGTTCCAATTGGAAAGACAACCTTAATATTTTTTAATTTTTTAGAACCTTTTAATCTCTTGTTTGTAAGAAGGGCTAACTGAGACCCAAGACTCATGTAATCAACCGAGACAGAAAAAAGACCACCTATTTTTAAAAAAGTATCTGATGAGACAAAAACTGGCTTCTTATATTTTTTGGCAAATGCAAAGAAACTTTTCACAGAACTTAATGTCGACGAATTATACAACTTAAAATCTGAGATCATCCAAATTGAATCAAATTTGGACTTTTTATTCATCAAGTTAGTGCTTATCTTTTTGGCAAATTTAATTGGCATAGTTTCAAGGTGAATTTTAGCGTATTGAGCTGCTTTTTTTGCCTCACTTACTATCTCTGAAGAAGCATTTGGATGATAGGGTAGGGCAATTTTATTTAAACCACCATAGAGAAGTTTAAAATGAACGAAAAGATTTTGACTTGAAATTTCCATAGAAATACCTGCAACATTATCACTCGAAAGCGATTTGAATCGCTTGTAGTTCAACACCAAAGCAAACAAAATAGGAACTTTATCTTCCCACTGAGCAAAACGAACAGCTGCAATCTCCCCCAAACAAATAAGAAGTGAAATATTTTTACTTTTAATAAACCTCTTAGCTTTTGCCTTAGTATAACTTTTATCCATTTTTATAATATGCATGTTATAAAGATCAGACGATAGACTTGACTTGAGCCCTAAAATTGTTTGATTAAACTGTCTCAAATTTGTATCTTTAATAATTCCAATATTAAACTTACCATCTTTAGTAGGGACTGCCAGTAAATCAGATAAATTGAAAAAACAAAATACAGAAAGACAAAACATAAATAGAAATAAAAATTTTTTAATTTTTAACATTTTTTAGATTCTCCAACTTATTTAAATTTTGTGACACCAAAATAGCGAAAAAATAAACGAGTCTTTTTTAGATTTTTTGAAAGTATTGATAAAACTACTTTTATTTCTTGTAACTTCCGCTTAGCAACAGTAGGAAATTTTACAATTTTTGGATATTTAATAATTGGTAAAATTTTAATCGTTCTCAAAGAGCGACGAGCCTTCGGATTAACCCGACCCAGAATATTTAAAGTTTTAGTTGTAACAATTGCACCATCAACCTGAGCAAGAGCTAACCCCATAATAGCATCAATTTCTTTTGAAACTTTTGTTACAAAAAATGTTCCCTTTCCAACAGAATTAATAAATTTCTGTTCAACAGGATTAATCGAATTGCCTCCAACTGCAATAGCTGAAATATACTTGATATTCTTAAGTTTTTTTCCTTTAGTTGAAAGCAAGGCCTTTTTAAAACCACTAGCTCCAGCTCTATAACCCGAAAATATAGGTGACCAACGAAACTTTTTTTTACGTAAAGTATAATAATAAGAGGCAACAATGGCAAATTCAGGCTTTCTCACTTTCATCACTCTCTCAAAATCAACAGATTTAGCAAATATTTGCATAGCACAAGAAACACGTGCTTTTTTACAAGCATTTTCAAAAATATGTTTTATATAACGACCTCGGCTAATTTGGCTTTCTGGATTAAAAACAAACACTTTAAAAGAGGCGAACAAAGGTAATTGAATCACACTGACATAGACAAAAACAAAAAAACAGCATTTTTTTACTGTTTTCATCTTTATAAAAATTTTATCTTTTCTCATTTGACTACTTCTACTAAATAGCTAATATTTGTCAAGTCTGTTGTAATACTAATTTTACTATCAGGAACACCACATTGATGAATTAGCGACCTCAGTTCATCCTCTGATCGATAAATGACATCCCAAAATAAAACATAATGCATAACACACTCATACAAATCATATTTTGCTAATTGAGTAATATATATACATCCACCTTTTTTAAGCATCGCATATAGGAAACCAAAGATTAAAATAAAAACCTTGTCTGTGATATAATCCATGATACCACCCATCGTTATAAGATCAAATTTTGCACCAAGTAAATCTTTTTTAATAAATCGAAAAAGATGACCATTATAAAATTCACACTGATTAAGAATAGAAACTAACCTTTTTTTAGCGAGTTTAAGTGCATTACCATAAGTATCATGTAAATGAAGTGTATAATTTTTTTTACGCTCCAAAAATGAAAGAATTGTAGCAAATTGGGAACAGCCACCAACAGAAAAACAAAGGACTTCAGCTTCATCATGTTTATCAATTGAGTGACGTATCAAGCTAATCTCACGCTCAATTTTATTTCTATAGTGCTGACAAAGAGGCGATTCAAGAAGACTTCGATCAATTTCATACCCCAAGCTATTAATTTTTGATAATTTATTGATTAATAAAACTTGTTCAATCGCTAAATAATCGCCAGTATACCCTAAGGGTCTATCCTGACACCTCTTTACCCAACTAGAACTTCGAATTGTATCATAAAATGCATGTAAAGAATCTCCCAATTCTTCTCTATGAAAATGTTGTAAAAGTAATTCAAGCTGCGAATAAACATCAAAAAGTAACCCATTAAGCGACCATACATATGATTTTCGATCAACATGACCTGGGGGTAAAGAAAAATATGAGTCAGCATCTTGACAAAAAGACACAAAACGATTAATTCTATCCATAATTTTCTTCAATCGACTAGGCTCCATAGTCTCGATAGCTTTTACTGGAGTATTAGAAGTCATGCTCATATTAGAGATACGAATAAAACCTTTAAGTTAAAAAGTAAACAAAAAAGAGTCATTATTTAATAGAAAACATAAAAAATTATTTATCAAAGAAATTAATTATTAGGACAAAAAAATAGGCCAAATAAAAACAAAGAGAGAACTACAGCCCTAATTTACTTCGATAAGCAAAATAAAAATACCTACCTGGATAAAAAGGCGTAACCCCATCAACAGAATTTGATCTATTTCGAACAACTTCAGGGTAAACATAGCTCGTATTAGTAATGTTTTGAACACCAAATTCAAGCGTTTGATCACCTAAAGATTTCCACTCTTTTAAAAATGTCCATTTAATCAAAAGATTTACCAATGTATAACCAGCAACATTATTTTGAGCATTTGGAGTTTGAGGTGACTTAGCTATGTTACTCAAACGTCCAGAGCGTTCTCCTACATATTTTACAATCACACCAAAATGAACAGGACCACCAACAAAATCTTCCCACCTATAATCAACTCTAAAATTGAAAAGCCAAGGTGTTAGATAATTAATCGGTAAATTATTCGATTTTTCTGTACCGGTTTTATAGCTTACGTTGGTAGTAAGCCAAAAGTCTTTTTTGTAATCACCCCATAAAGGATAATATTTAACATCAAGCTCAATTCCATGAATGACCTGACCGTCAGTATTTTCATAAATTGGATCCCCTTTAGCATTCGAACCTCGCTGAATAAAATCATCTGAACTATTATAAAAATAATTACTTCTAAAAGAGAGATGACTCAAGAAAATATATTCAAGAGCGAGATCAACAGAATGAATACTCTCTGGCTTCAAATTCTCTAAGCCCAAAATAATGGAACTTTGAGATTTTGTTTCAAAGAAACTTGGATTTCGAATCGCCAAACCATAAAGGCTCTTCACAAATAATCCATGAGAACCTTCCTCATAAAGAGTTAAATTCAAACCACCTCTTGGTGCATAGCTATGCTCATAATCTTTATTATAATTATAGCGAAATCCACCTGTTACACTAAAGATACGATAATCAGCCTTACCCTGAACATAGGTAGCAAGATCATAACGAGCAAAATGATTATTTTGAAAAGGAGCAAGTATTTTACTGAGGGTATCTGGTTTTTTTGTAACTCTATTTACAAAACTAAAAGGATCAGTTTGGTTGTACTCCGCATAAAACCCAAGAATTCCTGAATAATGTTTATTATACTGATAACTACTCTCTGTTTGTAAGATTAATTTATAACCAGAGAAAACAACAACTTGCTCCCTTTCATCGTCATCGGCAAGACGGCGACCCACTTCAGAATAAAAATTATAATAATCAGAAAAAAACTTGTAATCAACAGATAATGCATCAGAAAATTTTTGAGTATATCCGATATTTCCACCTACATTGTAATAGAGATTATCATCATGATCGGGAGAACCACCAAATGGATCACTCGGAAGTGTGCCATACTTTGACTTATCTTGTTGGAAGAAAAAAGCGTTAATATTTAGACCTTTCCAGCTAAAACTATTATACGTATTAATAAAATTATTTTTATAATCTTTCGAAATAGGTTTGGACGGATCTAAAGCCTCGGGTTCGTTGATAGTATAAATAAACGATTGATGCCACTTCCCCGAAGAGTGAGAACTTATTGAGATATCTTCACCCAATGTCTTTTGAAGAGAAACTTCAGCGTATTCTGCAAATTTAACCTTCCCATCACCAGAGTCATTAAAGAGACCAAAACGTTGATAAATAGAAATTTCATCTGTCTTAAAATCTTTTTTTGTAGTAATATTAATGAGCCCAGTATAAGCATTAGTACCATAAAGAGCAGAACCCGGACCACGAATAATTTCAATACGTTTAATCGCATTTAACGGTATTTGTTCAAGTCGATAATTTCCTGATGTTTGTTCATAAATTCGATGTCCATCTATAATAAGTAAACTTTTATTATTATAGTGCTCCTGCTGAACACCTCGAAAGAGAACCATCGTTTGCCCATAGTACGATTCAATAATTTCAACTCCAGGAACAGTACCTAGGAGATCATAAAGATTATCATATCCCGAATCAATAATATCTTGATTTGTGAAAACAGAAACAATAGCAGGTGTTTTACTCGCTTTTTCTGCTTTTTTACTGCCCACAGTCACAGTAGCATTTATAAGCTCTTCAAGCTGATAAAAGCCTTGTCCAGCACCAAGTGCCTCCTCGTCCATGTTCTCCGAATCTCGAGGGTATACCGAGAAACTAAAGAAACCAATAATAAGTAAAGAAAGACAATAACCAGTAAACAAGCGACCTACTCGAAATAAAAAAATAGCAACCATTAAAAATTCCTCCAAAAGTTTTTTCATGATTTAAAAAACCAAATCAGAGCAGTGGGTATAATTTATGCTTAATACGTCAACCTTTTTACAATTTATAAAATTCAAAACGAATTAGTCTTCCGACCAATTCTCATTTCTGTTCGATCTAAAACAGGTTTTTCTGAATTTAAGGATTTTTTTATAGAACTTTTATCATTCGCCAAATTCTTAGTTAGAGACATCATATAAACCGTAGACGACCCCTGAGCCGCAATCAAATGGGACCATGCTAAAAAGATGGCCCAATTACGCCACCACCACTGACCATATTTACCAATTACCTTGTCTTTATTTTTAACCCAATTATCATACCAACGTTTAATTGTTATGGAATAATGCACTCCATTATTTTCCACTACATTGACTTCAAAACCTGCTCTTTCTACTTGCTCTACCACCCAAGCCAATGGACAAGAAGCATCAGCTCCAGGAAAAATATACTTGCCCATAAATAATCCCCAGATAAGATCTTCATATTGCCAAGCTCTTCTCAAACCAGCAATTTGAAGATAGAATATTCCGTCATCCTTTAATAGGTTTTTTACGTGTAACATAAATTTCTGATAATCTTTAATCCCAATATGCTCACTCATTTCAACACAAGAGATTGTATCATATTTTTTTTCACTTGAAATATCCCAAGCATCCATAATATTAACTTGAAGCTTGCTTTCTACCTTATTCTTAACGGCCTGTTCTTTACAAAATTTTGCCTGTTCTGACGACAAAGTAATACCAGTAGTCTTAACCCCATAATGTTTAGACGCGAAATTAATTAGAGCCCCCCATCCGCACCCTAGATCAAGATGCTCTTCACCTCTTTTCATTTGAAGCATTTTACATATTTTATGTAATTTTCTAGTTTGAGCATTTTTTAGATCACCATTCCGATCTTCAAAAATACCAGACGAATAAAGCATACGATCATCTAAAAACCAGCCATAAAAATCATTGCCCCTATTATATACACCAGCAACATCTTTTTCATTCTCCTTATCAGTATGCTTCCAAACTCGACCTAAAATATCTTCTAAAAAAGATTTAAGATGCCCCCACGTAAAACAAAACCGGAATAATTCATACCGTGATTCAAATATCTTGAGAACATTGTCATTTTTAAAATCTAATTCCCCATTCATATAAGCCTCAATGGCAGTTTCCATAGGAATTTTTTTCTTGCTCTTCTCCCATCTTTTTTTAAACTTATTATCAGTAAAAATCAAAAGAGAATCTAATTTTTCGTCTCTATTAACCAAGCCATGCTTACGACTTTTGAACATGAATAAAGCAATTAAAACAACAGAGATAAAAAAAAGAAGAAGTGGAATAAATAATAAATGAAACCATAAAATATTAAAAAAATCAAAAAGTAATTTAACAAAAATTAAAGTAAAAAACAGACAACCAAAAAAAAGAACGGGCTCTTCAAGAATTTTTATTAAAATATAAAAACCGTGTTTTCTTTTTTTCCACTCTGATTGATTAGGATCAGACATATTAGACTTATGTGATGAAATTTTCATATAAACTTTGAGCCAATCTATATTTCTAATTCAAATTATAAAGCAATATTAAAAAATAATAAAAATTAATTATTTAAATAGAAAATATACTAAACTAATGATAATTTGGAATGGCCTTCTCTCACATTTGGGAAGCTCTGGCCATGCCCTTAATAATTGTGATCTCAATTTAGAGATGCAAATTTAGGCTCTCTATTCCAAAAAACATCATTAAAGGGTTATACTTCAATAATTCTCTTGGTCAATAGTTTTAAGCTGTAAACCCCTCTGTTCACGTCTCTTTGTGTAATATTACTAAAGGCAATTTTTTTTTGAAATATCATCTAGGCAATCTTCTAATTTTAAGTATCTGCGCTACATAATGAATTTCCTTTTTTTTAAGGTTAACTACCTTTAAAAGCCATCCGCAAAAAAAATATATTTTAAGATTAAATCAAAAGAGATTAAATCAACTGTAAAATAAAATACTAGACAAGGTTTCTTCAAAGACTATTTTATCACCATGTTGGTAAGCATTTTAAGTATTTTCATTCTTTGTGTAGCTAGCTTATATCCTGAGAGAATTAATTATTTTACAGCAACAGTGGGGCCCATTGGAATCACAGCAATTGACCTTGAAAATGAAATTAGAAAACTACGTAAGTCTCGTGTACCGATTAAAAGGCCCAGAACTATCGCTCATCTTGCTCTAGATTCATTGATTGAACAAGCCATCATTGAATATACGGCAAAAAATGAAGCTATTACAGTCTCAGAGGTCAGAATTGATAATGAGATCAAAAGAGAAATTAAAACTAAAGGAATAGGGAGCGAAAAAAAATTACGAAAACAGTTAAAACAATTTTCTATTAAATGGAAAGACTTTAGAAAAAACATATACCGAAAAATCATGACTCGGCGAGTCGTTCAACAAAAAATAAAATTATCTCTTCCTTCTCAAAAAGAAATTGAAAATTTTTATGCAAAAAAGAGTCAAAAATTTAGTTATAAATATTACTATCGATTGATAGCTGTTCCCTTCAAAGCAGGTAATACACAAGATGAACTTAGAGCAAATAAAATTATTGTTCAAGCTCAAAAAATGGCTAAAAAGAATTTTGCTCGAGCCGCTAGACTCTACTCAAAGCATCCATCAAAAAAAAATGGTGGGCTTATTGGCTGGCAAAAATTAAATGAAATTACCTTAATTAATCCACAGCTTCCAGCATTAATTCAACAATCTCCCCTTAACTTAGTTTCTCAAGAGTATCCATTAGGAAATACTTATTTTGTTGTGAAGGTTGAAAAAAAAAGAAAAGCTCGATTAAGCGAACTTAAGGAGCTCATCACTAATATACTTTATGGTCAAAAACAACAACAAAAATTTTCTGAATGGCTTCTAGAAGAAAGGAGACGTCTCGCCGTTAAAATACTTTTAAAAGGCTACCGGAAGCCGTAAAAATATACCTTTGAAACAAGACTCATATTGCTTTTTACTTCATTTCTCTCCTAAGATAGGTCAGTTCTGGAATCAACTTTATCAAGATAAATTTTTTGAAGTATTTTCAAAAAAACAGTTTATATCTTCTGTAGATGTATTTATAGAAAAAATAAATTCACAGCAAAAAAATGTTTTCTTATCTTTCCAAGAACCCAATAATTTTTTCATAAAACTAAAAGAGAATATCAATAATATTACACTCATCGATTATAAGCATGAATTATTTTTACTCGAAGATATTTTTAATATTCATAAAGATTTTCAATCTATTGTTTATTTTGATTCATTGTTCCCACTATGGGATACCAAAATTACATCCAATATTTTTTCAAATCATACATCTTATCGAGCTGATTATAGTTACGGAGAAAACCTTCCGCCGGGCATTAGCCCATCAATTTTTAGTAGAACCCTTATCGACATATTTAAAATCGAGAATAAAAAAGTTTTTAGCGAACAAAAATTTCTGATGCCCCTGAGCAACTATATTGAAAAAAATATCAATGATTTTCATGTCGAAATTCATTATGAAGAGCCAGACCTTAGAGTTTTACGCTTAGATTTCTCAAGTAAAAACTTGAGATCTTTAATTAAAATAGAGCAAATTCTTAAAAAATTATCTAAAAATAAATCACCGTATCAACAATTGAATGCACTACTTAAAGCATCTCCAGAAATTCTATACAGAGCTCCCACTTATCTCGAAATTGAATTAATTCAAGACTGTGAATATAAATGTATTTTTTGTCCCAGACAATATCTAGATCTTAAAACTCAGGTAATGAGTGAGACTGTTTTTACTCAAGTCAAAAAGTATCTAAAGAGTGGTCTTCGAGATACTTCTATTTGCTTAGGGGGCCTGGGAGAGCCTTTACAACATCAAGAAATAAGCGAAATAATTAAAGATTTTTTAGATCAAGAATCTCTTCATTTTTTGATTATTGAAACAAACGGATATTATTTAGAAAAAGTTTTTTCTATAATTAAGCACAAAAATTTTAAAAAAACTCAATGGATTATCAATATCAATGGATTGAAAAACTACGGCTTCATTCATGGAGTAGACTCTTCCTATAGAGAAAAAGTCAAAGATAATTTAAAAGTATTTACTGAGAACTTAAAAACACATAACTCTAATTACTTAGAGCAGGTTCATCTTCAAATGTTAAAAATTAATGAAAATGAAAAGGAAGTTGATAGTGTCGATAAATTAGCTCAAGATTTAGGTGTAAATTTTCTACTTCAAAAGTATAATTCTTATATTGCACTCATGCCCGAAAGGCGTGTATCTGATATGACGCCTTTAGAACGATTTCCTTGTTGGCACCTGAGGCGTGATCTCTTGATTCGAGCAAATGGGGACGTTTCATTTTGTAAGCAGGATATCCAAAATAATCATACCTTAGGTAATTTAAACGAAAAATCAATTCAAAGTATCTGGAACCAACGTAGGGAACACTGGATAAACCATTTCCAAGGAAACTATAGTACTGTTCCTGATTGTCAGGCCTGCGATGAATATTTTACTTTTAATTTATGAAATTTATCATTGTCATTCAGGCTAGATTATCCTCTAAACGCCTCCCTCGTAAAGTAATTGCATCATTAAATTATGAGCTTGAAAAACCTGTCGTTTTAGAGCACTTATTACAAAGAATTTCAAAAGTCAATCAGATTGACGAGGTTATCATTGCTGTTCCCGAAACTGAGCTTCTTATTTTTAAAAATATGCTTTTTCTAAAAAATAATTATTTAGTAGGAGGAGCAACTTATGATGTTTTAAGTCGATTTATAAAGGCAACCCAAGGTGCCCATAACGATGATTATATCATACGCATCACTGCGGATAACCCCTTTATCGACTATCTTGTTTTAGAGAAAAATATCTCTTTTGTAAAAAAAGAAATTCCTGACTATAGCTATCCCGCATGGTTACCCTTGGGGATGAGCTTTGAAATTTGTAAATTAGATATTTTAAAAAATATCCATAAACTTGATTTAAGTTCTTTTCATAGAGAACATGTTACCACCTATATTAAAGAAAATTCAGAAAGGTATATTATAAAACCCATGAAATTGGAAACCTCAAAATATCCATTCTATGAGAAGCTGCGCCTTACTATTGACCAACCAGACGACCTACACATCGCACGAAAACTATATGCATATTTTAAAAATAATGATGAATATTTTAGTGCAAACGAAGTAAATCAACTTTACCAAAAGAAACCAAAATTCTTCTCAGAGAATTCTCATATAAAACAAAATATCCCATGGAAGGTGGTCAACTTCTAGTAAAAAACTGATCTTATCCAAAATACTCCACAATGTTATTTTCTGTTTCGTGTAAACGTATAGAGACAAGAATTGCATTTTTAGGGAGCTTGTTTTCAAGTCGCTTCCAAATAAAAATTGCTATATTTTCAGCGGATTGAACCACATTTTCAAAATAATTTATATCTTTGTCAAGGTTTTTATGATCAAGAATGACCTTCACTTCTTTTTCTAAAACTTCTTTTAATTCTTTTAAGTCGACAACAAAACCAGTCTGTTCTGTTACTTTACCTTTTACTGTTACTTCTAAAATATAATTATGACCGTGAAGATTCGCACATTGTCCATAGAAAGTTTTATTATCTAAATCTGGATGATGAAGACGATGAGCACTTGAAAAGACAAGTCTTCTCGTTATATAAACGAAACCTTTTTCTTTTTCAGAAGATCTAAGATATGATTGCATTGTCATAAAATTTCTAATCTACAGCTAGAATAAAAGAGCATCTATTCTAGCTGTCACACTGCTTGTAAAATATTTTCTTGTGTTATATGTGGTTTCAAATTCAAAATACAAATTTTTATGCCTTTTATTCTAAAATATTTCATACTTGATAAAAAAATCCTTCAAAAGAACATGACTCTTCTAAATATCAAGTCAATACTGTAAAATAATCTAAAAAGTTCTTGCCATTAGATCGACCCACCAATTGATATAATTTGTATGCACGGGCTTATTTGTAATTAGAGTGATGTATTTATGAAGTCAAATAAAAATAGCGATTCTCCCGTTGGTACAACAATTTGTTTTAAGACTGAAAAAAAACTGATTGAAGAAGCAATGAGACGCTTAAATGTGATTGTGCCCACAAGAGACTCAGACACATTACTTTCTCATGTTCTTCTCTCAGTATACTCTGATAACGTGAGTATTACCGCCTCAGATATGGAAAGTACAGTTAGAATTTTTATTCAGGCACAAGACACTCAAGAAGGTGAGGTGATTGTTAAGGCTAAAAAACTTAGTGATATCGCCACAGTTTTTAAGTCTGAATCTTTTGTCTTTTCTGCAGAAGAACAAAAAGTGCATGAACAAAAAGCAGTTGATGAAGAAACATCAGAAACAAGGTATAAAATTACCATCAAAGGAAAAGAAAATGGCTCTGCTAAATATACAATGCCTGGTGGGTTTCGTTCTCACTTCCCTGAAATTAATACGATATCAGAAGAAAAATTGTTTACTCTACCAGCTCCTCTTCTTCTCGAAATGATCAATAAAACTTTTTATGCTATCTCTCAAGAAGAAAATCGTTATATCTACAGCGGACTTTGTCTAAAAACAAATGGTAATAAAATTACCCTTATTGGTACAGACGGTAGACGTTTATCTGCGATTACACGAAAACTTCCCCAGACAATTCAGCTTGGTGGTGAAGATTCTGAGGTAACAGATGATATTGTCGTATACTCAAAAGCGATCAAAGAATTAAGAAACCTTTTAAGCAACATTGAAGGAAACATTCAAATTGGAGTAGAGCAAAAAGATATATTTTTTAGAGTAGATAATGCCGAACTATCTAGTCGGTTATTAGAGGGTAAATTTCCAGACTATGAAAAAGTAATACCTAAAGGGAAAAAAATCAGTTTAAAACTTGAGCGGCGACTTTTACTTGATACTTTTGAAGAAGTTATGGTTATGACTGAGGAGCCCGCCCGTCAAGTTCGAATGCAACTTCAAAAAGAAAGCTTACTTTTTGAAGCAAATGCCGTAGATGTCGGAGCGTCAGAAAAATCCCTTCCCATTGAGTGGGAAGGGAAAGATATAAGTATTTGTTTTAATGGTTCCTATATTCAAGATATCCTTAGAAATATTTCCTCTCCTCAAGTTTTATTTTCAATGGAAGATGAAAACAAACCAATTATGATCCATGATCCAGAAGATGTTGATTTTATATCTCTTGTGATGCCAATGCACACTTAAATATTTTCTTGTGGCAGAAGGTTTTGCCCTCAAGAATCTTCGTATCAAAAATTTTCGCAATCACTCTGATACGAATATTTCTCTCAATTTTCAACTTGTTTTTTTCATTGGAAAAAATGGTGTTGGAAAAACAAGTCTGCTTGAAGCAATCTCACTCGCTAGTATTTTAAAATCTTTTAGAGCACGATCACCCAAAGATATTATTTCTTGGCAACAAAAATTATATACCATCAATTTAACATATCAAGACGGACAAAAAAATCATAATATTCATATAGGTTATCACAGAGATAAAAATCAATCAGGTAGAAGTTTAATTTTTGATGGAAAAAAAATAAAAAGAATCAGTGACTTTATTGGGCGATTACAAACTGTATTTTTTTCTCAAAATGACATCCATATTGTTGATACAACTCCATTAGCAAGAAGGCAATTTTTTGATATGCTTCTTTCTGGCCTTTATTCTGATTATTTACGTAACTTACAAGAATATCAAAAAATACTGCGTATTCGCTCAATTATTTTAAAACAAAATACTACTCAAAATCCAAATCTTACTTTTTTTAAAAGTCTAGATAAGCAAATAGCTCAAAAAGGCTCTTTTTTACAAAAATATAGAGAGACTTTTTTTCAAGAGATTCAAGAATTATTCAACAAATATGTGAGACTAATATCAGGAAATACTGAAGACTGGACACTTTATTACAAACCCTCTGTAAAAGAAGGTATTTCAAGCGAAAAATATTTTAAAATATTACAAGAAAATCTTCTAAATGATCTAAAATGGAAAAAAACAAGTGTAGGAATTCATCGTGATCAGATTAAATTTTACTTAAAACATCCTCATCATAATGAGTTAGAACTTCGAGAAGTAGCATCTCAAGGACAAAAAAGAACAGTTGCCCTAGCTTTAAAAATGGCCCAATATACATACACCAAGCAAAAAATACAAAAAACTCCCGTCCTACTTATTGACGATATTTTAAATGAATTAGATGTATTACGAAGGGGATACTTTATTTCATTTTTAAATGAAGCGGGGCAAGCTTTAATCACAACCACAGACTTATTTGGAATGGAAAAATTTATTCAAAATAAGAAAGAACATGTTTCAATATGTATTTATAATATAAAAAATCAAGAAGATAAAGTTAGTATAGAGCCAGAACTCATATAACCATTGATAAAATCAGTGGCAGAAATTTTAGGCCTTCCGCTTATTTGAATTGAACTGATAGGTAAAGCGTAATAATCACCACAAATGACCCAAAGTTCATTCTCTTTTATTAATAGGTTCCCGGGTAGCTCATTAACATATTTTTGATCAAATATTATTTTTTCTTTGACAGAAAAATTAAGAAAAATTTTAATTTTCTTACCTCTACAAAAACTAAAAATTCCAGGTTTCATCTCCAAAGCTCTAGCTTGATTACGAAGATCAAGAGCCGATTTATTCCACTTCATTTCTCCATCAATAGAGTAAATTTTTTTAGAATAGGTAGCTAAATCTTCACTTTGTTGTATTTTATTCTTTGTCTCTTTTGAAAAGTTATAAACCATATCATTTGCAAAATTTAATAAAATATTTTCCATTTTTGTATGTAATAAATATTGGTGATCTTCCCAAGCAATATCCAAAGGAATTTGAGCAATAATATCTCCTGCATCTAATTTAGACGTAATACGTTGAAGGCTCCAGCCTGTTTTAAGATGTGATTCCCATAAAGCAAATTCAATGGGAGCCGCCCCTCTTAAAAGTGGGAGCAAACTTGCGTGAAAATTAATAGCCCCTAGTGGTGGATGATCAAATATCACTTTTGGTATAATTTGACCATAAGCGAGAACGACATGAAAGCGAATAGCTATACAATTTATTTTATTTTGAAATTTAGATTCCTTAAGATTTTCAGGAGTAAATACGGGTATTTTATTTTCTTGAGCCTTTAATTTAACAGGTGAGGACTCTATCTTACGTCCTCTATTTGAACGAGACCTATCTGGTTGAGTAACGACAAACTCAACTTTAAAACGAGTGTCGCATAATAAATTTTCAAGAAGTTTTACAGAAAGTGGAGGACTACCCCAAAAGCTTATAGATATTGCCACTCAAAAAAACTCTAATTTATAAATATTTTTTCTCATTTATTCGCTTTTGTAGCCACATAAAATAAGAATTTAATAAAATGCTGAGGATGCTAGGTCAAGAAAAAATCTGTAATTTTTTAAGAAACAACTTAAGTTCAATTTTGAATTACAATAAAACTCAATATTGTGAATAATTTTATACATAATTCAATAATAAATTAATATTTTACCAATCAATAGAACAAATAAGAATTGACCCAATCAATATTACTTAAAACAATGTGATATTATGCTTGATGCTAAAGTCCAAGAGAATCATATTAAGCGTAGACAAACCCGTACTGTAAATGTTGGTGGAATTCCTATTGGCTCTTCTAATCCCGTGGTAATTCAATCAATGACAAAAATAGCAACGACTCAAATAAAAGAGACAATTGAACAAATTCTAAAATATGAAGAAGCCGGATGCCAAATTGTTAGAGTCACAGCTAATACAGAAGAGGCGGCACATGCTCTTCGCGAGATTAAGCAAATAATTAATATTCCTCTAGTAGCAGATATTCACTTCAACTATAAACTAGCACTAATTGCTATCGAAAATAATGTTGATAAAATTCGCATTAATCCAGGTAATATTGGGAAAGAAGAAAAAATAAGACATGTATTAAATGCATGCAAAGAAAAAAATATTCCTATTCGCATTGGTGTGAATGCAGGTTCTCTTGAAAAAGATATCCTTCGAAAATACGGTTATCCAACAAGTGATGGCATGGTTGATAGTGCTATGAGGCATATTCGTATTTGTGAAGAAAATAATTTTGATGACTTAATTATCTCTTTAAAATCATCAGATGTATTTATGATGATTGATGCTTATCGCAAGCTAGCTAAAATTTGTGATTATCCTTTTCATTTAGGAGTCACTGAAGCGGGAACTTCTTTTCAAGGAACTATAAAATCATCGATTGGCATTGGTACCCTTCTATCAGAAGGTATTGGTGACACTATCCGAGTCTCTCTAACAGCAGATGGTACAGAAGAAATTAAAGTAGGTCGAGAAATACTTCGTTCGTTGGGATTAACCAATTACGGAGTAACTCTTATTTCATGCCCCACCTGTGGCCGCTTAGAGGTAGACCTGTTTAAAATTGCAACAAAGATAGAGAAAGCAGTCGCTCACATTAAAACTCCACTAAAAGTGGCCATAATGGGTTGTCTCGTAAATGGTCCAGGTGAAGCCAAAGACTCCGATATTGGAATTTCAGCTGGCCGAGAATCAGCGATTCTTTACGTAAAAGGAGAGAGCAAAGGAAAAATAACTGAAGCTGAAATTATACCTAGGTTATTGAAAGAAATTAAATTATTTGAACAGAAAAATACACCTACAACTCTTCCATGAAATTAATTTCTTCGATAAAAGAAATTCAAGCATTCTCTAAAAAGTTTTATCACACTTATCCTAAACATAAACTTGGGTTTGTACCAACAATGGGTGGCATTCATGAAGGACACCTATCTCTAATCAAAGAAGCTCAAAAAAAGACTCAACAAGTAATTGTTTCCATTTTTGTAAATCCACTACAATTTAATAAAAAAATAGACTTTGAACAATATCCTCGCAATCTAAAAAGAGATCAGAAAATCCTACAAAAGGAAGGGGTTGATGTATTATTTACCCCACTTTCACACACTAAAGAAACATTCCTGCACAAAAAACCTCGACTAAAACTTTCTATTCCATCTATCGAAAATACATTATGTGCTCCTTTACGTCCGGGCCATTTTGAGGGTGTGCTTTTTATTGTTTATCATCTTTTATCATGGGTAAAACCCAATTTAGCGATGTTTGGATTCAAAGATTATCAGCAATATCTACATATAAAAATAATGGTCAAAGAACTAGGCTTACCTGTTGATATAGTAGGTTCCCCGACAATTCGAGATTCTAATGGTTTAGCAATGAGCAGCCGTAATCAACGACTTTCACCACAAGCAAAAGAAGAAGCACTTATTTTATATAAAACATTAACCTTTTGTAAAAAAGAATGGCAAAAAGGAGCCTCTGTCAAAGATTTAAAAAAATTAATGCAAACAAAATTACAAAATCAAAAAATTGAATATGCTGATATCTACTCTCAAGATAATCTGCGTCCTATAAAAAAAGATCACCCTGATAAAATGCTCCTTGCTGTAGCGGCATGGTTTGAAAATGTCCGATTAATTGATAACCTACTATTGGAAAAATAAATAAAGTTAAATTACTCTCTCAATCCGTAGCCAACCTTGACCAGATAAACACAGGTAATAAATAATATGGTGATACAAGCAACTAAAATACTTAAAGCAACATAGATATTAATATCACTAATACCCAAAAAACCATAACGAAAAATATCAATCATATATAAAATAGGATTAAATAAAGAAGCTGTACGCCAAAAACTAGGCAACATATCAATGGAATAAAAAACTCCACCCAAATAAGTGAGGGGAGATAAAATAAAAGTAGTAAAAATACCAATATCATCAAATTTTTTTGCAAAAATAGCATTAAGAAAACCAGCAAGTGAAAATAAAGATGAAGTAAAAATAACAACAATAATAACCAAAGATAAATTATAAATTTTTAATTTGACAAAAAATAATGAAACACAAGTTACTAAAGTCCCAATGATGAGTCCTCGAAATAGCCCCCCACAACAATACCCCACTATTATTATCCAACTACTAACTGGTGCAATAAGAATCTCCTCAACACTTTTTTGAAACTTATTACCAAAAAACGAGGATACCACATTCATGTAAGAATTTACAATTACTGACATCATAATTAAACCTGGTATGATAAATTTCATATAATCAAAGTTACCAATTTTACCAATTCGCTTTCCAATCAAATTGCCAAAGATTAGAAAATAAAGACACATTGTAATAATTGGAGGTATCAGTGTTTGAGGCCATATTCTTAAAACTCGGAGTACTTCTTTACGAACAATTGTAATTAAGGCAGTAGAATTCACAATATTTTATCTTTTATAAAATTATTTCAATAATTTAATAAATAATTCTTCTAAACGATTTGTTTTATTTTTCATACTAGCTATGTTTAGATTAATTCCACTGAGTTTTTGGAGAAGCTGAGATATGTTATCCTTTTGATTTACCTCTACTTCCAACGTTTGCTCATCTATTTTTTTTATTTTATATCCTTCGATAATAGGAGTTAAGTTTATTTTTTCTTTAATATCTAAAATAAAAATTTGTGAATCAAGTTGTTTGATTAATTTTTTAATAGCAGTGTTGGCAATAATCTCTCCATTATTGATGATCGCTACATTTTTACATAAATATTCCGCCTCCTCAAGATAATGGGTTGTTAAAATGATTGTTACACCCTCTTGATTTAAATTTTTTAAAAACTCCCAAGTTGATCGCCTAAGTTCAATATCAACTCCAGCAGTCGGCTCATCTAATATAAGCAATTTTGGTTTGTGAATCAAGCTCCTTGCAATCATAAATCTTCTTTTCATACCTCCAGAAAGGCGCATTGATTGAGTATTCCTTTTTTCCCACAATCCTAGTTGATTGAGATATTTTTCGGCCCTTTCCTTGATTATTTTTTTTTTAATCCCATAATAACCTCCCTGATGAATTAATATTTGGATAACAGTTTCAAAAATATTAAAATTAAATTCTTGCGGTACTAAACCAATATTTTGTTTTACTTGATTTATATTTTTATCAAGATCATGAGAAAATACTTGAATTTGGCCAGCATCTTTATTGATCAACGAAGTAATAATGCCAATTAAAGTCGATTTCCCCGCACCGTTTGGTCCAAGAAGTGCAAAAAAATCACCCTGCTCAACTTCAAGACTAACCCCTTTCAGAGCGTAAACTCCACCAGCATATTTTTTTTTAATTTTTTTAGCTGAAAGAGCTAGCATAGATTAATTGGTTTTAAATTAAACCTTTTTTAGTAAATTTAAAAAAGTAGACAGATCTAAAGAAGCTCCTCCAACCAACACCCCATCAATCTCATTTTCTGCCATCAATAAACTAATATTGTCGGGTTTTACCGAGCCACCATATAGTATACTCACTTCCTTTGAGACACTTTTACCAAATAATCGTTCAATTGTTTGATAAATAATAGTATGAACGTGAGCAGCATCTTTAGGAGTCGCAGTTTTTCCTGTTCCAATCGCCCAAATAGGCTCATAAGCAATAATTATTTTAGAACAATCTTCAGGACTCATATTTTGAAAAGAACTTTCCAATTGATCAACAACAACCATTTCAGTAATTCCTTCTTCTCTTTCTTCTCTAGATTCCCCTACACATAAAATAACCTCTAAGCCAGAATTTAAAGCTATAATGCTCTTTTTATTAACAGTTTCATAATCTTCTTCAAAATAATGCCGTCGTTCAGAATGGCCAACCAACACATGAGTACAGCCAATGTCTTTTAATTGAAAAGCGGCAATTTCACCCGTATAAGCCCCAAGCTCTTTAAAACAAAGATTTTGTCCACCTAAACCAACTTTTGAGGAACTAACAACCTTTGCTATTTCCATAAGGTAAACAGCCGGAGGCATTAAAATAATTTTTTTATCGTCAGATTGTTGTGATGCAACTACAATACCTTGAGCAAGCTCAACAGCCTGTTTTTTATTAAGATTCATCTTCCAGTTTGCAGCAATTATTGTTCTTTTATGCATTTTATGATTTCTCTAAAAAAGTATCCACTAATATTTTTTTTAATTCTTTTTGATTCACTGTACTCGCTCCAAATTTGCCGACGACTAAACCACCTGCTAAATTAGCTAACACAGCAGCCTGAAATGGCTTAGCTCCTACCATCCTTGAAGCAGTATAAATAGAAATAACTGTATCACCAGCCCCTGTTACATCATAAATTTCTCTAGCAGTAACAGAAAGATAAATTGGCTTATTATTCTCTATAAACAAAGTCATTCCTTTACTAGAGCGTGTAATCAACAATTCTTTTATTTTGAATTCTTCTTTTATTCGAAATGCTAATTCTTCAAGAGCACAATCATTTTTAGGAAAAGAAAGCTGCATCGCCTCTGAAGCTTCCTTTTCGTTAGGTGTAACAAGGTCGACATTTTGATAAAAGTTAAAATAATTAACCTTAGGGTCTACCGCTATATAGATATTATTTTTCTTAGCAATTTCTATAATGGCAGGAATTAGACGATCTGTTAAAAAACCTTTATTATAATCAGAGAGAATAATGGCATCAAATTTATAAATTTCTTGACGTAACACCTCAAGAAAACGCGATTGGATATTTTTTTTAATTGATCCTGTTTCCTCTTTATCTAAACGAATAATTTGTTGATTTCTAGCAATTACACGAGTTTTTACTGTCGTCGGCCTATCGGAAGCTTCCCATATTTGCATTAGATTTAAATTCCATTTCCTCAATTCTCTTTGTATAGCTAAGCCATTTGAATCTCTACCTACAACACCCATAATACCAACATCAATTCCTAAAGAGAGCAAATTTTTAGTGACATTAATAGCTCCTCCTGGCATTTTTTCCTCTCGAGTAATTTTAACAATAGGAACAGGAGCTTCTGGGGAAATTCGATCACACTCACCCCAAAGATATTCATCCCACATTAAATCACCGACTACCAATATTTTTGCTTTAGAGAAATTATTAATAATCTCTCTAAATTCTTTAACCTCAATTTGAATGGGATTATCTTTAACACTATCCATATTAAATAATTAATCTAGCCTAATATCCAAGCACCTTGCCCCAATCGATGTGATTTTTTTATACTTTTATAGATAAATTTTTTTGATTTTTTCATAGCACCTGTAAAATCATAACCCAAAGCTACATACGATGCAATTGCTGCTGATAAAACACACCCTGTACCGTGTATTTTTTTTAGATAAACATAAGGCGTTCGAAAATATTGAGTTCCTTGAAAAGTTTCCATAACATCAACACTTTGATTTTTAATTCTTAAATGTCCGCCCTTAATTAAAACATTTGGAGGTCCCAGTTTGCATAACTGTTTAGCAGCCTTTTCCATCTCACTTAATGAAGTAATTTTCATACCAGTCAATATTTCTGCTTCAAAAATATTTGGGGTCACTAAACTTGCTCTAGGAATTAACTGATTTTTGAGTTCCTTAATTGCAGACTGATCAATTAATGTATCTCCACTAGTTGCAATCATAACAGGATCAATAATAATTTTCCTTAAGGAAAAATCATCAATAGCTTTCACCACTGTTTTGATAATATTAATAGTAGCTAACATACCTATTTTAACAGAACAAATATCAATATCTGAGCTCAATGCATGAATCTGCTGATAAATAATATCATTTGGTAAATTATGAACTTGCAACACCTCATTTGTATTTTGTGCGGTTACTGAAGTAATAACAGTTAAACCAAAACAGCCCAGTTTTGTAAATGTTTTTAGATCAGCTTGAATTCCAGCACCAGCTGAACTATCAGAGCCAGCAATCGACATGACACCAGGCTTTTTTTTATCCGTTATACCTTTACCTCTGATGAAGTAATTAAACTTTTATTTTGGCGATGGATATATAAATAACCTAATATAAATATTAGAAAGGGCCAAATTAAAACAAGAGAATAAAACACAAAATCATCCTCCTTTTCAGTCAATTTGATTTTTCCTGCTTCAATTTCTTTAGGAAGGATACCCATAATATTTTCATCTTCAAGGAGCCACTTCAAAGAATTAATCGCTAAAATAGAATGCTTGCCTGGCCAAGCAATATACTTATTTCTGATAAAATCAACATCAGCAAATGCAACAAGGCGAAAGGGAGAAGATTTAGAAGCATTTTTTTGTTCAATGCTCAAAGCAAGATTTCTCACTTTCTTTAGTTCTTTGGATTTGTCATAAACAAAATTTTTAATCGAGTCAACCCATGTATTTGAATTTGTTTTGACAATATATGAAGTTTTGTAATCTGATTCAAGTAAAAAGTTTTTATCTTTCGTAACTGAGTCATTTTGTTCAAAAGAACCAGAACTAGGAAAAATACTAAACTTTTTTCGAGATACTAAATCTAAAAAAGAATTAGTGATCGGATGAGCTGTATAATTATCAACAATAAGAATATCAGGTTTATCTTTGAGGGCAGACATTGAAAGTAAGTTTTTCTGATTATATTTTATTTTGAAAGGCTCAAGAAGAAAAGAAAAGTCTGAAAATAAAGTTGGGTCTAAACACAGGAACACTTTACCTCCTCTTTTAAAAATATAATTGATCAATGCCTCTTTCTCTAGGTCAATAAATGATTTTTTAGCCCCCATAATAACGACAGCGTCAGCATCTACTGGAATATCAGGAGGAAAGCCACTTTTAACATTGAGCCTACTAATTTCATAGTTTTGATTTTTAAGTTCTTCTTGAAATAAGCTAATTAAGCTTTCTTTAAATTTACCTTCACCAAGCACTTCTCCATGACCAGCTGTAAAATAAATTTTCTTACGCTCACGTATCACGTTTAAAATAGCTGAAATAAATTCCTTCTCCATTTTCTTCAAATCAGATGGACGTTCAATACGCACTCTCTTTGTTGTATGTCGTTTATCAATCGCAAATTCGCTTGAGTTAATTGATTCAAAAACAACATATCCGTTCTGATCAACCGTTTTTGAGTTAGCAATATCTTTTTCTCGAAGAGCATCCACCAATGAAAATTGAATAAGAGGATTTACCGAACTGATGCTATTAAGCATCAATTCAACTTCACGATAAAGATCATGAAAAAATGGATAAAATCCAGTAACTACAACTTTTTTATCAATGCCCTCTATAATTTTTTTACCTTCATCTGATAAACTATATTTACCCAAAGTAGTTAAGTCAATTGATACTGGTCTGAGTTTTGCAGCATAATTTAAAGAGACAAGCACCGCGAATAAAATAATCATGTGGATCGCAATATCTCTAATTTCAAGAGCTTTTGCTGATTCTGAAAAAATAGCCTTTAAACTTGATTGAAACAAGACACTTAAAATAAATAATCCAAAAAGAAGTGTTAAATAGGATATCTGAAAGAATTTTTGAAGCCCTTTAAGGCTTTGAATAAATTTATTCGACTCATCATTAAAAATTAAATTACCCCATAGAACATCTAATTGAAGGATATAAAATAGTATACATGTAAACCCAAGACCAAAAATAAGCCAAATTGATTTTCGTATATTTCCAACATACACTTGCTTCGATTTTTTAGAAAAGATAAAGAGAACACAAGGTAACAGAAAAAAAAGTATACTTAAAGAATAAAAAAATAACGCGAATATCTCTGAAGATAAATTTCGTCCTAAGAAGAGGAGCAAGAATCCTAAAATAAAAATAATATTAATATTATAGATTAATCCAGAAATAAAGCTTTCGATAGATTTCAGAAACCTCATGATTGCCACCTCCTACTCTTTAAAGAAATAATCGTAATATAATAATAAAATATAATAATACTTAAAAAATAAATAAAATGACGTAAAACAAGAACCCCTTTTTCAAAATCTCTATAATGTATGTATAAGGAAAATTCTCGTAAAATACCCTTCATAGGTTGACTGATATAAGGAGAAAAAAAGCCCAAAAGCAATAGTAGACAGATATTTCCTATGGCCAGTAAGCTTGCTACAAGTTGAATTTTGGTTAAAGTAGAATAAAAAGTTGAGATAAAAATGCATGAAACCCCAATAAAAAAAACTCCTATATATCCAGAAATAATATGCCCCCAATGGCCATCTCCATAAATAATCACCATACTTGGTATTGGTAAACTACAAAGCATAACCACTAATAAAACGATAATCGCTGATAATACTTTACCAAGAATCATTTGAGACTCACGAATAGGAGCCGTAATAAGTAACTCTAATGTACCCAAAGCATTTTCTTCAGCGAAAAGTCGCATTCCAATAAGTGCTGAAGTTACCATCGCAGTGCCTGAAAATCGATAAAAAATTAACTGAAGCGTCATGTCAGAAGCAAGCTCTTGATGTAGAGCCCACCAACCCATAAGTCCATTAATAATCGAAGCGAGAAAAATAATTATCCAAGCCATATATGATTGGAAGAAACCCCTTACCTCTTTTCTAAGTATCTCCCAAATAGGTAATATATAAATTTGAGCTTTTTCTGAATTCATTTCTTACTATAGAGTCAATTTACTAAAGTCTGCCTTAATTCACTAGAAATCTTTTTTAATTCATCACTCACGGTCGTTTTTTGGATAAGCTCTTCAAGAGAACTGGATATAGATAAAGAAAATTTTTTAATAAGACGCAATTGCGATTCAAAATGCCGACCTTTATTTTTTAAGATATAAGGATATTTCATACTTAGCCTTTTCAGTTTTTGCTCATCTCTTTGCACAGACGACAAGAATTTTTTTAACATTTTTATACTTTTTTTAGAGCTAAAATTATTTTTATCCTTACTTAATTCTTTTATTATTTTTTGATAATTATCTTTTTTTTTCTGAATAATATTTAAATATATTTTATTCAGAGTTTGTTCTTTATCTACCCCACGATTAAATACACGTTGATAAATTTTTACAAAAGCTATATTTTTTTTATATTTAGTAAACAATTTTCTCATTATCAATGAAAATTGCTCTACTGAGTGTCTCAGTATTTTAGATGCATTTGGTGGATTATTTTCCTGATAATCAAAAAATTGTGGTTGTTTAAACTCTAAAAATAACATATTTTGGCTAATTGGAGTAATTCTTTTCAAGTGTCCTTTAAGAATATTTACAATAATTTCTGGATTTTTTGATTTTTCAAGTTTTTTAGTTGTTTTTTTATAATGCTTATTCATGCTCTTAATCGCTTGGATAAGCTGAATTCTAAATTTTTTTTCTTCAACTGAAGAAATTTTTTCTTCTTTACATGAGAAAAGAAAGACGAACAGCAAGAACCATCGAATAAAAAGCACATGACAGCTTGTAGATAAATATCATGATGGAAAGTATTTTATTAATAAAAATTATTTACAATATGTGATACCTTGTTCTGTAATTAATATAGAAACTTTTTTATCATGCTGCTCAATAGGAATTTGCTCAAGTATCTGCCAGTGATAACCCAAGAATATAACTTCCTGACGATGACAAAATCTTAAAAAACGATCATAATAACCACTTCCTCTCCCTAAACGATAACCATTTTTTTGTACAAATAACGCAGGTACGATCATTACATCAATCTGATGAGCATCTATAAATTCATTAGAGTCAATATTTTTAAGTATGAGTCCCAAACCCCGTATCTTTGGTATATAAATATTCTTAACTCCCACATCACGAAGAATTTTTAAAATATCTATCTCTGATGGAAAGGGCTTATAGGCCATAAATTTACAAGATTGCAACCCCAGTCTTCTAAACCTTAAGTAAATTTTTAAATATTTTTCAACCTCATGAAGGTATTTATTATCTCTTTTTTTTGACTGCCATCTACGAAAAAAGAACTTTCTAAGTTCTTTTTTTTTATCAATGTCAAACATTGTATGATAAAAATTATAAATTTTATTTTTGTAAAGAGAGATTTCCTACTATTTCATTACTTAAAGCAAGACTAAATTTTTTTGAGCTACTACCCATAACGCCAAAAATAAACTTTTTAAATTTAAAAATTCCATGAAGTTTATAATTATTAGAGTTATAAAAAAAATATTTTACTCTTAAATTTTTATTTTGTATTTGAAAGTTTTTATTTTTAATTTTTGGACTTCCTAACCCAAGATCATTTTGAATATACTGATAATATTTCTTAAAAGACTTTTTACTCTCTGCAAAGTAATCCATATTGCAAATAAATATTTTTATACTACTATGAGGACGATATAAAGCGACAGCACATTGTTGAAAATTACCTGAGACAGGCCAATTTTTTTTATAATATTTAACACTCCGCTTAATAATTTGTCCTTTGGGTAAAATATTGATTAACGAATGATCATACTCATTATTAGGCATACCCTTCAACAGTGTTGTTACCATAGTTTTAATAAAAGATAACTCTGTTATGTTATGATAAAATAACAAAAGGCGAGTACCTCGATATATAACAAGACATCCTTCTAAATAAAAGCCTTCAGAAGGATTAACAAGTAATTTATCTAAATATGGAGGATTATTAGGATTTCTTAAACTTGAATAGGCTCCCCAAGCATCTAAAGGTGAATTCATTTCAAACATCAATAACTGAAAGCTAACCTCTTGTTTATTTTTTTGTTTTGTAAGAATAAGCGAAACAGGATCATATTGCAAAATATTATGATAAATATCATCATCAGAATTATTACTTAAGTTTCTAATACCATCATAATCAAGTTTATCTTCTTCAACAATTTTCCACATTTCAGAGATTGTTTTCAACATATTTAAACTATCCTTGAGAGATGTTTCAACCTTAATTTTACTATAATTAGGGGAGTCTATATCTCGACAGGAAACAATACTAACAAAAAACAAAAGTATGGATAAAAAAATTACACTACTGAAACTTTTTCTAAAAATATTATAAATCAAATATTTCAATTCAAATTCAAGTAAAGAAGATATTTGAGCCAATAAATTTATAAAATATTGTTGAAAAAAAACAAAGAAAATATGAATCATAGAAACGACCATCCAAAAAATTTAAATAAAAGCCAAAGTAATCAAACGAAAAAATAGTTTAAAAAATTTTAATCATTGGATGAGAGATTTACTTCTAATATCATTTGCTAAGTGGATATTCATTCGACAAATTTTAATTTTACGTTGCTTTCTTTCATATTCAATATCTGATGAAGTTGCTAAAATTAAAAGTTTTTGAAGTTTTAATTCTTCATTTTTAGCATTAATATCATCAATATATAAAATATTTTCAACCAATGCCGTAACCTGATTATTCAAAATTTCAACAAAGCCACTTTCAATAGAAAATTTAATTTTTTTTTCTTTTTCTTTAATCACAACAAGTCCAATAGACAGCTCACTCACCATAGGGGCATGATTTTTTAAAATACTAAAACTGGAAACCGCTCCAGGCACCAAAACTTCTTCCACAATACCTTCATAAATAGATCCTTCAGGACATATAACACTAAGGTTTAACATTGTTGTTAACTTATCCAAAATAAATCATCTAATAATCATAAGAAATAACAAAACTAGACCCGTACACCCATTTTTCGAGCCTTTTCAATAGCCTCCTCGATAGAACCCACCATTAAAAATACTTGTTCTGGCAGATGATCGTATTTACCCGATAACATTTCCTCAAACGATTCAATAGTATCTTCAAGCTTGACATATTTTCCAGCCATACCCGTAAATTGTTCAGCAACATGGAAAGGTTGAGATAAGAAGCGCTCCAACCTTCTGGCTCTACTTACGAGAATCGTATCTTCTTCAGACAGTTCCTCCATACCGAGAATTGCAATAATATCTTGAAGCTCTTTATAACGTTGAAGAACCTGTTGTACTTGTCGAGCAACATTATAATGCCTCTTTCCTACAATTTGGGGAGAAAGTGCTCGACTAGTAGAATCTAATGGATCAATAGCAGGATAGATACCTTTTTCAGATATTTTACGAGAAAGAACAGTCGTTGCATCTAAGTGAGTAAATGCCGTAGCAGGAGCAGGATCAGTCAAATCATCAGCAGGAACATATACCGCTTGTACCGAGGTAATAGAGCCTTTTTTAGTAGAAGTGATTCTTTCTTGCAGTTGTCCCATTTCTGTAGCTAATGTAGGTTGATAACCCACAGCGGAGGGCATACGTCCTAAAAGAGCACTTACCTCTGAGCCAGCTTGAGAAAAACGAAAGATATTATCAATAAAAAGTAAAATATCACTACCCGAATAATCTCGAAACCACTCGGCCATAGTAAGTGCAGTAAGGCCCACTCGAAGTCTAGCACCAGGCGGCTCATTCATTTGGCCATAAACAAGGCATGTTTGCTTGAGAACACCCGATTCTTTCATCTCTAACCAGAGATCATTACCTTCACGAGTTCTCTCACCAACTCCGGCAAAAACACTATAACCATCATGCTGCTTAGCAATATTATTGATGAGTTCCATAATTATAACTGTTTTACCAACACCAGCTCCTCCAAAAAGGCCTGTTTTACCACCTCGAATATAGGGTTCAAGAAGATCGATTACCTTAATACCCGTTTCAAAAATCTCGGTCTTGGGTTCTAGTTCTTCATAGCTAGGACTATTTTGATGAATTACTCGATATTGTTCAGCTTTAATATCTCCTAGCTCGTCAACAGGTTCACCTAAAACATTAAAAATACGACCCAAATTATTTAAACCAACTGGAACAGAAATAGCACTTCCAGTATCATAAATTATCTGATTTCTACGAATACCATCTGTACTCCCCAAAGCAACAGTTCTAACCACACCCCCACCAAGATGTTGTTGAACCTCACAAATTAACTTTCCTTCTGGTTTATCAATCTCCAAGGCATTATATATACTGGGTAATTGCTTGTCTGGAAATCTAGCATCCAACACTGACCCAATAATCTGTACTACTTTACCTTTTATTTTTGGCATAATTATACTCCTTTTATATCAATTAATCGCACCAGCTCCTCCGACAAGTTCAGCAATCTCTTGCGTAATTCTTGCTTGTCTAGCTCGATTATAAACCAAAGTTAAATCACGAATAATTTCGGTTGCATTTTCGGTTGCATTTTTCATTGCAATCCGTCGAGCGATTTGTTCTGACGCAATTGATTCAAGAAAAGCTTGAAAAACACTTATTCGTATGGAATAAGGCAAAAGAGATTTAAGAATCTCAGCAGATGAAGGTTCAAACAAAAAATTATATTTTTCTTTTGAATCTTTTTTTACATCGTCGTTGCAACTATCTTCAACATAAAAAGGTAAAAGTGGAGTAACTAGAGTTATTTGGGATGTTGACGACATATATCGAGTAGAAATAATTTCAAATTGATCAATGCCAGAAATAGTAAATTGATCAATAAAATAGTCAGTGATTTTTTTGACTTCTTGAAAAGATGGCTTATCTTCAATATCGGTAAAACTTTTTTCAAAGGCAATCTTTAAAAAATTAAAAGTACTAACGGCCTTTCTACCTATAAGATGAATTTTACATTGAATATTTTGAGTCTCAAGCTCATAAATTCGCCGCTGAGCTAATTTAATTATATTATTATTAAATCCACCACATAATCCACGGTTACCCGAGAAAATAAGCATTCCAACCTTTTGAGGTGACGCTACATTTTTAAGAAGAGGATGGTTCAATTTTTGTAAAGCAAAAGCTACATTTAGAGTTAATTGTTTTATTTTTTTTGAATATATTATCGACTGACCCAATCGATCAACAGCTTTTTTAGATTTAGCTGTTGCCACCATCTCCATTGTTTTAGTAATCTTTTTTGTGTTTTGAATCGCTGAGATGCGAGTTTTAATTTCTTTTAGGGTCGCCATTATAAAAAACTGAACGATATAAAATTAACAAAGGGATTTTTTAAAATCTTCAGTAAATTCAGTTAAAATCGCTTTAAGAGAATTTTCATTCGGCAATTGTTTTTTTTCTCGAATCTCAACTAACACCTCGCCATGATGGTCTTGAATATAGACTAAAAGTTTCTTTTCATAATTACATACTTCTTTAACGGGAATATCATCTAAGTAACCTTTCGTTCCTGTATAAATTGAAAGCACCTGATTTTCAATAGGATAGGCATCATATTGGTTTTGTTTTAAAAGTTCGACCAAACGCTTCCCTCGGTCAATTTGATTTTGAGTAACTTTATCAAGTTCTGTACCCAATTGAGCAAAAGCTTCCAATTCACGAAACTGTGCTAGATCAAGACGGAGCGTGCCCGCTACTTTTTTCATTGCTTTAATTTGAGCATTCCCTCCTACACGAGAAACAGAGATACCTACATCAATAGCGGGTCGAACACCAGCAGCGAATAAATTTGGCTGAAGATAAATTTGTCCGTCAGTAATTGAAATTACATTTGTAGGAATATAAGCTGATACTTCACCTTCTTGAGTTTCGATGATAGGGAGCGCCGTCAAAGACCCCCCCTTATATTGATCACTTAATTTTGCAGCTCTTTCTAAGAGACGAGAGTGAAGATAAAAAACATCACCAGGATAGGCTTCACGACCTGGAGGCCTTTTTAAAAGCAGGGACATCTCTCGATAAGCATTTGCCTGCTTTGTCAAATCATCATAAACACAAAGAGTAGCCTTACCTTGTTCATACATAAATTCTTCCGCAATCGCTGTTCCCGCATAAGGTGCTAAAAACTGCATAGGTGCCGGATCTGAAGCATTTGCAGAAACAATAATTGTATAATTAAGAGCACCATGCTCTCTAAGTTTTTCGATAACTAAAGCAACGGTAGACGCTTTTTGACCAATAGCAACATAGACACAAATCACATCCTTCCCCTTCTGATTAATAATAGTATCAATAGCAATGGCTGTTTTACCCGTACCTCGATCACCAATAATTAATTCACGTTGCCCCCTGCCAATAGGTATCATCGAATCAATCGCTTTAATACCTGTTTGCATGGGCTCAGTAACGGGTTGTCTCTTAGCAATTCCTGGAGCAATGATTTCAATAGGACGACTACTTGTTGTATCGATAGCCCCCTGCCCATCAATCGGCTCACCCAAAGGGTTAACAATTCGACCCATCAAAGCATTTCCTGTAGGTATCTGAAGAATTTGATCCGTTCGCTTAATTAGCATCCCCTCTTTAACATGAAGAAAGTCTCCCAGTATCACAACACCCACCGAACTTTCTTCTAAATTAAAAACCAGGCCCATAATACCATTTTCAAACTCAACCATTTCATTCGCCATGCAATTTTTGAGACCATAAATACGAGCTATCCCATCACCAACCTCTAACACAGTACCTACTTCATCAACATTAAGATCTTTACCATATTCAGAGATTTCTCGCTTTAGAACCGATACAATTTCTTCTGTTTTTATTTTCATATTTTACGATCTCCGTTGCTTATACGTCTGACCAATATCGACTGGCACTTAATTTATAAGATAATACATTTTTTTTCCAATCTTCTAAATAACGAGAAATAGAAAAATCTAAATAATGGTCTCTAATTTGAATTTTAAGCCCACCAAATATATTTTCATCTATTTGAACATTGAACAGTACGGAAAATTCAGATGGTATTTCAAAGATACCAAAATTTTGAGCATTCTTTTTTATAAAGAGAATTAAATTTTTTTTAACTTCATCCATGAGTATCTGAGAAAATTCTCTCGCTAATATTAAGTTAACTCTGACCCTACCTAAACGTCTATCGTTAAGTAAAATAATTTTTTTTTGAATATTAATAAATTCAGTTTCTCTACGCTTGTCAATAAGAAGAAACAAAGTATTTAAAAGAGTCATTGAAATCTTATTTTTAAAATATTTTTGAATAATTTGTTTTTTATTTTGAGATGAAACCATAGGCGATATAAAAAAATCAAAAATCACTTTTTCCTTCTGAAAAATATCCGCAACAAACAAAATTTCTTCTTCTAATTTCTCAATATCTTCATCTTCTATGCTTGATAAAGCCTTTGCATAACGACTAGCAATCACATCACTTTGCACAATCAATCACCTTAACCACCATCATAAAATCATTTTCTTCCCGATAAAGAAACTTTACTCAACTCACCCACAACCAAATCTGTATGTTTTTTATCGTCAATATCTACTTTTAATATTTTAGAAATAATTTGCATTGTTGTATGCACCATAGTTTCTTGTAATTCTTGAACTACAACAAATTTAGCTTGTTCTATTTCCTTTTTTGTTTCAACAATTAGTTCTTTATTTTTGCTTTCTGCCTGTTTAAGAATAAGAGAACCTGCCTCTTCAGCATCTTTTTTTCCTTGTTCTGTTAATTCAACAATCTCTTTTTTGGCATTTTCAATCTTTAGCTGATAGGTTTGAAGAAGATGCTCTGCCTCTTCTCGAAGCCTTTGACTTTCTCTAAGTTCATCTTCTATTTTATCATTTCTGGCATCAAGTGCTTGAATAATTGGCTTCCAAGCGAACAACCAAAGGACAAAAAGAACAACAAGAAATGTGACAACCGTCCAGAACACAAGTCCTGGATTAATTGCCAAAAGATTGAAAGAATCACTCGCCAAAAAAGGCATAACTTACTTGATTACGTTATTTTGCATTAAAAAAATAATAGCCAACGCAAAAAGACCAGCACCCTCGATAAGAGCTGCGGATATAATCATCGCCGTTTGTATTTTTGTGGCAGCTTCTGGCTGTCGACTAATTCCTTCGACAGCATTTTCACCAATTCTTCCGATACCAAAGGCTAATCCGAAAACAACCAATCCAGCACCTAAAGCTATCCCTAATAAAGCTATTCCTGTTGCTAATTCCATATTAATTCTCCTTATCTTTCATTATTTTAATTTCATTTATTCTTCCATATGATAGATGAAATGTATTTTCTATCGTATCTCAATGTCTATGCTGAGCTTCAGAGATAAACAGACCAGTTAAAAAAGTAAAAATATATGCTTGTAAAAAAGCAACAAAGAGTTCAAGTAAGTAAATTGCCGCTGAGGCACTTACGCTAATAGGGACTATAAAATAATTACGAAATTGAAAGATGAAACTCATTAAAATTAAAATAATAATGTGTCCTGCTGTCATATTCGCTAATAACCTGATAGAAAGAGCAATAGGCTTTATGATAAGGCCAGTCAATTCAATAATCCAGAGCAGAGGACCCAAAGCAAGAGGCACTCCTGAAGGAACAATATTCTTAATATAGAAAAACCCCTGATAAGTAAAGCCTGAAATTAGAATGACGAGAAAAACAAGCCCAGCCAAACCCGCGGTCACACCAAGATCACCAGTAGCAGTAATTCCTGGCCATAGTTTGACCAAAAGAGGCACTCCATGAGCTCCAGCTTCAGTGTGATGAATAAAACCAAAAGATTCTCCTAAAATTTGGAAGACTTCTCCCATAGGTGGGAAGAGACCAAGTATATTACAAGATAATATGAAAAAAAAAAGTGTCAATAAAAAAGGTTCGTATGCAGAAGAATGACGCCCCATGGTCGCCCTACCTACATTCTCTCGAATAAAAGTAACCAAGACTTCAATAAATCCACCAAATCGAGAAGGTTTCTTGTATGGGTTTAACCTTGCTTTAATTCCAAGAGGAATAAGTAGTAATAGTAAAAAAACTGACGCAAGCCACATCATAACAACTCTTTTAGTAATAGAGAGATCATAACCATTATATTTTAAATTCCACAAAGGAGCGTCTGCTAAATGATGATTAACTACTTCACTTAAATTAAAGCTAGGCCGATTCTCGTCAGATGATATTTCAATTAATTTTTCATTTTTAAGCTGAATTTTTTTTTGACCAACCACATCTAAGCTCTTCTGTATGTTCTCTTTTTTAGATGAGTCTAGTAAAGGCTCAGGGAAAGCCCATATTCTGGATGAAAGTATCAACACTATAACAAGAAATTGAAGATTTCTAAACACGTTCTTAGCCACGTGTTAGACACTTTTAATACTTCTTAGCAGGTCAACCAAAAGTCCAAAAAAAATAGCGACACTATAAACAATTGCAATATTACCAACCATATTTGTAGAAATGGCCTTTTCTCTGGAATACCAAATAATCAATAAATAACCAAATATTAATCCAAAAATACGCAAAAAAGCAGCGAAAACCCAACTACTCCAAAGAGGTAAATAACTTTGTCTTTTAATTTTAAATCGAAAAAAAAGCTGTTTAGCAAGGCAGATAAATATTGAATATAAACCACCTGCAATAAAAGCAATCACCACCGGTTCACTAAAATACATCAAGCAATCAAACACCCATAATATTACTCAGGCAAATATTGCTTAAATTAAATACTTATTTGACGAGCCTTGAAAGAGGCCACTTCTCTCTCAAGAACTATAAAATATATCGTACAAAGACAACACAAGATTAAAAGATATTAACACTCCATAAACCGAGGAGTTCAAATTAATTATATCTTTTAAACGACACGTCTTAATACACTCCAATAAAAGCCATAGAAACCGTTGACTGACTACTTTTATTTCCAGAATATATTTTCTTATCAGAAAGATCTAAACGATATTCTGGTTTAATTAGAAAATAACCATAATACAGAGAGATTGTCCCTGTTACAGTTAAACCATAAGAGTGAGCACCAATGCCCGACGCAAACCCGCGAACACCCGAGGAATCATTAAAATACTCATTTCTTATAGAAATCATATAATTGTGTTTTTTTTCAGGAACAATCAAATAATCAATATAAAAAGCGGCACCATACCAGAGCTCAGATTCAACCCCTTTGGAAACACTTTCACTTCCAAAAGCGACGTTGAGCCCAAGATTAAGCCGATCTGCCAATTGATAAGTGCTAGTGAGGTCAAACAAATGTCTCCAGCCTCCCACTTCAGCAGACTCATCACCACCCATATAATTTAAATATATATCTAAGTCTTTTATATACCCAAGAGAGACTTGAGCAGTTAACGATTTTTCAGAGTTAATATCATGATTAGAAGAGGCGTCCCAACCATTTACAAGACCAACCATAATCCCTAATTCTTCTGTTATTGAATAATCTATTTTGGCACCTAAGTGATAGAATGGACCATAGCCAAATAAATTGGACAAGCTATAATGAGAGTTTAAGTACGCCTCAATCACTTCATACCCAATATGCGTATTATATTGACCAACGGTCAACGTAGCACCAAAAAAAGAAACAGATGCATATGCTTGCTTGATAGCGGTTGAAGTAATTGAATTACCAACTATGCCGACATTACCAAAATTACCTAATTCTGCATTTGGACCATGAGCTAGATCAATCATTAGCATCCAATCATCATTACCCACCTCAAGCTGTGTCTGCAGCAAGCCAAATCGAAATTCATTATGAGCACTATCAAAAATTCTGAAAGAATTTTCAGTCGCTCCTTCGTTGACATTAAAAGAATAATAAGTATCTACGTACCCTCTTAAACTCAGATAGACAGGATAATTTTTACTCCCAATTGAAATTGATTCTAATATTTTTTTTTGTGATGAATCATCACTTTTTTCTGAAGAGGAGCCTTCAGAGACTTGAGCCATCAAAACTCCTCCAGTTAACAATCCAAAAAGTAGCACAACTATAATTTTTTTCATATTTTCATAACTCCTTAATTATTTAATTTATCTTTTATTTCTAAAGTTTTAGGGCTTAACCTATCGCCTCTTCTCCTTTTTCACCTGTTCTAATGCGAATACATTCCTGAATTTCTTGTATAAAAATTTTACCATCTCCAATATGTCCTGTTTTCGCTCCTTTAACAAGAGCAGCAATCGTCTTCTCAAGATAAGAGTCACTAACAGCAATTTCAATACGAATCTTCTTTAAAAGATTAATTTCTTCTTTAGCTCCTCGATATGTTTCTGTGTAACCACCCTGACTACCTGAACCAAGTGCATTAGTTACGGTCATTTTATTTATACTCGCACCAAACAATGCCCGCTTTACATCTGGGAGTTTATGGGGTTGTATAAAAGCAATTATTAATTTCATTTTAAATCCTCCTTAAAATTTAATATTTATCATCAAATAAAATCACTCAGAACTGAAAAATTGAAAGCCTGCATAGGATTCCATTCCATGTTCAGAAATATCTAAGCCTTTCACTTCTTCTTCTCGACTAACTCGAATACCTACAGTCACTTTAGCAATTAATAATAAAATCAAAGACGAAAGAAAGCAAAAGATACCGACACTCACAACTCCCACAAACTGACTCCAAAGATTATGATTGGGGTTAGTACTAAAAAGCCCAACCGCTAAAGTACCCCAAATACCGCACACCAAGTGTACAGATAAAGCACCAACAGGGTCATCTAGGCGTAACTTATCAAATAAAATTACGCTCAATACAACGAGTACACCAGCGATTAAGCCGACAAGAGCAGAACATCCTGGCGAAAACACATCAGCACCAGCAGTAACACCAACTAAGCCCGCTAAAGAACCGTTTAAAACCATAGATAGATCAGGAGAACGAACAACAATGAGAGAGGTAATCAGTGCACCCATAACTCCTGCCGCTGCGGCCAACGTAGTATTAACAATAACAAGCGATACAGCTCCAGGATCAGCCGACAATACAGAACCGCCATTAAAACCATACCAACCAAACCATAGTAAAAAAACACCAATCGCAGCTAAAGGCATACTATGCCCAAAAATAGGCTTGATACCACCTTTCGAATCGTATTTACCAATTCTCGGTCCCAAAAGCATGACGCTCGTTAAAGCCGCCCAACCCCCTACAGAGTGAACTAAGGTAGATCCGGCAAAGTCATAAAAACCAAAAGAATCTAACCAACCACCACCCCACTTCCAACTACCGCATATTGGATATACAATACCCAAGTAAAAGGTCACCACGATTAAAATCGGCCAGAGCTTCACTCTTTCGGCAACAGCACCCGATATAATTGAACCAGCAGTTGCAGCAAACATCGCTTGAAATAGGAAATCTGTCCAATAAGAATATGCCCCATCCGCATATTGAATGAGACCAGCATCACCCGGAGGGCTTGAAATCCAAAAACCTGAAAAACCAAGAAACTCACCCCATATCGAATTCATACTAAAGTCAGGATACATAAGATTAAAACCAATGAAAGCATAAGTCAATATACCAATAGTAAGAATCATCATATTTTTGAATAATATATTTGTCGTATTCTTGGCTCTTGTTAAACCAGACTCTAAGGTAGAAAATCCCAAATGCATAGTGAAAACCAAAAAAGTAGCGATCATCATCCATAAATTATGAACTGTAAAACTGATTTGATCTTGTCTCTTGATAACCTCAGACATCTCTTTTATTGAAACGACTTCAGCAACTACAGGCCAAAACGCAATAATAAAAAGTGAAAGGCAAAAAATCTTATTAACTTTCTTCACAAATAAACCTCCACGTCTATACTTAATAAACAGTGGTCATGTTTTATTTTATAGATATATTGTCAATATTTAGAATATAATACTTAAAAATTGAAGCCTCACCTCTAAATTTGACTCACTTTTATGAAAGTATCATGAAGTTCAGAGTATTTTTATTTTTCCAAAACTTGAACAACCTACCTTCTCACAAGTTTACCATACTGTGAAAAAATATTTGACATATACAATATTTCTTCATATTAAATTCAAGAAAAACTTGACAAGATATCCAAGGTGAAACACGAATGCTGTATGGCTCATAAAAAAGGTGGAGGATCTTCTAAGAATGGTAGAGATTCAATCTCTAAACGTCTAGGAGTAAAAGCTTATGGTGGTAATTTTGTGACTGCTGGCTCTATACTTGTTAGACAGCGTGGTAGCCAATTTTATCCGGGTACCAACGTAAGACAAGGCAAAGATCATACTTTATTTACGACAACTGATGGATATGTTAAATTTGAACATCATACCAAAAAGAAAAAAAAGATATCTGTTTATTCAAAAAATTAGACAATTTTATAAAAATAATTTTTAAGAATAGTTCGCTCACGATACCTTGCCCCATAAGTTTTTAGACGAACTAATTATACATGTGAAATCAGGTTCTGGTGGGCCTGGGTGCGTCTCATTTCGTCGTGAAAAGTACATACCTAATGGTGGACCAGATGGTGGTGACGGTGGTAGCGGAGGTTCTGTATTGTTAAAAGCTTCCTCTAGTGTTATCAGTTTAAATCATTTATTTCTCGATAGACTTTATTCTGCTGAAGATGGTAAACTTGGTCAAGGTCGACAAAAAACAGGTCGCTCAGGCCATGATCAAATTATTAAAGTTCCTGTAGGCACTCAAGTATATGATGCTAATTCTAAAAAGCTTGTCTTTGATTTTGTTGATGAATCTAAATTTTTACTCGCACAAGGAGGCCGAGGAGGCAAAGGAAATACTTTTTTTAAAAATTCAGTTTACCAAGCTCCCGATCATGCTCAAACAGGCGAATTAACAGAAAAAAAATCTTTTCTGCTTTCTTTAAAATTAATCGCTGATGTTGGTTTTGTGGGTTTTCCTAATACGGGAAAATCAACTTTACTCAAGGCCTGCACCAACGCGAAACCCAAGATTGCCAATTACTCTTTCACTACTCTATCACCAAACTTGGGTTATATTGACTATGAGAATGTAGAGCGTATTCTTGTTGCCGATATTCCTGGAATTTTAGAAGGAGCTTCTCGAGGGCATGGTCTAGGCCTTTCTTTCTTAAAACATATTGAACGAGTGAAGCTAATTTTATTTGTTTTAGATGTTAACACATCAACAGAGAATGACGAACTCAACTTACTTAAAGTAGAGTTAGACGAATATAATCTAGCACTAAAACAGAAGCCATATCTAGTAGTCATAAATAAAATAGACTGTATAGATGATAAAGAATTTCTAAAAGAATGGATTTCAAGTATGGAAGAGAGAGAGCCTAAAAATAAAATAATTACCACCTCTGCCTTGAATGGTGAAGGTATTCATGAGCTCAAAGGTAAAATAAGAGAATTACTTAAACAAACAAATAATATGTAGAGATATTTATTTCGCAAACATACAAATAAATGATCAAACACTAACTTTAAAATCTCTTAGTGCATCATTCAAACTTGTTTTTTTATCAGTAGACTCTTTTCGCTTACCTATAATCAGAGCACAAGGAACATGATATGTTCCCGCTGGAAATATTTTGGGTAGGCTACCAGGAATAACTACTGAATTTTTAGGCACAAGACCTTTTTGAATTTTCTCATTTTTTTGAGTTACATCCACAATTTTTGTAGATGCAGTTAGTACAACTCCACTTCCCAAAACAGCGCCTTCCTGAATACGCACACCTTCTACAACAATAGCTCGACTACCTAGAAATGCATAATCTTCGATAATAATGGGTTCTGCCTGAGGAGGTTCAAGAACACCTCCTATCCCTACCCCTCCTGATAAATGTACAAACTTACCAATTTGAGCACAACTGCCCACTGTCGCCCATGTGTCGACCATCGTTCCTGTAGAGATATAAGCACCAATATTTACATATGAAGGCATTAATATAGCACCCGCTTCAATATATGAACCATAGCGTGCGATGGCTGGTGGCACAACCCTGATATTGTGTTTATCAAAATTCTTCTTGATAGGAATTTTATCCCAATATTCAATATCACCTGAATGTATAACTTTCATTTCTTTTACACGAAAGTAAAGTAAAATAGATTTTTTTACCCACTCATTAACACGCCACCCATCTTGAGTAGGCTCGGCAACCCGAATCTCTCCTTTATCTATTTTTTCTACAGCTTCTAAAATAATTTCTTTTGATTCAATATTTTGGAGTATGAAAGGTTTGTCTTGAACAGATTCATATAAATCGTTAATAATAGGGGCTAAGTTTTCAGACATGATAAATATTAATTTCGAATACCAATGATAGCAGAACCATTTTTTTCCATCATCATGCCTTTAGTATAGACTAAATCACCACGATTATCTGTAGGCATAGGAATATCTCCATCTAAATAAATAGCTCCTTTAGGACAAGCCTCTTCACAAAGACCACAAAAGATACATCTCAACATATCAATATTAAAGACCTTTGCATATTTATCTTCCGCATGCAAATGACTTCTCTCAGGCGTAACTTCAGCAGCCTCAATATAGATTGCATCAGCCGGACATATCCATTGGCAACAATAACAAGCAGTACAACGTTCTCTATTTTTTTCATCCCGCTTCAATTGATGCAAACCTCTAAAACGAGAACTCAAGACCCGTTTTTCTTCAGGATATTGAACTGTCACTTGTTTTCTCAAGAATTGAGATTTTATAAAATGTTTCAAAGTGGTTAAGAGTCCCATAGATATTGACATCACGTAAAATTTTTCATACCATTTCCAACGGTATTTTTGATGAACTTCAATAACTCCCATTAATTTATACCTTTAATACCATTGACTCTTCTAAAGATAATTTTTCATTTTGCTCACAATCATTCTGCAAAGAGTTTGAAATATCTATCAAATTAAACTTGAAAGCATATTTAATTATATCAACCGAGCTTAAAAGACCTTTTGGTGGTTTGATTGATTGATTTGCTTTTTTTACTTTACCATCTTTATCGGTAAAGTGAGCATTCTTTTCAGGAAAAGCCTTAATAGGAGCACTAAAAAGTGCTTTTTCAGAAGCTTCATTTTTATGAGTAGAGAAAGAGACCACTCTATTCCACAAATTATCCATTTCGATCATTTGATAAAGTGAGTTTTTATATAAAAGTTCTCTATTATTTGATAGATACGCATAAGGAGAAGAAAATTCATTTAAAATAAAAATAAGGTCAAATTGTCGAAGAGATTTTTTCATTTCATCTTGAGTATTGAAACACTCAATTTTTTCATTACGGCATTTTTTACTATTAGGCCGCTGATCTCTCATATAAAGAAAATCAATTTGTTCTTCCCATTTATTTTGCCACATATAGTCTTCTGTTCGATACTCCCAGTGGATATTCTTACCTTTTTTATTAAGTGCTGCCTTTAGTGCAAGAAGCTCATCAATCTCTTCGTTTGAGTCTATTGTACCCCCTAACCATAATATTTTATTTGTATGGTTCATTTGTATATTATCTATTTTTTCTTGAATTTTTGGAAGCATCACCACCAAGGTAGAAGTTTCTCCTTTATTACTATAATAAAAAAGTCTATCTTTAGAAAACTCTGAACACGAAAAACGACCTTGGTCACAAATAAAATATCCATTTTCTTCTTTTTCAGGAGGCATATAACGATATAATTCATTTTTTTTATGATTAGCAGTAATATGACAGAGCTGCGAACATCCATGACAAATTGACTGATTCTGTTCAAACCACCAAACACGAGAGGTAAAAAGAGTATTCTTATTTAATAGGGCACCCACCGGACATATATCAGACAAAGCCCCTTGATAATTATGTTCAAGTTGCTTAGATTTTTTATCAGGAGATGTATAAGCAATAATAGTATCACCTCCTCTTTGTTCAAATTCAAGATCATGCACACCAATAATCTCTCGATCAAAACGAACACACCTATAGCAAAGAATACAACGATCGTGATTAATTAAAAGATTTGAACCAATTGACTCTTGAGGTACGCTCCGCTTAATTTCGTTGTAACGAGTAGTTTCAGAGCCAACGGCGAATGAATAATCTTGCAATTGACATTCACCTGACTTATCACAAACAGGACAATCAAGAGGATGGTTGATAAGAAGAAATTCCATAACACCTTCTCGTGCTTTAATTGATCTTTCTGAGGCCACTTTAATTTTTAAGCCCTCTTGAATTTTTGTATTACAAGCAGGTTGTAATTTTGAAACACCTTCAATCTCAATTAAGCAAATACGACACATGCCAACGATAGATAATTTTGGATGATAGCAAAAATGGGGAACTTCGATCTGAATATCTTTTAAAGCGTCAATGAGATTTTTATTTTCATCAACTTGATACTCTTTTTCGTCTACATAAATAGTAACCACGTTCAGAGAACTTCGACCCAAAACAATCTAGCCTGTCAAGTATTTAGGCAATTTTTATCACTCTAATTCGTCTTAAAACAGAGTCATTTTTTTATAAACAAATCTTTACTAATAAATAAAGAGATATTTTTAAAAATCACCCAACCTTCAGCTAAGAACAGGGTGATCATATTTAATAAAAATCTATATAATGATGAGGTTAATATCAATCATTTAAAACAAAAATTAAAGATATAACCTCATTAAAAAAATTTACTATATTTTCTACTCGCTTTATCTTGAGAAAAAATCTTCAACTTGGCTCAAGAGTGTTTCTTCCTCTACTTCATGCCCAACCCCGACAAGATCACTTCTTTCTGAAATCAATTGAGAGCTACCACCTTTAACAAACTCAGAAGCTCCACGTATTTTATGAGAGACTGTTCCCTGCCCTGACAACCAATACTCTTCGTAACTATAATCTCTAAATTTTCGATTTTGATTAGAAGCTTTCCATTTGCTCACTCGATCGTTTGCAGCATACGCCATATTTGCTGCAGCGACGTCTATATAATGCCTACCCATCGCATTTTTGCCACCAAGTTTTTGAAAAACGTACCAACGTATGTTAAGAAGAAGTTTTTCATTATCCTTTTTAAAATCCCTCTCATTATCATAGTCTACAGGACTTTTCAAGACAGAGACAGCCAATTTGCTAGAAGGTAAGCTTGAAATCCGCTTGCCAATAAGCTTTCTATTTATATAATCAGCACCAACCGAAGAAACTCCATCCTCATTCTCTACTAGATTGCCATGGCTATCTCTACTACCCCGAAACTTCCAAAAAGTTGGAATATAATCTAACATAAGATCAATATAAGCTACATTTTCAGATAAAGAAGCATGACGCATATTATGTGCATAATGAGTGCGATAAACTTTCTGAGCCTCTTCATAAAGTCTATCAGCTTCATTCCACGAATACCAATAAAAACCCGCATTTGTTTCATTTTGAGTTATGTCCCTTTCTTTTGCTAGCCTCACACTTTCGAATAAACGCCGATCCCATGTTTCTTGCCTATTAGAGTGATAGGCAAAAGCCCAACTAAGTTGGCATCTCAAATCTGCAGAGATACAACGCCTAAGAGTTGGTAATTGATTTTCGGTTGCGAGATCCCAAGCGTCCCCTGGACCATGAAATAATTCAAGAGGAGCTGCACTACCATTAAGAGATTTAAGCCCAGCTATTGTAGTTTGATATGTATCATTGATTGATCTTGATGCATGAAGTTCTTCATGACTTCCACCAATCAATAATTCTTCACCTTCAGCACCATTTATACTCACCGACCCATCACCACTCCAGTAACTAGCGTCGATAGTAATATTCATCATACGACTAGCACCCCATATTGCACCTGCGTATGAAGCATCTTTATTTCCATTATGCCCTACTTCCTTAACGGCGAAGACACCTCCACCTCCAAAATAAGATTGCTGCATTTCAAAAGCATTACCCGACCAACCCACGATACCGCCAACTATATTATTAGCAGAGATTAAGGCATCACCAGCAAAATAACTATTCTGAAGTAAAAAATAGCCTTCATGAGCACCTATTATTCCACCGGCTATACCAAGAACAGGTGAATTAAGAAAGTCTAGCCCTTGGGGAGATTTAACATTCTGTAGAACCTCATGATACCACGGAATTTGGCAATAATTTGCTGGATTATAATCGTCACCACCACCACCACCCTGACATCCTGAAACAAGTTTGAAATTGGCGGCGGCTAGCCATTTAGTTTCATTGTCGACAAGACGAGATGCAAAAGCACTCAAGGCCGACTCAAAGCTATCAGATCTTTCTGTCTCTCTATAAGAGCGGATATTTTTAGATACAAGAGTTGGACGAGCGGAAATTTCGCTAAGGGAGTAAACATAACTATTTGTAATCATAGCATCACCTTGACTCATACCGACCAGACCACCAGCAACATTTTCAGAGTAAATCTTACCTTCTCCTTCTATTTTTTCTTCTGATTCTTTTTTTGATTCTTTTTCTGATTCACCTGAATGGCGTATTGCTTTTTTTGCAGTAGAGAAGTAGCTATTAGTAATAAGCAAGTCGTTAGTCGCTCTCCTATTATAAGCAATTCTTCGCAAGTCTTTAGCTTCCTCAGTGGGCAGAAGAACATCTGGAACTTTAGCATAAAATCCACCACGAAGATAATCATGATATGACCTTACCAACCCACGACTTCCATAGCTGTCGAGACCATTTCCATCTGTCCCTAGTTTCTTATATTGTTCTATAACTTTTGCGTAGTAGGATCTCTCAAACGAAGGAAGGACGGACTTAATCTTTTTCTCTACTTGTATTCGAGAAGTTAAAAGTCCACCTACTTTTAGGTCGGTTCTATCTATCTCACTGATAACCTCAGTAAAAGTAGGATTGTTCCCGAGCCAAAAGTCATGAGGTATACCCATATTATGAGTTTCTTCGTTCCCACGCATAAAACCATGTTCTCCAAAAATGAGTACACCATCAATACCCGCTTCTCCCGGGTCAATCTTTATCTCGTGTATAAGATCACCCAGAGCATTAGTCAAGGCATAAGTTCTATCCGCTCTCCACTGCTTTGATACTTTATTATCATCACCATTCAATGAATTATAACGATTTGTTTCTTCCGTTAAATTAAATAGGACTTTCCCTGCAGGAAGACTTAAGCTTCGACTACCAAAATAACCGATCAAACCACCAGAGAAGGAGTCAACAGGATATTGAGATTCAATAGGGTATTCAGTATTAAGAGTAGCCACTGGGGTTAAATAGCCAGCAAGAATATCACCTCTACCCCATACAGCATCGGTATAAAATATAACATCACCGTCAGCGTAACCAACAAGACCACCTGAAAAAGACTTGAAAGGAGAGGAAGCTGAGACTCCACCACCACCAGAGAATGCACTTTCACGAACATCTAAGGTAGAACCAAAATTATATGAATCTTCACCACGAATCTCATCCATACCATCATAATAACCAACGAGCCCACCAGCAGAGGAAAGAGAAGTGGAACCAGCAAAAACACCACCTCTTTTACCACTAAAGTTAGACTTTCTAATGCTCAGCCCACCACCATTATCTTCATAACCAGTGCCAGAAAAGTACCCGACCAAGCCTCCTGAGAAGGCTTTTGAACGACCAGAAAAGGTAGACGAAGCAAAAACATGAAGGCCGTCAACATTAACCATCATAATCTCCAATTTTCCTCCAGGCCTACCCCGAACACCAGTACCGTCGAAATAACCAACAAGACCACCTGAAAAAGCATTAGACTCACTAACCCTCGAAGATTGAGAGGCATGTGAAGAAATATTACCTTCGCCACCAACCCAACTATCAACAATACTCAAATCAGTTCCTTTGATATCACCAGCACCTAGACCAGCACTTGGACGACCATCAAAGTAGCCAATCATACCACCAGAATAATAATGGAAACGAGAAGCGAGGGGAGCATAAGAAGAGACCCCATAACCTTTTAGATAAACTTTAGTACGATAAATCTCTATTCTACCATCACCAGCCTCTGGTGTTTGTGCACCACCGCTAAGATAACCCACGAGACCACCAGAATAAGCACCGAAAAGACCAAAAGCAGAAACAGAGCCAGAAAAACCAGTACTCTCAATTTTCAACATATTTCTACGAGAATTTATTGAAGAACGAACGAATGATCCATCCTCACCTCGTAATCCCTTAAAAAAGCCTACAAAACCGCCAGCGTAACTACCAAAAACACCGTCAGAAAAGATACCTTCTACAGTGTGAATCTTAATAAGCTCCGCTACTACATTATAAGACGATTTACCCACAATACCACCCGCATAGGCACTACCATTGGAAGAATGAGCAAAAACACCATCAACAAGAGTACGACTACTACTATACTCAATATGCCCATCAGATGCACCTACAAGACCACCGGCAGAAGCCCCTCCAAAACCTACGGCAGTAACTACGGCACGACTATGAGTATCTCCAGAAGAGAATAATTCTTTGCCATAAGATACATTATGCATATATAAACGAGAAGGAGAACGACGCGAAAAAGATGGTCTAACACAGCCCACTATACCACCAGCACCGACAATAGCCCACTCATTTTGACTAAGAGAAAAAGCAGAGACAGAAGCATACACATGAACGTTATTAATATTTACATTTTCCCCAGAAGATGAAGCAAGCCCCCCAGAACAGCCAGTAGAACGTAACGAACCACTTCGAATAATTAAATTTTTGACATCTACTCTCCTAGATCTGTGCCCTAAAGACCAGAATAAGCCAGAATCAGCAGAATCAATATTTACCCATAGATTCTGAATCTCATATTGATTACCATCAAATAAGCCAGTGAAGCTTCCCCAAGGTCTGACTCCTTGAGTTAACGCTCCAATAGGCACCCAACTATCATCTTGATCTGTATCAATTACGGTTACACTTTCACCTGCATCATCAGTGTCACCATCACTATTTTTATCAATCGTTATTTCCTTCGTATCAATACGTCCATTGCCATTTCTATCGAGAGAATGAAGTAAGTCAATATTTCTTGCCAATTCATAGCCTACACAACCACCCGCAGGACACCCCTGTGTATTGCCGCTACCAAGACTTGAAGTTTGGTAACTTGTACCCTCAAGATTATAACGAATATTATTCAACATGCTGGCATTATAAATTTCAATAAGACCATTACCATCTTTATCAACGACAGCCACAATCGCTATATCTATTGAAACCGCCGAGTTATAAAAGGAAATATCATCGGTAGACTCATTCGTTAAAACATCATGCGTAATGGAAGTCACCAATGTATCTGTTAAAAGGGAATGACTCACAACGATACGACGAGGTGTATTAAAATTTGATTGAGTAAAAATAATATCTGATGGAGTGATTACCATATCACTATTCATAGAATCTAAACTTAATCGTACTTGCTTCCCCGGAGCGGGTTGATGACTAAGATGAATAGTGTATTCTTTTTCTTCATCTTCATTAAAGCTTAACTCAGATTTAGAAAAAATCAATCGCCCGGCACCATCATCGATAAGAGCTCCATTCTCATCAACAGCACCACTATCATTATCTAAAATATTTACCATAACCCCATCTGCAGATAGCGACTCGTCTTCTTCAGCCGCATCAGAGATATAATGAGAGACATACCCACTATAATCACCTCTAAAATCATTATCAGCAGCACTAATAATAACTCTTTTTTCTACATTCCAATCACCACGACTAAACTCAAGCTCAGAAGGATACACACTCAGTGCAGCATGATCAGAAAGAATACGAATTGCTACAGGACTCGACGACGACGAAGGTTTACGATTAAGTTTAATTGTATAGGTTGATCGATTACCCTCCGCCAAACTAACTAAACCTGGCGATACTATAATACTTAACGGAGTATCAACACCACCCACACTTGCAAGGAATGTAATAGGAATCGCTTCTAAACTATAGCCATCAACGCTTGGATTTGTAGACTGCAAAGTTTGCACCATAAGCTTACAACGAAGCTCAGATTCTTTAAACTGAACATTAGAAGCCTGGAAAGCAAATTCAGACCAAGAACTCCAATTATTACTACCCCACGTCGTTTCATTTTTATTTATTTTAATTTGTGATAATTGTCGCAGACTCACTCATTCCATCACAAGCAAGATTAGCAGCAAGATTTGCCGTTTGCTTATCGAGTAAGCCCTCTTTGAGACGAAAACCAACCGAACCAAGTTCTCCTTTGTAAATTAGAACCTCTTTTTTGCTTGCTTCAAGAATCTCATCAGAGGAACCTACAAATGCACCAGAACACTGGAGTAAATAGACCAAGGGAATAAAGAAAAAAGCTCTCCACCCAAAACTAGACAGAAAAATACTTTTAAAAAACTTGTAGAACTTCCTAATTAATAGGTTTTTTGAAATTTTTTGACTAAACTCTTTCATAGAAGACTCCTTTCGCAAATATTTTTTTAGGCACTCCAACACTTCATGTTATGACATCTAACATTTCAAAGATAAAATTGCAAGAAAAAAATAATAAAAGTCAAATTTATTTACTAAATCGAGGTCAAATTCAAATATTCTCTCTAAAAATAACTCACTTTAAGAATATTTCTTTAAATAGTGAGTCAATGCACAAACAGATTTTTATTTAAATAAATCTACTTTACTTCCGACATAGCTCAATGCCCGTGTCTACAGCTTATCATAAAAGACTATGGAGTAACTAATGCCAGCAATGTATGGTTTATCTTCTGGTATTGACACCCAGAAAATTATTAAAGACCTCAAGAAAATTGAGCAGCAACCAATAAAACATCTAGAAAGGCAAAAGGAAGAAAGAAGCCTTGAAAATAAGATTCTCGTAGAATTGCAAAAAATGAGTAAAAATCTTGAAACACAAGCAAAATTACTATTTAATTTTGATACAAACTATGAATCTAAAAAAATTACCTCTGAAGACCCTGATGCAATAGAAGGATTTGCCTCTTCCAAGGCAGAAAATAATCAATATCGTATTGAAATAAAGAAATTAGCGACCAAACTAACAATAGGCAGCAAAAAGATCAAATTAAATAAAAAGATACCTCAAGGTAGCATTTCAATCGAAGGAAAACAAAAAAAATTTAAAGGAGGTAGCCTAAATAAGTTTAAGAATTTTTTAAATGAAAACTATTCTGAATTTTTATCAGCGAAAAAAATCAAAATATCTTCAGAGATAGAACAACTTATCATCGAAAGCAAAAAAGAAGGAATAAAAGGTATTCTAAAAATCAAAGATCCTGACCAAATTTTAAAAAATTTAAGTATCTTTGATAAAAATCAACATCTTACAAAGGGTAAACAAACCAAAAAAATTGATAGTAACCCAATAACTCAACCAAAAGAGATGTTCTCACCTATTTTTTTTGAAGCTATGCAAATGAAAGTCATCTCAAATGGACCTAGTGAAATCTCTAGTAATCGAAAAGCTCTTAGTCTCAGCAAAAAAGCAGCAAAAGAACTTTTAACTTCCCCCCCCTATAAAAAAAATGCGAGAGTAAAGAGCCTTAATCTCAGTATCGATCATCAACCTCTTCCAAAACTTAAAAAAGATCTAGCTCCTACTCAATTTAACTTTGGACCAACTCACATAATCAATATAAAAGAGATTCAATTGAACACCTATAACTTAAATCGAAAGCGTAAAATAGAGAAACCTATCGTAAAAGAAGTTGATTACGGAATAATACTAAAATCAAACAAAGAAGCCGCAGAAAAAATATCTTTGAAAGGCAAGGGTCGTTTTCAACAGATACCCGTCCATGATGAAATATACGCTATCGAATTTTACACACACAATACAAAAATAAGCTTTATAGACCCTACTTGGGCTTATAATATCGAAGTGCCCAAATCTTTAGAAAATAAAAAAAAACCAAATAAAAATAATGATGATGATATTACTTTAAACCAAAAAAAGACTTTTCCCAACCTTATAAAACCAGCTCAAGATGCGAAGATTAAAATTGATGGAGTTGAAGTAGAAAGAGCAAAAAATAAAGATATCAATGATATTATCGATGGAGTACAACTTAATCTTTTTAAAAAGACAGAGGGCCCAATTAAAGTGAGTATAGTAACAAATCATAATGACATTAAACAAAAGATTATTCTTTTCGTAGAAGCATATAATAAATTATTAGAATTTACTCAAGAAAACTCTCAAACAGATGAGCTTATCAAAGAAGTAGGTAAATTTGATAAGATGGCAAAATTAAAAGGGAAAACAGGTGTTTTTATGACAAACCTTGCTGTTCGTAACTTGATTAACGGGCTAAAGCGTAGGGTATCTGATCCGTATCCAACTTTTCGTAAACCTAAAATTAAAATTTCTGCCACGTTAGGAATCTCTACGGGTAAAATTGGTGCAAATTGGCAAGAAATTTCAAAAGGATACCTACAGATAGATCAAGACTTATTAGTTAAAAGACTAATTGAAAACCCTCTCGCTGTAAAAGATTTTTTTGGAAGTGATACAAACCAAGACCTAAAGATTGACAATGGGCTCGCCTTTAAATTATATGAATTTTTAAAGCCTTATACTCAAAATTATGGAAGAGGGATACTTTATAGTAATATTGCCAACAATAAAGAGAGAATTCGCCAGCTTGATAAACGAATTTTAAAGGTAAAAGAGAAGGCTGATCGATATGAAAATCAATTGAAGAGAAAATTTGGTAGTATGGAAGCGGTCATACAAAGACAAAAAACAATTGGAAAGCAAATTCAAAATCGTTTTAAAATATCTGATAAATAATAATTACTAAGTATTAAAGAAGTGTGCTAAAACCTTATTCTTCCTTGCCTGTTCTCTATAATAATTAAGTCTCTCTTTAATAATCTCAAAATCAAGATTTTTATTAAATTTATCTTTTTGCTTAAAGAAAGTTCTTTTAATTATTTTTTCATTTAATATATACCAAGAAGCACGAGAACTGACATGAAGTACTTTATTTTTATTTGACTCAATAGAAGCAATAGTGTAAATTCTTTTCTTCCCTAATTTCTCTAGACTTGCTCGTATCGTAAATTCTGCTTCTACTGGCACAGCTCTATAATATTTAAGCCTCAAACGGTCAGTCATCACGATGTAACCCAAATAGTGACATAGCGAACCTTGTGCTTCATCAAGCAAAGTTGATAAAATTCCTCCATGCATATACCCGGGACATCCTTGAAAAATATTATTAGAACGATACATAAAAAGAACCTGACCAGAATTCTCATCAAAAGAAAAATTAATACGCATTCCATGATTATTTAATTTTCCACAGCCAAAACAGTGCGGACCATGTATTTCTGGAGATTGATAAATTTTCTGAGAGAGATCACCCATTTCTAGGAAAAAGAACCTGACCCATCGTGGTAAACTATAACAGATTGTCTAGTCACATTTACTATAATATCCTTGACTTTTTGTTCCGATACTACATCTTCACACAATGAGACAAATAATTTTTATTTTATTTTTAGGAGTTGCATTATATACCTCCCTTACCCCATCTTTTAGCTCAACCTCGAAAAAAGAGTTGCTACACAATATAAAAAAAATTACTCTTAAAAAAGTCTCTAAAATAAATAATACAACTTGGAATAATTGGCTCCGCTCCTATGTACAAAAGGATGGTAAAGTAAATTATAAAAGAGGGAAGCAAGAGGCACCTAAACTAAAAAAATATCTTGAATATCTATTAAGTATAGATATTCACTCTTTAAAATCAAGGTCATCAAGATTAGCTTATCATATCAATTTATACAATGCTTTAGTAATTTATGGAGTTTTACATTATTATCCTATAAAATCTGTTCTTAAAATTAGAGATGTTGATTTTTTTCAACAAACTTTTTTTTATAGAAATAAAAAGATTACTCTTGGTAAATTTGAGCATGAAAAAATTTTCAAAAAATTTAAAGAGCCTCTTGTCCATTTTGCACTTAATTGTGCCTCATACTCGTGTCCTCCTCTAAAAAATCAAGCTTACACAGGAAAAAGACTTAAGAAACAATTAATTTGGCAAACAAAGGCATATCTAAAAAATAAAGAATTTTTTCGTATAGATATTAAAAATAAAATATTTTATGTCATTGAGCTTTTTAAGTGGTATAAAAAAGATTTGGGTAACCCAATAAAATTTTATAAAAGATATGGTAGCCCCAAAATTAATCTATCACCATTTAATTTTAAATATATTTCTTATAATTGGTCATTAAATAAAATATAATACCCTATAAAAGATATAAATCATATAAATTTATTTATGATTATTGAGATTGAAATTGAAGAAAACTCAAATATTTTTGAATATGAATATAGAACATTTATGGGAAAAGGTAAAAACTATCCTATTGATAAAACAATGTATTTCCCTGAGGATGGTTCTTCTCCATTTGAGGTAAATATTATTGGTTGGAAAAATGCTCAACCTGTGCAAGCCTACGCTTTATGTATAGAAGACTCAGGGGATGGTGAAGCTTGGCTCATTTATGGAGGTAATCACGGTCTCCGACTCAGAGATGTTACTGACCAACAAAGTAAATTTTCGATAAGTCATTCAAATGAATGGGGCGAAAAATATCTTTGTTATCATAAAAATTTATATCCTAAAGTTATTGAACCTTATATTAAAGCTCCTTCAGACCATTAAAGGTTTGTGCTTATTTTTTTAAAAAAAATTAATGTCGCAACTTTGCACATGACGTGTGAAAAGGGCAGATAAAAAAGAGACTATTTTCTGCTGATCACAAACAATGCCAGATCCGCCTATGGTCGTAAACGCTCAATCTCTTCTACAGAAAGGCCGGTGCTTCTTGAGATCATGTTAATAGAGATACCCTCTGTCAATAGACTTTGAGCTACCTCAGCCTTGCCCTTAGTCATGCCCTCAGCCTTACCCTTAGTCATGCCCTCGATTATGCCTTCAGCTCTACCCTTAGTCATGCCTTCAGCTCTGCCCTTAGTTATGCCCTCAGCTCTGCCCTTAGTCATGCCTTCAGCTCTGCCCTTAGTTATTAGTTTTCTTGCAATGCTTTCCACATCCCCTCCTGCATTTGGTGAGATGTATTCCACCGCACTCTTTACAATAAAATCAATAGTAAACTCGCCAGTGCTAGTAATAATATAGTTCAATAAAACATCAAGCATTTTCTTATTCTCTTGAGAGATTCGTGCATAATAATCTTTGAAAAGATCTTCTAAGCGTGACCTGCTCGATAAAAACCAAATATCCTGTAGACTTTTTAAAAATGCCTGTACCGCCACAGAGAAATCGGTAAACTCTGTTTTATCTGAACGAAGATCAAGTAATTCATAGTGAAAGTCTGGTATGTATTTTTGTAAAGCTTTTCTCAGATGCTCAGGAATCATCAAAGAACTGCTAAAAAGCGTAGGAATATCCCACTCTTTTTTTCCGTGATAAAGCACTAAAGGAATCACGGGCATTTTGCTTGTTTTGTAAATTCCAGCTAAATACATGAGAAGTTGTGAATGAATATTTTTTTCTTTATACGATTTATGTTCTATCAGACAAAAAACGCCCAGCCTTTTTGATTCCGAAGATTCCGAATGTTCTGAATCTGATTGCTTTTTGATAGGTATGCTGTAGAGAATATCAGTGAATCGTTCTTGATCTGTTGCATCAATAAAGTTGCCTTTCTCTATTTTTAACTTTGTAAAGTCTAGCTCTGATGTGATCTCTTTAGGTAGAGCATTTTTAAGAAAATCTACCGCGTAAGTTTTTTGTGATAAAACTTGTTTGGTTATGATGTCGTGTTGGTTTAGCTTTGCCATGAGATGTTCATCTTATAATTGATAGACAAAGCAGAAATCATTAAAACCATTAAAAACTATTTTTGAAAGCGTCAATGAGGACCCAAGCTCTAAAGTTTGGGCAGGGCAGAATATTACTTACTCCGCCCGGCGAGTAGACTCGCCACTCGTAACGGCGGTCGCCAGTCTCCGCCCAGCGAGTGCATCACTCGCGACTAGCGGTCACTCTTCGCCTAGCGAGCAAAGCATCACTAGCGACTGTCGATCGGATACCCTCCGCCCGGCGAGCGAAGCGCCACTGGTGATCGGCACCCTCGCCTAGCGAGCAAAGCATCACTCGCGATTATCGGTCGCCACTCTTCGCACAACAAAGCATCACTCGCGATTATCGATCGCCACTCTTCGCCCAGAGAGCGAAGCATCACTCGCGATTATCGATCGCCACTCTCCGCCCAGCGAGCGAATCGCCACTCGCGATTGACGGTCGAGCTATCGTTGCCCTTTGATCAGATCGCCGTATGATGCACATACACCGTCTGTTATTGAGCCGACACATCTTTTGATCGCAGGCAATTGCATATTGGTGCCTAGGTCCCAAGCTTTTGTGTTGTCAGTGCCACCACTCGGCAAACCATCAGGATGCGTGCCAGTTATAGCTTGTAGCTGGGCTAGCGTAAGACCCCGTCGCACCTGCTACGTCCACCATAGCACCATTTGAAGCTGCAATGTTACCATTTCCGAGCATTTTTTTAACGCCATTCGCACTTTGAGGTGCGTCGATATTCCAATAACTGTTTGTGATTGTCAAAGTACGAGCAACAGAAACAGAAGAAAAAGAACCCATCAGACCACCTGAAAAAGAAGTACCAGCAGAAGCAGAAGAAATCTTACCAGAACCACTAGAATAACTATTCACTATCGTCAAAGAATCAGAATTAGAAGGAGAATTAGATTCAGAAGCACCTATCAGACCGCCTGAATAAGAAGAGGAAGCAGAAGAGGAAATAGTAGCAGAAGAAGAAGAAATCTCACCAGAACCACTAAAATAACTATTCACTATCATCAAAGAACCAACAGAATTACCCACCAGACCGCCTGAATAAACACGAGAAGAACCAGAAGAAGAAGAAACCCCACCAGAACCACTAAAATAACTATTCACTATCATCAAAGAACCACCAGAATCACCCACCAGACCGCCTGAAAAAACACTAGAAGGAGAACCAGAGGAAGCAGAAACCCCACCAGAACCACTAAAATAACTATTCACTATCATCAAAGAACCAACAGAAGTACCCACCAGACTGCCTGAATAAGGATTAATAGAAGAAGAATGAACCGATCCAGAGATTACGCCTACATTGCGAATCTCAACAGTTCCAGCTATCACACCAAATAAACCTACACGATTAAAAGAACCATTCACCCAGAGGTTCGCTATGGTATGGTTGTTACCCTCAAAAATACCGGTGAATCGACTTTCATCATTAACCGTCAAATCATCGCCAATCGGCATCCAGCTTGTGTCTTTGCCCGTGCCTGTATCAATTACCGTCACCTGCTTATCAAAGCCATCAGTCATGCTATTATCCGTCGTATCGCCATCGGCATTTGTATCAATGCCAATCATTATCGTATCAATCATCCCATTCGCTTTACCTGCATCTCCACCACCTGTATCAAGAAAATTCAAAAGATCAATATCTACTGCTAATTCATAACCGTTGCAACCAGTCGATGGGCAACCACTCGAGTCACCAACCCCACCATCCGAGGTCTTATAACTTGCACCCGCTAGATCGTGTCGCATATTATCGAGCATTGTAGCGGTATATATCTCAATCAAACCATCACGATCAAGATCAGCAGTCGCAGTGCTCCTCACTCTCACATCAACGGTGTGACCATCTTGAAATGTTACAATATTAGGGTCGCTATCTATATTCGATATGATCGTATGATTGATCAACCCAGTGATATCCGCCGAAATCTTATTAAATACACCATTTGCATCTGCTTTCCCTTTAACTATGATTGTTTGGGCGGCTTTTCCCGTGGTCTTCGTGAAGTTCACAACAGCAGGGCTTATCTGCAAGGCGTCGTTATCACTTGTAAGTGTAACTCGCACTGCTTTAACTAATGCCGAATCTTCACTTAACGAGATTGTATACTCAACACCTGTGCCGCCCAGTATGTCATAAAAAGCAAGTGCATTCTCAGAGAGAATAACCTTGCCAATAACAGATTTATCTGGATTGTTCGGATTATTCGGGTTATCTGGATTATCTGGGTTGCCCATCTTCGATGAATCATCAGAACACTCAAATAATAAAAGACTAGTGACCACAGCCATCAAGCCACCTTTGATCACGCGAGCCACATAAAGTCTCATCCAATATTTCATATTTTCACACATAAAACGCCTCCTCAGACATTGACCGCATTTCATTATGCCGATCTTGCAAATAAATTAAGTTAGAATCGCCTTCAAGTTTGATGGGTGCTCCAACACCACGAAAAAAATAAAATAAAAGGCCGAGGACCTCAGCAAAAGCCACAGCTTTTGCTGAAATAACATGCATAATGATCGTTAGGGCTAACGCCCCACTTGCAAAATTTTTGAGAGAAATGCCGCGAAGGCACGACCTATTTTTTTTAGAGAATAAACTAAGACCTAAGTCTAGTGTCTGTAGTTCTGTAGTTCTGTAGTTCTGTAGTTCTGTAGTTCTGTAGTTCTGTAGTTCTGTAGTTCTGTTCATCTTTCCAAGCCCCGCACAGAGCAGATATTAGTCAACAATGCCTGCACATGTTGTCAACATTTTTTATCTTTTTTGATGTCGCAACTTTGCACATGACGTGTAAAAAGGGCGGGTAAAAAAAGAGACTATTTTCTGCTAATCACAAACGATGCCAGATCCGCCTATGGTCGTAAGTGCTCAATCTCTTCTACAGAAAGGCCGGTGCTTCTTGAGATTATTTTAATAGAGAAACCCTCTTTCAAGAGACTTTGAGCTACTTCAGCTCTGCCCTTAGTCATGCCCTCGGTTATGCCCTTAGTCATGCCCTCGGTTATGCCTTCAGCCTTACCCTTAGTCATGCCCTTAGTCATGCCCTCAGTCATGCCCTCGATTATGCCTTCAGCTCTGCCCTCAGCTATTAGCTCGTCTGCAATGGATCTCATATCTCCTCCTGCCTTTGGTGAAATGTATTGCCCAGCACTTTTTACAATAAAATTAATAGTAAGCTTACCAGTGCTAGTAATAATATAGTTAAATAAATCATCAAGCATTTTCTTATTCTTTTGATAAATTCGTGCAAAATAATCTCTGAAAAGATCTTCTAGGCGTGACTTGTTCGATAAAAACCAAATATCCTGTAGACTTTTTAAAAATGCCTGTACCGCTACAGAGAAATTGGTGAACTCTGTTTTATCTGAGCGAAGATCAAGTAGCTCATAGTGAAAGTCTGGTATATATTTTTGTAAAGATTTTCTCAGATGCTCAGGAATCATCAAAGAACTACTGAAGAGCGTAGGAATATCCCACTCTTTTTTTCCATGATAAAGCACTAAAGGAATCACGGGCATTTTGCTCGTTTTGTAAATTCCAGCCAAATACATGAGAAGTTGTGAATGAATATCTTTTTCTTTATACGATTTATGTTCTATCAGACAAAAAACGCCGAGCCTTTTTGATTCCGAAGATTCCGAATGTTCTGAATGTTCTGAATCTGATTGCTTTTTTGTTGTAGGTACGCTGTAGAGAATATCAGTGAATCGTTCTTGATCTGTTGCATCAATAAAGCACCCTTTCTCTATTTGTAATTTTGTAAAGTCTAGCTCTGATGTGATTTCTTTAGGCAGAGCATTTTTAAGAAAATCCACCGCATAAGTTTTTTGTGATAAAACTTGTTTGGTTATAATGTCGTGTTGGTTTAGCTTTGCCATGAGATGTTCATCTTATAATTGATAGACAAAGCAGAAATCATTAAAAATTACTTTTGAAAATAAGAATTACATACTTTATAAATATGAAAATATATCAACTATCTCAAAACTATTATAAAAAAATAGTACATCTGAAAAGTATACTTCAAGAGTACAAAATATGATTTACACGGGAAGTTAGCTTCTTATTTATCCATCATGAGCTTAAATGGTAAACAGAAGACGGAGATAGCTAGCTTACAAAAGATAATTAGACAATATCAAGGTGTTGCCCGTACTTCAAAAAGTTCAGAGATACTATATCGTACCAAAATTGATTTAAAAAAAGCAAAAGACCGCCTTCAATTTCTATGCCCTGCAGGCATTCCTACTGAACTTATTCAGTCATATGAAGAAAACTTACAAAAAGCTACCTTAGAAAATACTATCAAAAATTATTCCATGTTGTCTCATTTTCCAATTTTAAAAATATCTCCCCATTGTGAAAATGATGATATTAATTTTTTATCAACAATCATTCAAACATGGGATAATTGTTTATCTCCAGCAATATCTGACCAATATATCATACTTGATTTCTCGATTTCACCAGAAAGAGACGTATTTCATCGTCAAGTTGAAAATATAAAGTGGCAAATGAAAACTTTAATCGACACAATTGAAGATTATCACTCAGCGACTCAACAAAACTCTAAAATTCAGTTGCTAGAGATTAAAACACGTCAATCAAGAAATTTTTTGCATATAGGTTCAATTTTTATTAAAGAGTTAATAAATTTTTGGTCAAAGGTATATAAAGATATTTTAAAAAAAGGTCATTTATGTATAAACCTTAATGAGAAGGTTACTTTTGAAAAAAAATTAAATATTTTTATATCGTTAAATAATCAAAAAATTATTGACATTTTGAAAATGTTAATAACCTATCTCGAAGAGGCTTTGGAAGTGTTAAATCCACCTAATATAGAAAAATATGATTCAAATTAAAAATTTAACTAAACGATATAGCAATCTATTAGCTGTTGATAACCTTACTTTTCAAGTTAATAAAAATGAGGTTGTCGCTCTGCTCGGATTAAATGCTGCTGGAAAAACAACAACATTGAGAATGCTCACTGGATTTTTAAATCCAACAAAAGGGTCCATTAAAATAAATAAGTTTGAACTGCTACACCAACCAATGGAACTTAAAAAACAATTTGGCTATCTACCTGAAACTCCAGCTCTTTACCCAGATATGCGAGTTAGGGATTTTTTGCAATATATGTACCGCATTCGTCTCTATTCAAAAAATAATGAAAATCAAGCGATTAAAAATGCTCTTCAAAAAACAAATATTATGGACCGTGCTTCTGATTATATTGGAAACCTTTCAGCTGGTTATCGAAAAAGAGTCGGAATGGCACAGGCACTTGTTCATGATCCCCCTGTTCTAATTTTAGATGAACCAATCTCGGAGTTAGATCCCCTCCAAATTATTGATATGAGAAATCTAATACTTACCCTAAAACAAGACCACACTATATTAATATCGAGTCATATTCTTAGTGAAGTTTCAAAAACTGCTGATCGATTTTTATTTATTAAAAAAGGTAAATTTATATGTGAAGAAACCAATACCTCTCTTAAAGATAAGAATATTTCTCTAGAAGATTCGTTTATTAAGATCAATCAAAAGTAGTATTGAATTCTAATTTTTTTTTTATTTTACTGGTCCTTTTTGGGCAAATATTTTTGTTTTCATGCAAAAATAAACAAAAATTTATTTTTACAAAAGTTCAAGATGCTATTCGAAATGAATTTTGGATTGATAATAACACACTACAGCTCATTGTTCCAGGAAAAAGAATTACTCAAAAAATACCTATATCTAAAAAAAGAAAAATGAGTTGTAAAGATGCAATGAAAAAAATTAAAAAATATTTCAAAAAAAAATATTCAAATATAAATATGAATAATATTACTACTGAAATACGTTATAACCTCTATACAGAAGATGGTACATGCAAACTAGTTGTTTGGTACACTAAAAGTAATTTGAAAAATAGAATATGATACCTCAAACAAATGAGTATGATTTTTTATCTCAAAGTAAAATAGGAGGTAAGAATTCTTTTTTTCTAATTGCCGGACCATGTGTTGCTGAAAGTTATGAAATATTAGATGCCACCGCTAGTCACTTAAAACAAGTAAGTCAAGACTTAAATATTCCACTCATATTTAAGTCTTCCTTTGATAAAGCAAATAGAAGTAGTATTCATTCATTTAGAGGTCCTGGTATTGATGAAGGTTTAAAATTACTCGCTGAAATTAAAAAAAAATATAATATTCCACTTTTAACGGATGTTCATCTCCCCCAAGAAGTAGAAAAAGTGGCTGAAGTAGCGGATATTTTACAAATTCCTGCCTTTTTATGCCGACAAACCGATTTAATTATAGAATCTTCACGAACAGGCAAGTGGCTAAATATAAAAAAAGGTCAATTTCTAGCTCCCAAAGATGCTCTTAAAATTGTTGAAAAAGTATATTCTACAGGTTCTGAAAAAGTATTTATTTGCGAAAGAGGCTATAGTTTTGGTTACAATAATTTGGTCGTTGATATGCGAGGGATTGAATTTCTAAGGAAAAATAAAGTACCTGTTGTTATTGATATAACTCATTCAACCCAACTCCCTGGAGGTGGTGAAGAATCAGGTGGCGAAAGAGAAATGGCCTACCCTTTAGCCAGAGCGGCAGTTTCAGTCGGTGTGGAAGGAGTTTTTATGGAAGTCCATCCGAACCCCCCTAAAGCAAAATCAGATTCAAGTAATCAACTATATTTAGATTCTATAAAAAAAATTCTTACTCACCTAGTAAAAATTGATGCTCTTACTAAAAATCGAGAATGATAATCTAAATTTATTTATGAATATTTTAATCACAAATGACGATGGATTTGACTTTCCTGGAATTACTATTCTTCAAAAAAAATTATTAGTATTAGGAAAGGCAATTATTATAGCCCCCAACAAAGAAGCTAGCGGAACAAGTCAAGCAATCACATTATTTGACCCCATTCGCGTATCTAAAATTAGTGATCTAGTCTATTCTGTAGAGGGCTATACCAGTGATTGTGTAAATATTGGTCTCAATGGTAACCTCTTCTCAGAAAAAATTGATCTTGTAGTAAGTGGCATAAATAAAGGTTTGAATATGGGAGCCGATATTTGGTATTCAGGAACTGTAGCTGGAGCCAGACAGGCCTTCATTCACGGATACAGTGGTCTAGCTATATCATGCGGTCATTCTAGCCCGGATGATGACTATGATAAAATTGCAGACTTTACACTTGATTTTATACAAACACATATGTTACCCCAAAAATCACCTGTTTTTTTTAATATTAATTATCCCACTAAACAAGATGCCAAAAGTTTACGATGGAGTTATCTTGGTCATAGGCTCTATAAAGACACCTACACCTTAATTGAACCGAAAGGCAATGAAAACTTATATCAATTTAAATGCCTTGAGTTAAGCTACTTCCCGCAAGAGGGAAGTGACTTCAATATCTATAACGAAGGACATATATCGATAACCCCTCTTCACTTAGATGCCACTGATTATAAAACGTTAGCAAAAAAAACTGAATAACTCCCCCTACAATTTACTCTAAAATAGAGTAAAAGTAATATAAAATCTAAAAAAAATGAAAAATTTGCAAAAGAAGTGATAATTTTATAAATTCTCTATAAATCTCAATATTTTTCATAACAATATATAAAATTATTTACAGGACTTTAAATTTCAAAATTTTGGAATCTGTGGCCAGATAGCTCAGTCGGTAGAGCAGAGGACTGAAAATCCTCGTGTCGGGAGTTCGATTCTCTCTCTGGCCATATTTTTATCATTTATTTAATATCTATTTGATAATTTGAATTTTATTCTGGAAGAAATTCTAATGACAATTCTGATAATTGTTTATAGTATTGATATGGCATAATTACCGGCACATCCAAGTGTAGTTCATAAATACTCAAACAATTATAAAATAAAAAAAACGAACAAAATATTAGTGGAAATATTTTTTGAATTGACATAGATAAACTCTAGTTTTAAATTAACACATGTTCCTTTGGGTAGGGCTAGGTAATCCGGGCGAAGAGTATTCTGCTACTCGCCATAATTTGGGTAAAGTGGTGCTTACTAACTTGTGTTTTGAATATATAGTAGAAAAAAATAAACAACTCAAATGTCTTGAGTATAGACAAAAGAGATACCCAAATGTAAAGATTATTTTTCCTCAAACTTATATGAATAATTCAGGAATTGCCGTAAAAAAAGTATGTGCCTTTTATAATATCCAAATTGACAATATAGTAATCTTTCACGATGATATTGAACTTCCTGTAGGAAATTTTGACTATAAGTTTGGTGGAGGGCACCGAGGACATAATGGTTTACGAAATATAATCTCTCAATTAGATAATGCAAACTTTCACAGAATTCGTTTAGGAGTCGGCAGACCTCAAAAACAAAATCAAAGTGTAGCTGATTTTTTATTAGAAAAAACATCTCTTAAGAATATGATTCAGCAAGAAGAAGTTTTAGAATTATTACACATTAAAAATCTTTTAGGAGCTCCTTAAAAATAACCTTTAAAATAACACTCCCCGCTAAAATACTACCTTTAATTGTACCACTAATTTTTGATTGACCAATTCTTTTTCGATACGAAACAGGAACTTCGACAATTTGTAAACCCCGCTTAATAGCACGTATTTGCATTTCAATTGTCCAACCAAAATTTTTATCTTCCATTTTTAGCTCATCTAATTTATCTTTACGAATCGCTCGAAAAGGCCCAAGATCAGTTTGTCGCTCCTTCCAAAAAAGTCTAATAAGAGAAGTTGCCAGCCAATTGCCAAAACAAGCCTGAAGCGGTAATGCACCTTTTTCTCTTCGCCCCAGTAAACGTGAACCAATAACAAAGTCAGCTTGATTTGACAAAATAGGTTTTAAAAGTTTTGTCATTTCTTCAGGATAATCAGAATAATCACCATCAATAAAAATAACAATATCTGTTTTTTCTGGAACTTCTTTTAATGCTCTAAGGCATGCCGCTCCATAACCTCTTTGTGCTTCAAAAACAACCTTAGCTCCTGCCTGTTTGGCTATTTCAGATGTTTTATCTGTTGAGCCATTATCACAAACGATAATACTTAATTGATAAGATTTTGAAGGTAATTCAGAGATAACCCTACCAATAGAAGCCTCTTCATTTAGAGCAGGAATAATGATAGAAATTAAAGGTTGTTTAATAGATGACCCCCAAGAATTAAGTTTACCATAAAAAATTATTTAATAATATGAAAAATAGATTTCGGCAGTAATCGCAGTACTAAAAAAGCAATTACTAAGAAACTACCAAATGGCAATTTAATTTTTATTTTTTTAGTTTTACCTTTAATTTTTTTTATAAGATAAAAACCAATTCCAAATAAGGAAGCTAATGTGGGCAAAGAAAATTGTTGTGGATAAAAAAGACTTAAAGATAGAGCAAAAATTAACATAACATCTGCAAAACCCATTTTATAGCGAGATAGAATTCTAATTAACCAAAAAAGGCTCATCCAAAAACAAGCGATCATTAAATTAATATAAAACATATGACTAAAAAAATAAGTTTCTAAAAGTCCTAAAGAGATAAAATAAAGGATCGCTTCTGTAGGAATTAAAAAAAATTCAAAATCTATCAAGATAATTAGATATCCAATAAAAAAATAAGCCATAGAAAAAATTAAATACGAGAATTGTAAATTAATTTTATAAAACGGATAATAACCAAATAAAAAATCCTGACTTAGATTTAAAGTATAATTTTGCTTACTATGAAAATAGGCAAACAAGCAACCATAAAAAAAGGCTAAACATTCTTCCCAAAAAAATCTTTTTGAAATAGAATTATAACAATTATAACATCGAAAAGAAGTTAACAGACTTCCTAATATTGGAATAAGATAAATAATTCGAATATCACTTCGACACGATTCACAAAAAGATCGTGTCGAAAAAATATAATACCATTTTTTTTTTATTTTTTTTCTCGAAGGTCTATAAAAAGCATTGAGCACTCTCCAACTAAAAGAATCTGCAAAAGAGATTAAAATAGAAAAAGAAAAACCAACACTACATAAAAATAAAATTTGCATTAAAATATTTTTTCTTATATGCCCACTTATGCCCATTTTTTTTAAACATTTAATGACTGCAATTACTTTAGAAGCAATACATAACACAGTTGACCTTAATTTAATCTATAACATATCAAAAAACTTCTTGACATCATATTTTATATCTTTATTTAACGGCTTTGAATGAACTCTCCCTTTACTGAAAAAGAATTACAAGACTTTTATGATTTATTAATTAAACAAAGAAGTAAAATTATTGCTGAAATTACTAGCGAAAAAAATAATTTTAATCAAGGGAAGGGCTCAGGAGATTTGGTTGATATGGCGACCTCATTGCTTGAAAGAGAACTTGACCTGAGTTTAACGACAAAAGAGAAAAACTCTTTGAAAGAGATTGATAAAGCTCTTGAGCGGATCAAAAAAAGAACCTACGGCATTTGTATTGATACTCAAAAACCTATTGCCAGAGATAGGCTGCTTGTTGTTCCTGAAGCTTTACGAACTTTAGAAGCTCAAAAAGCCCAAGAAGCTCGATTTAAAAAACAGAAACGAGCGGTATCTGGAACACTCATAACTAAAATTAACAAAATATCAATATGAGCTAAATGCTCACACATCAACTTGATGCACTCAAGAGAATTCTTGAAGATTATTTATTTATTTTACATAAACGCCTTGATATGCTCGTATGGAAGCATGATGGTGAATCTGAGCCTTATAAAACTGATTTTTCGTTTACAACAATTACCCAAAATCAGCTAGTTCATCAATTTAAAGAGAAAGATTCTTGTACTCTTTGCCATCGTCGTATTTCTTATAAAATTAATCAATTTGAAGAAAAAGTAAAAATAAGTATACCCTTGTTGATTTTAGTGCATAATACTTTTTTGAGTCAAAAAGGTAAGATTTATCATGAACCAGAGGTTGAAAATGAATTCAAAAGCATATTAAAAGAATCTTTGGAAGAGATGAACCCTAATCTTCTAGTTCGTGAAGTACTAAGATGTCATTTTGGTTCTGAAGAAGTTCAAAATGAAGAATGGATTAAACATTGTCAGGCTCACATACAAAGTGATCTTGAAAAATATACGATTAAGGGTATTTGGGTTGTGGGTGAGGCCGCACCTCTTCTCTTCAAAGATAAAGAAGACCTTACTAAACGTATGGGTAAAACCACTTATTTTATGGGCTTACCTACTATTGTTTCATATGGACCATCAAGATTAGTATTTATGAAAAAAAATAAATATCCACAGGATAAAATTTCTAATATTCGTTCAATTATTATACAAAAAATACAAAACTTTAAAAAAGAAAATCTTTCTTCTCTCTGATTATTAAAATAAAATAAAGTTAGGCTATAATTTAATAATTTATCAAAGTTAAGGCTAACAAGAAAAAGATATTTAATGTATAATAAAGCGAAATGAAAAATTTATGTATTCCGTTATCTATTATTCTAAAATATAATCTAGGAATTCCTTATAAAATTTCTCCAGAAAATAAAAATATAAATATAATTTTTCATGACTCTCGAAAAATTATAAAAGATGCTTGGTTTATTTGTTTAAAAGGAAATAAATCAGACGGCCATAAGTATATTCGTCATGTTCTTAATGAAGGAGTTAAATATATTATCTATGAGCCCTCAAAGACTCGCCTTTGTCCTGCTGGAATTCAAGTTCTCAATACTAATTTATTCTTAATAAAAATTGCTTCTTGGTGGAGAAGCCAAATGATGGCAAAAATTATTTTGATTACAGGGAGTAACGGTAAAACAAGCACTAAAGAGCTCCTACATTTTATTCTTAGTAAAATATTTTTAAATCTAAGTGAGAAAAAAATAATTATTAAAAATTTGAAAAGCTTTAATAATCATTTTGGGCTTCCTTTTACTTTATTAGAGATAACTCCTCATACTATTTTTTCTGTTGTCGAGGCAGGTAGCAATCATCCAGGAGAAATCAAAAACTTGAGTCAATGGGCTTCACCTAATTATTCTTTGATTACATCTATACAAAAAGGGCATATTGGACACTTTAAAAATGAAGAAGAGATTGCTCATGAAAAATCAGATATTCTTTGTGGTATGGTTGAGGGAAGTCACCTTATATATCCCAATGACATTCTATTTAAAAATTTAATTATTGCAAAAGCAAAAAAAAAGAATATAAATTTTCATGAAATATCTTTAGAAAAGATAAAAATAACAAATATAATTTCTAAAATAGGAGGTACCTCCTTCAATTATAGAAGTAAACAATATTTTCTGCCTTTATTAGGAGAACATCAATTTAAAAATCTCATCTTAGTCATAGGTTTTCTTGAACTTCTTTGTAAAGAAAAAAGAATATCTCAAGCCAATATTCATTCCGCACTCAGGCATTTACATTTATTTAAGAATCTTTCAGGTCGAATGGAAATTTACCAAAAAAATAAAATAACGATTTGTAATGATAGCTACAATGCAAACCCATCTTCATTTGAAGCTGCAATTTTAAGTTTGTCTAAAGAATTTTCAAAAAATAAATTGCTAGGTGCCTTTGGATACATGGCAGAATTAGGCTCCTATGAAAAAAGTGAACATCAAAATCTAGCAAGATTGGCAGCGAAACATTTTAAAGCGATTACTTTTTTTAGTAACACAAAAATAATAAATGAAATATTTCGAAATGAATGGCTACGAGAAAGATCAAGCAATGAAATTTTTGTTAGCTCGAATGATAAAGAACAACTTAAAAAAGGACTCACTTTCTTAAAAACTTTGATTAAAAAAGGTGACTGTATTTTAATCAAAGGGTCAAGATCAACTCAAATGGAAAGAATTTTTGAATATTTAAAATTAGAAGTTAAATTTTATTAAAAATATAACACATATTATCAAACTTAAATATTTAATTAGATTCCACAAAAATAAGCAAAGTATTTAATAGTCAATCATCATGAACCTTTCCATTTGTAGAACCAAGTAACGTATGGCTGGTAACGGAATGGATCTTTATATTAATAAGTTTTCCTAAAAGTTGTTCAAGCACTTTCTCTGATCTATCTGTATTCAATAAACTAAAAACAGCTTTCTTACCATTATCTAGACTTCCTTTCATCTCTTGTTGATTTTTTTTAGAGTAACCCTCCACTAAAACAGGAACAGAAGATCCAATATAAGCTTTATTTTTTTTAAGAGATCTTGCCTGTTGTTTTTGAATAAGCATAGTTAATCTACTTTTTTTATCGCTAAGAGAGACATCATCAGAATAAATTTTAGAAGCTGATGTACCTTTTCTTTCTGAATAAGAGAACATATAGGCAGAATCAAAGGAAGCTTCCTCCATAACAGAGAGTGTCTCTTGAAATTGATTTTTAGTTTCGCCCGGGAAGCCCACAATCACATCAGTGCTAATAGCGATATTTTTTACTTTGTGACGAATCGTATCTATCAAGCTTAAGAAGCTCTCTCGAGTGTACCCTCGCCGCATTCGCTCTAAAACTTCATTAGAGCCTGACTGCAAAGGCATATGTATATAATTACAAAAACGAGGTTCGCTCGCCATTAAATCAATTAGCTTTTTTGGAAAATCTTTTGGATGAGGAGAAATAAAATAAACTCTAGCAATATTTGTCTTTTCAAGAATTTGTTGAATTAGACCATAAAAATCAATCCCCTGATATAAATAAGAATTCACATTTTGACCAAGAAGGAGAATAGTTTTAAAACCATTATCTGATAATTGATTTATTTCTTGAATAATATTTTTTATGCTTCTGGAACGCTCTCGACCTCTTGTAAAAGGAACAACACAAAAAGAACAAAAATTATCACACCCTCGCTGAATACTTACAAAGGCTGTGATCTTATTTTTTGAAGAATTTAAATGATGTTCTACACTGGGGATTAAATCATCATATGTTTCTGTTTTTGAAAGCTTGAGATGAGATTTTTTTTGTTCACCTGAATCAGAAGGCAATATATAAGTGGACAATTTTCTGAATGAATCAGGCCCCAAAATAAAGTCAATAGGAAGGTTTTCGTAGAGTAAATCTTCTTTTAAATTTTGAGACATACAACCCAAAACACCCACCTTGACACCTCTCTTATGTAAATATTCTAAAGAACGCAAACGATTATATACTTTTTCGTGAGCATTTTCCCTAATAGCACAGGTGTTGAGTAAAATCATATCAGCTTGCTCCGGTTTAGTAACACGAGTCGCTTTATTTTTTTCTAAAATATTTTGAGCGATCATGCTGTCGTATTCATTCATTTGACAGCCGTAGCTTTCAATAAAAAATTTTATTTCTTTAGATACAGGCACATTATACGGTACGTTTAAAGTAAAAATACTTTGTCAATTATATTTTTAAAAAAAAGAGACAGCAACTAAGGTCTTTTGTATCTCTAGATACATCATTAAATTATTTTTGTGGTGCAATGATAATTTTACGTGGGTTTTAATTAAACGATGCATCCCACCAACTAAAGAAATTGTCTGCAATAATATTATGTTGGCACAAATTCACCAGAAGAACTCTTTCTTCAACAAATAGAACTATTCCAATCATACTTGCCTATCACTTCAAATAATAGGCAAATTAAACCCTAATTGTCAAGAAGCCGTCCAATTATTAAAATAAAGGACGACCAAGAGATAAAGTATGCATCTTCAAGCGAAGAGAAAATCTCACTAGAGGGGCCGGTTCCCTTTAAAGCCGAATTTTTTTAATCGATTTTCGAAAATACACTGCTCATAATTATCTGCCCTATCAGATTCCTCATTACGAAAACTATGATCAAAATTTTCTGAGTAATGCCAATCGTTGCTAATATTCAAATAACCCACAACAGCACCTGAGTTATCCCCGGTAGTATCGATACTCCTAGGGCAAGCAAGCTCTGCTGCTCTCCTTGCTTCATCACGACACCTTGGCCACGTCCACTGTCGACCAACGCAATAAGAGGGAACATCTGATGCAAGATATAGTGGAATATATACCTCAAATAAACTATTTTTTACCCTTAATTGACCCCCATAACCACCACGACTAGGTGCCGTCCTATATTCAGAGTCTAGAAATTTTTCACCCCAAGCTCTTTTCCTGATATTGTGAACATCTATTGGAAAAAGTTTATCATGTACAGCAAGATTATCTTTAATCCACTTTGTTATACCCCCATAACCACCTTCAATAGTAATATGGTTCGTAAACAGATCAAACTTATAACTCCCGGCTGAACGCCCCCTCTCAGGAACATGACCCTTAACACCATTCAGACCAATAAAATGACCAACTAAACCACCAGCATAAGTCCAATCATCATTACGAGGAGAAGTAGAGGAGACAGTGCCCCTTGCCCTAGAATTTATGATCTTAAGTGTGCCACCATGGCCACCATCGCCACCATCGTTAAAACCAACAATACCACCGTTACCAGCTCTAGCATCAAAATAACCCACTAAACCACCAGAATGAACTGGAAATCTAGAATGCTTGGTGTCAGAAGAAACACTACCCTTAAAAATAACTTCTTGTATATCTAGCGTAACTCCACTTTTGCCGCTCTCTGCCCCTTGGATATTACGCCAAGCATCACCCCTTAAACCATCATCACCTTTGGCCATAAAATGACCAATTAAACCACCAGAATGAGCACCAACAACAGAAACATCAGGATTCAAGCCCACCAGCAAATTTATACCGGTTAATCCGACTACAGAATGAACGCGAATACCATCAACATTAAGGCCATTACTAAGATCACAATCTATTATTTTCAAAATAGTTCCACCAACATCAGGAGCCCCTCTCCCATCAACCAAACCCAACAGACCACCGGCATAAGCACCATCACCAGCTTCAGCGAAAATACTTTTAGCCTCTCTTCCTCCATAATCACTGGGACGAAAATAACTATCACTAATCTCCCACTTAAGTTTAAGATCAGAAACTCTACCAATAAGACCACCAGAAGAAGAGTCAAATTTTGAGACGGATGAGATTAGAGGTAACTTACGAGAATTCTCAGATGATTCAAGAAATACTGAACTATTTTCAATAAACATCTGAATTCTATTACCAGAAACCTCACCCAGCAAACCACCAGCAGAGACTCCCGCCAATCCATTAGATAAAATACCGTCAACTAGATCATCACCGTTAGCCACCCTCAGATTAAGCAACACTTTATTATTTACGAGGCGAATAGTAAACGCTCTACTATTGGAGCTTCGTCGTTCTTTTTCTTTATGCCTAAGCAACTTGCTATCATGGGCGGGAAAATGCCCTATAGTGGGGTCTATTTGGTATATTCCTCTACCTTTTTTAGTCCCCTCTGCGTAGCGATCATTACCAGAACCACTCCAGTATTTAGAAACCAAGCCATCATAAGAACCGACTTTATTCTTTGTGACACAAGTAAATCCACATCCCTTACTACCATCCGACACAATACTTTCTTTAAAATCTGTAGTGTAGAGTCGTCCAAAACCTTGTTTGACCTTACCCACCAAACCGCCAGAATAAGCACTAGCACGAGGGGCATAAGAATATACTCCAACTTTTCTCTCACGAGAATCAGAATGAACAGGTGGAATAGATCTTGTAATAGGGGGAGCAATACGATCATCACTACGCCTCAGAGACTCAGGAGACCAAGAAACATCCCAGTAATCAGGGTGACTTTCAAAAATATTAGAGTCAAAAAGTATAGAATTTGGATACCCATAGAATTCATTTGGATGAAATATCTCACCCAGTAAACCACCAGAATAGGCGGAACCAGTGGAGGAATAAGAAGAAACTCCATGCTTCCCTCTAAAAGCATTGTATTTAATATCCAACCCCAAAGAATCATATAAACCTACTAAACCACCAGCGTAAGCATCTTTGTTGGCAGAAGATGAGACTCCATAACCATAAATTTGAATAGAGTGAATAATACTATCAACAGCTACCAACCCATTTTCATTACGATGACCTATCGAACGACCTAAAAGACCTCCAGCATAAGCATTACCAATTTCAGAAGAAGCATGCACAGAACCTGATAGTATGTGCACATTTTTTATATAATTAGGATAGAAGGATGAGGTAACACCAAACAAGCCAGCATAAGCATCACCACTTGAAGATGCAACATTCACCCATAAATTTTTAATGAAATGATTATTTCCATCAAAAGTTGCTGTAAAAGGATTAGAGAGATCACCAATAGGTACCCAGCTTGTATCTTGGGCTGTATCAATAACAGTTATCCGCTCACCATCTTCAGTATCATCACCATTTCCATTCTTATCAATACCAACTGTTGTAAGGTCAATACGACCATTTTCGTTTGTGTCAAGTAGGTCTAATAAATCAATATCTACGACCAACTCATATCCAGTGCAACTACCATCTCGACCTGGGCAACCAAGCTGATTAATTGCAGCATCAGCCCCAGATTTATATCCTATTCCATATGGCATATGACGGATATTATTAAAATGTTTAACAGTCGAAATTTCAATGAGACCATCACCATCATCATCAACAATTGGTCTAACCACCACATCTATTGAAGGCTGTCGATTTAAAAAGAAAGTATCGTCTGTAGATTCTCCCTTTAAAAGACGATGTTCAACTGATAATTTTATAGATTCTGGTAAATTTCTTACAGAAGAACGCACAATAATTGCAGCCCCTGACAAATAATTTGTAGAATCAAAGGTAAAGGATGAAGGAGAAACCCTCAACCGTGAATCATTAGAACGCAAAGCTAATCGTACTTGCTTACCCGGAGAAGGGGCATGACTCAAATGAATCATATATGTTGCACCAGTGTCAGCTCCTTCATCAAGTTGAACAGAAGAAGGCAGAAGCAAGCCTCCAAGGCGAGAAGCACCATCATTGTCAGTGGCACCATCATCATCATCAAGAATGTTAACCATAACCCCATCTAATGCCAACGATGACACATATCCTGAATCGGTGCTTCCTTCTACAACAAAATGAGACAGGCTTGTGCCATACACACCTCCAGACCCATTATCTTCAGCTATAATTTCAACTCTCTGTGGAATATTCCAATTCCCACCATTACCTTGCTCACTGAAAAAAGTAAGCTCAGAAGGATTTACTCGTAACCATGAACCAGGACTTATACGAATCGATACGAACCCAGCCCCTGTTGTCGCTGATAACGCAGGCTTAGTACGAAGCTTAATTGTATAAGATGAGCGTTGATTCTCCATCACACTAATCAAACTATCTGACACGACAATACCCGGCGATGTACTCGTCTCAAGAGCACTACCAAGAAATTTAATAGGAATCGCCCCCATGTTATAGCCATCAAATTCTAAATTTGTCGACTGTAATGGATCTAATAAAAGTTCGCAATCAATGCTAGACTCTTGAAGTTTCATATTCGGTGCTCTAAAAATAAATTCAGACCAAGCAGACCAATTATTCTCCTCCCACGTCACTGCATCCGTGCCCATCAAAATGCTTGATGCTTGATGAACATTATTACCACAATTAAGTCTAGCCTCAAGAGTCACATCTTCATGACTCGAAAGATTTTCTTTGAGTTGAAAACCAATTGAGCCTTTCTCTCCTTTATGAACGAGAATACTCTTTTTGTTAGACCCAATAATAGTATTTGATGAATTTGTAAGAGGACCAGAACATTGAATAAGACAAGCTAAAACAATAGAAAGACCGATTCTCCAAGCCCAAGTAAACAAAGAATATCTTTTAAAAAAATTAAAAAATACTCGGGTTAAAAATTGTAAATTTAGTCCAAAATATCGTATTGTTTTTTTCATTCTTAATTTTCTCATATTAACTCCTCCTAGTAGTACCTATTAATAATAGGTACACACAAGTATAGGACAGTTAACATTTATAGTATAAAATTACAAGTGAAAAATAAAAAATAAATAGATTTTTTATTATATCTTACTATATTAAACCATTTATAGTAGAATTATCTTAAAATATATCATAATCTATAGTAAAGAAAATATAACCTTAAAGATAAATAATACTGATTACCTACAATTAAAACATATTTAAAATATCTTGTTATAAGATAAGTAGCTAATTAAGAGAACTCGTAAATTTTTAGTTTAGAGCTTTGAAGTTCCCTGAAATTTAGATGTTTTTTAAAATAAATAGTTTAGTAGTAATATGGCATAATTTAACGAAAAGAATTATTGTTTTTTTATCTTGAAAAGCCCGCGAATATAATAAAATTCTCTAATCTAGGCGATTATCTTGCCTTTGATTTAAGATAAAGAACTTACTTTTCCCTTCATCTCTTCGAATAAGGAGATACTAAAAATGAATCTAAAACTCAAAATGTCGTATTCACCCTTTATATTTTCTGGGAATGTTTTATCAGACTCAGAAAACTACTTACAACGATACAAATTAAAGAAAAACCATAGAAATAAAATTGCCAAGTAAATTGGGTATCCTTACTGTATGTAATTCTTTCGGGATAAAGATAGCTCACAATATAAAGAAATAATAAACAAGCTATACTCGTAAGTTGCAAAAAAAAGCCTAACTTTTTCATATTAAAAATATTTATAAATAAAAAACTTATAAAAAGTATACTTTTTAATGCAATAAAAAGAAGCAAATCATTAGTTGTAATTTTATGAAAATAAGTATATTCACTGTTAAAAATAATATGATAACTTCGCCAACCTCCTATCAAAAAAAAACTAGAGATTAATAAAAAAATAAAAAGAAATCTATCTATTTTGAAAGCAGAATTCCAAATTTGTAAATATGCAACCAAAACCTTTTTCATAACTATAAAAACTCCAACTATAATTATATTAACATATGCTTTAAAAGATTGAAGATAAAACATTATTTACACACCATCAAACAACTTAGTGATTTCTTTGGAATCCTCTTCTTGTGCCATAAATTCTTCTTGAATAATAAAATCAATATCTACATTTTTCTTATTTTTTGATTCTACTTCAAGATTATTATCTTGTTTAGAGTTATCCGTCACATTATCCTGAAAATTATCTCCCTTTTCAATAGCATTTTTAAGTCGAATAATTTTTTGAGTTAACGATGATACAGAAGGCTGTTTTAATTTTTGTGATAAACTCATAATACTCATTTCTATCGATATTTTTATTTCACTACTACTAGAAGTCTGAAAGATACCTAAGTTTGAATAAACCTCATAAAAATTATAAAATGTCTGATATAACATCTCTGAGTCCCACAATTTTGCTTCTTGAGTAAGTACCTTAAATTGTGACTCTGAAAAAGAATGTCCTTTTTCATAAAAATGATTTAGTTTAATCAAATAAGCGCTTTTAATAATATTTAAAAAATTCCATAAAAAATCCCTCAAATTATAACCTTCGTTGTGAATTTTTTCAAGAATAAGGAGTAATTCACGAATATTATCTTCTCGAAAATAAGACAACATTTTATAATGTAACTCAAATGGTAAAATTCCTAAAATGGTCTGTACCTCATCAAGTGAAATATCTTTTGAGGAGGAATAGGCAAGTATTTGATCAAGACAAGAAATAGCATCTCGCATCGAACCTTCAGCCTTTTGCGTAATAGGGAAAAGTATTGAATCTTGAAATGAAATATTCTCTTTTGCAAGAATATTTTTTAAACGATCTATAATTTCTACATCAGTAAATTTTTTAAAATAAAAATTCTGACATCTAGAAAGAATTGTTTCTGGAATTTTATGTTTTTCTGTAGTTGCTAAAATAAAAATAACGTGAGACGGTGGCTCCTCTAATGTCTTAAGAAAAGCATTAAACGATTCTCCTGTTAGCATATGCACTTCATCAATAATATATACTTTATACCTAGATTTCATAGGTGAAAATTTTATATTATCTCTAAGTTCTCTAATATATTGAATACCTCTATTTGAAGCTGCATCTATTTCAATCACATCTGGATTATTACCGTTCAAAATTTCAGAACAATTAGTACATTTATTACAAGAGGACGACGTTGGCCCGACCTCACAATTTAAGCATCTAGCAACAATACGAGCTAATGATGTCTTTCCAGTACCTCGAGATCCAAAGAAAAGATAAGCGTGTGCTATTAAATTAGCTTCAATAACATTTTTTAAGCTTTTTACAATATAAGTTTGCCCCGAAACATCTTCAAAATTTATCGGTCGATATTTAAGAGCAAGAGATTTCACTAAAAATCATCTCTAGTAAAGAAATCATCTTTGATAATAGAGGGTGAATGGACACTATCATGAGTTACTCCAATATTATCAATTTTTTGTATTTCTGTTTTATTCAAAAATATTGAATCACACGTCGCCTCAGGTAAAGTTCCCAAAAGAAATATCTCAGAATAACTTTCATTACATAAACATTCTTGATTCAATCGTTTACCCGTATTTTTACAAATTTGTGCTTTTTCGACCCCTTGCTCAATAATATAGGGCGTTTCATAATCATTATCTCCATTTTTATTTTTTTTCCGTACTGCTTGTAATTTTCTCTGATAATTTCCCCACACAGGAGCTGCAATAGCCCCACCAGCCTGCCCTGGACCTAAGCTAAAGGAGAAGCGATCATACCCAATCCAAAGACCACTGGTATAACGATCATTGAAACCAACAAACCATGCATCTCTAAAATTTTGAGTAGTACCTGTCTTCCCAGCAGCAAAACCACGATACCCACCCTGTGAACGGACACGAACACCCGTACCTTTAGTTACAACATCTTGTAGCAGTGAGGTCATAATAGTGGCAGTACCTAATTTATAGATTTGACTCACAGCTTGTAAGTCTATTTCTTTTAAAATATTTTTTTTAGAATCAAATATCTTTGTATAATAATGTAAGGGTAAACTTTTTCCTCCTCTGGGAAAAAGAGCAAAAGCCTTCACAATTTGTATAGGAGTTACCTCCGATGTACCCAAAGCAACTGAAAGATTATAGGGTATATCGTGTTGACCTACACCTAAACTACTAATAATTTTAGGTAAAAGATTACTCAATTTGACTTCTCGAGCTACCGCGATTGAAACCATATTGGCTGATTGAGTAAGTGCTTCGCGAATATTAATAAATCCTTGATAACCTCCTGAATAATTCTCAGGGATCCAATTATCACCCTCTTGATCAAGAAAAACAATAGGTGAATCAGAAAAAATTGTTGCTGGAGTAACTTTACCTGAATCAATAGCCGATGCATATATTAATGCTTTGAAGGTTGAACCTGGTTGCCGTCTCATTTGGACACTACGATTAATTTGATTTTGGCTATTGAAGGGAGAACCACCGACCATCATGGTTATTCCACCTATTTTATGATCAACTTCAATAAATGCTCCCTGCACTGATACATATCGATTCTGAAAAGGATTATTCACTAATTGCTTTTTAAGAAGAGTATCTAAAGTAGAATCACCCCCCATACCTAAATTTAAAATTTCAAGTTTCTCGAGAATATTTTTCTGAAAATTAAGCCATAACTTATATCTTACTAAAGTTTTTTTTCTTTTCAACTCAGGAATATCAAAACTAAGCTGTAATAAATCTAATACAGGTGAATAAGCTTCTGATAATTGCTCATGTTTATCAAAAATATATTGCCCCGATTTTTTACTCTGCCTTTCCAAAGCATTCCATAAAGTTTGTGTCGCAATTTTTTGATGATCAAGGTCAAGGGTGCTATGAATCTCTAGGCCCTCTTGGTATAAGGCTTTTTTACCAACTTCTCTTTCAAGCCTTTTACGTACATATTCCGTAAAATAAGGAGCTTTGTCTGCACGGCGACCAAAGGCGGTAGCCGTTGGAGATATATTAAGTGTACGGTAATATTCTAAAGTTGTTATGAAGTGATTTTTTGCTGCTTCAATACTCAAATAACCACAATCAATCATTTTCATAAAAATATGTGTCAATCGGTGCAAAGATAATTTGGGATTTTTTATCGGAGAATATCGATTAGGAGCAGAGGGTAAACTAGCTAAAATAGCAGCTTCTCCTAATGTTATATTTTGAACTGATTTATCAAAATAAAATTGAGAAGCCGCTTCTACACCATAGTTACCATGACCAAAGTAAATTTGATTAAAATAAAGCATCAAAATTTCTTTTTTAGTAAAAAAAGACTCAATCATTGTTGCCATAATAATTTCTTTAATTTTACGGGTATATGTACGTTTTCTGTCTGTCAAAATTATTTTTGCTAACTGTTGTGTTATGGTAGAACCTCCTTGTCGAATTCCTCCTGATTGAAAATTTGTCATAAAGGCACGCAATACTGCTTGAAGATCAAAACCAAAATGATCATAAAAATGATTATCTTCTGTAGCAACAAAGGCTTGCACTAGAGAATTTGGAATTTTTGTATACTCTACAATAATACGATTCTTTTTGAAAAAACGACTAATAAGTCGACCTTTGCGATCCAAAAGTTTTGACGGTAGTGTTGGTCTATGATTTTTAAGAGCATGAATCTTTGAAATATCAATCCAAGTAACAATAAAAATTGAACATAAAAAAGAAAAAATTAAAGAAGAAACGATGAGAAAAGAAATAATCGAGATAAAAGAAATTTTTGCCCTGAAAAAAGGATATACTAAAGTACACGAGAAGTGAATAATTTTTTTTAGAAGAAACTTCAACATCTTTTTTAATACTAAAACCGAGGTCAGGATACATCTTCTCGAGAAGATAAATAGTAAAGAGCAGTTTTAATTTGCTTTCTTTTATCTCCAAATTTAAATGTTAAAAAAAAATCATAAAAGGTCATTTCTAGTAGAGGAGAACCTATATATTCTAAATTAAATTTAAAATAATAAATTTTGGGTAATTTAGTAAAGAAACCAGAGGAAGAACCAATATTCATAAAATACTCATTTAATTTTTTTTGATTAATTGTTTGAAACCAAATGTTAAAATTTGCAGAGTTATAAAGAGAGATCCAATTATTTCTGTATATTTCTTTCTCATCTGGAAAATCTCAATTTATAGAAGTAATAATGTTATCAGTATCATGAAAGTTATCCGCTCTCGTTACATAGTGAAATATTTTAGAGTTGCCACAAGAAAAGTAGAAGTGAAATAAAATTAAATACAAAAAACAGAAAAATATTTTTGACTCAAACATATTAATATCTACCAATCATTTGTGAACTTAGAGATTTAGTCTCATCTTCAAAAAAAGATGAAATTAGAGCAAGGCGATCTTTATATACTTCCTCATTAAATTTTTGCATATATAGAATATTTTTTATTATATCTTTGATAGTATCTAAATCAGGTATCGCATCCATTATATGAACTGGAATTTTCAAATCATTAAAGCGTTTTTTTTGCATAGAAAATGTTTTTTTACTACTCCAAATTATATTTTCGAAAAGTTCTTTTTGAAAATAATTCGAGTTGATACCAATTAGAGAATAACCTCCATCCATAGCAGGGATTAAACATGCTGAGTTTCTATATTTTAAAGCCTTCTCTATATCATATTGAGTTAGAGATGGAATATCAGAACCCCAAATTAAAATAAAATTAAATTTCTTTTTTTTTAACATTCCAAAAGCATCTGCTAACCTAGAACCTAAATCAGCACCCTTTTGTTCTTCAAATTTAAGTTTTTTGATTGAAGGTAAAAACTTAAATGTTGCAATAACTTCTCTTTTTTTTAAGTTAAAAGGTTTCGCTAAAAAAATAAATAAACTAAATTTAAGTTTTACGACAATATCTTTTTTGCTTTCAAGTTGATTAATAATATTTTTGAAGTTATCCCACTGCCACCTTAGCATAAGTTGGTAAAACTTAAGAGTTGTTTTATCTCCTAAATTATGAGCGAGCCTCGTTTTAACACAACCAAGAATCGGCGGTTTTGCAAACAAAATAAAAGCAATTTTCATGGCTATGCTGTATCATTCTTTAATTTGTCAAAAGTATTTTGCATAAGGTTTTGAATCCGTTTTAACTTTTCTTTAGAAGATACTTTTGATTTTTCGTTACCCGGATGTATTTTATTCGAAATAGTGATTGGCTCCAACACACTGATTTTTAGTTTTTGAGGTGATAATCGAAATTTATGAGAAGAAGAGTATACTCGTCCAGTATCAAAAGTTACAATCGGTAAAATTGTTACCTTTGACTTTATTGCAACAGCCATAGCTCCCGATTTCAAAGGTAGCATTTGATCACTTCTATAATTTCGAGTTCCTTCAGGATAAATTAAAATATTCTTCCCTAAATTAATTTTACGCACCATGTCTAAAATAGCTATCGCAGCCCTTCTTGGAGAACTTCGATCAACAGAAATAAACCCAGCTTTTTTCATACCATGACCAAGTAAGGGTATAGAAAATATCTCTTTTTTTGAAAGGAATAGAAATTTTTTATGAAAAAAACCTGCCCCTAACGGTATATCAATTAAAGAACGATGATTTGCAATTATTACAACTGGGTCATCTACCAATAGATGCTGAGAATTAATCAATGTAATACGAGAAAATGTGCTATATATAATTAATTTTCCCCATATTTTTAAAACAAAATGAAGAATAGGAGGGATAAAAATAAAAGGAAATATCGATATTGCTAAAGCAATTAATATTGTTAAAAAAACTGAAAAAGAAGACCAAGTAATAAAGAGAATAAACTCAAATAAAAAAAGAATGATTTTTTTTAAAAAAATAAACATAAAATCAAATTAATGTAATTTCTAAAGACTTTTTAAATACCTTTTCAAAATATTTTTTTTTTCTATTTGCACTCCAAAGCTCAAGAGATAAATCACCACTCCCTTTAATGCCTAAGTAAATTTTTTTTTGACTTATCTTATTCAAGCTGATGTCTTGAATAAGGCTTTGATAGCTCCTGTCAAGTGAATCAGCAATTCTTACCAATGCTGAGAGCTTTAAAATTATATCTTTCTCTTTTGGTTTTAAACTTTGATAATTTACATGTGAGTCTTTTGGAAAACCTTTTTTATGATAGCGAGCGATTAATGATATCCAGTGTTTTTCTTTTGAAGAAAAGTTTAATAATTCTGAGTTCATAATTAGATATTCAGAATGTTTATGATGATTGTGATAAGAAATATAAGAACCAATATCGTGAAGTAAAGCACCTCCAAAAAGAATATCCTTATAATATGCGTCCAGTTTATGTTCATCATTTAGGAGATCAAATAGTCTCACAGCAAGTAAAGCACATTGTTGAGCATGTTGTTTCTCAAGATTATATTTATCACTAATTTTTTGCAAGCTCATTTTCTTAGAGATATCTTGTCTCGAATTATATGTAGAACAACCCACTTTTTTATGTATAAAGTCAGCCAGCGCTCCATCTCTAAGACCTTTAGTTAATACAAGAGACTTTTTTATTTTCAATACTTCACACATACACAAAAGGAGGATTGCTCCAGGTATAATAATATCAATTCTTTGTTTATCAATACCTTTGATTTTTTCTAACTCTTTTATTGATTTATTTTTTGTAATCTCAATAAATTCTCTCAAAGCTTTTGTTTCTAGAATAGGTAGACCATTTTCTTCACAAAAGTTATTTGGAGTATTTAATTTTATAATTTCAGCTAGGTTACGAGCTGTTCCTCCTGTACAAAGACCCATGTCGAAAGTATATTTTTTTATCTCTCGATGAAAAGGTTTAAAGATTTTATTTACATATTTTTTGATGATATTACGACTCCACTCTGAATCTGCCCTACCTATTTGATTAAATTCAAATAATTCTTTCAAACGAACAGTTCCTAATGGTAAACTTTCCATATAATATATTTTATCACTACTACTGACAGAAATTTCCGTTGAACCTCCACCAATATCATTAAGAAAAAATGAACGACCTCCAAAAGAAATATTAGCTAAAACACCTAAATAAACGAGCCTCGCCTCTTCAACACCAGAAATTACTCTTATAGTGATGCCGCATTCTTTCTTTACTCTATCTAAGAAAGGCTGACTATTAGATTCTCGAAGAGCGGCAGTCCCCAAGGCAATTACATCACTACAATTCATATTTTTTATAATTTTAGAAAATTGGAGTATCCCGCTGACAGCAAGCTTAATACTGCTCTCAGCAAGACAATGTGTAATAAATACTTTATGCCCTAATCTGGCAGCCACTTTTTCAGAATAAAGAAGTTCAGCATGACCTTCTGAATGTATTTGATGAACTTCAAGCTTAATATTGTTAGATCCAATATCAATAATTGCAATATTTTTCACAAAGGTTCTCCACACCAGCTTAAACCTTTTAACTTTAAAATTATTTTAGGAATATCATAAAGATAGCGGACTTCAGCTTTTAATACTTCTGCTGATTTACCATAGATGATAGTAGGAACAAAATTATTTGTATGATGTTTACTACTGAGATCCTCAAAATTTCCGTGATCAGAACTCAATATGAATAAATCATTATCTATATTTATTTCTTCCCAAATCCCCTCCATAAAATTTTCAATATGTTTAACAACTCTTTTTGCCGCTCCTAGACTTTGAGCATGTCCAATTTTATCAGTGATAAAATATTCATAGATTATTAAATCATAATCTTGTGCTAATTGAATTAATTTTCTTCCTGTTATTTTGGCTGAGATCATAGGTATTTGTATACCTTGTTGCCTCAAAAACCAGTTTGTTAAATCCATATAAAGACTTTTTCCGTTGATATAATCATTTATTGTAAAAAAAGGCTGTCCACTTGACATTTGCATAATTGATGATGCCGACATTAATCTTTCATTTTTTTTAGAATTTATTTTATTGAGATACCAATCAGAATAAGAGTTAATAAGAGTAGCACGTTTACCTGCATTTAGCATTTTTTTTAATAATGATTGTTGTTTTAGGTAAGGTCTTAGTGAGTATGTTGGAAATCCATTAACATGTCTCCCCATGACCGCTGCACCATTAAACCCGGTGAAAAGAGCTACTTGCCCTGTAGCAGATTGAGGGAATCCGCTAAAACCCATATGAGCATCTGTTTGTATCAGCTCACCCGGAGGGCGAAACGAAGATGAACATCCTCCCAAGGCTGAAAAAAAATAAGTTTGAAATCTACTAAAAGGATTATTTGAAGTGTCTTTATACCCCAACCCTACACCATCAAAAAAAACAAAAATAATTGATTTAGGCAGAATGAATCTCTAAATCACCAACAAACTTTCACTTTTTTTTTAGAATTTTTCCTTTTGGTAATTTTGATTTTGATTTTTGAGGGACTAATTTTTTCTTAGATATTTTTGGCTTTCCAAAAATAAGCTCTCTTACCCTATCACCAGTAACCGTTTCTTCTTCTAGCAAAACTCCCGCAATTTTATTCAATTCTCGCTTATATTTTATTAATAAAGCACGTCCTTTTTTAGCTGATGTATCTATAATTTTTTTTATCTCAATATCAACCAAGCGAGCGTATTCATTAGAATACGCTACACTTTTAGCATAATCTCTACCTAAAAATACAGAATTATTATCCCCCCCCCCCAAATTAATTGGCCCAATAGTGCTTGACATACCCCATTCAGTAACCATTTTTCTAGCAATATTAGTCGCTCTCTCAATATCATTAGACGCACCTGTTGTCGTATCACTAAATTGAATTGACTCAGCGAGATACCCTCCCATTAAAACAACAACTTCATCTAACCAAAATTTTTTTGATTTCATATGCCTTTCTTCTTTAGGTAATTGTTGTGTTATACCTAATGCCCTACCCCGAGGAATAATCGTCACCTTATGAACAGGATCTATATTTTTAAGCACTGTAGAAAGAAGAGCATGACCACCTTCATGATAAGCAATAATTTCTTTTTCTTCACTTGTAATAAAAAATGATTTTCTTTCTGGCCCCATCATCACTTTATCACGAGCTTCTTCAAAATCAAGTTGAAAAACTTTCTTTTTTCCTCTTTTGACCGCACACAGGGCTGCCTCATTAGCAAGATTAGCCAAATCAGCACCTGTAAAACCAGGAGTACCTCTCGCAATATCTTCAAGTGACACCTCAGACGCTAGGGGAATTTTTGTAGAATGAATCGCCAAGATTTTAGTTCGACCTTTAACATCTGGAGTATCAACAATAATCTGCCTATCAAAACGCCCAGGCCTCAGAAGAGCTGGATCTAAAACATCTGGACGATTTGTAGCAGCCAGTAATATAATTCCAGCACTATCTTCAAACCCATCCATCTCTACCAATAGTTGGTTTAAAGTCTGTTCTCTCTCATCATGACCTCCACCAAGACCGGCACCACGTAGCCTTCCCACTGCATCAATCTCATCAATAAAAACAATACAAGGTAACTGTTTTTTGGCTTGTTGAAACATATCTCGAACACGACTAGCTCCAACACCTACAAACATCTCTACAAAATCAGATCCGGAAATTGAAAAAAATGGAACATCCGCCTCACCCGCACAAGCTCTTGCTAATAAAGTTTTACCTGTTCCGGGAGGTCCCACTAATAAAACACCCTTAGGTATTTTTGCCCCTATTTCATGAAATTTTTTAGGTTCCTTGAGAAATTCCACAATTTCTGCTAATTCCTCTTTAGCCTCTTCCACTCCAGCAATATCTTTAAAAGTTACCTTTTTTTTGTCATTAACCCTGAGCTTAGCCTTTGATTTACCAAAACTAAGAGCACGATTACCTGTCGACTGCAATTGTCGCATAAGCATCATCCAAAAAAAGCCGATAATAAGAACCCAAGGTAAAACATATGTTATCGAACGCCAGAAAAGATTTTCCTCTTTTGGAACCCCTTTAAAAGCAATTTTATTATCTTTCAGACGAGAGATTAAAGCTTCATCAGAATATGCAATATAAGTCATAAAAGCAGTTTCTTTATTAACCGCAGGGTCAGTATAGTAACCCTTAATAAGATTTTCCTGAATAAACAATGTTTTTTCGGCATCAGTACCCGTAACAATTCGCTTCTGTTCAACCAACTGTAAAAATCTTGAGTATGATATTTCTTTACTGGGGGATTTAGTTGTGTTAATTACCTGATAAAATACAAGAGAACCCAAAAAAACAAGCAATATAAGAGAAATATTTTTTAAATTTTTACTCATACTAAACAATCTATCAGGGTCATTTTTAAAATTGATTTCAAATTTACTACTGATTTTTCATAATTAAATAATTGTTCAGTAAATTTAAATCTACTTTCATTTTAAGCTGTTTATTTCGTTTACATAAGATTTTCTTCGTCCCTTAAAAGCCTTGCTCCATTTAAATTTGCCTGATATTAAAGCTTTCATTCACTAAAAGCTAATTCTAAAAGTTCAAAACAATTAGTGCTTTACCAAATTTTGCTCAAAACCTTTTATATATTTTATTTTCATAATCCTATGTTCCTAATGTGGATATCACTATCCACTAAACTAAATCAGGATGATATCCTGAAACAAGCAACTGTAGATAATACCTAAGCTTGAAAAAAATATAAAACAAAACCTCCTCAAAAAATATATATTCTGTTGTTTCTAATAAAAAAAATTAATAGTTATAAAACAATTGGTTTTTGACAAAGAAAATCTTTGCAAATATAGACAGTTGTTTTACCTTCGAGCATTTTCATATCTTTTGTAAACTCAGCGATAGAAGCGTACCGTACTCGATTTTTTTCTTCAATTACAACTAAGCTTTGAAAGGGATCATACTTTTTTTTAAATTTTGATATCCCCTTTTGGGCGCTACGCAAATTTTTAGATATAATAACAATTTGAGTGCGATTTTTAAGTAGATAATCTAAAGATAACATCATAAAAGAATAACTAGAGGGAGAACCTTTAAATATTTTATCTCCAGAATTAACCAACTGCAAAGCTAAATTTTTATAATTATGGTCACCTATGAGGTCAAATAGTCTGCCTAATGAGTAACAGGCGATTGAATTGCCTGAGGGTAATGCTCCATCGTACCATTCCTTGTTTCTTAAGATAAATTTTTCTGATTTATTGGAAGTAAAAAAGAAAGCTCCCATTTTTTCATCCCAAAAAAGATTAATCATTGTGTCAGTTAGCTTAATCGCCTCTTCTAAATAAGAAACGTCAAACGTCACTTCGTAAAGCTCAATCAATGCCCAAATGATATGGGAATAATCATCAATATAACCATTGATACTTGAAGTGCCATGGCAATGAAAATGAAAAAGTTCTTTGTTAGCAGTACGCATATGATTTAAAATGAAATTCATTGCACTTTTTGCTTCTTCCAAATAACTTATTTCATTGAGAATAGAACCCGCTTTGGCTAAAGCTACAATCATTAAACCATTCCAGTCAGTTAAAATTTTGTCATCTTTATGCGGGCGAACTCTCTCTTCTCGCTTCAAAAAAAGTTTTTCTCTAATTATATTGAAGTCATCCTTCGTTTTATTGTCCTCATCAGTAAAACTTGTTTTCTTTTTTACTCTACTTGTAGTTAAATGAAATATATTGTTAAACGATAATTTTTTGTTCCCTTCTTCTAAATAATTTCCATCTTGTTTAATTCCATACATTTTTTCAACAAAAAGAAGCTCATCTTTATTCAATATTTCTTTAAGTTCCTTATAATTCCAAACATAAAACTTTCCTTCTTCTCCTTCGCTGTCAGCATCTTCTGCACAAAAGAAACCTCCTTTCTCCGATTTTAAATCACGAATAACGTATTTTATGATTTGTTTAGGTATTTCAGAGAAAGTAGTATCTTTAGTTATGGCAAAATATTCAACATAAACAAGTGTAAGCATCGCTTGGTCATAAAGCATTTTCTCAAAATGAGGTAATAACCAACGCTCATCAGTAGAATAACGATGAAAACCATAACCAATATGATCATAGATACCTCCCATAGAAAGATGATCAAGTGTCTTTTGCACCATTTGCTGTAATTGATTAGAATTTTTAGTATGTAAAGATTGTCGTAATAAAAATATCATTATATGAGGTGTCGGAAATTTAGGAGAAGAGGAAAATCCACCATTTTTAGAATCAAATTTTTCAGATAACTCTTTAATAGACTGAGTGATTAAAGAAAAATCAGCTTCGCCACAATTATCTTGATCTTCTAATGTATTCAAAAGCTCACTCATTTGATTCTCTACGTTAGAAATATCATCACGCTTATTATTCCAAATATCATACATATAAGGTAAGAGTTGTAATAAACCAGAATGATGACCAGATGAATATTTAGGTATATAGGTAGCTATAAAAAAGGGCCTTTTTGTATGAGACATAAGCACCGTGAGTGGCCAACCTCCTTGTTGTCTCATTAGATGAGCTGCTTGCATATAAACATGATCTATGTCAGGTCTTTCTTCACGATCTACTTTAATTGATATAAAAAAATTATTAAGAAGTGTGGCGACCTCGTCATCTTCAAAAGATTCCTTTTCCATGACATGACACCAATGACAAGTTGAATAACCAATCGAAAGAAAAATAAGTTTATCTTCTTTTTTTGCTCGTTCAAAAGCCTTATCAGACCAAGGATACCAATTTACAGGATTTTTTTTATGTTGAAGTAAGTAAGGACTTTTTTCGTATTGAAGTCTATTCATGGTGAAAATACTCGTTCATATCTGCAAAGAAATAATTTTAAAAAAAGAGTATTTTTATATTATTTTTGAGTAGGCTTCAATCTTTTACGCTTTATAAATAATTTCAACCCTCTTTTTGCCTCTTCTTGAATTTTATTCTGTAGAAGGGGTAGCCAACCAAATAAAAAACCGGATACCCCAGAAGCCATTCGTGCCCAAGACCAAAGGCTGAAGTAGTCAGTATGTTCTGAAATGAGCCCATTTTTAAAGCGAAATTGAGCAATAGTCTTATTCGAAATCAACCTATTTTTTTTTTCAAATAAATAGGTCGACTCCCAATTAATTTTTAGAATCTCACCTTCCCTGTAAGGTTTACTAAATTTAATCTCTAAAGATTGAGAGCGTTCTATCAACATCCGCCACATAGCACCAACTTCATAACCCTTCAAACTTTGAAATATAGGGTCACGAAACAAAATATCTTCAGAGTAACATGATATCATCTCTTGATAATTTTTATTTCGAAAAGCAGTGTAAAATTTTATAACTAATTCAGTTTCTTCCATTATATTTTGGTCATTGTGAGATGCCTTTTAGAAGCGGATACTTTTTTCTTTTATCATGTATACATATGATATTTTATAGAAAATTAAAAATATTACATCTATATTTCAAATATGAAAATTTAAGATACAATAGATCAACTATTAAAAATATCACATTCAACCTTCACCCTATAGAATCTTGATGATAAAATTATATTTTCTTTATTTTCTAATAACTCTATTACTTAATATTTTTAGTAATACCCTTCGACATACAAATAAACATAAGAAGCTAAATTTAATTAGTTAAAAGTTTGATCTCTGCGACGACAAAAGAAATATCGTCCATGATGTTAATTTTTTCTTTTATTTTATTTAAGATATATTTTTTCTGATCTTGAATATCGAGTGTCATACTTTTTATTATCCAATTAGAAACTTCTTTTTCTCCAATTATCTTATCTTCATTATCAAAAATTTCGAATAGACCATCTGAATAAATAAAAACACGAAAATTCTCATGAATAAAATGTGTACTAATATTATATTGAACATCCACAACCCCTAATATATGCTGATTTTCAGAAAGTATTTCTAGTTTTTTACTTTCTAAAAGATAAATCAACATAGGATGTTGCCCAGCATTAATAAATTCAAGTTTGGCATATTCTTTTTTAGCATATATTTTTTGATTTTTTTTGTGTTTTTTAATTTGAATTCTTACGCCAAGAAGACTCATAAAGTCGGAACCATCATGATTGTGAACTAAATAATCATTAATTTTTGAAAATGCTTTACTTAACCTTTCTCCAAGTATTTTTACAGAAGCTCGCACCATTGAATGGGTCATTGTCATTAAATAAGCACTTCCTAGGCCATGCCCACTAACGTCTCCCAGAAGAATAATATACTCATTGCTTTTTTTTATGAAAAAATCAACATAATCGCCTGTCACTTCCTGAAATGGTTTTATAATAAACTGAAGTTTAATACGCTCACTATCATATCCAGAAGGAATAATTTTTTGTTGAATTGTTGCAGCAAGTGAAAGCTCATTTTGGTATCTTCGTATTTTTGTAGTTTCAAGTAAAAATTGATAATTTTGTAATAAAGATTCACCGTATTTGATAATTGAGCGCAAAAATTTGATATCAGAGGAAACAAAAGCTTTTTGATTAACTTTAGTCGCTACAATTAAAGCTACATCAAAATGTTGAAAAGCAATACATAGAAAAGAAGATTTTTTTTGAAATATCTGCTTTAGTTTTTTCGCTTTATCTTTTATGAATAACGGATAGGAGAATAGTCTTTTTTTTTTTGCAATAGGTTTCCAGACTGAGTCATTATAATAAATATTGTCTGCCCTTAAATTAAAACCTGTGAAAAGATTATTTGAAAAACAAATCTGAATTTCATGGACTCCTAAACCCTCTTCGACAGTTTTTGATATTTTACTAAAAAGAACAAGCAGATTATCTGGATTATTAAAGTAATAGGATATTTGAGATAAATAATTTCTCAAAATTATATTTTTTTTTACATAAGATCGATCTAGAAGGAAAGTAATACCCGCTTTGATTGGGTCAAGCAAAATTAATAATGAAATTATAATCATCAAATGAATAAAAAAATTGCTTTCTTTATCAAAAAGAGAGTAAAAACTAAACCCTATAAAAAATAAATAAAGTAATGAAAAGAGTAAGACAATGAGAATTTTAAATAAAAATTCATTAATTATAACAGTAATAAATATTAAACCAAAACGGATCGCCAACATAATATAAAGAACTACAGAAAAGGCAGGCAAAAATAAAAAGGCATTATAATTTGTATTAATATTAATATCGATATAATTTAAAAAACAAAAAATAATCAAAGGTGCACAAAAACCAATGATCAGAAGAAACACAAAAATAATTTTAATACTTTCTCTTTGAATATGACCAGAGTCATTAACCTGATTGCGCTTTTTTTTTAAAAGATACCTCATAGCTAGAATAGCACAAGATAAGGCCGTAAAAAATTGAAATAAACTAATAAGTCCCAAAAGAAATATTTCACTTGAAGCATTTGATGGATATAATAAAAAGATAATCAGCCCAAATAATAGACTAAAATATAAAGCAATTATGAAAGGAGTCTGCCGACCTAATAAATATCGAATAAAATAAGTAAAAGGAATATTGATAAAAAAACCTAAAAAATAAAAAGCGAACTTCAAATAATTATCCGTCAAATAATCAATAAATGTAAAAAAATAAAAAAGAGTACAACCAATTAGACTTAAAAGCAAACACTCATGACGCTCAAACTTGGTATTTAAAACTAAAAAAAGACCTGCTAAAATAGAGATAAAAGCAGCAATAAAAATAGGACTTATTGCAAATATACACTTGTAAGGTTCAACTAAATTTTTATCTAATTCACTTTTATTTGTTTCTCTAAAATACAAAATGTTCCCCTTATCAGTAAAAGTTATAGGTAAAATATTTAAATAAAACGGACTCTGCAATATAGAAGAGGAGCTTCTTGACCAATGATGATGAATACGTGTAAAGGACTGATATAATAAACCAACCAAAAATAAGGCGAATAAAAAAATAAATATATATTTTTTCATCAACAATTTCAAAGTTTAGGGGTTAAGTATTGTTTTTTCTTTTAATAAATTCAAAGGAGTAGAAGATAAATTCCTTTCTTTTAAATCTAATTTTCTATAATTTTTTTGTTTGATTGTGATAAGAGGGTAACCACGAATAAGGAATGTTATTTCATCAGGAAAATGAACTCCAAGTAAATTTGAAATTTCCCACGACTCTGAACCAAGAGGAGCACTATCTTGTAATTGTAAACTTTTTGAATTTTTTAGTATATTAAGTTGCTTCCCAAAATAATGAATATCCAGCGTTTCGGCTTGTAACAGAAGAATAAAACCTTCTAGATAAATATTCTGATTTAAAAATCCAACCAACACGCTTTGTAAACTTTTCATTAATTTAAGTAAACTACTTGAAGATTCACAAAGTGAAATAAAGTAACCTTGAACTAAACATAAATTGATAATGGCCCCCTTTTGCAGATTTTTGCTAGGACGACAAAGAATCATATAACTTTTTTGATTTTTTTTGTTGATAAGAATTTTTTGATTTTTCACTTCATAGTATACTGGAAAATATTTTTTACGCCAAGCATCTTTATTTTTTTCTAATTCATAATTAAAAATTTGTATATGGTCACTAGATTCGAGAAAAAATTCCATTTTTCGGGCGATTAAAAAAGTTTTTTCAATTTCTTTGGATAAATTAATTTTATCGTTAAGAAGTCGGTTATGTATAATAAGAGAGAGCCTTCTTCCCACAGACTCCAGTATTTGTATTTGCTGTTTTTCAAGTTTGCACGAAAAGGTAAAGATACCCAACATCATATTTCTAAAAAATATAGGTATTATACAATAAATTTTTTTTATGGCAAGATAATCTCTAAATTCAGAAGGATACTCCACTATATTTTTACCCCATGGGTCACTTCGAATATATGCAATTAATTCTTCATTTTTTTGGAAGCTTTTAGGGTCAAAAGTAATGGTTTTTGCTGTTCTCTCAGAAAAGATTCTAACTTGTAATGGCTTAGATATAAAAATATAAAAATCAACATGAACAATCTTAAGCTTTTGTAAAACAGATTTTAGTAGAGGAAAACAATACTCTATTTTGTTTGTATTATCAAATCCACTCAGAACATCAAATTCTTTCAGTTTCCATTTCACTTTCTTTTTTCTAAAAAAATACATCATAGACCAGTCTTTTAGAGGTTGTGCTATCAAAAGATAGATAACCAATAAGAATCCGCAGATTAGCTTAATATTATTTTCAAAAGATACAAAGGATAAAACAAATAAAAGAATCCAGAATATACTATGCAACACTGAGATCATTATGACTGAAAGAAAAAGTGACTTAAAAAACATATTAAAGTATTACTGACCTAACTAACAAATCTAAACCTACGAAGCGAAGCTGAAAAAGATTTAGCCCCATTCTGCCCCCTCAAGTTTAACTCTTTAAGTAGCAGGTTTGGCAAGTAAAATAAATATGCTAAGCAATAAAAGAAAAGACTACTTTTGAAGTTAATTTCAGGTCAAACTAATATGGTAAAAATATCCAAGGAAAATGGGAACATAAATTTTTATAAAAAAACTGACAATATATAATTGGTATGATGTAATTTCTACAAAAAAATAATAAATTTAACTGACAATTTTTCTATTTTTTATAAAGATGCCTACTCTTCATAAAAATCTTAAACTTTTCATATTAAAGCAGTTTACAAAGTTTATTATAGATAAAACTATAAAAATTATCCTCACCTTACCTTTCATCTCTTACAAGACAGCCGCACAATAAAATTTGGAGTGACCCTTCATTCAAATATTGCTCGATTATTTATAGTTGAAAACATTGATACAATTTTTTGTAAAATTCTTCTCTAAAGATGTTTGTAAAATATTTTGAAAATATGGAATTAGCTTTGCTGTTGATGGCTTTGGCGTTAAAAGTTCAAATTATCAAATAATCCTTGACTTAGGAATTATAGTTAAAGAAATTAGAATTGTCCCTATGAATTTTGAATATAAAAAATTATATGAGAATTCTTATACTCATCAAAAATGATGAGCTAAAATTGGCTTTGACTGATTTAAAAATATTAACTAAACAACGAAAGCTTAAAAATATGTTTAAAAAAAATATAGCTTTAATTCTTGAAAGTGGTGATACCTATCAGGGATACATGCTTGGAGACTTTCCAAAAAAAGAGAATAGTATGACTTCAGAAGTTTTTGGTGAAATTATATTTAATACGTCAATGAGTGGTTATCAAGAAATTATTACTGATCCATCTTATAAACAGCAAATTGTTTGCTTTACTTACCCATCGATTGGTAATTATGGAATCAATGCAAATGATCATGAATCAAAGGGGGTTTATTTATCAGGTATAGTTATGAAAGATTACTGTAAATTACCATCAAATTTCCAAAGCCATAGCACTTTAGATGAATTTTTAAAAGAGAAAAAAATTCCAGGAATATTTGGAATTGATACTAGAAGTTTAGTCTTAAATATTCGTGAAAAAGGAGAACTCCGTTCCGGCATATTTTTATATCCGGAACAAAATAAAATAACAACGATAGATTCTTTTAATAAATGGTTAAATACTTGTTTAATAAAGGTTTGTTCTTCAAAAACCTTAAAAGGTCAAAACTTAACAAAAGAATTCAGAGGAGCACATATACGACAAAAAATCCCTGAAAATGGTAGAAAATACATGAAGGTTGCTGTACTTGACTTTGGAATTAAACAAAGTATTATTAATAATTTATGGGAAAATCAAATTAGACCTGAAATATTTCCTGGAAATACTCCTTACTATAAATGGGAAAATTTTAATTTAGACTCTTATTCTGGTTTCTTTTTATCGAATGGTCCGGGTGACCCTTCCGCATGTAAACATGGTATCAAAAATGCTCAATATTTAATAAATTCCAAAAAACCTATTTTTGGAATTTGTCTGGGACATCAAATAATTTCAATGGCCTTAGGAGCCACCACTTTTAAGATGAAATTTGGACATCATGGTGCAAATCAACCAGTCAAAGCTAATACAAAAAATAAAATTAGCATTACCTCACAAAATCACGGTTTTTCTGTTGATTCACTTTCCTTAGAAAAAATACTGAGAGAAATAAAATTAAAATTTGGTCAAAAAGCTAATATTGATATTGAAAAAAATCTAAATGATAAAACAATTGAAGGCTTTTATATCAATACTAAAAAATATCAAATTTTAAGTGTTCAATATCATCCTGAAGCATCTCCTGGACCACATGAAGCAAGATTCAATTTTAAATTATTTAAAAAAATGCTCCATAGATAAAAAATGCAAAAAGATCCTTATTTAATTATAACCCGTAATATCGTTGGAGAAGATATATCAATGAGACTAGCCCCTCTCTTTCTTCGCATGCAGTCATTTTTTATAGATTTTTTTATCATTATACAAATTCAAATATTTATTAGTTTTCTTTATATACAGCTTATTTTACGCTATTCAAGCGAAAACCTTATAGGATCAAATTTATTAAATGCAAAGTGGGTATTTTTAATGATATTAGTTTTTTTAGTTCAGGTTGGATATTATATAATTCAAGAATATTTTTTGAATGGGCAAACCATAGGTAAAAGAATATTAAAATTGAGAATTATCTCTGTGAGTGGTGGTGGAGCTTCTTTTCATGCAATTTTAATCAGAAACCTTGTAGGAATTATTGAAGTTGGTTACTTTCCTATTATAGCTGGTTTTGTTAGTCTTTTTAACTCAAGAGGACAAAGAATTGGTGATATACTTACTTCTTGTTATGTTGTTTTTGAAGAACCATTTGCTTGAGTGGTATTTCTAAAAAATGGGTGAATAATTTGAAAAATTTTATTTTCTTTATCCTCTAAAAATTTTTCATTTGAAGCAGGGATATTAACAACTTGAGAAAAAAAACCTGTTGCTCCCTGCTTATAAGAAATTGATCCACATGAATCGACCAGAAGCTTCTTCGCTAATACTTCATACTTTTCTTTTGATGGCTGTAAAAAGTTTATAAATGTTACTTTTTTAAAATTTGTTCTAAAACAACGAGATAAAATTTTGACCCAATCATTATGATTTGTTCTCCCCAAAGTTCTTTTTTGTTTATTTGCTTCATTATTTTTTGTACCTGAATTAAGTCGTTCCACAAAACCAGGTGCAAAAGTTGATCGAATTAAATTATCTGAAATTTGACCTGAAGTTAAAAAAAGAAGGTCTCGATTTTCATAAGTAATTACGGGAAAAAATATATTAAAGGAATCTTGAAAAATATTAGAAAATAAATTTTTCAAATATTTTTCAATAGGTTTTTCTGAAAAAAGACCCTGAGTAGGAAATATTGGTTTGAGAAGTGAAGTTACATCATAATCAACCAGCTGCTTACATTTTTTATAGAAAGATGCCCACGTCTTACTCGTACTTGCAACTGCCCCCAAAATTCCGGACCTACCCTGTAAAAATATAATCGTTCTACCTAACGATTCTTTGAGCGGTTTGTTCTTTTGAGTATCTCCCCAAAGCGAATTAAGAATTGCAACAAAACCAGCAAAATTATCTCCATAATCATCTATTACAAAAGCTTCAAGAGGTTCTAAAAAAGAATCAATATTTTTTTCATACCAATTCCAAAAGGGACTATCTTGTTTCATATGATGGGGCATTTGCACTTCTTTTTGATCTGAAGTATGAATCAATGGATACTCAATTACTCCAGGACAACGTCTACCTCCACTATTTTTTATACTAATGTTTAAAACTTGTGGCCAACATATCTCATTATTTTCAGGTTTATGAAATGCAAATTTATGTCCTTCAGAAGATGCAATAGCAAACACCATATTACTTTGCTCAAATATATAATCTAACGAATTTGTACCCATATGAATAATTATATCATCATAAGATTTGCTCAGTTTCCAAAAAAGAGTCACCCATTGATCGAAAGATAATTTCCAAATGGAGAGAAAGTGTATATTTAGAATATCTATATTATTACTGACTTTAATTAATCTCTCTTTTAAAAGATTTTCTAAATCTTCTGGATTTTTTTCCGCTTGAACCAAAGCTGGGGGAGGATCTTGATTAAGAAGATTAAAAATACTAAGACCTTCTGTTTGAAATTCAAGATAAATTGCCTTAGAATCAAATTTTCTTGATTGTCCATGAGCGATACTCATCGCAAAATGAATCGATGTTAATGAAATATTTTCTGAAATAATTGTCCATTGATTTGGAATATTTCTCCATTCTTTTAATGGATGATAACCAATATTAGATTCCATACGGATATATGATTGCATCGCCCTAGGATGCAAAAAAAAGAATTCAGCTATTTTTTTTGTCGGAACATAAATAATTTCATTTTCAAAATTATCAGAGTAAAATCTTTGAGGTTGCTTAAAAAATGGCTTAATTCCCAATAATTCCTGGGCAGGAGAAATAATTCCTACATCATTCACCTCAATACGACCAGAGTTAAGTAAAAAAGTAACTCCCTCAAGAGAAATATTTTTATCACCAATTTCACCCCTTTTCCAAGGTAGTAAGGATAATTTTTTAAACTCCTTTGAGGTTAAGCCTGTCAGAGAAGGGGGTAAGAGACCTTCAAGCATAACAATTAATCTTTATTATCAATTTTTAATACGATGAAGAATTATGCAGAATTTATCACCTTACGTAAATAAGCAACCATTTTTGTTTTATCGATCAACTCAATGGGACGCGATTGACTAAATAGCTCAGCTTGCGAAGTAAATAAACTTGTCACCATGCAAATACTTTTAGTTGCACTTCTTTTTCTCATATCTTCATGAATCTCCCGTAATTTTTTTTCAGTAATTGGATCAGTAGTTCTTATAATATAAATAAGGCGTTTGGACATTCGAGTATTTCTCCATTTTTCTTCACTTTCTGCTGCCATTGATCGCACTTCAACATCACTTTCAACCTGAAGATCAATTATATCAAACCCCAATATTTTAATAAGCCTACTACACATTCTTTCAAATTGAACAGGTGTAGCAATCATAAAATCTTTAATTGAATCTTCTGTTCTAAAATCAGCATAAGATTTTAATTTTTCTGCAACATCTTTGTATTTTGGATTTCTATCGTGAACAAGTTCCCAATTTGTTACCGCAGTGTGTAAATCTCTCACTTTTTCTGCAGCAACGCCTATAAAATACCTAAGATTCAATTCAATACTTGAGCCTTTTTGAGTATTCCCTAAACCACGCTCAAGCTCTTGAATTGCTTTTTGAAATTCACCCCTCTCCAAGTAAATCAAACCTTTGGCTAGATAGGTTTTTGCTTTAAGTTTTGGTTCATGAAGAGCCAAATCAAATTCTTTAAGCGCCCAATCATAGTCTTTTTGGTTTTTAAGACAAAGACCCAAATAATAATGCCCTTCATATAGGTCGGGTTTAAGCTTCACTCCTTGTAAAAATAATTTTTTAGCATCTAAAGTATTCCCCTGTTGGTATGTTATCACAGCCTGATGAAACAAGGCAGATTCATGGGTAGGATCAATTTTGATTGCTTGCCTAAAATAGCTTACTGCCTTATTCCTCATCCCTCCATCTGAGAGCAAAAGACCTACCTGATAATAATTTTCAGCATTTCTCGGTTCAAGCTTTGTCAAGATTAAAAATTCTTTTTTTGCATCATCCAAGTTTTTGAGTTGCAAATAAGTATGGGCCAATTTCGATCGCACAACCTCCTCTTTAACTTGGTTATCAAATTTGCCAATACGTAAGATCTTTACATATTCGGCAATTCCTTCTAAATACTGTTTCTGAAGAGAATAAGCCTCACCTAAGAGAAAATGAGCATAAAAATCTCGGTCATCTTGGGCAATAATTTCATTGAGCTTCCGAATTGCAGGTGCAAGATGTCCCTGCCGAATCATATCGGCAAGTTCGTTTAATTTTTTTGGTGCAAAATACGATTTAAAGACATAAAAGACAAAACAACCAATAATTATCGTAATACCAAGAGTAAGTACTACACTAAAGACATCGTCCATTAGTTTTAGCCTTATTACCTTAACAATAAGGAATAATAATTTTTAATTATCTCAGATATTAGCATTTTTAATAATCATTTCACTTGTTTCTATAAAACAAAATCTGTCTCTCTCAACGAGAGGATGGAAATTTACTATACAATATTTTAACATATTTTCACAGTCAACTTGCTCCTTTTAGAAGGCTTTCAGCATAAATATAATCTATAAAAGATTCGACTGCTAATGACATGAAATATGGTAGATCGCCACGCTATAGTGTTATTAATACAGATATTATGACAACTATTTTTTAATTGAAGCAAATTGATTATCTTATATTTAGTAAAATTGTTACAAAATCAAAATTTTAAAGTCTAAAATAATATTTGTAAAAAATCACCTTCTCTCTATTTTGTGGCATTCTAAGGCTGTGTATACCATATTTTCACACGAACTTAACACTCTTATGTATAATAAAGCTCAATTTACTTGACAAAGTGTCATAAAAAAAGAGGTTAGCCTTAGAGTTATGAGATAATGAGTTCAAAAGTAGAAATTTATTTTAATCCGAAGTGTCGCAAAAGCAGAGAAACTTTACAAATAATTCGAGAGAAAAATATTGAGCCGGAGGTTCACTATTATATGGATGACCCACCGTCAATAGAGGAGTTGTCTGAAGTTCTTAGGAAAATGGGTAAAAGACCCCGCGAGATATTTCGAAAATCTGAGCCTCTTTATAAAAAATTGGGGCTTAAAAATAAAGATTTAAATAATGAAGAACTATTAAAATACTTACATAAATATCCTCTTTTAATTGAACGCCCCATTGTTGTTAAGGGGCAAAGAGCTGTTTTAGGGAGACCTCCCGAAGACGTAAATAAAATTCTTTAAAGTGAAATGAGGACTCTCTCCCTCTGTTCCTTAATAATAATTTAAATACCATGACTACTCATACGCCAGAAAGCATTACTGATACCTATAAACAACGAACTGAAAAGCTTACTCAGCTTAAAAATAGAGGAATTAACCCATATCCTAAAAATTTCACGAGAGAATCTTCTATTGATAAAATTTTAAGGACATACTTTCCAAATTCAAAAACTTGCGAGACTAAAAAGATACGTGCTGCTGGTCGTGTAATGAGTAAGCGACCAATGGGCAAAGCTGGCTTTCTACTAATCACAGATCAAAATTCAAGCATTCAAATTTATTCAAATGATAAATTGCTGGATGATGAGAATTTTTTTATTTTTAAGAGTATTGATATTGGTGATATTGTTGGCATAGAGGGTGTGACTTTTCGAACAAAAACAAATGAAGCCTCAATTAAGGCTAATTCAATCACGATACTAAGTAAAAATTTATCTCCTATCCCTATTGTTAAAAAAAAAGAAGGCCACTTATATGATACTTTCTCTGATACTGAAACTCGCTATCGAAAAAGATACCTTGACCTTGCAGTAAACCCAGAGGTTCGCCAAAATTTTATCAGGCGTTCACAGATCATAAGACTTATTCGAGAATTTTTTATTAATCATAATTTTATAGAAGTTGAAACTCCTATGCTTCAATCAATTCCTTCTGGAGCTGCCGCAAAACCTTTTAAAACCTATCATAACAGTCTTGGGATACCCCTTTATCTCCGTATTGCTCCCGAACTTTACCTTAAGCGTCTTATTGTGGGTGGTTTTGAAAAAATTTTTGAAATTAATCGCAATTTTCGTAATGAAGGTATTAGTGCTAAACACAACCCAGAATTTACAATGATTGAACTCTATCAGGCGTACAGTGATTATAAAGTTATGATGAAGTTAACTCAAGAGCTCTTTGAACATATTGCACTTAAAATACATGGAGATTTAAAGATACCCTATGGTGAACATATAATTAACTTAGAAAAACCATGGAAACAAATAACCTACCTTGAATCTATAAAAGAAAAAACAAATATTGACTTTATGCCCTTTTTATCTCAAGAAAAACCTTCTTGGGATAAAGCAAAAAATTTAGTTCAAGACCTCAAGCTTAACCTTACACATACGCATACCTTTTGGGAAGTAGTTGATGAAGTTTTTTCTCATTGTGTAGAGCCGACACTGATTCAGCCAACACTGATCACTCATTATCCCAAAGCTATATCTCCTTTGGCTAAGAGCTCTTCCGAACATGAATGTTTAGTAGAAAGATTCGAACCTTATATTACAGGTCGAGAGATGGGAAATGCCTTTAGTGAACTCAATGATCCCATTGAACAAGAAAAAAGATTTACTATCCAAACAGACATGAAGGAACAAGGAGCGGAAGAAACCGTTCTCCTCGATGAAGATTATATTGAAGCTCTAAGGGTCGGAATGCCTCCCACAAGCGGCTTAGGACTCGGCATTGACCGCATGATTATGCTTTTTAATAACCATCCATCAATTAAAGATACGATTTTTTTCCCAACGCTCCGTCCACAATAATATTTTTTAAGAAAGTTTTTAATAAAAATGAATATAAATAAAGAGAAGTTTAACCGTGTCGATAGAAAATAATACGATTGTTTTAATTTCAACGTCTACTGGCTGACTTCTTTCTCAAATATTGGTAAATGCAAGAATATTATCTCTTCTGTTTTTAAAATCTTATTCTTGGTATATTCAAAGTTTTTCTTTCGAAATAATTATTGAGGGAGAGATGTCAGAGTGGTCGAATGTGCACGCTTGGAAAGCGTGTGTACCGCAAGGTACCGGGGGTTCGAATCCCCCTCTCTCCGCCATTTTTAAAATCTTGAATTTAATTTTACCAACTTTGTTTCGCCTTTAGCAAAACTCGGAAGCGATAATTTTTTTTAAAAAATGTTGAATTATGGCAATCTCTAACAATATAAAAGACAAACTAAAAAATCTTTTATTTATGCTCGTAAATTTACTAATTCGAAAGATAGACAGGTAAAAAATATATTTGAAATTCATTATATTATATGCTATCATATATTGAATTGTTAAAAATATCTTTCTAAATAAAACAAACATAAATTGAAAACTATGAAAAAACAAAATAAAATTTGTGATAATATAGGTAAAACATTAAGAAATCAGAAATAAAAAAGTCTTAACACAAGACACATTATGCAAGAAATTTGATTTGCCTTATACAACACTAACTCAACTTAAAACTGGAGTTATTATCAAGCCTACAATTCAAACGATTGCAAAAGTTGCTAAAGGGTTAGATGGGGAATATTATTCTGGTGATAATACTTGGGACTTTATCAAAAATAAAACAGGAGTAGACTTATTAAGTATTCTTGAAAATATAGCTAGGAAAAAAACAAGACAATAATTAAAAAAGTATGAATGAATTAATATATGGAGATTGTAAGATAAAATTGAAATCAATAGATGAAAATTCTATTGATTTAATTTATCTTGACCCACCATTTTTTACTCAAAAAAAACAAATCCTAAAGGATAAAAACAATAAAGAGTTTTCTTTTGATGACACTTGGGATGATATAAACTCTTATAAAGATTATATTAAACAAAGACTTCTAGAGTGTAAAAGGGTCTTGAAAAATACAGGGAGTATTTTTTTACATTGTGACCGAACAGCATCACACCATCTAAGAATTGTTCTTGATGAAATTTTTGGAGTAAAAAATTTTCAAAGTGAAATTATTTGGTTCTATAAAAGATGGTCAAATTCAAAAAAAGGACTTTTAAACAATCATCAAGTTATTTTCTTTTATAGTAAAACAAGCAAATTCAAATTTAACCAAATATATACAGATTATTCCCCAACAACCAATCTTGATCAAATATTCCAAGAAAGAATAAGAAATAAAAACGGTAAAACTATTTATAAAACTTCAGAAGATGGAAATATAAAGCTTATAAAAGAAAAAAAAGGAGTTCCTCTTGGTGATGTATGGGAAATACCATATTTAAACCCTAAAGCAAAAGAAAGAACAGGTTACCCAACTCAAAAACCAATTCTTTTACTTGAAAGAATTATTAAGCTAGCAACAAATGAAGGAGATCTTATATTAGACCCTTTTTGTGGAAGTGGAACAACTTTAGTTTCTGCAAAATTACTTAATAGAAAATTTATAGGAATTGATAAAGACAAGGAAGCTATTAAACTAGCAAAAAGTAGAATTGATAACCCTGTAAAAACAGAATCTAATTTATTAAAAAATGGCAAACATTCTTACATAAACCAAGATCCATCAATATTAGATATTTTAAACAAATTAGATATTATTCCAGTTCAAAGAAACAAAGGAATTGATGGATTTTTAAAAATAGGAAAGTCTATTAAACCAATTCCTGTAAAAATCCAAAGGATAAACGAAACATTAGAAGACTCAATACAATTATTATTACAAGCCTGTAATAATAGTCAATATCAAAAAAAAGTTATCATAAAAAATACTAACTCGAGTAGTCTTTTTATTAATACTCAAAAAATTCCAAATGATTTAATAGTTATTGAAAATATTAATCATCTTTCTAAGAAAAATTTCATCGTCTCCAATTTATGTTAGTTTTCTTTAAAAAGGTTCTTTAACAATTCAATATATGATAGCATAAATATAATAAATTACAACTATATTTTTAAATTTTCTTCTGGGTTATTCTCAAAGAAAGTTCGCATCTCATCCAAAAAATACCGTTAAATTTAAAGTTTTTAACTTATTGACTTTCCAGTAGCTTGCCCAATATACTGGAGTTCAACCTTACAAAATTCTCGTTCATATTAATTATTACATAAAGTAGCGTATATTAACTTTTCTACTTTTAAAGAAGTTTTATAATTTAGTGATACGTATTTACTTTTTTTGTTATAATAAATATTTTGTACCAAAAGATAATCGCTAAATTTAAGTTCTTGTCAAAATAAATCATCAAATTATATTGATGTGTAAAGTGAATATGCTAATCAAATATTATCCTTTATTTTCTGAAGTTATGGCGAGAGTTCTTCCTCTTTTGAAGGGTGATAAAAGTAAAGAAAACATGCAACGTTCAGAACTGGCATTGAAAGATATGCAACAAGCTCTGCGCGAAACAGAACATTGGTTATTAAAACGTGAACGTGAAATTTTATTTCTCCGATGGATATCAATAATAGCGATTTTTGTCTCAATTATCAATTTCATTCTATTAGCAATTTTTTTATCAAAGATATTATGATTTATAATTTTTCAGTAATACCCATACCTAGATGAATATAGATGGGAGATACTGAGAGTCTTTTAGTTAGTTTTTTAATTTTAGTGCTTTTTATTATACCTTTTTCAAAAGGACATTATGGCATCGCTATATTGATTCCGATCATCCTAACCTCCATTTTAATCACAGATACTGCTACGGCTATTTTATGTCATATAAAAAAATTATACTAGAAACTAAACTTGACCCATCGTGAAAAACTTTACACTATACTTACTGCAATGATATCAAAAAAATTAGTAAATATTTTAGCTTGTCCCGTAAATCATAAAGCCCTGACTTTGGCAACTTCAGAGATCATTAATAAAATAAACTCCAAAATTACAGAAAAAAAATGTTATACAGTTACTAAAATTCAAGTAAAGTCTTTACTGAAAGCAGCATTATATGAACCAAGCTCAGGTTTAGTATACCGAATTGAAAATGACATTCCTATTCTTCTCCCAGAGGAGGCTATCGATAGCCAGAATCTATGAAACTACTAGATAAAGTTAATTCTCCCAAAGATTTAAAAAAGATAAAGCTCAATCAGCTACCTCAATTGTGTGCCGAAATTCGTTCTTATTTATTAAGTGCGGTTAGTCAAGTGGGTGGTCATTTGGCTTCTAATTTAGGTTCAGTTGAGCTTACTGTCGCTTTGCATTACGTGTTTGATTCTCCTAACGATAAACTTTGTTGGGATGTAGGTCACCAGACCTACGTGCATAAAATACTTACCAATAGAAAAAATCAATTAGCCAGTATAAGAAAATTTCATGGTTTATCAGGTTTTCCAAAAATTGAAGAATCTCTGCATGATTTATATAATACAGGGCACGCAGGCACATCAATCAGCCAAGCCTTGGGTGAGGCAATAGCAAGAGATCACAAGTTTACTTTAAAAAAAATTAAAAAGAAATATAATGTAGTAGCTATCACTGGAGACGCCTCTATTGTTTCTGGAATGTCATTTGAAGCAATGAATCATGCAGGCGAAGTAAAATCTCCTTTTCTAGTAGTCCTCAATGATAATAAAATGAGTATTTCTCCTAACGTCGGTGCTTTAAGTTATACCTTTAATAACTTGATGAGTAAAACAATCTATTATAAACAAAGAAATAAATTTTATAATTTTTTAAAAGATAAAATTTGGTTTCGATCATTCTTCACTAATTTTTTCTTTCGTTTTCGAAGATCAGTGAAAAGTTTTTTTACTGAAAACAAATTTTTTGACGCCCTTGGATTTCGTTATTTAGGACCTATTGACGGTCATGACGTAATAAAACTTGTCAATATTATTCAAAATTTTAAATATATAGAGACTCCTACTATATTACATCTGATAACCAAAAAAGGAAAAGGTTATCAGCCAGCCGAAAATGACCCTGTTGTATACCATGGGGTTAAACCTTTCGAAACCAACAAGGGCATCGAAAAAACGATAGTAAAGAATTGGAGCCTCAGTAATTTTGTAGGGGCATCTCTTAGTGAATTGGCGAAAAAAACTCCTGAGATTTATGTAGTCACACCTGCTATGAAAGAAGGGTCGGGATTAGTACAGTTTGCTAAAACACATCCTACTAAATTTTTTGATGTAGGAATTGCCGAACAACATTCGGCAACCTTTGCTGGCTCTTTAGCAAAAGCCGGATTGAAACCTTTTCTTGCTATTTATTCTACTTTTCTACAACGAGCATATGATCAGCTCATTCAAGATATTTCACTAATGAATTTACCTGTTCGAATCGTAATTGATCGTGCAGGGTGTGTAGGTGCCGACGGCGAAACTCATCAAGGTTTATATGATATTGCTTTTATGTCCTGTTTACCAAACCTTAAAATTCTTAGTGCCAGAGATCCTCTTGAACTTATGCAAATGTTATCTTTTATGGTAAATTATGAAGAATCTCCAATATCCGTACGGTTTTCTAAAAAGAAATTTTCTTCAAATATTTTTGAGCAATGGAAAAAAAAACCAGAATTACCCAAAAAGTGGACTCCGTTTCAAACTGAAGTTGTAGCTAAAGGTGAGGATGTTTTAATTTTAGTCGAAGGGACCATGCTAGCGACTGCCTTAAAAGCTAGAGAGATACTACTCTCTAAAAATATTAAGTTAGAAGTAGCTTCATTAAAGACAATTAAACCCTTAGATGAAAAGACATTAAAAAGGCTTATAAAATTAAAAAATACTATATTTACGCTAGAAAATCATGTTTCTCGTGGTGGTATTGGAGAGATAATTCAAATAAAATTCTCTAAACTACTCGCCAATAAATTTTTTCATGCTTTTGCTTACCCAGAAAAACCAATCTCTCATGGCTCAGTAGATGAGATTGAAAAGCATTATCAATTAGATGCAGAGTCAATCGCTCATTATATTAAGAAAATTCATAAAAAAGAAATGAATAGAAGAAAAAAAGTTGTACTCAGCTAATCCTGATTAAAAAATAATTATTGACATGATTGGGTATCAATTTTATAGTGCCTCGCATACTTTTATCAAGTGATTACGAATGTTTAGTAAACTCAGAAAAAAATTATTTTTTAAAGGGAAGCCACCGGTAGAAACTTCAAGTCGTTCGAATCAAAATCCGGGTATCCCAGTGTACGACTTCGATAATTATTTTGATACTAAGTCAACAAAGAAACATCGCTCCACTCTCAACAAAACACTACGTTTTCTCGGTAATATTTTTGTGAATATATATAAAAGTACACTGAAAGCCATTAATAAGAAAAAAAATGAGCAGCTCACTTTAATGTTTATTCCACATAATGAAAAAAAGATTAGTAATTATAGCATCTCTAATTTATCGTTGACTGCTTTTTTAAGCATAGTGGGTTTATGTTTAATTTTTGGCTCTGTTTTGATTATCAATCACACCAGCATGGTTCAAGAAGTAGGTAAATTAAAAGAATCTCACAAAAACTCAAAAATACAATTTATAAAAATTCGTGATGAGATTAAAGATATTAGTGTCGCTTACGATAAAGTAAAAAATATTTTATCTGATATGGTTAAAATGACTGGCGGTAAAGAAAGCCTAAAGGATATTTATTATGGTTTAGGTGGTGCAGCAATACCAATTTCTAAATTAAAAAGCATTCAAAAAAATAAAATTTCCTCATCTGATTCCGTAAAATCTACCGAGCTTGATGATAAAAATAACTCTAGACTTAAACAATTTGTCAAAGAGGAACATATACCACTCGAAATTTTTATTCTAGATAAAATTATCAATGATATGGGTATCATCAGTCATGAGCTTGATTATATTGATGGGCACATGAAAAGAGATCGAAAATCGATTCAGAATAGTCCTACTCTTTGGCCAGCAAATGGATATATAATGAATCCATTTGGTTTTGTAAGAAAATCTACAAGTTTAAAAGCTGGTTTTAATACAGGTTTTGATATTGCCACTCCACCAGGAGCTAAAATTATTGTTACCGCTCCTGGTAAGATTAATAGCATTGTTAGAGAAAAGAATTCTCTTTTTACTGTTCGAGTAAAGCATCACTATGGATATCGGACGGTTTATTATGGGCTTTCTGAACTTACTGTAAAATTAAATGCCACTATCTCAAAGGGAGAAACCATTGGCTATATGGGTTTAGTTTCTGGGCCCTCAGAAAATGCACTGCATTATGAAATTTATATTGGAACAGAAGTACAAGATCCTTCTGTCTATCTTTATTCTTCTAAAGAATAATTTATTTGAAAATGTTAATAGCCTATTCTTTTTTATTTTTAAATATTATCAATGCCTATTGACCAAGAACAGTTATTAGACATTCCAATTAATAGCCTGATTGGGGAAGGAGCTAGTTTTAAAGGAGAATTCTCTCTAATTGGTTCTTTACGGATAGATGGTTATTTTAATGGAAGAATTATTTCACAGGCAAAAGTAATTATTGGAGAAAGAGCGCATGTTCAAATGAATATTGAGGCAAAAATTGTTATTATATCGGGTAGAGTGGACGGTAATATTTATGCTACAGAAACAATACATCTTTTGAAAACAGCAAAAGTTTTTGGCGACATAATTAGCCCAAGTCTTCTTATGGACGAAGGAGTCGTTTTTGAGGGCAGAGCTAAAATAAAAACAAAATTATGAAATAACTTCAAAATCAAAAAATGATTTAACCTCCGTAGATATTACGAGTAGCCTCTAATTCACTATTTGATATTTCAGACATTTCTGAAATATCTGAAATACTAAAGCCACCTCGAGTAAGAACTTGGAGTGCCATTGGTCTCTTTTTTGTATCACTTAAATCTCGAATCAGATGAGTTACTTCTTCTTCATTAAGAGTTTTTTGTTTGTTTTTTTGAAAAACTAATTGCTTTTCATGTATTATTAATTTAAGATCTGGTTTGGTTTGTTTATTCTCATAATTATCTTTTGTTTGCATGGAACTTCTCTGATTTAAGTCATTTTGAAGGTTTTGGCTTAAGTTTATTTTATTATTTATTGTTGTTTTTAAAAGTGACTTTGATAAAGGCTTTCCTAGGTTACTTAGAAATTTTGTAACTTTAGATTTTGATGTCATTTGCTCTGCATTATTTTTATCAGAAGTATAATATTTTTGAGTTTTAAATTTTTTATGAGTTTCTAAAATATTATTAGATTCTGTTTTTTCTTGTTGATAAATATGACTCGGCATATCTGAGAGAACCTCTTCCGCAAAATTCTCTTTTATTTTATTTTTTTGCTCCGTTACTTTGTGCCTCATAATATTGTTTTTTAGATGTTCCTCAACATTTATCTTTGCTTCATTTATGGTATTATTCTCAAACATCTCATTTACAGTACTGAGAATTTCTTTTGCTTTTTTTGTTGTTTTAATATTGGATAGAGTATTTTTCCACTCAGTAACTTGTTTTTCTTGGCGTTCGATGAGGCTTTTAAATCTTTGGACCCTATTTTCAAAGATGATAGCATAACTTTCCAATTCTCGATAAAAATCTTGAATATCAGTTTTCAATTGATTTTGATAATATTTCTTAAATATTTGTTCAATCAAATGAATAATTTTATAATTCAAAACTAAATAAAGAATAACAAGTAGGAGCAAACAAACAAAAATTGTAAGTAAGAAATCCATAGTGATATACCTCACTATCCCCACAGAGCTTAACTCTAGGTCAATAAAAATGAAATTATTGTTGAATAAGAATTAGAATAAATTATATACTCTACACACATAAAAAGAGCCTCCAACCCACTTAGGGCTGGAGGCTCAGAGTCGTACAGCGATATATATATATATATATGCTAAGGATGATCTCCATCCCTTCGTTAATCTACCTCAAAAGTTGTAATATATTTTGAGGCCTCGCATTAGCTTGAGCTAACATGGCCGTACCTGCCTGAGTAAGAATTTGATATCTTGTTAAGCTAGACATAGTTTCAGCCATGTCTGTATCACGAATTCTCGATTCAGCGGCTTGTATATTTTCATAAGCATTGAGCAGCCCTTTTGCCGTATGTTCTAACCGATTATAGTAGGCTCCTAAGTCAGATCTTTGTTTCGATATGATCAAAAGAGCTTCATCAGCCAGACCAATAACAGCATTTGCCTTACCCGGAGTAGACAATGATATAAAAGTTAAAACGGTTGGGTTTCTCAAGCGAAGGGCGGCTGTTGTCATAGTTTCAATAAAAACTCTTTCTCGTTGATGCATATTCGCTCCCATATGAAACCACATACTTGCAGTTGGGTTTAAACGAGCAAATGCCCCTGTAAGCATTTTAAGTTTATTAAATTCTGCTTGAGAAGCAATCCTATCAACTTCATCAATCAATTCAGAAACTTCAATTTGGATTAGTAATCTATCCTCTTCTGAGTATATACCATTGGCAGCTTGCACTGCCAAAACACGAATTCTTTGAATAATTTCTTGTGTCTCTTGCAAATAACCTTCTGTTGTTTGAATAAAGCTCATTCCATCCTCTGTGTTCATTTCCGCACGACGTAAACCTTGTATTTGAGCTCTCATTTTCTCAGATACCGCTAATCCAGAAGCATCATCTCCCGCTCGATTAATACGCATCCCACTAGATAGCTTTTCCATCTCCTTATCAACATTCCAATTTTGAAATTTAAGCGTTCGATGAGTGTTAATCGCACTCAAATTGTGATTAATAATCATTGTTTCCTCCTTGAAACAGTTTCTTTATTTGATTTTCTCTGTCGGCATCCCTGCTAGTTTCAATCATCAGGTTATTCTCGAATCATACCAAAAATTCTAAAGTTTTTTTCTTAATATTTATAAAAAAATATTTTATATAAATCAATAATCTTTTAAATTATGATTTTTTATGATCTATTATTTATTTATCAAGATAATTCATTTGACGAGAACACTTCCTATGTATTTCTGGCAAATATGATATTCACGCAGTATTACTTTTTACAAGCGACTCCAACCTTAGGCTCGAACACAGTAACAAGCAAAGGAGTGGTAGCTAAAGAAACAAATGGAACTCAATCCTCTTCTACTGGGGGTTATATGCAGCTTTTCTTTCCTGTTGTATTAATTGTTATATTATACTTTTTATTAATTAGGCCTCAACAAAAGAAGGAGAAAGCCAAAAAAGCAATGCTAAAAGAGCTTAAAAAAGGTGACAAGGTGGTCACTCGTGGAGGTATTTTTGGCGTCGTCACCGGTTTAAATGATGAAAATGATATTTGTACCGTTAAAATTGCTGATAAAGTTAATATAGAATTAAGCATAAGTGCGATTGAAGTAGTGAACCCCCAAAAAAACAAAGTTAATACAAAATAAAATTTATTGCTATATGCGAATTACTTATACTTTACTTCCTCTTACACTTTTTTCATCGTTATTATATGCTGTTGATAGTCAAATAGAAGAGCTCTTGAAAATGGCACCTAACAACCCTCATCTTTTACACGAACATTCTTATATGCCAGAAATGGACAATAATTCTAAAAAAATTAATAACTTAAAGAAAGAAATAGAAGAAAGATCAAATCTAAAAATAAAGGAAGATACAAACAATAAGGAAATACCTGTTAAATTAAAGACACCTGGTTTTACTCAAATATTATTGATTGCTTTCGTTATTATTATTTTAATTGTATATCGTCTTCGTATGAATCGCGGTAAAACAGGCATAGGTGATTAAAGCTCTTTACTAAAAGTAAGCAAAAATAAACAGTTATATAACAATGAATCTAAAATCGAGAGCAATTGTTATCTTTATAGTGATCGGAGTTTCTCTCCTCCTTATCTGGCCTAATTTTTCAAATAGAACTTTAGTTGTTCACTTATATCCAAATTTACAAAAAACTGCAGTGGAGCAATCTCTTAATAAATTAAAGTCATATCTAAATAAAAATTATCCGTCTCAATACAAAGTCGAATTAAAAGAAAAAATTATAAAAGAAAAGATATCAGAAGTAGAGATTAAAAAAATTATTGAAGAGGGTAAGCAAACTTTAAAAAGAGAAAAAGAAAAAGTTATTCTCATCAAAGGTCGTTTTATGCAAGCTGCGTTTATTAATGAAATCGGAAGACTCAGTAATATTGATGGACAACGCTCTGAACTCAAACCTTTATGGATAGAAAAAAAGATTAAGGCTCGTCCCTTTAAATTGGGTTTGGATCTTCAAGGAGGAATGAACCTTCTCTTGGAGGCTGATTTTAAAGAATTCACTTCTCAATTGAAAGAACAATATTCTCCTGAGTTTATTTTTGATTTAAATGAAAAAATATCACAAGAAAATGATAAAGATAAAAAACAAAAGTTAATAGATAAACGAGATAAAGCATTAGCTCTTTTAGATTTAACACCCGCAAAAAAGAAAAGCTACGTGGAAGGTGCTCTTGAAATTATTCGCTCTCGGATTGATAAAACAGGTGTTTCTGAACCCTCCATCCGTCTACAAGGAGAAAATAAAATTGAAGTTTCTCTGCCCGGAGTTGCTTCTCCTGAGCAAGCAAAAAAAATCATAAAATCAACGGCCAGAGTAGGATACCATTTAGTCGAAGCAGATCCAGCATCTTTTTCGACAGCTGCAGCACAATATTTTGAACGTTATCTGATTTTAAAAAGTAAAATAGCTAGAGAAAATTATTTAAAAGAAGTCGAAAAAAAGCTTAATCTCCCTAATCAATATAAATTATATGTCTTTTGGGGGAAAGATCGAAATAGTATCAGCTCTAAAGCTGAGCCTTTATATTTTATGGTACTTGAAAAACAAGAAAGCCTTTCAGGCGAGCATATTTCTCCCAATACATATGTTGGTTTTAATCAGAATAATCTTCAAAATACTATTTCCTTTGAATTGACCCCTGAGGGGTCTAAAATTTTTGGTGATTTAACGACAAAAAATACCGGTCGAAAAATGGCCATCGTAATTGATAACAAAGTACGCTCAGCTCCTAATATCAATGAGCCAATTTTAGGTGGTTCAGCTCAAATTTCTGGGGATTTTACTCCACAGGAAGCAAAAGATTTAGCTCTTATTATTAAGGAAGGAGCTTTACCTGTTCCTATGAATATTGTTCAAGAACGTTCAATTGGACCCACTTTGGGTAAACAATCTATTGAAAACGGTCTTTATGCAATTTTTTGGGGCTTTATTATTGTAGGAGTCTTTGTAATATTATATTATCATGTAGCAGGACTTGTCACAAATATTATCTTATTTTTGAACTTAATTTTCATGTCGGCCATCTTAGCTCTTATGGATTTTACAATTACATTACCTGGTCTTGCTGGTGTTGTGCTAACCTTGGGTATGGCGGTCGATGCAAATGTGATCATATATGAAAGGATTCGTGAAGAGCTTTCTCGTGGAAAAAGTATCAAAGTAGCTGTGGGACAAGGTTTTGAAAGAGCGACTTTAGCAATTATTGATAGTAACTTAACCACAATAATCGCCGCCATCGTTCTTTCTCAGTTTGGCATTGGTCCCATTAAAGGGTTTGCAGTAACACTTTTTATTGGTATATTATCATCATTATTTACTTCCTTATTTATCACAAAAACTATTTTTTACTGGTTCGTATATGCTCTCAACATGAAAAAAATTCCAATGGGATGGGGTAGATATAAAACAAAAACTTTGGAGGAGGGGCTATCGACATGATTGTACCTTTCATGAAAATAAAGTGGGTAACTATTCTTATATCTATCCTTAGTATGGCTTATTTATTTTTTAACATCTATCAAAACAATCAAGGGTTTAAGCTAGGTCTTGATTTTTCTGGTGGTCTTAAATTAGAGATTGCTTTAAATAAAGTGATCACAATAAAATCACTTAGAGAATTTTTTGGTAAAAAAAAGATTAAAGTAAATATCCTTTTAGTAGGTAAAACTGACGATAGAATCGCTAAAATTGAACTTGATGCAAAGACAGATGCTAGTTTTGAACTAGAAGCAAAAAAAAATTCACAAGGGATGAATAAATTTGGTCTATCAGCAAACAGTGTCGACTATGTTAAATATATTTTAATAAAACAATTTACCCCTAAGTTTCCCAATCAAATCAAGATTGTCAGTGCAGATAAAGTAGGGCCTACAGTAGGGCATTCTTTAAGAAAATCTTCCCTAAAACTTCTGTTTATTACTTTAATTTTGATCGCTTTTTATGTATCTTTTCGTTTTCACTTTAATTTTGCCGTAGGAGCAACTATTGCATTGATACATGATTTGTTGATGACTATAGGGCTTATTGGATACTTTCAGATACCTCTTTCCATTCCAGTTGTTGCAGCTCTTCTTACAATTTTAGGTTACTCCATTAATGATACAATTGTTATTTTTGATCGAGTTAGAGAAAATTTGACTAAAGATACTCATAAATTTGAAAGAATAATTGATAAATCTATTACAGAATCAATAAGCCGGACCTTAATAACTTCATTGACAACTCTCTTTTCTGTTTTTTCTGTATATCTTTATGGTGGTAAAGGACTCAAAGAAATGGCTTTAGTTCTTATATTAGGAATTGCCATTGGCACATACTCTTCTTCTTTTATCGCTTCACCCATGGTTATTTTTCTAAACAGACGCTCTAAATCAGAAAACCGCTAGTAAAGTAATTCAGATATCAACGTTGTCTTAATATCTTTTAATTTTATTTTTTTCTTCGACGATTACTTTTTTTTCGAGGTGACCCGCCACCGCTAGTCTTTTTAACAGCTACACTAACACCAGAAGAGTTGATATTACTTTTAGAATTAAATTGACCTATTTCTTTATGCTTATCAGTATCTTGGAGTTTTTCTAACATACTACCCACTCCATAACTCTGTGTATCTTCATGCATCGTGTTACCATGAGAAATATATTCCTGAGGAATTTCTTCTTCAAGCGCCCCTCTAACTGAAGCACGAAAAAGAAACTGCAATATCTCATCCTGATAACTAGCAGTCATTTCTTCAAAAAGACGAAACGATTGAAAACGATATTCAACAACAGGATTTTTATCTGCATAACTCATTGCCCATATTCCTTCTCTTAGGTGATCAACCGCATACAAGTGATCTTTCCATTTTTGATCAATTATTTGCAAAGCAATCATTTTTTCAAGTAATCGCAATGTATTACTATCTATTTCTTTTTCTTTTTCTTGATACTGTTTTTTAAAAGTATGAATAATTTCTTCTTGAATATCTTCTTGACGCATATTCGAAAATTCAATTTCTGTTTTTTGTAAATTAATATTAAAAGAAGCAATTAACCAATCTCGAAGACCTTGAATATTCCAAGAAGCAAAGTTTTGAGATGGCAGATATATCTGAATTTGATACTCAACTGTGTTCTCAATGAATTCATGGATTAAATCATTGATATTATCTTTGGTAAGTATCTCTTCTCTAATTTTATAAATATAACTCCTCTGTTTATTCATGATATCATCATATTTAAGAAGGTGTTTACGAATATCAAAATTATGACCTTCAACACGTCGCTGTGCTCTTTCTATCGCGTTAGTTACCATTTTATGCTCAATGGACTCACCTTTCTGCATTCCAAGTTTTTGCATGATTGGTCCAATTCGATCAGAACCAAAAATTCTCATAAGATCGTCTTCTAGAGATAAGTAAAATCGAGATTCTCCAGGATCCCCCTGTCTTCCAGAACGACCTCGCAATTGATTGTCGATTCTGCGAGACTCATGTCTTTCAGAACCAATAATAACAAGCCCACCTCGCTCTTTTACTCCATCACCCAAAACAATATCGGTACCCCTACCCGCCATATTAGTAGCAATAGTTACACGAGCTTGAGAACCTGCTTCTTTAACAATTTCAGCTTCTTTTTTGTGATATTTAGCATTGAGAACAAAATTAGGAACTCCCTTCTCATTAAGCAGAGCTGCTATTTTTTCTGAGTTTTCAATTGAAACAGTCCCTACAAGAACAGGTTGCTTTTTTAAGTAGTATGCCTTAACATCGTCCGCAATAGCCTCAAATTTTTCTTTCTCGGTTCGATATATTTTATCGGCTAAATCAAGCCGTATCATTGGATAATGAGTAGGTAATGCTACAACATCCAATTTATAAATCTTTTTAAATTCTTCAGCTTCTGTGTCAGCTGTTCCTGTCATACCCCCTAATTTTGTATACATACGAAAATAATTTTGAAAAGTAATTGAAGCAAGAGTTTGATTCTCCTGTTTGACATTTACCTTTTCCTTTGCTTCAATTGCTTGATGAAGCCCATCTGAATATCGACGACCTTCCATAAGGCGACCGGTAAATTCATCAACAATTATGACTTCATTTTTTTGAACAACATAATCAACTTCTTTTTGGAATAACGTATGAGCTTTTAACCCTTGATGCACATGATGAACCAAACTCAAATTATTGGGAGCATATAAATTATCAATTTTTAAAAGTTTTTCAATTTTAGCAACACCCAATTCTGTTAAAAGAACATTTCGGGCTTTTTCGTCAACTTCGTAATCGTCTTTATCATTTAAGCTAGGTATAATTTGATTAATACGAAAATAAACTTCTGTATTTTCTTCGGATGGACCACTAATAATTAAAGGTGTCCTTGCTTCATCAATTAAAATTGAATCGACTTCATCAACAATGGCAAAATAAAGCCCCCGTTGAACTCGAAATGATGCATGTTCTACCATATTATCACGTAAATAATCAAAACCAAATTCATTATTTGTTCCGTAAGTAATATCTGCCCTGTAAGCTATTTGACGCTCTTCGTGAGACATATTAGAAGTAATGAAGGCACATGAAATATTGAGAAATTGATAAATCGGTCGCATCCATTCAGCATCTCGCCTTGCTAAATAGTCATTTACAGTAACAAGATGTGTGCCTTCGCCTTTAAGGGCATTGAGATACATAGGTAACGTTGATGTTAATGTTTTACCTTCTCCTGTTTTCATTTCAGCTATCTTACCCTGATGTAAGGTGATACCTCCCATTAATTGAACATCATAATGCCTTAAACCTAATATTTTTTCAGCTACAAGCCTAACACATGCAAACGATTCTGGTAATATTGTATCTAAACTTTCCCCACGGAGAATTCGTTCTTTAAATTCTGATGTTTTAGCTTTTAAAGCAATATCATCTAAATGTTTCATTCGCTCTTCTTCTTGAGTAATTTTAAAAATAAGATGTTGTAGAGCTTTAATATCTCGCTCACTTTTAGAGCCAAAAATCACCTTTAAAAGAAGTTGCAGCATAAAATTTTAGTTGTTTAAGATATTTTAAAAGTCTTAAATTTTTTACCTAATCCATTTTCTTTCCATGTTATTGTGTTGTCAAAAAAAATATATTTTTGATATAAATTTAAAAATAAAGCATAGCTTACTGCTATTCGAAATCGATTACGACCTAAAGGTAAAAATAATTTACATACCCAAACTTTACTTTCTTTTTTATCAGCAATCGCTATATATACTGTACCTACAGGCTTTTCTTTACTCCCACCATTTGGCCCTGCTATACCTGTAACTGCCAATAGGATGTCAGAATCTAACTTTTTTAATCCTTTTTGTGCAAGCTCAAGAACCACTTGCTCACTCACTGCTCCATATTTTGCTAATATATTTGAAGAAACTCCTAATAATAATTCTTTAATACGATTACTGTAACAGAGTATACTTCCGTCAAAAATATCTGATACACCCGCTTCATCAGTAATTAATTTTGCGATAAAACCACCAGTACAGCTTTCTACGGTACCCAAACTATATTTTTTTTCACGTAAATGCTGAATAAACTCTAAAAGTGGATTATCAACGACATGGCCTATAAAAGTAGATTTTAATTCTTCTGCTGAATTATTGAGGAGTTTTTTATCTTGGCTACTGAGAAATAAACGACACCCAAAAGGTAAGGCATGCACTCCTACTTCAATTTTTGAAGATAAGTTGAGTTTAGAGAAAACATCACTTTCTCCTATACCCCAAATGGGTATAATCTCCGTATGAGTTTTTTTTAAATTGAGATTTTGAATTATTTGCTTAGCTTCTGGCCATATTGACCTAATTTCACTAGGAAATCCGGGTAAAGCGATTAAAGCAAATTCTTTCAACCATATACCAGGAGCGATTCCTACACGATTTTTTAATGCGTACGCACCTTTAGGAATCCTTGTTTGTTTTAATATAATATCCCATTTTATTTTATTTTTATTTTGTTGTGATATTTCTTTTTCTCTGAAAATTATTTTTGCTTGATCTTTAGCATAACGATCATAAACAGAACAAACACCCATAAGTTTTGATAAAATATCGACAGTTAAGTCATCCGTTGTTGGCCCTAAGCCACCTGTTGTAATTACTAAATGACTTTGTGAACATCTCTCTTTAATCTTTTCAAGTATTTCATGAGGCTCATCACGCAAGGTATAGACTCGACTAAGTTTCAGCCCTAAACCAAACAGCTCAGTAGCAATAAATTGAGTATTGGTATCTAAAGTAAAGCCATTAAGTACTTCTGAGCCAATAACAACAAGGTCAATGGAGACCATTATTCACAAAAAACACTAACAATGAGCCTGTAATCTACGAATTCTTTCTCGAAGAGGGGGGTGTGACGAAAAAAGAGCCAAAACTCCATTTTTACCAGATATTTTAAGTGTCGACACAGGTGATCTAACTGTTTCAATTCGAGCAGCATACATAGACAGGCTCTTTAATGCAGATAACATATTTTCACGACCAGCTAATTTAGCACCACCTGCATCTGCTTGAAATTCTCGCCACCTAGAAAAAGAAAAAACAAAGATCGAACCTAATGTCGTAAATACAATATCTAGAATAAATATGAGAATAAAGTGGAAAAAATATCCACCTGAAAAACCATCATCATCATCACCTCTCAGTATAAAAAAAGCAATAATACGGGAAAGGAACAAGGCAAACGAGTTTACAACACCCTGTATTAGGGTCATTGTTACCATATCACCATTAGCAATATGAGCCACTTCATGTGCCAATACACCTTTCATAGACTCTTCATTCATAGTCTCAATCAGCCCTGTAGAAACAGCAACCAGACTATTACTCTTACTAGCACCTGTTGCAAAAGCGTTCACCTCCTTTGATTGATATACACCGACTTCAGGCATGCCCTTCAAACCAGCTTTTCTAGCGAGAGAGTGAACTGTATTAACTAATTGTGCTTGAGAACCTGTTGCTGCTCTTGGATCAATTATTTTAACTTTAGCAAACCACTTAGCCAACTTCTTAGAAAGAAGCAAAGAGATTAAAGAACCACCCATACCCCAGAGAGAGCAAAAAGCAAGTAATGATACATAATCGATACCTCTTTCATTGAGATAATGACCAAGACCAAAGAGCTTCATCACAATTGAAATTGTGACGATAACTAGAATGTTTGTTATAATAAAGAAAGATATTCTTTTAAGCATATTTATATTTTATAGTGGTGTTTTTCTTCGTTTAATTTCTTACCTAATTTTGAAATTTTAATTTTCTCCAATTTGTTTTTGTATCTCATAAGTGAGTAACTTTTTGAAGAAATAATCATTTGGAATTCCCCCTCTCATTTTTTTTCCATTAAAAAACAAGGTAGGAGTAGAACTAAGACCTAATGAATCACCAAGTTTTATATCCTTTATTGTATCCTTTTTTGTTTTCTCTTGTTTAAGGCAAGACAAAGCTAATGTAGGGTTAACACCAATTGAACTAATAATATTGGTAAAACTGCTATTTTGTATGGGATTCAACTGTATCCACTTAGTATGATTGGCGAATATTCTATCATGTATCTTCCAAAAAGAAGAGACTTTTTGACGAGAGGAACAAAGACCCAAGTATGCTATTTTACAAGAACCCTCATGAAACTTTTGTTTAATATTATCATTACAAGCTTGGTCAAGAGGATAATTTTTAAAGACCACCTTAATCGATTTCGGATATTTTTTAATGATTTCTCCCAGACTATCTCCTGCTATTTTACAATGGGGACATAAAAAATCAGCAAACTCAACAATAGTTAGCACAGGATCAATCGCCCCTTTATAGGGTGAATGCTCAATAGGAATTATTTGCACCGGAATAGATTCATATTCACGTTGAAAAGCCTTCCACGCCTCTTCAAGCAATACGTCATGATTTTGAGACGACAAACCTATATTAGAAGAACTTTTTGCGTATAAAAAGACGAAACTTCCCACGAAGATTGAAAAAATTAGGCTAAAACATAATATAGTTACTGTAACCGGTTGTTGGCTTAACCAAATAAAATCAAAATCAAATTTCATAAGACTTTCACCTTTACTTGTCCTTTTCAAGATAAAGCCGGATATAATAAGCATTCCAATTGTACAAATATAGCTTATAACGCATAGACTACAAATTGCATCAACAATCAATATTGAATATAGAAAAAGAGTAAAATCAACAAGAAAACCAAATATACTGAACCAAAAAATAAGACGTATAAAAAATATTTTTTTATGTCTACCATAGAAGAGAGCAAAACAAAAAACAAAAGAGTAAAATAGAAATCCCCAAAAAGCAATAGGCATGCCCAAAACAGTAGAGGCCTCTGATTGATTTATCACATCACAACCAGATTTACCACCAATCTCACAAACTGATTGAAGAAGTTTTGAGCTTGTCTCAGGGTGAACATGGTGCTCAATTAAAATTCCAGAGACTACTATTCCTAAAAAAGAAAATATAATTAATAAGATAAGATTACGACCCATATGATGATCATACCCATTATTTTAATACAGAATGTCAAGATTTTCTTTTCATATAAAGAAAATCTTACTGATTACCCCAAAATAGATCCTTAAGCCTTTCTAAAAATTTAGGTATATTTTTTGATATTAAATTTATATATACAAATATATTTACAAATTTATTAATAATGCCTTAAAATTAGAACCTTTTATACTAGGTTCTTGACAGTTTGAGTCGAAATTAGTCGTATTACCTCGGTTGAGGGCCTGTAGCTCAGTTGGTTAGAGCACACCCCTGATAAGGGTGGGGTCACAAGTTCGAATCTTGTCAGGCCCAAGAGAGGGGGACTTAGCTCAGCTGGGAGAGCATCTGCCTTGCACGCAGAAGGTCACCGGTTCGATCCCGGTAGTCTCCATATTTAATTAATGGGAAGGATGGTTTATATGAAACGTTGTAAATTACAAATATTAATATTTTTGATGGTAGTGTTAGGGTGTAATTATTTTGAAAATAGCCCGTGGATATGGGAAATTGATGATAAGAAAATAACACTGCAAGATATTGAAGATGCTTATGAAGGTTATCTTTTTTGGTGGTCAGTGCAGTTTAATACGACACCAGCACAACTGAAGGAGAGAATTAAAAACTTAGATGAAGTTAAAGACCCAAGAGAGTTAGAAATGCTCTCCCAACTTAAAAAAGAATATTTTGTGAAAGGTTCGGCAGATGGTAGACAAGCTCCCATGTTTAAAAAATTATTAATGGTCAATATGCAAGCTAGAAGATCAAAATTTATGGATAGAGAAGATATTCAAAAGAAATTAGACTTTATGAACAAATTTTTTATTTATAATCTATATATGATGGATCAGGTGAAGCCAGATGAAATTGAAGTTTCAGATAGTGAAGCTATTACACATTTTGATATTCTCAGAAAAGAAAACCCAAAATATAGAACAATATCTCTCCTCACTGGTCAAAAATTGGCAAAACGACAACTCCTCATGCAAAAATTAATTGGTAGACAAGATAAAATTTTAAATAACATAATGGAAGAATATCGAATTAAACAAAATAAAAAAATTGATATTTCAAAAATATTAATTCAAGAAAAAGAAAAAATCTCAAAAGAACAAGAAACACACTCTGAGGAACCCAAAGAAGGCTCTCAAACAAATAAGAAGGAGAAAAGTGCCCCGACACCAGCGAAAAAAGAGTAAATCATCCACAGAATAACCTGTTTAAACCTAGCGGAATGACCTGAATAATTTATTAGATAAAAATGAGCCCAAATTATGTAGTGGCTATAGCCTTGGTGCTCTATTTTCTAGGATACCGTTTTTACGCTCGTTTTTTGTCAGAGAAAGTATTTTTATTAAGAGATGATTTTAGAACTCCTGCTCATTCTCAAAATGATAATATTGACTATGTACCCACATCTCCGGGTATTCTCTTAGGTCATCATTATGCGAGCATATCTGGTCTAGGCCCAATTTTAGGCCCGGCTATTGCTGTTATTTGGGGTTGGCTACCCGCTATCCTTTGGGTAGTATTTGGAACCATCTTCATTGGAGCTGTACATGATTTTTCTTCCTTAGTAATCTCTGTAAGAAGTAAAGGATATTCTATTGGAACTATTACTGAATATCTCATTGGACCTAGAGCAAAATTATTATTTTTATTGATTATTTTTTTTCTCGTTTCTTTAGCCATGGGTGTTTTTATTATTGTGTTAGGTAATCTATTTTCACCTAGCGGATTCCCTCAAGTAGCCGCACCATCTACACTCATGATTAGTTTAGCCGTAATTGTTGGTTATTTATCATATAAAAAAAGAATTTCAATAAAATATCTGGGGTTTGTTGCCTTTATACTTGTTGTTATCTTTATTTGGTCAGAACAATTTTTTTTATTCTCTTCAGCATTTAATTTCAAGCCCAATACATGGAAAAATATTATGCTGGGTTATGCATTTCTAGCGAGTGTATTACCTGTCTGGCTCCTCCTCCAGAGTAGAGATTTTATTAATTCAATTTTTTTATTTTTAGGCCTTATTTTTCTTTATACTGGTTTTTTTCTAAGTGGTACAGAGTTTACAGCACCCATTTTTCAAGCGCACCCTCAAAATGCTCCTCCTTTATTTCCTTTCGTATTTATATTAATTGCCTGTGGTTCTATTTCTGGTTTCCACTCATTAGTCTCATCAGGCACCAGTGCCAAACAACTAAATAAAGAAAAAGATGCTAAAATGATTGGTTATGGAGGAATGGTTGGAGAATCTCTTCTAGGTCTGATCGCTATACTCGCAACTATCACCTTTTTTCCAACAGAAACAGCGTGGCAGGCGGCCTACGGTGATTATAATACAATCGGCTTGAGTCAAAAGATTAGCTTTTTCATTCAAGGAGGAGCTTCATTTTTATTTTCCTTAGGTATTTCAAAAGAGATGGCCTCTTCTTTGATTGCTTTTTTGGTGGTCAGCTTTGCACTAACCAGTCTCGACTCAGGTACTCGCTTACTACGTTACAATATTGAAGAGATTGGAAAATCTATTCCTCACTCGACTATTCAAAAATTTACTCAAAATAGATATATCTCCTCTGGTTTGGCAATTCTCTCGATTGCTTTTATTGCCTTTTTTAAAATAGAGGGTGGCTCCGTTGGACAGCTCTTGTGGTCTCTTTTTGGAACAGTGAATCAACTTTTAGGAGCACTCGCCTTGTTGCTCGCCTCAATTTATCTTTATTCTCGAGGCAGAAATCCACTCTATACACTCATACCAATGATTTGCCTACTTATCACTACCTGTTACGCAATGTTTAGCCAATTATATGGTTTTTTATTAAAAGAAACTCATCTAGTATTGATTATCATAAATATTTCTCTCATCATACTAACTGCATGGTTGCTTGTAGAGAGTGTGGGTGCTATAAAAAAATATAAAAATAAAAAAATAAAAAATTTAGATATTTTAAATTAAAGCTTTTTTAATTAAAGTAATTGCTTAAGATGATTTTCTTTAAGCATATTATAAATCTCAGGCTCCCATTCGATCATAATTTTTTGATAATGCTCTGCTTTTTCATAATTACTGTATTTCATAAAATAGAAGACCATCCATGTAAGATAATGAAGCAGACGAGGTTGAATCAGATATCTCGATCTTAAATTTTGAGTATATTCTTTTGAAAGTTTCTCGTAATCTGTCTCTATTTTCTGAAGCTCAATGTGGCTTATTTCTCTTTTTTTAGTATAAACATCATTCACTTCGATAAGAAGGGCAAAATTTCTACATCTAATTTCATCATCAAAACCAAGTTCACCAACTTCCTTCCATAACTGTTTTAAACGATTTCCTGGTATAAATTTGGAATGATCTTTCAAAATATCAGGATTAATAAAAAGAGCTTCCCTTAAATAACTTTCCATTTGATGAATATCTTGATTTTCATAAGAAACAAAAGCAAGCAATAAATTAACCAACGGACTCTTAGATTTCATATTATATAGAAATATCAATGTACTTTCAGCTACTTTAAAATCTTGAAGTTCAATTAAAGAGAATGCAAGCTGAAAGATATCATTTTCTTGTAAGTTATAAAATTTTTGCCCCGCCATATCTTTTGCTAAATTTTTAGCTATCTCAGAATGAATAATTTTATGAACACATTTCCAAAGTTGATTTTCTAAACAAAACTCATTTTTTTTTCGAATATCTTTTAAAATTTTTAGATATGAGGTAAAAATATTTGCTCTCTCTTTACCTATTTTTACAGAATAAATACGCTTATAACGATCAGCAAAAAATTTAGTATACGTATAAGCTTCTTTAGCTTTTTGATATTTTATATCACTTTCATCAGATTCTGTAGTATCAAATAGCCACTGTTTTGCAACTTTTAAACCTTCTAAATAATTACTACTTAGAATAGAAGCTTCTATTTCACTTTCTAGAGAATTCATAAAATATCATATTTTAAATTTTGGGCAGAGAAGGATTCGAACCTTCGAAGGCGAAGCCAACAGATTTACAGTCTGCCCCCTTTGACCGCTCGGGAACCTGCCCAGAAAAGCTGCCTAAGGGAATCGAACCCCCAACCTGCTGATTACAAATCAGCTGCTCTACCAATTGAGCTAAGGCAGCAGCCATCATCTGCAGATCAGCTAGAAGATACAGTTCGTCAAGATAAAATTAAAGAAAGATTTAGAAAACTTAATTTAAATAAGCTTAAATTAAAATAGAAGTAATCAGCTAAAATAGTATTAGTTATCTTTTAATTAAAAGTGCCTAATATTAGTTTTGCCCTGAATCTATATGATATTTTGCATGGGGATGCCCTTTCCAAAAAGCCTCGCGTAACTTTTCTTTTGCTACATGTGTATAATTTTGTGTTGTAGATATACTTTTATGCCCTAGCATTTCCTGAACATGTCGAAGATCAGCACCGCCATTTAATAAATCAGTAGCAAAAGAATGTCGGAATGAATGAATTGAATAATTCTGAGGAAGGCCAAGCAGATGAAGCCTCTTTTTAAATATATAGTGAGCACCTCTTCGAGAAAGAGGTTTACCTCTAGCATTTAAAAAAAGAGATCGCTCAGAATTAGCAGCTTCTTTAGAAAAAAGAAGATGTCTGCTTAGTAAATAATCTATTAACGCAATTTTCGCTTCTTTTCCAATAAAAATAGCACGTGATTTACCACCTTTACCTTTTACAATGATATAGTCTAAGATATTGATATGATTTTCTGATGATTGCTCGAGAATGTCAATAATTTGTAACTTAAGAAGCTCCGATATACGTAAACCAGACGAATACATAAGCTCCCACATAGCTTGATCTCGTTTGTAGATATGCGAAGGTACATTAGCTTGACTTTCTAAAAGAACCTCCATATCAATAGGCTTAATTGGTCTTGGTAAATTACGAGAATATTTGGGTGCCCTCACTCCTTTGACAAGGTTCTTTAAAATAATTTTATTCTGATAGCAATATTTATAAAAAACTTTGATTACCGTGAGAACTCTTGCTTGACTTCGCCTAGTTAAGTTTTTATTTTCTGATAAAGAGAAAAGATAACTAAAAATGATTTTCTCATTAACAAGTCTCCAATCAATTATTTCAATTTCAAGATAATTCCCGAAACCACTTAAATCAGAACGATAAGCAATATAGGTATTCTGGGAAAAACCTCTCTCAGAGGTAAGATATTCAAGGAAGGAATGACTAATCTGATAAAAAGAATGTTTCGAAAATTTAGATGATACCACAATTCTATAAAATACCCTCTTGAGTGGCTTCTTCAATTAAATAACCACAATCTTGATGCTGACATGTCAGTTTAATTCCTATTTTTCGTACTTTCTCACCCATGATTGATTCACATTTAGGGCAAATTCTTTTGGAGGGCTTATCAACCATGATAAATTCACAGTTTGTGAGAGAGTAATTACTGCAGCCATAAAAATTTCTTCCCTTTTTACTTTTTTTAGTCACTACACTACCTTTACATAAAGGGCATTTACCCAGAGAAATACTTTCAGTGTAACGACAACCAGAACTAAAGAGATCACATCCAATAAAAAAACCATTTTTACCTAGTTTTTTAAATAACATTCCATTCTCACATTCAGGACATTTTCTATCAAGTGGTATACGAACAAGATGAACTTTACTTTCCATATTACTACTCGCATATTCAACACTGGCTTTAAAAGGTGGAAAAAAGTCACTCAACATCTTATGCCAATCATGATCACCTTCCGCGATAAAATCAAGTTTTTTCTCCATATCTGCAGTGAATGATAAACTAACAATATTAGGGAAATACTCCACAACCATCTCATTCACGACTTTGCCTAATGTGGTTGGGTTGAGTTGCCTTCCTTTTCTTTCAATATAAGCTCTTTTATCTAGCGTATTAATTGTGGGAGCGTAAGTAGCCGGCCTGCCAATACCTGATTCTTCCATAATTTTAATTAAGCTCGCCTCTGTATATCGAGGAGCAGGCTGAGTAAATTTTTGTATTTTCTCAAATTTAATAAGCTGAACGGGTTCACCTTCTCGAAAAGATGGAATATTTGACCTCTTGCCCTTTTCTCTTGGCATAACAATTCGAAATCCAGCAAACTTTTGTTTACTAGAGGAATAGCGAAAAAGAAATTTATTTTTTTTGACTCCGACATCGTTAGCTGGAGTAACTTCAAATGTAATTAGGGTATCTGTTCCATAGGTCATTTGTGAAGCAACAAATTTTTGCCAAATAAGTTGATACAATCTAAATTCATCGTTAGATAAATAAGCTCGAATACTTTCAGGAGTGAAAGACACATCAGTTGGACGAACTGCTTCATGTGCATCTTGAATTTTTTTTCCTTTACTATAAATATTGGCAACTTTTGGTAAATAGTCATCAGAATAATTCTTCTTGATATAATCTCTACACATATCCAAACCACTTGAAGAAATTCTTGTTGAATCTGTTCTCATATAAGTAATTAGACCGGTTGAACCTTTAGAACCAATAGATACTCCTTCATACAAAGACTGGGCAACCGACATTGTTTTACGAGCTCTAAAATTTAATCGGGTCGAGGCCTCTTGCTGTAATTTACTCGTTGTATAAGGAGCCGGTGGATTCACTCGCTTTATTATTTCTTTTTTGAGAGAGAGAACAAATTGTATTTTTTTAATATCTTGCTCAATTTCAACGGCAGTTTTTGAATTATGCACTTCAACCTTAGAACCATTAATTTGCACAAGTTTAAAAGAGATTTCTTCATTAGTTTTCTTTTGGGAGGTATCATTCCAATAAGCATAAAATTCCCAATATTCCTGAGGTTTAAATTTTTCAATTTCAGTTTCTCGATCACAAATAATTCTTAATGCGACTGACTGCACTCGACCTGCCGAAAACCTTTTTGAGCCAAACTTTTCTTGAAGAACAGGAGATATACTGTAACCAACTAAGCGATCTAAAAGCCTCCTAGCTTGCTGTGAATTTACCTTCTCTATATCAATTTCCCTCGGATTTTGAATCGCTGATAACACAGCTTCCTTAGTAATTTCATTAAATTCAACTCTCTTTATATTGGGATTCTGTACCGATAATACTCTTGCTAAATGCCAACTAATCGCTTCGCCTTCGCGATCAGGATCGGTGGCTAATAAAACTTCAAGAGATCTTTTAGCTGCTTTTTTTAATTCGGCTAATGTTTTTCCTTTACCACGAATAGTCATATAATCTGGTTTAAAATTATTATCAATATCAATGCCCATTCTACTCTTTGGGAGATCAATTAGATGCCCTTTTGATGAAGTAATCTCATAATCACTACCTAAAAATTTTGATAAACTTTTAGTTTTCGTGGGAGATTCTACGATAAGTAGTTTCTTCTTTATTTTTTTACGATTACCCATTTTTACTGTTTTTTTTATTCAAAGATGTAAGTTTTATTAAATTACTCATCGACTTAAATTCTAAATCAACAAATTGATATGTTTTAGGCTCCATATAATTATATGGACGAATTTTCCAGACAACTTGTTTAGCTATATCTTTGTTGAATATTTGAATCTTGTGATCAAGTAAAATATTTTGTTGAAGCATTATTCTACCGTATTCTACTTTTTTAGTAATCACTTGAGAGATCCGCATACCTTCAAAATTATTATCACTCCCAACCCGCATAACACTAGCTTTAATATTGATTAACAAGTGGCTAGAATTATTTAATCTTTTATTTTTAATAAAAGATTCCAACCAATGTAGAAAAATACTACGAGATATATAACCTCTTAAAAAATGTTCTCCTAGCTCAGCATATAAAAAATTAGATTTTTTAAAACCTAATTGTTTAAAAATCTTTAGTGGTAGTCGAGCATCTTCTCTAAGAAATGATAAGGCAAGTACATCTAATTTACCTCGATAATACATAATGAGCCTTATGAGTATATAAAAAAACCAAAATAAAAAGATAGTACTAATTGAAACAATAAAAGCCTTATCAACTACTTTCTTTGGCCTCTCCCTCAATAGGTGGTGGACTGTTTGAGGAGATGTATGATAAACCCAACGTACAGAAGCCTGTGACTGACCTCTATGACAAATCAAACAAGGTTTTTCGACGGCCTCTCCATATTCAATAATATTCTTTGAGTGATTTACTGTGTATTTATTTTTTAATTTAGTTTTAGAGAAACTTAAACTCATAGGAATACAGTGTTTATTCTCTATTTTATTGGATTTTTTTACTTGATAATGATCGTCGGATAAAATATCTTTACAACTTAAAACAGGACGCCAAATATAATCTTCAAGATTAGCTAATTTTAAATTTTTAATTAATATTCTTTGAGTATTCAAAGCCTTTTTGATATAAGAAATTTCAGGTGTAGCAGTAATATACAAAATCCAAAGTATCAGAAAACTAGCCAAAGCAATCTGTATAGTAAGAATGCCAATAATCATATTTCTTGTCCAGAAAAAAGGGTGTATTAAGCGATAAACAATTTTTTTAATCTTACCAAACATATTATATAATTTAATAATTATCGGCATTTCTTTAAGTAAAAAATTACACCTTTATAGCCTATAATAAAAATTTTATATTTTCATTGTATCATTAAATAATATAGAAGACATATTTATAATTAAGATGTTTATATTTTATTTAAAAATAAAAGTACTCAAATTCACAATTAACTCGATATTTCACTCACAATAAATTGAAAAAAGTTGATGTAATTATACCATCTTATAAGCGACCTAAGCTAACGTGTGAGGCATTAAAAAGTGTTCTAAACCAAACTTATACTCATTTAAATGTTATTGTTATAGAAGATGGGAGTAAACAATGTGCCACACTAATACAAAAAATAATCAATGAAGATAATCGAATACAATATATATCACTGTTCACAAATAGAGGTGTTTCTTACACCCGAAATTTAGGGGCATCACTGGGTCACAATGAATTTATTGCTTTTCTCGACAGTGATGATATTTGGCATAAAGATAAATTAAAATATCAATTAGAGTTTTTTAATAAGCATAATGACATTAAGTGGGGACATTGTAACGAAGAATGGTATAAAAATGGTACATTGCTTAAACAAAAAAAAAACATCGCAAACAAGGAGGAATATTTATCGAAAAATCTTTGGAAAGATGTCTAATATCACCTTCTTCCGTTATATTTCGACGCTCTTTTTGGGAACAAGAAAAAATATATTTTCTAAATCATTTTCGTGTTGCCGAAGATTACGAACTTTGGCTAAGACTCAATTTTAAAAATCCGATCGGATTTATTGATAAATCTTTAGTTACTAAAAGATCAGGTGAATGGTCGCAGCTTAGCCAAACAATTGAAATTGATAGATATCGCGTATTAGCTCTGCATCGGTTTTATCAACAATATTCAAAAGATAAATCATTTAAACAAATTGAAACTATCTGGAGGCAGGAAATTTTAAAAAAAATTAAAATACTCCAACAAGGAGCACTAAAATATAATTTAAAATTTAAACAACAACAATATCAAAATTGGGAAATTTTATTTAATATCAATCGTACCAAAGCCCAATTATAACCTTTAATTTGATAAAGATTTGATATTTTTTTTCCGTAATATTGGGCAAGGTTAATATAATTTTCTTGCTTTCGTTTAGGAAGATTCTCTTTCAATTTATTATAACATAATTGAACAATTTTAATACCAGCTCTTGGGTCTATCGGATTTAATTCATAAGCCAATTCAAGATGATAAAAGACACCTTGTAGATAGGCTTCGTCCCAAATTTTTTTGGGAGCCAAGCTTTTTTTCTCTCTATCTGGGAGTAAAATTCTAGTATAAAGGATAGAACTTTCTTCTTCTGTTAACCAAAATATAACATCGCGAGGCAAATAATTATTTAAAATTTTTTTTATTGTAAGTAAAAGCACCGCAAAGTTATATTGAAATTCATAATCAGGAATTCCTTTTTTAGTAAGTAATTTCAAGGTTACAGAAGAAAGGGTATGCTGAAACCAGTTAAGTCTTTTCTTATAATTACGAATTTTTTGCAAAACAAATAGAGCCTGTTTCAAACTTTTACATGCAAACTGATCTTTAATTTTTACATGGGTACAATTTTTCTTTTTAATTGCCTTAGAGATATGATTCTTTATATTTTGGTTTTCTGAAGCCAAGTAAATACCAGGAAGCTGTAAAAAAGCGTTAGTATCTTCAAAATTATGTAGTCTTTTCCACGCTTCATGAATATAATGATCGGCCTTAGTATTAAGACCAAGTTTTTTATTTACATTCGCTAATTTTAGATAAGTCTCCGGCCTCTCCTTATCATTTGAAAGACTATTTTGGTAGAAAGCAAGTGCCTTAGCATAATCTTTAAGAAAAAAAGATCGATCACCTTTGCGTAATAACACATAAGCTAGATTTCTTGATTCAGGAACAATATCAATAGCACCATAATAATTAGGAAAAACCTGTGAAAAAAAACCTTTTGCTTTCATCATCCATCCTTGAAATTCTGTTTTGAAGATAGAATATATCTCACCTTCCGCAACAATGTACCCGTCTTTATATTTCTGGTGGTTTAATGATTTTTTAATAATATATATTCTATCACCTAATCGAACACTTTGGTGATCATCAAGCTGAATAGTAATTGTTTCTTGACGAGTATCATAATTGAGTATTTTTTTATATTCACTGTTAGTAACCTGACCTTTAGATATTACACGGCCAATCACTTTCATATTACGTAAATTACCACCTTTATAGTTCGAAAAAGCATGAATATTCATGACTTTTGAAGAAGTTGACTCAATTAAAATAAAAAAGCTAAAAAAATATATAAAAAATCTTAATAACAAAGAAGTAATTTTTAATTTCCTTTTTTATCAAGTAAAAGAGCAATCTCTTGTGGAAGATTAGACGAAGCAGCCTCTACGTTTTGTCGTTGAATAGCATCATAAATTTCACCTCGATAAACTCTAACTGACTTAGGAGCAGAAATTCCAATTTTTACCTGATCTCCTTTGATCTCCGAGATCAAAATTTTAATCTGATCTCCAACGATAATTGACTCGTTTAGTTTTCGAGATAAAATTAACACATTTAAACCTTATTCTCTTGAGTGAGTAATTCAAAAAAAGACTGTCTCACTTGATGAGATGCATCTTCTGAAACAAATTGAGCAGCTAACATTTTATTAAAATTAATTATGATGGGCCCCTGTAAATTAATTGTCATTTTCTTTGGCTGATTAGCTGGTATAGTGACAATACAAAATAAACTTGTCTCTGAACTCTCTGAAGTCTGAATTATTTCCAAATTTTCTTTCGATATTTTTGGTGAATAATTCGGTAAAAACTCCACAGGATTAGCCATTAAAAAAGTAATATTTTTTTCTTCTAAACTTTGTAACCATCGAAATGATAACTGTTTTTTAGTAGACAAGAGCACATATTCTTTCAAACCCTCAAAGGCAAAAATTCCTTCAGGAAAAGAAATAATCTCTTTAGATGAAATCTCTATTTTTCCAAAAGGTTTGGTCTCTATAAGTATTTTTTTTGACTCTTCTTTATTTATTATTTTCATTTTTATTTACCTCAAGAAATCCATCAATGTTGATTTTATTATATTAGCACCGACTCGTAAAGCGTAATTATGGACATGTTCTAGCCATTTTAAACGAACAGTACTTTCGACAATATCAGTAGATTCATTATTAGCTAAAAGATCTTGAACATAAGTTTGATCCCAACTAATTCTTTTTTTATGCAGATCTAACCGATTTACACGAGCTCCAATTTCTGCTCTGTAACGCAGTATATTTTCAAAAGCTAAATCTAAAGCTTCTAAATCTCTACCACCGATAAGTTCATGATCACCCCTTATCAAATCATCACGTAAGGTGATAGCAACATCAAAAACAGAAAGACCAGAGGTTATAGCACCAGGATGATAATTTCCAGGTGGTTCAGGATCTGAACTATTAATTAGACCTAAATCTTGTAAAACAGTACCACCTTCAAAATCCTCTAACCACAATTCATGGGGTGTTTTACTCGCTAAAATAATATCATTCTGATTACCTTTAGAAGCTTGAACTTCAATGCCAGCCGAATTAATTTTATTAATAATGTCATCCACCGTGTCTCCAGAACTGACATCAATTTTAGTACCATCTATTTTGAAAGACTGATCGCCTAAAGCTGCGTAATTACCAGAATTACTATCACTAGCAATTTGTGTATTTGTTCCTCCAAAAACACGATTACCGGGAATGCCAATCTCCATTATTTCATGTTTTTCAATCTCACGAGTAAGAGCAATAATATCTCCCTGATATTGCACTCCTATCACAGAATTATCTATCCCAGCTTCTTGAGTATTTAAGTTAGAATCGATAGCTAAAAAGGGGTCTCTTTCTATTACACTACCACCAAACAAACTTCTTCCTGTTGCGTCTTTAATATTAGCAATATCTATCAATGCCCTTAAATGTTGATTAATTTCTTTTCCAATCGCTTCTTTAAGCTCAAAAGTTTGATTCGTACCATTCGCTGCTTGAACAGTTAAATATCTCATCCGTAGAAAAATATCTCCGACACGGGCTAATGCACCATCCATTAAATTAATGCGATCAGAAGCCTCATTAATATTACGATCATATTGATGTAATTCTGCAACACGACTTCTCAGCAACATTTGATTTGCAGATCCGACTGGATCATCAGATGGGAAATGAATCTTGCTCCCTGTTGATAAATTTTGCTCAACATTTTGAAGATCCTCTTTCTGTCGATTTAAAGTGTAGATCAAGTTATTATTGACCATTTGATTTGTAATTCTCATTAGTGTTGTCCTCCTTGACAATAATTTATTCAGTTACAAAAATTTAATTAAAGTAAATTATCAATGATTCTTCCCAACATTTCATTAAGTACATTAATTACTCGAGCAGCCGCATTATAAGAATGTTGAAATTGTACCATCTTTGCCATTTCCTCATCTAAATTGACACCCATTATTGACTGTCGTAAATTCTCTAAATTAGTTAAAATTAATTCTTGATTTGTTTTTTCCATTTTGGCAGTTTTAGATTCAATCCCTAATTTAGCGATAAGAGCGTTATAAAACTCATCCGAATTTTCAAAATTACCCACCATTGTTTTTTGATGTCGAAGGGCTTGAGCTATTCTTATAGCATTCGAACCATCTTTATTTCCATTGGCTTGATTAGAGTCTCCTGTTCCCCCCACATCTTTTCCTTGTGATGCTGAAATAAGTGCCACGTTTCTTTGAATACTTTCAGAAAGTTCTAAAAAACCAGCAGGATTTAAAGCTGGCGTTAGTGTAATTCGATCTCTAGCAGATTGTAAACGACTGACTTCATTTGTACGTCGATAATCAAAAGATCCTTGAGGTCCTGAATTTTGGAGAAGGCCGGTGTACCCTACTAAAAGTTCACCACTGTCTTCTAGATGTCTTATTAAAAAATTTTTTCTATAGTCATCATCAGATAACGTACCTTTTAAAACAAAATTATTATTATGATTTAAATAAGCAACGACACCGACATCTGATTGATTAATTCTATCAACGACTTGTTTTAATGTATCATCTTGAGAATAGCTAACATAAACAGGAGTATGGTCCTCATTATTTTGATGAAAGGTCATAACTCCGTCAATACCAAGAGGCCGATTAGAGACCAAAGTATTTCGACCAGCTATTTTAAAAATAGCTGATATATCATTTACCCCATCGCCATCTGAATCATAATTCCCATTTGCATTTTGGGAAAGATTTTTTAATGTAAAGAAATCAATATTGGTTTCTTTAGTAAGGCTAAAACCATCTCTGTGCACTTCATTTACAATATCTGAAAGATTAACAGCCAAAAGGTTTAATTTATCAATATTTTCTTTTAAAGTAATATCTCGTATTTCTAAGAGGGCTTCTATTTTTCCATTTTTAAAAACTGGATCTTGGTTATTTTTTTTCCAAAATATTTTGGATAGCCCTTCATTTGTTGGATCTCCTATCGTCTCTAGAGGATGAGAGACTGAACCTTGAACTAAAACTTCAGAACCAAGGTAAATCAACACTTCATCGGGATCTATTTTTTTAATCGTAATATCTGCAAAAGAAGAAAGCTCCTGAATTAAAGCATCTCTTCTATCTAATAAATCATTTGGATTATCTCCCAAAACTTCATGCTTTTGAATATTATCATTAAGTTGAGCGATCTGACTCGATATTTCATTCATATTATTGATAGTGCTTGTTAGTTCAAAATCAGCCTGTTTTCTTAACTCAAATACTTTATTGAAAGTATTTCTGAGTCGAAATGTTAATTCTTTAGAGGTTGTTTTCAGAATTTCTCTATGTGATAGTTCTTCTGGATACTGTGAAAGCTCCTGCCAACCCTGCCAAAAACGGTCTAATTGTGAACGAATCGATTCTTCAGCTGGTTCATTATACATAATTTCGATCTGATGCAAATAATGTTGCTTTAGAGACCAATATTCTTTTGTTTGCTCCGCAGAATAAACTTGATTATCAATAAAGCTATCTCGAAGACGAATGATAGACTTTGCCTCTACCCCCTGTCCAATGCTTCCTGCAGTATGTTCACGATTAACACTCACTGGATATAATGGAATCGCACTTTGCATCTCAACTCTTTGCCTCGAATAATTTTTATTATCCGCATTAGATATATTATGCCCAACAACATTTAATGCCTGCTGGTGGACATTTAAACCCCTTTTCGCAATTTCAAGTCCAGAAAATGTAGATCCCATAAAAAACTCCTAAAATTTTAAATTAACAGTTAGCATCCAAAAAGAGAGGCCTTGAAGATCCAACATTTTCACCATTCTTTATATTTTTATTTTTTAGATTATAAGTAAACTGTTGAGTAGAGCGACGGGCTAAGTTTTCGAGAAGATCATGAAAAAACTTAGCGTTATAAATAATGATATTTTGATTAGTAGGAACAATTTTTTCAAGCTTTTTAATATTAAGTCGAATTTTTTGATTTAATTTAACAATTTGATCAAAAAAAATATTGGGGATATCTAATTTTAGAAGATCATTCAGTTTTTTTATCTGTGTATTACAAAATTTAGATTCAAGCTGCTTAAACACTTCATTTCTTTTTTTTTCAATATTATCTCGTTGATTCAGCAAAAAATTTTCCTTTGAATTTACTTTTTGTAAAACATCTATATCTTGATTTTTAATCGCAATATTTTTTTTTGTCTCTTGTTTAAAGAGCTTTTCATAGATATCAGCTTCATCGGTCAAAATATTAACTATTTCTTGATAAAGCGATGAATCTAACTCAACTTTACTTAAACTTTCTTTTTTCGAAATATTTGAAGAGTATTGAATTTTATCATGATCAAATTGATTATTCAATAAAGACATGCCCACATCTTCGGTTAATTTTTATTTTTTTAGCAGTATTTTTTAAGAACTGTAATTTTAATAGATGTATACTCTATTAATAATATCTCTAACATGTGATTCTAAAACTAAATAAATCATAGTTGACACATTCAGCGAATGTCTGACTCTTAGCCTGCTTGAGTACGCATTCCCCGATAGCTCAGCTGGTAGAGCAGTTGGCTGTTAACCAATTTGTCGCAGGTTCGAGTCCTGCTCGGGGAGTTATTTTGTAATATTTTTCAGAAAAAACTGAAAAATATGGGAAAATCTCTTCTTTTAAGAGGTATTATGGGTATATATAAAAAAAGTGTAGATAAAAATTATCGAGGTTAAATATGAGTGCATTACATGAGAAGGGTTTAACTCCCGAAGATAAGAAAAAATCGTTAGAGCAGACAATACTCCAAATTGAAAAAAAATACGGCAACGGATCTATCATGCGTCTGAATGATAAATCAATAACACCTGTAGACACAATATCTACAGGTTCCCTGCCTTTAGATATCGCCTTGGGTGTGGGGGGGCTTCCCAAAGGGAGAGTCATTGAAATATATGGCCCAGAATCTTCTGGAAAAACTACTTTAACCTTACACGCATTAGCTCAAGCTCAAAAATCAGGGGGGACAGCCGCTTTTATTGATGCAGAACATGCACTTGACCCGAGTTATGCCCAAAAACTAGGTGTCAATGTAGAGGAACTCATGGTATCACAACCTGATTCTGGTGAACAGGCTCTTGAAATTACTGAATCTTTAATTCGTTCCAATGCTGTTGATCTTATTGTTGTCGACTCTGTTGCTGCTTTGGTTCCCAAGGCTGAAATTGAAGGTCAAATGGGAGATTCTCATATGGGGCTTCAAGCTAGACTTATGAGTCAAGCCTTGCGTAAACTAACGAGTGCTATTCATAAAACAAATACCATTCTTATCTTCATTAACCAAATAAGAATGAAAATTGGAATTGTCTATGGTTCACCTGAAACAACCACGGGTGGCAATGCTCTAAAATTTTATTCATCTGTGCGATTAGATATTAGAAAAATTGAAACACTTTCAAAAAATGATCAACCAATTGGAATCAGAGTTCGAATAAAAATAGTAAAGAATAAAATGGCTCCACCATTTAAAAAAACTGAATTTGATATCAGTTTTAGCAAAGGTATTTTACGAGAAGGTTGTGTTTTAGAAGAAGCCGTAAAATTAGATTTCATCAAAAAGGCGGGAACTTGGTATTCCATAGGCGATGATAAAATCGGCCAAGGTAAAGTAAATGCAAGAGAATACTTAATTGAACGTCCTGATTTAACTCAAAGACTGGAAAATAAGATAAGAGAACATTATGGAATCTCAGGAACGAAAGAAGTGCTTCCTAAAAAAGATCTGGCAAGTGCACAACAAGTTACAACATCAGTACCTTTAGAAAATTAAATTCATCGCTTGTGCTATTTTTCAAAGAATAATTTAAATAAGAGGTCGTGCTCCAAAAAGAGAAGAGCCTATTCTAATTTCTGTTGAACCTTCTTCTATAGCAATTTTATAATCGTGGCTCATCCCCATAGACAGTCGGTGTAACTTGTGTCCGGTTTCCCTGTAAATAAATTCTTTCATTTTATATGTTTTAGAAAATGCTCTTTGTGTCTCCCTACGATGAATTACTTGATCTTCTTTTGAAGAAGAAGCTGGTGTTGGACCAATCGTCATAAGCCCTTCTAAATTTAAAATATTATTCTCTAAACATTTATGAGTAATATCTAACACTTGCTCAACCTGCTTAATTGGTATACCCGATTTATTTTTTTCATTGGTACTATTAAGCTGAAGTAAAACGGGCAAATTATAAATATTCTTTTTAATACATAATTGATTTAATTTTTCAATCTGTTTTATGGAGTGAAGTGTGTCTAAACTAAAAAGAATATCTACAACATCTTTGATTTTATTTGTCTGTAAATGACCAATAAAATGATATTTAAGTTTTTTATTTACAACATTAAGATTTGATTCAAATTTATTTTTTAACTCTTGTGCTTGATTTTCACCAATATGAACCATATTAAGCTTATCGCAAATATCATACACTTCATAAGGAAGCATTTTAGTTACCGCGATAATATCAATTGAATCTTTTACTAAATCGTGAATATTACTTTTTAATTTTTCTAAATTATATAAAACAAGATCAAGAGATATCAATTTATTTTTTTACTCACTAACACCATTTTATATTGGATACAATGACTGAAAATCAACGACAAAAAAATTTTAGTAAGAGAATAATTCAAATTTATCCTAAAAAAGCTTATTTGTACTGTCTTATTACTATAAAATAATCACTTTATTTTTAAGGCAACTAATTTATTTAATATAAAATTTTATTATGAACGAATTAATATCTAATTAAAATCAACTTCCAGTAAGTTGAGAAGAAGTGCCATCCTCATATAAACTCCATTTTTTGCTTGCTCAAAATATGCAGCATTAGGCAAATAATCAATATCAGTGCTTAACTCTTTTAATCTAGGCAAAGGATGCATAATAATAACTCCTTGTTTACATCGTTTTAATAAATTTTGATCTACAACATAAGTATTCGAAAATTTTTCAAAATTCTTATGATTTGAGAATCGTTCTTCTTGGATGCGAGTTACATAAATAATATCCGCCTCATACACCGCTTTAATATTTTCTGTCTCATGATATTTACATCCATGATTTTTTAAATTTTTAATATCTTGTCTTGGTAATCGAAGCTCACTAGGACTAATAAATATCATTTTGACATCAAAATGCATAAGTAGGCGGTAAAGAGAATGAATGGTTCTTCCATATTTTATATCTCCTATAAAAGCAATTATCAAAGAATGCTCTTTGAGAGGCCGTCTTTTATCAATAGTATACAAATCGAGTAAAGCTTGGCTAGGATGTTCTCCCGCACCATCCCCACCGTTAATTATTGGAATGTTTAAATTCTTCGCTGCCATAAAAGAAGCACCTTCATGAGGATGCCGCATAACACAAATATCGGCGTAACCCTCTATCATTTTTAGAGTATCAAAAAGACTTTCTCCTTTAGCTAATGAAGAGAATTGAAAGCCAACAGATGTAATGACATTTCCGCCCAACCGATGCATCGCTGTTTCAAAAGAAAGACGCGTACGCGTAGATGGCTCAAAAAAAAGAGTTGCTAAAATATAGTCTTTTAATATAGAAATTTGTCTCTTTTTTTGAATAAAATTCTCTAATTTATGAGCAAGAGACAAGAGAACTGTCAGTTCTTTTTTTTTAAATTGACCTGCAGAGAGAATTGAACGCATAGGCAAATAAATAGAGAACTAAGAACATCAAGGAATCAGCTTTTCAATTACTTGTAATTCTTTATAATTTTGATATAATTCTAAATTTTGCATAATTTCTTCTCGAATTTCTTTTGAAACATAGTGAACATTTCGGCTATATGGTTTATTCTTGTAAGATTCTACCCACTGGACAATAAAACCATTTTCTACATCCCAAATATAGGCTCCTCTTTTTTCGTCTCCTCCGCTAAATGTATGTTTTCCATATTTTTTTTGAAGTTTATTATAAAGCTTTTTTGAAGGAACAAAAGGAAAATTAGAACTAACAAAAAAAAATCTAGCCGCTTGAGCCATTTGTATATTTTGATTTTCATCATTTTTTCTATTTAATATATTAAAGCTATTTTTTGTATTTGGCTTCTTAGACCAATAAAATAAAAATTTATATAAAATTCCACCTCTTCGTACTAAAATACTCTCACCAAAGGAATCTTTAATTATATTAATAGGAGCATTAATTGTTTGATTTTGTGCTAAAATACGAAATCGTTCCTTTACATCTTGATATTTTGTTCCCCAATTAATTTCTGCAAACCCACTTAAGCCAGAAAAGGTTACCTGTTCTACTTTTTTAAGAGCTTTCTCTTTTAACTCATCAATATTCTCAGGTTCTTTAGATACTGTCTGGGAAGTATCGACTGCTGGGTCACTTTGAGAGAAAATTTGGGTATAAATTACCAATAAAAAAATAAGAAGAATTGAAATTATTTTAACCATAGTAGAATCATATAAAATGTTATTTATTTTCTTCAAGTGTATTGTCGGTCATTTTTTTTTTAAACGACAAACATTTATTTTTTCGTTTTCACAAAAAAAGATATTTATACAGTTTAAAAGGAGATTCATAAAAAGACTAATTGAAGTTTAATTTTTAATATTCCGAGAATGAAGAATGTGGTTATAAAGCTAAATATTAATGAAATTTAAAAAGATATTTCCAATTATTATGATCCAATTAATTTATTGGTGTCCTCCGATCTTTGGTAACAAACATTATAAGTATAAAATTAAAAAAGGGAATAATTTAACTCGAATATCCAATCGATATAAAATACCTATAACTCAAATATTAAAAATAAATAATCTCAAATCAAAAGATAAAATTTTTGTTGGTCAAATTCTCAAAATTCCAAAAAAAAAGCATACTAAATTTAAAAAAAAGTATTACCATACACCATATTTTAGATATCCTGTCAAAAAACGGAGAGTCATTAAAAGATTTGATTTAAAGGGACAAGAGAGAACGCCTGGAGTTATTTGGCGTCTAAAAAAAAACGACCATATTCGCTCTACAAGTTCTGGTCGCGTTATTGCGATTGGGCATCTCAGAGGATATGGTAGATACCTCATAATTAACCATGGGCACGGTTGGGCATCACTTTATTCAAATTTATCTAAAATATTAGTTCATAAAAATCAAAAAATTTTAAATTATCAAAAAATAGCTATTGCTAAAAATAAAAAATTATTCTTTTCAATCTCTTACAAAGGTAAACCATTGAATCCGATGCCCCTCTTAAAACTAAAATCAAAAATTTTAGAACTAAGTTAAACGAGTTTTCAAATCATGCAATGGCAAATATCAAATGGATGTCTGGTGACACCTGATAAAGTTATCAAGCAAGCTTCCTTGATAATTAAAGATAATCGCATTACAAAAATTTCTTCAAAAAAAAATGCGAACACAGGACATATAGATGTTGATTTAGACGGTTTGCTCGTTTTCCCTGGTTTAATAAATTGTCACGATCATCTATTAGGAACATATTTTCCAAGAGTAGGAGATAGAAAGCCATACCTAAATTGGCTTATGTGGGATAATGACCTAAAAGCTTCACCTTGTTACGCAGAGAGGCAACAAGTAGAATCTAGTAATCTTTACACACTAGGTGGGTACAGACACTTGATTAGTGGTGTTACTAGTGTGCAAGATCATATACCTCATTTTGTTCAAAATATGTTTAAAAAAGAAATGCCTATCAGAGTCATTGATAAATTTACGTTAGCGCATTCAGTTGGCTCATTTGCTCTTCCATGGGGCGAAGGCATTGAAGTTGAACACAAAAGAGCTAAAGAAAACAATATACCTTTTATAGTACATTGCTCAGAGGGCTTTGATGAAGAAACTTTACAATCAGTAGCCATACTCGAAAGCAAAGGGGCATTGAGCGAGCATACAACACTGATTCACGGTATAGCTTTTTCAGACTCAGATATCCAATTATTAGCCAAACATAAGGTAAATGTTGTTTGGTGCCCTGTTTCCAACCTTTATATGTTTGATGTAACAGCTCCGATAAAAAAGCTAATTGATGCTAAAATTAACGTAGTATTGGGTACAGATTCCCCCATGAGTGGCTCCATCAATATATTTGAAGAGTTATATATAGCAAAAAATTATTACAAAGAAACCTATTCAGAAGAACTTTCTTCCAAATTAATTGTCGACATGATTACAACACGAGCGGCAAAAGCCATGTATTTACCACAACTTGGTTTGATAAAAGAAGATAACCTTGCTGATTTATTAGTGATTGACGGCAGATCAAATGATCCATACGAGTGTCTGACAGGTATGGGATTTGCTAATATTATGTTAGTTGTAATCGGAGGCAGACCAAAATATGCTGATGAAAGCTTTATAAAACTTTTTGAGATGTTAGAAATTCCTTATCAAAAAATAAAAGTGGCTTCTTCTAGAAAAATTATTGAAGGAGATTTACTGGGCTTACTAAAGGAAGTTAGAGATGCGGTTTCTTTTCATAAAGAATTTCCTTTTTTACCAATTGAACCTTGGTAGTTTTATAAAAATCAAACTCTTGATGATTTTTTTTGGAAATAATTAGTTGTTTTAGATTATGCAAAATACTGTAATAAGATATTATAAAACTGGCTCCATTATATATTTTGAGGGAGATCGTGGAGATAGCGTATATCTTGTACAGAAAGGAGTTATCCGTTTAATACATAATTCTCTTGATGAACAAAAAGAAATTCATGAAGAAATCAAGCGAGGAGAATTTTTTGGTGTAAAGTCTTCCCTCGGGCATTATCCTAGAGAAGAAACAGCCCAAGTGTTGACAGATAGCAACATTTTAATCTTTGATCTAAAAGAATTTGAAAATTTTTGCTTAAAAAATGTTAGGCTCGTACTTCAAATGCTCAAAGTTTTTTCGTCGCAATTAAGGCACGTTCATAAACAAGTTCGAGAACAATTGGGTGAACTTAATTCTTTTGAAAACTCCTTAGAATTTCTCAGAGTAGGAGAATATTATTACAAAAATAATGACCTAAGTAAAGCTCGATACATCTTTGATAAATTTACAGAACATTATCCAAATTCAAATGTACATGATAGGGCTGTTCAGCTCAAAAAGGCTATAAGTTTAGGTCAATCATATCCAAATAATCTAGAACCTCTCATCTCCAATCAAGAAATTTCAAATACCATTGATGATATTAAAAATAATCCAAAAAATAATGCACTGAAGAATGGGAGTAATACAGAAAAAGTATCAAGTATTTTTTATGATGGCTTAAATTTAATATCAACTGATCTTGACACCGCCATACAAAAATTTGAACAAGTAATACAGACAATAAATTTAGTTTCTTTTAAAGAAACTTTCATTATTGAAAGAGGACATTTTGAATTATCAAAATGCTATTTGAAGAAAAAAGATTTTAAAAAAACAATTAATTTAGCGAGTACTTTCATTAGAAAGTATCAAAATAGTGCACAGACAAAAAAAATTTTGATTATTTTAGCTCAAGCATTTGAAGGACAAAACAATATAACAAAAGCAATGGCTTTTTATACCAAAGTGGTAAACCTACCACCAAAAGATCAAGATTCTTTTTTTGCCAATAAAAGTTTGCAAAAAATAAGAAAGCCCAGTTTATGAATTTATCTGGCTTATTTGATAAATTTGGAAAAGAATTTGAACCAGGGACAATCGTATTTTGTGAATTTGAACCGGGTAATGATTTTTATTTAATTGAAGAAGGAGAAGTTCAAATTAGTAAAATTATTAAAGATATCGATAAGACAATGGATGTTTTAAAAGCAGGAGATATTTTTGGAGAGATGGCAATTTTAGAAAAACAACCCAGATCAGCCACCGCCATTACACTCACTAAAGTGCGAGTTTTGAATTTTAACCGAGATAATTTTGTCACTTTAATGACCAGTCAATCACAGTTGGCCCTAAAAATTCTAGTCATATTTTCAAATAGAATTTATGAAGCTAAAAGAAGGCTCACAATTTTAATCTTAGATGATATACAAGCAAAAATTGCTGATACATTTATAATGCTTTCTCAAAAAGAAAAAGGTGATAGTAATAATAGTACCACTAAAGAGATTGTACTACACATTAATATCGATGCTCTTTCTCACTGGTGTGCCGAACCTCTTGAAGAGATTCAACCAATATTAGATTCATGGGCTAAGATGGGTAAAATAGAACTCTACGAAGATAAAATTGTAATTATCAATATGAATGCTTTTCGTCGAATTGCGGATTCAAAAAGAAAAATTATTTTAAAGCGATAAATTTTAAATTAGTTTTTATGGATTATAATTATGATTATATAGTAATTGGTTCTGGCCCTGGAGGATATGTTTCTGCGATTAGAGCTTCTCAATTAGGCTTAAAGACTGCCGTTATTGAAAAGGCCGAGGTCGGTGGAGTTTGCCTCAATTGGGGCTGTATACCCACAAAATCTCTTTTAGAGTCTGCACATTTTTTTCATCAGCTTACAAAGAGAAATTTGGGTATTCAATTTAAGAGTAAGCCGACCATTAATATAAAAGAAGTTACACAGCGATCACGAGAAATAGCTAAAAAACTTTCAAATGGAATTCAACACCTCTTTCGAAAACATGAGATTGATTTATTTCTTGGTCGTGGCCATATTTATTCAGAGAATGAGGTACACTTATTTAATAAAGATAATCATATTCTCAAAAAATTAAAAACAAAAAATATATGTGTAGCAACTGGAGCCCATGCAAAAGAACTCCCTCATTTAAAATTTTCTAATAATATAGTAAGTTATCGTGAAGCGATGTTACTTAAAAACTTACCTAAAAAAATATTAGTAATTGGTGCGGGTGCAATTGGATGTGAATTTGCTGATTTTTTTTGTTGCCTTGGTTCACACGTAACCTTAGTGGAAGTTGCGAAACATATTTTACCAACTGAAGAGGATTTTTTAGCGAAAGAACTTAGTAAGTCTTTTATAAAAAAAGGAATAACTATTTTAGAAAATTCAAGTGTTACTGCATTAAAAGATACCAACAAAAGCGTAGTCGCACACATAAGCCACAAGAACTCTAATCAAACACAAAGTCAGGAAGAAGTTTTTGATATTGTTCTTCTTGCTGTCGGCATTGAAGCTAATTTATCTAACATTGGATTAGAGAATATAGGAGTTGCGACAAAAAATAATCAAGTGGAAGTCAATCAATTTTGTGAAATAAAAGGGATGAAAAATATATTTGCAATAGGTGATATTATCAAGGGAAAACAGCTAGCACATAAGGCATCACACGAAGGGATTATCGCCGCAGAAAAAGCATCAGGAAAAACTCCTCATATTTTTGATTATAGCAATATACCTTCTTGCATTTACACATCTCCCCAAGTTGCTTCTGTTGGTCTCAATCGTGCGGATTTAGAAAAAAATAAAATTCCTTTTAAAACTGGTAATTTTCCTTTGTCAGCCTCAGGAAAAGCGATGGCTACTGGAGAAACCACCGGTTTTTTCACAAGTTACATTCACCAAGAAACAGGAGAATTACTTGGGGCTCATTACATTGGAGAGAATGTAACCGAATTAATTTCAAACTTTACACTCGCCCGATCTTCAGAACTCACTCATGACGATATTTTAACTACTATTTTCCCCCATCCGACTTTAGCTGAGGGCATTTACGAAAGTGTAGGGCAAGCCATTCAGAGAAGCATAAATATTTAAACTTTATTTATATTGATTAAAATATTTTTCAGCCGCCTTTTGCTCTGCTTTCTTTTTACTCATCCCCTTACTCTCTAAAATTTTTTTACCATTAATTAAAAGTGCTATACGATATATATTTTGATGCTCAGGCCCTTCAGTTCTAAGTACTTTATATTCTGGTCGCACCTTTAATTTTCTTATTAAATATTCTTGAAGTTTTGATTTATAATCAATGCTCCCTGCTGGAACCATACCATATTGAAGATATGGCTTCCAAAAATGAAGTATAAAATCTTGGCTAGCCTCATAACCTTTTTCAAGAAAAATAACTGCAATGAGCGATTCAACAGCATCAGCGATATTAGAGACCCGTTGGCTACCTCCAGAACAAAATTCTCCTTTACCCATTAATATATATTGCCCTATACTTAATCTTGAACCAATTTCAGATAAAGCAGCTTCACAAACAATCTCTGATTTTTTTTGAGTAAGTTTTCCCTCATCATCATTAGGTTGAGCTTGATAAATATGAGCTGCAATAACAGCACCCAAGATAGCATCTCCCATAAATTCAAGCCTTTGATTATGATATTTTAAATCAGGAGAACGATTACTATTTAATTCATTGGCAAAGCTCTTATGCGTCAAAGCAACATTTAACAAACCAAGAGACAACTGCGGGAGTCGATTTAATTGAATAAAATCTAAAAGCTTTTTTATTCTTGCATCATCCATCAATAAGCAAAAATCAAGCTACAATACATAAAATAAAACAGGGGGCGACCTAAAACAATAAAGCTTTCCACAGAAAGAAACATAGGAAAACCCCCTTCCAATTGTTCAGCTATTTTCGTTTATGTATTTTACAGCGTCACCAACGGTTTGAAGTTTTTCAGCATCTTCATCTGGAATTTCCAGACCATACTCTTCTTCTAACTGCATAACAAGCTCAACAGTATCTAATGAATCTGCCCCTAAATCATCAATAAAATGAGATTCTGGGGTAATTTCACTCTCATCAACACCAAGTTGCTCAGAAATTACCTTCCTAATTTTTTCGAATTCAACGGCCATATAGTCCTCCTAAAGTTTCATCTCGTCTATAATTTTTAAAAAAAATAAAATAATAGACTGCATAGAGAATTCAGGACAACTAATATCTGTCAAGTCTATAATTTTGATAAAAAATAAAATAATAGACCACTGTCTCATTTTATAATACAAAATGAGCGAAAAAAGAAAGTCTCTAAATTACACACAATCAATAAATTTAAAATAAACCACCATCTACAAAATATGTTTTTGCGGTTATAAAAGAAGCAAGATCGGAACTCAAAAAAAGAGCTACTTTAGCAACTTCCTCTGGCATTCCAGCTCTGCCTAAGGGTACCATAGAAAGAACAAAATTTTTGATCTTATCAGGCATTTTATCTGTCATTTCTGTTTTTATGAAGCCGGGAGCAATGGCATTTACACGAATACCCATTTTAGCGACCTCTTTACCAAGGGCAGCAGTGAAACTCACAACCCCTCCTTTAGAGGCAGAATAGTTTGTCTGCCCAGGATTACCTAAAGCACTTGTAGAAGCTAGATTAATGATCGAGCCTTTTCTTGCTTTTCGCATATAGTTTATAGCGACTCTAGAGCAATTAAATGTACCTGTCAAATTAATATCAATCACTTTTTTCCAATCGTCGGGCTTCATTCGTATAAAAAGACCATCTTTTGTAATACCTGCATTATTTATGAGACAATCAATTTGATTAAATTCATCAATAATCTCTTGCATAACTTTATCGACCATGTCGTAATCAGTAATATCGCAAACTTTGCCAAACGCCTGACCACCACTTTTTGATATCTCTTCTACAGCTTTGCTTACAGCGTCTCCATTAATATCGATAATACCAACTTTTGCCCCTTGGGCTGCGAAAAGCTTCGTTATTGAATAGCCAATACCACGTGCTCCGCCCGTAATCAATGTAATTGAATCTTTAATATCTTCAAAAGCGTAAGCCATTAGCGGGTCTAGGAGACAAAGTAAGGACTATTTGTCATTTACTTTTTATGAAATAATTTAAAATAAAACAAAAAAATAAATTACTTATATATAACTGTTTAAAAGTAATAAATAATGCTATTCTAAATGTTTTTATATTTAGTTTATAACATTAAAATGTTAATGACCTATTTAGATATAGGCCTCAATATTGAAGTAAAATACAAAATAATATTGATATTTAATAAAATAATAGATTCTTGACAAAAAAATACCTCCAAAAGAGTTCAATAAGATGAGCCAAGATAAAAATTCACTCGTACTAGGGAATATACAATTTAATTCTCGATTAATTATTGGCTCTGGAACATTTAAAACTTTAGAGTTGATGAAAGAATGCCATGAGATTTGTAAAACTGAAATGGTTACGGTTTCTTTGAGGCGTATTCACTTGAACCCACAAAAAAGAGAAAAAAGTATTATACAGTTCATTAATTCAGAAAAAATTCATATTTTAGCTAATACCGCTGGAGCGGGAACAGGAGAAGAAGTGCTAAAATTGGCTTATATTGCACTTGAGCTAGGGCTTAAATTTCTTAAAATTGAAGTTATTGGTGACATTAAATCACTCCTTCCTGAGCCGATAGAAACATTAAGAGCTCTCGAGATGATTAAAAATAAAATACCATCAGATCAGCTTTTTCTCATGGTGTATACAAACGATGACCCTATTTTGGCGAACAGGCTTTATCAAGCGGGTGCTGATTGTATTATGCCGGGAGGTAGCCCCATTGGGAGCGGTCGTGGTATACAGAATCCACATAATATGCGAATGATTTTAGACACACTCAAGAATAAAATACCCCTGATTGTAGATGCTGGTATCGGTTCGCCTACTGATGTTGTTTTTGCTATGGAGATGGGCTTTGATGCGGTTTTATTAAACTCCTCTATTTCAAGAGCTGAAAACCCTATAAAGATGGCTGAGGCAATGTATCATGCTAGTATTTCAGGAAGAGCCTCTTTCTTAGCTGGACGTATTCCTCAAAAACTTTACAGCTCGGCCTCTAGCCCCATAAATATTTTATAAAAAACTGAGACTAAACATTTATGTTCAATTGTAATTTATGAATACGTTAAAAGGTAAGGTGGATATATCAGCTACCTCGGCGAATATTGGCCCTGGATATGACGTTTGGGCGGTAAGTCTCAATCTGAAAAATACTTTTGAGTGGGAGTCTCTCCCCAATGCGGAAACATTATTTGAATTTGATATAAATCTCTCAGAGTTAACAAAGCAGACAACACAAGAAAACATTATAAATTTGAAAGAGAAAATGATGACTCCTAAAAATCATCTTTTAGCTCAAAGTTATCAGAATCTTTTTAAGCATGCTCACAAAAAAGTAATCCCACTTAGAGTACACACTCAATTAAATATTCCTATATCGAGAGGCTTAGGCTCTTCAGCAACCGCAATCTTAGCAGGCCTTCAAATTGCAAAAGAGGTTTTATATGAAAAATATGCTCTGCGATACTCTGCTGAAGAGATATTCAAGATTGCCCATGAGATTGAAGGACACTCTGACAATATAGCCGCTGCTTTATGGGGAGGAATCGTTATTAACCTACCAATAAATAAAACTAGAACAAAAACACTTAAGATTAATTTTCAAGCACCAGTTAAGCTTATTGGTATTATCCCCCATTATCAGACCTCCACTAGTGAATCACGCAAGGTTTTACCTCAAAAAATTAATTTGGAAGATGTTGCTTTTCAAAGCTCTCGCTTAGGAGCGATGGTTCACCTATTCGAAAAAAAAGAATGGACACAAACAGAGATAGAGCTTCTCAAAATCTGCCTATCAGATAAAATACATCAACCTTATCGATTAAACTTACTAAAAGGAGCCAAAGAAACTTTTGATTATTGGAGTAAACTTGGGCTTTGGGGACATTATATATCAGGTTCGGGAAGCACTCTTTTAGGGTTCTGGCCAAAAGACCAAAATTCTCAGCACCTTGATTTAACGAAAGTAATGAGAGAGAAAAATATTGCATGCACTCAAGTTGAATTTGAAATAAATGACCATCCCCCAATTATTATTTAAAGTAAGTCGATAGGGTCAATATCAAAATCATATTTAACTCCTCCCTTTTTTTGTAAGTATGCCTTTATAATTTGAGTACTTTTAATAAGATTCTCTGTTTTTTTATCTTTAAGAAGAAGTTGATAGCGATACTCATCTTTTATTTTTTCGATACTCGCTGGCATGGGGCCACAAACAGACTCAACACATATCGGGGGTTCATCTTTATCAAATATTGTTTTTTGAGAAGAGTTAAATTGAATAAATTCTTCTAAGTGATTACAAAATAAACGTAACTTCTCTAAGCTCTCACACCTCAAAAGAATTCTTACAAATCTTGAATAAGGTGGAAAGTTGGCGTATTTTCTCAATAGAAGCTCCTCCTTCAAAAATTCTTCATATTGATATGAAGATACTTTTTTCATAAGATCACTTTCATTTTGCATCGTCTGCATAATAACCTCACCCATACTATACCTACCCGCTCTGCCAGATGCTTGAATTAAAAGCTGAGCGACTCTCTCAACAGCTCGAAAATCAGGTAAGTTTAAACCAATATCGGCGTTAAGAATACCCACTAAAGTTACATTAGGTAAATCGAAGCCCTTGGCGATCATTTGTGTGCCAATTAAAATTTTAATTTTATTTTGCCTCATTGCCTCCAATACATCCACCACATAACCTTTACTTCTTGCATTATCTTGATCTAAACGAGCATACTCAACTTTAGGGAAGTGAGCTTCAAGGGCATCTTCTACTTTTTGAATTCCCTTGCCCATCATGCTCAACGGTTTTTGACAAACAGCACAGTTTTTTTCAAATTGTGCTTCGTAACCACATAAATGGCATTTTACATAAAAATTTTTATGATTATGCTTGTTAAGGTTCGATCGGTGATATGTTAATGTTATTGAACATTTTTGACAAGAGATATTTTTTTTGCAAGTCTCACAATATAAAAAATTACTATACCCTCGACGATTCAACAAAAGGAGAACCTGCTTATCATTTTTTAAATGTTCATCTATTTTAACTAATAGTGCCGGTGAGAAAATAGAGATACCTTCTGAGAAAATATTATGTGAGACTAAATGAATTTTAGGGAGTGGAAGTGCTGTTGCTCTTTTTTTAAGATAGTAAATATAAATCGTTTTTTTTAATACACGTGCATAACTCTCTGCAGAAGGAGTTGCTGAGCCTAAAATTAATGTGTTGGGCTGTTTATTTTTTTTTGCGGCTTCTTTCAAACGAAACCATGCCACTGTTCGAGCATGATATTTAGGTGAGTGATTCTCTTTATAAGATATATCGTGCTCTTCATCAAGAATAATGAGCCCCAAATTCTGTACAGGGGCAAAAACTGCTGATCGAGTTCCTACGGCGAGCAAGGCTTCTCCATTTTGAAGTTTACGATACTCTCTTAATCGTTCACTTTTAGCTAAATTAGAATGTAAAACAACCATTTTTTCGCCATAATATGGCTTAAGCATCGTGACAAATTGATAAGTGAGGGCTATCTCAGGGAGTAAGAAGATGCTCCCCACCTTTTTTTTTAAATTTTCATTAATAAGCTCTAGATAAATTCTCGTTTTACCTGAGCCAGTAATACCAAAGATTAGATGAGTAACAGGAGATTGTTCAACGGAGACTTGTCTGGCTTGTAAAAGATTGATAATTTCTTTTTGTTCTTTAAGTAAAGGTTGCACCTTCATTTTTTCTATTGTGTTTTTTGATTCAGAGATATAGACACTTTCTCGCTTACCCGCGGGAATCATTTTAAATATCGCCTGCCCTATACTTGCGAGATAATATCGAGAGATAAATTCAGCGATAGAGAATTGTTCTTGATTTAAAATAGATTGTTGATCTATTATTTTTAATATTTCTTTTAATTGAACAACCCGAGCACCACTCTTACTTTTAAGATTGATTCGGTCTTTACTTAGTTTAAGTATTATACCTACTGTTTTAGTCTCTACTAATTCTACGTATACTCGTTGAAAAACTTGAATGGTGCTCTGCCATTTCTCAGGGACAGCATAAGTAAAGCAGCACGGGTCTTTTTTATTAAATACAATCGTTGCCCACATATTACATTTTTTTAAAGATAAAAGATAGACCTCCTAAAAAATTGAGTAACGATTACTCATCCTATTAATAAATTTATGGATATACTGACAATGGGTTGCTAAAAATTCTTTTTGAGCGTTATCTTGCTCAAATTACCACGAACAAAGCCACCCATCAAATTGAAAATTCAAAGTTAAATTGAGGTTCAGCCTACTTTTTATTGTTATAGTGGCGGCATTGGCTGAGCTTCATAAGCACCCACTAAATTCAAATTCAAATTCAAATTGAAAGTTGAAAGTGGAAAATTGAGGTTCAGCCCACCTTTTTATTGTGATAGTGGCGGCATTGGCTGAGCTTCATAAGCACCTATCAAATTGAAAGTGGAAAATTGAGGTTCAGCCTACTTTTTATTGTTATAGTGGCGGCATTGGCTGATACTCATAAGCACCCATGTCAATGAGAGGGCCTGCACTAGCAGACTTGCCCTTTACAATACGAGGCTTGCCGGCTAGGTCTAGGGCACCTGCTGGGAATAAAGGCGTCCCAGTAGGCCCATTACTACCCGCATCAATCGCAGGTGAACCCATCATTAAACTTAAATCATCATCGAGCGTGCCAAAAACATTATCAACACCATCGGCGTCTGCAAACAGAAGGTCATCATCAGCAGCGTCAATGTTATTACCAGTATTACCAGAAGCACAACTATTAGACCCCGTCCACCAATCGGTACTCACAGTACTATCACTACAATCTTGAATCAGGCTGTGTGAAATAGTAACTGTATCAGCAGAATCTCGATTACAAAAATTCATATTACCTTGGGGACTGCCTCCAGTACAAGCCGTCGCTGTATTGTCCCACATAATGACATTGATCAAAATAAGACCAGAAGCGGTATTTACCATACCGCCACCGCCACCATTACTAGTGGCTGTATTGCCTGAAAAAATAACATTATTCAAAGTTACATCAGTACCATTATTACGCATACCGCCACTAGAAAAATCAGCCTTATTACCTGAGAAAATAACATTACTCAAAATAAAACGAAGACCAGTAATAATAAATAGACCGCCTCCAGCATCATTAGACTTATTACCTGAGAAAATAACATTACTCAATGTTAAATCATCACTAGCACTACTAAACATACCGCCGCCACCAGTAGCACTGCCAGCACTCAAACCAGCAGCACGATTACCTGAGAAAATAATATTACTTAATATTAAATTATTACCCTGTAAATTATAAAGACCGCCGCCATTCGATCTCACTTGACCAGTACCATTTGATTGACCAGCTGTAATCGTAAACCCGTCTAAAGTTGTATTAGCCGCCCCTGTAACAACCGTATAAACATTGTTACCCTTAATATCGCTAGTAACTGTGGTGCTACCAGTCATAACTCGATTGGTCGTTTCTGTAACGCCATCAGCATTAACCGTGTCATTATTATCAATGTCACCGCTGAGAATAGTTTTATTCACCCGCCAGTTACGCTCACTTAATAAAGTATCTGCGACATCAAAACCACCATAGACCTTGACATTTGATTTCAATTGAAAAGTAGCATCTCTTCTATCAGAAGTTGTAGACGTAGGCTTATAAATACCTTTAGCCACCACAATCTTATTAGTGCCTGCAGAAGATGTTAACGCTAAGTTTAGAGAGCTATAAGCATTCGACCAACTCGTGCCATCATCCGTGCCATTCGCAGCAGCATTCACAAAAATAATTTTATCAGAGCTTTTCGTTGCTTCGATCTCAACACCCGCGGCGTAATTATGGCTTGCATCATAAGCGAAGATTTTATAATAGTAGGCGGTGTTTACCGTTGCGGCACTAACGCCGAAATCAGAAGAATTAGCACTCTGCACCACCTCTGAGCCACCAATATCACCACCAACCGTATATTCTTCACCAGCACTAGGCACGTCTACTATTGAGCTTGTATTTCTTAAGATTAAAACACCAGAGAAATCAGCATCTGTCGGGTTTGCCCAAACAATCACGTTTAAGTCTCCAAAAGTAGCACCACTCACCACGGCTGGTGCCTCTGTATCTGTTGGATCAGAATTTGTTCCACCGGGATTTGTTCCGCCGGGATTCTTGCCACCGGGATCTGTTGGGTCAGGATTTTTCCCGCCGGGCTCTATTGGCACAGCCGGATCTTTAGCATCGTCGGAGCAAGAGACGTTAAAGGCAAAAAAAATAAGGATTAATAATAAACCTTGAGTAACCTTGAGTAACCTTGAGTAACCTTGAGTAACCTTGAGTAACCTTGAGTAACCTTGAGTAACCTTGAGTAACCTTGAGTAACCTTGAGTAACCTTGAGTAACCTTGAGTAACCTTGAGTAACCTTGAGTAACCTTGAGTAACCTTGAGTAACCTTGAGTAACCTTTGTGAGTTGATTTAAGTGCTTTTAATAGTTTCATGTCTTCTTATCGTACACAAGGATAATCTGTCAATAAAAAAATGTTTTTTATAATTTATGAATACTTTGGAATTTAAAGACGTCTAATGAAATTCAAAGTTAAATTGAGGTTCGGCCTACTTTTTTATTGTGATAGTGGCGGCATTGGCTGAAACCCATAAACACCCATCAAATTCAAATTCAAATTGACAATTGAAAATAGAAAATGGAAAATTGAGGTTCAGCCTACTTTTTTATTGTGATAGTGGCGGCATTGGCTGAAACCCATAAACACCCATCAAATTCAAATTCAAATTGACAATTGAAAATAGAAAATTGAGGTTCAGCCTACCTTTTTATTGTTATAGTGGCGGCATTGGCTGATACTCATAAGCACCCATCAAATAGAAAATGGAAAATTGAGGTTCAGCCTACTTTTTTATTGTGATAGTGGCGGCATTGGCTGAGCTTCATAAGCACCCACCAAATTGACAATTGAAAATAGAAAATGGAAAATTGAGGTTCAGCCTACTTTTTTATTGTGATAGTGGCGGCATTGGCTGAGCTTCATAAGCACCCACCAAATTGACAATTGAAAATTGAGGTTCAGCCTACTTTTTTATTGTGATAGTGGCGGCATTGGCTGAGCTTCATAAGCACCCACCAAATAGAAAATGGAAAATTGAGGTTCGGCCTACCTTTTATTGTGATAGTGGCGGCATTGGCTGAGCTTCATAAGCACCCATCAAATTCAAATTCAAATTCAAATTCAAATTGAAAGTTGAAAATGGAAAATTAAAAGTTCAGCCTACTTTTTTATTGTTATAGTGGCGGCATTGCCTGAAACCCATAAACACCCACCAAATTGAAAATTGAAAATTGAGGTTCGGCCTACCTTTTATTGTGATAGTGGCGGCATTGGCTGAGCTTCATAAGCACCCACCAAATTGAAAATGGAAAATTGAGGTTCGGCCTACTTTTTATTGTGATAGTGGCGGCATTGCCTGAAACCCATAAACACCCACCAAATTGACAATTGAAAATTGAGGTTCAGCCTACTTTTTTATTGTTATAGTGGCGGCATTGGCTGAAACTCGTAAGCACCCATGTCAATGAGAGGGCCTGAACTAGCAGACTTGCCCTTTACAATACGAGCCTTGCCGGCTAGGTCTAGGGCACCTGCTGGGAATAAAGGCGTCCCACTAGACCCATTACTACCCGCATCAATCGCAGGTGAAGTCGCCGTTAAACGTAAATCATCATCGAGCGTGCCAGCAACATTATCAACACCATCGGCGTCTGCAAACAGAGGGTCAGCGTCAATATTATTACCAGTATTACCAGAAGCACAACTATTAGCATGCCCTGATGCCCACCAATTGGTATCCGTGCTACAACCTTGAATCAGGCTGTGTGAAATAGTAACTATTCCAGAAGAACTGCCGTTGCAAAAATTAATATTACCTTTTGCTGTCCCTACAGGACAAGCTAGGGACATATTATCTGAAAAAATAACATTACTCAGTTTTAAACCAGTACCACTATTGAACAGACCGCCACCAACAGAATCAGACTTATTGCCTGAAAAAATAACGTTACTCAAAGTTGCATTAGTACTAGAATTAAAGAAACCGCCGCCAACAGTAACAGCCCAATTGCCTGAGAAAATAACATTACTCAGTTTTAAACCAGTACCACCATTGAACAGACCGCCACCACCAAAACCGCCAGAACTATGATTACTGGCTGTATTGCCTGAGAAGATAACATTACTCAAAGTTAAATCCCCAGCAGCAGTATACATACCGCCGCCAGAATCGGCACTATTGCCTGAGAAGATAATATTACTCAAAGTTAAATTATCACCACTACTATTATTATATATACCGCCACCAGAACTTCTACCACCACTAGAACCATTTGATAGACCAGCTGTAATCGTAAAGCCCTCTAAAGTTGTACCAGCCGCCCCTGTAACAACCGTATAAACATTGTTACCCTTAATATCGCTAGTAACTGTGGTGCTACCAGTCATAACTCGATTGGTCGTTTCTGTAACGCCATCAGCATTAACGATGTCATTATTATCAATGTCACCGCTGAGAATAGTTTTATTCACCAGCCAGTTACGCTCACTTAACGAGGCATCTGCGACATCAAAACCACCATAGACCTTGACATTTGATTTCAATTGAAAAGTAGCACTTCTATCAGAAGTTGTAGACGTAGGCTTATAAACACCTTTAGCCACCACAATCTTATTAGTGACTGCAGAAGATGTTAACGCTGAGTTTAGAGAGCTATAAGCATTCGACCAACTCGTGCCATCACCCGTGCCACTCGCAGCAGCATTCACAAAAATAGTCTTATCAGAGCTTCTCGTTGCAGATATCTCAACACCCGCGGCGTAATTATGGCTTGCATCATAAGCGAAGATTTTATAATAGTAGGCGGTGTTTACCGTTGCGGCACTAACGCCGAAATCAGAAGAATTTGCACTCTGCACCACCTCTGAGCTACCAATATCACCACCAACCGTATATTCTTCACCAGCACTAGGCACGTCTACTATTGAGCTTGTATTTCTTAAGATTAAAACACCAGAGAAATCAGCATCTGTCGGGTTTGCCCAAACAATCACGTTTAAGTCTCCAAAAGTAGCACCACTCACCACGGCTGGTGCCTCTGTATCTGTTGAGACAGGAGTCGTTGGCATATTCGGATTTGTTCCGCCGGGATCTGTTGGGTCAGGGTTCTTTCCGCCGGGCTCTATTGGCACAGCCGGATCTTTAGCATCGTCAGAGCAAGAGACGTTAAAGGCAAAAAAAATAAGGATTAATAATAAACCTTGAGTAACCTTGAGTAACCTTGAGTAACCTTGAGTAACCTTGAGTAACCTTGAGTAACCTTGAGTAACCTTGAGTAACCTTGAGTAACCTTGAGTAACCTTGAGTAACCTTTTGAGTTGATTTAAGTGCTTTTAATAGTTTCATGTCTTCTTATCGTACACAAGGATAATCTGTCAATAAAAAAATGTTTTTTATAATTTATGAATACCTTGGAATCTAAAGACGTCTAATGAAATTCAAAGTTAAATTGAGGTTCAGCCTACTTTTTTATTGTGATAGTGGCGGCATTGCCTGAAACCCATAAACACCCATCAAATTCAAATTCAAATTGACAATTAAAAATGGAAAATTAAAAGTTCAGCCTACTTTTTTATTGTTATAGTGGCGGCATTGCCTGAAACCCATAAACACCCATCAAATTCAAATTCAAATTGACAATTGAAAATAGAAAATTGAGGTTCAGCCTACCTTTTTATTATGATAGTGGCGGCATTGCCTGAAACCCATAAACACCCATCAAATTCAAATTCAAATTGACAATTGAAAATAGAAAATTGAGGTTCAGCCTACCTTTTTATTATGATAGTGGCGGCATTGGCTGAGCTTCATAAGCACCCATCAAATTGAAAGTTGAAATTGACAATTGAAAGTGGAAAATTAAAAATTCAGCCTACCTTTTTATTGTTATAGTGGCGGCATTGCCTGAAACCCATAAACACCCATCAAATTCAAATTCAAATTCAAATTCAAATTGAAAGTTGAAAATGGAAAATTAAAAGTTCAGCCTACTTTTTTATTGTGATAGTGGCGGCATTGCCTGAAACCCATAAACACCCATCAAATTCAAATTAAAATTGACAATTGAAAGTGGAAAATTGAGGTTCAGCCTACCTTTTTATTGTGATAGTGGCGGCATTGGCTGAGCTTCATAAGCACCTATCAAATTGAAAGTTGAAAGTGGAAAATTGAGGTTCAGCCTACTTTTTTATTGTTATAGTGGCGGCATTGGCTGAGCTTCATAAACACCCATCAAATTCAAATTCAAATTCAAATTGAAAATGGAAAATTGAGGTTCAGCCTACTTTTTATTGTTATAGTGGCGGCATTGGCTGAGCTTCATAAGCACCCACCAAATTGACAATTGAGGTTCAGCCTACCTTTTTATTGTTATAGTGGCGGCATTGGCTGAAACTCGTAAGCACCCATGTCAATGAGAGGGCCTGCACTAGCAGACTTGCCCTTTACAATACGAGGCTTGCCGGCTAGGTCTAGGGCACCTGCTGGGAATAAAGGCGTCCCACTAGACCCATTACTACCCGCATCAATCGCAGGTGAACCCATCATTAAACTTAAATCATCATCGAGCGTGCCAAAAACATTATCAACACCATCAGCGTCTGCAAACAGAGGGTCAGCGTCAATGTTATTACCAGTATTACCAGAAGCACAACTATTAGCATGCGTTGATGCCCACCAATTGGTATCCGTGCTACAACCTTGAATCAGGCTGTGTGAAATAGTAACTGTTCCAGTAGAACTGCTGTTGCAAAAATTCATATTACCTTTTGTTGTCCCTACAGGACAATCTGAGGACATATTATCTGAAAAAATAACATTACTCAGTTTTAAACCAGCACCACCATTAAACAGACCGCCACCAGCAGAATCAGACTTATTGCCTAAAAAAGTAACGTTACTCAAAGTTACATCCTCACCACCATTACGCATACCCCCACCAACAATCTTAGACTTATTGCCTGAGAAAATAACATTACTCAAAATTAAATCCTCACCACCATTATTAGAGAACCCGCCGCCGCCCAAAAGGCCAGAACCATGATTACTGGCTGTATTGCCTGAAAAAATAACATTACTCAAAGTCATATTCATACCACCACTATTATACATACCGCCGCCAGAATCGGCTAGATTGCCTGAGAAGATAATATTACTCAAAGTTACATTAGCACTACTACCACCATCATTATACAGACCGCCGCCAGCTGCAGCACTACTACTAGAACCATTTGATAGACCAGCTGTAATCGTAAAGCCCTCTAAAGTTGTATTAGACGCCCCTGTAACAACCGTATAAACATTGTTACCCTTAATATCGCTAGTAACTGTGGTGCTACCAGTCATAACTCGATTGGTCGTTTCTGTAACGCCATCAGCATTAACCGTGTCATTATTATCAATGTCACCGCTGAGAATAGTTTTATTCACCAGCCAGTTACGCTCACTTAATAAAGTATCTGCGACATCAAAACCACCATAGACCTTGACATTTGATTTCAATTGAAAAGTAGCATTTCTCCCAGGAGTTGAAGACGTAGGCGTAGGCTTATAAATACCTTTAGCCACCACAATCTTATTAGTACCTGCAGAAGATGTTAACGCTAAGTTTAGAGAGCTATAAGCATTCGACCAACTCGTGCCATCACCTGTACCACTCGCAGCAGCATTCACAAAAATAGTCTTATCAGAACTTTCTCTCGTTGCTTCGATCTCAACACCCGCGGCATAATTATGGCTTGCATCATAAGCGAAGATTTTATAATAGTAGGCGGTGCCTGCCGTTGTGGCACTAACGCCGAAATCAGAAGAATTAGCACTCTGCACCACCTCTGAGCTACCAATATCACCACCAACCGTATATTCTACACCAGCACTAGGCACGTCTGCTATTGAGACTGTGTTTCTTAAGATTAAAACCCCAGAGAAATCAGCATCTGTCGGGTTTGCCCAAACAATCACGTTTAAGTCTCCAAAAGTAGCACCACTCACCCCAGCTGGTGCCTCTGTATCTGTTGGATCAGGAATCAACCCGCCGGGATTTTTCCCACTGGGATCTGTTGGGTCAGGGTTCTTTCCGCCGGGCTCTATTGGCACAGCCGGATCTTTAGCATCGTCAGAGCAAGAGACGTTAAAGGCAAAAAAAATAAGGATTAATAATAAACCTTGAGTAACCTTGAGTAACCTTGAGTAACCTTGAGTAACCTTGAGTAACCTTGAGTAACCTTGAGTAACCTTGAGTAACCTTGAGTAACCTTGAGTAACCTTGAGTAACCTTGAGTAACCTTGAGTAACCTTGAGTAACCTTGAGTAACCTTTGAGTAACCTTTGAGTAACCTTTGTGAGTTGATTTAAGTGCTTTTAATAGTTTCATGTCTTCTTATCGTACACAAGGATAATCTGTCAATAAAAAAATGTTTTTTATAATTTATGAATAAATGAAATGAGTAAAAAAATCAAATATAATAAAATTATATTTGATAAATTCCATGCATAAAATAAAATGACTCGCATTATATATACTCATCTAAAATTAATCGTAAGAAAAGAGTATTTATAAAAGGAGTTAATAAAAGCGATAAAATTATCGCTTCATTAAAACTAAATTGACATAGTATTGTGATCATATTAGTTTTAATGAAGAAATAAAAGTAAATAGATGCCCACTTTAAAAAAAACTAAAGAATCGTTACTCCCATGGAAAAAAGAATTTTTTAAAAATATTGGTGTTTTTGAATCATTGGGGTTGCCAAAAGAAAAAGCTCAAGAGCTTCTAAATGGTTTTTTACAACTAATCAATAAAAGAGGAATACCTAAAGTTTTAGACGTTCTTCATGATGTTTCTAAATTATCAAAATTAGGAACATATACAGAGCACGAAAAGGAAGTTAGAGGGTTTATGAGTAAATTTCTTTCGCCTTTTTTATCTAAATTTAAACTCAAAGGAGAAAAGAATCTTGAAATATTAGCACAACTGATTGGAAAATTTCCCATTACGATTGTAGCGAATCATATTAGTCATTTTGATGCTGGTGTACTATTTATGGTGCTTTATAAAGAAGGAGGTTTAGCCCGTAAATTAGCGGAAAATATGGTATTCATTGCTGGTAGGCCTGTTTTTCAAACACATTTTACCCGTGCTGCTTTAGGAATGCTTAATAGCCTTTTGGTTTGTTCTCGTAAAGATCTTGTAGATAATATGGGCGCTGCTGATATCATGACAAAAGTCAATATACATTCTTTTAGACATTCAAATAGACTCCAAAAAGAAGGCAAGATCATTGTCATATTTCCAGAAGGAACAAGAAGTAGAACAGGTCAGTTGCTTAAATTTGTAGATACTGTTTATCATTATGTCGCCAATAAAATTGTGATTCCTATCTCTTTATCTGGAACCGATGATGTTTTACCTCCAAATTCTTTTATCTTTAATTCAGTAGCTGGCAGTATCACGATCGATAAACCTGTTTTTATATCTAGTTCAAAAAATAAGATCCCTCCTGAATTACCTGATACAATTCATCAGATTTTCCCTACAGAAGATAAAAATAAAAAAACTTACTGTCTTGATTCTCTTGCAACGCTTATTGGAAAAAACCTAGAGATTCATCGTCATGGTGCGTATCGAAATTTATACCAAGATGACCTTAATGTAAGTGAAAAAAATGTTCTTATTCGGGTTAATAAAAAATCTAGCCAAAATATTGTAGTAATTGGGCATTCAAATTTTTCTACAGCGATTGCTTCTGTGCTTGCAAATAAAAAAAATGTTAATATTAAAATATTTATTCATGATAAAAAAAAGATAAATTCTTTTAATGCTGATCAGTATGATCTTGAAAACTATCCTTTTTTTAAATTACCTCCTAATATTAAATTTACTTCTGATATTGAGGCAATCAAAAAAGGAACAATTTTTATTCAAGCGGTTCAGCCATGGATGTTAGATATTTATTATGACAACTTAGTGCCTATTTTAAAAAATACTGAAGGAGCTATTATCAATGTTATGAAAGGCTTTACAAAATCTCAGTACGGACTCATTTTGTCTGATCTTGAAAAAATATATGGGTTAAAACGTAATAGATTGGTTGCTTTAGCGGGTTCTAATTATCCTGATCAAATTATGGAGAGAAAAATTACGGGTTTTGAATTAGCTGCTGGTGAGCCGAAGTTACTAAACGATTTAATTTATCTTTTTAATACTGGTTATATCTCCACTCATCGAGCAGCTATTTCCAATGATATCAAAGGAGTTCAAATTGGTGGTTCTCTTCGCACTATTTATGCCATGTTAATTGGAATGCTTGATGCTTATTACGAAAAAAGATTAGGCGGAAATAACGACAGCACTTTATTTCATTTATCAAATAAAATGTTTTTAGAGATGGTCACACTTGGAGTTAAAATGGGAGGTAAACGTGAAACTTTTTACGGGCTATCCGGATTAACCGACTTAATGCTTACTTGCTTTGGTTTTGATACACGAGATCGTCATTATGGCCATGAGTTTATTTTTGGTAGAGCAAATTCTCTCAAAAAATCTTCGGGAATAAGGAATCTTCAAACTTTAACACGTCTTCTAGAAACTGATATAAAAGAATATCCCCTTTTATCGATTATCACTCAAATAATCTTAAATAAAGCAACTCCTGAGAAAGTCTTAAAAAGGATTCTTCTTTCGTACTGATATTTTAAAGATAAAGAATGATGAGTTTAACTGGTACATTTACTGCACTTGTGACTCCCTTTAAAAAATCAGGGGATATTGATTGGAGCAGTTTTGAAAGATTAGTAAAAATTCAAGTGGAAAGTGGTATAGATGGTCTTGTTCCTTGTGGTACAACAGGAGAAAGCCCCACTTTAACTCATGATGAACACCGTGAAGTCATCGCTAAAGTAACTACATGGGCAAAAAAAAGTAATTCAGATGTGATTATTATTGCAGGTACAGGTTCTAATTCTACGCTTGAGGCCATTGAACTCACTGAGTCGGCATCTACCGAGGGTGCCGATTATTCACTTCAAGTAAATCCATATTATAATAAACCAACTCAGGAAGGGCTTTATCAACATTTTAAAAAAATTGCAGATGAATCAAAAATTCCTATTGTTTTATATAATATTCCAGGAAGAACATCTGTAAAGATTGAATTTGAAACAATTAAAAATTTATCAAAACATAAAAAAATTGTTGGAATTAAAGAAGCTACAGGAGATTTGAACCTCATGACTGAAATTATAAATAATACAGAAAAAAATTTTACATTATTGTCAGGTGATGATAATTTACTTTTACCAATTTTATCAATTGGCGGACAAGGCATCGTGAGTGTATGCTCCAATATCTTTCCAAAACAAATATGTCAAATTACACGTGATTGCCTTACTGGTAATTATAAACGGGCTCAAGAGTCCTTTCATAAAATCTTCAATTTTTGCCAAAGTCTATTTTGTGAAACTAATCCAATACCTGTAAAATACGCACTGTCTGAAATGGGTGTTTGTGAGAATATTTTAAGATTACCACTCACACCTCTCTCAAAAAAATATGAAGATCTAATTAAAAGCCAACTTTCATGAATTTTGGTTTAGTAGGAGCTATGGGAAAGATGGGGAGAACGATTTCCCATCTTTCCCACAGCTCAAAAGAACTACAATTAAATGCTGCTATAGAAAGATCAGATAATCCTTATATCGGTGAAAAATATGGTTCTTTGATTAACATTCAGCAATATGACTTCTCATTGATAACATCTGAGGAGCTTAACAAAGTTAATATTGAAGGTTTAATTGATTTTTCATTCCCTACGTCAACATTGGTTATCCTCGAAAAAGCTTTAGAAAAGAAAATTCCTATTGTAATTGGTACAACGGGGTTCAAGCAGGAAGAAATAAAAAAAATTAACGAGGCATCTAAACAAATTCCAATTTTACTCTCATCAAATATGTCATTAGGAGTAAATTTAATTTTCTGGCTAGTTAAAAAGGCAAGTCAAGTTTTAAAAAATTATTCATTTGATCCTGAACTTATTGAAATTCATCACAATCAAAAAAAAGATGCTCCTTCTGGAACAGCTAAAACATTAGAAGAAATTATTCTTAAAGAATATGGGTGGGATGAGAAAAGTTTATTACGTGGGAGATCAGGTCTACTGAAAGCTCGATCTGAAAAAGAATTGGGCTCACATTCTCTTAGAGGAGGAGATGTTGTTGGAGAGCACTCCACTTATTTTTTTGGTGAAGGAGAACGAATCACTCTTTCACATCAAGCAACAGATCGTAATATTTTTGCTTCAGGTGCATTAAATGCACTGATTTTTTTATCATCAAAGAATGCAGGGCTCTATAATATGCAAGATGTATTGTCTCTAACCTAATTTTTTCGAGTTTTAAAATATATTTGTATGAATCAGACAACATCTAGAGAGCACTTCATTATTGAAGGGAAAAATCAGATATCAGGTATCATTGAGCCTCAAGGCAATAAAAATGAAGCTCTTCCCATTTTATGTTGTAGTTTACTCAATAAAAATCAATTGAGTATATATAACATCCCCCTAATTACAGATATTCAACAATTACTTAAAATACTTAAATTTTTAGGAGCAGAGATTAAAATAATATCGAAGGAAAAGCCTTCTGAAATACAAATTAATACCTCTAATGTTCATTACTCAGATCTTCCGGCCGAATTAGTTCAGCTACTGAGAGGCTCAATTACTTTAATCGCTCCGATGCTGGCTAGATTTAAAAGAGTTGTTTTACCTAGGCCCGGTGGAGATAAAATTGGTCGCAGAAGGATAGATACCCATCTATTAGCACTAAAAGCTTTAGGGGCTTCTGTTGAAGTTCTAAAAAATTCTTATCATCTGAAAGCAGAAAGGTTGATTGGTACATCAATTTTATTAGATGAATGCTCTGTAACCGCTACTGAAAATACAATTATGGCCGCGGCTGTAGCGTGCGGAGAAACTATTATAGAAAATGCTGCATCAGAGCCACATGTTCAAGGGCTTTGTAAGTTCCTTCAGAATCAGGGTGTGGATATTCGGGGTATTGGAAGTAATCAGCTTAAAATAACAGGTGTTGAAGATTATAAAAATCTGACCCCCGCAAAACATACTATTGCTCCAGATTATCTGGAGATTGGTGGTTTTATCTCTATGGCAGCTTTAACAAATGGTGAGCTTCTTATTAAGAATGTCGTCAAACGCGACCTAAGAATGATTCAATTTGTATATCAAAAGTTAGGTATTGAAATAGAATATCGTAATTCAGATGTTTGGATTGGTAAAAATCAGATGTTAAAAATAAAATCTGATATTCATGGGGATATTCCTAAAATTGATGATGCCCCTTGGCCTGGGTTTCCTGCCGACCTAATTTCAAATGTACTCGTTACTGCAACACAATGCCATGGTACTATGCTAATCTATGAAAAACTTTTTGAAAGTCGTCTTTTTTTTACAGATAGACTAATTAGTATGGGAGGGCGGCTGGTTCTCTGTGATCCACATCGTGTGATCACAATTGGTCCTTCAGAACTAAGTGGTTCTCGTATGGTATCGCCTGATATTAGAGCTGGAATGGCTCTGGTGATTGCTGCCTTATGTGCAGAAGGTAAATCAGAGATTCACAATATTTTACAAATTGATCGTGGTTATGAAAATGTTGATAAAAGACTCTGTGGAATAGGAGCTAATATTCAAAGGATAAAAGAATAAATAAAATACTTGCTTTGGGGTAATTGTTGTCGCTACCTCTACCCAACAAGCAAGGCACCACTCGTAACTGGCGGTCAACCACTCTCGCCCAAGCGAGCAAGGCACCACTCGTAACTGTTGGTCAACCACTCTCGCCCAGCGAGCAAGGCACCACTCGTAACTGGCGGTCAACCACTCTCGCCCAAGCGAGCAAGGCACCACTCGTAACTGGCGGTCAACCACTCTCGCCCAAGCGAGCAAGGCACCACTCGTAACTGTTGGTCAACCACTCTCGCCCAGCGAGCAAGGCACCACTCGTAACTGGCGGTCAACCACTCTCGCCCAAGCGAGCAAGGCACCACTCGCAACTGGCGGTCAACCACTCTCGCCCAGCGAGCAAGGTACCACTCGTAACTGGCGGTCAACCACTCTCGCCCAAGCGAGCAAGGCACCACTCGCAACTGGCGGTCAACCACTCTCGCCCAGCGAGCAAGGCACCACTCGTAACTGTTGATTGTCCGTCTATCGTTGTTGCCCAGCGATCAGATCGCCGTATGACCCACACAAATCAGTGATGGATAGGGTGCTCGTATCAACGGTTGAGACGCAAAGCTTAACCGCAGGCAACTGCTCGTCGGTTCCTAGCTCCCAAGCTTTTGTGTCATCCTCCATCATATCGTTAGGAGTCATATCATGAGGCAAACCATCAGGATGCATGCCACTTATGGCTTTTAGTTGCATTAACGTAAGGCCCGTCGCACCTGATACGTCCGTCACCATCACAACACCTCCCATTTCTGAAACCGCAGCATTACCCTGTGCCCGCTTGGGGCTTTGGGGAGTCACAGTCATTCCATTAGTTATTTCTTGAGATACCTCTGTATTCCAATAACTATCTGTAACTGTTAAAGAAGTCAAAGGATTATCAAAATAACCCACTAAACCGCCAGAATAAAGATTGGAGGATCCAGATCCAGACTCGGATTCAGACTCAGATTCAGACTCAGATTCAGACTCAGATTCAGATTCAGAGGACCCAAAGGAATTAGAGGAAGAAATTTCAGCAGAACATGCCATCATGGAGGGGGGGCTGCTCATAGAAGGGGGGCTGCTCACAGGAGGACAATCAAGCCCACCAAAATAACTATTCTCAATTGTCAAAAATTTAGAATAACCCACTAATCCACCAGAAGCAGCTTTAGAAGAAGAAGAAGAAGAGATTTTACCAAGACCAGTAAAATAACTATTCTCAATTGTCAAATTAGCACGCATGCCCGTTTCACCTACAATACCACCAGAATAAGAAGAAGAGGAAGAAGAGGAAAGAGGCTGAAAAGAAGAAGAAGATAAAATATTAATATCTCCACTAAAATAACTATTTTGAATTATTAAATCAGTTTCAGCATACCCAACGAGACCTCCAGAAGCAGAAAATCTATTAGTATTAAAAGATAATTTAGAAGAAGAGATTTCACTTTCATCACTACCAGAGAAAGAACTATAACTATTGATAATTGTTATGGCAATATCAGCATCAGTCATTCTAGAGATTAATGTCTTACCCACCAGACCGCCAGCAGTAGAAGAAAAAGAAGAAGCAAGAGAAGTGATTTTATTGTTACCACTACCAGAGAAAGAACTATAACTATTGATAATTGTTATAGCAAAATTAGAGGTATTAGAATTATCCAATCCAGCTTGACCGATTAGCCCGCCAGATGAAGAACGAGAAGCAGAAGAAGAAATTTTTTTCTCACCATTACCAGAAAAAAAACTACGACTATTGTCAATTGTGAGATTAATATTGACAGGGTTATCAGAACTGCAATCAGAGTTATCAGAATTGCAATCAGACATAAGTATTTGACCCATCAACCCACCAGATGAAGAACGAGAAACAGAAGTGCTAGAAGAAGCAGAAGTGATTTTATGAGCATAATTACCAGAAAAAGAACTAAAACTATTCTTAATCATTATATCAGCATTCGTATTTGATACCTCAGTGTGCCCTATTAAACCACCAGAAAAAGAAAGCTCTAAAGAGAAAGAAGAGATTTTATCATCATCATCACCAATACGAATACCAGAGAAAGAACTAGAACTGTTCTTAATCATTATATTGTTAGCCTTTCCCATAATCTTCAAAGATTTCACATTGCCCACCAAGCCACCGGAAAAAGAAGAGGAAGAAGAAGAAGAAATGATTTCATTACCAGAGAAAGAACTACCCGTTATCGTCAATGAACCAATTATACGACCTGCTAAACCACCTGAGTAAGCGAAAGATCGATCACGACCAGCCATTACAACAGGAGCATAAGATAAGGCTCCGCCACCAGAAAAACTACTATTTGTGATCATCAAATTAACGAAAGCCCCCCCCACTAAACCGCCCGAATAAGAATAAGAACAATTACCGTTAAAAGTAGAGATCAAACAAGCATCAACAGAAGACGAATAAGAAGAAACTTCATTAAATCCACTAAAAGTACAATTTTCGATCGCCAAAGAAGATTTAGCATAACCGACCAAACCACCTGAATAAGCAACACCAGAACTGAAAGCACGGGAATATATCGAACCCAAACTGACCTCCACGTTGCGTATTTCAGATTCTCCACCATCGGTAGCACCAAACAGACCAGCGTAAACTTCATCTGACTGAGAACGAATATTCACCCATAGGTTGGTTATGGTATGTCTATTACCTTCAAAAATACCCGTGAAGGGATTATTACCATCACCAATAGGTATCCAACTAATGTCTTTGTTTGTATCAATGACACTTACTTGATCATTTGAGTCAGAAGTATTACTATTACCATTTTTATCAATGTCAACCATCGTTGTATCAATACCCCTACTTTTATTTGCATCAAGCAAACTCAAAAGATCAATGTTCGTTGTCAACTCATAGCCTTTACAGACACCCGATGGGCAACCACCTGAAATACCAGGATCACTACTCGAAGTTTTATAGCTAGCACCCGATAAATCGTAGCGAATGTTGTGGAGCATTATATCATTATCAATTTCGATGAGACCATCGTGATCCATGTCAACCTCATCATTATTGATCAAAGAAAATGCAACCTCTTCAAGATTTGAAAAACTAACTTGGTTAAAATTTGAATCAGTCGTGGTTACACGATGTTTAAGAGTATAAAAAAAATCATAGCTCTTTTCAGAATCTTCGAGATAGCAAATTTCAATCTCTTTAGATATATTAAAATTTGTGGAATCAAAAGTAATACTTGTTGGGTCTATGCTTGGCATCACTCTAAAAGGTAGAATTGTCTCTGAATAAATCTCGATGGTGAGGTTAGTAATAGGTCTTTTATCCACCAAAGTTGATCTTGTTCTTGAATCAATCTCTATTGTGAAATCAGTATTCGTTTCTTCTAACAAACGTATTGAATAATGTCCGCAAGTTCCTCCTTCATTAAGGTTAATATTCCGTGCAGTTATTGTTACTCCTTTAAGTTTAAGTGAAGTATTATTGATAAAATGAGCGATAAGGTTCGGAAAACGAGCAAAAGTCATTTGATTAAAGCTTGGCTGATTGCTTGCTATACGATGCTTTATGATATAATAAAAATCATCATTTCTCACAGTATCTTCAGGGTAACCGATTACAACTGTTTGAGCTTTATTAAAATTGGTGACATTAAAAGTAATGCTTGTTGGGTTTATTCTTGGTATTACTCCAAAAGGTGGGGATGTATCTGAATAAATTTCAACAGTGAGGTCAGTACTAGGTTTTTTTGACAAACGTATTGAATAACCAACCTCAGTTCCCTTTTTGACGGTAATCTCTTGCATATTTAGTATCAGCCTGAGAGTAGTGCCCTTTTTAGCAATTTCGGGAGGTGGTACTACATTTGAACACCGAAGAAAAAAAAGACAAGTAAGGATAATAATAATAAATATCTGCTTTAGGTGAATAAGAATGAGATTTTTAATCGTCTGTTTCATATTTCAAATCGAGATAAATAGTCTTTTCATGAAAAAAGACTATTTTCTACTGCAATGCTAATGTAAATAATCAAAATTGCAAGAAAAAAATAAATAAAAATATATATTAGATGTGCAAGCCAAAGGATACCAGCGGGGGTAAATTATTAGATTTAGTTTAAATTTTTAAATTAAAGTAGAAAATATATTTTTTTACTTTACCTTAACTAAGGTAAAATAACTTTGCACTTATGATGACTGAAAAAAAAATAACCACACCTAATATTTTCAATTTTGCAACCTCTGAGTTGTCACAAAATGCCATGATTGCCTATATTTTGGCATGGGCTGATCCTAATACATACAGTGCTTACACCGCCGAGCACAAGTTAGGTAAAGCGTTATTAGATGCACTATTATCTCAGGCGATTAAAAATGATGATAATGATAAAGCCATAAAAAAAGTCATAAAAAAACTTGAAATTAAGGAACTGCGAGTTGAAACACAAATTGATAGAATTGATATTTCTGTTATCATTAATGAATCTATATTTCTAATTATTGAAGACAAAGTAAACACTAAAGAACACTCCGATCAGATGGCTCGTTGCACAAAAGCAGTCGAAACCATGAAAAATAAAGAAGATGAACCTTTTAAACATATTTTGGTTGTCTATGTCAAAACTCGCAATGAATCAAAAAAATTTCGTCCAAAAAAAGACGACGGAAATCTTTATGCATGTTTCTATCGAAAAGATTTTCTTCTCGTGCTTAACAAAAATCTCTGCCCTGATAACAACATTATAGAGCAATTCAGCAACCATTTGCAGAAATGGGAAGAGGGTACCCAGAGTTTCAAAACCACACCGTCCGATGAATGGACTCGGCTCGAGTATGAGGGCTATTATTGTGCTTTGGAAAATGAGTTTTCGGAAGATGATCTCAGTGATTTGGAAATGAACTGGCATAAATTATCGAACCGTTCTGGTGGTGCTCACATTCTTTGGTGGTGGCCAAACAAAAAATATTTCCCCAAAAATAGAAAATATAAATTCTATAAAGATTGTAATTGTATATTCTACCTGCAAATTGATCAGGACAGAGGGTTGTTTATCCGTCTCGATGAAAGAAAGGACAATAATGGTAATTTAATCAAGATAAATACAGATCTCCTGTGGAAGGTATTGGAAGAAACACAAAAACACGCTAAAAAAATTGGTGGAGACATACAGGTCAAAAAACCTTCCTCTTATAGCCCCGGTTGGACAGCAAATGCCGCTCAAATTTACTTCAGCACAGAAAAAGATGACAAAGATCATTCCTACATAGCCACCAATCAGGATGGCATAATTAATTTAAAAGCCACCGTAAAACGCCTTAAACTGGCAATAGAACTTTTAGGTCGTTTGTACGGCAAAAGTTAAGAGTCCTGTAGGCGTGGCACTGAGGTAACGAAGGTCACAAATCTTACTGTTGGTCGTAATTCAAGCAAGGTGGCTCGAATATAAAAAAACCTTACTGATAGAGATCTTCTACAAAACTTGTAATTTTAAAAAATATAAGTGGTGTCTTAACAAAATACAAATTTTGAATTAATAAATATTCTGTTCAACCCTCATACGATTCTAAACGTGAAAGTATTTTCTCTAAGGGAAGATGCTCTTTACTCATATTTTTTCTATTTTTAAGCTCCAATTCTCCTGATTCTAAAAATTTTTTACCAGAAATTATTTGCCAAGGAAACCCAACTAAGTCTGCATCATTAAACTTGACCCCAACTCTTTCTTTTCTATCATCAAAATAAACATTAAATCCTTTTTTTTTGAGTATATGATAAACTTTCTCATGTTTTTTTAAATCTTCTTCTGTATTAAAAATTGGAATAAAATAAATACTGTAAGGAGATAAAGTCTCTGACCAAATAATACCATGTTTATCATAATTCTGCTCTACATAGGCCTGAAGAGTTCTGTCAATACCAATACCATAACAACCCATTGTGGGGATAATATTTCTCCCACTTTGATTTAATACTGAAAAATTCATTTTCTTTGAATATTTTTGACCAATTTTAAAAATATGACCCAATTCAATACCTTTTTTTTCAACCAACGTTTGTCTTGTGTCGAGAGGACAAATGTCCCCCTCTTTAGCTTCTACTAAATCAACTCCTTCAGAGTCTTCATGAATCATAAAATCACGACCTTCTTCTAAATGAATACAATGTAGATCTTTCTGGTTTCCACCAGCAATCAGCTCTCCCCTCCCTTTCAAATTTCGATCATAATAAATAAGAATTTCTTTATTTATGGTTATTTCAGGAGAAGAAATCTTTAATTTTTGAGTGTGAGAAACTGGCAAATTATGTGGACCAATAAAACCAGGAGGAACTTGAACACCTTGACAAATTGTTTCATTTGATGCCATTTTAAGATTGAGTGAACCAGAAATTTTATTAAGTTTTGTCAAAGAAAGATTACGATCTCCAGGAATAAATGCAATAACTATATTATAATCATCTTCATGAACAAGTGTTTTGATAAACTGAGATTCTTTTTTATCAAGTAGTTTAGCCACATCCTCTACCGAAGAAACATTAGGAGTATCAACATATTTAACTGGAGAGGAAGATTTAACAACTGAATATTTTACCGCTGGGATAAATTCCGTCTTCTCTTGATTAGCCTGATAAGAGCATAATTTCAAATCTTTAGCAAAAAGTAATGTAGATTCACCAATCTCACTGGTAACCATAAATTCTTCCGAATGTGCACCTCCCATACCAGCTGAATCTGCCTGAACAGAGATAGTAGAAATACCACAGCGATTAAAAATAGACCGATAGCACTCTCTCATCTTTTCATAAGTCTCATTTAAGGATATTTCGGTTTCATGAAAAGAATAGGCATCTTTCATTATAAACTCACGACAACGAATGAGTCCATATCTAGGACGTATTTCATCTCGATATTTTGTGCCAATTTGGTATAAATTAATTGGAAGTTGTTTGTACGACTTCAAATAAGCTTTTGCAAATTGAGTAATCGCTTCTTCGTGCGTAGGTGCTAAACAATAATCTTTTTCGTGGCGATCTTTTAAACGCATCATTTCATGACCCATCTCTGACCATCTACCTGATTTTTTCCAAACCTCCGCTTGTGTAAGAATCGGAAGTTTGATTTCAATCGCCCCAAATTTATTCATCTCTTCTTTAACGATCTGCTCTATTTTTTGATGCGTCAATAAACCAAAAGGTAAATATGAATAAAGTCCAGATGCATGTTTATGAATATAACCTGCTTTTAAAAGTAATTGATGAGATTTAACCTGAGCCTCTTTAGATATTTCTTTACTTGTAAACAAAGGTATTTGTGAAGCTTTCATAATTCAATTAAATTAATTTCTGAATAATTTCTCGTACCATTTTTATAACATAACTCTGTTGCTCAAGAGAAAAGCATTCATTATAAGAAAAACGAATAACTTCTAAAGCTTCTGTTTCACTTAAGCCAAGTGCTAATAAACCTGGTGAAGGTATCCTTGATTTTGACTTACAAGAGGTGCCAGTTGATACAACAATATTAGCTTCATCAAGCCCAATTAAGAAAAAATCAATTGGAAGATTTTTAAAAATAACCATTGTAGTACCAGCAAGCCGAAGTAAATTTGTACCAATAATTTTAATATTGATTATATCTCTTAAAGCAACAATAAGAGAAGTTTCAAATGCCTGTGTAAGAAAAATTAATTTATTATAATTTTTTTTTTTTACCCTTTCAGACAAAACTTTCTCAAAAGCAAGAATTGAAACAAGATTATGACTGCCTGGTCGAAGAGCATATTCTTGTCCACTTTCATAAAATGGAGTCAATGCACTTTGTTTTTGATCAGCAAACTCTAAAGGCATAATCATAATTCCTGCACCAAATCCTGCTCCTATTTTGTGCCCAGACATGGTAAAAAAAATAGATATCTTTTTAGAGACTGCAAATATGTCATATCTCAGATTAGAAGAAGCAACATTATTTTGTAAGCGAGAAACAACTTGTACTACATCACAAATTAAAGGTATAGAAAATTTACTTAAAAGATTAAAAAATATTTCCCAAGGTTGGATGATACCTGTTTCATTATGGGCTAATGTACAAACCAAAAAATCAAACATTTTATTTTGAAAAGCATCTTCCAAATAAACTAAGTCAAGCTGCCCATTTTTATTTAAAGGTAAAATTATTATATCAATTGCTATTTTTTTTTTCAATACTTCAATCGTAGAAGGATGTTCAAATGGAGAGACACCAACTAATAGCCGATCTTTTGCTTTAATTTTTTTTAAATAATTGTAAAGAAGGTGAATGGCTAAAAAATTAGCTTCCGTTGCCGATGATGTGAAAATAATTTGATGCTCTGAAACAGAAAAGATATTTCCTATTTTTTTTCTCGATTTTTCAATCAGAGATTCACTTTTTTGTGAAAATGCAGATCGACCACTGGAGTTTCCATAACTTGAAATATAGGCCTTATGAGCGGATTCTATAATCTTTGCAAAAGGGGGGTGAGTCGCATTATAATCTAAATAAATCATTGTCTTTTTAAAAATTAAAAGATTATTCGTAAATAGATAATGTATTCATTAAACGTTCTGCTTGCTTCTTGTATAAGGGGTCAATTTTTTTTAAAGTCAAAACATCTTTGATCAAATTTTCCGCTATATTATACTCCTTTGATCTAAAAGCAGCCTCAGCTAATGAATAGAGATAAACTGGATTTGAGTTAACATTTTTAAATTTAAGTTTATAAAGAGAATGATACACAATACGACAATCATCAGGCCCAGATACTCGACAGCGATCTAACATTGCCTCACAATAATTATTAAGACTTTTCATATCTTGCTGAATAAGAAAATTTTTCCAACTTAGTTTTATTTTAGAGTTAACCTCATGCGTAGAAGGAAAAGATCTTAAAAAAAACTGATGCAAAATTTTTGCGTAGTGCTTATCATTCTCTAAATTTTGCCTTGTCTTATTTTCTAATATGTCCGCTGGCATACCTTTGATATAGGTGTTTTTTTCTGCTAGATATTCTAAATAATTAATAGCCTTATACCATACTCCAATTACACGTAAAGGCATACAAGATGCTTGAAGAATATCTTCTCTCAACGTAATTACAGCATAATGATCAGGCTTTTTTTCCATCGAAAGCTCATAATAACTTTTATCAAGAAGCATAATCCATCTTCTTAATTCTTCAATAACTGAAGAGCTTATTTTTGGATATTTTCTATTTTTTTGAAGAACTTCAAAAGATTGATTTTTAGACCATTCGCTATATTTTATATCTTTAATACGAGGTTTTTTACAAAGTAATCGCATGTCTCTTATGAGTGTCAGAGTCGCCTCAAGAAATACAGGATTAACATGATTTTGCCATTTAATATTTTCTAAAATCTTGTGAGTTAATAATTTATGATTACCCTCGTTAACTGAGTAAAGATGAATCGCCTTTTCAATGAGTTTTTTTAAGCCTCTTTTATAGATATCTGTTGATTGAGATAAATTTTCTTCAAAACCATAGGGCCCCTTTGGCCATGTTGAGTGATTCGTGTATATTGGTCCAATATTTAAATATTGCACTAAATTATAAATTTTATAGCGTGTACTATAAATTAAAAAAAATAAAAAAATTGCAAAAAATAAAAAAATTAAACCACGGAAAAATAAATTACCCCAAAGCTGTGAAAAAAGATATTTCAAGTTGGCGATTACATCCTATTATAATATTTAAAGTCAAGCAATTTTAGTTAGTATCAAAAATTATATCAATAGACTCAGCGATAAAAAATTTGATACCATAAATACTCCCTACTTGATAATATTTAAACGAGCACATATTTTATATAAATACATACTTCCGCAAATGAGATGAGCATACTTAAATATTTTTAAAAGATTACAAAATTCTTGTTCCGTTTTAACTGAAATTAAACTTAATTGAATATCATTCTCTAACTGATTAAACTTATAAAAATTACCTTTACTATGAAAACAATCTAAAAAATAGATTCTTTCAATTTTATCTTTAGCGTAAAAATTTAAGTTAGCTAAAATACCTCTGAGTGATTTACTTTTAAGTGTATTCAAATACAGTATCCACTTTTGATCATTTTTTTGATCAGATAACCAAAATGAAAGCTCCCTTGCAGCAGGTTCATTATGTGCACTATCAAACACGATGTGCGGAAATTTTAGTAAGACCTCCAATCGGCCTTTAAAATGAGGTTTTATTATAGGAGGAGTTTTTTTAAAATATTCAGAATATATCCAATAACAAACATCTAAATTTTTTTCAATATAATTTTTTTTAATATATTTTTCATTTGGTGAATAAAATTTTAGTGAACCTTTATATTTAAGAGATTCTTGAATAAGAATCTCTGCCGCTTCGTTTTTCTGAGGGTAAGAAAAAACAATTTGAGAATTAATAATACCAGCCTTAGCAAAAGCAATTTTTTCAAGACTTTTCCCTAATATTTGTTGATGATCTAATCCGATAGGAGTAATCACCGAAAAGCAAGTTTTCAGATTATTTGTTGAATCTTTTCTTCCACCAAGACCTGTTTCAATAACTGCCCAGTCAACTTGCTTTTCTTTAAAATAAAGAAAAGCCATAACGCAGATGCAATCAAAAAAACTTAATGTTTTTAAATTACAATTTTTTTTCATAAATTGCCATAATTTTGATAAAGCATTATCTGATATTTCCTGATGATTAAGTTGAATTCGTTCATTAATTCGCAAAAGATGAGGAGAATAAAAACTTCCTACGCGAAAACCATCAATCATTAACATTTGACTTAAGAATTTTACCGTACTTCCCTTAGCCACAGTACCTGCTACATGAATTGTCTTATAAAAATCTTGAGGTTTTAAAAAATTATTCAAAACTTTTCTTACTGGTTCAGGAGAATATTCATATAAAAACTTATGTGACTTTTCAAAATTTTTCACTTCAAAATATTCTAAAATTTCTTGTTCAAGTACAGAAGCCATGATATATCTATTTAATAAGTTTTTTTTCTAATTTTTCCAATTGCCTTCGAATATTTTTTAATCGAATCACATTATTTTTATTTTTGATCACTTTTTTTTTAAGTTCTTCTAAACTTACTCTAATCGTATCTGCATTAGGATCTATGTGTTCAACATTTGGATCATACGGTTTAATTGAAAAAGGTATATGTAATACAGTGCTTTTCTTTTTACTTTTAGGATCTCTCGCTTGAATATGCAAATAATACCAACCTATTTTTAAATTAATCTTTAAGCTAATAATTCCAGTTTGAACAGCCAGCATTTTTCTTGGTTCATATTCAGACCTTTGGTTAATATTAACATAATAGTCAATGGGCAGTTGATTTTTAATATATAGCTTAATCAAACCAGGGAGAAATGTTGATGGAGAAACTGTATTTAAAAAAATTACTTGAGGCTCAGGTGGCTCATAAAGCCAAAAAATTGGAATATGATATAAATATGATTTTTTTTTAGTAATTGGATCAATTGCCTGCAGGTGAAATATATGATATCCATCTCGAACATTCATTATTTTAATTTTTTTACGAGGAAAAGAGATTAATTCTCCAACAGGTTCAGAATTATCATTATTATCTAACAAGTATTGATATAAATATTGTTTTTGATTATGTGTCTTCCATGAAACATTTAAAGAAGGCGGACTTTTTAAGTTAACTCTCCATTTAAAGTTATATAAATGTAATTTTTGACTATTCCAACTTTGTAAGTATAAATGATTTTTACTTATTTCCATCAGTATATGCAATTTATTTTTATGGCTTAATAAATTGATTCGCCTACTCAATAATACAGTATTACTGCGAAGATTACCAATTTTGATATTTCTAAAAAAATTACTAAATTTAATTCTCCATACTTTATTTAAAACATGACTTGATACAAAAAGATTAAATATTTTTTTATGTACGACTGGTATAATTTGATGAGCGTAGCGAAATCTACGGTTCGAAATAAGCTTAGCACTAAATAATTTATCGTGGGTTATATTAAATCTCCAAAGTACACCAGACAAATCAATACCCAATAAAAATGTTTTACGACCTATCGCAAAAAAACGAGGAGCTAAAATATGAAAGGGTAATTTTAGTTGATAGTAATATCCCTTACTCCAAACTGACCAATAATAGTGGTTCCCAAGTTGGTGGAGCATATGTATTCTTTTATTTTTCCACTGAAAAAACATATAATCAATAGGATTTTCAATACGATAAATATCTTTAAGGACACCATCTTTCCATAATCCAATTGTATAATTATATTTTTCGTGGTAGTATAATAAACATAGTGGCTTTCCTTCTTCATTGACTCGAATATCCGCTAATTCAATATTAACTCCTACATTAAAAATTGTATCATAAATTTTTTTACCTCTTAGACTAAAAGCATTCAAACGTATTTTCTTACTTTTTTTAAAGATTGCGACAAAAAGATCACCCGACTTTAAAGTAAAGTGTTTAATAATATCAGGAGCTTTTGAATAATCATATATTTTATTTTTTTTAAGTTTATCTTTAGGAAAGCTCAATTTTATAAGTTCACCTTTATCACTAATCGCAAAAAAATTTTTCTTCCAATAATAACGATGAGTATCAATAACCTTATAGCCATAAAGAGGCCATTCAATGGACTCTAAACCTATTGATTTATTCGACAAAATTGGATATGCAAAAAAAATAGGTACGAGAATAAAAAGAACAAGGAAGGTAAGCTTTTGCATCATGATTTTAAAAAAGAATTTATATAAAAAGCAATGCGTCTATATTGTGAGATTCCAAAACCTAAAAAAAACAAGCCCAGCAAGCCTCCTCCATAAATTAATAATCGCCCTTCAAGAAAATACTTTTCTTCCACCAAAATTCGTTTATAGGCATAATCAGCTTTTTTACTCAATACCTTATTTTTAAATATAGGAAGAACAGTTAGATAGTAAACTCCAGGATTTAATTGATAAACATATTCAGGCCCCCCTGTTGAATTGATTTCATCCAAATCAGGTATCTCTGGTTTACCTGTTAAGTGCCAACTATAACCTTTAAGTTTATTTTTATATTTTTTGTTACTGATCGAAAAAAATATTTCATATAAATTATTATTATAATCTAAAAGTTTTGCAGAAATTTTAGCTGTCAAAAAATTCTCTCGAATAAATTTTGACTTTGGCTTAGATGAAATAATGTCTCTGATTCTTTTTTTAATTTCAGACTTTTTTTTTATAGTATGTGCACCCAAGTATTCAAATGAATAGACTCTTGGCCTTCCCTTACGACCATTAACATAGTCAAAACCAAAAGAAATCGTATACAAACGCCTTTTTTTATAAGTCAACATGGGAATAAGTAAACGCTGCCCTTCTGATGTCTCCTCAGGAATAATAACTTTTCCTCGTTTGTAAGGGTCAACTTTTTTTGAATCCACAACGTAGTAAACCTGTTTTAATTTAGCTCCCGGTTCTGAATATAGATACTCTAATATAAAAAAAGAATCTCTCAGTTGTTGTGAGTTTAAATTAGTATATAAGCTAATATTATCTTCAGGATATATAATTTCGATTCGATACGTCCCTATCTTGGAATAATTTCCAACTAAATCAACAGCTCGCACTTTGAAGAAATAAATATTTGGTGTAACATTAGTAAAAACAAGATTTGATGATGATACTTTTTTTTTAAATTTATCCGCTCGATTTGTTGAAAATACATATTCATAATATGCAATAGCATTATCATCATATGCTTGAAATTGCAATGAAATATTTCTATTAATAGATTGGGCTTTTTCTTTATGAGTGCTTGAACTGATAATCGGAACACTTGGTTTTTCGCTATCTATATTAAAATTATAGTGTGTAACCTCTGACTCATTTTCAATATTATCTTTATAGCGAGCATGCAAATAATAATTACCACTTTTTAAATTATTTAAGGTAATTACTCTGTTTAAACCAGAAAAATTATACACTTCAGGAATACTGTGTGGAGATTGATCTTGAATCCAAGCAATTTTACTGACACCTGATGGGTCTCTAGGTATATTAAGCTTGAATACTCCTTTTGTATTTTTTGATGACTTATTTTGAAGATGCGTTTTTGATCGAATAGTTATTTTACTTGTATCAGAATCAATTTTCTTAAAATATAACTGACCACCTGTTAAATAAAATAAGTAACCAGATTTTTTCCACTTGATAAGTTTGGGTATCTTTGCCAATCTTTTCTCTTTGGTTACATTATGTGATTTATTGATTGTATCAATATTCTGCTTATCTAAAAAAATTGCATATATTTGAGAAGGATTTTCTCTAAAATCATGCCAAGTTACTACTCTTCCAAATTTTTTGATATAAATAAGATTAGGAGAGTATGAATTAGTGCTAACATTTGTCAATTTTTTGGATTGACCTCCCGCAGAATGATAAATCGACCAAATATTATTTAAGCGTGCTTGCCAGACAAATTCAATTTTATTTTGGGTGAAAAACGCAAAAGGAGAAAAATCATTATGCATATTATTTGTCAGCCGCGTAGGAGTTGAAAATGATTGACCATTATTAGTTGATCGAATATAAAAAATCTCGTCTTTATCTAAATTTATTGGTCTATTTTGATAAAATACTTCAATTTGATTATTATGCATAACAACAGAAGGAAAAAAAACACCATGTCCGATATCTTTGATACCATCAACCACCTCAGTAATATTGGAAAAAGAATTTCCATCTCCAGACGAATGAAACATTGTAAATTTTTTTGAATTAGTCTCTTTTTGATAAAAAAGATGAAATTTACCACGCTGATCAATAATGACCCTAGGTAAAATTGCTGTTTTGGAACCTTTGCTATCATCTAACTCACGAATAGCTAAAAAATTTTTACGCCCATTGGGGCTATAGAGCAATTTAATTCGGCTGCCAATTTGTGCTCCTAAATTTGTTTCTTGCCAAACGATTAAAATTTTATTTTGATAAGATCCGATACTTAGATTAATAGGGAATAAAATTTTGGAAGGCTCCAATTTAATTCTAGTAACTTTGGTGCTTGTTATTGACAAACCATTAAAACTGTGTAATTTTAATATAATTGTTGTTGCTTTATCTTTTTGCCATTTATGTTTCAAATGTGCTGTAATAATATAAAGCGTACTTTTTGATGAAAGATTGTTTTCGGTGACAGCATAATCAAGAACATTCTTAGCTACTTTCTTTTTTTGATACCAACCAAGAGGATTTGAAAAGGTTTGATATGAAAATAAAATAATAAGAAAATACGGACAAAAGAAAGGAATACCTTTCATAGTTTTAATTCTAAGCCCTCATATGCAGGTATAATTTTTAAATCTTGTTTAGGAGCCGTTATATCTTTATATCTAAGAGCTTGCAAAATTACTTCATCCATCTGTTCATCATCATAAGAGGGTTCGTGATGAAATAAAATGAGTTGTTTAACATTACTTTTAACAGCAATATCAGTCGCAATAGAAGATGAACTATGGCCCCAATCAATTTTTTGCAATAATTCAACAAAAGTATATTGAGTATCAAAAACAAGTACATCAGCATCTTTAAAAAAATTGATATAGTCATTAATATTGTTTAAAGAATCTAAAGTAAATTCGGCATCTGAACAAAAAACAAATATTTTTTCTTTACCATCAACGATCTCTTTAAATTTAAAAGTATAATTACCTCCAGGATGTCGAACTGATTTACTAATAAGTTCGACATTATTTACAATTAAAGGTTTTCCCTCTTCAAAGTGGTTAAATATAATATCTGCTGAAAATTCATCAAAAGTAATAGGAAAATGAGTTCTTTTTTGTTGATATCTCAAACGCTCTTCAATGTCAGGAAAGGTTGAATGAATGGTAATTTTATTACCTGAAATAAAAAGTGGTAAAAAAAACAAAAATCCTTGAATATGATCCCAATGTGAGTGTGTAAAGAATAAATTCAAATTAGCCTTCCCTTTCATTCGCTCTTCAGTCATCAAAAATTTTCCTAAGCTTCGTATTCCACTACCAGCATCAATGATAAAAATGTCATTATTTTCGTTTCGCATCTCTAAACAAGTTGTATTTCCTCCATAAGTACCCCGCATGGACAGCGGTAGCCTTGAAATAAATTTATCAATAGACGCTTCAGTAAGAATATCGCTAGGGCTTGCTTCACTAAGTACCCTACGAATTTTTTTTTCAATATCTTTAGCAGTAATCGCTGAAGAAACAGAACCTCGAACACCCCAAAAACGGACTAACATAACAGAATACGCATATTATAACTAAAACAAAATCAGTACAGAACTTTTTATTTCATGGGAGGAATATTTAAAATAGACAGGGCATACTATATTTAAGACATATTGAATATAAGATTTACTTTATTTTTTTGACGTAATAATTTCTGAATACCTTTAGGAAGCTCAAAGAGCTCTCGACATTCGTTGGAGCAACATTTTTTATATTTTTCTGCACATTTAGAACATTGTATCATTAAACAGTGGCATTGTTCATTTGCACAATTGGTATAATCATCTGATAGTTCATTGCATTGATGGCAATATGAAATAGTTCCTTTTGAAATTTTTTCACCAAGCCTTTGATCAAATACAAAATTCTTACCAATAAATAAAGAAGGTAAATTATTTTCGATAACTTCTCGAAAGTAATTAATAATACCTCCGCGAAGTTGGTATACTTTTGAAAAACCTTGATCTTTCAGGTAAATATTTGCCTTCTCACAACGAATGCCTCCCGTACAATAAAGTAGTATTGTTTTATCTTGTTTATTATCCAAAGCTAAAGGAAGTTCTTTGAGGGCTTCTCGATAAGTTTTTACAGGCAAGCAAATTGCTTTCTTAAAATGGCCAATTTCTGATTCATAATTATTCCGAAGGTCTATGACAACAGTATCATCTAAAGTAAGTAAGCGATTAAATTCTTCGGGAACTACGTAATCATTTTGTTCTATACGACTAATATCAAATTTTTTAAAATCATCATTGACAATTTTTTTTCGATATTTAATTTTAAGCTTTAGAAAAGCATCATCCCTCCCTATTACAGAACGATTAAAATAAATAGATTTCAAAGATTCAAAAGAATCAATAACCTTTCGAAGAAGACCATAACAATTTTCAGGAATACTTATTTGAGCATTAATTCCTTCATTTGCGATATAAATACGACCCAGAGTTTTTATATTGAATAAACTTTTATAAAGTTCATCTCTAAATTGTTTAGGGTATTTAATTGTGATATAACGATAAAAAGACAAGATAATTCTAGTATAAGCTTCCTCCCGAAGTTTATTTTCCAAAATAGAGCTAGAATAAATATTATGAAGATGCATTATTTACTTACCTTTTTCTATTATTCAGATACCTTTTATTCGATAAATTTAGTGATAGTATTATACATAAAGATAAATAGGAATAACTAAAATAACGATTTAAAAAATTCTGTTTATATATCATTTAAACCTGACACCGCTTTATTATAGTAGATATCCTATGTTTATAATATTTTTTTCTTTTGGGGAAAATAGTAACAAATGTCGAATAAAGCATCTTCTCCCAATTCAAAATTTTCAGTAAAATGTCTGTTGCTCTTTTTTGAACCACAGTGTTATTGTTGAATATAATATGTCGAGTATTCAAATAATCAGTCTCTACCTCATTTACAATATTTTGAATATTGATAAGAGAAAGACCACCTCCTAAAGAAATAATCTTTTTCTTTTTTTTTATTTTTTTCGTAGATTCTTGAACAACCTTCATCACTTCTTTATCATTAATATCAAGCTGCATACTTTTAGAAAGGTCATCTCGACCAATCGTTACTTGTTGAATTTTTGCAAAAGCATTTACTTCAATAAGGCGATCTAATATTTGAGCTGCTGAAATTGTCTCCAAATTAAAAGCCAAACTTAATGGTTGATTATGCTCAATTTGTATCTCATCGACTGTTTCAACGAATTTATTTAGAGCATAAACAGATTCAATCATGGGAGCAAGTATACAGTCAATTTTTAAGGAAAGTGCAAAGCGAATATCTTGTCGTGCTTCGGCTCCTCCAATTTTAAGAATAAAAGGCATGACACCTAATGATATTTCACGCATTATTTTAATCTCGTGAGTATCCATATCTTCAATCTCAGTACCTGTTTTGAGGCCGACGACACTATATCGATCTCTCAAATCAATGAGATCTTTTTTTAAATATGATAATTTTTTCTTTACATCAGAACACATTTTTTTATACTACTACTGTATAATATATATTATTTCATATGAGGGAAATCATTAAATTAGAATCAACCGCTGGTACAGGTACTTTTTATACCACGACTAAAAATAAAAAGACTCAGACAAAAAAGTTTGAATTTAAGAAATATGATCATAAAATTCGAAAACACGTCATTTTTGTTGAAAAAAAGCTGACAAAATAGCAAACGTTTAAAACTATTATTGCTGACATTGTGAGCATAGCCCATATATTTCAAAAATATGACTCACGATCTGAAAACCTTTGTCTTTCGTCGGTTTCTTAGGTAATTCTTGAGAGAGGCAGTCTTCAATACAAAATGCACTTTCACAAGTAATGCATATAGCATGATGATGATGTTGATTATGTTGATGCTCAAAAAGAGAATTTGCTTTAGTCTGAAACCTCAACTGACTAATAAAGCCTTGCTCTGCGAGCATAGAGAGATTTCGATATATCGTATCAAGACTAACAGGAGGATATTTTCTTTTGACTTCTTTATAGACCTCTTGAGCAGTTAGCGGACTTTGACTCTTCAGCATGACTTTATAAATGTCTGCTCTTTGTCGAGTTACTTTTTTTGAGCTTTTTCGTAGTAATTCAATTACTTCCATATTGGACCCAGATATTGAATACCTGTTTGAACTCTCATTTGTCAATAATATTTTATATATAGCATGAAAATTTATTTTATAAAGAATATCATATTAGCGGCAATTTATTATTTTTTAATTGTCCTAACTTCTTTATTTGTTTATGATAATCAACTTGATTCTTCTTATCAAAACTACATTGGGAAAAAGATTACTCGTATTGATTTTTCTGGTAATAAATTTACATCAAATTTAGACCTGCTTGACTTGATCTACGCTCGTCCTGGGCTTATTTTAACCAAAAAGATGGTCAATGAAGATATCAAAAAAATTTATGCAAATGGAGCATTTTCTAATGTATATCTAATTGCACAAAATTATAAGAGAGGTGTTAAAATTAAATTTGTGATAAATGAGAGATTATATATCAAATCAATTGAATTTAAGGGTTTAGATGAATTAATTGAAAAAGATGTTAAAGAAGCTATTTTATTTGAAGAAGAAAGTATTTATGATGAAAAACTTATTTCAGAATCAATCGAAATATTAAAATTAAAATATGAAGAAAAAGGATTTTTTAATGCAATTATTAAAACAAAAGTAAAATTTATTAAAAATAATACTGCTCTTAATCTTATATTTTTAGTTGATGAAGGAGAAGAAATTAAAATTAGTAAAATTAAAGTCTTAGGTACCAAGACACTTGATCCTGAAAAAATTATTGATAGCATAGAATTGGAAGAAGATGGTATCATTTCAGATGGTAAATTTCAAAGAAATCTATTTGAAGCAGATAAAAGACAAATAATTGATTATATGCGTAGTGAAGGCTATTTAGATGCCGAACTAATTAAAGCTTCTTGGCTAATTAAATGGGCGGATAAAAAGAAGGATGTACGTGGAATTGAAATCACTTTTGAAATTAAAGAAGGCGATCAATATTTTTTTGATGGTTATGAAATTGAATGGAATAAAGAAAGACTTAACCAAGATATTAAAAAGCCACTTTACAATAAAAATCAATTCTATAAGATTTTTGAATACACAGATAGTGATATTGGGGATATTTACAACCATAGTAAAATAAAAAATGATAGTAACGTAATTAATCAACTTTATTCAAGAGAGGGCTACATTTTTACGAGAGTGCAACCTATTACAACTACAATTATTTTAAATAAAAAAGAACTTGCCAAGTGGAAAAATTCTGCTATACAAAAAAAAAATATACAAAAAGGAATTGATTATTATCGTCTTAAGATATTAGAAAATATTCTTAAGACAGAGCCTAAAACAGAAGGTAGAAAATATATTCATACAAAATTTATCATCTCTGAAGGGGACAAGGGTTATATCGAAAATATTATAATCAAGGGTAATGAAAAAACTCATACAGAAGTAATTCGAAGAGAGATACTTCTTACCGAAGGAGATCTTTTTAATGCCGCTCTCGTACAACGATCAAGAGAAAGAATTTTCAATCTTGGATTTTTTAAGGAAGTCGGTCTAGATATTCGACCAGGATCTGGCCCTAAAAAATTAGATCTAGTAATTGACATAAAAGAACAGCCAACCGGAAATATTAGTTTAGGAGGTGGTTATGGAACGCAAGCCGGTTTCACAATTTTTACGGAGCTCGCTGAAAACAACTTGAATGGTAAAGGTCAAAGGATTTCCGGTAAACTTGATTTGGGTCCTAGCCGAATTCTTATAAATACCTCATGGAGAGAGCCATGGTTATTTAATCGACCATGGTCTCTGTCTCTTTCACTCGCTTATAGTGATGATACATTGACTTCAAGAATTTCGACAATAGGCATTCAGGATAAAAACGAGACTTATCAAATTGAAAGCTTTGGATTTGCGACACAAGTCAATCATCAATTTGCAATTTTTTGGGGTCATTTTCATGGCTGGTTGCCCAGTATACAAAGAACTCACAACCCTTCTAGTTTAGCTAGCGACAGTCTCTACGCTCTAGTCAATCAAGGATGGCGTTTTTCAAATAAAGTACGCAATGGTATTTTTTATGATGATCGTGATAATATAAGAAACCCTACTTCTGGTATGCGGGCAGAATTTCACATAACTATGGTTGGGAGTATTTTTGCTGGTAATGATCATTTTATTCAATATCAACCAACCTATCTTTTATATTGGTGGCCTGCTGATTTTACTTTTGGGGGTCTTTTTAGAAAGTCAACTTTACGTAGATGGCGTTTTGTATTTGAACATCGAATTTCCTTAGGATTTACTCAAATTACGGGGCCCATTTATAATAAGCAACTTCGTACTGAAGATCCCTATATTCAACCAGCCAATAATTTTTATCTTGGAGGTTATGAATCACTCAGAGGATGGTCTCCAAATGATTCTGACTATGAAATAGCTTGGCGAGATCGAGCAAGCCATCGCATTATTTTTGGGAGTGAATTAAGAATTCCAATTTTACCTAATATTTTATCATTTGTATTCTTTTTTGAAGGAGGAGCTCTTTTTGAAGATGTTAAAAATGCACTTATTGATTATAGGCCAATTGGCGATTTTGGTACAAAAGAGACACTAAACAGTATTCGCAACTCAGGCTTGGTTGCTGAAAATTTTAGAGCAGATTATTTTAAATATAGCTGGGGGTTTGGTTTTCGCCTTCAAATACCTATTTTCCCCATACGATTCTACCTTGCTAAAAAAGTAATTTGGGATACTAATTTAAACTTTTTTAGAGAAATACCAAATCAAAGTTTTCAAATAGTTTTTGGTATTGGAGATCAGCGTTTTTAATTGATGATAAAAAGTGGTAAAATTCTTATTCATGTAACGGGTTCAGATTATCCAGGTATACTTGCTCGACTTACTGATTTATTTGAGATGAATCATGTCACTATTTTAGATGTACAACAAACAACCACCTTAAAACAATTAAATCTATCCTTACTTTTAAGTATACCAAAAAATTATATCTTGGCAATTTTGAGAAAAGTTCACCAAATTATGCGAGAAGAAGATCTTACTATACGTACAACGATCTTAAATAAAGAGCAAATCTTTCATAGAGAATCTAGATATAAATTTGCTTTGACCATCCTTTCTAAAGATATTAGAATTAATAATTTGAATTCACTAGTACAAATTATTGCTCAACACAATATCAATATTATAAAAATAAATCAGCTCGCTAAAGGCAAACTTCAGTGTATTGAGTTAATTATTTCAATGCATGAAAAAATATTCAAAAATTTTGAAGTACTGAGTCAATTTTTTTTCAAAAAAGCATTAGAGCAAGATTTTGACCTTGCTATTCAGCCAGAAAATTTCTTACGAAACTCAAAAAGGTTAATTGTCATGGACATGGATTCAACCCTCATTCAGCAAGAAGTTATTGATGAGCTAGCCGATATTGCTCAGGTAAAAGATCAAGTAGCTTCCATTACAAAAAAAACAATGGAAGGAGATATGTGCTTTAACAAATCATTAAGTCAAAGAGTGGCCCTTCTCAAGGGTTTAGAACAAGATGCCCTAGAAATTGTTAAAAATAGAATTACCTTAACTTCAGGTGCAGAGTTTTTGATTATTTTTTTAAAAAAGATGGGTTTTCGAATAGGGGTGATTTCAGGAGGTTTTACCTATTTTACTTCATTTTTACAAAAAAAACTTGATCTAGACTATAGTTTTGCAAATGAATTAGAAATAAAAGAAGGTAAACTAACAGGTAAAATTAATGGCGAAATTGTTGACCGTCAAAAAAAAGCTGAAATATTAAAAAAATTAGCTTCTCATGAAAAGATAAGACTAGATCAAACTATCGCAATTGGAGATGGTGCCAACGACCTAGACATGCTTTCAATCGCTGGCTTAGGTATCGCTTTCAACGCAAAATTGAAAGTAAGAACAAAGGCAAAAGCTTCTTTGAGCTTGCCCGATTTAGTTTCTGTTTTATTTTTATTAGGTATTTCAGAAGAAGAAATTTTGGCGAATCAATAAAAATGGAAACAAACACATTAGCTAAACGAATTATACCCTGCTTAGATATTAAAGATGGTAGAGTTGTTAAAGGCATTCAATTTTTAGATATGATAGATGCTGGTGACCCAGTTGAACACGCCCTCACTTATGAAAAGCAGGGTGCTGATGAGCTAATTTTTCTTGATATCACAGCTTCTTCAGATAAAAGAAAAATTATTCTTTCTTTAGTTAAACATGTATCTGAAAAAATTTTTATACCATATACAGTGGGAGGAGGGATACGCACTCTAGAGGATATCCGTGTGATTCTTCATGAAGGAGCAGATAAGGTCGCCATCAATACTGCTGGCTTTGAGAACCCTAAAATATTTGAAAAAGCCTCACGAATATTTGGGAGCCAATGTTTAGTTTGTGCAATTGATGCAAAATTTAATGGAAAGTTTTATGAAGTTTATCTCCATGGAGGAAGAACTCCAACAGGGAAAGATGCTAGCCTTTGGGCTAAAGAAGTTGAATCTTTGGGAGCAGGAGAAATACTACTAACCAGTATGAATCGTGATGGAACAAAACAAGGATATGAATTGGAACTTACACAAAAAATAATAGATCACGCTAATATACCAGTAATCGCCTCAGGTGGAGCAGGTTGTATAAATGATTTTGAAAAAATTTTTAAAATTGGTACAAGTGCCGCCTTGGCTGCATCTATTTTTCATTTTAATGAGATCAATATCCAAAAATTAAAATCTCACCTCACACAAAAAGGAATTTTAATACGTAATTAATAACCTTGATTTTTAAAATTTTAAGAGCAAGATTCTAAATACAGTCTAGCCGGAAGATCTTTTTTATTTATTTTGAGGACCTTCTCAAAATACTTTTTTGCAGATTTTTTGGCAGAATCTTTGAAAAGCTGAATACCTTTTTCAAAAGGCTCTAAAGTTTCCAAAAATAACTCTTTATTCTCTAGGTAACAATCTAAAATTTCATAAATAAGGATTACTTTTGATTTCCCTTTTGCCTGAAAATAGGCGATACGACGAAAAGAAAATTGATCCTTATCAGAAATTGCATTATAAGTAGCTTCAGATATCAATGCACGAGCTCCATAAGTTTTTGTCGCAGATTCAAGACGCGAGGCCAAATTTACTGCATCTGAAATGACCGTCGTATCTATTCGTTCAGACTCACCTATTGTGCCCATCGTTAATTGACCTAAATGTATTCCTACACCAATTTGAATTGGCTGATCACCTTGTTCAATCACTCGATATTCATTATATTTCATCAATTGTTTATAAAAATCAATAGTTGCTCGAACCGCATCATCAGGTAAAATAGGAAAAAGAGCCATAATAGAATCACCAATATATTTATCAATAAATCCATTATTTTTTCGAATATATGGACCCATATTTTGCAAATAATTATTAATAAAATCAAAATTTTCTCGAGAGGTCATTTTTTCTGAAAGTGTAGTAAAATTTCGGATATCAGAAAAAAATACTGTCATATTTCGCTCAATATGATCTCCTAAATTAACCTCCATAATATCTTTTTTGTTAAGCAAAGATATAAATTGCTGAGGAATAAAACGGCGAAAAGAAATATTAAGTCTCTCTGATTTAGAAAGGTTTCTGGCAAATCGTTCCAATAATAGTAAATTATGAGCAATAATAATACCTAAAAATGCATATTTTCCAGAATAAAATGTATTGATAATAAGCCTACTATGAAGAAGATCATTAATAAAACTTATAATTAAAAGAAAAAAGCTACCCATTATAATATATTTTCCTGATACCTCTCCCTCATTACTTGAGTGAAAAATGGCAATAATTTGATAAATAAACAAAGCAAGAATTAGCGATTGATAATAAGTAATCAATGAAGTCATCTCAAACAATGGAAGTATAAAAGACAAAATAGAAAAGATGAAAGCAACTCCATAACTAGCATAAAGTATAAACTTATTAATTTTATTTTTGATGAGTATTGTGAAAAAATGAAAACCTACAGGTAGTGTCCAAAAAAAAGAAATATATTCCAACAAACGATATTGTTTATATTGAATGTTATGAAAAATATTTGTAATAATTTCTATATTAACAGCTAACTCTCTTAATAAAAAAAACATCGTAAAAAGTGAAAATATAACATAAATTTTATTTTTTCGATTAGACATAAAAATTAAAAGATTAGAGAGAATAACTAACAATAAAATTCCCATGATAAAGCTATCAGCTAAATTCTCTCTAATGGTATAATTCAGTAAATCTTCATAAACACCAAGATAAATAGGTTTAACGAAACCGCCATCTCTATGTTTAAAGTTTGCTATTTGAACAATTAAATCAAAACTCTTATCAATCTCTGGTAGCGATAGAAGTGAATTTTTGAGACTGGCCTGATATTTACTTGCTTCGCTTGAGACTACTCCAGTTTCACCAATTATTTTATCATTAATAAATATTTTTGCAGAAGTATTCTGGCCTTTAAAAAAAAGAGCCAAAGGATTTTTTTTAATAAAATTAATAAATTTTTTATCACTTGGAAGTATCACAGTAAGGGCAAAAGTAGCATATCCCTTTCCTCCTTTTTGATTAGCTAAATTCCACTTATTAGGCACATTCAAATAGACATTTGTTTTACTTTGTTGAATTTCATTTTTAGAGCTCCAAAGTTTTTTCCAATAAAACTTCCAGTCACCTGTCAATGGTATCATTTTATGACTTTTATAATTCCACGAAGAAAGATCGACTGTCCCATTTTTTGCATAATTTTGAATCCTCATGAAATCGCTAGAATGACAACTATTCATGATAAAGAGAAAGTACAAAATATGATAATATTTCATCTTCATCTTCATCTTCATCAAAGTCAAGATTCCACTGAAATTATTTTATGAGATAAGCCTTTGGCAAAAGACTCTATCGTACTCTGTTTTGCCACATAATAAAGTGCCAGACCTTTATTTAAGAATAAAGAAGCGGTAGTATTCCCCAAACAACATAAACGGTGTGAGATTCTATTTAGTTTTTGATCAAGATAGCTTTTAACAGTAAGTGGAGAAGTGAACATCCATACCGACTCTTTAGCTAAAAATTCACCTAAACTACTCGCTTCTTTTTTCCAAACTGATGTTGAATTCTCAATAAGTAGAGAATATGATTGATAAGGCTGATGAAGATGTACGTCAAAACCCAAAGAACTTAGTTTGTTCACTCCCGTCATAACCCCACCTTTAGCACCTAACCATAAAATCGAACCTGATTTTATATATTTCATAAGTATACCAGCAACTGAAAGTGCATTATATACACTAGGCACATGCACACATGATAGTTGCCAAGCAGTCTTCATAAGAGCGGCTGTTTCAGGACCCACTGCAAACCATTTTTTTGTTTTAATTTTAGAGATATTGGGCAAATGCCGTATCACACTCTGGGAGGCACATACAACAGCCGCATAATCTTTTTCCGTATCTATATTAATAGACAAAGGCTTTGTTGCAATAAGTGGTAAATGATAAAAGCGATCATTAGGTTGTAAATTTATCTTTGAATCAATCTTTCTAGTAGAATGTCCGCAAAAGATATATCTCATGATGAAAGTTTATTTTTAGAATGTATTTTTATTTGATACTTCTCCATAACTGGGTTATGAAGAAGAGACTCTGTTATTTTTTTTGATTCTTCAATGGCTTCTTTTTCAGAGGAAGCTTCAATTTGAAGAAGAATATGTTTACCCACTCTAATATTTTTAATTATATTTTTATTACTCTGAATTGCACTTCGTTGATAGCTTAGAATAATTGCCTGACCTTGTGGTTCTAAAACAGATTCTTTATAGGTAACAATGACTTCTACCGTAAATTTCACTTTTTGTTATTATTTAAGAGAGTTGCAATATTTTTCTTTGAATATTTTCATAATTAATTTTAGTTTCTTCTAAAATATCTATAGGAAGTTTGGGTAAAGGAGGCTTTTTATTCCAATTAATTTTTTCAAGATAATTACGAATGATCTGTTTATCCATACTAGGTGGAGGCTGACCTTTTATAAACGAGAGTTCATATTTTTCTTTTTCGCAAAAACGTGAGGAATCAGGTGTAAGAACTTCATCAATTAAAATGAGTTCTTTTTTATAAAATCCAAATTCAAATTTTGTATCTAAAAGAATTATCCCTGTTTCTTTAAGTTTTTCATTAGCCCAATCATAAATTTTTAGTGAGACATCTCTTAATTGACAGGCGATTTTAGCTCCCAGTGATTTTTTTATTTCTTCTAAAGAAACAATTTCATCAGCACCAATATCACTTTTTGTAGTAGGAGTAAAAATTGCCTCTGGTAATTTTTCACCAAATTTAATATTTGGCGGTAACGAAATATCACAGACACTGCCTTTTTCTTGATACTCTTTATAACCAGACCCAAGTAAATAACCCCTCACTACACATTCAAAATTAATTCTTTCAGCTTTATTCACCCAAACACTGTTCCCACAAAAATCTAAATCTTCACAAAACGGTTTTGGAAATTTTTTATAATCAATTTCAAGGAGATGATTTTTTATATTTTTGATGATTGAAAACCAATGATTTGAAATATTTGTAAGTATTTGACCCTTGCCAAGAATATTTTCTTTAAATACATGATCAAACGCAGAAACGCGATCGGATGTTTGTATGATCAGACTATCATGAAGATCATAGATATTTCGAATTTTACCTCTAGATGAAGGCTTAATTCTTTTTTTATTTCTTTGAGATAAATTCAACAATTATTACACACCAATAAATTCTATTTTTAAAGATTCTTTACTCTTAATTTTTTGTGCTGCCCTAATTTATCTAATAAGAACGCAATAATTGCACCCAGTATAATAAGTGCTACAATATAAATATGTAACGTATTAGGCAAAGTCTCTGAAGTCACATAAGAATAAGGCCAGATTTTCTTTAGACCACCCAACATAATACCAATCATTGAAGCGATAAGCATTGATCTATGATTATCGAGAAAATATTTCAAAACCCTCAAGAAGAAATAAAGACCAACTCCCATGCCAAGCATAAATATCAGAATAATAAAAAAATTTTTATTATGAAGTGCTTCCAAGATTATCTTATATTCACCTAAAATAATTAGTATGTAAGCACCTGAAATTCCAGGAAGTATCATGGCACATATCCCTAAAGCTCCTGATAAAAAGATATAAAAAGGTTGAGTGCTACCCTCTAAATTTACACCACTAAAAAGAAGCATTAACATAAGGGAGGCAAAAAATACAATAATAAAAAAATTTTTAAAATCTCGATTGACTTCTCGAAAAAGGGGTGGCAACGAAAAAGTAATCAAGCCAAAGAAAAAAGAAAAACAATATTCGGGATAATGCTCTAATAAAGTAGACACAAATGTAGACATAAGTAAAATTGCTCCTCCAACCCCTCCGAATAGAAAAATTAGAAAAAACCAATTCACCTCTAATAAATTTTGCTTTGCTTTTTCTTTTTTAATTTTTTCGACAAAGGGATTAAAAAAATAATAGGCATCCACAATTTTAGAAACCTTGCATTGACTTAATGATTGAATTAAGTCATTATAAATTCCAGTAATCAAAGCAATGGTGCCACCAGAGACACCGGGTATGACATCAGCAACCCCCATACTAAAGCCTCGTAGAAAAATAAACAAAAATTTCAATACTTTTTGAAGCATATTGCGAATGCTTATAAATTGAATTTGTCTTGTCAAGTAACCTTATCTTTTTATGTTTGGTCTGCTTATGGATAAAATTATTATTTCATCTTTTGAAGAATTTAAACAATATGAAGGCAAAGAGATCGGGGTTTCTGATTATATAACGATTGATCAAGATAGAATCAATAAATTTGCTGATGCGACATCAGATCATCAGTGGATTCATGTTGATCAAGAGAAAGCTAAAAAAGAATCTCCATTTGGGGTTACAATTGCACATGGTTATCTGACAATGTGTATGGCACCATATTTTTTATACGAGATGTTTGATTTTCCGGGCATAAAGTTACTGGTCAACTACGGTCTTGATAAAATGAAACTTATGCAGCCAGTGAAAGTAAATAGTAAAATTCGCCTTCGAGCAGAACTTTTAAGCCTCAAGAACCTAAGAGGAACCATTAAATCAACAATGAAGCTTACCTTTGAGATTAAAGGGATTGATAAACCGGCATGTCAAGCCGAGGTTACTTACTTATATCAATTTTCATAAATTTAAAAAGTTTTGTTTTAGCTTTTACATAAAAATAAAAAATTGTTTTCTTGTTATATTTTTTGTAGATTGGGTATAGATATCCTCAAAAATTTATAAAAAATCAATAGAATGCTGTCAGAGATATATCTCAAACATCTAAAAACCTAAATTATATATAATTTTTTTGAATTATAATTGACAGATTTCAATATTTTTTTACTTATTGCAAATGATTCTTAGTACCAATCAATATAGCTGTAAAGTTAATTATTTTAGCTTCACTTATGTTTTAATTTTTTGGCAAATTTTATTATTTCTTCCCTTTGTAGTGGATGCTCGACAATTGATATCACTCAAAGATGCTTTAAATTCAGCTTTTAAGAATTCTAAAAATTTCGAGAGAGAGGTTATCTATCTTAGCGAGAAGGAGTTAGAACAAATTCAAAGTATGAATAGCTCAAAAACTTTTAAAATTAAAAGTCAACTTGTAATTCGATATAAAGCCATTCAAAAAGGCAATGTTATTGGTTATTCTTACATTGATACTCACCAAGTACGTACATTATCTGAGACAATTTTAGTCTCTGTTAACAAAAGTGGGCATGTCACCAGAATTGAAGTTCTTAATTTTAATGAACCAAGTGAATATTTGGCACCAAAGAAGTGGCTTGAACAATTTAGACAACAAAAAGTTCTTAATACAAAAATTATAAAAAGAGATATATACGGTATTACTGGTGCAAGCTTAACTGCAGAGGCTATAAAAAGAGCAGTTCTCAGAGTTTCAGTTTTACACCACTTTATTCAAAATTTATGAAATTTAAAGATAAGTGGCAATACCACTTTCTTTGGATTTCAATTTTTTTTACCTCCATTACTGGAACTCTACTTTTGATTATGAAGTATATTTTATCACCTATGGATATGTTTTCTGTTATTAATCATCCATGGCAGAGTATTACATTAAAACTTCATATTTTATTCGCACCATTTATGATTTTTGGGCTTGGTTACACAACCGTCTTACACGTAATTCCCTATATAAAAGAGAATATGCGAAAATCTTTAAAAACAGGGCTTAGTGCTTTCATCATGCTTTGCCCTATGATACTCTCTGGATATTTTATTCAATGTTTAACGAACCAAAATTGGAATAAAATTGCATCAATTTTACATATTGCAACAAGTTTTGTTTTTCTTATTTCTTTTATAATTCATCAACTGATCTCTCATCGAGAAAAATTAATTATACATACTTGTATAATTTTTATTTTTTTATTCTTTTCATCTTTCCCCCTTTGGCCTATAAAGAAAACTCTTTCAACCAACAAACAACAAGATCAATTCTCTTCTAATCAAATTGAAAGAAGCTGGGTATTAATGGGCACTCTACTTTTAGTTCAGATTGAAACCAAGAATAAAGAGCTCGCAAAAGAGAAAGCAGAGATTATTTGGAAAGTAGTGAATGACCTAGATCAAAAGATGAGCACTCATAAAACAAATAGCGATATTTCGAGAATAAATCGACTTGCTGCCTTCAAAGAAATTTCTGTTGATAAGGACATATTTGAGGCTATTCAATTATCAAAACTTATTAGCGAACAAAGTCTCTTAGCTTTTGATATTACAACATCACCTCTAATTAAATTATGGAAAAAAGCTCAAAAAGAAAATCACTTGCCTTTAAAAACGAGTAACCAAATGGCAAGAGGATATGTTGGTTCGTTCAATATTCAAATTAATCATAAAAAAAATTCAATATACTTTCTTAAAAAAGGTATGTCTATTAACATGGGTGCTATAGGGAAAGGCTTTGCTCTAGAAAAAGCGATCAATCAAATTAATGATGACACTCTATTTTGTGCTACTCTCAACTTTGGTGGTCAAATTGTCTATATCAAAAATCGACCTCATTGTAAAAGTAAAAGTTTTGCAGTGCAAAGAGTTAATCATAACCATAGACCAATTATATTTAAACTAGACTCGACACGCTCGTTAGCAACATCAAGTAATTCTGAACACTATTTTATTTACAAAGGGATGAGTTATGGTCACATACTAGACCCACGAACAGGTTTTCCCGCAAATAAGGTACTTTCGGTAACAGTTGCCCATCCATCACCCACACTCGCTGATGCATGGGCAACCGCACTTTTTGTTTTGGGGCCATCTCACGAAAAAAGAATTTTAAAACTGCATCCAAAAATGAAGGTTCGTTGGGTTTTAAATGATTAATTATTCAAGTGCTCTCTGAATAATATCTTGTTGTTCTCTACTATGAATTTTAGCGAGACCAGCCGCAGGACTGGCTGAAGTTGGGCGGGAGATGCATTTAATATTAATATTTTTCTGTAAAAGCTCTTTTAGTTGAGTTTCTAAGAATAGCCAAGCCCCCATATTAGCTGGCTCTTCTTGGAGCCAATAACACTCCTTGAGGTTTGAATATAATTTCAGGAGTTCTTTAATTTTATTCTCCGGAAAAGGATACAATTGTTCAACACGTACTAAAATAATATTAGTAATTTTTTTATCTTTGAGCATTTTATAAATTTCATAATAAATTTTTCCGCTCATGAGAATTAATCTCGTTACTTGTTTAGGAGTTTTACTTGAATCAATAATTATTTTTTCAAAACGACCATGAGTAATTTCTTTCATGCTCGATGAGGCCTCTGGGAGCCTTAATAAACTTTTTGGGCTCATTATGATCAAAGGTTTTTTAGATTTTCTTAAAATTTGTCTTCGTAGTAGGTGAAATATTTGAGCTGGAGTTGTAGGGTAACACACTTGCAAATTTTGTTCAGCACACATATGTAAAAAACGTTCTAAACGAGCACTTGAATGTTCGGGACCTTGCCCCTCATAACCATGGGGAAGTAACATGGTAAGACCACTCATACGTAGCCATTTAACCTCAGAGCTACTCAAAAATTGATCAATAATAACTTGGGCACCATTTGCAAAGTCACCAAATTGTGCTTCCCATACGACTAGAGCATCAGGATCTGCAAGAGAATAGCCATATTCAAAACCCAAAACAGAGAACTCAGAGAGTGGAGAATTAACAATCTCTAATTTACTTTGATTCTCTGAAATATGATTAAGAGGAAACCATTTTTCTTCTGTTTCTCTGTCAACAAAACCAGCATGTCGGTGAGAAAAAGTACCACGAATACTATCTTGACCAACAAAACGTATTTTATGTTGACTGTCTAAAATAGAACCCATCGCAAGAGCTTCGGCAAAACCCCAGTCAATTTCTATTTCTCCTTCATACATTTTTTTTCGATTTTCAATCAATTTAATTAACTTCGGATGAATATTAAAAGAATCAGGTATCGAAAAAAGTGCATTCGCTACTTTCTTGAGTTGTTTTTTTAAAAGATTAGTATCAGGCTCTCCGGTCTCTTCTCTCGAATAAGAGGACCAACGATCTTTAAGGGTTTCAGCGACCATGTGTGTACGACCTTCTTTAACCTGTTTAAATGAATCGTCTAAGGTTTTTGTGGCATTAATTTTTATTTTTTCGATCTCTTCTTTTTTAATCTCAAGGTTTTGAATAATTTTTTCTTCATAGAGATCAACCACTGGTTTATGTTTTCTAATTTTTTTATACATAGAAGGTTGTGTGAAGGCGGGTTCATCTGTTTCGTTATGACCTAGCTTGCGATAACAAACTAGGTCAAGTATTACATCTTTTTTAAATTTCTTTCGATAACTCATAGCAAGTTGTACAACACGAAAAACAGATTCTGGATCATCACCATTTACGTGAAAAATAGGAATTTGAAAACCTTTTGCTAAATCAGTCGCATAAAGAGTCGAGCGTGATTCCATGGGTAGGGTGGTAAAACCAATTTGATTATTAAATACAACGTGTAAAACACCTCCTGTGCTAAAGCTTTCTAAGTTCACAAGATTAAGACTCTCAGCAACAATACCTTGCCCAGCAAAAGCGGCATCACCATGAATTAAAAGAGCCATAAACTTATCTCGTTGATGATCTTTAGCCATTGTTTGACGGGCACGAACAGAACCCATCACAACCGGATTTACAGCCTCAAGATGACTCGGATTAAAAGCCAAAGAAAGTTTAATTTTTTTTCCTGAACGTGTTATAACATGATTTGAATAGCCTAGATGATATTTAACATCCGCATAATCGAGAGTTTGAGGATCATAGTTTTCTTCAAACTCAGCAAAAATTTGACTAGCTGGTTTTTGTAAAGAGTTCACTAAAACATTTAATCGCCCTCGATGAGCCATACCCATTACAATACATTCTAAACCATCATCTGCCCCCTTCTCAATTATAGAGCTTAGTAAAGGAATAAATGATTCACCACCTTCAAGGGAAAAACGTTTTTTACCAATATATTTTTTAGCGAGAAAGTGCTCAAAAAAATCAGCATGCACGAGATTATCATAAAGTTCTAATTTAATATTTTTTGATAAATCTTGATTATGTTCAAAAGACTCAATTTGTGTTTGGAGCCATAATCGTTCTTTTTCATTTACGATATAGTGATGCTCATAACCAATATTTCCACAGTAAATTTTTTCAAACCATGGTATAATATCTTTTAATTGTTTAGCTTTGAATCTAGAATCAAGAATAGAGAATTCAAGTAATAATTCTTTCTCTCCAATTAAGGCAAGTTTTTCTTCAATGATCTCTCTGGTAGGTTCATGAATATTTAGCGGGTCTAGAGAAGCAGCGAGATGCCCATGGGCTCGATATGTGTTCAGAAGATTTTCGATGCCCATTGTCTTAAGTGTCATCGTATTTTGTAGCCTATCAATACGAGGCGGAAGGTTTGAATTATTATCAATAGTGGTAAAAAAATCAAGCCAAGCTTGATCTAATGCACTAGGGTTTGTTTCATATGTTTTATGAAGGTCTTCTAATATAGCAAGATTAGCACCACTTAAAGCAGAGTAAGTCAGTTGGTTCATTTTTATTATCTTAATCTCTAAAAAATTATGGTAAGAATCTATAAACTCTCTTTGACAAGTCTATTTTTTATTTTTTTATGAAAATAAATTTTTGAGTGAACCTTAAACTCTTAAGGAGCTCTCAAATGGAGGTTCAGCCTACCTTTTTATTGTTATAGCGGTGGCATTGCCTGAAACTCATAAACACCCATCAAATTCAAATTGAAAGTTGAAAATGGAAAATTGAGGTTCAGCCTACTTTTTATTGTTATAGCGGCGGCATTGGCTGAGCTTCATAAGCACCCATCAAATTGAAAGTTGAAAATGGAAAATTGAAGGTTCAGATTACTTTTTTATTGACTTTCGTAAGCACCCATATCTATGCTACTGCCTACAATACGAGCCTTGCCTGCTAGGTCGGTGGCACCTGCTGGGAATAAAGGCATCCCAGGAGGCCCATTACTACCCGCATCAATCGCAGGTGAAGTCGCCATTAAACGTAAATCGTCATCAAACAGAGGGTCAGCGTCAATATTATTACCACCATCGCCATTATTGCCAGTGCTATCATCACCGTCATTATCGTCGCCACAACTACTAGTGCCCATTGCCCAAGTGGAACCACTAGCACCACAACCTTGAATCAAGCTGTGTGAAATATTAATTATCCTATTATTAGTAGACGATCTGTTACTGCAAATATTCTGATTACCTCGGAAACTCCCTCCAGTACAAGTGCCCGCTGTATTGCCCCACATAATGACATTAGTCAAGGTGACGGTATTTTCATTTTGAAAAAAAGCAGCTCCCCCAGCATCAGTAGCCGTATTATTTGAAAAGACAACATTATTTAAAGTGAAATTAACAGCCGCCCTATCACTCTGCAGACCGCCACCATTAACATCAGACGTATTATCTGAAAAGACAACATTCTCTAAAATTCCATCATACCCCTCATTATACAGACCGCCGCCGCCCAGCCTAAAGCCGTTTGGGTCAACGCTTGCATTGCCTGAAAAAAAAACATTACTTAAATTAATAGTACTACCAACACTAGAAGATAGTAATAGACCACCGCCACCATTAGCCGTATTACCGAAGAAAATAATATTACTCAAAGTTACATTATCATTATTTACATTACGCATACCGCCACCAAAAGCATTCCTTGGCACATTAATATCAGAACCATTTGATTGACCAGCTGTAATCGTAAAGCCCTCTAAAGTTGTATTAGACGCCCCTATAACAACCGTATAACTATTACTACCCACAATGTGACTAGCATTTTCTATAATGCCATCATCATTAGAATCAGTATCGTCACCACCAATGTCACCGCTGAGAATAGTTTTATTCACCCGCCAGTTACGCTGACTCAATGAATGCTCTGTACCCACGAAACCACCATAGACCTTGACCTTTGATACCAATTGAAAAGTAGCATTTCTATCAGAAGTTGTAGACGTAGGCTTATAAACACCTTTAGCCACCACAATCTTATTAGTGGCTACAGAAGATGTTAACGCTGAGTTTAGAGAGCTATAAGCATTCGACCAACTCGTGCCATCACCCGTACCACTAGCAGCAGCATTCACAAAAATAATTTTACCTGATCGTCTTGTTGCTTCAATCTCAACACCCGCAGCGTAATTATGGCTTGCATCATAAGCAAAAATTTTATAATAGTAAGAAGTGCCTACCGTTGCGGTACTAACGCCGAAATCAGAAGAATTTGCACTCTGCACCACCTCTGAGCTATCAATATCATCACCAACCGTATATTCTGTACCAGCACTAGGGGCGTCTACTATTGAGACTGTGTTTCTTAAGATTAAAACACCAGAGAAATCAGCATCCGCTGGGTTCATCCAAGTGATTACATTTAATAAGTCTCCAAAAGCAACGCCACTCACCACAGCTGGTGGCTCTGTATCTGTTGGATCAGGAATCGTTGGCATATTCGGATTTGTTCCGCCGGGATTCTTTCCACCGGGATTTGTTGGGTCAGGATTTTTCCCACTGGGCTCTATTGGCACAGCCGGACCTTTAGCATCGTCAGAGCAAGAGACGTTAAAGGCAAAAAAAATAAGGATTAATAATAAACCTTGAGTAACCTTGAGTAACCTTGAGTAACCTTGAGTAACCTTGAGTAACCTTGAGTAACCTTGAGTAACCTTGAGTAACCTTGAGTAACCTTGAGTAACCTTGAGTAACCTTGAGTAACCTTGAGTAACCTTGAGTAACCTTTTGAGTTGATTTAAGTGCTTTTAATAGTTTCATGTCTTCTTATCGTACACTAAAACAGTCTGTCAATAAAAAAATGTTTTTTTGATAATTTCTGAATACTTTGAAATTTAAAGACATCTAATTAAATTCAAATGGAGGTTCAGCCTACTTTTTTATTGTTATAGTGGCGGCATTGGCAGAGCTTCATAAAGCATCCACCAAATTCAAATCGAAAGTGGAAAATTGAGAGTTCAGCCTACTTTTTTATTGTTATAGCGGTGGCATTGGCTGAGCTTCATAAGCACCCATCAAATTCAAATTGAAAATTGAAAATGGAAGGTTCAGATTACTTTTTTATTGACTTTCGTAAGCACCCATATCTATGCTATTGCCTACAATACGAGCCTTGCCTGCTAGGTCTAGGGCACCAGTTGCGAATAAAGGCATTCCAGTAGGCCCATTACTACCCGCATCAATCGCGGGTGAACCCGCCTTTAAACGTAAACCATCATCGGCCGTACCAAAAATATTATCAGCACCATTGGGGTCATCAGCGTCTGCAAACAGAGGGTTATTACTATCAATATTATTACCAGTATTACCAGAAGCACAACTATTAGCATGCGTTGATGCCCACCAATTGGTATCCGTGCTACAACCTTGAATCAGGCTGTGTGAAATAGTAACTGCAACAAGCATACCGCCGCTACAAAAATTAGCATTACCTTTGGCACTGTTTCCAGTACAAGCCATCGCCGTATTGCCCCACATAATGACATTAGTCAAAGTAAGATCAGCAGAAGCATTTGACAGACCGCCACCAGTAGTACCAGACTCATTGCCTGAGAAAATAACATTACTCAAAGTTAAACGAGGACTAGCATTACGCATACCGCCACCAAAAACAGCAGACTTATTGTCTGAGAAAATAATATTACTCAAAGTTAAACTGAAATCAGAACTAGACAAACCGCCGCCACCAAAAGAGCTAACACGCTGATTACTGGCTGTATTGCCCGAGAAAATAATATTACTCAAAATTAAATTCCTACCAACATTGTACATACCGCCGCCAGAATCGGCTGTATTGCCTGAGAAAATAATATTACTCAAAATTAAATTATCACTAGAACTATGCATACCGCCCCCCAGAATAACGACACCAATACCCCTACTGGCATTTGATTGACCAGCTGTAATCGTAAAGCCCTCTAAAGTTGTATCACCCGCCCCTGTAACAACCGTATAACTATTACTACCATTAATATCGCTAGTAGCTGTGGTGCTACCAGAACTAACTCGATTGGTCGTTTCTGTAACGCCATCAGCATTAACCGTGTCATTATTATCAATGTCACCGCTGAGAATAGTTTTATTCATCCGCCAGTTACGCTCACTTAATAAAGTATCTGCGACATCAAAACCACCATAGACCTTGACCCCTGATATCAATTGAAAAGTAGCACTTCTATCAGAAACTGAAGGTGGAGACACTAAAGGCATCGCAAGTGTAGTAGGCTTATAAACACCTTTAGCCACCACAATTTTATCACCAGTGGTGGCGACGACTCCTTCAGCAGGAGGTTTTAACACCGACCGTAGATCGCTATAAGCATTCGACCAACTCGTGCCATCACCCGTACCACTAGCAGCAGCATTCACAAAAATAGTCTTATCAGAACTTTTTGTTGCTTCGATCTCAACACCCGCGGCGTAATTATGGCTTGCATCATATGCGAAGATTTTATAATAGTAAGAAGTGCCCATCGTTGCGGCACTAACGCCGAAATCAGAAGAATTTGCACTCTGCACCACCTCTGAGCTACCAATATCACCACCAACCGTATATTCTTTACCAACACTAGGAGCGTCGTCTGTTATTGAGACTGTATTTCTTAAGATTAAAACCCCAGAGAAATCAGCATCTGTCGGGTTTGCCCAAACAATCACGTTTAAGTCTCCAAAAGTAGCACCACTCACCACAGCTGGTGGCTCTGTATCTGTTGGATCAGGAATCGTTGGCATATTCGGATTTGTTCCGCCGGGATTCTTTCCACCGGGATCTGTTGGGTCAGGGTTCTTTCCGCCGGGCTGTGTTGGCACAGCCGGATCTTTAGCATCGTCAGAGCAAGAGACGTTAAAGGCAAAAAAAATAAGGATTAATAATAAACCTTGAGTAACCTTGAGTAACCTTGAGTAACCTTGAGTAACCTTTTGAGTTGATTTAAGTGCTTTTAATAGTTTCATGTCTTCTTATCGTACACTAAAACAGTCTGTCAATAAAAAAATGTTTTTTTGATAATTTCTGAATACTTTGAAATTTAAAGACATCTAATTAAATTCAAATGGAGGTTCAGCCTACTTTTTATTGTGATAGTGGCGGCACATTGGCTGAGCTTCATAAAGCATCCACCAAATTCAAATTGAAAGTTCAAAATGGAAAATTGAAAGTTGAGAGTTCAGAGTTCAGATTACTTTTTTATTGACTTTCGTAAGCACCCATATCTATGCTACTGCCTACAATACGAGGGTTGCCGGCTAGGTCTAGGGCACCAGTTACGAATAAAACTTTCGTATTATCACTAGGATCAACATTACTACCCGCATCAATCGCGGGTGAACCCGCCCTTAAACGTAAATCGTCATCAAACAGAGGGTCAGCGTCAATGTTATTACCACCATCAGTGCCGCATCTACTGAGATTAGTTGCTGAGCTCCAAATGGAAGAACCACTAACACCACAATCTTGAATCAAGCTATGTGAAATAGTAGGCTGTACATTGAAGGTGCAAAAATTAACATTACCCTTAAAATTGTCTCCAGTACAAGCAGCCCCTGTATTGCCCCACATAATGACATTGGTCAAGATAGCAACAGCACTTCCAGTATTTTTGCGAATTTGACTTCCTCCACCTACATTAGTAGCTGTATTGTTTGAAAAAACAACATTAGTCAAGGTTAAATTAGCATCAACACTTTGTATACCGCCACCAAAACTGGCCATATTGCCTGAAAAAGCAACATTGGTTAAAATAGCACCACCACCACGAATAGTAAGACCACCTCCACCCAAAATAGTAGCTGTATTGTTTGAAAAAACAATATTAGTTAAGGTTAAATTATCACTACCCTTAGCATAAAAACCGCCACCAACATTGGCTGCATTGCCTGAAAAAGTAATATTAGTTAAAGTTAAATTATGATTATCTATATTATACACGCCACCACCCCTATTAATATAATTACCGGTACCTGCAGGAGCATTTGATTGACCAGCTGTAATCGTAAAACCGTCTAGAATGGCATCGCTCGCCCCTGTAACAACTGTATAACTATTATTAGCGATTACAGTCATCATACCACCAGCATCCACCATTTCGGTACCCTTAATGTCATCAGCATTTTCTATAATGCCATCACGATTAGAATCAGTATCGTCACCACCAATGTCACCGCTGAGAATAGTTTTATTCACCCGCCAGTTACGCTCACTTAACGAGGCATCTGCGACATCAAAACCACCATAGACCTTGACATTTGATATCAATTGAAAGGTAGCATTTCTCCCAAGAGTTGAAAGTGTAGACCTAGGCTTATAAATACCTTTAGCCACCACAATCTGAACTGGTAGAGTCTCAGTCGCATCATCAGCTATTTTAGATTCTAACGCTGAGTTTAGGGAGCTGTAAGCATTCGACCAACTCGTGCCATCACCCGTGCCACTCGCAGCAACATTCACAAAAATAATTTTATCAGAGATTTTCGTTGCAGAGATCTCAAAACCTGTGGCATAGTTACGGTTTGTATCATAAGTGAAGATTTTATAATAATACTTTTTATAACGGTAAGGAATATTTTCTCCATCCTGTTCCCTTATATCTGTGAGGTCAAAGTCAAGAGATTTTGCATCGTGCACCACCTCTGAGGCACCAATTGAAACACCAACCGTATATTCTTTACCAGCACTAGGGGCGTCTACTATTGAGCTTGTATTTCTTAAAATTAAAACTTTAGAGAAATCAGCATCTGTTGGGTTTAACCAAGTGATTTTGTTCGTGAAATCACTAAAAGTAACATCGCTCACCTCAGCTGGTGGCACTGTATCTGTCGGATTGGTTTTTGTCGAACCAGGTGTTTTGTAGTCAGCCAGTGCTGGTATATATTTATTAACCTTAGTCTGAACACCGTTGTTGTAGTAGAGATAAGTGTCACAGACAAAGATTTTATAAAAATAAACGACATCCTCTACAACTTCTGTGTCTCTAAAAGTTGGTGCGGCTGCGTTATAGGCTACCCGTGAGGCTCCCATTGCGGTGAAGACAGGATAATCTCGCCAAGGTCTAGGAAAACCTTGGATAGCACTTGTATTCTTTAAGATTAGAACCTTATTGTAGATGTTACGGCCTCTACTCGCAGGATTCTTCCATGCTAGGGTTATCCCGCTTGAATTACGATTAACGGTAAGATCTGTGACTTCTGGTAGAGGGTCATCCAACCCATTCAAAAAATATGCACGACCAATTTTAGTGCAATGCAGGAAAATCAGTAGGAAAAAAAAACTTATAAAAAATAGAAATCTTGAGTTCATTTAAAGTTTTTAATAGACTTATACTCTCTATAAGCACAATCATCGTAGACTAAAATAGCCGGTCAAGAAAAAATATTTTTTTGATAATTTATGAATACCTTGGAATTTAAAGACATCTAATTAAAATAGTAATACCATTACTGGTTTATATAATAAAAAAATTATCTAAATCTACAGTTTGGTGGTATTATTAATTCTCTAAGTGAAAGACTAATTGCATATTATCCCAATCAGATTTAATGTATTGAACGTTGAGATCTTCACCAAACATGACCGTTTTACTATACTTTGTTAAAACAACCTGATATTCACTAGGACAAATCATCTTTGATCTGCCGTTAAAACTACCCACGGGGATAAATCCTTCGATAAAAGGCGTATTTAACATAATAAATAAACCAGCTTGATTAAAACCAGTGAAACGAGCGATAAAAGACCTGCCTATTTTATTTTTTAATAGATTGATCGATAATAATTTAAACATATCACGCTCTGCCTCCAAAGCTAATCGCTCTTTTTTAGATGCATGAAGCGAAATTTCTTTTAATTCACTCTCTTTATAAGAGAACTTTCTATTTTTTTGCCAAGTTAAAATTTGTCTGTGTAATACGAGATCAGAATATCTGCGGATGGGAGAAGTAAAATGTGCATAATCTAAGAACCCTAAACCCCAGTGTCCTCTAGGCTTAGACTCGTAATTAGCCTGCATAAAAGAACGTAAAAGAGCATAAGAGAATATTTCTTTAAACTTTTGAGTTGTGAATGAATGCATTGCATCATTTAACGCACTATAATTTATATCTTTTAATTGAAAGCGGTTACCCAAAAGTTTGAGTAATTGATTAAGGCTAGATAACTTCGCTTTATCCATAGATTCATGCACTCTATAAATTGAAGAGATCTTACTAAATCGACATAATCTTGCAGCAGCAATATTAGCTATTAACATAAATTCTTCGATAAGCTGATGTGATTTCAATTGTTCCTTTTGTTCCACGGTAATAGGCTTATCTTGGCGATCAAAAACCATTTCAGAATCAGAAATATTAAGGTTAATTCCGCCTTTTTTTAAACGAGCCGATCTTAATCTTTGGGCAAAATCCCAAAATATTTTAAGAGGTTTACTCTTACGCTTAATCTCTTTTTCCGCCTCGGAGTAAGTAAATCGCTGATCTATATAAACAATAGACCTATAGAAGGTTGAATTAATTACTTGAAGATTGCTATTGAAATTTATCTCACAAGTTAAAGTGAGACGTTTTGTTTTTGGTTTAAGGCTACAATATTCTTCTGAAAGTATATTAGGGAGCATAGGGAGTACAAAGGGTTTAAGATAATAAGAATTACTTCGTTCAAAAGCCATAGTATCAAGCTCAGAACCCTTTTCTAAAAAATAAGAAACATCAGCAATGTGAACATATACTCGCGTATGACTCCCCTCTTTTTCTATAGAAATAGCATCGTCAAAGTCTTTAGCATCATCACCATCAATCGTACAAGTATAAAGTTTTTTTAGGTCTCTTCTCTCTTTATCTTTTAGCCCTGATTGAAATCGCTGACGGAGAGTTTTTTTAGTGGGGATTCCATTCTTTGAATAATTTAATTGGAGAGCATACTTTAAAGCGATTCTTCGCAAAGCAAGGCTGCTATGTTTAGAAGATAATTTTTCAACTAAAGAACAAGTGTGAATTTTTTGAATACGTGGACCAAAATCCATAGGTATAGGTGTAGAAACCATGTCATGTTCGACATATACTTCAAGATAATCTCCCTCTGTAAGCTTTACTTTTGGATTTATTTTTAAAGCTGAAAATGGTTGATCAGGCATATCGATCAAAGTTATAAGATAAAACTTTGCTGTTTTTTTAAAAACCTTACCTATAAAATTATTTGTAAAACTTTTAATAATTTTAACTACTTCACCTTCATAGCGATTTCTACTCTTATTTGTAATCTTGACCATGATTTGATCTCGTGCCTTCGCTCCGCCTCTTTTAAAATTTGAAATAAAAATATCAGAAATCCCATTGCTTAAACCAAAACCGGAGCCCGACCTAGAAACAGCCAGACTCGTTTGAACAAGAAAAGGTTTTTTAATTAAAAACTTTTTGGATCTTTTATCTACTAATTTAAAACTCATCAACTCAGACATTAATATATTCAGATTGAAATCTTGAGATGAAGAATGTCTACTAAATTTAACTCTTTTTTTTCTTCTAAAAGAATATTCTTTTTCTAAACTTTGTTTGATCTCATGATAAGTTAGCTCCTCCCCTTGATGATTAGCCAGATAGTCTAAAACAAACTTATAACTCAAACTCACAAAATCTAACCTTTAGGGATTACTTTTCTTCAAAAGAAACTCTACTCTCCTGTTTCTACTGCGTTTATACCAATTTTTATTTGGTACAAGCGGAGAAACTTCACCAATCCCTTGATAGTCTAGACGCTCAGGCTCTGTGCCCAATTGAATTAAATAATCAACCACTGCCTTTGCTCTCTTCTCAGAAAGCAAAAGGTTAAAACTTTCTCCTCCGAGATCATCAGTATGACCTTCCACTTTTATATTATAATGACTATATCGTTCTAACAGACGATGAATCTTTTTAATCAAAGCTCTAGTTTTATATTTTAACTTGGCTTTTCCTAAGTCAAACTCTATATTTGATATCCTTATTTTTAACCCTCTTTCGCTAACTAGAACCAAAATATCAGTATCAAATTGACCTTCCTTTGACTTCGCCTGATTACCATAACTATCGGTGGCTGTCAGATAGTATCTATACTCAGTAGCAGACTCTACGAGGCTCCCCTTATCAGATTTACCACTCCAATAAATTTCTTTAGGGTACTTAGCACCCCCTTTAAATTTTTTAAACAGAACTGTATGAGTTTTACCTTTATCATTTGAACTCACTTCTTTAATATAAAGTTGATAGCTCGTTATAGGGGAATAATCTTGAATAGATAAGCTAAAAACTTCTTCTTCGTCTTTACCATCACCATCAGGAGAGAAAATAGAAAGACTTGCCTTGACATTAACTTTTGGTTTTTGAGTATCAAGAATAATTTTTTTGAAGAGTGAATGTGGATGATTACCTGACGCATATTTTACAGAAAATTGAGCATAATAAATACCATCTTTTAAAGATTTACCATCTTTTTTTGTTCCATTCCATTTAATGGATGGAGGAATTTTACCCCCCCCCCATTTGACGAGAGCGTTTTTTGCATTTTTTATAGGCTCATCATAAACATCCTTACCTATGGTAAGCTTCCAGCTTATAATATTTTTTTGATTTGAGACCACGGGAGTCATCATCAATGTATCAAATTTTTTGTCATGATTAGGGCTTAACCCTGTATTAGAAAGTTTCACATCAACAACATCAATACTTCTGATTAAAGAGATTGCCTGTGTTTCAGTTTGAGATTGGTTTCCCGATAAATCATTAGCCGTAATTTTGTATGTATATAAACCTTCACTTACAGGCTTCCCTTTATCATCTTTTCCATCCCAAATTATTTTTTGAGGTATCGCTTTACCATTCCATTTATAAGTTTTTACCACCTCGCCAGTAGAGTTAACAAAACTAGCTCTCCATCTATCATTTTTTGTAGCATTAAACTCTTGTAAAATGGTAATTGTTTCTAAAATACCGTCACCATTTGGGCTAAAGAAAGAAGAAAGAGCACTAATTTTAATATCAGGTGATGTTGTATCAATTTCAAAAACTCCTGTGGAGGGTCTACTTACATTACCCCATTCGTCTGTAGCAACAAACTTATAAGAGTAAATACCATCTGACAAATTTTTATGAGCAATAGAATCAGCTTTCTCTAATGCAATGGGGTCGACTGTTCCATCCCACCGAATTTGAGAAGGAACCGATAAATATTCTTGTTTTTTGAAGAAATAAATAAAAAAATCTTTGAAACCAAACTCTTTTTCAAAGTCTCGTGTATCACTAGCGAATTTACGCACCACCCGACGCCTGCTGTTTAGTATAGAAAAATTCCAATCTTTTACTAAACTTGCATCTTCAACAAATATTTTAAAATTAATATAATCTTTTTCTCCATCCCAATTTGGAGAGAAATAATTTAAATCTTGCTTAATATGAACACGAGGTGGGGTCTTGTCAGCGTAGTCAATATCAAACCTTAGAAAAACAGTATGTAAATCACTATCAATATTTATACCAGTTTGAGCGAAAGCATAATTTAGAGAGACAGAAAGCTGCTTAACATTTAAGTTGACTCCTACTCCAAGTGTGAGACCATTAAGCAAGTCAGCCTCCTCACTCAGAGCGTAACCTATCCCAAAATTTAAAAATTTATACTGAAGAGTTAGCCCAAAACGAGCAGGTAAAGACGCATAAGTGCCAATGCCAATAATCTCTCCATTTACACCTACTCTAAAACCATAGTTTTTGTAAAAGAAAAATTGAGTTCCCAAATGAAGTGAGACGCGTGGACCTACTCCATTGGGATTAAAAATATTCACACCTAAATTATGAGATAGAAAATAAAAACTTAAATCATAGAGCCCTAAACCAATTTTTGTACTAAACTCGCTCTTTGTATTATATAAAAATGCAGGCTCAATGGCTAACGAAAAAAAAGATACTGTATTTTCAACAGTAGCTAAGGCAGGTTTTAAATAGATCCCGAATGAAAATCGACTAGTAAATTGTCTGGCATAACCTACCGATAAAAAATAATATTCTTGAAATTGATTTGACGGAATCTCTTTTGTTTTATCACCTAAAAAGCCACCATTGATACTCACGGTACCTACCGGACTAGGGATAAATGCTTGAGCCCAAAAAGCATCAACGAGCGCAACTTTTGCATACCCAAACCCACCACCTTGAATAGCAAGGCCTCCCATTAATGCAGCGTTTGAAATGCTTGATTCATTTGGAAGTAGCATATTTGTAGAACTTCCCCCCGAACCTAAGTTCGCCGGAATATGCGTTGACTCTAACAAACCACGGATCGAGCCAAAAGAAATTTCACTAAAAAGTAATAGTAATAAAAAAAATCGAAACTTGATCATCATTCTTTTTTACCAGTGTATTTTTTAGCGAAAAAGTGCTCAAAAGAATAAAGCCAAGCTTGATCTGATGCACCAGGGTTTATTTCATATTTTTTAGGAATATCTGCTAATATAGAAAGATTAGCACCACTTAAAGTAAGGTAGGTCAATTGATTCATTAAAAAATTACGGTAAAATCCTAATTATAGTAGAAATCTATAAACTCTCTTGACAAGTCTATTTTTTATTTTTTTATAAAAATAAACTTTTGAGTGAATCTCAAATTTTTTAATTAAACTATTTTTTATTGTTATAGTGGCGACATTGGCTGAAACTCATAAACACCCATTAAATTGAAAGTTGAAAATTGAAAGTTCAGACTATTTTTTATTGGCCTTCATAAGCACCCATATCTATGCGATCGTTTACAATACGAGGGTTGCCGGCTAGGTCGGTGGTTATCTCAGCGGGTAGCCCACCATTGTCGGCCGTACTACCCACATCAATCGCAGGTGAACCCGTATTTAAACGTAAATTGTCATCAAGCGTACCAACAACATTATCAGCACCATCGGCGTCTACAAACATTGGATAATTAGCATAACCAGCAGCTGTCGGGTCACCATCAATATTATTACCACCATCGCCATTATTGCCAGTGCTATCATCACCATCATTATCGTCGCCACAACTGCTAACACCCGTTGCCCAAGTGGAACCACTAACACCACAACCTTGAATCAAGCTGTGTGAAATATTAATTGTCCTGGTATCACCAGACAATTTGCTACTGCAAATATTCTGATTACCTCGGGAATTCGCTCCAGTACAAGTGCCCGCTGTATTGCCCCACATAATGACATTGATCAAGATAATACTTCCAGCTCCATAAATACTACTTCCTCCACCTCCATCAGCAGTAGCTGTATTGTTTGAAAAAACAACATTAGTCAAGGTTAAATTAGCATGAGTACTCCGTGTACCGCCACCAAAAGGGGCCATATTGCCTGAAAAAGCAACATTGGTTAAAATAGCACTACTACGAAAATTAGTAAGACCACCACCACCTAGATTGGAAGCAGTGTTCCCAAAAAAAAGAATATTAGTTAATATTAAATTATTACTATTTCTACTATACACACCGCCGCCACCACCGGCTGCATTGCCTGAAAAAGTAATATTAGTTAAGGTTAAATTATGATTATCTATATTATACACGCCACCACCCCTATTAGTATGGTTAAAGGTACCAGTAGGACCATTTGATTGACCAGCTGTAATCGTAAAACCATCTAAAATGGCATCACTCGCCCCTGTAACAACTGTATAACTATTATTAGCGATTACAGTCATCATACCACCAGCATCCGCCATTTCGGTACCCTTAATGTCATCAGCATTTTCTGTAACGCCGGCAGCATTAACAGTGTCGTCACCACCAAGATCACCGCTTAAAATGGGTTTGTTCACCCGCCAGTTACGCTCACTTAATGAGGTCTCTGTACCACTAAAACCACCATAGACCCTGACATGTGATATCAATTGAAAAGTAGCATCTCGATCAGAAACTAAAGACGTAGGCTTGTAAACACCTGCAGCCACCACAATTTGAACTGGTAGAGCCGAGGTCGCGGCAGTGGCTGTAGAAGATGTTAACGCTGAGCTTAAATCGCTAAAAGCATTCGACCAACTCGTGCCATCACTCGAACCACTCGCACCACCCGCAGCATTAACAAAAATAGTCTTATTAGTATTTTTCGTTGCAGAGATTTCAACACCCGCGGCATAATTACGGCTTGCATCATAAGCGAAGATTTTATAAAAATAAAGAGTGCCCGCCGTTGCCGCTCTAACGCTGAAATCAGGAGAATTGGCATTGTACACCACCCGTGAAGTACCAATTGAAGCATCAACTATATATTCTTCACCAGCACTAGGGCCATCTATTATTGAGATTGTATCTCTTAAGATTAAAACCTTAGAGAAATCAGCATCCGCTGGGTTTATCCAAGTAATTACATTTAATAAGTCTCTAAAAGTAACATCGCTCACCTCAGCTGGTGATTGTGTATCAGCTGGTGGTGGTATATATTTATTAACCTTAGTCTGAACGCCGAAATTGTAATAAAGATAAGTGTCAGAGACAAAGACTTTATAAAAATAAACGACATCCTCTACAACTTCTGTGTCTCTAAAAGTTGGTGCGGCTGCGTTATAGACTACCCGTGAGACTCCCATTGTGGTGGAGACAGGATAATCTCGCCAATGTTTAGGAAAATCTTGGATAGCACTTGTATTCTTTAAGATTAGAGCCTTATTGTAGATGTTGCGACCTCTACTCGCAGGATTCTTCCATGCTAGGGTAATCCCGCTTGAATTACGATTAATCGTAAGATCTATGACTTCTGGTAGAGGGGCATCCAACCCATTCAAAAAATACGCACGACCAATTTTAGTGCAATGCAGGAAAATCAGTAGGAAAAAAAAACTTATAAAAAATAGAAATCTTGAGTTCATTTAAAGTTTTTAATAGACTTATACCCCGTAGACTAAAATATCCGGTCAAGAAAAAAAAATGTCTTTATTTAGATATAGCATTGAAAATTCAGACTATTTTTTATTGGCCTTCATAAGCACCCATATCTATGCGATCGTTTACAATACGAGGGTTGCCGGCTAGGTCGGTGGTTATCTCAGCGGGTAGCCCACCATTGTCGGCCGTACTACCCACATCAATCGCAGGTGAACCCGTATTTAAACGCAAATTGTCATCAAACATTGGGTTAGCATCTTTGTTATGACCATCATCAGTGCCGCATCTACCGGCATCCGTTTCTGATGTCCAAATGGCAGCACCACTAACACCGCAACCTTGAATCAAGCTATATGAAATAGTAGGCGTAACACCGAAACTGCAAAGATTTGCATTACCTTTTGGAACTGCACAAGGATTTGAACTCGCTGTATTGCCCCACATAATTACATTGATCAAAGAAACCCTAGAACCATTATATAAGAGTAGTCCACCTGCATCACTACTGCTAGCACTATTCTTCGAGAAAGTCACATTTCTCAAAACTAAATCAGTAGTAGTGAAACCAGACATACCTCCCCCACCTCCACCAGCAGAAAGAGCAAGAGTGGTAGCAGTAGCACTATTGCCCTCAAAAGAAACATTTATTAAAGTAACCGCACCAGAATCTGTAAGCTGTAGACCGCCACCATATAAAGCACGATTATCTGAAAAAATAATATTTGTCAAAATTAAATTATTGCTACGATTATACATACCACCACCACTACCATCAACAGCTACATTGCCTGAAAAAATAATATTTGTCAAAGCCAAATGATCATTATCCAAATTAAACATACCACCACCACTCCTTTTAGATTTATAAAAAAATCCAGCATCTGCTGTTGATTGACCTGCTGTAATTGTAAAACCGTCTAAAGTTGCTTTATCCTTCCCTGTAACAACTGTATAACTATTATTAGGGATTACAGTCATCATACCAGTAGCATCATCCACCATTTCGGTACCCTTAATATCATCAGCATTTTCTATAATGCCATCATCATTAGAATCAGTATCGTCACCATCAAGATCACCACTTAAAATGCTTTTATTCACCCGCCAGTTGCGCTCACTTAATGAGGTCTCTGTACCACTAAAACCACCATAGACCTTGACATGTGATATCAATTGAAAAGTAGCATCTCTTCTATCAGAAGCTGAAGGCGTAGACCTAGGCTTATAAACACCTTTAACCACAACAATCTGAACTGGTTGAGCTTCGGTCGCATCACCAGCTATTTCAGATTTTAACGCTGAGACTAGATCGCTAAAAGCATTCGACCAACTCGTGCCATCACCCACACCATCAGCAGTACGCGGAGCACGCGGCAAACAATTACCATCAATCACACCACAATTAACAAAAATAATTTTATCAGCATTTTTTTTTGCGGAGATATCAACACCTGCGGCATAATTACGGCTTGTATCATAAGTGAAGATTTTATAATAATACTTTTTATAACGGTAAGGAGTCTTTTCTCCATCCTGTTCCCTTACATCTGTGAGGTCAAAGTCAAGAGATTTTGCATCGTGCACCACCTCTGAGGCACCAATTGAAACACCAACCGTATATTCTGCACCAGCACTAGGCGCGTCTGATATTGAGTTTTCACTTCTTAAGATTAAAATCTTAGAGAAATCAGCATCCCCTGGGTTTGACCAAGTTATTTTGTTCGTGAAATCACTAAAAGTAACACCCCTTACCTCAGCTGGTGGCTCTGTATCTGTTAAGACAGGATTTCTTGGCACATCGAAAATTTTCCCACCGGAATTTATTGGACCAGGTTTTGTTGGCATATCCGGCTGTGTTGGCATATCCTGCTGTGTTGGCATATCCTGCTGTGTTGGCATATCCTGTTTTTTAGCATCGTCAGAGCAAGAAACGTTAAAGGCAAAAAAAATAAGAATTAATAAGTAACCCCAAGTTGATTTAAGTGTTTTTAATAGATTCATATCCACACTATCGTACACAAAGACAATTTGTCAAAAAAAAAATACTTAGTGTACGGTGACATTATAAAATTTATTCTACGCACTCAATAACTGAATGAATAATTTGATGTTGTTTTTTTTTTGTTAAATATGGATGAATAGGAACACTTAATACCTTTTTACATGTGTATTCCACATTTTTTAACCTCAACTCTTTATTCTTTTTATTTATGAAAATAGGTTGAAGATGTAAAGGGTCTGGATAATAGATCACAGAAGGGATACCTCTTTTACGTAGCATATTTTGTAAAGCCTTTTGATCATCCGTCTGAATAGTATATTGAGCATAAACACTTTTATTATAATTAGGTATAAATGGAATTTTAACAAAATTTTTTAATAGATTATCATACCTCTCAGCAATCTCTCTACGCTTTAAAACTTCATCTGGAAATATTTTAAGTTTTTCAATCAAAATAGCAGCTTGCAAGGTATCCAAACGTCCGTTAATCCCATGCCGGAGATACTGATATTTAAAGTTTTGCCCATGATTAATAATCTCGCGTAAAGCTAGGGCTATTGAATCATTGTTGGTAAAGCAAGCTCCTCCATCACCATAACCTCCCAAAGGTTTAGCAGGAAAAAAACTCGTACAAGAGGTTTCAACAATAGAACAAGATTTTTTACCTTTATATTCTGCTCCAAAGCTCTGAGCAGCATCTTCAATAAGCACTAGTTTATGCTTTTGACAAATTTGTTGAATAGCATCAAAATCAGGACATTGCCCAAATAAGCTCACTCCTATTATTGCTTTTGTTTTAGGTGTTATGCTAGATTCAATTTTAGTTGTATCTATATTATAGGTATTGGGGTCTATATCAACAAATACAGGCTTCGCTCCGACTCTGACAATTACTTCAGCTGTCGCAATAAAAGTGAAAGCCGTTGTGATTACCTCATCACCCTGCTGAATACCTTGTGCCATCAGGGCGATGAGAAGAGCATCGGTACCAGAAGAAGTGCAGATACAATGTTTTACTCCAACGTACTCTGCAAGTTTTTCTTCCAAAATAGAAACCTCTTCACCCATAACATATTGCCCATGATTTAAAACATTTTTGATTCCACGAAAAATATGTTTTCGTATTTTTTTCTGCTGTTTAGCTAAATCAATAAAAGGTAGCATCTTAATTTATTTTTTATTAAGGTGTGAGATTCTATTTGAATGATTCTTCAGTCGATGGAAAACTAGATTGCCTAACATCAAGACAAAATTTTTCAATAGCTTGAGAGATCTCTTCCGCTAAATGAAGATATTTTCGACAAAAACGAGGGTTAAAATCAGGATTCATCCCCAATAAATCTTGAATAACCAAAACCTGCCCATCTGTATGAGCACCAGCACCTATACCAATTATAGGTATTTTCAAAGAAGAGCTTAATTTTTTTCCCAATGATTCAGGTACCATCTCTAAAACAATAGAAAAACAACCAATATTTTCAAGTTTTTTTGCATCTTCAATAAGTTTTATATGCTCTTCTTCTCGTTGTAGCTGAAGCTTATAACTTCCCTCTCGTAAAAACATTTGTGGTTCAAGGCCAAGGTGCCCCATCACAGGTATACCAGCATCGATGATACTTTCAATGAACGGTAAATGTTGAGACGCTCCTTCAACTTTAAGAGCATCACAACCTGTTTCTTTTATAATTTTACTAGCATTTTTGAGTGTTTGTTCTCTCGAGATTTTATAGCTCATAAAAGGCATATCAACAACCATAAAAATATCAGGCAAACCTTTGCGAACACAACGAGCATGATAAATCATATCTCGTAAACTGACATTTATCGTATTACCCTTACCTTGAATAACGCCACTAAGTGAATCACCCACTAAAACAGCATCTAAAGAAGTTCGTGATAGTAAATTAGCCATTGTATAATCATAGCATGTAAGAATAGTAATTTTTTCCTGTTTATCTTTCTTTCTACGAAAGTCACTGATGGTTCGTAAATCTATCAAAGCGAGGTCAGTATATTTTATACCACTAGCACTGTCAATTGCTAGTGGCATCAACTCAGCTATACAGTCTCTTACCCAAGGCCTACTTCGATTATGTATATGAGGTATGCAAAGCCTATCACTAAGATAAGCACCTTCCGACCACCATACTATATCAATATCAATATTTCTAGGTCCGTAGCGATAAACCTTTAAGCGACCTAATTTAATCTCAATTTTTTTAATAGCTTGCAATACATCAAGAGGAGATAAATTAGTTTCAATTAAAATTCCTCTATTAAAGAATAAATCTTGTGTTTTTATTAAATAAGGGGGAGTTTCACTAGTTTTCGTAAGTGACTTAATATGAAGATCACACTTCCGAATTTCATGAATAGCTCTCTTTAAATGAAGATTTCTATCACCGAGATTACTTCCTAAAATTAAGATATATTCATATTGTAACATCAAAGATTATTTATAAAAATATTAAAATTAGTTCATTTTTCTCTAATTGACTAAACCAATATTGCTAACTATCAAAAAGTGAATCATGCTCAATTTAAGGTTTACTTGTTTAGATATACTGTACATCAGAAAGAATTTGAATTTGCCAGATAAAAGTAATCGTTCAAAATATCAAAATTTTGAAAAAATTTAAAGATATACAATAAATTATCCAAATTTTAATATCAAAAAAATTTAAAATAATTTGTTTACAAATAAACCATGAATGTACTATTTTAGAGCTAAGTTTTAAAAAATAAAATAATGAATTTTGAAAATAAAGCAATAAGAATTAACTTAACTGACTTTAAAACACCACAAATGCGTGCTTTTTGGTTTTCCACTTTTTCTTTTTTTATTTGTTTTTTCGCATGGTTTGGCATTATTCCTTTTATGCCTGATGTAATAAAAGAACTCGGTTTAACTACCGATCAAAAATATATATCAATAATCGCAGCAGTTTCTGGAACAATTTTTGCTCGCTTAATTGTAGGAAAACTTTGCGATAGATTTGGTCCTAGACTTTGTTACAGTTGGCTTTTAATTGCGAGTGCCTTCCCCCTAATAATGACAGGCTTTGTGGTAAATTATACTCAATTTCTGATCTGTCGCTCTCTTATTGGTTGTATCGGTGCTTCATTTGTAATAACTCAATATCATACTTCAATTATGTTCGCTCCTAATTGTGTAGGAACTGCAAATGCAACCACTGCAGGTTGGGGAACTTTTGGAGGTAGTTTTAACCGAATTGGTATGACTATCTTAGCTTCTATTATTATATCAATTGGAATATCTGAAGCCAATTCATGGAGATGGTGCATGATAATTATTGGTATAATTTGTATATTAGTCGGAGTATCTTATTATTTATTCACACAAGATGCACCTGATGGAAATTTCAAAAAATTACGAATACAAAATAAATTACCTCCATTTAAAAATAAAACGAGTAACTTTAAGATTATTATTAAAGATTATAGAGTTTGGATATTATTTTATATTTATGCAGGTTGCTTTGGTATTGAATTAACTGTTTATGGAGTGATGGATGATTATTTACAAAGTACATTTTTTGTTGAACGCTCTACTGCAGGTTTAGTTATAGCTTGCTCAGGTTTGATGAATCTTTTTGCCCGTACTCTAGGAGGCTTTTTAGGGGATAAAACTGGAATTAAAAGCGGTTTAAGAGGACGGATTATATTTTTAGCAATAATTATGTGCATCGAAGGTATTTTATTAGGTTTATTTTCTCAAATTACAAACTTTCCATTTGCATTCTTTATTCTAATAATATTTAATTTAACGATCCAAATGGCAGAAGGTGCTACTTTTTCAGTCGTCCCTTTTATTCATAAAAAATATTTAGGCTCAATCGCGGGATTAGTTGGAGCAGGTGGAAATGTCGGTGCCGTTTTAGCTGGATTGTTAATTAAATTTAATATTGATAAAACAATAGGTACTAAAGCTGAAAGTTTAGCGATCTCTAATAGCTTTTTAATTATGTCAGGAGTAATTCTTGTTTCTGCTCTTTTGACACCATTAATAAAATTTTCATCCTCTGATGAAAATTTTGCGAAAATAGAGATTAAAAAAGCTCTTAAAAAAATGGTTATAACGTAAATTGAGGATACTATGATAAAAAAGATTATTGTTATTGGTAATGGAATGGTTGGTTATAAATTTTGTGAACGATTAACCGATAGAATCTCCAAGATTGGAAAAAAACAAGAATATAAAATTATTACTTTTTGTGAAGAGAATATTCCAGCATATGATAGAGTCCATCTTTCTTCATATTTTGAAGGAAAATCTATTAATGATTTAAGTATGGCATCAATTCAATGGTATAAAAAAAGAAAAATTGATTTATATATAAATGATAAAGTTATTGATATTGATCGAGAAAAAAAAATAATTTATTCTCAAAATGGTAAAAAACTGAGCTATCATATTGCTATTTTCGCAACAGGCTCCACTGCTTTTGTGCCATCAGTTTCTGGTTGCGATAAAGAAGGTATTTTTGTATACCGTACAATCTCTGATTTAGATGCGATACGTTCTTACGCTAAAAAGTCTAAACGATGTGCCGTTATTGGTGGAGGCTTATTAGGTTTAGAAGCTGCAAAAGCAGCCCAAGATTTAAACTTGGAAACTTCTGTGGTTGAATTTGCTGAACGCCTTATGCCTCGTCAACTTGATAAAGATGGTGGTTATATGCTCAAATCACTCATTGAAGAGAAAGGGCTCAAAGTTCTTCTTTCAAAGCAAACAAATAAATTTTCTGGTAATAAAAAAGTTGAAAAACTAGTATTTGCAGATGGTAGTAAATTAACAACAGATATGGTTATTATTTCAGCAGGAATTCGCCCTCGTGATGACTTGGCCAAAAAAATTGGTCTTAAAATCGGTGAACGCGGCGGAATTATTGTAGATAATTTCTTAAAAACAAGTGATAAAAATATATTCGCCATCGGAGAATGTGCCTTACATCAAAAAATGATTTATGGCCTAGTAGCTCCTGGCTATCAAATGGCAACTATTGTTTGTAATAATTTATTTGGCGAAAATGAAGAATTTATCAGTGCTGATATGTCAACTAAACTTAAATTAATTGGCACAGATGTTTGTAGCTTTGGTGATATTACTGGTCAAACTAGCACCGAAGTCAGTATCAATAACAACGTCCAAAAGATCTATAAAAAGATATTTATTTGTAAAAAAACTAAAACTTTGATTGGCGGAATTTTAGTCGGGGATAGTAGTGAATATAACCAATTATTACAATATTATTGCAATCAATCGAAATTACCAGAAAACTCCATTGATTTAATCACTTCTAGAAGTGACACCTCCGTAAAACCAACCTTACCTATTAATGCGAATATTTGTTCCTGTGAAAATGTCAATAAGAACACTATTTGTCAATCAATTATAAAAGGCAATAAAACGATTGATTCTATTAAAATAGATACCAAAGCAGGTACCGGCTGTGGTGGTTGTACTTCCCTTATTTCTGAAATTTTAGAAGAAGAATTAGCAAATGCAGGTGAAGAAATTGATAAATCACTTTGTGAACATTTTAAATATACTAGGGTTGAATTATTTGATCTAATTAAAAAAAATAAATTTAAAAACTTCTCAAATTTAATCAAAGAATATGGCCAAGGTCTAGGATGTGAAATTTGCAAACCTGCCATCGCTTCAATTTTTTCTAGCTTATGGAATAATTTAATTTTAGAACAACCTGAAATTTTAGATACCAATGATACTTTTTTGGCTAATATACAAAAAAATGGTACTTATTCTATTGTACCTCGTGTTGCAGGTGGAGAAATTACTGCAGAACAACTCATCGCTTTAGGACAAATTGCTAAAAAATATAATCTCTACACTAAAATTACTGGAGGACAAAGAATTGATTTATTTGGGGCCCGCCTTGAAGAATTACCATTAATTTGGGAAAAACTCATCGTGGCAGGTTTTGAAACGGGGCATGCCTACGGTAAATCTCTTCGAACAATTAAATCTTGCGTTGGAAAAACTTGGTGTCGCTATGGAGTTGGAGATAGTACCGCTCTTGCAATCAAATTAGAAAATCGTTATAAAGGTATTCGCTCCCCACATAAACTCAAATCTGCTGTTAGCGGTTGTACAAGAGAGTGTGCTGAAGCCCAGAGCAAAGATTTTGGTATTATTAGTACCGAAAATGGTTGGAACCTTTATGTTTGTGGTAATGGTGGGATGAAACCTCGACATGGTGATTTATTAGCCTCTGATTTAGATGAAGAAACTCTCATTAAGTACATTGATCGATTTTTAATTTATTATATAAATACGGCTGATAAACTAACTCGAACTAGTGTATGGTTAGAAAAACTTGATGGAGGAATATCTTACCTTAAAAAAGTAATTATTGAAGATAGCTTAGGAATCTGTCAAGAATTAGAAAAACAAATGAATCATTTAATAAAAACTTATAAATGCGAATGGAAAGATGTTGTAGAAAATTCTGATAAACGTAAACGCTTCCGACCTTTTATTAATTCACAAGAAACTGATGAAACTGTTTTATTTTCAATGGAAAGAGAACAAATACGCCCGAAACAAATCAAAGAAATAGTCAATGTCTAACATAACTAAATGGTTTGAAGTTGGTCAAGTTAATGACTTCCATACTAATATGGGAAGTTGTGTAAAAATCAAAAATAAACAAATCGCTATATTTAATGATAATAAACGGAAATGGTACGCTGTTGATAACCTATGCCCACACGAGAAACAAATGGTTTTATCTAGAGGCATAATGGGCTCAATTAATGAAGAAGCGAAAGTAGCTTGTCCACTACATAAGCGTAATTTTTCGCTAAAAACGGGTCTTTGTACCAATGATAAACAATGTGAAAAAATCAATACATACTCTATAAAAGTTAAAGAAGATAAAATATTTATAAAAATTTATGAATAAAAAAATTTCTACCACATGTTCTTACTGCGGAGTAGGCTGTGGTATCGATGTAACTTTATCTCATAATAATGACATTATTGATTTCTATGGGAATAAAAATAATCCTGTTAATAAAGGAATGCTATGTAGTAAGGGGCTAAACTTACACTATGTTGTTAAAGATACGAGTGATCGTTTATTAAAACCTCAAGCAAGATTTTCAAAATCTTACCAACTACAAGATATTAGCTGGGATATGGCTTTCAAACGAGGAGCAGCAGTATTCAAAACAATGATTGAAAAGTATGGTTCTGATTCAGTAGGTATGTACGTGTCAGGACAATTGTTAACCGAAGAGTACTATATCGCTAACAAGTTATGTAAAGGTTTTTTTGCTACAAATAATATTGATACAAATTCACGCTTATGCATGAGCTCTGCTGTTGCTGCCTATAAAAAATCTATAGGTGATGATGCTCCACCAATTTCATATGACGATATAGAAAATTGTGACTGTTTTTTCATAACTGGTGCTAATCCTTCGTGGTGTCACCCTATTATTTTTAGAAGAATTGAAGCACAATTAACCCAAAAAAATGCTCGTCTAATCGTTGTTGATCCGCGAAAAACAGAAACAGCTCAAATAGCAAATCTACATCTAAAAATAAAAGCTGGCACCGATATAGAGCTTTATAATGCTATTGCTTCTCTTTTATTTCAATTAGATTATGCTGATAAAGAATTTCTTATAAAAAATACAAATGGTTGGCAAGCAACAAAAAAATTTTTAGAAAAAATAGATATTAAACAAAGTAGTAAGATTTGTGACATTCCCATTGAGCAAATTTACGAAGCCGTTCATATTATTGGAAAAAGTAAAACCCTCTTGACTATGTGGTCTATGGGTTTAAATCAAAGCTCCATGGGAGTTGATAAAAATTTAACTCTAATTAATTTAAATTTAATTACAGGTAAAATTGGTCGTATAGGATGTGGCCCATTCTCCCTAACAGGACAACCCAATGCAATGGGTGGCCGAGAAGTTGGTGGTTTAGCCAATCTACTCGCCGCCCATCATGATTTAAGTAATCCAAAACATCGTAAAAAAATTGCTAATTTTTGGGGAAGTAAAGAAATTAACTCTGCCCCAGGATTAACAGCTACAGAAATGATTGATGCCATAGAAGAAGGTAAACTTAAAGCTTTATGGATTGTTTGTACTAATCCCGCCGTTAGTTTACCAAATTTAGCAAAAGTTAAAAGAGCTCTTAAAAAGATACCTTTTTTAATTGTTTCTGAAATTTCCAATAAAGCTGATACTATAGAATATGCCGACCTTATTTTTCCAGCTGCAGGATGGCTAGAAAAAGAAGGGACAATGACAAACTCTGAACGACGAATTTCTTACCTACCTAAAGGAGTTGATCCTCCAGGAGAAGCCTTGCCTGATGTAAAAATATTGTGTAAATTTGCTCAAGCAATGGGTTTTGTAAAACAATTTTCTTATGCGAATACTGAAGAAATCTTTAATGAACATCGTGATTTAACAAAAGGCACAAATATTGATATATCTGGAATTTCATATGAACGCCTCAAAAAACAGTCTATTCAATGGCCCTGTCCAAGCTCTAAAGATTTAGGGACATCACGACTTTTTATTGATAAACAATTTTTCACTCTTGATAAAAAAGCTCGCCTTTTCCCTATAAAATATAAAGAAAGTTCAGAAAAACTAACTAAAGAATTACCTTTTATTTTAACTACTGGTAGATTACGCGATCAATGGCACACTATGACAAGAACAGGAAAAGTTAATAAACTAAAATTACATAGTCCAAGACCTCTTTTAGAGATTCATTCTAAAGATGCCAAAAGGCTTAATATAAATTCTCAAGAACTTGTGCAAATTTATAACCAACGTGGTACTTGTGAAGCCTTAGTTTCTATTTCTAATTCAATAAAAGAAGGTACTCTTTTTTTACCAATGCACTGGCAAAATAGCTTTAACCGAGGAAAAAATTGCACAAATAATCTAACGAATGATCTTGTTGATCCTGTATCAAAAGAACCTGAATTTAAATTCTCTGCTGTGAATATAGCTAAAATTACTCCCAGACAAAAGAAAATAATTATTATTGGTGCCGGTGCTGCTGCCTTAGAATTTGTTCAAAAATATAGAGAAAAAAATATTATTGATAAAATTATTATTTTTGGTAATGAAAATCATGGATTCTATAATCGAATCTTATTGCCCGAATACATTAACGGAGAAAAAAAATGGGACGATCTAAAAACTACTCCAAAAAATTATTTCAAACAAAAGAATATTTCTTTTAAAAAAGGAGTTCTTGTTGAAAGCATTGATACAAAAAAAAAGATAATTAAAACATCTAATAATATAATTGAAACTTATGATAAATTAATTATTGCAACGGGAAGTTCTTCTTCAATCCCAATTCTAAAAACACAAACTATTCAAGGTGTTTTTACTCTTCGTTCTCGTAATGACGCTGATAGTATATGTGAGCATATACAAAAATATAAAGATGCTGTCATTGTAGGTGGTGGATTATTAGGCCTCGAACTTGCAGGCTCACTTGCTTCACTTGGAATAAAAGTTACGATTATTCAACGTTCGTCTCGCCTAATGCGCGGACAAATTGATGAAATTGGTGGTAAAATTCTGCACACAGAAATTACTAATCGTAATATTGAAATAATTTATAATGAAGAAGTATCAGAAATTATTGGTAAAGAATCTATTGAATATATAAAGCTTGGTAGTGGAAAAATTATTAGTTGTAAAAGTTTATTTTTTGCTGTTGGCATAAAACCAAATATTAAAATTGCGATAAAAGCTAAACTGAAGTGCTCGCGTGGAATCATCATTAATAAATTTTTACAAACTAGTAATTCTGATATTTATGCTATTGGAGAATGTGCTGAACAACGTGGTACTATCTATGGAACAACTGCTGCTGCTCAAGAGCAAGCACAAGCTTTAGTAAATATATTTCATGGTGACTACTCTCAACCTTATAATGGCTCTCTTAATTTTAATATTTTAAAAATAAATAACTTAAATCTTTGTAGTATGGGTACAACCTCAATTTATGATAATAGTTATGAAGAAATCATTATCATAGATGAAAAATTATGTTACTATAAAAAATGTATTATCAAAGATGACCGTTTAGTTGGAGCTATTTTAATTGGAGATAAAAGTGAATTTAGCAAATTTAAAAATTTAATTAAACAAAAATTTGAACTTGGAGAAGAGCGAAAAAGATTATTACGAAATTCAACTAATAAATCAGAAGCTCTTGGAAAATTGATCTGTATTTGTAATAATATCGGAGAAATAAATATTATTGAAGCCATAAAAAATGGTTGTGATAATTTTGAAAAAACTTGTATTAAAACAAACGCAGGTACTGGCTGTGGTTCTTGTCGACCAGAAGTAAAAAAGATTTTTGATCTTACAATGAAAATAAAAGAATGCGAAATAAGGCTATAATAAATTTCTCTGGTGGAGTAATCCCGACAAAGCTATTACGATTATTGGCCACAATTATTTATCGTTCTAATTGCCAAGGAGCGTACTTGAGTAGTCGACAACAATTTATTATTCCTAAAATTAAATTTAATGATATATATTTAAATTCACTACGACAAAATGTTACGGTAACTTCTTCTTTTGAAGATATTCCAAATATTGTTTGTTCTAATAATGCTGGTGAAGTTTTTAGTCAAAATGACTGGGCTTATCGCCAAGATATTTATATTGAAATCTTGCGAAGTTTCAAAACAGAGCCAAAACTTTCACTTGGACTTATTTTTCCTAAGCAATCACTTGAACCAATTTTTTCAAGTCATATAAACTTTATTGTTTCTGAAACAGAAAATTATTGGCTACTTGTATTACAAAATAATTTAGAATTAACTTATGCCTCATTTTTATTAGAAACTTCTAGTATACCTAAAATTGTAAATTTTATTGAAAAATCATGGCATAAACCACAACAAGAGATTATAAACGATATTTATCAAAAATTTGAAAAGAAAACTACTTCTTTTCAAAAAATGGATTTACCTAAAATAACCAGACAAATTACTGAAGGTTTTATCAAAGTAAATGAGTTTGAGTATGCTCTCAATCTTTACTCATGTAAAAGGTTATGGCAAGCAAAGTTTCTTGAAGATTTAAGTATTTTGTTAACTAAATATAATATGCATAGAATTTATATTACTTCAAGAAAATCTCTACTGATTAAACATATACCGAAGGAAACTCTCTATGAATGGCAAGCTTTACTTTCTTTTCATTCCATGACTATTAGGCATTCTGAAAATGAGCTTTTATGGGAATTTTCTTCAGAAAATAAACAATTACAAAAATTACAAAAAAAATTAATTGATGGCTTGGAGAAAAAACAAAAATCTATCAGTAACATTTTTATTAGCTTACAAAAAATTAATAATAATTTTTCAGATAGTCATCTTCAAATTACCATAGCAAAAAGATTATTACGTCAAAATTATCAGATAACTTACCATAAAAATTTTGATCCCTATAATTCACAATATCATATTTTAAAAAATCTTTCTTTTAAAGATTTACTCGATAAAATAATTAATTTATCTCAAGAATATATCCATATTCAAAAACATCAAAAAAATAAAATAATTAAAGGTGAAAAAAAGATTATTCATAAATTAGATATTTATGAATGTCCAAATTGTTTTAACCGTTATGATCAAAATTTTGAAAAAATTCTTTTTCAAAACCTTAGGCAAACATGGCGATGTCAACTCTGTGACACTCCAAAAGAAGCTTATAAAAAAATGATATTTTAATAATGAATAAATTAATTAGTGTTCAACAGGCAGATAATTTTTTACGAGAATATATTTTTACTTTTACTCCAATTAAAACAGATTTATTAAAGTGTCTTGGTAAAAAACTTTATGAAGATATTATCGCTGATCGTCAATATCCTCCTTACAACCGTGTTGCTATGGATGGCATTGCTGTCTTAGGAGCAACTCTAAAAAAACAAAAATATTTTCCCATTGTAGGCATTCAAACGCCTGGATCTCCTCCAAAAGAATTAAAGCATTCGGAGCAATGCTTAGAAGTGATGACTGGTGCAATTCTTCCCAATAATACCGATACAGTGATTCCATATGAACAAATAACCATTCAAGATAATATTGCATTATTTAAAGGCGATAGCCAAGCCATTCTCAATAAAAATATTCATTTTTGTGGTAGTGATTATAAAAAAGATAAAATTATTGTAAAAAAAGGAACTCTACTGAACTCAACTCATATTGCTATCGCAGCCTCAGTAGGTAAAACCGAATTAATTGTTAACGCCGATCCTAAAATTGCTTTAGTTGCTACTGGGGATGAACTTGTTTCTCATGAACAAAAAACTATTAAAGATTGGCAAATTCGTAGCTCAAATTTTATGGCGATTCAAGCTGATTTACAAACCTCAAATTTTACACAAATAAGTTATTATCATTTACACGATAACTATCAACAACTAAAAAAAGAATTGAGTCTCATTTCTCAAAAGAATTCTATCATCATTTTAAGTGGTGGTGTTTCAATGGGAAAATTTGATTTTATTCCAAAAGTTTTACAGGAGATTGGTATAAAAGAAATTTTTCACAAAGTAAAGCAAAAACCTGGGAAACCTCTATGGTTTGGTATTCAAGAAAAAAAAGCTGTTTTTGGATTACCTGGAAATCCTGTTTCTTCATTAATTTGTTATCACCGTTATGTCTTACCTTATATTTATAATTGTTTAGGCTTAAAAACACATTATCAAAAATTAGTCTTTAACGAAAAAATTAAAATTAAACAAGATTTTTGCTTTTTTGTACCTGTACGACAAGAATTTGATCAAAAAAATTTTACACAAATATGTCATACTAATGGCTCAGGCGATTTTTCTGGATTAGCAAATTCAAATGGTTTTATTGAACTCCACTCAGATAAAAAGGATAAAAATAATTTAGTTAATTTTTATCCTTGGCTTACTTCTTCGATATCATGACATCTATTTTTGATCTTCATAATCGTCCATTAGAAGAAATCCGCCTATCATTAATTGATAATTGTAATTATCGTTGCACTTACTGCATGCCTAAAAATGAAACATACTCATTTTTTAAAAAAAATGAACTTTTAACTCAACAAGAAATAGATAAACTTATAACTAACCTCAAACAATTAGGATTAAAACATATAAAAATAACGGGAGGAGAACCCCTCTTACGCAATGATATTATTTCAATAGTAAAATTATTACAAAAACACCAGTTACAAGATCTATCTCTAACTACAAATGGTGAATTATTAGAGCAATATGCTCAACCTTTATTTGAAGCTGGATTACAGCGTATTACCGTTAGTTTAGATAGTTTAGATCCTGAAAAGTTTCTATTTATTACTGGTGGTCGTGGGCATCTTTCAAAAGTTTTTAAAGGTATTTTTAAAGCACAAAAATCTGGACTTAAGGTCAAAATCAACTGTTTAACTAAAAAAAATTTCAGTGAAACTGAAATATTACCTTTAGTAAAATGGGCGATAAAACACAATTTAGAATTACGATTTATTGAATATATGGACGTTGGTAATAAAAATAATTGGCATTTATCACAAATTTTAACTTCAATTGAAGTACAAAAAATTATTGCTTCAAAATATAAATTGAAACAAATACCCCCTAAAAAAAAATCACAAACGGCAAGAGATTATCTTATTAACTCTAAATATCTTATTTCTTTTATATCATCTATTAGTAAACCCTTCTGCCAAAATTGTAATCGTGGACGCATTTCTGCTGTAGGTCGATTATTTTTGTGTCTATTCTCTCAAGAGCAAGGCTATGATCTAAAACCTTATCTTCAATCAAACAATAATGCTGAGTTTCTAGAATATTTTACAAAAATTTGGCAGAAACGTCATAATCGTTATTCCGAACAACGCCTTTCTAGCTCTTCATTCCAAAAAGTTGAAATGTATCATATAGGTGGATAATGAAAAATTTATATAATCCCTATGAAATAGCTTTTTGTGGATATTCTAACACAGGTAAAACTACACTCATTTGCCAACTAATCAAATTATTAAAAAACAAATTTTCTATTGGTTATATTAAAAGTGATGCACATAAATTTCAGTTAGATCAAGAAGGAAAAGATACCTACAATGCTACAAAATCAGGAGCTATTTTAAGTTCTATTCATAATCAAACGAACCGTGCTATTATAGAGAATAAACCTTCTGATTATTTTTGGGGAAAAACTTTTTTTTTAGATTATGATTTTATCTTTATTGAAGGTTATAAAAAAATGTCTAATATCAAAAAAATAATTTTTTTAGATGATCAAAATCAAATTTTATCTTCTCTAAATAAAGAGGACATTCTTGCTTTTATTGGTAAAAATTTAACAAATAAAATCGATAAAAATTATCCTTATTTTCATCGTGATGATATTACAGGCATTAAAACTTTTATCTTACAACATTTTTATAAAAAAAGCCAAAAAATTAAAATTAACGGTCTAATTCTTGGTGGAGGAGCAAGTCAGCGAATGGGAACAGATAAATGCAATATAAGCTATAAAAAAGATCAAAGTATAACCCGTCAAATGGCAGACGTAATTAGACCATTTTGCAAAAATATCTATTTCAGTTGTCGATCTAATCAACAACTAAATGATGATATAAGCTCCATTTCTTTATTGTACGATTCTCTACTTAATGTAGGGCCATTAGGAGGAATGATTAGTGCTTTTGAATATTCTCCTAGCACCGCTTGGCTTATAATAGCTTGCGATTTACCTTACATTGAAAAGAGTACCATTGAAACTTTATTTAAAAATTATAATCCTTATAATTATGCGACCGCTTTTAAAAGTGAGTATGATAACTTTCCAGAGCCTCTCTGCACACTTTATTCTCCTAAATCTCTTTCACGTTTTTATCAATTACTTGCAACAGGAGAAAAATGTCCTAGAAAAATGTTAATTAATAGTTCTATTACAATGATTAAACAATTAAATACTCATTGGTTAGATAATGCTAATACCCCTGAAGAGGCAACGATTATTAAACAAAATTTTAAATTATAATTATGAAAATATTACTTTTAAATTTTGGTTATTTTCTACAGATAATTGGACAAGAAGAACAACAAATTAAAACTTCTGCCAAAAATGTGGAAGAACTTTATCAAGAAATGTCTCAGAAATATTTATTTAAATTTAAAATAAATCAATGCCGAGTTGCTATCAACGATACTGTCGTGCAATGGACAACAATTCTAAAAGAGGGAGATAAAGTCGCTTTTCTTACTCCATACTCGGGAGGATAAGGCTAATATGAACTTTAAATTTACTAAAGAAACTCTCATCCCTCACATGCTGAAAGACACTCTTAGTGATATTAATGCAGGTGGTTATGTTTCATTTGAAGGTCGCGTTAGAAAGATAAATAATAATCAAGAAGTTACTCACCTACGCTATGAAGCGTATGAAACACTTGCCTATAAAGAAATTACTAAAATTTTAAATAAAACCAAAACAAAATTTTCTATTATCAATGTAATTATTCGTCATCGTATAGGTATTGTAAAGCTAGGTGAAATCTCTATTTGGATCGGAGTCTGCTCAATTCATCGTAAAAATTCTTTTCTCGCTTGCGAATATATTATTGACAATTTTAAAAAGAATGTTCCTATTTGGAAAGAGGAATTTTATAGAGACAAAACCTCCACATGGATAACCTGTCAACATGATCAAGAATAAAAAAAAATAAACGATGAAAGAGCTTTCACATATCAATAATAAAAATAAAATCAATATGGTTGATATTAATCATAAACCTCATCAAACACGCATCGCCACAGCTTCGGGCAAAATTTTCATGAAGTCTCAAACTCTTGAAGCTATAAAAAAAATTAACCTCAAAAAAGGTGACATTATCACCATCGCAAAAATTTCTGGTATACAAGCTGCTAAGCAAGTTCCACTATTAATACCACTTTGTCATCAATTAAACTTAGAAAAAATAGACCTTGATATAAATCAAAAAGCTAATCATATATTAGTTACTTCTTTTGTAAAATCATTTGGAAAAACAGGTGTTGAAATAGAAGCTCTAACTGCGGTACAAATTGCCCTTCTCACTATTTATGATATGTGTAAAGCAATTGATAAAGAAATGATTATTAGCGAGGTTAAGGTGACAAAAAAAGAAAAATTTAATGATTGACATATAATTTTTAGTTTAATCCATTTTTTTGAAAGCCTATAAATTATACTAGGATATCTTCTGGATTATTTTTTTCTAAGTGGACCAGTCCAAATTTGATCGGTATAAATGAGATAGTTAAAAAAGTGATAACTTTTTTCTACCCATTTATGATATTCTGACAATTTTGGTGAGCTAATTTTTTTTTCATATATTAAATTATACATTTGGTTATCTGTATTATGGTACAAATATGGCCATGATAGTCGGTAATAGTTATTAAACCAATCATAAACGAGTGTATAATTTCTTCGTTTTGTACTAAATAAACTTTCACCTACAAACGGATTTGTGATACTAATACCCAATATATCTAAAATAGTTGGAGTTACATCAATATGACTAGCTGACGGAAGATGAATCATACGCGATTTAAGGTTTGCTCGTTTAGAAGGGCTGTATATGAGAAAGGGTATGAGATGCCACGCTTTAAAAAAATATTCCCATTTCATTTCATTAGTTTTATTCTCTGATAAGAAAATTCCATTATCGGAGGTAATTATAAAGATCGTATTTTTATACCAATCTTGTTTTGATGCCTCTCTAAAAAAAGAACGTAACGCATCGTCAGTCTGCTTGACTGTATTCAAATAATCATTATATTTTTTTCTTTTTGTGAAATATTTTTTTTTTGAAGGTTCATGCATAACAAAAGGTTGATGATTATCAACAGTCAGAAAAGACGCAAAAAAAGGTTGTTTTGATTGATTTAAATATTTTACCCCATAGAGAAATAATTTTTCATCAGAAATTAAACCAAAAGAGACTCTTTTTAATTTATTAAAAGCAGAGTCATCTCGATCAATAATTTCTTGAACTCCGTTCAAAGGGAAAAAAATATGTTTATTATCAAAAGTTGTGGTATAGCTATGAAAAAAAGATGTAGAGTAACCTACATCTGCTAATATTTTAGGAAGACAAAGAAGTTGAGTATTTGTTAAATCTCTAAGTATAGAACCATTCGCGATTGAATAACGCAGAGAATCATGCGTGGAGCAAAAAATTGCAACCTCAGCACCCGCAGTATAATCAGCATTTGAGAAAAAAGGAGAAAAAACAACAGATTTTGAAATTAATGTATTTAAGAATGGAGTGACATTAGTACCCTGCGTTGTGATACTATCTTGCAAACCTGTATCTTTGGCTGCAAGTGATTCCATAATAATTAAAACTAAATTTGGCTTAATTTTTGGTTGGTGGCTAATTTTTGGAGGAGTTTTTACGGCTAAATATTTTTTAGATATAAATTGATTTTTCTGTGATTCAAAATGAGCTTGATCGGGATAATAAAGCTTATTAGTTTGATTATTTTTTAAAATAGATAGATAATTAGAAAACTGTAAATAAGTGCGAGTTTCATGATATATCATTCGATATACAATATTACTACTTAAAATACTAGAGGGAGAAAATTCTAAATAGCTAGCGACTATAAAACAAGTGGTTGCAAGAAGAGAAATGGTATATTTATTATAAATTTTATGTTTTAAAGTAGTTTTTTGAGTTTTGATTTGACCATAGAGACGTAAACCAAACAAAAAAAATATAATAAGGGGCAGTATTAAAAATATAAAAATAGACCATTCAGGAATAAGATTTTTACCAGATTGTATTAGCATAGGAGCTTCACTCAAATAACTAAATAAATAAGTGAAGCTAATCAGACCTCCTTTATAAAAATGGCTATGAGAAAGATTAATTAGATTTAAAAATAAAAATATAACTCCTAAAATATAAAAAAAATATTTTGTATATAAGTTTCTCAGGCAAAGAGAAATAAGGAGTATAAAAGAAATATCAAATAGGATGCCTGAAAAAAAAACCTTTATAGCATACAGGAAGTCTTCAGGTACAAATTGAACTTGGAAAATAGCTAAACGATAAAGGAATAGGTAAAGTAAAAAAAAAATGAACAAATAACTTGCTCTAAATGTATGCCATATTTTTGACATTAGTTATAGTTTATGAAATAATAGTAATAATTTACCTGCTGGTTTTGTGCCGACTTCAAGTTCAGAAGATTTTAAATAAAGTTCTTTCAATATTTCAGTTAAATATTTTTTTCCTGAGTCAGTAGTTTGAGTTAGAGACATAAAAATATCTCTCTCGAAGTTAAGATCGCTAATCTTAAAGTTTTTTAAAAATTTAGAAGTTAACAAAATAAAATAACTACCTGGTATAAAATCTTTCTCTACAAAGTCTGTGAATCCAGCAGCTAAATCTATTGAAGCAATATTTAAATGTTCTATAGATTTGAAGGAATTTTGAGTATATATTTGAGTATATAAAGTAAAGTGACCTGTTTTACATAAAAGCATCTTGCTTGTTTCTGTATTAAAATTACCATAGAAAAGGCCACTCCCTAAAGTTTTCATCTCTGCTACTTTAGTAGAATTCAGCAGTTTAGAAACAATTTCTTTTGGCTCAAAATTATTTTGCACAAGATCTATAAAATATTCTTTTAGTTTTTCTTTCCAAGCTGATGCTTCAATTTTGTCAGTATGAGTTTCTAAAACTAGGCAGTGTAACTCATCTCTACCTCCCTGTTCAAATACGATTACCACATTATTATCAGAAGCAGTATTCTTTGGAAAAAAAGAAATATCAAGATTATCATATTGGGGAAATAATGAGTTACGTTGATTTTTTTTATGGGTTGAAACTGACGTTGATTTTAAAGATGAGGAAATAGTCGATTCAATTATTTTCGGTTCATCCGATACTTCAAGTGAATTTATAAATTTATTATAGGTATTAATGAGCTCGCCAATCTCGTCTTTTTTATCGTAGTCAATCATTTGTGTATCTTGATTTTCTAAATAATATTTTAAAGAGCGAGTAATCGCCAAAACTACTGAAAAAAATCTGCCAGTAAATTGATACGAGATAAACCATATACAACAACCTAATATCAAAATCGTCACATAAAATAACATCAAAAGAGAGCTTACATTCTCTGGAAAGATATCCCTATACAATGAGACATAATAAACAGCTTCTATATTATCAATTAATGTGGCTTTAAAGATAAATTGAAGACTTCCGTTATTCTCTTCAATAAATAAAGGTACCTTGCCACTCTCTGTTTTCAATGTTGTCGAATAATTTTGAACCATATCTCTCTTCTCATTCGAGGTTAATTGAACTTTTGGATAAATAATTTCTAAGTCGCGGTTTAAAATAAAAAATTCTTTTTTAATTCCCGCTTTCTCTAGGTTAGCTTTTAGTATACTAATATATGGTTTATTTTGCAAGTTTTCAAATGTTTTTTGTTCGATTTGGGAGACTTGCCTAGTGACCTCTTGAATTCGTTCTTTTTTAAAAATGGAATAAAGCCAATTATGGGTAATAATTACCAACCCCAAACCAACAATGACCACTACCAAAGTGAGTACCAAAGAAAATTTTTTCTGTATAGACAAATTTACTCCTAACCTTAGCTTACCTATCGGACTTTTTTTGTTTTAAAAGTAAAACCTTTTTCGATCAAGTACACAAAAAATGCAGATATACAAAATAAAACGACTAAAGGCAACATAAGAGCAATCATGGAAACCCAATCTGGGGGAGTTAAATTCGCCGAAACCAACGCAATAATGACTATTGCAGTACGCCATGATCTAAAGAACATACTAGAATTAATGATGCCAGCAAAAGATAATAACACAGACACAACAGGAAGCTGAAAACAAATTCCAAAAGCAAAATGGAAGCTAATAAAAAAACTAAGATATTCTGGAATACTTAAATATTTCTGAGTGTGTATCAGGGTTCCATCAGCGGCTGCTATAGCAGGAGGTGTCCATTCAAAGAGAAAAAATTTAATAACTAACGGCCAAATATAGAAATGAGCGAATAATGTGCCCACGGCAAAAAGAATAATAGAAGCGACAAGTATGAGATAGCTTAACTTTTTATGAGATACTTCTAAAGCGGGTATAATAAAACCCCAAAGTTCAAATACGATGTAAGGCATTGCAGCTAAAACACCCACCATAAAAACAGCCTTAAATTGAATAAGAAAATCATCTTGCAATCGAGAAGTTACAATTTTAATATTTGAATTTTTTTCTCCCGTCTGTTGAATTAAATGTACGAGTGGGTTCATCACATATTGCCAAATTATATCGTAGAAAAAAAAGGAGACTATTGCAGTTGCAATAATACTCAGAATAGAGCGGATTAATTTTTTTCTTAGCTCTTCGAAATGATCAGTAAAAGGCATATAAGCTTGCCTATCTTTTAAATCTCTAAGATAACGATCAGATTTACTAATTTTTTTTTTATTTTTCTGAATTGATTTTATATCCGTTGATTTAAAATTTACTTTGATCATAAAAGAACAACTTAAAGCTTATTTGTACATTAGCCATCGTATTTAGATGGGCGTTTTCTTTTTGTTAATTAGCCTTTTTTTTTGTCTTTTTCTTCTCTTCTTTTGTTTCATCAACGTCGGATGGCATAGTATTTAGGCCTTTTTTAAATTCGTTGATTCCGGAACCAATACTTCTGGCCAAAGCTGGTAATCTTTTTGCACCAAATAAAACGAGCAGTATAATACAAACAATAAGAAGTTCAGAAGTTCCTAAATTTCCACAAGGCATCATTCTACTAAAGAGATAAAGAGTGCATGATGTAAAGAAAAAATTTCAAGCACTATAAAAAATAGTACATATTCAAAGTGCGAATGAAACAAAGTCTTCTGGCAACAACCCGCCTAAAGACCTTGACACTTAATCTCAATAGAGAGGGTGCATCTCTATCAGAAGTTGAGGACTATAAACATCTTCAGCCACCATAATCTAAACGGGCAGATTTAATTTCTTATAATAAATTTTATTTATTGTTTTTGCATCACCACAATGTATTCATTGTTCATTGTGGTTACTTTTTTTTTGGTTAGTAATAACTTTTGTTATTTCTTTCGTGACTTTTCTTAGTAGAATTTTTTTCTTAAAGAGAGTATCTTCTCAAAAAAATAAATGATATGAACATATACATCTTAACTTTATTATTTATTTATTTATTATTTTTATTGGGCTTATCTGTTTATAATAATCTTTCTAAATCGAATGGATCCAGTTACCTTTTCATGGAAGGTTGTCAACAACACTTTTTATTAATGAACTCAATTAATTTTTTACTTTCTCTTCTTGTATTATGCCACCAATTGGTTGAATAAATTCTCTTAAATATTAAATCCGTTTTCTCTTCTATTATTGTTTGTCTATATAAATCTTCTTGAACGGCTAATTCTCCAGAATGATAAGCAGCACCATCACACTCTATGGCTACTTTAGGATTACCTTTCTTATCTTTTATTACCATATCAATCCTAAAGCCTCCTACTGGATATTGAAGCTCAATTTTATCTCTTGCTATTCCACCATCTATCAAATACTCTAATACTGCTTCTTCAAAAGGAGATTCTGTTAATTCAGCTCCATTATTAAAGCTTTCTTTCGGTTTAGAAGGAGATATCTTTTCTAATATAATATCTGCTTCTTCAATGTTATTTTTAGAAATGGCTTTTACATAAGCAATATAAGCATAAAGCAAAGCTCTCCCATTTGTTTCTCCCAAGTTTTCTAAATTTTCTTGATACTTGCCGTAGTACTCTTCAGGAATTGAATTTAATAAAATAACTTTTCTTTTTGCTCTAGTAATAAGAACATTTAATAATCTATAACCGTTTTCTTTATTAGAAATGCCTCCAAAATTTTGCTTAAACTTACCTTCTGGATTTTTACCAAATGTTGTAGATAAAATGATAATGTCTCTTTCATCTCCTTGAATATTTTCAAGGTTCTTAACAAAATACTTAGACTTATCTAATTTCATAAGACTGTCAGTATCTGATAAGCTTTCTTCTCTTATTCGCTCTTTGATAAGGTCTCTTTGAGAAACATTGAAAGTGGCTACACCAATACTGGGGACATTTTCATCATCAGAGTTTTTTAAGATTTCTTTTATTTCATTAATAACCTCTTGTGCTTCTTCTTCATTCATTCTATTCTGATACAAACCATTAACTTCTACAAATTTAAAAGGAGTATCCTTATCCTTAGCAGGCGTCGTGGAGATTAATTTAGATTTATAAAAGGCTTTGTTAGAAAATTCAATCAGGGCTGGATGTTCAGAACGATAATGATATTCTAAAAATTTTTCTTCTCTTTCTTTAACAAGACCTGACTCTAAAACAAAACTCAACAAAGATTTTTCGTTTGCAGATTCTGTCGCTTCTTCTGCTTCTTCTGTGTCTTCTCGATTTTCATCTAATTCGACTTCTTTTCCAAAGTAAGAGCTAGGAGGCATTTGTTGGTCATCGCCAGAGATGATTTTATATTTTCCTCTAATATAAGCTGGATAAGTATCTTCTATTCTCAATTGACTAGCTTCATCAAAGACAACTAGGTCAAAAAGATTTTTCAAAGGAAGTATGGTGCAAGCAACTTCTGGAGTTAAAAATAATACAGGGAAAAAATCTGTAAACAAATCAAAATTCTTATTAACTATATTTTTCAGTGAGTTTCTTTTTTTTCCTGGAGAGGCTTTAAGATTAAAAATTCTCTTTAAATTTTTATCCTGGTGATTTTTCCATTTATCCCCCCAAATAGCTTTTATCTTTTCTTTCACATGAACCTCGGTGATTTCTTTTTTTATTTTTTTTATTTCTTTTAAAGATCGGTCATCTGTCACCAAAGGTCTTACATCGCTCTCCTTTCTTTTTAAAACATTATTAAAATAATAACTAGAAAAGATTTGTAGCCAGTCATCTTTTTTAAATTCTTTAATTAAAACATTTAAAAGGGAAAGGATTTTTTGTGAATCTTTTCTTTCTCGATATAAAAAAAATTTCCATTCATAAAATTTTTCAAAATTACCCTCTTCTACTAATTTTTCAAATTCTATTTTTAATTCACTAAAGTTTTTTTTATAAGAATGAAAATCATATCTCAGTCGACTAGGGCTTAAATTTTTATCGATATAATCTTCATTAAAAATTTCTTTTGAGTGGAGAGAAGAAAGTTTTTTGTAGAGGTTTATTTCTTTTTCTTGAAATTCTTTAATGAGATTATTTTCTCGATTAAAATCTTTATGGAAATAGTCTCTGTCTTTTAACAGTTTCAAATGATGCTTTAACTTTTTTTTATATTCTTTGATATTAGTATTAAAATTTTCAAAAATCGATTTTTTCTTTTTTAAAAATTTAAAATGAAATAAATCAATATGACAATCTTTCAAATTAAAATATTTTTTAATGAATTCCTCCTTAGAAAATTTAATTTCTTTAGCTTTTTTTCCAAAGATAGATCCAAATGTTAAATATACTCTTTTATCAAAATAAGTATCAAAAGCATTCTTTTTTTTTAATGAATCCAACTCTTTTATTTGATTTAATTTTTCTGTAAAAATTTTTTGAATCTTTTGAGAAGTTTTATCTTTATGCTCTTTGACTCTTGCTTCAGTTTCTTTTATTTCATTCGCTATACGCTCTAAGGTTTCTTTTAAATGCTCTTCTTTATGGGAAATGAAAGGGTCAGAAAAGTAGTTCTTCTCGAAACAATTGAAACAATCATTACTGGAGAAAAATTCACTTTTAGCATCCTTTATTAATTGCTCAAGACTCTCATATTCTTCCAATGAATATTCAAATGAATCATCTGTTAAAGAATTTTTCAATTTATTTTTCAAGTTCTCTTTATCCGGTTTTAAAAAAATTTTATTCGATTTTAAAAATTTTGTAACAACTTTTTTCCAAGTATTACCGCCTAGAATTTCTTCATTGACATTCTTTCTTTTTACATTTTCTTCCGTTATTTTTTTTTCATAGATTTTTGTCCATTTTTCAAATTGTCCATTATCATCTCGAGAAGTATCAGAATAATCTCCTACAATATCTCTTGCTTTTTTTACTGTTCGCTGTCTATCTAATTTTATATTTTCTATAATAACAGAAAATCTATCCAATTCTTGCTCTTCTAAATTTGTATTCAATACTTCTAAAGCAACTTTTTTTTCACAAACGACTAAAATTTTTTTATCGTTTAATAAAGAATTCGTTATAATTCCTGTCAGTGTTTGGCTCTTTCCTGTACCGGGAGGACCATGAATAATAGTATTAACCTTTTTATTTAGATTATTAATTACCTTTTGTTGGCTGGGGTCTGTATCGACAGAACTGTAAGGACGACTTTTAGTATTTAAATTAGAATCATTATCAGTTGTAAGTTGCTCGTGGTTTTTTTTAATCTCTTTTATATCTTTTATAATATTAGACTTTAGTTGTTTGTATACTCCAAAAACTCCCCCTTCTATTATTTGATTTAATTTTTCTACTTGTTTTTTTGTAGGGACTTTCTCAATTTTAAAAGAAAAATCATTTTTTAAATCTAATGTTTGAGATATTTCTTTTATAAGTCCCTTCAGTTCATCTTTGCCTACAATTCCATCATCTAAAATGTCTTCTGAAATAGGATTAAATTTGATTTTCTCTTGTTCTAAACTGGCGATTAAAGGTTGATTGAGATAGATCGGACTATCTTCTTCTCTTTTAATAATCCAAGTGTTTTTTTTAGATTTGCTTGCTTCAATTTGTAAACTCCAAACAATGAAAGGCGCTTTTATCCATTTATTGTCGCTTTCTCTTTTTTTGACTAAAATGGGATAACCAAATCCAAACACACCAATACCGTATTCAGAGATATTATCTTCTTCAGTAGAGAGAATATTATTTAATCTTTTCCTTAATTTAGTATATCTTTTCTTAATGTCGTTATTTGTTTTTATCTTTTCTTTTTGTTCCAAATTTTCTTCTCCAGTAATCTTTAAATCTTCTGGCGAATCAAGAGTTAGTTCTAATTTAAACTTTGGTTTTGATAAAAGCTGTTCAAAAAATTCAGAAGAAAACTTATTATTTTTAACGATATCTGGATCATTCAAATCATTGACGTCTAGTTTTTGTGCAGACTGCTCAGGCAAACAATTAAGATAGATACTCCGTAAATTAGCAATACCACTAAGTTTTTTTTCTAATCCTTCTAAAAATATTTTATTCATATGTTTGATAAAGTTTTATAAAGCGTCAAGACCAGTTGTTTTAGTTCCAACAAAACGATCTAACATTATATCATCTGTAAACAAAATAGAGATGAAATACCTTTAATTTGAATAGTAATGTAAGGAAGAATAAACAAGGAGGCAAGAAAAAAAATATAACCTGCATCCACAGTGAAAATCATGAAGCCTTAAATAATTGTTGAACATTAAAAATCAATCCTCCTGAATGATCTTTAATCTCTGAGACCCTCCTTCTTATCCAGAGTCCAAACGGCAATAACAAAGATGCCTGTAAAATAACTGGCATACAGATTGTTAACCATACTGCAATCCCATGTCCTGCAAACGCCTCTGGAATACCCTTAAGAGTAGCGGCACTAAAAAAGGAAGCGACTAGCCCAACTAATCCAAATACAAAACCAACATTCCCCCCCATGAAAAGGTAACTGGATTCATTCGATTTAGAAAGATTATTATAAACAGATAAGCCCAATAAAAATAATAAAGTTAAGATGTATATGTTCATATCATTTATTTTTTTGAGAAGATACTCTCTTTAAGAAAAGTCACGAAAGAAATAACAAAAGTTATTACTAACCCCAAAAAAAGTAACCACAATGTATTCATTGTTCATTGTGGTGATGCAAAAACAATAAATAAAATTTATTATAAGAAATTAAATTTGCCCGTTCAGATTATGGTAGCTGAAGATGTTTATAAGTCCTCAACTTCTGATAGAGATGCACCCTCTCTATTGAGCTTAACTCTAACTTGAAAATATCTTTAATATTCAAGTCAAATAAAGCTTTACAGCTTAAGAATAGGCTTTAGGCATAAAGGTTATGCGATTTATTTTTCGTATTGGTGATTCTCTAATTTCAGCCATTGAAACTATTGGTTTGTTTTCAATTTTTTCTTTTCAAACAATACGTTGGATATTCGCTCGGCCATTTAATATTCAAGATATTCTTAAGCAATTTAATGAGATTGGCGTAAAATCAATACCAGTTAGTATTATTTCTTCATTCTTTGTGGGTATGGTTCTTGCATTGCAATTGGGTGGTCCTCTTGAAGAAAAAATTCAGGGTATTTCTTCATTTATGGGAGGTGGAATCGCCCTAACCATGGTTAGAGAGTTAGCACCGGTGCTCACAGCAATGCTACTCGCGGGCCGGGTTGGTTCTTCAATCGCTGCAGAGATAGGCACTATGCGAGTTACCGAACAAATTGACGCCCTCACAACATTAGCTACAAACCCTATTCATTATTTATCTGTTCCTAGATTTATTGCCTCTCTCATCAGTTTACCACTGATTTCAATAATGTCAATTATTACAGGAGTATTCGGTGGAGCTTTTATCTCTTATCTCACCTTAGATATCTCTTTTAATATATTTTACATAAATGCACGAGAATTACTCAGGGTAGAAGATCTCATTTCAGGGGTTCTAAAAACATTTTTTTTTGGTGGGGAGATTGCTCTCATCTCTTGTTTCACTGGTTTTTCAGCACGAGGAGGTGCTGGAGGTGTCGGAGCAGCAACCACACAAGCTGTTGTATATTCTTTCATGTCAATTATTATCTCTGATTATTGTATTACTTATATTTTTCAACTTTTTAAGCTCTAAAAATGTCTAATATCAAAATATCAATTACCAACCTTAATAAAAGTTTTGGAGATAATCATATTTTAAATAAAATAAATCTTGATATTTATGATGGTGAGATTTTTTTTATTATTGGTAAAAGTGGTTCAGGTAAATCAGTATTGTTAAAAAATATAATAGGGATAAGCGAACCAAGCTCAGGAGATATAATGATTGACTCTAAGAGTATTATTACTCTACCATATAAAGAATTACAGGAAGTACGTAAAAAAATAGCTTTACTTTTTCAAATGGCAGCTCTCTTCGACTCTATATCCGTTTTTGAAAATGTTGCTTTTGCATTAAGACGCTTTACAAAAAAATCTCCTGAAGAGATAAGATATATCGTAGCTGAAAAATTAAAAATGGTTGGTTTACAAAATATAGAGCATAAAATGCCTTCAGAATTATCAGGAGGAATGCAAAAAAGAGTTGGTCTCGCTCGAGCGATTGCTATGGAACCAGAAATTATTCTTTACGATGAGCCAACCACAGGGGTCGACCCCATTTTAGCCTCTGCCGTAAATGATTTAATATATCAACTAAACGATGAACTAGGTGTGACAACAATTGTTGTTTCTCATGATATAAATTCGACAATGAAATTGGCCGATCGAATTAGTATGCTCTATAAAGGAAGTTTTATCATGACCGGAGAGCCAAAAGAATTTATAGAGAGTAAAAACCAAGTAATTCAGCAATTTATTAAAGGTCAGGCAACTGGCCCTATGACAAATATTTGAGAGAAAAAATAAAGTGGAAAAAAATAAAAGCATAGCGATTAAAGTTGGTTTAATGGTCATTGTAAGTTCTATATTATTTATTCTTTCGATTGCTTTTATTTCAAAGTGGCAGCTGCACTCTGAAGGCTTTACTATAGATGTTCAATTTTCATTTTTAAATAATTTATCGCCTGGTTCTCCGGTACGTATTGCTGGAGGAGTTAGTGTTGGCTTTGTTCAAAAGATTTATCAAAAAGATTTAAAGACGTATGCTCGAATATATCTTAAAAATTTTTTAAGAGAAAAAATTCCTAAAAATGGAGAGACCTATTTTGCTATATTCACTCAAGGCTTGATGGGTCAAAAATATATTAATCTCAATATTGGAGCAAGTAAAGAAGATGACGAATATTATAAAGATGGAGATAAAGCTATTGGAGTTGACCCTCCATCAATTGATCAAATGCTTCTTGCTTTTTCAAGTTGGTTTGACGGTAAAAATGGGGGTCAAATCATTGCCCAAATTATTCATGAAACAAAACTTTTTATTAGCACATTAAATTCTATTGTTTCTGAAAATAGAAAGGATATTCGCCTGACAATTATAAATACTCGTAAATCAATGAGTAACCTATCCAAGCAACTCGAAACTCTTATTAATAGACTGAATGTTCTATCTAAAAATCTTATTGATATTTCACACAAAAACAAAACAGATATTAAAGAAACACTTGGAAATCTTTCTTTGATCTCTAAAGATATAAATTCGCTTACCAAAAGAATTATTTCAGGCAGAGGCTCAATAGGTAAATTAATTTCAGATGAAAGTCTTTATGAAGATGCTTACGCAACAATTAAAAATGCTAGAGAATTCTTTGATCTATTGAAAAGGGAACCATGGAGATTGGTTTATCCACGATAAAGACTCTTCCACAACCCTTCTTCTTCCTCTGAGGTTTTTTTAGTTTCTTTTGACACTATAATTTTTTTCTTTTTTCGATGTATAAATAAAATGACATAAGAACAAGTAAACAATACGCTAAGTACAATAATCCAAATTGTAAGAGTATTATTTTGAGGTACACTATAGACCGCCAGTCCAAAACCATTTTTATAATCTGCTTTATATTTTTCATATTTATCATTTTGTAAAACAGTCATTATTTTTTTATTATTTATAAGTTTGTGAAACCCATTTTGAAAACCATTCAAAATAAATGCATTTGAATAACCATTTATAATTAAAGAATCAATTATTGACCGCATTGACCAAGCCATACAGGAGAAATGATTACAATTATCTAAAAGTAGCTTACAACCACATTGACAAACTAGTTTTAAAGAAATATTTTTAAAACGCTTTAATTCTAGTTTTTCTTTTAATCGACTATGTGCTGAAGCATAAATATTACTTCTGTGCACCGAATCAGTAATAAAAATTGGTAAAATAAAAGGAGCTAAAAAAAAATAGCATAATAAACCTTTGAATAATAATTTAAATTTGCTCATTTTATAGTAATTCTTGAGTATGATAAAAAATTATATAAATATCTCATTTTTCTGGATGCGTAAATAAGGCTTAATGATTCTAGACCTCACAAATGCAGAGAAAAGACTTTTTTAAAACTCACGACTAAATATCTGTAAAAACATCTTTTCTTACATTCTTTCAAAAGAACACAAAAATAACATAAAATTTGAACAGAACTAAAACTAGATAAAAAAATTAATCTTCCATATCATAGAAGAGGCTAATATTAATAAATTAGCCTCTTACGTGAAGAAAAAATTATATTACACTTACAAAGATAAAATATAGAAATAATTATTTATACATTTCTTGAATAATTTTTTTATATTTTTCTCTCACCAAATGCCTCACAATTTTAAAAGTATTATTTAGCTCATCACCTTTTTCGAAAGGCTTTTCTAATAAGCGAAAATGTACAATCTTTTCAAATGATTTAAACCCTGCTTCTGTAGAGATGAATTTACTTATCTCAGAGCGGTATAATGCATTTATCTCAGAATTTACTAAAAGACTTTTAATATCTTCACTGGGTAAACCATTTGATTTAGCGAATAAAACTAAATTCTCTTCGTTAGGAACAATCAAAACCCCAATCGTTTTTTCATCTTGACCAACACACATAGCATTGCTAATATACGAACTTTCTTTTACTTTCTCTTCAATAGGAGCAGGTTCGACATTCTCACCACCTCGAAGCACAATTGTATCTTTTGATCTACCAACAATTGTAACTTGCTTATCATAAGTAAGAATCACAAGATCACCTGTATTGAACCAACCATCTGAAGTTAAAACTTCTTTCGTCTTTTTAGGATTTTTATAATATCCTTGCATAATCTGAGGACCTCGAACATGCAGTGTTCCCTTAGCCCCAGGCATACGCGTTACGTCATGCCCGTCATAATCAATTAATTTAAATTCTGTTTGATCAATAAAAGGTCCAACAGTACCCAAAACTACTTTGTCGGGTTGACGAATAGAAAGTACGGGAGACGTTTCTGTCAAACCATAGCCCTCAAGAATTTTTAAGCCAATTGCAGCAAAAAAATCATCAACATACCCAAGAAGAGCACCCCCTCCCGATATGGAAAAACGAAGTGAACCACCTGTTGCTGCTATAATTTTACTAAAGATTAGAATATGCCCCAAACCCTTCAGAGGTAAAGTGACGGAGTATGTTACCAAAGCAATCAAACGAACAAAAAGATCTAAAAGACAATTTCTCTTTTTATAAAGCTTTTCTTGACCCAAAAAGCAAACCTGAGATTTATAATTAATAACAGCAAATCGCTTAAAAAAATTAAATAGACCTAACTTTCCTCCTTTTCTTAGCTTACCAATTAAGCCATCATAAATGGCTTCCCATATCCTAGGTACAGCGGGAATAATTGTTGGTTTTGTATTACGCATATCATCTTTAATACTTTTAATATTAGTGTATGTTAAAGAGGCACCATTTAATAATACCAACAATTCAGTGATTCTACCAAAGATATGCCAAGGAGGTAATAAAGTGAGTGCTCTATCAGCGGTTGAAATATCAACAGTCGCGGTTAAAATATGCCCCTGACTAGTCAAGTTTGCATGGGTTAATTGAACACCTTTTGGCTGACCAGTTGTGCCCGAAGTATATATTATCGTGCACAAATCAGACGGTGCAACTTTTTTACGAATATCTGTTAACGTTTTTCTTCCACTCTCTTTCTTAAGAAAAGCTTCTCCTTTACGACTAACTTCTGATAGTTTAATACATTTTTTAGAATTTTTTTTACTTACAGAATTATCAAGTAAAATATACTTAGATACGTCATGTTTTTCTTTCTTCAAAGAAAGTTCAATCTCATCAACTTTTTTAGCATTTGCAACAAAAGCTATTTTAGACTGGGAATGAGCGAAAATAAAAGCGATTTCAGGTCCTGTTGAGTCAGTACCTCGAGGCACATCAATACACCCAATCATCTGAATAGCGATCGATGAGGTTGTCCAATTTTGGGAAACATCTTCAATTAAACCAATATGACTCTTGGGTTTTAATCCCATACTAAGTAAACCAGCACTGATTATATCAACTTCGTTACAAAGCTCTCTGTATGTCCTTTCAGTAAATTCTGTTTTACCTTCTTCTCTCCAACGCATGGCCACACTCTCAGAATAACGCTGAAAAGAACCTTCAAAAATATCGACTGTAGTTCGAATCATAATATTAATACCTTCCCTATTTAAAATTGAAATTTGCCCAGTGTCATTTTATGCTAGTAAGAGGTCAAGAACTTCTAAAAAAAAACAATAGAAATTTAATTTTATTACATTCGCTCATTTAAATTTAGAAGATTTACCATAAATTTATCTAATCTTATATATTTTTCTTTACAAGTACGTAAAAAGTTAAAAGAGTAATCATACATATATCATGTCTAAAACTCAAAAAATGATTGTCCCTAAAAAAATATCCTATCAGGTGAAGGAAGAGAGTACTTGTCCCGTTTGTTCAAGTTCTCATTACAAGGAAGAACTTTTATCAGGTGGTGGCAGGCTTATTGCTGACAAACTGACTAGAGAGCTTCGTAGACTTTACAAACCAAGCGTTAAATATGGTATTATTTATCCCCTCGCTTTTAGTGTACAAATTTGTAATGAATGCTTATATGCTTCTTTTCCGAAAGATTTTACTAAAATTTCAAAAGAAGAAATTACAAAAATTAAATCAACACAAAATCATCGAGAGAAAGTCTTGAGAGTTTTATTTGGAAAAATTGATTTTGATGCTCAAAAAAACTTAATTACGGCTATTATATCACATATGTTAGCTATTGATTGCTATCACTTCAGAGATAAAATTATCGCTCCGACTGTTAAGATAGCCATCTCATGCCTTAGGTTAGGTTGGTTATTTGATGACTTATTTAAAGATGTTCCTTACAGACCTTACGATAAAGCGCGTGATTTTTATTATATTGAGGCTGCAAAATATTATTCTCAAACACTTACATATATGCAATCAGGTGAGGAGCCAATGGATGCGGTTTCATATATGTTGGGACCAGACACTGATCATAATTGGGGTTACGAAGGTGTTTTATATTTAAACTCTTATTTACTTAAAAAGAAAGTAATGCTATCTAAAGGTTCAAAAGAAGAGAAAATTGAAAAATTAGAAATAGCAAAAAAATATTTATCAAAAATTTATGGTATAGGAAAGTCAAATAGAAATAAACCTAGTCCTATCATTGATTTATCAAAAGATTTGTTTAGTGAGCTTACGGATACTCTCAAAGAAATAAAAGATTAACTAAAGTGATTGTAACATTAGATTTTTTGCAACCTAGAAAAATAAAAATTATTATTGACGATTTAATAAATTTCCACTTTTCTCATAATTGAGCTCATCAGGTCTTTTTAAGCGAGAATACCAACCTTCAATAGACGTATGGACAACGCGATTAGTGAGGCCATCCATTAATCTCTCATTCGCTAAACTTTCTATTTCGAAAGGAAGTTCGAGGGGAGAATAATTTGTATCAAAGCGAATTTCTTTTTTAATGAGAATCTTTTCTGGCTTGTTAATCTCAGAATTAGTATTTGAATTTAAAGTTATTCTAATTCTCATTAAAATTCCGAGTCTGAAGGCTGTTACTCTATTAAATAAATCAAACCGCAGAGGAATTTTTTGATAATTAATTATTTTTCCATAAAATAAAATTTGAGCTTTTTTCTTTTTGGAAACAATTTGAACACGACCATCAGAATTAAAAGCAAATTTGAGTTTTTGTTTAAGCCTTGATTCAAGAAGACTTTGGTTATTATTATTCTGAATTATATTTATATATAAAGTTTGATATGTTTCTGGCTGATTTCCTTCTCCAATAAAATTTTCAATTATTTTATCTATTTGTATTTTGGATCTTTTTTTTTCCCACCGTACTAAATCCTCTTGGGTTCCCAAGCAAGAGAATAAAAAAAGAGAGAGAATTAAAAAAAGTATTTTATCACAAAAAAAAATCAATTGCCCACCTAACCATTGATTACGCACTTTGTCAATATTTAAGATATCAAGAAAATAACAACGCTATTTTATAAATAAATGAAACATAACTACAAAATAGAAATAGATATTATGACATCCTGCATGAAAAATATAGGTGCTGTACTTATGAAATATTTTGAGAAGAAGAACTATAAAATTACCATGAAAAGTGCTCATAACCCCTTAACAGAAGCTGATTTAATGTCAAATTCTCTACTCATTGAAACCATACAAGAATATTTTCCTGAAGATGCTATCCTTTCTGAAGAAACTTCTGTGCAAGATAGCTCCTTGCCAAATCGTTTTAAAACAAAAAGGGTGTGGATCATTGACCCTATTGACGGAACAAAAGAATTTATTCGTGGTGTGCCCGAGTTTTCGGTTTCAGTAGCTCTGGTAGAAGAGAACCAACCAGTATTGGGTTTTATTTTTAATCCAGCTCAAAAATTTTTTATTCACGGAGGTAAAGGAATAGGAATATTTATTAACTCGTGTTTATTTAAAAAAGATAATCAAATTCCACAACAAATAGAAGATATTTATCCCTGTTTTTCAAGAAGTGAATTTAAACGAGGTCTTTTAAATAAATATCTTTCTCAATTATCTATTTGTGATGAGCAAATATTTGGTTCAATCGCTTATAAATTAGGGATGGTTGCTTCAGGTAAATTTAATTTAACGATATCATATTCTCCTAAAAATGAATGGGATATTGCCGCTGGTCTTTGTTTATTTGAAGAGCTTGGATACATAATGACAGACTTAGATTTAAAAAAAATTACATTGAATAAAACAGAGACTCGTTCAGGTGGTATCATTGGAGGGCATTCAGAAGCGATACGCCTTTACCATATTTTTAATAATAGTAATAATTAAAAAATAGAAATAAAATTAATAAAAGCATAATTTTTTTGGAGCAGCTCATAGACTACTTTGAAGTATGACTTGAATTATGATTACAAAAAATAATTTAGAGATCCAAGACTTAATGACGATAAAAGAAGCGAGTGTTTGGGCGACTGAATATTTGGGGAAAGATGTAACTACATCAAATATATCTTATCTAATTCAATATGGCAGAATATCAAAAAATGGTGAGAATGGAAATGTTGTCGTTAATAAGTCTGATTTAAAAGCCTACTACAAAGCACATCATGAAACACAAGCAGACAGCTGGAAACGACAATTAGGCAATGACCTAAACTGGGGTTTGTCATTCTCTCAGTATAAAGAATCAGAAACAACAAAACATGTCCATCGGCTACACCCCTATAAGGGCAAATTTATCCCTCAGTTGGTTGAATATTTTTTAGATAGTCATACTGATAATTTTAAAGAGAAATCGTTTTTCAAAAAGGGAGATATTATTTTAGACCCTTTTACGGGCTCATGGTACAACGCTAGATTGGCTGAAACAAATATATAAAATGGCAATCACAACAGATATTTACCTCGGCGACAGCAAAGAGAAATTAAAACTTATTCCAAATGATTCTGTTGATCTCATTGTTACATCGCCTCCCTATGCAGACCAACGCAAAAGCACATACGGCGGCATTCATCCAGATAAATATGTTGATTGGTTCTTGCCCATATCAAAACAACTTTTGCGTGTTTTGAAACCGACCGGAACCTTCGTCTTAAATATCAAAGAAAAAGTCGTGCATGGAGAGCGCAGTGTGTATGTGATAGATGTTATTTTAGAAATGCGTAAGCAGGGGTGGTTGTGGACTGAAGAGTTGATATGGCACAAAAAAAATTGCTATCCGGGTAAATGGCCTAATCGTTTTCGCGATGCGTGGGAACGGTTACTTCAATTTAATAAAAATAGGAAGTTTAATATGTATCAGAAGGAAGTGATGGTTCCAATGGGAGATTGGGCGAATTCAAGATTAAAAAACCTTTCCGAAACAGATAAAACTCGTGATATTTCAAAAGTAGGTAGCGGTTTCGGCAAAAATATTTCAAATTGGCTTGAGCGAGACAAAGCGTATCCAACCAATGTGTTGCATTTAGCGACCGAATGCAACAACAAGCATCATAGTGCAACATTCCCGGCGAATTTGCCGCGCTGGTTTATCAAGTTGTTCACGCAAGAAAATGATTTGGTGCTTGATCCTTTTATGGGTTCGGGGACAACATTAATTGTTGCTAATCAAATGAAACGAAATTCGATAGGTATTGACATTGTTCCCGAATATTGTGAAATGGTAAAAAACCGACTAAATCCAATCGAAATACATCAATGCGACCAAAGATAAAACATGAATCCATTAAATCTTAGCGATGTATCGACTTATGTTGAAAATAACATCAGTGTTTTTCATCGAAAACGCATCCGGAGTCTTGATACGTTAAAACTGTCAAAGGTACTTAAGCGGAAAAACCCATATTTGTTCAAAGCCAAATATGTTTTAACCACTGAGCAAATCATAAAAGGGTTAGTGAATGCACACATATCCTCAAATGAAGAAACTATTTTTGGAGACTGGCTGGAAGGGCTTGCTATTTTTGTCAACGATAAAGTTTATGGTGGTCGTAAATCAGGCATCACCGGCATTGACCTTGAGTTTGACACTAACAAAAAACGATACCTTGTTGCAATTAAATCTGGACCGAATTGGGGCAATAGCTCGCAAATAATCAAAATGAAAAATGATTTCATAACGGCGAAGAAAGCATTAAGAACCAGTAACTCCCAGCTCAACATCGTTGCTGTCAATGGTTGTTGCTATGGCAAAGACAATAATCAAGACAAAGGCGAATATTTCAAGTACTGCGGTCAGCAATTTTGGTTTTTTATTTCGGGTGACAATCAATTATTCGCAAAAATTATTGAACCGATTGGTTATCAAGCCAAAGAAAGAAATGATGATTTTTTAACCGTGTATTCACAGATGATCAATAAATTTTCTAAAGAGTTTGCCGAGATGTTTTGTAAGAATAATGGCGAGATTGATTGGGATGGGCTTGTTCGTTTCAATTCTGCGGCAGAAAAAGCGAAATAAACATAAACAATTACCCGCTTAAGACCTTTGTACTTGTGCCCTGTGGGCATAAATCAAAATACTGGCAGAAGAAAGAGCCTTGTTGAAAAAGGTCGGTCGGCGTATTCTGAAACCATTTTTCATTTGCAAGAAAAATAGCGATGGCATTGTCCTTTCATACATTCATTGATGCTCAAGCTGAAATCCAGAAATAATGGATGACTTGACGACCGCAACTAAAACCATATAGTCACTTGCTCAATTTATATAATCGGTAAATTATACCATATTGCAATTTTCGTGTAGGTGGTGGTGAAAGAGATCACCCCACCTACGTGCCTATTGGGTTTGCAGCATCGACGTGAGCTCTCGCCACTCGCCTGCGGATTTATAGCGTCGACGTGAGCTCTCGCCACTCGTCTGCTGGTTTGTAACGCCGAGGCGAGTTTTTGTCATCTGCCTATTCGGTGCAGCATCGACGTGAGCTCTCGCCACTCGCCTGCTGGTTTATAGCGTCGAGGCGAGTTCTTGTCATCTGCCTATTGGGGTTGCAGCATCTACGTGAGCTCTCGCCACTCGCCTGCTGGTTTATAGCGTCGATGCGAGTTCTCGTCTACTCGCCTAATTTATGGGCTACGTTCTTGATTAGGGATAAGCTCACCACAATTAGGGATGGGGATGGGCGTTCCCGTTGTAGGACGTGCAGCGTTAGTACAATAATATTTATTACCAGCACCATCATAGTCAGCGTATTTCAGAGCTGGAGTTTGCATATTTGTGCCGAGATCCCAAGCACCTTTGGTGTTTTTAGCATCATTATTCCATGAGCTGGGAACGTTAGTCGAGATTAATTGCATTGCACTAGTTACATCTGTTGGATAGGTAGTACCAGCAGTATTTATAGTTCCGTTGATTGCCATGCCAAAACCATAGCTGTCGATAATTATTCCACTTGAAGCTCCAAAACCCACAAAGCTTCCTATAATATTACTGCCATCTCTTCCATCTATATCACTCGTAGCGTAGCTTGCAGTAATCTTGTTCATAGAAGTAAGATCGGCACCTATCAAGCCTCCTATATAATCACCTCCATCTCCTCCATAGAGAGCACCGCGTGCGTAGCTCGCGGTGATACTTCCTCCGTTGAACTGACCCACCAAGCCTCCTGTATAATCACCCCCATCTCCTCCATCTACAGTACCTGTAGCGTAACTCGCGATGATACTTCCACTATCATCCAGAGAACCTACTAAGCCTCCTATATAATCAATCCCAGCTCCTCCATTTACATCACCTGTAGCGTAACTCGCGATGATACTTCCACCACCCTGATCACCCACCAAGCCTCCTATATTATTAGTATTAGACGCCCGAGTGCAGTTAGCGAGGTTATTGTTCAAACCGATATTACGGATTGCTGCATTCGTCGTTGTAGAGCCAAACATCCCTATATTGCTCAGATCTCTACTAATCGCCAAACCCGTAATGGTGTGACCGTTACCTTCAAAAATAGCGTTAAAAGATACAATAGGCAACCAACCACCGTCGGCTACTACAAAATGAGGAGAAGCGTTATCTTCGGGATCTAGGGTATAGCCTACATTGTTGCTATCAGGGGAAGGGGGGGCAGTCCAAGTTTTGCCATCGCCGTCCTTATCAAAACTAAGGTCTTGGGTTAGCTCGTAGCCATTACAGAGAACGCTTCCAATTTTACCACAACCAGTAGTATCACCAGCACCAGCACCTGTTTTATAGCTGTCGCCATTAACATTATGGCGGATGTTGTGTAGCATTACGAGAGAGTTAATCTCTATCAAACCATCGCCGTCGTCATCCACATCAGTGAAATCGGGAATGCCATCACCATCGGTGTCAATTGGGGCTTTTCCACCACCGCCGGGAGTTTGACCACCACCACCGGGAGTATCGGTATCGGGCATACAGGTCTCTAAAGTTTTTTTAGAAGCATCTGCCAAACGAACGGTGCCCGTAGGACAAGTTAAATCAGAAGGGAGCGAGGCCATACAGGTCTCTAAAGTTTTTTTAGAAGCATCTGCCAAACGAACGGTACCTGTGGGACAAGCTACATCAGGGGTTTTATCGCCACCACTAGGGGACCCGGGAATGTCGTCTTTCGAAGAACATCCTGCCGGCGAGAAAACGCCGAAGATCATAAAAATTAGTAGAACTACAAACCTAACGTAAGGACGTAAGGACGTAAGGACGTAAGGACGTAAGGACGTAAGGACGTAAGGACGTAAGGACGTAAGGACGTAAGGACGTAAGGACGTAAGGACGTAAGGACTCTTCTGAAGGTCATTATCACCCTACTCGTTAAGCCGGTACTCATTTTTTTTATATACTGCATAATTGCATCCTCCAACAAACATAAACTTGATACAGTACCATTATGTCAAGAGAGTCTAGCCATGTCAAGAAATAAAGCTTAAAAAGAGCATAAAAAATGCTGATGCAACAGATGTTCCCATTGTCTGAACCATGATTAAAAAAGGATTAACTGGATTAGCATGATTAGAGAAGGATTCATTAGATTAGTATGATTAGAGAAGGATTCATTAGATTAGTATGATTAGAAAAGAATATAAAATTAAAGTTTAAGACCATAATTGCAAGATTCAAGTAATCAGAATAATCAAATAAATCAAGGTTTAAGACAATTAAGAGAAAAAAGGAGAACAAAGACAGATAACCAAAGAACAAAAACAACTGGGCCAGCATTGCCGAGATGGCACGCCAGCAAAATGACAAGCTAAAAGCTGAGGGCATAACTAAGGGGCTCAAAGTCTATTGAAAGAGGGCATCTCTATTGAGGTAATCTCAAGAAGCACCGGCCTCTCTATAGAAGAGATTGAGCACCTGCGACCATAGGCGATCTGGCAATCGTTTGTGGTCAGATACGTTTTCGTGCAGGTGGTGGCGAAAGAAATCACCACCACCTGCCCTTGCCTACTGAGTTTGCAACATCAACGTGAATCTCTCGCCTATCTTTGCCCAGAGATAAGCTCACCACAGTTAGCGATAGGGATGGGCGGGGGCACGATGCCCGTTGTTTCGTCCCTAGCTGGTGTAGGAATCATCTTACCCGCCTCAACAGGGTCGCAATAGTATATGGTATGATCATCGCTAGTGCCATCGCCACCGTCGTAGTCAGCGTATTTCAGAGCTGGAATTTGGCTATCTTCGCCAAAGTTCCAGGCACCTAGGGTGTTTTTATTCATATCATTCCATAACATACCAGCGTTAGTCGACGTCAATTTAGCGGCACGTTCCATTGCCGTTCCTACACTACCTATGCTTGATGGAATGGAGGTACCATATCCACTATCCATCCCTCCTATTGCAGTGCCAAAGCCGTAGCTCCCAACGATACTTCCACCAGTCTGAGAACCCAGCAAGCCTCCTGCTTTATCACCACTTCCACCTTCTCCGTCTACAGCACCTATAGCGTAGCTCGCAGCGATACTTCCACCACCCTGAGAACCCACCAAGCCTCCTACAAAATCATTTCCATCTCCTCCATTTACAGCACCACGTGCATAGCTCGCGGCTATACTTCCAAAAGCATGACCCACCAAGCCTCCTATAAGATCATTATCTCCATATCCTCCATCTACAGCACCACGTGCGTAGCTCCCAGCGATACTTCCACCACCCTGAGAACCCACCAAGCCTCCTATAGAATCAGCTCCCACGCCTACAGGTACCATACCTGTTACAACACCTGTTACATCACCTATAGCGTAGCTCCCAGCGATACTTCCACTACTAGAACCCACCAAGCCTCCTACTTTATCAGGGCCAGCTCCTCCTCCTTCTACATCACCTTTAGCATGGCTCCCAGCTATAATTCCATTAGTATTCTGAGAACCCACCAAGCCTCCTGCACGATCTCCTCCATTTGTATTAGAAGTTGACATAATTCCTTCATTTACAGACCCTGTAGCGTAGCTGTCAGTTATAATTCCACCTTCCTGCCGACCCACCAAGCCTCCTATAGAATCACCTTTCAATCCTCCTTTTACAGCACCTGTAGCGTAGCTAGCAGTTATCATTCCACTTTTCTGATAACCCACCAAGCCTCCTATAAAATCACTTCCAGCTCCTCCATCTACAGCACCTGTAGCGTAGCTATCAGTTATACTTCCACCTTCCTGATAACCCACCAAGCCTCCTATAGAATCATCCCCAGGTCGTGACAATGAAGGGGTGGACGACAGCGTAGAATTTCCTCCATATAAAGCACTTGTAGCATAGCTATCAGTTATACTTCCACCAGTCTGATAACCCACCAAGCCTCCTATATAATCATTTTCAAGGTCTCCTCTTGCATTACCTGTAGCATAGCTCCCCGTTATAATTCCACCTTTCTGATGACCTACCAAGCCTCCTACTCTATTACTAACGCTATTATTATTAGATGCCTTAATACAGTAAACGAGGCTATCTACTAAACCAACATTACGGATATCTGCATCAGTTTCTATAAATCCAAACATCCCTATAGACTGCTCATCCCTATGAATAGCTAACCCAGTAATGGTGTGACCGTTACCTTCAAAAATAGCGTTAAAAGACGCAATAGGCTCCCAACCACCACTGTAATTAGTGCTACCGACTACCTTTGTCACCACGAAATGAGGAGAAACGCTATCATCGGTATCCAGAGTGTATCCATTTGAGTTATCACCGCTCCAAGTTTCCCCGTCGCCATCCTTATCAAAACTAAGGTCTTGGGTTAGCTCATAGCCATTACACTCAGCGACTCCGCCGATGCCACCACAACCAGCATTGTTACCAGCATCGTTAGCACCATCAGTAGCGATTTTATAGCTAGTGCCAGCTGGATTATAGCGGATATTGTGTAGTCTTTCGAGAGTGTCAATCTCTATCAAACCATCGCCGTCATCATCTATGTCAGTCAAATCGGGAATATCGTCATCGTCATCATCATCATCAATGGAATCGGGGGTGCCGTCACCATCGGTATCGAGCATACAAGTACCTGCAAGACTAGCGGTACCTGCTGGACAATTTATACCATCAGGATTGGGGGGTTGATCCTTCCGATTAGTAGTATCCGAACCATTAGTAGTATCTTTCGAAGAACATCCCACAGATAAAAAAACGCCGAAGATCATAAATGCCATAAAAGTGACACACATAATCAATGACCATCTTGAGTGCCATTTGACCCTATTCCTTAACATAGTATTCATATTTTTTATATACTGCATAATTACATCCCCCTAACAAAAAAACATAAACTTGACCTAGTGCAATTATGTCAAGAGATTTAGTACTGCGTCTAAAAGATTGCAAAGTCAATGACGGAACAAAAGAATTTATTCGTGCACGAAATGTGAACAGTAAGTGCAAAAAGGCAACACCGACTCTGAACAACTTAAGTATTTATAAAACTCTTCAAATACATTCTCGTGCAGGTGGTGGCGAAAGAGATCACCACCTACCGCCCTTGCCTATTGGATGCGGCATCGACGTAAATTTTTTGCCACCTGCCACCTCACGGCCTATCTCTGCCCAGGGATAAAATCGCCACAGTTAGCGATGGGGATGGGCGTTCCCGTTGTAGGAGGTATAACATTATCACAATAATATTTATCACCAGAACCGTCGTAGTCAAAGTATTTAAGAGCAGGAATTTGGCTAGTTGTGCCGAAGTCCCAGGCGCCTAAGGTATTTTTAGTAGCATCATTCCATAATGAACCAATTATCGTCATCGTACTATCTGCAGGATCAACGATAGAAGTCGACAACGTCAACTCCTCCGCACTAATTGCGTCATTATTTGCGTCTTTTGGATGGGCACCAAAAGATTCGAGTGAGCCTCCGCTTGGCATGCCAAAACCATAGCTCGCGATTATACTCCCGCTATTATAATAACCCACCAAGGAGCCTCCCCTAAGAGCTCCTCCATCTACATCACCCGTAGCGTAGCTCGCGATTATACTTCCAGCATTTTGATAACCCACCAAGCCTCCTGTATTACTTCCTCCATTTACAGAGCCTGTAGCGTAGCTCGCGGTTATAATTCCATCATCCTGCCAACCCACCAAGCCTCCTGCGAAATCATTCCCAGCTCCTCCATCTACTTTACCTCTAGCGTAACTCGCGGTAATACTTTCATCATTCTGCCAACCCACCAAGCCTCCTATATAATCACCCCCAGCTCCTCCATTTACAGAACCTGTAGCGTAGCTCCCAGTTATACTTCCCTTCAACTGACCCACTAAGCCTCCTATATGACTACGAGACATTCGAGTGCAGTTAGCAAGGTTATTTTTCAAACCAATATTACGAATTTCTGCATTACTCCCTGTAACTCCAAACATTCCTATAAACTCCTCATTTCTATGAATAGCTAAACCAGTAATGGTGTGGCCGTTGCCTTCAAAAATAGCGTTAAAAGAGTCAATAGGCAACCAACCATCATCACCGACACCATCTACTATGAAATAAGGAGAAGCACTATCATCGGGATCTAAGGTGTAGCCACTTGAGCTATCTCCTCTCCAAGTGCCATCATAACCACCCTTATCAAAACTGAGGTCTTGAGTTAGCTCGTAGCCATCACAGACAACACTTCCAGTTTTACCACAACCAGTAGTATCACCAGCATCGTTAGCACCATCAGTAGCGATTTTATAGCTAGTGCCAGCTGGATTATGGCGAATGTTGTGTAACATTACGAGAGAGTCAATCTCCATTAAACCATCGCCGTCATCATCTATGTCAGTCAAATCGGGAATATCGTCATTGTCATCATCATCATCAATGGAATCGGGGGTGCCGTCACCATCGGTATCGAGCATACAAGTATCTGTAGTTTTTTTAGAAGCACCTGCCAAACGAGCGGTACCTGTAGGACAAGTTAAATCAGGAAGAGAGATTGGGGTTTGACCACCACCAGGGGTTTGGCTGCCATCATTAGGGGACCCGGGAATGTCGTCTTTCGAAGAACATCCCACAGATAAAAAAACACTAAAGATCATAAATGCCATAAAAGTGACACACATAATCAATGACCATCTTGAGTGCCATTTGACCCTATTCCTTAACATAGTATTCATATTTTTTATATACTGCATAATTACATCCCCCTAACAAAAAAACACTAAACTTGACCTAGTGCAATTATGTCAAGAGATTTAGTACTGCGTCTAAAAGATTGCAAAGTCAATGACGGAACAAAAGAATTTATTCGTGCACGAAATGTGAACAATAAGTGCAAAAAGGCAACACCGACTCTGAACAACTTAAGTATTTATAAAACTCTTCAAATACATTCTCGTGCAGGTGGTGGCGAAAGAGATCACCACCTACCGCCCTTGCCTATTGGATGCGGCATCGACGTAAATTTTTTGCCACCTACCACCGTCACGGCCTATCTCTGCCCAGGGATAAAATCGCCACAGTTAGAAATAGGGATGGGCGTTCCCGTTGTAGGAGGTATAACATTATCGCAATAATATTTATCACCAGAACCGTCGTAGTCAAAATATTTAAGAGCAGGAATTTGACTATCTGTGCCGAAGTCCCACCAATCACAATCAGCATCCCGCAGCATACCAGCGTTCACCGACGTTAAATCTTCTGCACTTATTACGCTTGTTGGATAAAAGGAACCATTATTACTTATTATTTCTCCGTTTGTAGTAACACCAAAGCCATAACTGGCGAAGATACTTCCATAATCTTGATGACCCAAACCTCCTACATGATCATTTCCATCTCCTCCATCTACAGACCCTGTAGCGTAGGTACCAATCATACTACTTCCATAACCATCGCCCAATAAACCACCTACATGATCATTTCCGTCTCCTCCGGCCACAGACCCTATAGCATAACTATCAATTATATTACTTCCAGCTATCTGAACACCTACCAAGCCACCTACACGATCATTTCCAGATCCTCCATTTACAGTACCTGTAGCGTAGCTACCAGTTATACTTCCAGAAACTTGACGACCCACCAAGCCTCCTATATTACCACCACCATTAACAGCACCCGTAGCATAGCTACCAGTTATACTTCCAGCAGCCTGTTGACCCACCAAGCCTCCTACATGATCAGCACCATTTACATCACCATTTACAGCACCTGTAGCGGAGCTCGCGGTTATACTTCCAAAACTCAACCCCACCAAGCCTCCTACAAAACTAGGATCCATTCTAGTGCAGTCAGTGAGATTATCTACCAAACCGATATTACGGATATTTGCATTAGCTCCTATACCTTTAAACATCCCTATAGACCGCCCTTTTCTACGAAGAGCTAAACCTGTAATTATGTGACTGTTACCTTCAAAAATAGCGTTAAAACAAGTATTATTATTACAATTTATAGCACCCTTATTATCAATAATTGCTCCTCCGATAGGCTTCCAACCACCATTACCAGCAACATCTACCACAAAATAAGGAGAAGCGTTATCATCGACATCTAGGGTGTATCCGCTCGTACCATCACCACTCCAAGTGCCATCGTTATCTTTATCAAAACTAAGGTCTTGGGTTAGCTCATAGCCACTACAGACAGTGACTCCGTTAGTGCCACCACAACCAGTAGTATCACCAGCATCACCATCACTGATTTTATAGCTGGTGCCAATGAGATTATAACGGATATTGTGCAGCTTCTCCAGAGAATCAATCTCTATCAAACCATCGCCATCATCATCTACATCACCATCATCATTACGACCATCGCCATCATCATCCGTATCAATGAAATTGAGGATGCCGTCACCATCAGTATCGAGATCAGAGATTGGAGATTGCCCGCCACCGGATGCAGCGCTATCTTCCAAAGAACATCCTGCCGGCGAAAAAACGCCAAAGACCATAAAAATTATAAGAGCTATATACCTAACGTAAGACCACCTTAGGTGCCCATTCACCCTACTCGTTAAGCCGGCACTCATTTTTTTTATATACTGCATAATTACATCCCCCTAAACAAACAAAATAAACTCAATACAGTACCGCTGTATCAAATAGTGCAATTATGTCAAGAACTAAAGTCTTGAAAAGAGCATAAAAAAATGCTGATGCAACAGATGTTCCCATTGTCTGAACCATGATTAAAAAAGGATTAACTGGATTAGCATGATTAGAGAATCATATAAAATTAAAGTTTAAGACCATAATTGCAAGATTCAAGTAATCAGAATAATCAAATAAATCAAGATTTAAGACAATTTAAGAGAAAAAAGGAGAACAAAAACAACTGAGCCAGCATTGCCAAAATGGCACGCCAGCAAAATGACAAGCTAAAAACTAAGGGCATGGTTGAGGGCATAACTGAGGGGCTCAAAGTCTATTGAAAGAGGGTATCTCTATTGAGGTAATCTCAAGAAGCACCGGCCTTTCTGTAGAAGAGATTGAGCACCTGCGACCATAGGTGATCTGGCAATCGTTTATGGTTATGGAGTTAAGACATGCTTTAATCACGGGTAATTGCGTGCTGAGTCTGCAACATCGACGTGAGCTCTCGCCACTCGCCGCGGGTTTGCAGCATCGACGTGAGTTCTCGCCACTCGCCGCGGGTTTGCAGCATCGAGGCGAGCTCTCGCCACTCGTCTGCTGGTTTATAGCGTCGAGGCGAGCTCTCGCCACTCGCCTGCGGATTTATAGCGTCGAGGCGAGTTCTTGTCATCTGCCTATGAGTTGCAACATCGACGTGAGCTCTCGCCACTCGCCGCGGGTTTGCAGCATCGACGTGAGTTCTCGTCATCTGCCCGCTGGTTTGTAACGCCGAGGCGAGTTCTCGTCTACTCGCCTAATTTATGGGCTACGTTCTTGCCCGGGGATGAGAGGAGACACAGTATTAGGAAACATAGTATTACAAGGGATGGGGATGGGCGTTCCCGCTGTAGGACGCTCAGCGTTAGTACAATAATATTTATTACCAACACCATCATAGTCGGCGTAGTTGAGGGCTGGAGTCTCACTACTTGAACCAAAGTTCCAAGCACCTTTGGTGTTTTTAGTAACATCATCCCATGAGCTGGGAACGTTAGTCGATATTAATTGTATTGCACTAGTTACATTTGTTGGATAGGTAGTACCAGTAGTATTTATAGTTCCGTTGATTGCCATGCCAAAGCCATAGCTGTCGGACGACCCCACTTCACCTGAAGCAAACCCCACCAAGCCTCCTATGAGATCATCTCCAGCTCCTCCATCTACATCACCCGTAGCGTAAGCGATAATACTGTCATCACCATTACTTTGGAACCCCACCAAGCCTCCTACTTGATCATTCTCAGCTCCTCCAACTACAGCACCACGTGCGTAGCTCGCGGTGATGTTCCCGCGGAAGCTACCCACCAAGCCTCCTACTCGATCCTTCCCAGCTCCTCCATAGACATCACCACGTGCGTAGCTCGCGATGATACTTCCACCATTCTGAAAACCCACCAAGCCTCCTACATTATCCCTCCCATCTCCCCCATTTACATCACCTGTAGTGTAACTCGCGGTTATACTTCCACCATCCTGAAAACCCACCAAGCCTCCTATAGGATTATTATCAGACGTTCTAGTGCTGTTAGCGAGATTCTTTATCAAACCAAGATTACGGATGGCTGCATTCGTCGTTGTAGAGCCAAACATCCCTATAAACCGCTCTTCCCTACTAATCGCTAAACCCGTAATGGTGTGACCGTTGCCTTCAAAAATAGCGTTAAAACAGAGATTATTACAATTTATAGCATTATTACTAGCAATGGTTGCTTCTCCGATAGGCTTCCAACCACCATCGGCTACCATAAAATAAGGAGAAGCGTTATCTTCGGGATCTAGGGTATAGCCTACATTGTTGCTATCAGGGGAAGGGGGGGCAGTCCAAGTTTTGCCATCGCCGTCCTTATCAAAACTAAGGTCTTGGGTTAGCTCGTAGCCATCACAGAGAACGCTTCCAGTTTTACCACAACCAGTAGTATCACCAGCACCAGCACCGGTTTTATAGCTGTCGCCATTAACATTATGGCGAATGTTGTGTAGCATTACGAGAGAGTTAATCTCTATCAAACCATCGCCGTCGTCATCCACATCAGTGAAATCGGGAGTGCCATCATTATCGGTGTCAATTGGGGCTTTTCCACCACCGCCGGGAGTTTGACCACCACCGCCGGGAGTATCGGTATCGGGCATACAGGTCTCTAAAGTTTTTTTAGAAGCATCTGCCAAACGAACGGTGCCCGTAGGACAAGTTAAATCAGAAGGGAGCGAGGCCATACAGGTCTCTAAAGTTTTTTTAGAAGCATCTGCCAAACGAACGGTGCCTGCGGGACAAGCTACATCAGGGGTTTTATCGCCACCACTAGGGGACCTGGGAATGTCTTCTTTCGAAGAACATCCTGCCGGCGAGAAAACGCCGAAGGTCATAAAAATTAGTAGAACTACAAACCTAACGTAAGGACGTAAGGACGTAAGGACGTAAGGACGTAAGGACGTAAGGACGTAAGGACGTAAGGACGTAAGGACGTAAGGACGTAAGGACGTAAGGACGTAAGGATCTTCTTGAAGGTCATTATCACCCTACTCGTTAAGCCGGTACTCATTTTTTTTATATACTGCATAATTGCATCCTCCAACAAACATAAACTTGATACAGTACCATTATGTCAAGAGAGTCTAGCCATGTCAAGAAATAAAGCTTAAAAAGAGCATAAAAAAATAGTTTTTAATGGTTTTTGCTTTGTCTATCAATTATAAGATGAACATCTTATGGCAAAGCTAAACCAACACGACATCATCACCAAACAAGTTTTATCACAAAAAACTTATGCGATGGATTTTCTTAAAAATGCTCTGCCTAGAGAGATCACATCAAAGCTAGACTTTACAAAACTACAAATAGAAAAAGGCTGCTTTATTGATGCAGCAGATCAAGAACGATTTACTGATATTCTATACAGCATCCCTACCCAAAAGCAGTCAGATTCAGAATCTGCGGGATCTTCGGAATCAAAAAGGCTGGGCGTTTTTTGTCTGATAGAACACAAATCGTATAAAGACAAAAATATTCATTCACAGCTTCTCATGTATTTAGCTGGAATTTACAAAACAAGCAAAATGCCCGTGATTCCTTTAGTGCTTTATCACGGAAAAAAAGAGTGGGATATTCCCACGTCCTTCAGCAGTTCTCTAGTGATACCCGACGAGCTGAGAGAACTTCTAAAAAAATATATACCAGAATTTCATTATGAGCTACTTGATCTTCGTTCTCATAAAACAAAGTTCACCTATTTCTCTGTAGCTGTGCAGGCATTTTTAAAAAGTCTACAGGATATTTGGTTTTTATCGAGTAAGTCACGCTTAGAAGATCTTTTCAGAGATTATTTCGCACCAATCGATCAAGGCAATAAGAAAATGCTTGATGTTTTATTGAACTATATTATTACTAGCACTGGTAAATTTACTATTAATTTTATTGTAAAGAGTGCTGAGCAATACATTTCACCAAATGCAGGAGGGAATATGAAAAGCATTGCAGACAAGCTAAAAGCTGAGGGCATAACTGAGGGCAAGGCTGAGGTAGCTCAAAGTCTATTGAAAGAGGGCATCTCTATTGAGGTAATCTCAAGAAGCACCGGTCTTTCTGTAGAAGAGATTGAGCACCTGCGACCATAGGTGATCTGGCAATCGTTTATGGTTATGGAGTTAAGACATGCTTTAATCACCACCATCTGCCTTACTGAGTTTGCAGCATCGACGTGAGCTCTCGCCACCCCCTTCCCTGCCTAGAGATAAAATAACCACAATTAGATATAGAGATCAGCGTTCCTGTTGTAGGAGGCATGACATTATCGCAATTATATTAAATAAATGCTTGACAAATAATAAAAAACTATATCTGATACTAAAGTAACTTATACTAGCTGTATGACTATGGATTTTAAAAGATTTAAACAAATTAACGAAGAAAGATTAAATTACCACGAGATGAAAAATCCTTCTGTTATTTCTTCCTATCGGAATGTAGGTTGCGGTGATGGATATCGCATCTATTTAGCCATTGAAGAAAAGGAGAATAAAAGTGATAAAATTATTAAGGATGCCTCTTATACAACAACTGGATGTGGGTTTGGTGTCACAGCTCTCGCAATGGCGACAGAATGGGTAAAGGGTAAGAGCATTGAAGAAGCAGTAAATATCAGTTCAAAAAATATTGAATCTCTTTTTGAATTTCCTCCTATGAGAAAAAATTATCCTGAATCAGCAGTAGAAGCTATGCAAAAAGCAATATCTGACTATAAAAATAATACAGGTCTTCAACCCCAAGACATTGCAACGAAAGATTACGCCCTAAAGCAATTAGAATTAAATGGCCATCTAAAAAAAGAAAACTTAAAGCAAATTATACTAGAAGGATGTAACTTTGAAGGTATTGATTTTAGCGGTTCTGATCTCAGTAATGCATTCTTGCAAAATACTAATTTTAAAAATGGGCTATTCAAAGAATCTAAACTCAGAGGAGCTTTCTTAAATAATGCGAATTTACAAGGAGCTGATTTAAGAAAGGCTGACCTTCGATGGTGTAAATTAACAGGAGCTGTTCTAGACGATGCTCTTGTTGAAGATGCAATATATGACATAGGAACTAGACTCAACCCTAAATATTCTCACCTATTCAAAATTATGAAAAAAACAGGTAAAGAGATTTATGTAAATTAAATATGAATATAAGTCAGCTAAAAACAAATCTTTTAGCTCTCGAAATAGAATCAGAAGAGAAAAAAAGCCTCTCTGATAATTCAGAGACCTATGTTGAGGTTCTCTGTGATTCCGTCGGTCAAGCCTTAGCGATTGCCTCGAAAGAATTACACACACCAATTAGTCAACTTAATTATGATGTACTCCAAAAAAAGAAGTCTAGCTTTTTGGGGATGGTAAAAACCCCTTGTCGAGTTTTAGTCAATATCATACAAGAAAATCTTAAACAAGACTCTCATTCTAATGATGTCGAATTCAAACAAAATAAAGTGGATGTAGAAAAATTTACAAAATTAGCTCCTAAAGTTGAGTTTAATCAAGATGGAAAAGTTCTCATTCGAATTTATAAAACAGGCGTGCACTTAACTGTAAAATCTCATACTGGTAGAGGTATTCCTGCAGATATCCATATGGTTAAAAATAAAATTGCTAAAGCAGGAGTTCAAAAATATAATAAAAATTTAGTTGAAAACATTGTAAAGAAAAGATCAGGTAAAGCTGTTAAAATCGCCCAATGGATTCCACAACCAAATGCTGATTCGACACTTACAGTTGAAATTTCACAGGATGAAATGTTGGCTTACGTTAATCTTTCGGCTCCTCAATTTGGAGGTCGACATCTCACAATGAATGAAGTTCTTCAGACGTTAAAAAATTTTGGAGTTGTTTTTGGCTATCAAAATGATTCACTAAAAATGATGCTAGAAGAAGAAAAATATAATCAGCAAATAGTGGCGGCTAAAGGAAGGTTTCCAAAAGATGGGGCAGACAGTATCATTGATTATAAAGTAAAGATTGATAAAAAAATTAATTATAAACAAGATGATCAAGGCCGTATCGACTTCTTCTCTAAAGGACTTATAGAAAATGTCGTTCAAGGCCAATTGCTGGCCAAAAAAATACCATATCAAAAAGGGATTCCTGGTCGATCTGTCACTGGTAAAATCACACCAGCTAAAGATGGTGAAGAAAAAATCTTACATCAAGGTAAGGGTACTATCCTCTCCGAAGATAAACAGTTTCTCACTGCTGAAAAAAATGGTAAAGTTGTATATATCGGAGGTAGAATTTATGTAGAAGAAATTTTTACTGTAGCAAATGATGTTGGATTAGACTCAGGTAATATTAGCTTTATAGGCTCCATCGTTATTTATGGTTCTGTATTAGATAATATGGAGATTAAAGCAGCTGGTACTATCAAAATAGGAGGAAGTGTGCAAAAGGCTCAAATTGAAGCAGAAAATAATATTATTATTAGAGGGGGTATTCAAGGTAAAGATGAAGCTCGAATTGAATCAACAGCAGGTAGTGTTTTTGCAAAATTTATGCAAAACACTACGGTAAATGCAGAAAAAGACATCATTGTTTCAGAAGCCATTATGCACTCTCGTGTACAAGCAGTTAATAAAGTACTTTGCAAAGGTCGTCGAGCACAAATTATTGGAGGAGAAATTTTGGCTGGTTTAGAAGTAAGAGCAAAACAATTAGGTGCACAAGCGTCTACCCCAACAAATATTGTCGTCGGAGTAAACCCAAAGATTTTTAAACAACAAAGGACAATAAAAGTAATTGAAGAGAATACTTCTGAAAAGCTTAAAAAAGTGAAACAAAATATTAAAACTATAAAAGAACAAAAAAGATTGATAGGTAAAGAGTTAAGTGAAGAAAAAGAAGAAACTTTGGTTCGTATGCTAGATATTCGAGAAAAATTGGAGCTTCAACTTCAAGGTATTGTGAAAGATAAAAAACAATTAAATAAATATATTTCTCAAGATAAATATGTTGGAGCAATTCATGTCGAAAGAACATTATATCCTGGGGTTAGTATAGAAATTAGTGGAGCTCATTTTATAACGAAAGATGAATATACTCACGTAAGCCTTATCAATGAACGAGGATATATAAAATTTATTCCCTATCAAAAAGAAAAACAATAAACTAAATAATAATTAATTTATATATATGTCAGTAAGACCATTAGATTTACAAGTTAATGTTAATTCAACTTTGCAACTTTTTCAAAAAGAAGGATTGCGAATATCTCGCATCGAAACTGAGCAAAAATTAGCACTGAACAAACAAAATCAAGACTACCATAAAACAGATAAAAAAGTAGATCTTATTGAAGAACTAAATATATCTAATAAAATAAATCAATATAAGTTACCATCCGATGAAAATTTAAATGATAAAAATTATCAAAAAAAAGATCATAATCAAATTAAAAAATCACATAAAAGTGAATCAAATCAAAAAAAAATTAAAAAATTAAATAACAATCATTTTGTTCTAGATTTATTAGCTTAAAACTATTATTTTTTAATTTGATTTCTTCTTCCTTGATAATTTTAAAAGATATTCTTTGTTATTGAGTTTGGGGTGACGAATTACAATTTTATGTAACCGTCTCAATTGATTACCTATATTAATTTTTTGATACCCTAATATTTTAAGATCATTCCCGTTAACTTTCAATTTGCTCATCTGTAAAGGTATTTCTTTTTTTTGCATATTTAATAATTTTACTTCCATTGTTTTTTTAATATTACTTGCTAAAGATATTTTATTTTTTTTATAAGAATATATCTCTGAAAAAAAATGAATATGATCATGAATTCTTTCTTCATGAATCTCTGAAAAAAAATAAGCAAGAGGATATTGTGTTGAAAGATTTAATTGAACTTTTTTAATAATTTTAAAAAGGGGAGAATCTAAATATTCAAATGCAATTTTTATGTCGGCTGAAGAGCAATGAAGTTTTTCTTTAACTTGATTTACCTTATTTTTCATCACATCACAATTCAATTGATCTGCATACTCAAAATAAAGTAAATAAGCTAAATACATTCCCATATGAGTTGGTCGAGCGAACTTTAAAAAATTAAAAAAAAATTGACTTTTTTCCCTATTTTGCCAAATAAGAAAAAAATCAAGAAAAATAAAATTAATTTTTGTTTTATATAAAAGCTCCCAAAATAAATTTTTTTTTGAAATCAACATCGTTTTTCGCCACTCATCATAAAACCTCTCTCGAGCAACTTTACGAATTACATCTTGACTTTGTGCAATAGCATAAAAAATTTCAGAATCAAGTAAAAAAGAAAGAGAAGCTGCAAAACGACAAGCACGAATAGGGCGAAGACCGTCTTCTCTAAAACGCTTTATCGATGAACCAATAGTTCTGATATTCTTTTTTTTTAAATCATCTAAGCCTCCCACATAATCAAACAAAACCTTTTGTTCAATATCATAAGCCATACCATTTATGGTGAAATCTCTACGTAACACATCTTCTTTTAAGGTTTTACCAAAAATAATTTTATTTGGGTGCCTACCATCTTGATAATCAAGGTCCGCTCTGTAAGTCGTTACCTCGGCTTTTATTTTTCCATACAATACAAGTACTGTACCAAATTCTATTCCAACAGGAACATTATGTGGAAATATTTTCATAATTTTTTGAGGAGTCGCATTGGTTGTAAAATCGAGATCTGAACATTTTTTTCCAAGTAACATATCTCGAACAGAACCACCTACAAGGTAGGCGTCATATCCGTGCTTCTTCAATTTTTTAGTGATAAAAATTCCCATTGCTCTTAAATTAGAAGGAATATGGTCATTAATATCAATTTTTATCATCATAAATATTTACAAATTTTAAAATGAAATAATTAATCGTTTTCTAAAAAAGTAAAATATCATGCTCACTAGTGATAAATTTCCTAACCAAACAAATATAAACGGGGGCATGAAAGAATATTTAAGAACCAAAATATCAATGGAAAAATAAAATATATAGTATACAAAAATAAATATGATAGACAACCCCAGACCAAAACCTTTGCCCGTACGCTGATTAACAATGGAGACAATAAAGCCCAACATTATAAATAAAAAAACAGAAACAGAGAGGGCAATTCTCTTGTGATATTCCGTAAGATAAGTAACATAAACTTTATAAGCACTACCTTTATTTTTTAAACTTTCATATTTTTGAAGTAGCTCTTTACTATCAAGCTCTGTAACAATATTTTTTTTTTTCATAAAATTATTTTGTTGCTTAGACATATTTAAATGTAAATCGAAACTACCATTATTAAAGTTAATTATTTCAAATTTATTTTTATTTTGATTCTGTATAAAAATATTCCCTCCTAATAATCTCAAAATCAACATTTCTTCACCATTTTGAGATATCTTTTTAATTTTTTCTGCTTCTTTAGCGATAATTAATTGAATCACTTTTGCCCCATCTTTCATTTGGCGGATTGTTTTTATTTGTACATTTTTTAGAATAGATCTGTTTTTGTGCAAAACCTTTTTTCCGACATAGATAATTCGATATTGATTATCCGTGGAATCTAATCGAGTGAAGGTTTCAGGGAGAATAAAAGCATTAAAATGATAATTATAAATTCGAAAAATAATTTTACCCATTTCTTTATATGATTGTGAAACAATTTCTTGTTGATGAAAATATAATAATAGAGTAAGCAAGGTTCCCAAATAAAAATAAGGTTTCATTAAATGAAAAAAGTTTATCCCAACCGCTCTCATTGCTGTGATTTCTGATTTTTGATTCAAATCGCCAACTGTGATAATTACTGAAAATAAAGTTGAAATAGGAATAATATAAGAGAATGTCCAGCTTGTGGCATGTAAAATTAAACGCACAATAAGATGAAAGGGCACTTGCTTAAGCAAGATCGCCTGCATCGCATCTTTTAAGTAAAAGAGGAGAAATAAAAAAGTAAAAAAAAAATACTGGTGAAGAAAACACTTAAAAAGTGCTTTATCAAATATAAAGTCAATATATTGGGCCTAATATATATCATTATAGACGTTGACATCAGTAATTCTCATACTACAGTTCAAATTTTAACAAATATTAGTATAAATCTAAAGGTACAACTTGACACACTGTCCATAAAAAATTTAAGTATTCTGTACTAAATTGAAAATTATTATGTTGTGTGTGTTATTCAATGTTGAATAGAAGTAAAAAAGATCAAAAATATAAAATATTAATTGCAGACAGCCTCTCTCAGGCAGGAGTGCAACTCCTTAAAGAATCTGACTTATTCTCTGTAGAATTTCGTAAGAAAACTTTAGCTTCAGAATTACTTGAATTGATTCCAGAATTTCACGGTTTAATTATTCGCTCAGCAAGCAAGGTTACCCAAGACGTAATTAATCAAGCCGCTCAACTCAAAGTTGTAATTCGTGCTGGGGTTGGTGTAGATAATATAGATATTCCTGCATGTTCTCAGAAAGGTATCGTAGTTATGAATGCTCCAGCTGGTAATGCCATTTCTACAGCAGAACATGCGATTGCTTTAATGTTTTCCCTAGCCAGAAAATTACCACAGGCGCATAATTCCATGAAAAAACAGAAGTGGGAAAAAAGTAAATTTAAAGGAGTTCAGCTTACAGGTAAAACATTGGGAATTATTGGTTTAGGTCGAATTGGCAAAGAGATTGTTAAAAGAGCCCGAGGTTTACAAATGCGTGTGATAGGTTATGACCCTTATATCCCGGTTAAAAATTTGGAGCATCTCCAAATTGACCTTGCCGATGTCGAAATAATTTTTAAAGAATCTGATTTTATTACTGTGCACACACCTCTCACAACTTTGACAAAAAATCTTATTAACCTCGATAATTTAAATAAACTTAAAAGAGGTGTTCAATTAATAAACTGTGCACGCGGAGGAATTTATCAAAAAGAAGCCCTCATTGCAGGCCTAAATTCAGGTCAAATATTAGGTGTTGGCCTAGATGTTTTTGAACAAGAACCACCTCCACATGATGACCCTCTGTATAAACAAGAAAATTGTATAATGTCTCCCCACTTAGGAGCTTCGACTGAAGAGGCGCAAATTGAAGTAGCACGAGAAAGTGCCTCTTCAATGGTTGACTTTTTTAAAAGTGGAGTTGCCCATAATTCATTAAACTTTCCAACTTTAAATCCACAAGAAATGGACGTTTTAACACCATGGTTTATTTTTATTGAAAAAATAGGTTATTTTTCCGCTTGTCTGGTTTCTCATCCAATCGATTCAGTAAAAATTAAACTATTGGGCTCTCTTGTAAATATGAATGTTAAGCCCTTAGAGATTGCTTTTGCTAAAGGGGCTCTCAAACTCGCTCTTGATACTGAAGTTAATTTTGTGAATGCTCCGATCTTGGCTCAAGACCGTGGTCTTCATATTATTTCTGAAAAATCTATCTCGTCTAAATTAATAGATATGGTAGAATTGAATATTCAGGCAGGTACAGAAAAGCTAACCCTCAAAGGCGTGACTAATTTTACTGGTGGTCATATTATTGAAATAAACTCAATGAATATTGAATTTAAATTAGATGGCCACATGCTTTATATTATTAATGAAGATATTCCAAAAGTGGTGGGCGAATTAGGTTTGATTTTGGGTGATTCGCAGATGAATATTGCTTCTTTACAATTGACACGTGAGAGCAAGGGTGGTTTGGCTCTTACCGTAATTCATCTTGATTCTAAACCTACTGATACGACGATTGCAAAAATTCGCTCTAAAAGTTTTATCAAACAAGCCAAATATATCTTTTTTGATTAATTTATATTCTAATTAAGTGCGTAAATTTCATATAGTTAAAAAGACTTTAAAAGAAATTAAATTGCATGCAGAAAAAGAATATCCGAGCGAATGTTGTGGTTGGCTTCTAAAACTTGGTAATGGGGATTTAAAGTATGTAGCTTCTGAAAATCTTCAAGATAAATATCATGCTCTTGATTCAGAATTGTATCCCCGTACATCAAAAAATGCTTTTTTAATGAATACACTTAAATTAACCAAAGATATAGAAACTGTTTCAAAAGAGGGTGGAAGTTTATTCAGTATTGTTCATTCACATATTGATGTAGGTGCTTACTTTTCAGATGAGGATGAAAAACAAATGACAGAAAATAACGGTAGTTCAACAATATTTCCAGCAGAATGTTACCTCGTAGTCAGCGTAAAGGAAGGTAAAGCTTCTGATCAAGCTATTTTTTATTTTGATGAAGCTCAAAAAAAATATATTTTGGCCGATCTTTGTCATTAATAGTACCTATATATAAAATTAAATATAATTATAGCCCATCAATAATAATATTTTTATTTTGAGAGTCTTTTTTGTTCTCTATTCGACCGATTGGCATTATTTTTAGATGACTTTGTTTTACAGCTTTTTTGGCCTCGCTTTCGCTCATAATTAAAATCATTCCATATCCCATATTAAATGTTTTAAATAGCTCCTTCTCTGTAACAAATTGTCTTAACCAATCATAAATTTTCAGAGGAAAAGTATTTTTATTTTCAATTATCGCTAATAAATGTTTAGGTAAAATACGTGGTAAATTTTCATAAATTCCTCCTCCCGTTATATGAGCGATTCCTTTAATATCTATCTCTTTTGTCAAATGAGGTATTTCATGATAAATTTTAGTTGGTGTAAGGAGATCTTTTTTTATCCATTCTTCATTTTGTACTAATTTATTATATTCAACTTTATTACTTTGAGATATCTCTTTTAAAATCATTCGCACTAAAGAAAAACCATTACTATGCAGACCACTCGAAGAAAGAGCAAGGAGAATATCCCCATGACAAATTTTATCTTTTCGAGGTATCTGAAGTTTTCGTTTACAAAATCCTACACAAAATCCAGCTAAATCAAATTCATCTTTTTGCATAATGCCTGGATGTTCAGCTGTTTCCCCTCCTAATAAAGCCATGCCTGTTATTTTACAAGCTTGAGCAATATTACTTACAACAGGAATGTACCAATCATCATTTAATTTACCACAGGAAATATAATCCAAAAAAAAAGCTGGTTGTGCACCTGAACAATAAAGGTCGTTAACACACATGGCAACTAAATCATATCCTAAGGGTTCATAAAAAGAAAAACGTGAACAAAGTTCTATTTTAGTGCCCACTCCATCGGTTGTAGCGACAAAATCATAATCTTCAGTATGAAATTTTGGACGGAAAATTCCTGAAAAACCACCGATGCCCTCAACAATAGTTCCAAACTTATTATTTTGGTGTGTTTTTTCTATTCTGGCTTTTAACTTATTTAATGAAAGTTTTGTTTTTTCTTGATCTACACCAGAGTATTTATAATCTATCATATTGCTCTTTATCAGATTCAGATTTTTCTGCTTCTATTTTCCATTCTGATGCAATCTTTATATATTTACCATTAGGATATCTTCTTTTTGAGAGAGAAAAAAAATGAATAGCTTTAGCGTAATTGCCTTTATTGAAATATAACTGACCAATGCGTATAAAAGAAAGTTGATCTCTAGCTGTTATAGAATTATTTACTACTTTAGTGTGAGCTTTAATTGCATTATCATATTCCTTAAGTACAGCATGGGCACTTCCTATATAAAACCAAGCAATTTCTTCTTCGGGCGTATTTGAACAACAGCTAGTAATTTTATGAAAATATTCAATCGCTTTTTTATAATGATGTTGACCGTAATAGCCAAAAGCTATTTTTAAAATAGCTTTTGGGTCCACTGACTTTTTTTTCAAAATTTTCTTTGATTGCTGTAGAGTAACTAATGCTTTATTACAATTAGCAGTCTTTGATTTTTTATTACAATCTTGAACAGAAATGTTATTTATTTTTGATAATAACTTTATAGCCTCAACATTATCAGGATTTTTTTTCAAAGCAATTTTTAAGCTTGTTAGGGCTTTATTGACATCTCTAGAAATTAAATAAAGATGTCCCAATTCAGTATATATCTCAGATAAAAAATTATTATCTTGCACATCTTTAGCTAATAATAAAAGACGAATGAGTGCTTCATCCTTATAAATTGTCATAATTTGCATTTTAGCAATTTTAAATTGAAGACGCTCCTTCAAACTAACCTTGTTACCTGAGTCAATTTGAGATAAAAGCTTTATATATTTGCTTCTAGCGAGTTCTGGCATCTTAAGTTTTTCATATATTTCTGCAATATAAAATAGAGCTTTTTTCTTCTCTTGTGAATTGTCATTTGCCTCAGAAGCGATTGTAGCAAAAATTTTTAAAGCTTTTTGTAAAGATTTTTCTGAACCACTTTCCATCATAATTTGCCCTTGCTCTAACTCTTTTTCTAATTCAGATTTTAGAATATTATATCGAGAAGTAACAAAGAAAATTAAGCTTCCTATTGTTAGGAAGACACCAAAATAAATTAGTACATTCAGACGCCGCACTTAATTATTAACTCCAGCCTTATTATATTTATTCACCATTCTTTGCCAAAATAGAGCACGATTCTCATCATACTGTACGACAAGAGGGTGTGAAAAGTAAGTTATAGACTCTTTAAAATTATTTTCTTTAAATAAGGAAAGACCAGTATAAAATAGAGCCATCGCTCTAATTTTATTTTTTGGGGCTTGCAAATAGCGTTTTAACTTTTTAATGGTATTTTTATAATCTTCTTGATAGTAATAAAGCCTCAAAATTTTTTTAAAATTTTTAAAAGAAAGAAAAGATGACTCAAGCTGAAAATTAATATTCACTACAAGATTAACTCCTTGAGTAAAACTTTTCGGATATTTTTCTTGATCTCTCTTTAAAAAAATGCTATAATGATAAATTCCAGATTTTGTAAGACGATCAGAATAACTCATTTTATTCGCAGAAAGTGTTATAATTAAGCTATTTGCACTCAGATCATTTAAAGATCTTGGTATCTTATTAAATCGGTGAAGTTCTATTTTATATTTATTAACTTGATGACTTTGTTTGAAAATTTTATCATATCGCCAAAAAACTTTGATCGTATCACGCCCTTTCTCTAAAGCTACCTTCATAGATCGAAAAATTTTACGCATTGGAGGAATAAACTGAACTGAACTAACTAAATTAACACCCTCTATTAAGTTTTCAAAATAACGCTCCCCTGCTTTTTTTGAGATAGAAATAACATAATAATAAATTCCGGATTTCTTTAGCTTGTCATAAAAATAATTTTCACCAATCTGCTTGCTAACAGAGTTTTGCTTAAAAGAAATATCAATAGTTTTTAAATGCATTCCACCATCAAATTGTTTCGCTAATGTAGGTGGTTCTTTAAATCGATACAATACAACTCTATATATTTTATTATCCTTTAATTTTTTAAATTTTTCAGTATAATTCCAACTTAAATAAATTTTTTTATTCTTCAGAGAAGCCTTTATTGATTCAAAAACTTCATTATCTTTCAAGTCTTTAGAAGAAATAATACTTTTCTTAGGTAAAACAACATTCTTTGGCGATTCCTTCACCTTTCTTTGAATACCTAGAGGCGAAGTTTCATCACTGAGATGAATATATTGAGCAAAAATAGATATAAAATTGTAAAAGAAGGCAAGAAAACAGATTATAAAAATACGAAAATAAAAGTAAATTCTAGATCTTGCCATACATTATTGTGCAGTGCACTCTATGTCATAGGTCGACCAATTAGATGTTGATATAAAATTTATTTGACAAAAAAACAAGTAAAATCAGGATGATAAGATACTAAATAAAATTACTATTTGATAATAAATGGTGAGCCTTTGCTTATTTTAAAGATTTCTTAAACTAAGTCTTAGTTTTAAATACTCTTTGTGACGACACTAATTTTAACGTCAGAAGTGGCCAAAATTTGTTTTGATATATTTTGGATATTGCGGAGAATTTTGATATGAAACAAGAGAATAAACAATCATTATTTTATGAAATTATTGGGACAGGATTTTTTACTGGATATTTACCTATAATTCCAGGTACTTGGGGCACATGGACGGCTGCATGTTTAGCTTGGATATTTACTAATATTTTTTTATTTCCCATCTGGCAAGTGAGTCTTTTTGGTACTGTAATATGCTTTATTTTTGGAATTTATAGTGCAAAATATTTGTCAATTATAAGTAATAACAAAGACCCTTCCTATATTGTAATTGATGAATTTGCTGGTATATTTTTAAGTTATCTTTTGGTTCCTCTAACCGTAACAAATTTTTTTCTTGGTTTTTTTATTTTTAGATTTTTTGATATTATTAAACTTTGGCCAATTCGTAATTTAGAAAAGCTTGAAGGTGGTTGGGGCATCATGCTAGATGATATTTTAGCAGGAGTGTATACCACAATAATACTTTTTCTCATACAATATATTAATTAAATATTCATGAGTCATAAAAGAAGCTCCAATCAAAAACTATATACTTTTATTAATCAAGATTTACAAGAAATAGAAAAGATTATTTTCGACTTAGAAAAAAAATATTTTTCTTTAAACCCTTTGTTCGACATTTTAAATATAAAATTGAATAAGTTAATCGATGTACTTCGAAAAGAAAAAATATACGCACTTTTGCGAAAAATTAAAGCTTTTAAAAAAGAGATTAAAATTTTATCCATCTATAAAGGATATGAACCTGAAGTTTTTCAAAAACTATTTAAATCATTAAAAAAAACCAATAAAGAAAGCATAATTGATATTATCGCTAGAGGCTCATTAAAAAGTAGAATAACATTTTTTAAAAATAAAATTGAACAGAATGAAATTGAAGAATTAGCGATTAATTCTTTTGACGAAGAGAAACTTAGTTCAGATAATATTTATAAACAATTATTAATGGTCTCTGATAATAACACAAATTTTGTAATACCTATTAAAGCTAGACTTTGGCAGAGAAAAATTATTCATCACGCTTACCGTGATCATTTGAAAATTAAATTTAATATGAAAACACTTAATCAACTTTATTCTTTTACTAGCTTGACTCTAGGTTTTCGTAATAAGAGCCTAGGGTATAGGTTCGCTATTTTACTTTCAGATGAGGATGATTGTGATAAAGGTGTGCTTGTTGATAAAGTTCATGGAACCATTTATCTCAACTCTCAATTATTTTCACAAAAAATAGAATATTTAAATATTGATTCTGAGGTGAAAAAGGCCTTTATTCGATTACAAGGCCGAAGATACTTTATAAAAAAATTATAATGAGTACTTGGCAAAACCTTCTTAAGATATTTTATCAATATAAAACAAATATTATTTTGTATGTTAAAGGTAAAAAACTAAAAGGTTTTATTTTACGTGATCATTTTACTGAGAATTTAAGTGATATAGATAGTATTAATCAAGTATTTGATTCTTTTGTAATAGCATTTAAAGATATAGATCAAGCTTTAATGTATTTAGAGCATGATGGAATTATTCATGAGGGTCGTCAAGTGGTACCTGTGGTTAATCAAAAATTTAATTTTATCGGACTTTGGAATCGATTGAATATTATCAAATCTTTGGAAGATATTCCTTTATTTGATAAAAATGATATCCTAGAAAAAAATGAGGATCAATCATCTTTTAATCATAAATTGGCGATGCTTGCTCTTGAGGTATTACCTATTGGTATGCTGGCTCTTGATACCTCTGGTAATCAACTTCTTTACAATGAAGATTGGCTTGCTCTTAAAAAAAAATATCCTCGTGAGCTTAAAACAAAACATATTATTCAATGTGCAAAAGAGGCGATGGCAAATGAAGTACATAAACCTGAGGTTAATTTTGCTATGACATTTAGTCTTGATAAAATTATTGATGGTCACATAATTAAAATGAAATTAATCTGTAACGCGAACACTACAATTGGATATTTATTTTGGAATTCAGAAATTAATTTAATCTCTCAACAATCTGATTCATCGATTAAAGAAACTAGTTCTTATGAAGGAAAAAGTTTAAAAGAAATTTTGCATGAAAAAGAAAAACAAATTTTGTCATGGGCTCTAAAAAGAGCAAAAGGTAAAGTCAGTGATGCTGCTAAAATTCTTAAAGTACCTCGACAAACATTTAGTTATCGCTATGCTCGATATCATAAACAAAAAAATTAATTATTCTTAGTCAATGTATCCTGCTAAAATTTGATTATTTCCATATTTATATTTTTTTATAAATGAAACTTGATCTTGATTAAGATTTATTTTTGATGATGTTTGGAGCAAATATAACAAATTTTTATAAGTAAAAGGTCGATGCTCTTTGGCTTGTCGGCTCTTTTCTTTTTGAGCATGCAAATATCGAATTGTCTTTTTTATATGATCAAAACAATTATGAGAATAAGGAGGATCAATAAAAGCGACAACATTTTTAAAAGAGCTTGTTTTTCTTTGAATTCCTTTACTTAGAGAATCTAGTGGTGTAAACATCATTCGCTTAAATATTTTCTCTCCATGTCGATTAAGCAATAAAAAAGAATCTTCTAAATTATACTTATGTAACCATCGTTTAATCTGAGTTAGTCGAATGATGTTGAGTTCGCAAAAAACGGTATAGCCAAAATCTCGACTCAATGCCTCGATACCAATTTGACCACTACCTGAAAATAAATCATAAAAAATAATCTCTTCTGGATTTGGAAAATAATTTAAAATAATATTAAAAATAGATTCTTTCATCTTCTGGGTTGTAATATTTTGGTTACCTCCAATAGAATATGGGAGAGGAATTTTCTTCCCTTTGAGGTCTCCCATAATGACACGTGAAAAGATTTTATTTTTTATTTTTAACCCACTTTTAGTTTATAGATTTTTAATTTTGAATATAAAGTTTTTCGAGAAATACCAAGAATACGGGCAGTTTTAGCAATATTGTTATTCTCTGTTTTTAAGACTTGTTTAATATATAGCTTCTCCACATTCATTAACTCTGGCTGAAAAAATCCTTGAAGAGTCGATTCACTAAAAAGACTCGGAGTTATCAATGAATTATCTTCTCTAATAAAATTCATTAGTGGTATTTGTTGCTTGATAAGCTTTAGTGTATTCATATCACAAATCCCACTATTAGAAATTGTTAGAAGTTTATCTAAGCAAATATAAAGACTATCAATATTTTTAGGCCAATGATAATTAATCAAAGCTAATTTTAATTCTATAGAAAAAATAATTTCTTTATTGTATCTTTTTTTATACCATAAAATATACTGATCGATAAGATAAATTAAATCAGATTTTCTTTCTTTTAAATTGGGTAATTTAATTACATTAATTCTAATTTTGGATATGAGATCTTGACGAAGCAGCCCTGTATCTAACAGAAAATTTATATCTTTATTAATGGACAAGATCAGCTTTAATTGAGCTGATTTTTTATTAAGAAGATCTTGATTATGCATAGCTTTTAAAAAATATTCTTGCGTATACCAAGGTAAGCTTTCTATACCATCAATAAACAAAGTTCCCATTGTTTGATCAGTGATACTAAGGGGAATTTTTGTATCCATAGTATTACTATGAATATGTCCAAAAAGTTTTTGGTAATGCATAGTATCTGGTATTTGATGGAGGTTTACATATGAAAAAGGTAATTTTTTACGATAAGATTGTAAGTGAATATAACGAGCAATTTTTTTTTGTTCTGACCCCGATTCTCCGATTAAAAGCATTGTCGCATCTGTTTTACAGGCCATGTATATTCTTGAGCGACATTCTCGAATCTTTTTAGAGTTGCCAAATAAGAATGAAGCTGGTGGCTCTTTTATATTTGAAGATTCAAGAAGCTCACCCTCCAATGAAAGAAAGTTTTTTTTATCAACTTTTAGTAATAAATTTTCTCTACTAGCTTTTAAAAACTTAATATTTTTTTTTACAAAAAAATCAAGTGAGTTAAGAAAAGTCTCATAATCTCCAGAGTGTGACCACCAAAATTGATCTTGATATGGATATTTATGAATATAAGTTAAATATTCTTGGTCATTTGATAATTCAATAGGCGAAAGAAAAAAAAGAACTGTTTTATAAAGCTTACTTTTGTGGATACTTTTTTTAGTAAATGCATAAAAATTATTTCTCAATTGACTGTGAGTAAGGTCAATAAGCGTGCAATTTACTTTGTGTTCTTTAATATTTTTGATAGTGTAATAGATTGATTTAGAAAAAAAGACCTTATATTGGTCTTTCACTTTTTGTTTAAGCTTTTTACCCAAATTGGTATCTTGCGATAGAATTTGAATAATAAACACAGATAGTCGATACTTATTTAACAACAGGTAGTCAAGGTTTATTGAAATTTAAAATTATTCTTGAAGATATCGATGAAGGATCTTATTTTACAAAAATTTTATGAATTCTAAAATTTTTTATATTTGAACTTTAGCCCCTCATTGACTACAAAATATCTCAAAAGTTACATTTTGAGATTGAACTCAGGAAGTGAGTGATAATTTTAGATTAAAACCATTGCCATTTTAAATAAGATCAAAAATAGGGTCTTATTCAGAGTAACGATGCCAAATAAAATTCAAAATAATTTAACTTTTGAAAATGCAATGGTCGAGTTAGAAGAGCTCACTCAAAGACTGGAAGGTGGAAAAGACACACTTGAAGAAAGTATGAGTCTATATGAAAGAGGAATGTTGCTTAAACAATTTTGTGAAAAAAAATTAAAAGAAGCGGAATCAAAATGGACGATTTTAAAAAAGAATAATGATGGCTCTATAAAAGAAATAGAGCTTTCTGAAGAAGAGAAAAAAGATTTAATTCCCAATCAGACCCATAAAGATAATTCAGATCTATTCTGAATATGCAAAAAGAAAGTATCTCAAAAACTATTATTGAAACACTTCAGACAGAGGTATCTGTTTTAAATCAAAATATTGTCCGAAAGAATTTTATTTCAGAAGTTTATAAAGTTTCAATGATGCTAGCCAAAGCACAAAAAATTATTATCACTGGCATCGGTAAATCAGGGCTCATTGCCCAAAAAGTTGCTAGTACTCTTACCTCAACTGGAACTCCTGCTATTTTTATTCATCCTACTGATGCACTCCATGGTGATATTGGCCATATTAGTAAAAATGGAATTATTTTGGCTTATAGTAATTCAGGAGAGACAAAAGAAATTATTGCATTACTGCCTCACATCAAATTATTAGGTAGTAAATTGATTACTATCTCTGGAAGCTCTAATAGCTCTTTGGTTAGAGAAGCTGATGGCTCTATAGTATACCATGTCAAGAAAGAAGGCTGCCCTTTAAATTTGGCTCCAATGGCTTCCACAACCATATCAATCGCTATTGGCGATTCTATCGCTGCGGCACTCATTCACTTAAAAAAATTTAAATCAACTGACTTTGGTTTACTCCACCCTGCCGGCTCTTTGGGTAAAAAATTACTCACGAAAGTGAAGGATGTACTTTTATCAGCTGATCAGCTGATTGTTAGTAAAACAGATAATTTTCATTCAATCATAACAAAAATGGTCACAACAAACTTAGGGGCTATTATTGTATTAGGTTCGAAAGGTCATCTAAGGGGTATTATTACGGATGGCGATATAAAACGACATTTAGATATGAGTTATCAAGCTTCTTATAACTCATCTTTCGAAAAATTATGGAATAAAAAAGCCAAAGATATTATGATAGCCGAACCTCATTTCACAACGGAAGAAGTTTTGCTCGAAAAGGCTCTTGCTCAAATGCAAGAAAAAAAAATATATACCTTACCAGTTTTAAATAAGAAAAAAAAAGTAATTGGTATCATAAGAATGCATGACTTGATAACTTCTAAGTCGCCTTAACTATTCTATTTCTACCTAATTTTTTTGCCTGATATAAGGCTTTATCAATTCGCTCAATGAACATTTCTGGCTCTTTATCAATTTCAGGATTATATTCTGCAATACCTACAGAAACTGTTGTTTTTAAAAATTTTTCACCAATATTTGTAGGATTTCTAATTTCCATGATTTCGATAGCATTTCTAATCCTTTCGGCAAAAAAGATAGACTCTTCAATTTTAGTCTCTGGAAGAATTATTGCAAATTCTTCTCCCCCATAGCGACAAGCTATATCAGAATCACGACAACCATTAATAAGCATCTTTGCAACCTCTTTCAAAACTAAATCACCTAATTGATGCCCATAAGTATCATTAAATTTTTTAAAATGATCAATATCCGTCAAAAAAACAGATAAATATTTTTTATGTTGTGCAATACGTAATTGCATATTTTCTCGTAATTTGCTTTGAAAAAAATGGTGCATTTTTAGTTTTGTCATTGTATCGATGGTTGCAAGTGAATATAATCTCGCATTCATAACAGCAGTTGTAGCAATAGAAGCGAGATGATGTAAAAAAGACATATCACCCTCTGAATAAGGTTCATTTCTACCATGACAACCCAAAACAATAATACCAATAATTGTCTTTCTTTTTTTCATTGGTATTAGCAAAAGTTCTCTATGGAGTAAAGATAACTTATTTATTGTATCATTAAATTGTTTATCCATTTTAGACGACATATCTCTTAGTTTAGTAAGTTCAAAACTATCTCCATTCGCTTCCATATATTGAATAATTGACTCTTTTTCTGAGATTATAAAACTTTTGGGGTCAATGATATCAAAACCGATATAATGATGATATAATACAAATTCATGTTTGTCAATTTCTGGATAAAGATAAATTCCAGCTTGCATTGTTTGTAACTGAGCAAGACAGAGGTCAAGAATTGATTCAATAAGAAATGATAAATTAAGCTCAGAATTTAAGGCTTTTGAAATATGAAGAAGTTGATTTTGATCATAAATTTTTTTTTCTAATAATACAATTTTTTCTGTAGGAGTCAAAGTAATACTATCCACAGTAAATACTTAAGATGGTATAAGTATTGTCAAGGATGATTTTATTGCTACTATAAAGTTCTCGAATATCAGGCCCAGAGTACAAGTTTTTATGCTTGAGAAGAAGCATTTTAAGTAACTTTAAGAAGTGTTAAGGGAGACTTAAAATCAGCAAAACCTGCTGATTGATTTAATTAATTTTTTTATATTAAATAATTATTTTTTTGATACAATCAATAATATAATAGACCTCATCATTTTTTAAGCTTGGGTAAAGAGGTAAACTTATGGTACTTTCTCCTATTTTTTGAGAATTAGGAAAATCACTAGGTTTCCATGAAAACATTTTTTTATAATAACTATGTGTAGGGATACTTAAATAATGGATGCTTAATCCGACATTTAATTCATACATTTTTTGTATAAAAATATTTCTTGGTATTGTAATTACTTGACTATCAAGAAGAATTGTATATAAATGATAGGCGTGCTGATCTCCTTTTTTAACAGGAGCTGGAATTAAAATAGGTAGATTTTTTAATTCTTTATTATAAATATCCCAAATTTCTTTTCTACGCTTTCTATGAATCTCTATTTTTTTTATTTGGTGGATGCCTAAAGCTGCTTGTATATCACCCATGCTATATTTATAACCCGCTTCTTCGACATTATAATAATGGAAATTAGTTTTTCTATGTCGATTCCATGCATTCGCACTCATTCCGTGTAAACTTAATTTACTCATTCTATCTAAGTGAGCTTTTTTTTTGGTAAGAAGCATACCTCCTTCACCAGTCACTAAATTTTTAGTTATATAAAAACTAAAACAACCAAAATCTCCTAAAGTACCTAATGGTTTATTTTGATACTGAGATTCAATGGCATGTGCACAATCTTCAATTAAAATTAGTTTATAAGTTTTACAAATATCTAGAAGTAAATTCATTTCACAAGGTCGACCAGCAAAGTGTACGGCAATAATAGCCTTTGTTTTAGTTGTAATTTTTTTAATAATTTCTTCTGGGTCAATATTTATTGTATTTAAATTAACATCCGCCAAAATGGGTGTTGCTCCTGAGTGAATGATTACATTAACTGTGGCACAAAAAGTCATAGGTGTTGTAATAACTTCATCTCCTTTTTTAATATCAGAAGCTAATAAAGCAAGATGAAGAGCCGCTGTACAAGAAGATAAAGCTAGTGCATTTTTTTTATTTTTATAAAAAGCAAAGTCTTTTTCAAACTTTTTAACCTTTGGCCCCATAACCAACCAACCACTTTTTAATGTATCAACAACTTCTCGAATTTCATCTTCTCCAATTGAAGGTTTTGAAAAAGATATAAAATTTTTATAAGTTTTAATAGGTTTATACTCCCTATCTGCACAACATCGTACACCGAAATATTTTATCAATAAAAATGGGGACTATATACTTAAACGCACCAAATTAGTGCTCTATAAACAAAAATTATAGCTATTAGCAGAAATGTTTAAATTTCCTTGAGATATTATATCCATTCCAATTATTGCACTAAAAGTATTTTCTTGATGTTCCTTTATTTCTGCAACCTCTATGTTCATAAACGAATTTAATTTTACATCATTATGGAGAGAACCATCATTTTTCTGTAATATTTTACTGAACGGAATGAAGAGACATACCTTATATATCGGAACTTTAGTAACTTGCAAAGTATTTGCAACTTTTTCCATTTGGAATGGACTGATCTCTAACTTTTCAACTATTTTATCAGAGATACAGCTTTTTGTCGCACCTGTATCTAAAAGAGCCTTATATGTATGCTTCTGAAAAAGATCAATATCTATCTGAATTTCATTATCTATTTTATTATCTATAGGAGGAGAAATTATTACAACATTACATATGGGTTGTAATCTTATTATATTTTCAGTGAAACAAGGCATAAGATTGGTAACCTAAATCGATTTTGGTTACGTTTAATTTTTGTATTGAAAAAAAACGATCTTCCTTAAAAAGATGCTTTGCAAATTTTTCAGTATCATCTAAAGTATCAAAGCAATCTATAATTTTTTTATCTTTAAGAAGAGCATAAGCTTTATCAGGATGATTTTTTTTTATCTCTACTATGTTATCCTCAAAATATTGAAAATTATCTTCAACTTGTTTTTTTTGTTTTTCTATATGTTCTTTTTTATTCATTCATAATCTCCAAAATAATAAAAACACTTGACAGCACCCTCTGTATTGTCGATCATATCTAATGAACATGACAATAAAATAATTCATACAAACATATAACACAGACGAAGACTGTCTAGAATTTTTAGAAAAAACGTACGGCACTTCATGTAGACACTGTAGACATTACAATAGTTATAAACTTTCTGAAAAATATACATATAAATGTGCAAAATGTAAAAGAAAATTTTCGATAAGAAAAAATACTATTTTTGAACGTAGTAAAATCCCATTAACAGATTGGTTTTTGGCAATATATTTACTTGCAACAAACAAAAAAGGTATATCTAGACCCGTGTGCTATCACACCGAAATATTTTATCAATAAAAGAAATGTCTTTCAATTTCACCTATCAAATTGAAAGTTGAGAATGGAAAATGGAGGTTCAGACTATTTTTTATTGTGCCTGAAACTTATAAGCACCCATCAAATTGACAACTGACAACTGACAATTGAAAGTTGAGAATGGAAAATGGAGGTTCAGACTATTTTTTATTATGGCTGCTGATACTCATAAGCACCCATATCTATGAGAGGGCCTGCACTACCAGACTTGCCCTGTACAATACGAGCGGCCCCGGCTATGTCTACGGCATCACCTTCGAATAAAGGCATCATAGTAGTAGGGTGAACATTACTACCCGCATCAATCGCAGGTGAAGTCGCCGTTAAACGTAAATCGTCATCGAGCGTGCCAACAACATTATCAGCACCATCAACGTCTGCAAACATAGGGTCAGCGTCAATGTTATTACCACCATCGCCATTATTGCCCATGCTATCGTCGCCACAACTGCTAGTGCCCGTTGCCCAAGTGGAACCACTAACGCCACAACCTTGAATCAAGCTGTATGAAATATTAACTGTCCTAGTAGAACCACCAGTTTCGCGGCTACAAATATTTGGATTACCTTTGGAATTTGATCCACTGCAATTATTACTATTTACTGTATTATCCAACATAATGACATTAACTAGGGTAGTATCTCCATTTATAATCAGACTACCTCCACCACTACCAGTGGATGTGTTTTTTGAAAAAACAATATTATTCAAAATAACACCAGTACTATCCTGATTATACATACCACCACCACCGCCACCCCTAGTAACCATATTGCCTGAAAAAACAATATTATTTAAGGTTAAATTAGGACTACTTTTATTATACATACCACCACCACCACTGTTAGTAGACTTATTGCCTGAAAAAACAATATTACTTAAAATAACACCAGTACTATCCTCATTATACATACCACCACCACCACCACCAGTAGACTCATTGCCTGAAAAAATAATATTACTTAAAATAACACCAGTACTATCCTCATTATACATACCACCACCACCACCGTTCTTAGCCTCATTGCCTGAAAAAATAACATTATTTAAAATAACACCAGTACTATCCTCATTATACATACCCCCACCACCGTTCTTAGCCTCATTGCCTGAAAAAACAATATTACTTAAAATAACATTATTACTTAAAATAACATTATTACTACTCTTATTATACATACCGCCACCCCGAGAAACAACACCAGAACCATTTGATCGACCAGCTGTAATCGTAAAACCATCTAAAGTTGCATTAGCCACCCCTGTAACAACCGTATAACTATTGTTACCCTTTATGGAATCAACACTTTCTATAATGCCATCAGCATCAAGAGTGCTACCATCACTATCAACATCATTATTATTAATATCACCACTTAAAATAGTTTTATTCGTCGTCCGCCAGTCGCCGTCACGATCGCTTAATGAAGTCTCTGTAGCATCAAAACCACCATAGACTTTGACATGTGATACTAATTCAAAGGAAACACTTCTATTAGAAGCTGAAGGTGGAGACGTTAAAGTCGTCGCAAGTGTAATAGGCTTATAAACACCTGCAGCCACCATTATCTGAATTGGTAGAGCCTTGGTCGCACCAGCGACTTCTGTTGTACCAGCGGCTTCTGTTAACGCCAATTGTAGATCGCTAAAAGCATTCGACCAACTCGTGCCATCACCCGTACCACTAGCAGGAAGCGAAGCTCTTGGCGTACAATTACCATCAATCACACCACAATTAACAAAAATAGTTTTATCAGAGATTTTCGTTGCAGAGATCTCAAAACCTGTGGCATAGTTACGGTTTGTATCATAAGTGAAGATTTTATAATAATACTTTTTATAACGGTAAGGAGTATTTTCTCCATCCTGTTCTCTTACATCTGTGAGGTCAAAGTCAAGAGATTTTGCATCGTGCACCACCTCTGAGGCACCAATTGAAACACCAACCGTATATTCTTTACCAGTACTAGGCACGTCTACTATTGAGCTTGTATTTCTTAAAATTAAAACTTTAGAGAAATCAGCATCTGTTGGGTTTAACCAAGTGATTTTGTTTGTGAAATCACTAAAAGTAACACCGCTCACCTCAGCTGGTGGCACTGTATCTATTGGATCGGTGTTTGTCTCATCGGGATTTGTTGAATCACCAGGCCCTGTTGTCTCATCAGGATTTTTTCCGCCGGGCTGTGTTGGCACAGCCGGATCTTTAGCATCGTCGGAGCAAGAGACGTTAAAGGCAAAAAAAAGAAGGATTAAAAGTAAGATTTGGGCATATTTTAGTGTTTTTAATAAATTCATACCTCTCTATCGTACCATGAAATATTATTGTCAATTACAAAAATGTTTTTTTATAATTTATGAATACTTTGGAATTTAAAGCCGCCCATCAAATTGAGGTTCAGCCTACTTTTTATTGTTATAGTGGCGGCATTGGCTGATATTCATAAGTACCCACCAAATTCAAATGGAAAATTGAAGGTTCAGCCTACTTTTTTATTGTTATAGTGGCGGCATTGGCTGAGCTTCATAAGCACCCATCAAATTGACAATTGACAATGGAAAATTGAGGTTCAGCCTACCTTTTTATTATGATAGCGGCGACATTGGCTGAGCTTCATAAGCACCTATCAAATTGAAAGTGGAAAATTGAGATTCAGCCTACTTTTTATTGTTATAGTGGCGGCATTGGCTGATATTCATAAGTACCCATATCTATAATAGCACTACTACTAGCAGACTTGCCCTTTACAATACGAGCCCTTCCGGCTAGGTCTAGGGCACCAGTTCCGAGGGCATCAGTTCCGAATAAAAACTTTCTATTAGTAGGACTAATAGCCTCAGTCATATCAAAATTAGGATCAACATTACTACCCGCATCAATCGCAGGTGAACCCATCATTAAACTTAAATCATCATCGAGCGTGCCAGCAACATTATCAACACCATCAGCGTCTGCAAACAGAGGGTCAGCGTCAATGTTATTACCAGTATTACCAGAAGCACAACTATTAGACCCCGTGGTCCACCAATTGGGACTCACAGCACTATCACTACAACCTTGAATCAGGCTGTGTGAAATAACTATTCCATCAACATTAGAGCTACAAAAATTCATATTACCTTTTGTTGCCCCCATTACAGGACAAGCTAGGGACATATTATCTGAAAAAATAACATTACTCAGTTTTAAACCAGCACCACTATTGAACAGACCGCCACCAAGAGAATCAGCCTTATTGCCTAAAAAAGTAACGTTACTCAAAGTTATATTAGTAGCAGCAGTACGCATACCCCCACCATAAATCTTAGCCTTATTGCCTGAGAAAATAACATTACTCAAAATTGAATCACGACCACCATTATTAGAGAACCCGCCGCCGCCCAAAAGGCCAGAACCATGATTACTGGCTGTATTGCCTGAGAAAATAACATTACTCAAAATTAAATCCCCAGCAGCAGTATACATACCGCCGCCAGAATCGGCACTATTGCCTGAGAAGATAATATTACTCAAAATTAAATAACTACCACGATTATTATACATACCGCCGCCAAAAATTTCACTCTCAATAGAACCATTTGATTGACCGGCTGTAATCGTAAAGCCCTCTAAAGTTGTATCACCCACCCCTGTAACAACCGTATAAACATTATCATCCTCACCCACAATGTGACTAGCATTTTCTATAATGCCATCACGATTAGAATCAGTATCGTCACCACCAATGTCACCGCTGAGAATAGTTTTATTCATCCGCCAGTTACGCTCACTTAATAAAGTATCTGCGACATCAAAACCACCATAGACCTTGACATTTGATTTCAATTGAAAAGTAGCCTTTCTCCCAAGAGTTGAAGGCGTAGACGTAGGCTTATAAATACCTTTAGCCACCACAATTTTATTAGTACCTGCAGAAGATGTTAACGCTGAGTTTAGAGAGCTATAAGCATTCGACCAACTCGTGCCATCACCCGTGCCACTCGCAGCAGCATTCACAAAAATAGTCTTATCAGAGCTTTCTCTCGTTACTTCGATCTCAACACCCGCGGCGTAATTATGGCTTGCATCATAAGCGAAGATTTTATAATAGTAGGCGGTGCCTGCCGTTGTGGCACTAACGCCGAAATCAGAAGAATTAGCACTCTGCACCACCTCTGAGCTACCAATATCACCACCAACCGTATATTCTACACCAGCACTAGGGGCGTCTACTATTGAGCTTGTATTTCTTAAGATTAAAACCCCAGAGAAATCAGCATCTGTCGGGTTTGCCCAAACAATCACGTTTAAGTCTCCAAAAGTAGCACCACTCACCACAGCTGGTGGCACTGCATCTGTTGGATCAGGAATCATTGGATCAGGATTTTTACCACCGGGATTCTTTCCGCCGGGCTCTGTTGGGTCAGGGTTCTTTCCGCCGGGCTCTATTGGCACAGCCGGATCTTTAGCATCGTCGGAGCAAGAGACGTTAAAGGCAAAAAAAATAAGGATTAATAATAAACCTTGAGTAACCTTGAGTAACCTTGAGTAACCTTGAGTAACCTTGAGTAACCTTGAGTAACCTTGAGTAACCTTGAGTAACCTTGAGTAACCTTGAGTAACCTTGAGTAACCTTGAGTAACCTTTTGAGTTGATTTAAGTGCTTTTAATAGTTTCATGTCTTCTTATCGTACACAAGGATAATCTGTCAATGAAAAAATGTTTTTTTGATAATTTATGAATACTTTGGAATTTAAAGCCGCCTATCAAATCGAAAGTTCAGATCACTTTTTTATTGTTATAGTGGCGGCATTGCCTGATATTCATAAACAACCATCAAATTGAAATTCAAATTGAAAGTTGAAAATGGAAAATTGAGGTTCAGACTATTTTTTATTGTTATAGTGGCGGCATTGGCTGAGCTTCATAAGCACCCATCAAATTGAAAGTTGAAAGTTGAAAGTTAAAAATTCAGACTATTTTTTATTGTGATAGCGGCGGCATTGGCTGAAACCCATAAACACCCATCAAATTCAAATTGACAATTGAAAGTTGAAAATGGCCGAATTGAGGTTCGGCCTACTTTTTTATTGTTATAGTGGCGGCATTGGCTGATACTCATAAGCACCTATCAAATTGAAAATGGAAAATTGAGGTTCAGCCTACTTTTTATTGTTATAGTGGCGGCATTGCCTGAAACTCATAAGCACCCATCAAATTGAAAGTGGAAAATTGAGGTTCAGCCTACTTTTTTATTGTTATAGTGGCGGCATTGGCTGATACTCATAAGCACCCATGTCAATGAGAGGGCCTGAACTAGCAGACTTGCCCTTTACAACTCGAGCCTTGCCGGCTAGGTCTAGGGCACCAGTTCCGAATAAAAATTCCATATTAGTAGGAGGAGTAGACGAGCTAGCATCGTAAACAGGATTATTATTACTACCCGCATCAATCGCAGGTGAACCCATCATTAAACTTAAATCATCATCGAGCGTGCCAGCAACATTATCAACACCATCAGCGTCTGCAAACATAGGGTCACTATCAATATTATTACCACCATCAGTGCCGCAACTGCTAGCGCCCATTGCCCAAGTATTGGGACCACTAACACCGCAACCTTGAATCAAGCTGTGTGAAATATTAATTGTCTTAATAGCACCAGACAATTCGCGACTGCAAATATTCTGGTTACCTAGGGGACTCACTCCAGTAGTACAGGCCCCCGCTGTATTGCCCCACATAATGACATTGATCAAGGTACTATTTCCATTGGAAATAAAAAAGCCTCCACCAACTTTACCACTACCAGTGACCTTATTCTTCGAAAAAATAACATTATTCAAAGTTAAATTAGCAGCAGCACCAACAGCATACATACCGCCACCATCATTAATACTTATATTACCTGAAAAGACAACATTACTCAAAATTGAATTACCAGGAATAATATGTAGACCGCCACCAAGACTAAGACTCTTATTACCTGAAAAAATAACATTACTCAAAATTAAATTATTATGAATACCACTGTGATAAAACATACCACCACCATCACCAATACTCATATTACCTGAAAAAATAATATTACTCAATTTTAAATTATTACTATCATTCGGTGCAACAGAATAAAACATACCGCCGCCGCCAATATCTGAGCCACTCTGATTAGAAGCATTTGATTGACCTGCTGTAATCGTAAACCCGTCTAAGGTTACATCACCACCCGCCCCTGTAACAACCGTATAAACATTGTCACCCTTAATGTCATCAGCATTTTCTATAATGCCATCCTGATTAGAATCAGTATCGTCACCGACAATGTCACCGCTGAGAATAGTTTTATTCATCCGCCAGTTACGCTCACTTAATAAAGTATCTGCGACATCAAAACCACCATAGACCTTGACATTTGATTTCAATTGAAAAGTAGCACTTCTATCAGAAATTGTAGACGTAGGCTTATAAACACCTTTAGCCACCACAATCTTATTAGTGGCTGCAGAAGATGTTAACGCTGAGTTTAGAGAGCTATAAGCATTCGACCAACTCGTGCCATCACCCGTGCCACTCGCAGCAGCATTCACAAAAATAGTCTTATCAGAGCTTTCTCTCGTTGCTTCGATCTCAACACCCGCGGCATAATTATGGCTTGCATCATATGCGAAGATTTTATAATAGTAGGCGGTGTTTACCGTTGCGGCACTAACGCCGAAATCAGAAGAATTGGCACTCTGCACCACCTCTGAGCCACCAATATCACCACCAACCGTATATTCTTCACCAGCACTAGGCGTGTCTACTATTGAGACTGTATTTCTTAAGATTAAAACCCCAGAGAAATCAGCATCTACTGGGTTTGCCCAAACAATCACGTTTAAATCTCCAAAAGTAGCACCACTCACCCCAGCTGGTGGCACTGCATCTGTTGAGACAGGAGTCGTTGGCATATTCGGATTTGTTCCGCCGGGATTCTTTCCGCCGGGATCTATTGGGTCAGAGTTCTTTCCGCCGGGCTCTATTGGCACAGCCGGATCTTTAGCATCGTCAGAGCAAGAGACGTTAAAGGCAAAGAAAATAAGGATTAATAATAAACCTTGAGTAACCTTGAGTAACCTTGAGTAACCTTGAGTAACCTTGAGTAACCTTGAGTAACCTTGAGTAACCTTGAGTAACCTTGAGTAACCTTGAGTAACCTTGAGTAACCTTGAGTAACCTTGAGTAACCTTGAGTAACCTTGAGTAACCTTGAGTAACCTTGAGTAACCTTGAGTAACCTTGAGTAACCTTGAGTAACCTTGAGTAACCTTGAGTAACCTTGAGTAACCTTGAGTAACCTTGAGTAACCTTGAGTAACCTTGAGTAACCTTGAGTAACCTTGAGTAACCTTGAGTAACCTTGAGTAACCTTGAGTAACCTTGAGTAACCTTGAGTAACCTTGAGTAACCTTGAGTAACCTTGAGTAACCTTGAGTAACCTTGAGAGTAACCTTGAGTAACCTTGAGTAACCTTGAGTAACCTTGAGTAACCTTGAGTAACCTTGAGTTGATTTTAAGTGTTTTTAATAGTTTCATGTCTTCTTATCGTACACTAAGATAATCTGTCAATGAAAAAATGTTTTTTTGATAATTTATGAAATATAATCTCTTCAATAATAATTATACTGAATCTTACTGAAATTACTTAAAATAATTCTCAATCAAATATTAAATTATCTTATTTAAAAGACCGATTCTACCGAAATGTTGGTTCTCTAATAATCTTATTATAAAGATTTAGTAAATCAATTAAGATTCCACTAAACTTAGTTTCTTTAATATATAGTAATATATAATAGTATATTATTATATATTATAATATAAAGAGTGTGTAAATGTGGAAAACTTTTTATATATTAAATTTTACTATATAATAATTAATTAAGTTTCGACTATAATATGCTCTGCAAGTTCTTTATATCTGCAGAAACTATTTACTAATTTTATCTGAGCAGGGCTCTTGCAATTAGCAGAGAATATTTGAGGGTTCCCAACCATTATACTAACACATTTTGCACGAGAAATAGCAACATTTAAACGATTTTGACTATATAAAAAACTCATCCCATGTGGAGCATCCTCTTGTGTGGATGCAGTGAGTGAATAAATCACAATAGCAGCCTCTTGACCTTGAAATTTATCAACTGTTCCGATTCTAGCTTGAGGGAGAGCTATTGTTAAAAGCTTTACTTGTGCATTATAAGGAGTAATAATTAAAATATCGTTTTGAGTAAGTCGTGTTGTTATTTTATCTTTATTAACCCAAGAAGCATTTGATAAAAATTCTTGGTAGATTTTTGAAATAATTTTAACCTCTTCAGGTGAGGAGGTCTGACATCCTTTATGTTTGATTGGTATGTATTTGAGACCTGTTTCTAAAAAAGATGAGCCTATAATTTTTTGATTTGAACAATTTATTTTACTTTTGAGTCTTTTTTCATAAAATTGTTCTGAGATAAAACGACAAATATCAGGGTGCATCCGCCATGTCTCTTTTAGAAAAAGCCCTTTTTCTTCTGAGATTGTCAGGGTGTTTTCTCCCATAAGATGTTGTAAAGCAGATATATCTGTGTCTTCTGGATGTTTTGCTTGAATAGGCCTTTCTAATTGTCGAGGGTCTCCTAATAAAACTAAATTTTTACCAGCTTGAGATACCACCAAAGCATCAGCTAATGAAAATTGCCCTGCCTCATCAATAAAAAGATAATCTACTGATTCATAAAAATCTTCTCTTGCCCACATCCAAGTGGTACCTCCGATAACATTAATTTTATTTTTTTCTATTTTTTTTAAAACTTGCGTATAATCAATAATTTCTTCTATATGACCGCTATAATTCTCAGATTTTTTACTAACTTTATGTGCACATTTAATATCTAAATTTTTATCATAACAAATAGAAGCCACTTTTGTCAGTAAATTTTGAATTACTTTATGACTAAGTGCAGTTACTCCTATTTTTTTACCTTGCTTGGCGAGTGATATAATTACTTGTGAGGCTAGGTATGTTTTCCCTGAGCCGGGTGGGCCTTGAATCGCCAATACACTTGAATCTAGTTGATCTATTATACGAATCGCTATTTCTACATTAGATTTATTTTCTTTTTGTAAACTCTTTAAAGAAGTTTTGGAATTTAATCTCGGGCTTCTTTTAAGAAGTAAATCTTTTGTAGCTTGAAATTTACCAATAGAAGTAATACCATGATCTACTACACACTCGGCAAATCGTATGATAGAATTTTGATGCTTCTCTAAACGAATGTAGTCAAAAGAAAAAACAGAACGAGTATGCGGTTTTTCTAATTTTTTTTTAATATCTACAAAGCCTTTAATTTGATCAATCGCTATAAATGTTCCATAAGGTTCACCTCCTACTTGCTTGGCTTCACTACCTATTTTAATATCAAAATCTTGTTTTTGAAATGAATATCTACATATAGGGTTTTGCTCAGTGCCCCCGACATTTTCTATATAGCTCAAATTATGAAGTCCCGATTTTTCATAAAGTAGATCATTATCGGTTAGCTCAGTAAGTCTAAAAAATTCCCACGAAGCTGCTTTTCTCTCTCTTTCATAAAATTCTAATAATTGTGATAAAATCCATATCATATGTTGTTCTTGACTTCTTTCTTCTTTTGTTTCAGGAAGGCTCATCATTAATTGCTTTTGAATGTTTTTGATGTGTTCTTGCTTTTCAGAGATATCTTTTTTTAAAGGCTCCTCTACTGGTAAAGAAGGTCGCCCAATTTTATCACCAAGGCTATTATGAATTTTTTCTAACCAGTTGTGAAGTTTTTTTGTGGAGACACAGTCGTCTCGGTTATATCCTTCCACAATACGAGCGATCTCTTTGTCAAGTGCTTCAACTTGACCTATTTCATAGATAAACTCTAATTTATGTAAGGCGGCACTAGCCTCCCTCAAAGGAATATCTCTCTTGAATTCATATAATGGTTCTAATTCTTTTATTGAGTAACGATCAATACCAACAATCATGGAACGTTTTACCACTCTCATAAGATCAACAAATCGGCGCATTCTAAGAAGTGAATCAACCTCATCTGAGCAAATGGCATGTTTGCCCATCAATCTTTTAATAGCTCCCGGTTCGTAGGGAGCATAGTGGTAAATATGTAAATTAGGGTATTTATTGAGACGATTAATGACAAATTGAATAAAATTTTGGAAGGCTATTTTTTCTTCTTCGTGGTTCTTTGACCATAGACTTGTGTAGGTTAACTCTCCTTTTTGATTTTTATAAGAAAAACCTAAAAGATACTCCAGTCCCTGATTACCAACAAAGGTGTCTCCCTCAATATCAAAAAAAATATCCCCTTCTGAAGGAATCGGCAATTCACCTAACCCATAATCTTCTTTTAAGGGTAGTAATTTATATAAAACCTTACCTTCTTGTTTACTTTCATATTGAATTTTTGCTTGTTCTTTTGTTTTAATATAATTATCTCTAATGCCCTTAGATGGTTGCCAATCAGTGGGAATCTCCCATTTTGCCATGGAAGTCATTGTTTTGATATCTAAAGTATGAAGTTCTTCTTTTTGAAATTTTGTAATGTTAGCGATAATGGATAAATCATCGTCATCGTACCTTTTTTGCTTACACCACATCCACCAATCACAGAAATCGCATTGCGGAACAGGCTCCGGATAAATACCCTTTGGTTGCTCGACATTAATAGAAGGTTCTGTAATTGTTTTATATAACGAATTTTGCAGCATTCTAAAATAAGCACTATATTTTTGAAATTGATATTCAGTTATTGTAAATCCGGGTGAGACAACCGTCATAAGCTCTGGTTGAACTTCTTGTATAGAAGCAAGAAGATCTGAATAAAGACATAATTGAAGAATTGTTCCAGCTTGTGTTTCTTGAGATAGTTTGGTTTCTACTACTTCATATGACCAATTTCCTAAATTACTAGGAGTCTTTACCTTTTTTAATATGTCCGCCCTACCTAGCCAATTTTTATTAGAAAGGGTTGCTTGAGTAATTATGTCATAGCCTTTTTTCATGGCTGAAATTGTACTCACTTGTGTCTCAGCCAAACCTAATTCACATTTAGTATATCCTTCTTTTTCCATAAAATCTGAATATGCTTCTTCATGTTGAGAACCCCTAATTTGAAATGCTTCTCGAGAGAGATCTTTTTCATATACTTTTTTAATACGTCCTTCTATACTCGCCCAATCAAGCTGAGTCAAAAATTGGCATCCCAGATATTTAGAGAGGTCGCTGGCTAATAAAAAAATAGTTTGATTTTCTTTTTTCATAAATTATATTATTCAATCTCATTATGAAAATTGCTTACATGTTATCAATAAAAAATAGATTGATTATCTGAGTGATGTTTCACTACTAAAACTTTATATTAATTTATGGAGAATTTTAAGAATGATAAAATTAAATAATAAATCTGTACTCTTTTTAATTGCTTTTTTTATTTTTGGATTATTTCCTATATTGGGTAAAAATCCTTTAATTAATAAAAATAAAAGTAAATATGCTATTAGTGGCTATGACTCTGTTGCTTATTTTACTGAAAAAAGAAGTAAAAAAGGAAATAAAAAATATAGATATCAATGGAAAAAAGCACAATGGCTCTTTTCTAATAAAAAAAACTTGCAACTTTTTAAAAAAAATCCTAAAAAATATGCTCCGCAATATGGTGGGTATTGTGCTTTTGCAGTTAGTAAAGGTTTTTCAGAAAGGGTATCTCCAGAAGATTCTTGGACCATCTATAATAATAAGCTTTACCTGAACTATAACCGTAAAATATATAGAAAGTGGCATGCTAATACAGATAGCTATATAAAAAAAGCAAATAAAGCTTGGCCTAACTCTTTAAAAAAAAATTCTCCGGGCTAAGCAAAATAATGTATATTATTTAATGTTCACGGGATTAATTAAAGAACAAGGAAAACTTTTTCAAGCGGAGCCAGTAGAGGGAGGGTTAAAATTAGAGATAAAAACCTCCTCAATAGAATTTTTAAATAAGCTTTCTATTGGGTGTAGTGTTGCTTTAAACGGTGTTTGTCAGACTATTGAGCGAATTTATGAGCATACTTTTCAAGTATTTTCGATTCCAAAAACATTAAATGCAACAAATTTAAATTCTTTGAAAATAGGTGAGTTTGTAAATTTAGAGTTACCTCTAAAAATTATTGATAGATTAGATGGTCATATTGTTCAAGGTCATGTTGATACAATCGCAAGAATTCAAAGTATATCTAAACATCAAAAATATTGGGATATTGCTATTCTCTATCAAAATCCAGGAATTTTTGAAAAAGCTTCTGTAGCTTTAGATGGTATTAGTTTAACTGTGCAAAAAGTTAGTGAATTAGGTTTTTCTGTTCAGGTTATTCCAGAAACACTAAAAAGAACAAATATTAAATATTGGAAAAAAAATAAAAATGTTAATATCGAAATTGATTACCTTGTTAAGGCTGTTCAAAATACTTCTCATTTTATAAATATAATCGCTGCTAAAGAGTCTAGAAAGAATTAATGATATTTATAATAAATAATGTGTATTACCAAAATAATATTTGTGGCTCTTATAAAATAAAAGCCTAATTATTTAAATTTATATGAAGATATTTGTTCTTACTATAGTCTTTTTTATCTTTCTTTTTAGAACGATGTCTCCGCTGGTTGCTCAAGATGATCTACAATTAGAACGATTTTTGCTCAGACCAAGTATTTCTATTGATTCGGTTTCTAATTCAGACGATACGACTGCACTTTATATCAACCCTGCTGGTTTGAGTCTTCACCCTATACAGGCTGGATATTTTTATGGTAGAAATATTGATAAAGGAATTGAAGATCATACAATCTTTTTAAATCTATTTGGGGCTTCTTTTTCTACTCAGTGGCGTTTTGCACCAAATGGTCAAAAAATTAGAAGGTACACCGTTGGAACAGGATTAGGAAGTACAGAATTACTCTCCCTTGGTTTTGCATTTAGTTGGTTTGACTCAACTGATAGTGATTTAGATGCCTATCAAAGTTTCGATTTAGGATTACTTTTTCGTCCACACCGGTCACTGTCATTTGGTTTGGTCGGTAAAAATCTTACAGAGGTAAAAATTAAAAATTCTAATCTTCGTCATCGATGGAATATTGGGTTGAGTCTTCGGCCTTTGATTTATTTTCCATTGAATCGATATTATGATAAGCTTACTTTATCGTGCGAAACAACTTGGGTGGCAGGAGAGAATATTAGAACATTAATACCTCGTTATCTAATAGAATTTTTACCTATTAATGGCTTTACTTTTTATACAGGGATCGATTATCAAGAGAATTTTTTTATGGGTATTCGATTTTCTGAAAATTTATATCAGCTATCTCTTCAAGGCAATATACCAGGTATTTCTGAAAAAATTTCTGAAGTCCTTCCTAGTAATCCCTCTAGTCAAGGAAATTCTTTTAATGTAGGTTTACTTATTGGTCAAGAAAATTTTAAAAATCGTTTTGAAGCACTAAATTATTTATTAGAAATTTCATTAGATAATATTGCCACTAATGAAACTCTTCAAGCAAGTTTACCTTTTCAAGCTGAACAATTTACTTTCTATGATGTACTTCGAAGTATCAAAATTGCTCAAACAGATCCCCAAATTAATGGAGTACTTATCAAGGGCAGAAGGTTCTCAGGAGGTTGGGGACAGGCAGAGGAGTTAAGAAATGCCTTGCTCAAATTTAAAAATGAATCTTCAAAACCTATTATTGCCTTTATGGAAGAGATGCATAACAAAGAATACTATATTAGTAATGTGGCTGATGAAATTAGTATGCCACCATCAGGTAATTTGTTGTTAAATGGTCTCAAAGCTGAACTTGTTTTTGTAAAAGATCTTTTGGATAAAATAGGAGTGAAAGCTGATTTTATACAAATTGGTAATTATAAAACGGCTCCTGACATGTTTAAAAAAAAATTACCGAGTGCTCAAAGTAAGGAGCAAACTATGCAAATATTAGAAGATATTTCTTTAGAGCTTAAGGAATCAATTCTATCTAGTCGTGGTGATCGATTTAATTTTAGTACAATTAATAAAATAATAAATCATGGTCTTTATAGTGCTGATGAAGCAAAAGCTGTTGGATTAATTGATAAAAAAGAATATTTAGATGATCTGCTTAATCGCTTTAAGCAAGAGAATGATTTTACATTTTTTTTAAGTAAAGATATTCGAGATTATGCAAAAATATCTTTTTATTCAGATTCATGGGGAACAAAACCTAAAATTGCTGTTGTTGTTATCGAAGGTATTTTACTTAATCAAGAATATAAAGGTGCTATTCTGAAATCTCAAATGAATTACTCTAAAGAAATTATTGAACTCATTAGAAAACTTCGAACAAATTCAACTATAAAAGGGATTATTATTCGTATAGACTCTCCCGGTGGGTCAGCTCTAGCATCTGATTTAATTTGGAAAGAGATTTCTTTAGCGAAAGAGGCTGGTAAATTTATTATTATTTCATTTGGAGACATTGCCGCCTCAGGAGGCTATTATGTAAGCATGGGAGGAGATCAAATATTTACAAATAAAAATTCAATTACAGGTTCCATCGGAGTTTTTTCTGGAAAATTTTCTCTTAAAAAATTTTATAATATGTTGGGGGTACAAAAAACTGTATATACTACTTCTAAAAAAGCAGCTATTTTTTCGGAAGTTGATGAATTTACTACATCTGAACGCCTGCTTTTAAAAGAAAATCTAAAAAAATTTTATAAACTTTTTTTAGAAAGAGTGAATAAAAATAGAAAAAAATTAAATCTTGAACAAGTGAAAAAAAATTCTGAAGGGAGAGTGTACACAGGAAAAGAAGCACTTAAAAGAAAAATGGTTGATCAAATTGGTGGTTTGCAAGTTGCTATTGAAATTATGAAGCGAAAACTTAAAATAGATCATGATTATGTTAATATTGAATTATATCCTAAACGAAAAGCTGGTTTATTGCAAACTTTGTTATCAACAGATAAATTAGTACTTCCATATTTTGTCAAAAAATCTATTCAATTATTCAGACATTCTGATCAATTAGCAGAAGATCGTATTCATTTTTTGCTTCCTTATCAAATTGAAATTGAATAATTTTATTTTTTTGATATATTTTTTCTTAAAATATCATATTTATAAAATTTTTAATGATCAAATGCAACAATAACTGAATTTTATCGATGGATGTAGATGAATTTTATAATCAATGCTGATACAACTCAAAGCAATTTTTTATATAAATTTATATATAACTTAGCAATACTCTCGTCATTAAATTTTTGTACAAAATCATAACCTTTAAAAGATATTTCTTCTCTTTTATTTGGATTATTTAATAACAATTGAATATTGTGTTCCAAATCATCTACATCTTTAGAGTTTATGTAAATAGAATGCAAGCCTCCCGCTTCAGAAAAACAACTTCCTTTACTAGTTATAACAGGTGTTTTGGAGTACATTGCTTCTATTATAGGTATTCCAAAGCCTTCAAAAATACTAGGATATACAAAAATAGTTGCCATTTGATAAAGTGCTGATAATTCTTGTACTAAAAGTTTTTCTAAAAAATAAACTCTATTTTCCAAATTGTATTGCTCAACACATTTTATCACTTTTTTAAAATAGGAAGTCTTCCCTCCTACTACCACTAAAGGAATATTAATATTTTTAATTGCTTTAATTATAGAAACAACATTTTTACGCTCTTCAATAGTTCCTACATTTAGGATAAACTTGTCTGGCAGATTATATTTATTTAGTATTTTTCTTTTAAATTCTTCTGTTTGTTTTTCTTTAAAAATTGAATTACAACCTTGATAAATAATTTCAATTTTAGAATCGTCTATTTTTAAAAATTCAACAATATCTCTTTTGGTTTGCTCGCTTATGGCAACAATTTTATCTGCATTTTGAGTTGCGTATAAAATTTTTTTTAAATATATTTTTCTATCAAAAAAAGAGTATAATTTTGGATATCTCAAAAATATTAAATCGTGAATTGTTACAACGCTCTTAATTTCTGACTTAGATAATCCTCTGGGAATTTCTCCTGTTAATCCGTGATAAATATCTATTTTTTTTTCTTTTAGTTGTTTTACAATAGGTCCTTGCCTCCAAATTGATGAAAATTTCTGCCATATTTTTTGTTTTGGAAGTATCTCTTTAGTTTGGGCTGTAAGTTGAAAACTATCAACTTTTTTTGGCTTTGGGTTGTATAATATATACTCATTATCAGGGTAAAATTTATTCAAAATACTAATCAAATTTCTACTGTAATTTCCTAATCCTGTCGTATTATGAAAAATTCGTTTGGCATCAAATCCTAATTTCATTTTAAAAGTTTTTACCAAATTATATTTATATCTACAAATTAACTAAATTTAGAGTACAAATCAATTTTCCTCACCTTTTTTAAATTCAACATATCAATAAAAAGAAGCAAATATTAGATAAGGCAAAGTAAATTTATAAATTTTTTCATTATCAGAAATAGTTCAACTTTTAAAAATATCTGGTTTAATATGAAAATTGTCATCTAAAAGATTTTTAGAGAATGTGCCCTCTTGTTACTTTTCTTGCTGCAGGCTTAGATAATGAGTTATAAAGAGTAATTATTTGGAGTTATTATTGTGTCAGCCCTCGAAGTATTCCGATTTTCAGGATAATCAATACTATAGTGAAGACCACGACTTTCTTTTCTTTTTAATGCAGAACGAATAATTAATTGTGCGACTGTAGCAATATTCTTTAATTCTACAATCTCTTGATTTAATTCCGTTTTTTTATAAAAGCTATTAATTTTTTCATAGATAATATTAATATGTTTTAAAGCTTGGTTTAATTTTATGTTTGATCGAATAATTCCGACATAATTCCACATTATTTTTTGAATTTTTTTTCGATCATATTGATTTATAATATTTTTATCAAAAATATTTTTTTTTTGTTCATTATGATGAAATATTTTTAAATAATTATCTTTTTTTTCTAAATGTTGTCCGTTCGAAAAACTTTTATGAATTGCTTGGCTTATTCGATGTGAAAAAACAAGTGCTTCCAGTAATGAGTTTGAAGCTAAACGATTACCTCCGTGAACACCTGTTGAAGCATTTTCACCCAGAGCATATAAAAAAGAAATATCTGTTTGACCATAAGTATTTACCATAATACCACCACATAAATAATGAGCAGCGGGTGCAACTGGTATCTGTTCCTGTGTGAGATCTAATTTAAAATCGTCATATAGTCTTTTATAAATCATAGGAAATTTATTCTTTATTTTTTTGGCATCTTTATGAGTCACATCTAAATAGACGTATTTAATATCAAGTTTTTTAATCTCGGTATCAATAGCTCGTGCTACAATGTCTCGAGGTGCAAGCTCTTTATCCGGGTGATATTTCTCCATAAATCGTACTCCGTTGGGAAGTCTCAAATATGCCCCAAATCCTCGAAGTGCTTCAGTTAATAAGAAACTGGGTGTAATATCGGTAAAAAGGGCAGTAGGGTGAAATTGGATAAATTCCATATTACGCACACGGCAACCAGCTCTATAGGCCATTGCGATACCATCTCCTGAAGAGATAAGTGGGTTTGTAGTAATTGGATATACTTGTCCTCCGCCTCCTGTAGCCAAACAAATATAATCTGCAGTAACAGAAAAAATTTTTTTTTGAAATATATCTAAAAGATAAACTCCATAACAATGATTATCTAATTTTTTTTTTATTTTAGAGTTTACATTAATTTGCTGTTTGGTAATTAAATCAATTACAAAATATTGTTCATACAGCTCAATATTTTTTTTAGCAGACGTAATCTTTAAAAGAAAGTCTACTATAGCTCGTCCTGTGTAATCTTCTACGTGTAATACTCTATTTTCTCGATGGCCACCTTCTCTATTTAAATCAAATTTACCTTCTTTATTTTTAGTAAATTTCATTCCCATTTTAATCATTTCTTGAATTCTATCAGGGCCTTCATGGCAAAGAATTTCAACAGAATCCTTATCGCATAATCCAGCCCCTGCAATTAGAGTATCTTCTAAGTGGTTTTTTGTTACATTCATTTTGTCAAGAGTGATTGCTATGCCTCCTTGTGCGTATAGAGTCGCTGATTCTCTTTGATTGTCTTTTGTGAGTAGACATACATCTCCTAGGTTAGATAATTGATTCGCTACAGATAAGCCTGCAATACCAGAACCAATAATTAAAAAATTATAATGCTTCTTAGGATGCTTCACTTATAATAAGGAAGATAATTTATTTATGTTTATTTTTATACAAAAAATATTTTTTTTATAATAAATAACTTAATTGAGAATTTCAACAATCTTTATTTTTTTTCATTAATATATTTTGAAGTTTTTTTCTAAGCATGTCAAATTCTTGAAATATTTTTTCTACTTCTATAACTTTTTCATGTCCTTTTTTAACTTTAGCATCTATAAAATTATAAATTTCCTTGTTACGAATATCTTTTAAAAAAAATGGTATATTCTGTTTTGAAGTTTTAGTATTTAATTCATTCAAATTATGAGTAAATACCATAAAGTCATCATTTTGAAAATCATCGTAAGCAGAAATAATATTTTGTATAAATGAGATACTCTTAGGTAACCCTTCCATTTTATTTTCAATGATTATCATAAAATAACCCTCTTCATTAATTATATTGGTCAATTGCATTAGTCTTTTACTTAATTTAGGATAAGGGGCGATTTGATTTGAATTGACCCATTCTTCTAAACTCGAGGTTGCTTCTTTTATTTCTTTTATTAAATTATTTGAGAAAATATTTTTATTAGCTTTAATTTGCTTATTGGCTTGCTCATAGCGAAATGCTGTATCAAATATGAAAGGATATTTTGAAAGTTTCATTTTAAGAAGATCCACAAAACTATGATTATCATCAAGGATCAGTATTTTGAAATTCATTAGCGAGTAGTTAATAATAATATATTCAGATATGAAATTTTTAATAGACTATTTTACAGTATTCGTACCAATCGCGGTGATAAAAAAATACTAAAATACATCCAATTGAGAGATTGATAAAATATGCTTAATTGTCAATTAAAAAATATCTTTTTAATAAATTTGTTGTTTTTTTGAAGAGAGCATAAGGCATACTGTATATATTTTATATATTGAGTATACTTTTATTTCTTTGTGCAAATATATATGGTACGATAAGGACGAAGAAATCCTTCTTTCGTCATAGAATTATTTATAGGGTCTAAAGATTCGGCAAAGCTTGGATAGGGTGCCCATTTTGTTGTACGTTGCTCGCTTTCTTTCATTTGATAATGAGAACATCGGTGAATCGAAGCATATCCCGTTTTTTTTAACCAATGATATATACATTTATAGGTAGGAATAAACCAAATTCCACTAACATTAGCGTAACGACCTTCAGGACAAAAAGCAAAAGCTTCATCACCTGGGATGCTCATCGACTCTAAAATTAATTGCCCACCTGGCTTCAATGCCCGTTTACATATATTTAAAATATCTATAGGATTTTTGTGGTGATATACAATTCCCATACAGAAAATAATATCAAAAACTTGTTCGAAAGAAGTAAGTTCTTGAAAACCCATTAACTCATATTTTAGATTTTCTTCTTGCGTGAATTTCTGAAGATAATCAAAGATTAATTTAAATGAGTATGTAGGATCAATACCTAAGACTAACTTAGGTCTATGATGGGCTATTTTATACATATAATAACCATTATTACATCCAATATCACAAATAATTTTATTTTCCATTTTATTTAGATAGGGTAAAAGTCGGTTCCACTTTTTATGAGATTGCCATTCTGAATCAATAAGAGTACCAAATATAGAAAATGGACCTTTCCTCCATGGTATAAATTCTTTTAAATTTTTTTTGAGTTCAATCAATTCTTTATTATTTAGTTCATCTTTATTACCAATTGTGATGATATCTTGCGAATAATTTTTATAGTTAGCTTTCTTATAAAAACCATTTTGATTTATATTTATTTTATCTTGATAATTTAAATTTTGTTTATATTTTATTTCCTTATTGATTAATAGAGAGGTTAAATAATCAAACTGTTTTAGATCTACAAATTGATGTAAATAGGAATAATTATTTTTGTGCAAGTATTGATGCAAAATTGTACCATTTAAAAAATACTTCTATTTTGTGAAATCCTGCTTCACGTAAATTATTGATATTTTCTTCGAGACTCAAAGGGCTTAGAACTTTATCAAGAGCTTCTCGTTTTTGTGATATTTCTAGTTGTGAATAACCTTTTTTTTTCTTAAAGTTAATGTGTAATTTTTCGAATAAGGGGTTCTGTGATACAATTTTTTCGGATAAAATTAATATTCCTTTTGGGTTTAGATCATGAAATATTTTTTTTAGAAGCAGACTTCTGTCTGAAATATCTATAAATTGTAATGTATAGTTTAAAAGAACAGCGTCTGCTTTTTCAAAATTTATATTTTTTGAATTTGTATGTTTAAAATAAATATTTTTATATTTTTGATATCTTATGGTTGCTTCAGACAACATTTCAAAAGAATTATCAAGTCCAATATAATTAAATTTTTTTTTATTTAATAATTCAAGTAAAATTGAAACTATATTTCCTGTAGAACATCCAACATCAAAAATATTTGCTTGTTTAGGTACTAAATGTTTAATTAATTCGGCACACATTTTTAAATTTTCTGAATAAAAAGGAACTGAACGTTCAATCATATCATCAAATACCTGAACTACAGGAAAATCAAAAGAAAATTTTTTAATCTTAGAGATAGATTTTTTAAATAGAATATCTTTCAATGTTTAATTTTGTGGAATTTTATACTAAAGATAATAATAAAACCGATGGTATCTTTTCATACATTCTGAGACACAAAGCTTTATTTAGATAAACTTTCAATACGAAAAAGAATAATTAATTTAATTTTGAATCTTTGTAAATAATTTAGGTTTAATTCCTTTTTGAATTAGTTTAAAGCCAGTCTGCTTGCCAACAAGTAGGCTGTATTATCTTATTTTGAAGACAAGAGAAGGGGAGAATATATTGACCTTTTTGATAAGTTGAATTAATACCAAGTCTTACAGGGCTCGCTATATTTTCTATAAATTTATCATTAAATTTAAAACGCATGTAGGCATCCCCAAAAAGAGCCCAATCAAATTTTCCGGTCATTGAAAGAGAAAAATCACTACTAATAAATTTTAATGATTGAAGATAAATATTACCCTTGCGAGTGAGTATCTCAGCTTTGAAGTTTAAAAAATCTAAATGGGATAATTTTGACTCTAAATGCCCTAAAGCACCATTTAAAATTCCTTTTTGTAGAAAAGTATTGAGCATTTTTCCCTTAGATGTTTCCATGATAAACTTTGAATTAAAACTTTCTGAAAATTCTTTTAATGAGCTACCTTGCATCTTACCTACGAGCTCTCCAGAATAAGAAGCATATATTTTATTATCACTTTTAAAAAGTTCATAAAGTTTATGTAATTTAAGGCTTTTTATTTTTAAATAAAATGTGTGTTTTAGTCTATTCCTTTTATTTATGTTGGGGTTTTTAAAACGTAGTCGATAGTTTCCTGTAATAAGACCGTATGCTAGGGAAAATTTAAATTGATCAATTTTTAATAGATTATCTTGAAAGCTTGTTTTGATTGAAAGTTGATTGAGATTTAGTTTTGAAAAAAGAAGTGAACCAATGTTTATATTCCCGTATAATGAAATTGGTAACAAAGATCGAAGTGAAGATATTGTCTGAAATTTCTTTTTTGAAATATCTTTTTGTTTATGAGATTTATTTTTTCTAATATTTTTGAATTTTGAATCGCTATTAATTATTTTTATAACCTGATTCATATCCAATTTTTGAATCTTTAAATTATACAATAGTGATGCTCCCTTTTTAGATAAATTTTTGCCATTTGCTCTAAAAGAAAGCTTTTGGTTCATAAGAGTAAGGTTAGTTTCAGGAATTGTGATTTTATCATTTTCATATTTGATTATTACGTTCTCACCGCTCATCATAGGGATTTTATTCTGATAAAAAATAATATCTTTTAGTGAAATATCTGCTTTAAGCTGTTTCTTAAATTTATTATATAAGATGTTACTTGAAAGCTGACCTTTTAATTGACGATTTTTGGAGAGATATCTTTTAAAATTATTGAGCTTAAAATTTACAAGTGCTTCAAAACGAATATTTGTTTTTTGTCCTAATGTTAAGTTTCTAAATTCGATTGAACTTTTATCTTTAAGTTGTAATTTTATTTTTTTTGCAGTTATTTTTTTTTTCATTAAATCGTAAATAGACTTTCCCTTAAAAATCAATTTTAATTCTTTATATTTTTTACTCAATTTACAATTGATCTTATGAAAATGTATCCATATTTTCTTATGATTTTTTTTCGTTATAAATGATATTTTTCCATTTAGATATTGAATACTATTAGCAATATTAGTTTTAGGTAAAAATTTATATACATAAGTTAGCGGAAATTTATAAAAAATTACATCTAGCTGGCTAGCTGGCACTTTAAAATAACTTAAATTTCTTATTATTTTTGTGTAATTTTTAATTAATTTGGGTACAGTTGCTGGAATAAAAAATATAGAATCTATTTTTAAAATTTTTTTATTTTGAGTTGAAATATTTAATTTAAGTTTTAAATTATTATTATTCAGATTAATTTCAGAGTCAAGTCGGTATTTTCCATTTATTGATGCTGTCGAAAAAGTATTTAGATCAAGAATAATATTTTTTAATGAAATATTATTTATGAGAAATCTTTTCTTGAATAAATTTTCTATTGAGGCTTTATAAATGGGGTTTTTTGTTTTATTGTCCACACTCTTTAAAATTTTTTTAGATAAATAAAATTTTATCCAATTATATTTTTCATTTTTATTTTGAATAATCTTGATCTTCAAATCTTGAATGTATAAAGAGTATATGTCAATTTTTTGGCTCCACAAACTACTCGGATGAAATAAAATACCAATTTCTCCAATAAAAAGATCAGGTTGAGAATTTTCATTTGCATATTGATTGATGTGAACCTCAATATTTGTTATCTTGAAAAATCCGCTCCAAGTATAGCTAATATCTTTAATTTTAATTTTTGTGTTGAGTTCTTCACCAATTTTTTTGATGAATTTATTTTTCAATAACTCTGGAGGATATTTTAGGTATAAAAGACTAAAACTTAATATGAGTAGAACAAAAAAAGAAAGTATTATATAGAGTACGGTGCGCCACATTCATATTATAAATAGCTTAAGTAGATAATCTTGCCGCTAATGTCTTATCATAAGAAACATTGAGCATATCTCCTTTCGCAAAAGATTGAAGTTTTGATTTCAGTATTAATTTTACATAATTTTCAGTAACTAAGTTTACTGTATTTATCAAAAGAGCTTTATTTTCATCTGGTTGATTTTGGTTGGATTCACATTTCTCAATAATCGCTTTGAAAGTCTTTTTGGAAGTTTGATTAATATAATTTGTATACATTTTTGTCTTTAGTTTTTTCAATCTTTGTATTCTTTCTTTTATAACTAAACCAGAAACTTCTGAGATAAGTTTTTTATTTTCTAGTGATGGTTGTTTTTTTTGATGCGTAGATAAGTTTATTTTTTTTGTAATGGGGGTGTTATTTCTTTTTGAATAAGGGAAGATATGAATATTTGCAAATTTCATTTCTTCACAAAAATTGAGTGTTTCTTCAAAATGATTATCTGTTTCTCCTGGAAAACCAACAATGATATCAGTTCCTAGATGAATATCAGGACATAATTGCCTTACATATTCAATCTTTTTTCTATAGTGAGCGGGTGTGTAACCTCTTCTCATCATTTTAAGAATCTCTTTTGAACCACTCTGTAATGGGACATGTAAAAATAGACCAGCTTTTGGATGAGTTAGCAATTTTGCTAATTCTTGATTAATATCTCCTGGCTCAATTGAACTAATTCGAATATAAAATTTTCCTGAAAGAGATAGCATTGATTCAAAAAGATTGTTAAAGCTTTGACCTTCAGACGATTTATACCATCCTATATTGACTCCTGTTATGGTAATTTCTTTAAAACCTAGAGAAATTAATTCTTGCATTGCGGCAATAGTTTCTTTGAAATTACGAGAACGTCCAGGCCCTCTTGCTAAAGGTATTTTACAATAACTACAACTTTTATTGCATCCGTCCTGAATTTTAAGATATGCTCGTGCATATTTAGTTTGAGTTTGAGAGGGGTAACCAAACTGACCATCAAATAGTTTTTTTGGAGTGGATGTGTTATTTTTGATTAAGTAGGGAATTGCCGCTTTTTTTTGATTAGAGATTACCGAGTAAACACCGGGAAGTTTTTTAATCTCTTCTGCATCTGTAGTGGCGTAACAGCCTGTAACAATAATTTTAGTATCTGGATTTTCTCGATGTATTCGTCGAATTATTTGACGATTTTTTTGATCTGCACGACTTGTTACTGTACATGTATTAATAATGACAAAATCTGCATCCTTCACATTGTCGGTGATCGAAAAACCTGATTTTTCCATTCCAGAAGAAAGAGCAATCGACTCATACGCATTTAACCGACAACCAAAGTAAATTAAATGAGCTAGCACTAAAAATTTATAGAGATATTTTTTTTAAGTTTTCTTTCGTTTTATCGTACATTATAGATGACTCATTTATATGATACAATGCTTTTTCAAAATTTTCTTTGGCATGTTTATGTAAGACTCTTTTTTTTGCCTTATCAGATATATTTTCTGCCCAAGTTAAATAAATAACACCTAATAAATTCAAAGAATAGGCATCTTCAGGGGCAATTTCAGAACCCCATAGGGCAGATATTTCGGCTTTTTCAAAATTTTTCATAAAGAAATGCATTTGAGCCTCAATTAATAAAGTCTCTAATTTGTGATTCACATTTTGTTTCTCATTAAGAAAGCATTTTTTGGCTTCTAGAAGATAATATCTCGTTTTAGTAAATTTTTTTTGGTGAAGAGAAGATCGAGCTAAAATATTAAATAACTTTATGGAAATCTTTTCTTTAGATCTTTTCAATTTTTTAATTCTATTAGTTATTATTTTTATTGTTTTTTTATAAAAATGACCTTCATGAAGCATGAGTGCCAGATCAATGTAGCCAGCTGTTTCATTGGGTTGAATATTTAAAAAAAGTCTAAAGTGAGCCTCAGCAGACTTATAATTTTTGATTCTCCAATAATTATGAGCTGCTAAATACCTCAATTTTAAGTTGTTAAAATCAGAGTTAATTACATGTCTAATAAATTCTAATGATTTCTGATAATCTTTCTTACGATAAGATGCTATCGCTTTTTCTATATATTCTTGAATATATTCGGGCGACGCATCGTATCTTTTGGTTTGCTGAGCGAATAAGATTCCTGAAATAATAACCCCGAGAGAGTACATGATACTAAATCTTAATAGTGGGCTTTGTTGACAAAAAATAACCACTAGTAATGCTCGATGAGTAGTCTTAGAGCTGTAAACACTTTTTTAAACAGAGACAAGAATCATGCCCAATTTATTCACCATTTCTTTTATTTTTTCTGGAGTGACAACAAGTGTTTTATTTGCTTCAATTACTAATATCTGACAACCACTCTCTTTCATAACTTTCATTGTTTGCAAGCCAATCGTGGGGATATCAAATCGATCATCTTGTTTTTTTCTCTCTGCTTTGCAAACAATACCATGTTTCTTATAAATTAAATTTCCTGCTCTACGAATACATTCATCTGTACCCTCTATTGCTTCAACGGCTATTATCGATTTATCTCGAGTAACAATTGTTTGACCAATATCTAGACTACTCATTTTTTTTGCATAAAACATGCCATATTGAATATCTTCCCAGTCTGCTTTACTCGGTTGTTTTTTGGAATAAGTACCTTTGGGTAAAACAAGATTTTTTAAAAACTTACGTTGAGAGATTATATTTAAATTGTGTTTTTCGAATTCTTTGAGAACTCTGTCAAAGATAGTATTATCATTTCTATTTATTAAAGATTTTAGTATTGAAAGAGTTGTTTTATCAAATAGTAAATTTTTAAATATATCTTTTTTATCAATTTTACCTAAAAATAATACATCAGAAATTTGATCTTTTTTTAATTGTTTTATTACTGAACCTAGTCTTGTGATGGAAATTTTATTGATTAAGTGATGAAGTTTAGGATTATATTCTTTATTTCTATTTTTATCTTTTGATGTGGAGTATATTTGTAAGTCAATATTTTTATTATATGCATTATTTGCGGCAATTGTTGGTAGACACCCATGCCCGGCAATTAAACCTAATTTTTTAATCATTTTAGTTCTCCAATTTTTTGAATTGAAAATCGGTAATATTTAGAATTTGGACGATACAAAGTTGATGCTTTTTTATAATAGAGCAAGGCTATTTTTTCTTTATTTTCTAATTCGTATATCCTCCCTAAGTTAAAATAAATATGGGCATATTTTGGAGAAATTTTTGCCGCTGCCATTAAGTATTCCTTAGCAATGGATAGTTGTTCAATTTCTTGTTTTTTAGAGTAAAAGTGGAGATGAATTCTAGCTAAGTTTAAAAAAGCTTCTTTATCTTGGGGGTTTAGTTGAATAACTTTTTCAAATTTTAAAATTGCCTTTTTGTAGTCTTTTTTTTTTAGATAAAAAGCTCCTAAGCCATAATGAGGCTCTGCATTGTTGGGAGTATATTTTAAGGCTTTAATAAAATATTTTTCAGCGATTAACATTTTTTTTTGTCTAGCATAAAGATTGCCCAAGTTAACTAAGGCGGGTGAGTATTTTGGGTTGATTGACAAGCATCTTTTATAATATTTTTTGGCTAGGCTGTCAAAATTTTTTTTTTGCATATACCAGCCAAGTTGAAATAATAATGAAGCGTTCTTAGGTTTTTCTTTAAGAAGTTTAATTATCTTTTTAATTGCTGTTTCATCGTCAGGATATTTTTGAGCGAAAACAATTACAGTTAAGAGTAAATATATTAGAATTAATCGAAGAATAAAAAATCGCATAATAACTTTAAATAGCAACTGTATTGTTTTAATCGTCCACTATCAAACACGGTCTAATGTATTCTTAGTGTACTGCCTTGATCAAGGTTTCTTAATGTAGTAAAATTGTAAGAAGCACTGAGATTGCACCAACTTTTTAAAGATTATAATAGAAGTCAATCTTTAATCACTAATTACGACATATAAGAGATATTATTTTATATGGGATCAAGTCTCCCTTTGTATCTTCCGTATTTTACTGGATGCCTAAAAAACTGTATTTCGAGATTGAACTCAAGGCTTTAATATTAAATTATCTTGATTAAATTTTAAATTGTTCTTTTATCGTTTATTCAAATTCTCTCGAAAAAATATTGTTCAAAAAGCGTCTATTGGCTCTATTCTTATACATTTATTTGTTGTTTTATTCTTTCTGTTTTTTTTAGAAAAAAAAAATATTGAATATTATTTGAAAGTAGAAATCACTAAAGACTTCAGAGTAATTTCAAAAATAGAAAAAGAAAAAATCAAAAAAAAAATAATTAAAATTAGGAAAGGAAAAAAACAATCAATAAAAAATAATATAAAGGTTAAAAAATTACAAAAACCTTCAGATCGACCCCCTTCTAAAAGCTCTCGTTTAATCCAAGAGAGTCAGAAATTCATCAAATCGTTCGAAAAAATTTTAAATAAAAAACTCATTAAACAAAAATCGAAAGATTATAAATTTTCTAATGAAGTTTCCACTCAATGGAATTTGGAAGAAAAAAAGCTATCTGATAAAAAAGAACTTAATGAAATAGCCCAAAGAGTGAATATTACTGAAAATATTCAATGGAAGTATGCGATAAAACGAATAATCGTTTATCGCCCCAAGATAGATTACCCCCTTTATTATCGTCAAAAAGGGATACAGGCTAAAATTCGTTTATTTATAAAAGTTGATCGTTCAGGTAATGTCGTTCATGTTTCTGTGGTCAATAGTAGTGGTTATTCAAAATTAGATGTAATCGCCAAACGAGCTGTTTTCAAAATTATTTTTTCAGAAAATAATGAGCAAGGTCCTAGTTATGATGAAGCTAAAATTGATATTTATTTTCGCCTTAAAAATTAATTTTAATACACACTCTTAAGTTTTTTTCTTGCTTCATGTCGTTCTAGACCTAATTGCACGAGATTAGATATTAAAATATTGGGTTTGATGCCTGTATGTTCCCATAATTTTGGAAACATACTAATAGGAGTAAAGCCAGGCAAAGTATTAATTTCATTAATATAAATTTGATTACTTGTTTTTTCAAGAAAAAAATCAATACGTGCGAAGCCATCTCCGTGCAGCATACGAAAAACAGCTGTGGTCATATTTTGAATAAAATTTTTTTGCTTTAAGGTGATCTTTGCTGGTATTTGCAACTCTGCTTCTTGACTAGTATATTTTACTGCATAAGAATAAAATTCTGATTTAAATAAAATCTCCCCAATATCAGTTATTTTATAATTTGGATGATTACCCATAATAGATATTTCTAATTCTCTGGCATTAATAAATTTTTCAACAAGAACTTGGGTGTCGTATTGTAGGGCAGTATTTACAGCATTATTAAAATCTTCAACTGATTGCGCCTTTGATGCTCCGATTGAGCTGCCCATATTACATGGCTTGATAAATAAAGGAAACATAAATTTATTGAGTACCTCATTCTTAATTTGATCGGGCCTGTTTAACCAATCAGATTGATCAATTCTAAAATAGGGAACTATCGGAAATTTTGAATCTTTCATAAGAGTTTTGGCATAATATTTATCCATACATGTTGAAGAGGTTAATACCCCGGCACCTACGTAAGGTATATTTAAAAACGTTAACATACCTTGAATATTGCCGTCTTCCCCCATTCGACCGTGAATGATGGGAAAAGCTATGTCAAATTTATAAATTTGACCGTCTGAGGTGATTAATTTTTTTTGATCTTCACAGCTAAAAAAACATAGATTACTCACATGTTTTTCTGGTTTCAAAAATATTCTTTTTTGTAAATGCCAGCACCCTGTACGATTTACATAAATAGGTAAAACAAAGTAATTTTCAGCATTCAGTACTTCACTGATAAACTTAGCAGAGATACAAGAAACATTATGCTCAGGGGAAACCCCACCATAAAAAAGTAGGATTTTTTGAGCCATAACTAATAACTAAAAATTAAAACAAAAAGTCACTTGAAAAAAAAAGGATTATATCTAGACAAACTTTATAAGTATCATACTAAACTATTCTAGTTGAGCTTCAATTTGATATTCATCGCTGTATATTTTAAAAAATTGATCAAGCGTAGCCAATTTTAGAATATTTAAAACGTCTTCTTTGACATTTAATAAAGCAAATCTACCCCCTTTCGTTTTTATTTTTTTATGACCAGCAACTAAAGCACCAATACCTGAAGAATCCATATAGTCAATACTTTGCATATCTATAATCAATGATTTGACGTCTTCTGCATCAAGTAATTTAAAAATTGACTGTTTTAATTCACCTACATTATATAAATCAACGTCTCCCACGACTTTTAATACCTTATGTCTACCAAGATCTTTAACAGTAATATCCATGATTACCCTAGTCTAGAGTCAATGTAGACAGAATGTCAAGAATTTTTTAATATAAATTAAAGAAATAAGTTTACAAATTAGCTATTATATTTCCCGTATAGAAAAATATGGTTTATGTGGGAAGCATCGCTCAAGCATTAGCACTCGCTTCAGCAGTTTTATCTATTCTTGCTTCTTTTTGGGGCTATTCTAGAAAAAACTCTCAAATACTTTTTTTAGCAAATCGGCTGGTCAAATTACACTTTTACTTATTACTTATTTGCATGGTCTCTCTTCTCACTGTTTTGACACTACCAGATTTATCTGTATTATACGTAGCCGAACACATTAACATACAATTACCTATTTTTTATCGATTAACGTCTGTTTGGGCAGGGCAGGCAGGTTCAATGCTTTGGTGGAATTTTTTGATGGTTTTTTTTTCTGTAATTGCCTTAGCTGACATAAAGAAGAAAGAACCTAAATTAATTCCTCATGCAACCATTATTTTAATGTCATGCAGTCTGTTTTTTTTAATACTTTCAAATTTTTCTGAAGACTCTGATCCTTTTCGACTTATTACGATGGGAGGAGAGCCTCTTCCCCAAGCAAATGGTACAGGTTTGAATCCTTTGCTTCAACATTGGGCTATGATTATTCATCCACCTCTTCTCTATTTTGGTTACGTCTCTTTTGTGATACCTTTTTCAATTGCTTTTGCTGCATTAATGCAAAGAAGAATTAATCTGAATTGGTCAATTCTTGTTCGAAAGTGGAGCATTTTTTCGTGGTTCTTTCTTGGTGTAGGAATGCTCCTAGGGGGAAAGTGGGCCTATGAAGAGTTAGGTTGGGGTGGATATTGGGCGTGGGATCCTGTCGAAAATGCTGCTCTTTTACCTTTTATTACAGGAACGGCATTTCTTCATTCAATTTTAGTACAAGAAAAAAGAGGGATGCTCAAAGTTTGGAATATGGTTTTAGTCTCTATCTCTTTTCTTATGTGTATCTTTGGTACATTTCTCACTCGTTCAGGAATTGTAAATTCAGTTCATTCTTTTGCAAGTTCTGACATGGGGTCTTTTTTTGTTGTATTCATGGTTTTAATCATACTTTTTAGCACTTATTTTATTATAACTCGACTATCGATACTTAAATCAGATAAGCTATTCAATTCATTCTTAAGTAAAGAAGCTGGCTTTTTATACAATAATGTAGTTTTACTTATTTCTCTATTTGTAGTGATATGGGGCACTATGTATCCGACAATTAGTGAGGCTCTCTTTTCAGAACGAATTTCTGTGACACAAGTTTGGTTTAATCAATGGATGGGGCCCCTCGGGCTCATTATTCTTTTTCTTACAGGTTCAGGTCCCTTACTTGCATGGAGAAGAACGACAAAAAGAAATTTAATTAAAAACTTTAAATTACCTTTTATTGTCTTACTTTCTGTAATAATTTTTCATTTTGCTTTCATTTATTTTAATTCAATAGAATCTTATAGTTTGACAAAGCAAAATTTACTAAAAAATGAATTAACTTTCGAAAGTTTACATCTAAAGGCGGGGCTGACTTTTGCAATTGCCGCATTTTTAGTCACTGGTATTTTTGAAGAACTTTTAAAAGTGACTAATAATCGAGTCTCTTATACAAAAGAACCTTTTTTTATTGGTTTGATTTTAGCCATTTTACAAAATAAAAGAAGATACGTGGGTTATTTAATTCATATTGCGATTGCCTTACTTTTTATTGGCTTTGCTGGAAAATCGTTTATGAGTGAAACGAGGTTGCTTTTGAGAGTGGGGGAGGCTCAAGAGTTTCATGGTTATTTGTTTTACGCTGCTAAATTTGATACTTTTCAATATCAAAAAAATAAAACGACACCTTCATTATACAGTACTAGAAAAATAAATATTGAAGTATTTAAAGATAATTATTTTTTAGGGGAAGATTCTACTGAAATTAGAAGCTATCCTATGTATAATTTAAAAACCCAAAGTTATGATGATGAGCAAATAACTTCAGAGCCAGCTATAATACCTCATCTTTTTGATGATCTTTATATTCAATTTGGAGGTGTCGATGAAAGTGAACACAGACTCATTTTTCAAGTGTGGATCAATCCATTAGTGCGTATTGTATGGATTGGTTTTGGGCTTTTTATTTTTTCGGGCCTTTTACTTTTACTTCCTATTGCTGAAGGTAAAACGTTGAAGATTGGTAAAAAAATCTATAAAATGCAACCTCAAATGATTTCGCCGAACTAACCTTTGTTCATTTTGTTCTCTTAAGGATATTTAATAAAACACCAAACATTAATAAATAAGTAACCATTGATGTACCTCCGTAACTAATCAAGGGAAGGTTAATTCCTGTTGTCGGTAAAAGCCCCATATTGACGCTAATATGGATAATCGTCTGAAAAATAAAAATAAATAATATTCCTAAACCTAATAATTTACCAAAATTATTTTCTAGCTTTTCTAAAAGAATCATTCCGTAAACAGTTATGAAAAGGAATATACCCAAAATCAAATATACCCCAAATAGACCTGTATCCTCGGCAATAACAGAAAAAATAAAATCGGTATGTCTAGCTTGAAGTTTATGCCGAACCATACTCTCTCCCAATCCCTTACCCCAGAATTCCCCTGCAAGAAATGCTTTAAAAGCAGCAACAAGTTGATAACCTTCTTCATAACGATATTTCCATGGATTCAAAAAAGCAATGATTCGTTTTAATCGCCAAGGAACTTGAATAACATTATAATAAATAATGGGTGCAACAGATATACCTATTGTAAGTAAGATAATAAATGGAAAATTTGTTAAAAAAAGTAAAAAAACACCTACAATCAGTAAGTGAAAAGAAGTACCAAAATCAGGTTCTAGGCTAATAAGTACTACAGGCAAAACAATTAACAGTAAACTTGTTAAAACTTTTATGATGAGAGCTCGACCCAATAATTGACCCTGATTTTTTTGAGAAAATATACGAGCAATGACCATTATTGTTGTAAATTTTGCTAAATCTGAAGGTTGATAGGAAAATCCATAAAAAGTGATCCAACGTTGAGCTCCCCCCGCTTCTCGACCAATTAATGGTGCAAACACTAAACAAAGCAGAAGAAGTGAAAGAACATAAAGTGGCCATGCTAGAGTTTTCCATACTTGATAAGGAACTTGAGTTCCCAAAATGAATATAATTAAACCCATAAATACAAAGAAACTTTGCTTTTTTGTGTAGTAATAAGCATCTCCAAAACTTTTATGTGCTGGAAATGAAGAGGTCGAAAATAAAATCATCAAGCCAAACAAAGAAATTCCTACAATTAGAGTGAAAAGAATTAGGTTTACTCTATTTTTAGAGTTTTTTTCAGTCAGTGTTAGCAAGTTTAATTTCTTTTTCATGTTGGAGTAAATGTTCTATAATATCAGACAGATATCCTTCCATGATTTTATCGAGATTATGAGAGGTGTGGTTAATACGATGGTCAGTTAACCTATTTTGCGGAAAATTATAAGTACGTATTTTATCGGAACGATCTCCCGAACCTATTTGAGCTTTTTTATCAGCTGCTTGTTTTTCTTTTCTTTTATTTATTTGATTTTCTTTAATTCGTGCTCGTAAAATAGACATTGCTTTTGCTTTATTTTTATGTTGAGATTTTTCATCTTGACAACTTACAACAATACCTGAAGGAATATGTGTGATACGAACAGCCGAATCAGTGGTATTTACACTTTGTCCACCAGGACCAGATGAACGATAGACATCGACTCTGAGTTCGCTTTGGTTTATTTTAAGTTCATTTTCTTTGACTTCGGGAATTATAGCCACTGTACAAAGAGAGGTATGAATACGCCCACTAGATTCTGTTTCTGGCACCCTTTGCACTCGGTGTCCTCCTCCTTCTAAATGAAAAAGATCGTACACTTCTTCACCTTTTGCAAGAATTATACATTCTTTAATGCCATTTTGACCCGAATTTTGTAAACTAATCACTTCAAAACTAATTTTTTGATTTTCCATAAAGCGAATATACATACGAAATATATCTTTTGCAAAGCAAGATGCTTCTTCACCACCTGTGCCTGCTCGAATTTCTAAAAAAATATTTTTACCAGCACTTTCATCTTTAGGAAGAAGTAATACTAAAATTTCATTTTCTAATTTTAGTATTTTTTGAGTCAATATTTTTTCCTCTTCTTTGAGGAGGTTGAGTAAATCAAGGTCTACCTCTTTTTCAATTTGAGTATAAATATTTTTTAATTCATTTTGATATTTTGTTTGTGTTTGTATGGATTCGACAAGTGGAAGTAAATGGGAACGTTCTTTGTTTAGCTTGGTAAATTTTGATATTTGAGAAATAATTGATGGATCAGAAATTTGTTGTTCAATTTCTTTAAAAGAAGCTAGAATTGCCTCTCGTTTAATTTTAGAGTCCATTATTTATCAATTTCAAATTTAATTTTAGAATACAACAGCCCCATTCTGACTTTTAGTACCATTTAATATAATTTTCTCTGAAAATTATTTTTATGGGTGACTTGTACACCTAAAAAAATAATATTATGTAGAAAGGACGGTTAAGAAAAAAACAAATTTTATTGTTGATTATTTGAAGTATTGTACAGGTTTAATGCCAATAGCATGTTACTGATATTAAAATTAATGAAGACTAGATAGAATATTTTTCTAAAAAATTTAAAGAAGAAATAAAAACATGATTAATAAATATTTTATTTTGACCGAAGCTAGTTAAGAGAAGTGGTGTTTTAGTAAGGTCTTACCATAATAAAATACTTGCAGAATTAAAAAAAAATTAACGATGAAGCGGTTTAATTATGGATTCTACGCATTTAACTAAGACTAGTAATAAAATTAATAAATTAGGAATTACATCGAAAGATCGATTGTCAAAAAAAGAACCTGTGAAATATACTGATGGGCTATCTCAAGATGCTGCTCTTCTAGCTAATAAAAGGGCAAAGATTATCACAATTACCAGTGGCAAAGGCGGAGTTGGTAAGTCATCTATTTCAGTTAATCTAGGTTTAGCCCTTATTAAGGCAGGTAAAAAAGTTTTACTTTTTGAAGCTGATCTTGGATTGGCTAACATCAATGTTTTAATGGGAGTTATTCCAAAATATAATCTTTATCATTTGATAAGAGATCAAAAACAATTGAAAGATATTATTCTTCATACTCCGGAGGGGCTAGATATTATTCCTGGTGCTTCTGGCTACAGTAGTCTCGCTGATATGTCAAACAGGGACAGAGAGCAAATTATTGGTGAATTTGAAAGTCTCGATAAATACGATATTATTTTAATTGATACGGGTGCAGGTATTAGTTCTAGTGTTGTTAGTTTCACTTTACCTGCTGATGAAATTATCGTTGTAACTACCCCCGAACCCACCTCCATTACAGATGCTTATGGCATTATTAAATCTATTGTCCTTATTAATTCAAAAAAAAGGATTAAATTAATTGTTAATCGAGCTTCATCTTCTCTAGAAGGTCGTAAAGTTGCTGAAAGGTTGGTCAGTATTTGTGATCAGTTTCTTAACTATAAAATAATATCTCACTCATTCATATTTAACGATGAAAATGTGGGTAAAGCGGTTAGAAGTCAAAAACCATTTTTTATCTTGTATCCAAAAGGTAAGGCGAGTAGTTGCTTGAATATTATTACTGCAAAAATGCTTGGTCAGTCAGTCGAAGATTCACAAGTTGGAAGTTCAGTGGGAGGTGTTTTTCGTAAATTGTTTCAAACGCACTAAGAAATGTTGAATCAATTTGTTCTCATTGTGATCACATCAGTATTAGGTGTTTTAGGTCTATCTATTTCTATTATCGCCAGTTTAATTGGTGGGGTAGGTTTATCTCTTGTTTTTTTAAGAGCGATGATTTCTGGAATTAGTATGGTTGTGTTAGGTACGGGTGCGTATTTTATACTTGAGTGGCAGATTCCTAGTTTATGGTCTTTAAATAAAAATAAAGTTGATAGTGATGGAAGTTCTTTAAAAGAAAATAATTTAGAAGAAAGTTTACTTGAGAGCGAAATAATCGAAGAAGAAGAGATTGGTAACAAAAATAGTAATTTATCTACTGATAACAATTATGACAATTATGACAATGATGATTTATTGAATAAAAAAAATGTCAATAGTGATAAAAAATCTTTTGTAAGTGAAGATACTGTTGTTGTTGAAGGGGTTGCATTACAAAATAAGCCAGAGTTGATGGGGAATGCTATTCAGCACCTTCTTGATCAAGATGAGGATTAAATAATTTATATGTTAAGTATGACAGAACAACGAGTTAAAGAGTTTGATATTTTAGAAGAAAGTGATCTTTGGAAAAAATACCAAATTCATAAAAATCCAGAAATTAAGGAATATTTTACACAAAAATATGCTCCTCTCGTAAAATATGTAGCTGGAAAGGTGGCTGTTGGTATGCCTCACAATGTAGAGTTTGACGATTTAGTTAGTTATGGAACTTTTGGTTTACTTGATGCGATTGAAAAATTTGATGCTAGCAAAGAAGTTAAATTTAAAACTTATGCAATGACACGTGTTCGTGGATCTATTTTTGACGAATTGCGTACTATTGATTGGATCCCTAGATCGATTCGTCAAAAAGCGAAGCAAGTTGAAAGGGCAATAGTTGAACTTGAAGGTAAATTTGGACGTACAGTAGATGATAAGGAAGTTGCTCAAGAGCTTGATATTAGTATTGAGGAATTTCATAAACTAGTCTCTCGTATATCTGGAACCAGTCTTGTTTCTCTAAATGATGTGTGGCATGGTGGTGATGACTCTGAGGAGCTCTCTTTTATTGAAACTGTGGAGTCTCCTATTAGTACAAACCCAGACGTAATTGTTGAACGTGAAGAAACTAAAAATATTATTGTTGAAGCAATTAAAAAATTACCCGAAAAAGAAAAGAAAGTTGTGGTGCTTTATTACTATGAAGATCTTACTCTTCGAGAGATTGGTGAAGTATTGGAAGTGACTGAATCAAGAGTCTCTCAATTGCATACAAAGGCGGTTATGCGTTTAAGAGGTAAATTGTCTCAGGTAAAAGGGGCCAATTAGTATTTGGAACATCCCTCCAAGGTTCTTAAAAAATATAAGCTTTTCCCTGTAAAAAAGATAAGTCAGAATTTTTTGATTAATACTCATACTCTGATAGGAGTTGAGCAGTTTTTTAATATTAATGATGTGATTTTAGAAATAGGAGCTGGCCTAGGAGCGGTTACCGACTATTTTTTGTCCAATCAATTTTTTATGATACTTTGTGAAAAAGATCGAGAATTGGCTAATTTTTTAATAAAAAAATATGGTCATAAGCAAGAGATTATAATCGCTAATTTTTTGGATGTTCCTATACAAGTATGGAATGATAAAAAGGTTTCTACTTGTGTAAGCAACCTTCCATTTCATATTACTACAGAGATTATACTAAAAATTGTAAAAGAAATGCCATTTATCAAAAAGTGTTTATGGGGTATGCAAAAGGAGGTTGGACAACGATTGTGCAATGAAAAAAAAAGTAGTTCACTCTCTATTTTTCTAAAGGCACATGGCGATATTCGTTTTCTACGACTAATAAAAAGAAATAGTTTTTATCCAAAACCAAATGTTGATGCATGTTGGGTTTTTTGGGAGAGAGCTCCTAAGATTCAAGAATATGAACTTTTTGAAATTCTTTTGAGATCAGCTTTTTGGGGGAAAAGAAAAACAATATTCAATTCTTTAAAAAAAAGTCCATATTTAAAAGCTTCAATGATGAAATTGTGTCTGAAAAAACTTCAAAAAATTCCCTTAGAAATAGAAGTTCTTATGAAAAAACGGGCTGATGCCTTAGGCTTAAGCGATTATCTTAAACTTTTTGAGTGGCTAAATATGTAAAAGATAGCTTTGCAGAACATGATCAAATTAAAACGATCACTTATGACAATGATATAGAGGTATTAGGATTTATAGAGCTGAAAAAATGTTGAGTTATGATCTAGTACACCGAGGCAAAGAGATTTGAATAAAAATACAAACAAATTTCTTAGAAAATCTTTCAAAAAAAGTTTTAACTTTAGCCTGATTATGCAAAAAATGTAGATAAAGTTGTCTAAAAATTAAATCATCGATCAAAAAAATTCTTGAGGTCTTTGATTTTGATCTTTTATGAAATATTTTGAAACTAAAGACTTAAACTTGTATTTTGGAGTTGAAATCATATGATTTCTATATTATAAATATATTTTTTCTTGACATTCCCTCCATAAATGTCGATTACTCCCCTAGTGTAGGTCGTATGTTTGATTTTACAAATAGAGTTAAGAAGATAATCAATGAGTTTGCTCCTCAGGAGGCTAAGCGACTCAAACATGAGTATCTAGGCCCTGAGCATATTTTATTGGGGTTACTTAAGGCACAAGATTCAATTGCCGTCAAAATATTACAAAACCTCAACATCGACTTAAATGAGCTCAAAGTAGAAATTGAAAAACGATGCGATCAAGATTCTGTTACCCTTCTTATTGACCCTAATAGTAATGATAAAATACAACGTGTTTTAGAATATGCTAGGGAAGAGGCACGTAAACTCAGACATAGCTATATTGGATCCGAGCATATGTTGCTTGCGATACTCAGAGAGGCAGATTTTATCTCGTCTGCAGCTCTCGCCACTTTTGCAATCACTTATCAAGTTATTCGTAATGAACTCAATCAAACTATTGGGTTAGCTCAGGCTGCGCCTATCAACTTTAGGCCAGACGTACCGACAAAAAGAAAAGTATCAAAGACCCTTATTTTAGATGGATTTTCTAGAGATTTGACAAAAATGGTCAAAGAGAAAACTATTGATCCTGTCATTGGACGAAATGACGAGATTAATCGTGTTATTCAAATTCTTTCTCGCAAGAGGAAAAATAATCCACTTTTAATTGGAGAAGCTGGTGTCGGTAAAACTGCGATTGTAGAAGGTTTGGCTCAAGTAATTTTAAATAAACATGTACCTGAAACTCTTTTTGAAGCTAGAGTATTTTCTCTTGATGTGGCTGCTTTAATTGCAGGTACAAAATATCGAGGCGAATTTGAAGATCGCTTGAAAAAAATAATGAAAGAAGTTCAGTCCAATAAAAATATTATTTTATTTATTGATGAAATTCATACAATTATCGGTGCGGGTGCTGCAGAGGGAGCCGTTGATGCCGCTAATATTTTAAAGCCATCTCTTTCTCGAGGAGAAATTCAGTGTATTGGTGCTACAACTTTAGTAGAATATAAACGTTATATTGAGAGAGACTCTGCTCTTGAGCGACGTTTTCAGACTGTTGTTGTTGAAGAGCCTTCAATTGAAGATACCACGCATATTTTATTAGGTTTAAGAAAAACTTATGAAGACCACCATGATGTTATCTATAATAAAAATAGCATAAAAGCAGCTGTCCGATTATCAAATCGATTTATAACGGATCGTTATTTACCTGATAAAGCAATTGATATTATAGACGAAGTGGGTGCTAGGGCTCGTTTAGGTCGTTCTGTAATTCCTGATAAAATTAGAATGTATGAACGCACTATTGAAAAAATAGTGAGAGATAAAAATGATAAAGTTAAACTCCAAGAATATGAACAAGCTGCAAAATTTAGGGATGAAATTGTAAAGCTCAAAAAAGAATATAACAAAAAGCTAAAAGATTGGCGTAAAAACCAAAAAAGAAAACCTGTTTTGATTGATGAAAATAGTGTTATTGATATCATTTCAGAATGGACGGGAGTTCCCCTTCAACAATTAAAAGAATTGGAGGCTCAAAAACTTGTTCATATGGAAGAAAAATTATCGACCAGTATTATCGGTCAAAAAAATGCTATTGAAAAAATAACTAAAGCTGTTCGTCGTTCCCGTTCAGGTTTAAAGTCTCATCATAGGCCAATTGGGTCTTTTATATTTTTAGGCCCTACTGGTGTTGGCAAAACTCAGCTCGTCAAATCATTAGCAAAATTTATGTTTGGTTCCGTAGATGCCTTAATTCGTTTTGATATGAGTGAATATATGGAGATACACTCTATTTCTAAATTTATCGGCTCTCCCCCTGGTTACATTGGTTATGAAGAAGGTGGTCAACTAACAGAAGCTATTCGAAGAAAACCATATTCAATTCTTCTTTTTGATGAAATTGAAAAGGCCCACCATGATGTACAAAATGTTTTATTACAAATTTTGGACGAAGGTATCTTAACAGACACAATGGGGCATTGTGTTAATTTTAAAGAAACTATTATTATCATGACATCTAATCTTGGTGCACGAGAATTACTCAAAGGTGGAAAAATGGGTTTTGGAGAAAAAGGGTATGAGGGTGAAGGTAAAAAAGATCAAGTACTGGAAGAACTCAAACGGTTTTTTAGTCCTGAATTTTTAAATCGTATTGATGAAATCATTGTTTTTGAAACTTTGAAACAAAAAGATATGAAAGAAATTACTTATCTTTTGCTGGATGAAATTAACGAAAATATAATTCAACGAAATTTACATATTGAATTAAGTGTTTCAGCTGTAGATTATTTATCAAAAAAGGGTTTTGATGAAAAATATGGTGCTCGTCCTCTAAGAAGGTTACTTCAAAAAGAAATTGAAGATGAGTTAGCGATGAATATTTTAGAGAAAAAAATCACTAAACCAGCTTTAATTAAAATTAATTTAAAGGATAATAAATTAATTTTTAAAATCACTAAACTTCCTTCTTCTAAACTCCTCGCTCTTAAGCGTCGATATGTGCCTGAGGAAGAATCTGTAGATGATTTCTGGGATGTGCCTGAAGGCGATTTAAATTCTTCGCCTTCTGTTAAAAAAGTTCAAAAAAAAAAAAAGAGATTAGAAAAAATAGGTAAGATTATTTCTTCTTAATTTTTTGAGTATCGCAATAATTTCTGTTGAAAATAAACTTCCTCTACATCAGCCTGTTTTACTGAATGAGTTTCTCAAGTTTTCTTTTTTTGAACCTTCTAAAAAAAATATTAGTATTTGGGATGGTACTGTTGGTTTAGGAGGTCATCTTCTTCCTTTTATAAAAAAATATTCGTTTGTCAATGCTTATGCCTCTGATTGTGATATACAAATGCTACAATATTTTAATTCCAAACTTAAAAAAGAAAAGCTTAAAACAAATATTTCAATGTTTCATGCCAATTATAGCACCAATCCATTTCAAGAACAGGCTCCTTTTGATATCATCTTACTTGATTTAGGTATTTCAAGTTTACATTTAGACCATTTTTCACGAGGAATTAGTTATAAAAGAAATGATATTCTAGACATGCGCCTAAATCAAAATTTAGGTGAACCTGCTTATATATGGCTTATGGAAGCAAATGAAAAGGAAATTGCTGATATTTTATTTTACTATGGAGAGGAATATTTATCTCGACATATCGCACGGGCAATTATTTATCAAAGGAAACAAAAAAAAATTAAATATATGGATGATTTAAAAAATATATGTATTCGAGTTTATGGTAGAGCAGGTTTATTAAAAAAAAATAGACATACAAGTCGACATCCTTATGTGAAAACACTTCAAGCAATTCGAATTTATATAAATGATGAGCTTACTCATCTTAAAAATGGTATGTTATTTTTACCATACCATTTAAAAAAGGGTGGTAGACTTTTTATTATTTCTTTTCACTCACTGGAAGATAGAATTGTCAAACAAGCTTTTCGAAAATTATCTTCCAATGGAGGTCAATTTAAAGTATTAATTAAAAAAGTAATTCAGACATCAGCAGGAGAAATAGAAAAAAATTCTCGATCACGTTCTGCCAAAATGCGAATTTTAGAAAAGATTTCATGAATGCTTATTGCAATCTTTTTTTAAAAACAGGATTCTTTAGCTATTTTTTCTTCTTTTTAGTGATTGGATGCCTATCCGATACAAATTTTGCTATTTCAAATAATCCATATGTTTCTCGGTCACACGATTATATTTTTAAAAAAATTCAAAGAAATAAAGAAATTAAAATAGCTGTATCAAATAACTACCCACCTTTAGGGTTTGAAGGTAAAGGAATCGAGTTTGATATGGCCAAATCACTAGCTAAATTTTTGAATGTTCGTGTTAAAATAATTTTTTATGAACTAAGTAATGTTATTGAAGCTGTTGAAAAAAATAAAATTGATATTGCTATTGCTGGTTTATCTCGCTCTTTAGATAGAGCAAACCGTGTTTGGTTTTCAGTAAATTATCTTAATATAAAGGCATCTGCTTTAATACAAAAACGATTGTTACCTAAAAATCAATTTGGTGAATTTTTTGAAAATCGCTCAATTAAGGATCTTTCTGATATTAATAAATTGAATAGCATCCGTTTACTCATTCATAAAAATAGTATCTATGAAGATTTATTCTCTTCATTAGTAAAAATTAAATTTAATAAATTGAATGATGGTTTAAATATGCTTCTTAATAATAAAGGGAATGCTCTTTTACATGATTCTCTTTATTTACGCTATAAACTCAAACATCGTGCAGATATACGTAATAAATATATATTTCTAATTGAAGAGAGTGATCAAGGCAGTTTATGTGTTGCACTTCCTTTTGGAGATATTGTTCTCAAAAATCAGGTCGACACGTGGATTTTAGAGAATAAAAAGAAAATTCAAAAATGGGTAAATCAATATTTTCAATAAAATAATTTTTAGATTGTTTTATTGGAAATAAAAAGTTTATCATGTACTTATTTTTAAAATTTTACCGTTATCTTTTTTTATCGAGTATTTTATTTTTACTTTCTACCACTAAATTATATTCTATAAAATTTAATGATTATTTAACATTAAGTGGTTTTTTAAGAACTCGATTGTGGAATTTTTATATTAACACAAGTTTACCTGAACAAAATAAGCAAGAAGCCTCCCAAAAATATATTAATTATATTGATCTCTTTTATCGAATGCGTTTGGACATCCAACCTATAGATAAAGTAAGTATTTATAGTGTTTTTGATGTATCAACGGTATTTGGGGCTTCTGAGAAATCTAGCAATGAAGTAAAGCTTATTGTCAGAAATTTATATGGAGAGTTTAGACCAACCAAGTATATAAATATAAGCTTTGGTCTCTTACCTTTTACTTTATCTGGAGGGTATGTTTTAGCTAAAAATGGAGCTGGATTAAAATATGAACATCGTATCTATAAAGAATTTATCAATCTATATATTTTTTGGATTAAGGCAGTTGAAAATTCCCTTACTGACTCTAATCAAGACGGATTGGGAGATGCCGAAAAAAGGGATGATGATATTTATATATTTGGTAATAAAATGTTCATTAATAGAATAACACTTGTAGATTTTTATTATATATTTCGTAATGATCAGCATGAGCATGATGGTACACTAGGAAAAAAACATTGGTTAGCAACTCACACTAAATCAAATTATAAATCTTGGATTTTAGAGATGTCAATAATTTATAATTTTGGCAAAGTTGGGGCAGCCTTATTAAATAATAAGGCTCAATTGAATGCTGGTCTATGGGCCAGTTATATTGGATATAATTTTGAATACTGGGAGATTGGTTTTAGACATGAAGGTGCCACAGGAAATAATATTCGTGCAAAACAAGATAGGAGTTCTTTTCAGACGATCGCTCATTCTCGTGGTCTTTCATATATCTTTGCAGATGATTCTGGTGGTATTAGTATTCGTACGGCTGGAAAATTATTTGGAACTTATTCTAACTCACTCGAAATTATTTTAAACTATTTTGATGATATTGAGTTAAGTTTAAAATATTTTCATTATCGCTCTTTTCAATTTATAGAAGGTTTATCAAATTCAGCTTCAAACTATTTAGGAGATGAGATTAATACTTATTTACGATATAATTATACTGCTTCCATTTTTTTTGAATTAATTACTTCCATTTTTTTTCCAAATGATGCCTATCAAAATTGGCTTTTTATTCAAAATAAAGAGCCAATTTTTGAAACTCTTTTAAAAGTTCAGATAAATTATTAGCGGTCCTATAAATTTCATACTATATAGATTTTTCAATGTTTTAACTTTTTTTGTCATTATTAATATGCTTACTTTAGGGAGTCAATAATGAGTCTGTTTTTTAAACTAATTATAGCACTTCAAAATGGAGGATGCCATAATTTATAAATTTTTATTAAGTTATTTAAAAATTAGTTGACAGAAGTTTTTTATTTTATAGGAAGGGACTGAGGTATTTAGGATGATAAAAACAAAAATTTTTCTTTTAGCTTTACTAACATTTGGTTTATCAATTTCTGGAATAATAGGTAAACAGTTTAGTAAGGGGAATTCATTATTTGGTCAGTTTGAGAAGTTAATTTTTCAACATGACAATTTTTTGCGTTCGCAAAATAACAGCTTTAGTACATTTGAAAAAGATTTTTTTTCAAATTTTAATTTTATTCATTTTGGAACGACAAAGCGGTTTTTTGCAAATTTAAATCGAACAAAAAATGGCTCTTTTTATGGAAATATACGAGTAACTCACGCAAAAATGAGTATTATTAATGGAAAGCGATATTCTGTACATTATACTTATCAAAGTGATGGTAAAAATTTAAAAATGATTAAATACATTAATAATAATGGTAAAGTGCTTAAAGCAAATTATATTTATGATTTGGCAAAAAAGTCATTAAAAACGATGGAATATAATGATAATAAACTTCTCGGAAAAAAACTCTATAATATATAAAATATTGCTTTAAGTTTAAAGTTTAGGAATAAACAAATCAACTAAAGCTGTTTATTTACAGATATATATGTATTCCCATGAAATTGATTATGAAATTCATGGGGATGATATGCAGAGTGTTGAAATTGAATTAGACCCAGATGAGACGGTCGTTGCTGAGGCCGGAGCCATGAATTGGATGGAAGATGGTATTGAGTTTGAGGCTAAAATGGGTGATGGCTCTGAAGATAAGGGTATACTTGATAAGCTTATGGATGCTGGTAAACGAGTTATTACAGGAGAGTCATTTTTTCTAACACATTTTACAAATAAAAAAACGGGTAAAAAAAAAGTGGCTTTTAGTGCTCCATATCCTGGAAAAATTATCTGTGTTGATTTATCTAAAAATGGTGGTCGGATTCTTTGTCAAAAAGATGCTTTTTTATGTGCGGCCTATGGGACACGATTAGGTATTGCTTTTACACAACGTCTTGGAACTGGTTTTTTTGGTGGTGAAGGTTTCATCTTACAAAAAATTGAAGGAGATGGTTTGGCTTTTTTGCATGCTGGTGGTACGATCATAGAAAAAAATCTCAATCAGGAGACTCTTCATGTTGATACTGGTTGTCTTGTTGGCTTTACTTCTGATATCGACTATGATATACAACGGTCTGGGAGCTTAAAATCAATGTTTTTTGGTGGTGAGGGATTCTTTCTAGCTAAAATGAGTGGTAAAGGGACCGTTTATTTGCAAACACTTCCGTTTTCGCGTCTAGCTGATCGTATTTTGGCGAGTGCTCCATCTAGTATTTCTGGCAGACAAAGAGGAGAAGGCTCACTTTTAGGTGGTTTTGGTCTTGGTGATAATTAGATTGATCTTACTTAAACTATAAATTTTAAAATTAATTATTATTCTTATTAGGTGATGTCTTCTTTATTACCAGATTATATTAGTGAGTTTCATCCATTTATTGAAGAGTTAATTTCAATTAGTGGAAAAGTAATTTGTACCTATTACAATACAAATTTAGATGAAAAAATAAAAGAAGATAAGAGTCCAGTTACCATTGCTGATCAACTTGCGGAAAAATTAATCAGAAAAAAAATTAATGATGTTTTTCCTGAACATGGAATTATTGGTGAAGAATTTGGAAATGAACAAATTGACTCAGAGTTTGTTTGGGTTATAGATCCAATTGACGGAACAAAAAGTTTTTTGGCCGGTGTTCCTCTATTTGGAACTCTTATTGGATTAATGCACCAAAATAAACCTGTATTAGGAGTTTTTCATCAACCTATTTTAAATGAAACAATGATTGGTGACGGGAAAAAAACATTTTTAAATGGTAGAGCTGTCCGTTGTTCCTCTATCAGTTCTATATCAGAGTCAAAACTTATGACCACAGATATAAATAATATTAAAAAATATCAAAACTTTGATAGATTTCTTAAATTAAATTCTCAAGTAAAATTAACTCGTACATGGGGTGATTCTTTTGGTTATTATTTATTAGCTCGAGGCAATGTTGAAATTATGTTAGATCCCATTGTTTCTATGTGGGATGTCATACCAATAATCCCTATTATACATGGGGCAGGGGCTAAAATTACTGACTGGACAGGAAATTTTCCTATGAATACAAAAAGTGTTGTGGCAACAGTCCCTAGAATTACTGAAGAGGTACTCTCTTTATTAAATAAGGAGAGTTAAAATCCTGAATTTTTATTATAATTTTACGATTATAAGTTAAATTTTTATATTTTTATGCTATTTCTATTTTTATAGACTCCATTTTAACTATTTTATTAGTCAAAATTTTTTTAAGATAAAAATAAAAAAAAATTATCTTAAGTTCTGGGCTATTGTATAATAAATATATTAAGACTATTATAAAAATAAAAAATATTATTTTAATACTCTTAATTAATTGTGATTTGACAGAGAATAATATTCGTGAATGACTTCAGTGGGAGTTACGAGCTGAATATTATCAATTCTATTTGCTAGTCGAGGTAAGATAGGGATGAAAGACCCAGATGAAAATAAATAAATTAATTCTTCTTTGGGTTTGGAAATTAAAGAAAGAGATCTATAAAATCCTTTTTTGCTATATTTCATAATTAATTGCCATTCATTAAGTGCTGGATGTAAATGTAAAAATTTTGAATATAAATATGTCCACATAGGTGTTGGTTGTTTGAGAAAGTGATGAAAATTTATATTTTGTGATATTTGATTATTAATAGGTAGTATCTTTTGTTTTAAACCTTTTGTGTAGAAATTTGCGAATAATATATACAGAACGAGAGCCATGTCCAAGGAATTCTGTTCATTTGTTATAATTGATGAAAAATTATAACTATTTTTAATTAGAGCAGTTAAATTTTTTTGTTCTTTTAGTGAAAGTTTAAATAAAAGAGAAAATAAAAATCTTTTTTTTAATAGGCTCTTTTCATTCATTAAAATTTTAATAAATTCAGCAGGGATATAAAAACCGCCCATTGGATGTTTGAATATCCACATTGATTTTTTTTCAATTTGCTTAATGTATTGGTCATGATTACTTTCATAAGAATAACAAAATTGAGATAAAAGATGAATAAAAGCTTTATTCTCTTCCATATTTAAATTCTTTAAAAATTTTTGGAAGTCATAATTTTTAATAATATGCTCCAAAAACCATCTTAATTGACTAGTTTTACTAGGGTTAATTATAAAATTAGTTTTTTTTCGAATATAAAACATATAATTAGAATAAGAATCTTGTAAAATATCAGATAAAGGAAACACTTTTTAGTTATGTCTTTAACTAGAGATTCTTTCTTTTAGGGAGTAAAGCAATATCTTTTCTAAAATAAAAATTAGAGATTTGATTAAAATTTATTTTAGAAAAATCATCCAAATAAGAGTAAGCAAGGTCTCTCGCTGTATTAATGTCATAATCTGTGGCGATTATATTGAGAATACGACCTCCTTGAGAAAAATATTGCTGGATATTTCCTTTTCTGTTTCGATTGCAGAAAGAAGTTGTTGCATGAATGACCTGAATCTTATCAGGTATTTTAGGTAAAGAAAATATAATATTTTTTGAATAGTTTCCAGGATAACCTTTAGCACTTAAAACTACATTTACAGAGGCCTTATTTTTAAAGGGGATGTAATAAAAACCATTTGCTTTAACTTTAGGTATCATCTTTGAATGACCACATGCCCAAAGAAAATATGGAAGGATATCCGTTTCTAATATAGCTAAAATTGTTTGTATTTCAGGGTCACCAAAACGACAATTAAATTCAACTACAGATATATCTTCAGAATCGTTGGAGTGAATCATCAAACCAATATATAAAACACCTGTATAAGAAAAGTCTTTTAAAATTGGAGTGACTATTTTTTTATGAACAAAACTAATTTGTTCTTCCGTTAAATGTTCTGTTGGTAAATGGGCTCCCATTCCACCTGTATTTGGGCCTTGATTATTTTCAAAAATAGGTTTATAATCTTGTGTTGCAGGTAAGTAAATAGCTTCTTTTCCGTTACAAATAGCAAATAGAGAAGCTTCTTTCCCTTTCATGAATGATTGTATAATTATACTATTACCCGCCTTTCCTAAAAATTTATCAACAAAAATTTCTGTGAGTTTATTTTTTACTTCTTCTCTATTATAATGAATACTAACTCCTTTACCTCCAGCTAAACCATCTGCTTTGATCACAATAGGAAGAGCATGTTTTTGAACGATTTTAAGTGCATCATCAAGTAAATAAGAAATATGACTTTTAGCGGTTGGAATATCATTTTGTTGCATATATTTTATTGCAAAGGATTTAGAGGCTTCTAATTTAGCTGCTTTAGCATCAGGTCCAAAGACAAGCGTATCAGGTTTATATTTTATAAAAAAATCTTTAATTCCCAAGGCAAGAGGTATTTCTGGCCCAACAACTAGGAGATTTATATTGTTTAATTTGACAAATTTTAAAATTGAATCAAAATCTATGACTGAAACTCCCTTAACAAGTAATTTAGATTGAATACCTGCATTGCCGGGCAAGACATATACTATTTCAGAAAGATTGCTTTTTTGCAACGCACAGTAAAGAGCGTTTTCACGTGCACCAGAACCTAAAATTAAAATACGCACGTACGGTAGATTTTTAATTTTAAATGCTCATTGTAAATAAAAAACTAATATTTTATTATATTACGAAAGATATTTTTTCATAAAATCATTAATATCTTGAATATTCTTAGAAATCATATTTCTAAGTTCATCAGAAATTTCCTGATCATTAATTACTTTATAGTAGCTTAATGCTTTCCCTATTTGTTTTTTTTTAATAAATTTATGAGCTTTACTCAGCATTGGTTTATATTTATAGTATGTATATTCAAAAAACTGATTATCTTTAGACAGACGAAAGTGATATGGAATTTTTGTAAAATCATATGTTAACATTAAAGATGGAGAATCTTCTAAGTCTGGTGGTTTAATATTGAAAACACCATGTACCTCTTGTGGAAGAGGTTTCTTCTCATTATTTTTATCAGAAAGTTCTTTTTCTAACTTACTTTCTTGAGATGATTTTTTTGTAGTTTCGGATGTACTATAGTTTTGTGTAATATTTTCTTTAATTTTTGTTCTTGAAGTATTTCTATTTTTGATTGGAGGAATCTTCTTTAATTTATGTTCTAAATTTTGATTTTCTTTTTCTCTATCTCTATCGATTGTTGTCGATTCACTAATTTCTTGATCTCCTTTAAATTTTTTGTTAGAAAAAATTACTTCAGAATCTGTTTGTATTTTATTATTAATATTGTTTTTTTGAGGTGGTGTGGATGTATTTAAAGTTGATTCATCAATTGATTGAAAAGGTTGATCTTTAAGTTGACCGATATTTTTAAAAGAGGGTTCCTTTTGAGAGCTTTTTATTTTTTTTGTTTTACGTATTGCTTCTTGAATTTCCATCACGCTTTGAGTTATGTGTTGTAGGTTTTTTTCAGCTGGAGAAGGTGGTAATTTCTTTTGATCTTTAAATTGATTTGGATCAATATTTGGATGCTCTGAACTTTGAGTTTTTAAATTATCATAATCATCCTCTGATTGATTTTTAGAAAACACTTTTTTTTGGAAATCTTCTATTCCTTTTATTTTATGTGTCATTTTTTTAATTTCAGTTACACTTTGATTCATGTGTTGCAAAATTTCTTCAGCTAAAGATGGTGATAAATTCTTTTGATCTTTAAATTGATTTGGATCAATATTTGGATGCTCTGAACTTTGAGTTTTAAAATTATCATAATTATCCTCTGATTGATTTTTAGAAAACACTTTTTTTTGGAAATCTTCTATTCCTTTTATTTTTTGTGTCATCTTTTTAATTTCAGTTACACTTTGATTTATATGTTGCAAAATTCCTTCAGCTAAAGATGGTGATAAATTCTTTTGATCTTTAAATTGGTTTGGCTTGAAGTTGCTCTGATCTAATGTTTTAATCTCTACATTGCTATAATCATCTTGTGATGAGTTTATGGTATTATTTTTATGGTCTAATTCTTTATCCTTTGAATGAGGTATTGTCTGAACCTTTTCTTTTTGAATATTTTCAATATTTTGTAAATTAATTTGAAGTTTATCTCTAATATTTTTAATAGGAATTTTATTAATAAGTTTTGTATAAATTTCTTTGGCTGTATTATAATCTTTTTCTTTAAAAAAGTTTTCTGCACTAATAAGAGTTCTTTGTTGATAGGCAAAAGGACTGCTCATTGAAATAATTTCATGAGCTTTATAAGTTAGACTATTAATTGTGTTTGTTTCTTTTTTTTCTTGTGAGGTGGTCTTAGAAAAAAAATTTATATCTTGCTGTTTACTCTGATAATTTTTTTCTGTAAAATTGGACGCTATGGATTTATCATTATGTATTGCTTTCTTCCTTTTTAAAAGAATATTATCTTTATTTTTTTCTTCTGCAGAAGGCAGCGAAAAAAAACTTTTCATGTGGTCAAAGATGGGCATAGTGTTAGGTCTTTTAATTATATCGACATTATAAATGTTTAAAATTATTTTTTAAAACTTGATATATGAAAAACGAATAATGAAATGAATAATATTTATCAACAAAAACTTTGGGGAGGTCGTTTTAAAGGAAAACCTAGCCTAATTAGTAATCAGATATCTGAGTCGATCTCATTTGATTCTCGTTTATATCTTTTTGATATTCAAGCGAGTAAATCACATGCTAAAATGTTGGGAATGCAAAAAATTATCTCTGAGAAAGTAGCCCAGCGTATTATAAAGGCTCTTTCACAAATTCAAATAGAGATTGAAAAGAATGAATTTACATATTCTATTGCCTTAGAAGATATTCATACACACATTGAAAAACGCTTGATTGAACTTATAGGCGAAGATGGTAAGAAATTACATACGGGTAGGTCACGAAATGATCAAGTAGCTGTTGATACTCATCTTTATCTACGACAAGAAGCCAATGAACACCATAAACTAATTACTAAATTGTTATCAAAACTTATTAGTTTATCAGAAAAAAATATTGAGTTTATTTGGGCGGGTTATACTCATCTTCAAATTGCTCAACCTATTTCTTTAGGATATTATTTACTTTCTTATTTTTGGAAATTTTGTCGTGATGCAAAACTTTTAAAGTTTTCTTTGAATGAGATCCAATTCTCTCCTTTGGGAGCTGCCGCTTTGGCGGGACCAAATTATTCTATAGATACTACTTTTACGTCACACGATTTAGGTTTTTTGGATAGCTATTCTAACAGTATGGACGCTGTTTCCTCTCGCGATTATCAATTGAGTTATCATTTTTTTGCAAGTCGCCTATTTATTCATATTTCACAAATCTGTGAAGATATTATTTTATATAATAGTACCGAATTTAATTACGTTACTTTGGGAGACGAAGTAACCACAGGTTCTTCTATTATGCCTCAGAAAAAAAATCCAGATATTCCTGAGCTTTTACGAGGTAAATCGGCTCGAGTGATTGGGAATCTTGTTTCACTTTTAGTTAACCTCAAAAGTTTACCACAAACCTATAATCGAGATCTTCAAGAAGATAAAATTTATTTATTTGATACATGTGAACAGGTAGGATTAGGTATTTTGGGACTTATTGAAATTTTAAACCATATTGAATTTCATCCAGAAAAAATTAAAAAGTCTTTAAATCAAGGCTTTGCCCAGGCAACTGATTTAGCTGATTATTTAGTATCTGAGTATAAAATTTCTTTTAGAAAAGCTCATGAAATTAGTGGGGAGATTGTTTTATATGCTGAAAAATTTCAAAAAACATTACCTGAGTTAAAAGAAAAAGAGCTGTTTCGCTTTCTTCCTGAGGGTATGGTTTTACCAAAAGATTTTTTTGATCTTAAAAAAAGTATTGAAAGAAAAAATGTTCGAGGAGGTACTTCTCCTGAACAAGTTAGACGACAACTTAAACAAGCTCGACTGGAATTAAAAAGCTTGCAAAAAGATTAATTTGAAATTTATTATTCAAAAGATTTTTTTTTTTTAGATTATCTAAATAAAAAAATTAAAAGTTTCTCTAAGTCAACTCAGCTTAGAGGGGTTAAAGTGATTTCTATAGGAAACATTGCTATGGGTGGAACAGGAAAAACTCCAATGGTTATTTTTCTTGCTAAAATTTTATCAACAAATTTTAAAGTAGGAGTTGTTTCAAGAGGTTATCGAGGAAAATTAGAAACAAGAGGAGGGGTTATTTCTGATGGTAATCAAATATTCCATTCTCCTTATTTCTCTGGTGATGAACCATTTTTAATTGCTTCCCGTTTACCTCATCTTATTGTTGGAGTTGGGAAAAAAAAAACAAAAATTGCTCAAAAATTGTTGCGTAAATATAACGTAACAATTATATTAATTGATGATGGCTTTCAACATTACTCCCTCCGTCGTAATTTTGATATTGTTTTACTAGATGCAATTGATCCTTTCTGCAAAAAAAATGGTTTTCTTAGAGAGCCTTTTTCCTCTTTAAAAAGAGCAAATGTTATTATTTTTACCCGATCAGAGCATCTCTCTGAATCTGATAAAAATGCCCTCATTGATTTAGTTTATAATTTAATATTATCTTCTAAAAAAAGGCCACCTATTTTTTTTAGTAAATATATATGTTCAAATATATTGAGTACGGATTTTATATTTAAAGAAGGACTTTACTCAAAAAAAATTTGTATAAAACCTTCAGAATTTTTCAAAATTAAAATAACTTCAAACCAAAAAATATTCTCTATTTCAGGTATTGCTAATCCTAAATCATTTGAAAACTTATTATTAAAACTAGGGGCTCAATCTTTAATTCCTTTTAGATTTCCAGATCATCATAAATATACTCTACGGGACTTGAAAAAAATTAATCAATGTCTTAGAAAAAATGATATAATTGTGATGACAGAAAAAGATTGGGTTAAGCTAATGCAATTTAGAGACTGGGTGGAATCAAAAAATATATTTGTTTTTAGAATTGATGTGAATATCTCCATAAAAGAATCAAATGAGCTATTTAATTTAATTAAAAATAATATTTTGATCAAATAATTTTTAGACTGGATAATGATATTAAAGCTAGGAGTATTCCAATAATCCAAAATCGAGTTACAATTTTATTCTCATGCCAACCCTTCAATTCAAAATGATGATGTAAAGGGGCCATTAGGAAAATACGTTTTTTATAAATTTTATAATAAGTTACTTGTAAAATGACACTTAATGCCTCGATAACAAAAACCCCTCCTAGAATAATTAATAATAATTCTCGTTTAATACAGATAGCAACCATTCCAATGGCTCCTCCAATAGCGAGGCTACCTGTATCACCCATAAATATACTGGCTGGATAACTATTATACCATAAAAAACCGACGGTCGCTCCCAAAAGTGCCCCAATAAAAACACAAAGTTCATTTACTTCAGGTATAAAAGGAATTAATAAATATTCAGTAATTGTAAATATTCCAGTTAAATAAGCAATAATTCCTAATGTTGCTAAAACGATTGATGAAATACCAATCGCCAAGCCATCTAAACCATCGGTTAAATTTACTGAATTAGAAGTAGCATTGATTAAAAAAATCCAAAAAGGTATTGCGAGGTAACGTAAGTAAATGACCGGATATTTCATAAAAGGAACAAAAAGAGCTGAAAATAAATCAGAATTACTAGGTGGATTATAAGGAAAATAAAAAATAAAGAAGGCGAAGCTAGCTCCAATAAGAACTTGCATAATAAATTTTTTTTTTACTGATATTCCATTTTTTATTTTTTTAGTTAATTTGGTGTAATCATCATAAAAACCTAAAACGCCTAATGATAATGTTCCAAGTAAAGTAATCAAAAAATATCGATTTGAAAAATTACCCCAGAATAATGTTGAGATTAGCATGGAACTTAAAATTAATAATCCACCCACGGTGGGTGTATCTTTTTTTTGCTGATGTGTTTGTGGACCATCATCACGAATTTGTTCTTTAAAATTTATTCTTTTAGACCACCGGACAAACTGATTTCCTAAAAAATAGGTTAAGATTAGAGAAGTAAAAGCTGCAAAAACTGTACGAAAAGAAACGTAGGCAAATATTCTAAGAAACGAAAGTTCTGCGTCAATTTCTTTGATTGGGTATAGTAGCCAATAAAGCACTTATGCGGGGCAGAGTATACATAATGAATAAAAAGTACAGTAACAAATTTTTATTCTAAGATTTGATGAATTTGGATCAGAAATGTGACATTATAAAATACAGATTAAAAGTGGTACCCCTACAAAGTAGGGGTTAACCAAAGTAGAGTTGACAGACTTTTTAGAAGTCCATTCCACCCATTCCACCCATTCCACCAGGTGGCATTCCAGGAGGCATTCCACCACCTCCACCCATTCCACCATCTTTTTTCTCTGGTTTATCAGAGATTAAGCCTTCGGTAGTTAAAATTAGAGAAGCTATAGAAGCAGCATTTTGTAATGCACTTCTGGTTACTTTTGCAGGATCAATAATCCCAACACTTAACAAATCTTCCCATTTTAGACTTGCTGCATTGAAGCCAACATTCCCTTTTTCTTGTTTAGCTCTTTGTACAATAAGAGAACCCTCTTGACCAGCATTACTGACAATTCGTCTCATCGGTTCCTCTAGAGCTCTTAAAATAATTGATTTTCCTGTTTCTTGATCTCCTTTCAATTTTAGGTTTTCAACACTAGAAATAGATTGAATCAACGCAAGACCTCCACCAGCAACAACACCTTCTTCAACGGCAGATCGTGTTGCTGAAAGAGCATCTTCAACTCGAGTTTTTTTCTCTTTCATCTCTACTTCAGTAGCAGCACCTACATTGATAACAGCCACACCACCCGCAAGTTTAGCGAGTCTTTCTTGAAGCTTTTCGCTATCGTAATCAGAGCTTGTATCTTCAATTTGTTTTTTAAGTTGTTTAATTCGAGCTTTAATATCACTTTCTTTACCAGCTCCCTTAATAATTGTAGTATTTTCTTTTTCAACAATTACTTTTTCTGCTTTACCAAGCATTTCGATGTTTGCACTTTCAAGTTTTAGACCAAGGTCTTCAGAGATAACTTGTCCACCAGAAAGAATTGCAATATCTTCAAGCATTGCTTTTCTACGATCACCAAAACCAGGAGCTTTAACAGCAACGGCAACAATTGCCTTACGCAAAGTATTATAAACCACAGTTGCAAGAGCTTCTCCCTCCATGTCTTCGGCAATAATTAAAAGAGGTTTTCCCAATTGAGCAACTTGATTTAGCATAGGGGCTAAATCTTTAACTGAGCTAATTTTTTTATCATGAATTAGCAGAAGAGGATTCTCTAAAACAGCGGTCATGTTATCTGAATCGGTGACCATATATGAAGAGATATAGCCTCGATCAAATTGCATACCTTCAACAACATCAAGAGATGTATCGATAGACTTAGCTTCTTCAACCGTAATTACACCGTCTTTACCCACTTTTTCCATAGCTTCAGCGATTAAATCACCAATTTCGCTGTCATTATTTGCCGAAATAGAAGCTACCTGAGCAATCTCCTTCTTGTCGTTAATTTCTTTTGCTTGAGAACGTATATGCTTAGCTGCTACTTCAACAGCTTTATCAATTCCTCGCTTGAGATCCATAGGATTAGCTCCCGCTGCCACATTCTTCACGCCCCCTTTTGCGATACTTCTTGCTAAAATTGTAGCAGTTGTAGTACCATCACCTGCTACATCATTTGTTTTTGTAGCAACTTCTTTAACTAATTGAGCTCCCATATTTTCAAATTGATCTTCTAAATCAATTTCTTTTGCAACAGTTACACCATCCTTTGTAATAGTTGGGGCACCAAATTTTTTATCAATCACAATATTACGACCTTTTGGTCCCAAAGTGACTTGAACTGCATCGGTCAGTTGGTTAATACCACTCATAAGAGATGACCTTGCTGCTTCACCATATTCCAATATTTTAGACATATTTTCTCCTTATGTTAATAATTTTTTCAAGAGCTTACTCTATGATCGCAAGTATATCAGACTCGCGAACAATAAGATACTCTTTTCCACTTTCTTTTATTTCTGTTCCTGAATATTTTCCATACAGAACACGTTGTCCTGTTTTTACTTCCATAGGAACCGTTTTGCCTTCATCAGTAATTTTACCAGGTCCTGTTGAGACAATTTTACCCTCATTTGGTTTTTCTTTTGCCGTATCAGGAATATAGATATTCCCAATTTTTTCTTCTTTTTCGTCAAGAGCTTCAATAAGTACTCTATCTGCTAAAGGTTTTATAGCCATTTTATCCTCCTTTTCTTTTTATTTTAAATCTAGCCTTTAGATTTTAAAAAATCAGCGATCGCTACCATTTATAAAAAAGAGTGTTAGCAGTCTCGTTGATCAAGTGCCAGACTGAAGAACAAGTTGATACTGATAAGTCTTTTTTTAAAAAATAGTGTAAAAAAATTGAATAGCATAAAATAACATATAAAGTGAAAGAGCATTGCCCTTAATTATATCCTTTCTTCAATTGAAGAAAGGAGTATTTTAGCATGAGCTCATGCTAAAATTATTAAATTTTCACTTTTTAGATACTAGGAAGGTGGTCCGCCACACATAACTGTGTCTATTGGACTTTTATTATTTACTTTAAAGTATATAGCACCACCGATTGGATTATACTTGTACGCTGCTAGGTTATAGGAACCTATACCTATAGCTTGGTAAGGCGATAGAGAAATATTGTTTTTGTCTTGAGGAAATTCCCATCGTTGTATAAGAATTTGCTTAGCATTTCCAGGAAGGTTATAACTTTTGATAAATCCTAAAACTATAGACGCTTCTTGCAGAGTTTTTATATCAAAAGGTATGATACCAACTTGCGCAGACCTTAGATTATCTGTACCAACTTGAACCGTTGTTTTATTAGTCCAGAAATGATCAAGAACAGCAGTCAAACGACCATTAGGGTTCCCTTTTTTTTCTAAGTAGCCTCTACCTCCTACTTTATGGTTATTGTATGGTTGTGCAATGCCCGAGGGATCAAGACGTATAGGAGTTTCTTTATTTCGACATGTTGGTCTCGAAGAGACTTCATTTGAAAAAGGACTTTCTAAATCATTAGCCTGCCCAGTTATTTTATAATAATATAAAGTGTAATTACGTAAATTACTTGGGCTGTTTCCTCTTGTTCTTCCTCCATGGGTATATTTATTTCCCTTTATTTTTGGAGCTGGTCGCCGAGCTGCTTTATCAAGGAATGGGAAAAGTTCATAATAAATTTTCTTGTTTTGATTGGGAGTAGGCTCTATATCAGATATTTTTGTAAATATTGTAGTTCCCCGTCTTTCTTCAGTTTCTCTGTCTCTAGGTGCAATTGTTGTCCAATATAAATTATAACTGCTTACTGCTTCTCCTCTTATAACAGATCTTTTAGGAGATTCCCAGAGTAAATCAACTGCGGCATTTCGAGATATCGCCTTTAGGTACGTTGGAGCAGTTAGTTCCGATTTTCCAAATATTTCATCTGAAGGTGAACTTTCATCATCCCCATAGCTTGCGGTTACCCTATAATAATATTTAACTCCTCCCACATCAGAACGTTTCCAAGGTCCATCTCCGACATTAGCTTCTTTATTATTATCTGGTGAGTTTAAGGGGCTAAGGATTGGATTTCTTGACCAATATATATTGTATTCGTATTGAATACCGCGTCTTAACTGATCAGGTAGGATATCCCAATTAAGTATTGCCTCAGTATAACCAAGTCCGACATTTAACCCAGTAGGTTGGGGAATATAAGGCATTCCAGAGATTTCATTTGAAGGATCTCCTACTGTAATCTTTCCTTTGTCATCTCTACCTTCAGCAGTTACCCTATAATAATATGTGTGACCATTTGTGAGACCTTCATGTTCGTACTCTGCGTAATCTATGCCATTCGCTGTATAAGCTTCGTGAACTTTGGGTATTTTTGTAAATATTGTAGTTCCCCGTGTTTCTTCAGTTTCTCTGTTTTCAGGTGCAATTGTTGTCCAATATAAATGATAGTGATACTTTGGAAGTATTGACCATCTCAGTACTAACATATTAGAACCAGCGTCTGGACCAGTTCGAACTATTCTTAAATCAGTTATTCTAGCTGGTCTTGGCCTTTCTATTAGCTCTGTCGTAGGTTGACTGAATCTATTTCGATCTTTTGCAACTAATAAATAATAATACTTCACATTATTTGTAAGTTCTTCGTGTATGTAGGGAGAAGTAACATTATATATAGCTTCTCGCCCTTCCGTGCCCACACTAGACTGGTTTGACCAATATATAGTATAATTTATACCCTCTTCCATATCCCAAATGAGATTTAGTATACCATCATCAGGAGATATTCTAAAATTCTCTGGTGTTTTTGTTTCTGAAAAAATTGGAAATTCAAATTCTGTTAATTCTGTTGAAGTATTTACCCGTAAAGAAGCTATACCAATTAATTCAACTATCCTTAAATCCGTGATATCAGACCTTACCTCACCAATGAGTACGTATGAATACATAGATAAGTCAACTCCAGCGGGTACTACATAACGCTGATCTGGAATTGTTTTGCTTTGCAAGAAACCTATATCTACGGGATGAATGTCGTTAACATTATCAGAAGACGGATATAGGAAGACCTTTAAAAATCTGCGTTCAAGACTAGAACTGAAATAATCAGTGCTAAAATTTTCAAACATAATAACATGATTATCTGAACTAGAAAAGAGAAAAGCCTGCCCATTTACCGCATGAGTCATAGAGGGGCTGACTTTAAAGTCAAAATCTTCTGATCTTTGAATTATTTCACCTGAATTAAGTGAAATAATATTTTCTTCTTCAAGTATCTCTTCTATCTCTCCTTTTACTTTTTTTTCTACTTTCTTTTTCTTTTCGATGGGAAAACTCTCTGAATTTGCACCGTTACAATATGTAAAGTTCAAAGATAGAAGAAATAAGCTCATCATTAAGATAAATACTTTTACTTTAGGAGATTTCTCACCAAAACACTCACATCTATTTTTATAAAACATAAAATACATCCTCCACAATAGTCTACAATAGGACAATCTCTTAATTAATAACTATTGTCAAGAATATTTCTTACTTTTTATAAATTACTATTAAGTGGAGTCTCTTTTCTATTTTAAGATTTGAATTAATTCATCCTGAAACTTTAAATTAGAGAGTACGTAAAACTTTAATTCTTTACCATGAGTTTTTAATATTTCATCAGTTAGACGATGAGTTACCTTACCTAAACCAAGGTCAATCACAGCATCTGCATCATCTGTCTTAATTAGAGGCCTAATTGCAAGATTCCAATTAAGTATATTATTCATTAGCTCTTTGCAAAGTAATTCACCAAGGTCTCCATCTTTTTGCATGTTTCTTCCATCAGAGAAAGAATAGACGGGAATCTTGAGATCGCTGCCTCTGTACGCAAAATGAAGGCTCGGAAGTAGGTCACAAAAGATACTAAATATGTTTTTCATACAAGGGCTATGGAAAGGAGAAGAAGACCTGAGATAAACATATTTTATAGCTTTAGCTTCAATTTGATCTTGTATCAATTGATTAAATTTAATAAGAGAGGGTCGAATTCCCGATAAAATTCGATTTGTAGGAGAGTTATATAAACTTATATATATTTGCTCTTCATCATCAAGTGATTTATTTAATTTATCAACAAGGTTTTCAATATTTGAGTGCTGGCTGCCCAAGACGGCTACCATCGGTTCAGGATTCTTAGAACCCAATAAGCTAGACTTTTTATTTTCGCTTGGAGTGGAGTAAATATTGGGATGAATACGTTGAGCCTGATAAGACAAATGCATGAGATATCGAGTATAATCTTCAAGTGCTTTATAATATTCATCTCCTTCTAGCCCCAAGGCAATCAATGTTGCTGTGACCAAACCTTGACTATGCCCAGTAATTGCAATTGTGCTTTCTAAGAGTTTTGTTGAAGAAACTTCACTAATTCGTATACTTTCAAAGTGAGCCAACTGAGTTGCTTGAATCATTGGCATTGCAATGGGTGCTCTACTTAAGTAGACTTCATCAGGAATACTTTGAGGATCTTCAAGCCATTTTCGTAATTGAAAATTAGAATAAAAATCTTGAAAAGTCTCAAATTTAGGTATTTCAGATTCTACAACATTCACTATCGTATCGTAAAACCTTCTCATCTTAGAATTTGCATAATATCTCGCAAATTCTTTTAGCCAAGGAGTTCCATGCCCCCCTATTTGAATAAAGTATTTCATCTGAAATCTAAATCGATAACGCCTCTGAGGTCAACCAATTTCAATTAATTTGGCTCGTCAAGGACTATATCGAATTAGAGTGCTAAAATCAGTAAATTTAAAGTATAGATAGAATAAGAGATGTAAAGGTAAGTCTAAAATAAAAAAAATTATCAATATAATTTTGAAGCAATTTAGTGGATAGTGACCTCTATATATAAGAGATAAAATTACTAAAAAAATGTATTAAAAAAGGTTTTAAACAAAATTTGGATAAAATTTTCCTTGATTCATTGCGAATTTAAGAAACTGAGATCTTCAATCTATGTACAAATCAGAAGAATCACTGATTAGATCGCTGATTTATTATTAGTCGATTACACTTGTCGATATTTGTCAACATCCATCAATTTTCTGATAAGGCCCATGTTTACTTACCCCAAATAAACTGTGCAAAAATGCGGTACACCTAACAAAGGACTTAACACATCGTTTTTTAGCTGATGTAGAAAAAAGTGTTGCTGGAATTAAAATAATGCCCTTAATAAAATAAAAAAATATATCAAAAATTAAATAACTAACTGGTCTTCCATGTTGTGTTCTATTGACATAGGCAGAGACATTAAATCGTGCGTAATGATGGTAAATATAAGGCCACCATTTATCACGAAGCACATGCTTGTGTGGATAAATTTTAATTTTTGGATCGCTATAAAATATAGCTCCTGCGTTGATTGCGCGTTTGGCAAAATCGTCATCTTCTGCACCAGAAAAATTAAATGCTAAATCGTAACGAATAGCTAAATCTCTATATATTTTTTCTGACATCATTATACCTCCAGTTTGTAAACGAGAAACTTTTTTGACATATTCGCCGCAACCGATAGCATCTGCCTTGTGTTCACAAATGGCATGATACAAATTAACTAGCCAATCTTTGCTTACTAGGCAATCGTCATCAATACAAGCAATATAATTTGCCTTTAGTCGGATGGCTTGTTCAAGCAGATGGTTGCGGATATTACTTAGCCCACGTTTGACACACAAACTGTATTCCATTGTGAAGGGCATTGTATTCATAAATTGCTGAACAACAGGATAAGCACTTTTCCTCTCATCATTATCTGCTACAACTAAATGTACAATCGTGCTGTCAGGGTATTGTATTTGACTAATAGATTTCAGGCATTTAGATAACATAGATGGACGCAAACAAGTCGGAACACCAATCATAATGAGTGGCTTATTTATATTCACTGTCTTATCTCATCTGAAATATTGACACTGACCTAATTTAACGAAAAGTAATAGTTGCACAGCCAACACTAAATATGTCTTCATCAGAGATTAAAACTTTTTTAAAATTTTCAATAAAATTAGGGCACCCAAAAAACTTAGACTTAGAAAAAGTAATATTCACTCCTGAATTAGCGATAGTACGATGATTATCTTGTCAATAAAAATTTTATAAAATAGAGAAAATCACCTTGAATGTAAGGTATCTTCATCTTGGAGTGCAAGAAATTAGTTTCAATAATAAGTTCATTATTTTTTTTAGAACAAATGTTTATTTTGTAAACTTTCTAAAGAGTGATTATTATGAATGGTGAAATTGCAAGTTATTTAAATGAAAGAATAAATTTATATAAAATTGATTTTGTGGCTTCTTTATAAAAATAAATAAAAAAGACTTGATATAAAAACTTGTTTTACAAACTTACTTCCTGTTGGAGATTAGACCATGCGGGAATAGCTCAGTGGTAGAGCATCTCCTTGCCAAGGAGAGGGTCGCGGGTTCAAATCCCGTTTCCCGCTCATTATAATTTTTTATCTTTGATGTTAAGTAATTTGTGATTGGTAGTTTTTATTATTATTTCAATAATACTACTTTCTCTTTCTTTTATTTTTTGAATAGCTTTTTCAAGGTAATTTGACAAATTTATTACCTCTTTTGCTTTAAAATAATTTAAATTAAATTGTTTAGCTGATTCTTTAAATGTGATATTCTGTGGAGTAATAAATGCTTCTTCAAAAATATCTTGATATGCTTGATATTTAGAGATTGTAAGTTTCGAAAAGATACCTCCTCCATTATCATTTATGAGCAATATAATCATAGGTTGAATGTTTTTTGTGATAATATTAAGTGAATTTAAATCATGCAAAAAGGCTAGATCTCCAATAAGAAGAATAACAGGTTTTTGTAATGTCTCCGAAAAACCTGAAGCGGAGGCAATATTGCCGTCAATTCCACTTGCGCCTCGATTAGCAGAAATAAATAATTCTTTTTTTTTCAAAAGTGTGAGTTCATCAACTAAACGAACACTCATACTATTCGCCAAAAATAGGCCAAATTTTGGGCTCATTTTGCTTTCTAATAATTGGGCAATTTGATATCTGGTTATCTGCGAGTGTTCTTCTACATTATTTAGTTGTTTTGGTGAGATTTTTTGTTTATCATCACTGAGTTGTTTAATTTTTGATAGAAAAAAAGATTTATCTTTTTTCACGAGGCACTCGAGCATCTTTTGACAAAAAAGATTAATATTAGAACAAATATGATATGAGACGATATGAGATGGATCACTCTTTAAAAATCCATCAAATATTTTTATAATATTTTTGTTTTTAGCTATCGATAAACTTAAAAAGTTGTTGATTTTTTGAGAGACAAATCGATCACCAATAATTAAAATAGTTTCAAAATTAGAAAATTTATCAAGCAAAGATAAAGAAAAAGGTAAAACTGTTTCTGACGCAAAACCACCAGTTAAAATATCAGAAAAAACTGGCCATGCTATTAATTCAAAAAATTGACAAAGATTTTTTTTTGTCTGAGCATCATAATAACCGCTGCCCACAAAAATTATCCCTTTTGTAGTTTGATCGATAATCTTTTTTGTCTTTTCTAAGGCTTCTTCTGAAGGAGTATAGATTGGGTGTTCATAGACACAATATGGACGATTTCCCTTAAACCAGCCACTAGGAAAATAATCTTGATGTTTAGAAATAATTGTATCAAGATTCTCATCAATTAAAAAAGGTTCTCGAAACATACAATTGATATGTACTGGTCCTTGGTGAAGGCGTGCTTGCCACATACAATAATCAATTGTGCTTAAAGTATAATGACTCGGGTAATTTAAACTGGGGCAAGGTAAATCAACAAAAGCGTGGGTATACTTTTCGAATAAATTGATTTGGTTAATTGATTGATTTGCTCCTGTTTCACGAAGCTCTGGAGGACGATCTGCAGAAAGAATAAGGAGTGGTAAACGCGAATAATAGGCCTCCACAACAGCGGGGTGATAATTTACGACAGCACTCCCTGAAGTGCAGATTAAAATAGCAAAATTTTTTTGAGGGTTCGCTTTTAAATGACCCACTGCGAAGTAAGCAGAAGCTCGTTCATCAATCAAAATACGATAATTTACTTTCTTATTTTTGGTGAGGGCGACGGCTAGAGGAGAAGAGCGGTGACCAGGAGAGAGACAAAAAAGACTTGCCTGATTACGAACCATTTCATCAATTATGAGATAGGCAGAGAGAATGTTTAGTTTGGCGTTTTGATCAGGTAATTTAAAATCTTTCATAAGGCTTTATAATAAAAATAATACTCCAAGGGTTGCTTAAAGTCAGAGAATATTCTCTTTGTTTTGTTACTATCTAATATAATCGAGTAAATTAGTGATTGTCTACTTAGGTTTTTTAGCCTCAGCTAATTTGTTTGCAAAATCAATCGTTTAGGTTACATGCATAGTGGCATGATCTGTGGAGTATTCATTTCTTCTAGTCATTTTTGGTTTAACTATAAGAACTCGACACTTGACTATATCAATTTTAAAGAAAAGGTTATTAACGTGGTTGAGGTACCTAAAAATAAATAAAAAAAATCATCCTGTTTCCTTGAGTTAAATTAAACTTTTCTTGTCTCTCTACTTAAATATTAAGTTTCATCTATGTATGTTGCCTATCTTGAAACGAGCTTTTTTATATTTTGTTTCACTCTATTCTTTTTGTTTTTTATACGCTTCAGTAACAAATACAGAAGATCGCCTTGAATATTTTATGAAGGCTAACGAAAGTTTTAATAATAAAAATTATGGGGAGGCAATCAAATCTTTTCGTCGTTTTCTTAAAGAGCAGCCTTATCTTTATGAAGTGCGGGATGCTCTTTTCTATCTTGCTGAAAGTTATTTACAAGAGAAAAATTATCTTAATGCTGCTTCTAATTTTGCTACACTCTTAAATAAATATCCTACTTCAAAATATAGAACTAGTGGTCTCTTTAAGGTAGGGCAATGTTATTATCAATTAAAAATTACAACAAGAGCAAAAATAAATTTAGAAAAATATCTTAAAAAAGTTAAAGCTATTAACTTAAAAAATGGATACCATGCCAATGCAAATTTTTACCTAGGCTTTCTTTATAAAAAAAATAGAAATTATAAGCAGGCCCTCAAGTACTTTAAAGCTTCTCTAAATTTATTTGAAAAAAGTGTAAAAAAGTATGGTATTGATGAAAAAGTAAAAAATCAACTTGAGGTTATCTATTATGAAATTGGAATGCTCTACGCTAAGCATTTTAAAAGTAAAAAAATTGCTTTTTATTATTTAAAAAAATATATTAAATCAAAAAAAAATATTCCCAGATCGCTTAAATTTACAATGAGAGGGCTCTCTCTATCTCATCTTGACAAGGTTGATGGCTTACCTGGGCGTTCCATTTCTGATATTAAGGTTGATGGAGATGATATTTGGATATCTACATGGGGTTCCGGTTTAGTAAGATTTTCACGTTCGTCAGAAAAATTCGAAAAAATTCCATTGCCAAGTTCTCAGATACGTAATCTTTATATCGATTTTAATACAGTATATATCTGCACTTATGATGGTATTTTTATCTACAGTAAAAGATCGGGTAAAACGACTTCTCTTATTGATGGTAAGCAAAAATCTTTTGTTATTGCACAAAAAGTGATTAAAGATGACCGTTACTTCTATTTTACAACTTTATCAAAAGGAGTGGTGCGTTATGATTCGATTAAACATCAGGTTACTATTTTTGGTAGAAAATCACTGCTTGGCTCAAATCAAGTTTATGCGATTACAGCAGATCATCGTTATCTTATTTTTGGTACACTTGATGCTGGCTTAATTATTTATAACAAAAAAAATCAGAAAGTAACTTATTTAAATGAAAAACACCTCGATGGTAATAATATTAAATCAATTTTAATTGATGGGCGTTTTTTGTGGATTGGGGTGTATCAACATGGTATTTATAAATATGATCTAATTCAAAAAAAAATCTATAAAATGAATTGGGGTGTTACTTATCCTAGTTTGATTACTAAAAGAGAATCTGAAATATGGGTAGGTAGTTCAGGTGACGGTATTTATGTTTATAATCAACAAACTGAAAAATTAGAAAAAATACGAGCGATTGAAGGTTTGGCCTCTAATGAAATACATCTGATTGAAGTAGAAGCTGACTACATTTGGATCGGCTATTTAGATTCTGGAGTTGATCTTTTATACCGCCCCTTAGTCCAATAGTCTTTAATTTATCTATTTTTGGTCTTTGGGCCTCTTTAAACTTTGATTTTGATGCAATTTTAAAAAAAAGTCTTGCTTTTCTATCAGATATTTGTAATAAGTTAGCACTCATGACTGATGAGTGCTAACAGTTAAAGTAAAAGACTGTTAGCTTTAAGGAGGTTCATATGTTATTAGAAAATTTGTTGAAAGATTTTGAGATAATGGAGGAAGTATTTAATCTAGGGTATGAATACCCTAGAATTCAACTTCACTCAAATAAAGATAATCTACTCTTGCTTGCTGAAGTGCCTGGTATCTCTGAAAGAGAGCTAAAAATTTCTGTAAGTGAAGATGTAGTAACAATCTCAGTACAAAAAGAGAAGGCCAAACATGAAGATAAAAGTTTAAAAATTTTGCGTTCTGAAATACGGAACGATAATTTTTCTAGAAAAATTGAACTCCCCTTTGAGGTGGAGGAGGACAAAATCAAGGCCCACCTGAAAAATGGGTTGCTGAGTATAATCTTGCCAATTAAAGAACAAGATAAGCCTAAAATAATTAAAATTGAAGGAGAGTAAAAAATGATAATACAGGGATCAGACAAAATTTATCAAAATGCTGAGATAATTGAAGAAGTAAATAAGATAAACCAAGGTGACGTTAATGAAGAGAAATTCTTAACTCCTCTAGCAGATGTATATTCAAATGATAAGCAACTCTACATTGAAATAGAGTTAGTAGGAGTCGATAAAAATTCTTTGGATATTAACCTAGAGAATAATCTACTTACTATTTATAGTAAAAAGTCTGAGAAGCTATTTGATGGATATAAATTACAATATGCTGAATTTTATCAGGTAAGCTTTAAGAGGCAATTTAGAATTGATGGAAACATTAACTCTAATGAAATTAAGGCAAAAATTGAAAGTGGAGTATTAAAACTTCACATACCTTTTAAAAAAATAAAAGCAAAAAAAATACCTTTGCTTGCCTGAAATAAAAGTACTTTAAAAAACAATTCAAATTGCTCCTTTGTGAGTAATTTGAATTGTTCCTTTTTGCCTCATTTCACCGATTAAACTATTGGCTATAAAAATCATTGAGATTTTGACTCATTATGGAGTATTTTGAGGCTAAAAGTCTAAACTTGCATCTCAAAATTTAAATTATAGAGCTTGAAATTTAATAATCAATAGTACTTATTATATATTTTTTCTTTTCGTTTAACAGAAATTATACGATAGGGTACATGTGTGGCAGAATGTTAAAATTCCTTTAAAAGTACCTAACGAGAAACTTTATGAGATATCTTCTCAAGAAGAGAACGAAAAAATTATAAATAAAACAACAAATGTATCAATTGAGTCACTTTACCCAAAACTAGTAAAACAAGTTTTATATTTAAGAAAAAAATTAAAACTTGTAATCAAAGCTTATACCGCAGCTCGAAAAACAGAAAAAACACTCACTGATAAAATTAATTCTCTTTCTCAAGAGAAGGGGCGACTAAAAGAGGTACTGAAGACATTCAAAAAAGAAAGCAACCACTTGCAAGAAAAGGTTCAAAAGTTAACAAAAAATATGAATCAAATTGTGCGAGAAGGTCAAGGTTCGCAAGAGAACAAAGGTAACCTACAAATAACAATGGGAGAAGATCCGAGCACTTATAAACCCAAGGTCTATATCGATGTAATCGAAAATATTATGGGGGCAGACGGCCAAGAAAAAGATGAATATAAATAAATTTGTAAAATGGTTTGCAAATTGTTTTCGGAGAATAATATTCCTTTTTTATTTTATTTTATATCTCACTTTAACTTCTGCTGATTTGATGGCAATCTCTGGAGAAGATGGTTTTCTAGGGATTGATATTCTATCGTATTGGCAGGGGGGTACTTCAACTATTGATGAAAATATTGTGGCGAACAATCGCGTTGGTCTTCAACTCTCTTTAATCGGAGTATCTGGTTATTATGAAATAATAACTCAATTTATCCTTACCACTAATCTTATTCATGCATCTAAACAATATAGTGGATCTTCCGACTATTTAGATGGTGGAGAAGTTGATTATTTTAGCTATTCTTCTTTAAACATACAATATAGTGTTTGGAGAAATAAATATTTCAATGTTCTTGTTGGTTACGGACTTGGACATTTAGGTTATCTGTCCGATTCATTTACTGTTAATCCTTATAGTCTTTTTATTTCTCCTGTTGGATCTTTTTGGTGGTTTATTTCAAAATATTTTGCCACTTCTATAAAAGCAAACTTCCCTATCGGGCTTTATAGTAGAAATGCTAATCGTTTATGGCATCTTCAATTTAAGCATGAGGTTATTTTTGAACCAAATGGAACCATTGTTAATCCAATGCCCACTTCTATATTTTTAACCTTGGGTTGGGGTTTTGACTATATCGACATTATTACAAAAGCCAACTCAAGAAATACGACTGTTATGATTTTTCAACCTTATTTTCGTTTCACCTATCTTTATTGAAAGTGACTAATTTAATCTATTTTGCCATGTAAGAAAGGACATCCCAAGGGGTTCTACCATCTAATGATGCATGTTTTCTTTTTTTATCAATAATATATTTAAAAATATTATTGGTTTGACAGTGTTTGCCCTTTAAAGTGCATAATATACCATGTGTCGGAGATGTGGTTTATTCTCTATAAGTTTATTCTTTTTACTAGATTTTTTGCATTGCACTAAAATAGGTCGTGCATATTTTCTGAACGGTCGCGATAAACCACTACCAGGGGTCACAGATCTTACCGTTAATCGTAGTTTAAGTAAGATAACTTTGACATGGAAGAATCCTGATAGTGTAGACTTCAACATCTTCAACAAGGCTCTAATCTTAAAAAATACAAGCCCTATCCAAGATCGTCCGAGACACTGGCGAAATTATCCTGTTTCCACAATAATGGGAGCATCACGGGTAGTTTATAACGCGGCCGCACCAACCTTTACAGATACAGAGATTGTAGATGGTGTTGTTTATTTTTATAAAATCTTTGTCTCTGACACCTACCTTTATTACAACGAGGGCGTGCTAGACTAGAGTTAATGAATATATACCACCACCGCCTGACACACAAGCACCAGCGGATATTACAAATTATATTCTTCGGAGTATTTCAAATGGAATCACATTAAGCTGGTCCAACCCTACCGATGCTGATCTCTCTAAGATCTTAATTTTAAGAGGCACAAACTCAATATCAGACTCTCCAATAACAGGGCAAGATTATGCGAGTGGCGATTCAATTGGTAGCTCACAAGTGATCTATAACGCGACTGAATCAAGCTTCACAGATACAGAGATTACAGAAGATGCCACTTATTTTTATAAAATCTTCGCTTATGATACGAACTTTAATTATGCTTCGGGTGTTGAGCTTAAGGGGGATACCACATCACCAAAGAACGTCACAAACAGTAGATTTGTAAATTTTGATAGCAATGGCACAACTCTCGCTTGGGTCAACCCTACCGATATTGACCACTCTAATATCTTAATTTTAAGGCATACAAGCTCAATAGTAGATGCACCAGCAACGGGGCGAGATTATGCAAGTGGCGGTTCAATTGGTAGCTCACAAGTGGTGTATAATGCAACGGCATCAAACTTCATGGATACACAAATTACAGCGGGTGTCACTTACTTTTATAAATTGTTCGCTTATGATGCGAGTTTTAATTATGCTTTGGGTATTGAGATCTCTGGCGGAGGCTCTGAGGCCGACCGCGATGGTGATGGTCTGATTGAAATATATACCGCTGAAATGCTCGATAATATGCGTCATGATTTGACGGGTGCGAGCTATAAAAGCTCGGCAACACAAGCAATGGGTAATGCAGATGGTTGCCCTGCTGTTGTTAATGGTAGTGGAGGTGGAGGTTGCCATGGCTACGAGCTAACAGCCCATATTGATCTTTTGAGCTTGCTCGATAAAAATGGCAATGGGAATATCGATACGACGATGGTGGGCATTGATACAAATGCTGACGGTGATACAACAGATGCAGGTGAGCGAATAATAGTGATTGATATAGGCACGGGCAAAGATACGAGTTGGGTGCCCATTGGAGATAACTCAACAAATGATGACATAAGTCGATTCACAGGCAATTTTGAGGGCAATAATCATACCATCGCCAACCTCTGGGTGAATTTTTCTTCTTTGGGTGATACCAATGCGGGTTTATTTGGTGCGACGGGTGGCACGGTGGTCATTCGTAATGTGGGTGTTATCTCAGGCTCATCTATGCTTTTACTTCTGCTGCTTCTTCTACTACTAATTCAGGTGCTCTGGTGGGGCTTTCTGGCAGCCTGGTGATGAGCCCTGTAGGAGGTTCTTTGACGATCACAAATAGTTATTTTAGCGGATCTGGTGGAATTCTTAGTGTTGGCACTCGTGGTGCTGGTTCTGGTGGTCTGGTAGGGGCTAGTCGTACTTCTGTTTTTATGATGACAAATAGTTATTTTAGTGGGTCGAGTGGGATCTTTTCTTTTCCTGGTTCCGTTTCAGGTGGTCTGGTGGGTTATACTGGTGGTCCTCTCCCTGCTCGTATGGGTACTTCGACGATTATGAAGTCTTATTATAGTGGGTCGGGTGAGATCTATTCTGATGGTGCTTCTGGTGGTCTGGTTGGTAATTCTTCGGGCACTTCTTTGACAATTATGGAATGCACTTTTAGTGGGTCGGGTGGTATTTTTACTACTTTTAGTGGGTCGGGTGGTACCGGTGCTACTTATGGTGTGTCGGGCGGTCTGGTCGGGAGTATTGCTACTTTGACGATAATAAATAGTTACTGGAACACCGACGCACCTCAAAGTGTGGATGGCTCTCCCCAAAGCCCCAAGCGAGCTAATGGTGACGCTGCGATGAACCCATCAGGTGCGACGGGCCTTACGTTTACTCAGCTAATGGGTGTAAGTGGCATATATCCTAATGGTTTGCCACATAGTGCCACCGATAACACCAAAGCGTGGGACCTAGGCACCAACACGCAATTACCCTCGATTAAGCTATGCATTCCCACCGTCACGGGCACTGGTGCGACTGCGACCACCAACTGGGCGACGTGTGCGTCATATGGTGACTTACTCGCCGGTCAACGATAGGGCCAAAAAGTCTTTTTTTAGCTAAAGTTTTAAGTATTAATTAAAATTGTTGTAAAAATAAGTTTTTACAATTTAAAGAAAAATAAAAACCCTTTATTTTTATGGACAAATGTACTTTCTCTACTTTACAATATCTATAATGTTATAGCTATACTTTTGCTATCCCCTAATATTATAGCTTATAAAATAGATTCTCCAAATAACTTTTTGGAAAAATTATTAGAAAAGACATGGACAAGAAGAACCTTTAAGTTAAACTAAGGGCTTATAAAAAAAAGTTAAAATAAATATCATGATGAATGAAAAGAGTGGAAAAGAGATTATACAAAAGGTCCATCAGTCTTTAAAAGAACTTTTAAATCAGGGTTCTATTATAAATATTCCATCATCTTCTTTGAAAAAATTAGAAAGCCCACCTGAAGAATGGGTGAAAAATGTTCAGTCAATCATAAATAAACAAACTCTTTCTTTGTTAAAGAATGATATTTGGTATCATTCTCGAAGAGATCCTTACAGAGAGATTAAACGTATTCTTAATCATTCTGATTTATCTGATAAGTCTCATATAATTTTTTTAGGTACCGGGCTTGGTTATATCATCGAAGAAGCTTTAAAAATTAAAAGATTCTCTTCGTTGCTTCTTATTGAGCCTGATCTAGAGATCTTATTTTATGTTTTAGCACGAGGGATATTTTTAGAGAATCTCTGCAATCTTTCAATTTTTATCCCTTCAGAAAAAGGAGGTGAAGGTTTTGATGCTTTGCTCCCCTATTTAAGGGGGAAGGCTCTTTTAGAACTTTATATTTATTCACATCCAGCATCTCTTCAAGCATTCCCTAATTTATATTTACCCATCAAAAAAAATCTAACACTGCTTATTGAAAAGCGTATGGTTAATCAAGCAACATTGATAAAATTTCAAAAGATATGGAATAAAAATATAATTTTAAATTTAAGAGAAATAAACTCTGGTGGATATTTAACAGAGTTAATTCAATTTAAAGTAGACAAGACTGTGGTCTTAGCAGGTGCGGGTCCTTCTCTTAGGCTTCATCAAAATAATTTAAAAAAATATCGTGATGAATTTATTCTTTTTGCGGTTGATACTTCTTATATTCCTTTACTTAAAATGAATATTATTCCTGATCTTGTTTTTAGTTCTGACCCACAATGGATCAATCATCATTATGTATTAGATTCTCGCGTAAGTAAATCTATTTGGGTCTTAGACCCTGCCGTTTGCCCTGCCATTCCCCATTGGTTAGCGCAAAATAAAGCAAAGATGGTGTGGTGGGATAATCCCTTTTATCTTGATGAATTTTTTAGAGATAGTTCTAGAGGTCCTATTTCACATGGTGGCTCTGTAAGCACTAACGCTTTTGATGTGGCCAAGCAAATTGGTGCTAAGAATATAGTATTAGTTGGTCAAGATCTCTCTTTTACAGATTATAGAGCTCACTCAAAAGGCTCAGTATTAGAAGAAATGGTTTTCACGCGTATTAATCGTTTGAAATCTATCGAAATGCATAATCGTGCTCAGCTCACTGCCCTCCCTCTTATTAAAATTAAATCTATTGAAAAAAAAGGATACACTTTTACTAATGCTAAATTAATGATCTATATTAAATGGTTTGAAAATCAAGCTAGAAAATACCAACAAGACGTTTCAAAACAAAAGCTTATTCATGCTGATCTGCGAGGTGCCTTATTATCAGGATTTGACAATATCTCATTGGAAGATTTTTTTTCTTATGGAGAATGCGAAAAAAAAATTTCCATAGTTAATGAGAGAGACTTTATTTTAAATTATTTAGAAAAAGTAAATATTTGTAGAGTGAATAAAAATTTTGAAAAAAAAATTATTATATTAAGTGATCAAATTATAGCCCTTATACAAATCTATGCTGAAAATATACGCCTACTTAATCATTATATTATAACTAAAAATAGTACTGATATGAGAAAAATTGAAGAAAACGATAATAGAATTATCTCTTACAAAGAGGCCAACAAGATTATTGGCATAAGTGCTCAAGATATAATTTTAGAAATTACAGAAAAAATATCTGAAAAAAATCCACTTCAAGTATCACTTGCTCTCTATTCTACCATGCAAAAAGTTGCAAAGATATTGCTATATTTACTCAAGAAAATTTATATTTAAAAAAACTTGCTTACTGAATTCTGAGGTTATTCCCCTGAGGTAAACACTCTTTCTATTTTTTTCATAGTAGAATACTCTTTGAGATAAATATCTCTCACTTATTCTTGAAATAACTCAAATAAATTTCTAGCAATTTATTTATTCATTTTTTTTATTTTTTTCTTTTCAAATCTGCAGGTCCTTAGTTAACTACTCATGTATGGCTAAAGTTTTTAAATGTAGTCTTCAATCAGGGAGTTAATTATGTATAAAAAAATAAAATGCTTGATAATTTTTTGTATCGCCAAAAGTGGGTTGATTCTCACCACTGTTGTCTTTTTTACCTTTCAATGTTCTGATCCACTTAGTTTTCTTTTAGCTGATACGACTCTGAGAGTAGATAAAAATAAAGTTCTTCTCTACGAAGGAGAAGCGGATACTATCGGGTTTCGACTCAATGCACAACCCTTTAATGATGAAAAATTTGTTACTCTTACGGTAAGCTTAGAATGTGAAGGTTTGAGCGAATCTGAACGAACCTCTCGTGCTATAATAGATAGAAAGACAATAACATGGAGAATGAATAATTGGGCAACATGGCAAAAATTTGTTATCGTTGCCATCGAAAATGACAAACAAGAGATATCAAAGACGTGCAAACTTCTATTCGAGCCTATTCAGTCAAATGACGTTGGTTTTGACAAATTTAAGATGAAAGAGATTCCAATCACGATTCTTGACAACGATGGTGATGCCAATATTAAAGTAAGCACACAAAATCTAGCCCTTGCTGAAGCTGACAGTACAAATGAAGTTGACAGTGCGAATGTAAGCTATACGATTCACTTAACCAATAAGCCTCGTGATGAAGTGATTATTAATATCACTCATAAAGATGATCTCCCAAGCTGGTTTTCTCCACCAGAGCTTATCACCTACGTCACTTTCACAACAGAAAACTACAATCAACCACAGACAGTTACAATTGCGTATCCAAACGATATGTATGCGGATGGTAATTTTATTCATACACTACAACATACAATTACCACCATAGACCCGGTTTATAAAGAAATAGCACCGATTAATCTACCTAAAGTGACGCTTGATTTAAGAGATAATGACACGCTTAATTTTCAAACGATTAATAATCAAGATAATGCATTGATTTCTTCTTTAGAAGGTAAAGAGGGTATGACTCAATCGTTTAAAATTAAACCTTCGATCTCATTAAGAGAAGGAACCATAATAAAGCTTGATGTTGTCGCCGCAAATAGCGATCGTATTCAACTTGCTAACTCAAGTAGCCCATACAGTGTAAACCCTGTTAGACTTACCTTTAAAAATAACAACCCTCAAATAGTTAATATTAATTTTATAGATGATCCTACTACAACAGAAAGCTTGTTCGCTACGACAATCAATTATTCAGTGATAAGCAGTGGCTCTGATCTTCCTATTGTAGATGGCATCTCTCTTTCTCCTCAAGGTGGTTTTGCTTCGGCAGGTGGTAGCTTAACAATTAATATTATTGAGAAGACGATTCCTGATCTTCGTGTAACGAACTGCTACACTGGTGATTCTGGTATAAACAGACTCATAGAAGGAGGCCATATTACTTGTAATATTCAATGGGATATTGCTCTCCCATCGGGTGATACTGTTGACGTGAATATTATGGGAGATACGTCTCTTGAGAGAAGTCAGACTTCTCTGAGATTTAATCACGATGATGGAACGAATGCTAAGTCGATTACCATCTCTTCAATAGATGATAATATTGATCAAACAAATTATACTCAAACAGTTACGTTCAGTACTGCCCCAACAACAGGTCAGGCTGTCGATTATGTGAATAAAGAGAAACGAGTGATCTTGAATATTATTGATGATGATACTGACTCCTTTTCTGGCTCCTCTTCTATTCCTAATCAAGCAGTCAATGTTATAAGCTCCCTGAGAGAAGGTGACAGTGGTGCACTTAAAATTTGTTTAACGGCTGATCCTAAAAATTCGATGGATCCTGCTGTTAATGCAACAGTAAGCTTTAGACTTCAGTCGAGTAATTCCAATGTTTTAAACATTATAAATCCAAATTTTAGCCTAAGTGAAAGAGGTTGTCATCGTTTTAATTTGACCACATCAAATAATAATATCATAGGTGATGCACGTTCAGTAACACTCACCATTTCAGATTTTAATAATGATGGTGATAGTGATTATACGCTTACACAGCTTTTCGCTATGATAGGCGGCAATATTATTATCTCTATTATTGATGACGATACTCCATCGGTTACTATTTCAACCTCTTCTCTTACTATTTTAGAGGGTGGTTCAGCTCAGAGGTATAGAATTGGGTTAGCACAGAGTGCACTACCTGTTAGTAGTGAGAATGTTGTGATTGATCTTTCAACCAATCATGCTCTACTTACTGTTACCCCAGCTCAGTTAACTTTAAATGATATAAATACATCACAAAGTGTTATGGTAACCCGGGTAAGTAACGACATTGACGAAGATGATGGTTTGACTGGTACGATATCCCATACACTAAACCCCTCAACGGGAGCTTCTTACAATATTGCTGGTGTTCAAAAGGCAATTCGTGATGCCAATATTGCAGTTACTATGAACGATAACGACACGGCTGGTTTTATTTTTACGCCCACAAATCACCAAATGAATGTCGCAGAAGGTGAGTTGGTCTATTATGCTGTGCAACTTCGCTCTAAACCGACAGAAAATGTTATTTTGGAGATCAACCCCGATCTTGGACTTACCGGCAGTGCGACCTCTCTAACATTCACCCCATCAAATTGGAGTACGCCTAAAACAGTTGTTGTTCAAACCAGGGAGAATAGCTACGTAGGTGATTATGATACACAGGTGAACCACGGCATAAGTAGTGCTGATTCTAAATATGATTCATTGGCAATTGCCCCAGTGACTATCCATGTTGCAAATAATGACGGTGGCGTAGGTAATGTTATTATCTCTAATAATGTGCTTGCTTTTGATGATACCGCTGGTGAAACAGGTGCTACGTACACCATCTCCTTGAGTCATAATCCAGCATCAGGGAAAACAGTAAAGGTTAATATCAGAAGCAGAAACAGTGACTTGGAGGTGAGCCCTGATATTGTCACTTTCACAGATTCCATAGGGAGAAACCAAAAAGTAGTCACCGTTACAAGGGTGAATAGTGCATCAGATATGATTATGATGGATATAACTGGTGTGATCAGTCACACAATTGCAACGAGTGGAAGTTATGACCCGGATATCACAACATTTCAAGGTAATCGCATGATTAATGTGACGGTGAATAGCACTGCATCTATAGTCGATTTTGATCATGACGGTCTTATTGATATAAATGATGCGATGATGCTGAATAACATGCGTTATAATCTAGCGGGTACAAGTTATAAGACCTCGGAGACCCCGACAAATGGATCTGGGAATGTAAAAGGTTGCCCGACTTCAGGTTGCAATGGCTATGAGCTAACAGCTAATATTGACCTTTTGAGTTTACTTGATGCAAACAAAAATGGGTACATCGATACGAAGATCATAATTCAGGCGAGAGTTATTGATACAGATATGGGTAAAGATATTAGCTGGATGCCCATTGGTGATAATTTGACGAATGATGATAGAAGTCGATTCACGGGTATTTTTGAAGGTAATAATCATACCCTCGAGAATTTGTGGGTGTTGGGTAGTGTCAATGCAGGTTTATTTGGTGCAACGGGGGGAATAGGTGCTATAATTCGTAATGTAGGGATTATCTCTGGTTCGGTATCTTCTTCTTATTATTCCGGCAGTCTGGTGGGGATTGCTTATGCTTCTTTGACTATCTCAAATTCTTATTTTTCTGGGTCTGGTGGAATTTTCTCTTCTGTTGTTGCTGGTGGTCTGGTGGGAAAGACTGATTCTTTTTTGACGATAACTAATAGTTATTTTAATGGGTCTAATGGGGTTTCTTCTTCTGCTGCTTCTGCTTCTGCTTCCGGCGGTCTGGTGGGATATTCTGACACTTCTATTAACCCTTTGACGATAGCTAATAGTTATTTTTTTGGATCTGGTGGAGTCTCTTCTTCTTCTTCTGCTGCTGCTGTTTCGGGCGGTCTAGTGGGAAGGGCTAATTCTCCTGTGACGATCACAAATTCTTATTTTTCTGGGGATAGTGGGATTTTTTCTTCCTCTTCTTCCTCTTCTGCCTCTGCTGTTTCTGGTGGTTTGATGGGATATTCTTCCTCTGCCTCTGCGGTTGCGGCGACTATAACTAATAGTTATTTTAGTGGGGTTGGTCAGATTTCTTCCCTTGCTACTGCTAGTACTTCTTCCTCTGCTATTTCTGGTGGTCTGGTGGGGAAAGTTGATTCTACTTCTTTGACAATAACTAATAGTTATTTTGGTGGGTCTGGTGGGATATACTCTGATTCTTCTGCTGTTGCTTCTTCTGATTCTGGTGCTCTGATAGGACGTATTAGTTCGTCTTTGACGATCACAAAATCTTATTGGAACAACGGTGCACCTCAAAAAATAACCAATGGAATGACTGATCAAGATCCAAAGCGGGCACAGGGTAACTCTTCGTCGAACCCATCAGGTGCGACTGGTCTTACGCTAGCACAGTTAATGGGCATAATGGGCACGTATCCATCTGGTCTGCCACATAGTGCCACTGATAACACCAAAGCGTGGGACCTAGGTGCTTCGGATCAATTACCAGCGATTAAGCTGTGTGTTCCCATTATCACGGGCACTGGTTTCGCTGCGACTGCTGACTGGACGATGTGTGCCTCATACGGTGCCCTGCTTCCTAGGCAGAGATAGATAAAAAGCTTGTAATCTATGTGAGACTAAAAATAGGGTTAGTGTGCTCGTCACCTCAGATGACTTCTACTTTAGGGGGGCAAAAACCATTAAAATGGGTAGAGTAAACATTTGTATAGGCACCGGTATTTTTAAAATATAATTGATCACCAACTTTAGGTTTTGGTATTTCAACCTCATAGAGAATATCTAAACCATCACAAGTGGGACCACACAAATGTACTTTTTGTAATTGAGCTTTTCTTGTTGAGAGGGTCGGATATTGAATACTCCCATGAATTGTTTCCATCATACCTGAGAAAAAACCGCTGTCAAGGTGAACCCAACATTTATCCCTCTTTTGTGAAATACCAATGATTGTTGTTTCTAAGACTCCCGAAGAACCTACTAAGTAACGCCCCGGTTCAGTTAAAAACTCATGTATCCCTAACTTTTTTTTCTTCCATATTTGAAGATGTTGATTGATCTTATTATAAATATCTTGGAGGTTAGGTACAATTCTATTATATTTTATCGGAAAGCCACCACCAATATTTATAGCAAATGGCTCTAAAGCATAGTTGTGACTCATCTGAATAGAACGGCGGGCTAAGGTTAGTGCTTTTTCCCATGCCGTAAGAGATTCGCATTGTGAACCCACATGGAACGTAATTCCACTTAAAGGAATATTCTCTTTAGCCATCTTTTGATAAATTTCTTCCCATTGTTCTTCGGGTGAACCAAACTTTTCGTTTAAATTCCAGACTGAATCAATATTAGATACTGAAATTCTTAAAAACATCTGAATATCTCTTGTGATACCGATTTTTTTAAATTTATCTAACTCTCCTACAGAATCAAAAACAAATTTTTTAATTCCAACTTTTATTGCCTTTTTAATCGCCAATAATGATTTTACAGGATTTGAAAATATGATACGTTGAGGCGAAATTTTTATTTTAAATAATTGTAATGCTTCTTCCCATGAGGCTATTTCGAAAGAGCTCCCTACTTTTTCTAGAAGTTGAATAATTTTTGGATTAGAATTTGCCTTCATTGCATAGTAGATTTTAAATGTTTCAAAAATACTTTTCATGCTGTGGTAGTTTTGTAGAATTTTTTGAGAATCAATTAATAATCTAGGTGATCGCTTCATTTGTTTATGGATGTCTAAAGATAAAGTTTGTGTGTAAATATATAATTAAAAATATTTTTAGGTAATTCTTCTTTGATTTGTTGTAATAATTTTTTATTGCGTGATAATGAATATTCTTTTATATCTTTACGAATTTTAGTGGAGGCATAATTCCAAAGAGGATTAGAGGTATAGGTAATATGTTTAAAATATTGCGAATTATTATTTTTTGTCTTTTGGGGTTGTTCGAGTGATGCTCTATTTATTACGACTAAATCAAATTCATCAAGCAAGTTCTTTGACTTATACCAAAAATTAATTGTTTGATACATGTCGTCTCCTAATATAATCACAATTTTATTATGGTTTAATTGAACGCGTAAATTTTGTAAAGTTTGGTACGTATAGCTTGGTGTTGACAAATTTTTTTCAATATCAGAAAGAATAATTCGACTATTATGCAATAGATGTTTAACACCAAGACGAGTCATCTCAAAGCGATGAGTAAAGCTGATTAAGTTTTCGTTTTTTTTATGACTCGGAGAAAAAGAGGGAGCTAAAATAATTTGATAAATTTTTGTATTATACAAAAGATACTCAATTAACTTTAGATGACCTTTATGGAAAGGGTTAAAAGTTCCTCCATAGAAACCAATATAATTTTCAAGAGTCTCTTGATTATGTACGGATTTGTCCATTTCCACGCACAATATATTTTGTCGTTGTAAGATCAGTTACCCCCATAGGGCCTCTGCAATGTAATTTTCCAGTTGATATTCCAACCTCGGCACCCAAGCCAAATTGACCACCATCATGAAAGCGAGTGGAAGCATTTACAAATAATGCAGCAGAATCTAAAGAGTCAAGAAATTTTTGAATGATTTGATCATCTTGTGCAATAATTGACTCAGAATGAGAAGAGCCATAAGTATTAATGTGCTGAATTGCATGATCAATATTATTTGCAACTTTGACTGAAATATCCATAGATAAATATTCTTGATTATAATTATCTTCTAATAAGTCTTCTATAACATGATCATTAAAATAAGTTTTAGTTTTAAGGTCTCCATGTAATTTGACCCCAGCTTCTTGAAGGGCTTGAAGACAGTCATTTATATATAAAAAATCTCGATCAAAGATTACACACTCAGCGGTATTGCATACTCCTGTTTTTTGGGTTTTTGAATTTAAGAGAATATTAATGGCCATCTCTTTTTGTGCTGATTTATGAATATAAACATGACAAACGCCTTTATCATGTTTAATAACAGGAATTGTACTCTTTTCTGCGATAAATTGAATTAAGTCGGTACCGCCTCTTGGTACAATTAAGTCAATATCATCTTTTTTTTCAAGGAGGAGTATCATTAGATGACGAGCTGTACGGTCAATAAGTTGAATTGATTCTGAAGATAACTTCGCACGTATAAGTGCTTTCCCAAATAATTGAGCCAGACAAATATTGCTTCGAATTGCTTCTTTACCACCTCGGAGAATTACAGCATTTGAAGACTTTAGACCAAGTGCCCCAACATCAATCGTTACATTAGGGCGAGATTCATAAATAATTGCAATTACTCCGATGGGCACTCGAATTTTTTGTATTTGTAATTGATTTGGCAATTGCCAACCACTAATTACTTCTTTCACGGGGTTTCTTAAAGCTCTAATTTCATGTAAAGATTGAATCATTGAATCAATAGTATTATCTGTGATTTGAAGGCGATCAATCATTGCTTCTGAAAGAGTATTTAATTGAGCATTCTCTATATCTTGAGCGTTGTTAGCTTTAATATCACTTCGATGATCGTCTAACATCTCAATTAAATATAAAAGAGCTTTATCTTTTTGGGCCCCCGATACTGAACGTAATTGTATAGATGCTTTTACCGCTTGAGCAGTTATTTGATTAATATAGTTTTTTTCTTCCATTGTAAAATTTGGTATCTCTTGAGCCATAATACTGATGAACTTATTTCACTAATTGACTGTAAAGAAAAATATTATAACTTAATTATAAAAGTATATACAGAATATTTATATTTTAAGTAATATTCTACCATTGTTTAAACTTAACTTTAGCTTGGCAGGCAAACATATTTTAAATCATGATATAATGTTAAAATTTGGTCTTTTAAAATTATGAATTCTCCAAGAGTAAGTAATAATAAAAATATATTTTATTATTACTTGAGATGATCAAAGCTTATGTCACTATATCCTGTAAGTATTGCTCCTATGATGGGAAGAACAGATCGACATTATCGATTTTTAATGCGACATATTACTCGTAAAACTCTACTTTACTCAGAAATGATTACTACACAAGCTATTTTGAGAGGCAATCGAGATAAGTTGCTCGCATTTACAGAAATTGAAAAACCAGTTTCTTTACAATTAGCCGGAAATAACCCACAAGCTTTGGCTGAATGTGCGTCTATTGGTGAAGGGTACGGTTATGATGAGATTAATCTAAATGTAGGTTGTCCTAGTAATCGCGTTCAAAGTGGTAATTTTGGTGCATGTCTTATGGCTTCACCAGAGCTTGTTACTGAATGTTTGTTGGCGATGAAAGCTCGAGTTGCAATTCCTGTTACTATAAAACATAGAATTGGTATTGATAAATTAGAAAAATATGAGGACCTCATAAATTTTATAACAATTGTTTCTCAGAGTAAGTGTAATCGATTTATAATTCATGCTCGTATTGCTATGCTAAAGAAATTAAGTGCACAGCAAAATCGAATCATTCCTCCTCTTAGGCATGATGATGTAGTTCGAGTTAAGCAACAGTTTCCTGAGCTTTTAATTGAAACAAATGGAGGTATTCAGAATTTAACAGAAATAATGTTTCACGTGAAACATTTAAATGGAGTGATGATTGGTAGAGCCGCTTATGATAATCCATGCTTATTTCAAAAAGTTGATTCTTCATTTTTTGGCAAAAAAGACCAAGGTCTTTCAAGTGATCAAATCTTAGAAAGTTTAATACCTTATGTTGAATCTGAAGTTAAAAAAGATACTCCTTCTTCAAGTATTATACGACATACTCATGGAATCTTTTTTGGACAAAATAATTCAAAAAAATATAAAAGATATCTTAATAAATATATGTTTGATAATAAAAATTCTGCAATGGTACTCAAAAATTATTTAAATGAGCGTTGAGATAACTGATATTCACCGTTCGAGTTTAATTTGCAAATACTTGAATTTAATTTCAAAATATAATGCAGATATTTAAAATTAAAAGGTGGAGAGTTATTCAAAAAAACATGAGCTTAGTAAGGTTACGTAAAAAAATGTAGACAAAGCGATCCACAGATTAAACTATCGGCTAAAGACTTATTAAGTATTTTGGAATAAAAAAACGAGATTTGCGTCTCTTTATTAAAACTATAAAAATAAGTTTTGACATCCATGTACAAAATAACTTCCTGTCTTGGGTCGCGTAAATTATTCAGAAATTATCCAATGTTTTTAATTAGGTGCCTCAACCTCAAGTCTTAGAGATGTTATGAATTTCAAAAGTTCTGTTGAGTATCTTACTGAACGAAATCATCTTCATTTACCTTATTCTATCCCTAAAAAAAGAAAAGGGAAACTTCAAAAGGTATTAATTGCTAATAGGGCAGAGATTGCAAAAAAGTTTTTTGAAACTTTACGCGAAGAAAATATACCTTCTGTAGCAGTGGTAACAGATGCTGATCTTGACCAGTCATGGTATGAAATGGCAAATGAAGTCGTTTTTATTGGAGATCCTCAAAATTATTTTAATATAGATATTATAATTCACGCGACTTTTTTGTCAAATGCAAATGCTATTTATCCCGGCTATGGGTTTTTATCAGAAAATTATAATTTTGTAAAAAGACTTGAAGAAGACTCAAAAAAATCTTCAAATAAAATTATATTTATGGGACCATCTTCTGATGTGCTTAAAAATGTCGGGAGTAAAATAGAAGCAAGAAAAATTGCGGAAAAAAGTAACGTCCCTTTGTTTAAGGCCTCCTCTAAAATATCACATTTAGAAAATATAGAAAAAGAAGCTTTGAAAATTGGATATCCTGTTATGATTAAATTGAACGCAGGTGGTGGAGGTCGTGGAATTATACCTGTTTTTAAATCAAGCCAATTATTACCAGCTGCTCGATCTTCCCAGCGATTAGGAAAAAATTTATATAATGATGATTCTATTTATATAGAAAAATATATTGCACAAGGTGTTCACATTGAGGTGCAAATATTTAACAATCTAGCTGTCGGTATTCGAAAATGTGCGATGCAGAGGAATCATCAAAAATTATTAGAAGAAAATGGAGAATTCTTTTTAAATGAAAATCTAATTTTATCTTTGTTTTCATCCGCTGAAAATATTTCTAAAACTTGCGGATATTCTAAAGCAGGTGTTGGTACTGTTGAATTTTTATTGGATATCGAAACTGGAGAATTTGGTTTTTTGGAAGTAAATCCACGTCTTCAAGTAGAATATGCGGTCACGGAACAAGCTCTAGAAATAGATATTGTTAAATGGCAAATTATGTTATTTGATGAAAGAAGAAAAAAAATAAATTATCGTCATGTCTTGAAATATAGGTTCCAAAACTTAAATCATGCCATTGAATGTCGAATATATGCGGAGGATCCTGAAAATAATTATTTGTCTTCTCCTGGTGAAATTAAGGAAATTTATCTTACTGCTTCAAAAAAAGTGAGATATGATTTTGGTTTTAGTGTAGGAGATACCATACTACCAGATTATGATAATTTAATAGGTAAGTTAATCGCATCAGGAAGAGACAGGCAAGAGGCGATTAGTCACTTAAAAGGGGCATTAAAAGATATTTATATAAAGGGTGTTGATACAAATATTCCACTTTTTATTAATATTTTAAAACATCCTATATTTTTGAGTGGAAATTATGGAAATAATTTTCTTGCAAAATATAAAGAAGTCTATGATATATATTTTGATGATGAGAAAGCTAAATTAATAGCAGTATTGGGAGTTTTGTCAAATCATGTTCATCTTCTAAATGAAAAACTGATAGGCTCTTTCTTTCTGCCTGAAATAGAAGATTTTACTGTAAATATTAGAAGTTTTTTAAATTCTGAAACCTATAAGGTATCTTTTGGTAAAGGAAAATATAACTATATAATTACTTTAATTCAGGTAGATTTATATTCGTATCATGTATTTATTGAAAATATTTTTTATCATTCAATCACTATTTTTTCGAGATTAGAACAAAATGATAATTTTCTTGTCAAAAGTGATTCTAATACCTACAAAGTAAAATTAGATGTAAGTAAAGAATATATTCGAATTAATGTTCAAGATGATTCAGGATCGGTGGAGTATTGTAAGATGCAGGTTCTCATTAATGATCCTGAAAATCAGAAAAAAATTTTGGGAGAAAAAAGGGCTCCATTTCAATGCCAATTCGTTAAATTATTTCCGGTAAATATTAATGAAAGAGTAAAAAAGGGGCAGCCTATCATTACTATATCAGCGATGAAAATGGAAATGACACTTAATGCTCCTATTTCTGGAAAAATTAATTATTTAATAGAAAATGGAGATATTACAAAATTAGAACTTAATAAAACTTCAGATGATTTAATTATAGGTAGAGCGATGAAAGAGGGCGAATTATTATTTTCAATCAAAAATGATAGTATTTCTTCTTCAAAAAAGGGTCTGCAAATTGATTCATCTCAAAGACTTAATGACTTAAATAAGGCCATAAAATATTCTTTTGAAAATATTGGTAAAAATGCTTTAAAAAATGGTTTGAAAGAAATTTTACCTATTTATAAGTCAATCTTGTTAATAAGGTCTTATTTATTAGGCTTTATTTTTAATGAAGAGATTATTTTACCAATTCTAGATACTTTTTCTGACATTGATTTTAATTTACTCCCAACAATAGAACAAAATAAGCTTGAAGATACTCTTATTGGTATTATGAATTTTTATGTAAACATCCAAGAGCTTCACTCTTATACTTTAAAAAAGAAACATTCCAATTTTGATGAAATGAGTGTTTTCTATTCTAAATTAAAAAAAAATGATTTTTCATTCCAAGACTTATCTATTAAGCCTTTGTTAGATGATCTTTTTGGATATTACGGAGTGAATGATTGGGAATATCGACTCTTAAAAAAACCCACTAAAGTAAAAATTATTTTTTGGTACATGGAAAGATCTATTTATATTTGTAGAAATTCTGTTAATATCATTAAAATATTAACTAAAGTTATATCAAAATTTGGTTTTCAATCTAAAAAATCACATCAATGTTTCGAAAAACTTCTTGCATTTGAAGAAACAAATAGAGATGAATCTCTTTATTCATTTTTACATTTATATCTAGAAAAAGAACTTTCAAATTTTAAAAAAGTTGTTATTAAGCCAGCAATTAAATGGACAATTGAAGAATGGGCGAAACAGACATTTGATGCAAATAGCTTCAGAGAAATAACATTTAAGTCAATTGACTTTTGTCAATATATTAACCCAAAAACAGAAAAAAAAGAGATTAAAAAGGTTGGCAGCAAGGTATACCTAGGCAATATAAATGAACGCCTAGCCTGTTTTTATATGAAAGATTCGAGAATTTCTGGAGGTGCAACGGGAAACTTAGAAGGTCTGAAATATATTGCAGCATGTCTCATTGCTCTTTTTAAAAATATTCCTCTATATGTGTGGAATGATGGAGCAGGAGCAAATATCAAAGAAGGTATGATTTCGTTAAATCGAGCCGCTGAAGGTTTTATGCTGAATTCTATTATTGGAGAAAAATTTGCTTATGATAAAATTCATGAATTTATATTTAATAGCCCCGATCAAAAGTTGCATGAATTATTTAGTGAAATACAAAAAGAATTTTATAGTAATTCTGACATATGTTCATCCTTTATTGTCTCTATTGGTATTGGTTCTTCAACAGGTTTAGATGTCTATGGTGCCAGTCAATCTGCGATTCAAATAATATTAGATACAGAATCTGCCTACAGAGTACTAACAGGTTCTAATGTTATTAAATCAGTTACAGGCGAAATTGTCTCAAATTATGAGATTGGTGGTGCTAAAATTATGGGATACCGAACAGGTACTGTTGATCTTGTCGCGAAAGAAAAATCAGAAATAATAGATATGATAAAAAAAATTCAAACTATTTTTTGTGAACTAGATAACAAAAAATCAATTCAAAGAAAAAAAGAATCTAAAAAAGATAAAAAATCTTCTTTAGATTCCATTCATTTGTTAAATGAAGAACTAATAAAGGATAATGTAGACAATCGATTATTTTTGGGACTTAAGGGAGATTATCATGGGTCAAATTCAACTTTGGGAGGCTTGGCCTCCCTTGGTGGTAGAAATATTATTATTATTGGTTCCAGAACTCATTTTGGAGTTCGCTCTTTGCCTGGTATTATTAAAGCTGAAGAATTACTACGAATAGCTCACAAGACTGGTTCTCATCAAATCTTTATTTTTGGAGCAAAATCTTATCATCGAACAATAGATGAAAATTCTTTTGTTATGAGAGCGAGGAGAAATTTTGTTCAGACATTAGCTAAAAAATCTAAACTTAGAATTCATATTTTAACTCATATAAATTCTATTTATCACATCACGGTTAATTTATTTGCAGATATTATTATTTTTGTGCAATATGAGAGCCTGAGTAAAAAAGAAATAAAACTGATAAATGAGATAAGTACATTTGTTGTAGGTTCTATTTCTGAAGGTTTTGATGTTTCTCATAAATTGATCAAACTTTTAGATCCTATCCCCTCAAAAAGTAAAAAACCTAAAAAATATATGACACAAGTACCTAAAATACCAAAAAATACAGTTGAACCCTTTGATATTATTGCCAATGTTATTTTAAAAATATCAGATAAAAAAACATTCACTGAGTTTTTTGAACATATGAATGATAAAATATCAGGTCCATCCTTGATTACAGGCGTTGCTGAGATAAATGGTAAACCTACTGGTATTATGGCTGATCAACCCATAATATTAGGAGGTGCCCCTGAGTCAGTAGGAACAGAAAAATTTAGGATATTTCTTCAGTTTTTACAAAAAAATAATTTACCTCTTTTAATGATTTCAAATTCTCCAGGCTTTTTACCTGGTAAAAAACAAGAACAGCTTAGAATTCAACAAATAGGAGGAAAGTCTTTAGATGATAATATCTTGAGTACAATTCCTGTTGTTTCTATTACATTAAATCAAAATTATGGTGGAAGATTTATTCATGCCTTTGCTAAACATTTACGACCTGGCATTGTAAATCTAGCCTTTATTGATTCAATTCTCGCTGTTATGGGAGCTAAAACTTCTTTTGATCTTTTTTTAGGTAAAAAATACCAAAAGCTCATTGATTCAAGTAAAAATCAAGAAGCTTCCAATTTAAAAAAAGAATATATGAATAATTTTAATAAGAAGGCTCGCGCTCAAAGTGATATTTTTTCTACTGGAGGTATGGATTGGTTGATAAAAAAAAGAGAGGATCTCAAAAAACATATCATCTGTGGTTTGGAACTCTCAAAAATACGGAGGGAAATTCTTGATGATTCAAATAAAATTGTACTTTTGAAAAAACAATATTTAAATGTATACATTAGAATATTTGAACTCCATAATATAAAGGCAAATATAAATGGTGAAAATCTTTATTTAAAAAAAGAAAAAAAAGAAATATCTTTTGAAGAAATTCAAAAATTTATCCGAGGGTATAATTCAATACCTTCATTTATTTATGAAGACATCTCTTAGATTACTTATGAGTAATAAATGAAAAAAAAGTGGAAGATACAAGATATTCAAAATATCTACGATACGCCTTTGCTTGATTTAATTTATAAAGCAGCGAGCATACATCGAAAAAATTTTGATTCTCAAAAAGTACAACTATGCACTCTTCTATCTGTAAAGACAGGTAATTGTCCTGAAGATTGCTCTTATTGCTCTCAATCATCACATTATCAAACTTCTGTTGAATCAGAAAAATTAATATCTATTGATCAAGTTATTGAAAAAGCTAAAATAGCAAAAAAAAATGGAGCCTCTCGTTTTTGCATGGGAGCAGCTTGGCGTAATATGACAAAAAAACAAAATTTTAAAAATGTTCTAAAAATGATTCAAGAAGTAAATAAACTTGACTTACAGGTTTGTTGTTCTATGGGTATGCTAACAGAAGAACAGGCCCAGGAATTAAAAAAAGCGGGGCTTTATGCCTATAATCATAACCTTGATACTAGTCCTGAATATTATAAAAAAATTATTACTACGAGAAGCTATGCAGATAGACTTAAAACTATTAAAGCAGTATCTCGTGCAGGGCTTTCTGTATGTTGTGGTTGTATTCTTGGATTAGGGGAAAGTATTAAAGATCGACTAGAGTTTATTCGACAACTTACAAGGCTCGAGACTCCACCAGAATCTATACCTATTAATGTACTTGTACCCATTGAAAATACACCATTAGAGAATAATTTAAAAGTTAATTTATGGGAGATCGTACGGATGATCGCTACTGTACGGCTCATCATGCCCAAGAGTATGATTCGACTTTCTGCTGGTAGACTATTCTTCTCTGAAGTAGAGCAAATGTTATTTTTTATGGCAGGAGCTAATTCATTTTTTCTAGGTGATAAATTGCTAACGACTCCCAACAATGATTCATCTGAGGATCTCAAAATGTTAAATAATTTAAATCTTGTAAAAATTTAAGTTATTTATTCATGATAATTATTTAAAATATTATGTTGTGTGAAGATGCTATTTTAGAGAATGAGCTGAAAAAATATGAAAATAGGGGTCTCTTGAGAAATTTAGAGAAACAAAGCGAATATAAGATTGATTTTTGTTCTAACGATTATCTAGGGTTTGCTCATTCACAATCATTATATGATATTTTTTTAAATAAATTGAAAAAATATAATTATCATGTGAAGTTAGGTTCAACGGGTTCACGCTTAATCAGTGGAAATTTACCTTTATTCGACAAACTTGAACAAGATATCTCTAAATTTCATAATGCAGAAGCTGGTCTTATTTTTAATTCTGGATATAATGCAAACTTAGGCCTTTTTTCAAGTATTCCACAAAAAAAAGATATAATTATTTATGATATCTTATCACATGCTTCTATTCGAGATGGTATACGGCTTAGTTTTGCCAAAAGTGCTTCGTTTAAACACAATAATATCGACGATTTGGAGAAAAAAATTATAAACTTTATCTCTAGAAGTAAGCAACTTAGAAAATATCGAGGAAATATTTATGTTGCAGTAGAAAGTCTCTATTCTATGGATGGTGATTTTGCCCCCCTACAGATTTTAGTAAGCCTGTGTAATAAATATGGAGCTTACCTTATTGTGGATGAAGCCCACTCTAGTGGAGTTATAGGAAAAAGAGGAGAAGGTTTAGTATCACAATTAAACTTGGAAGGTGATATTTTTGCCCGAGTACATACTTTTGGAAAGGCACTTGGATGTCATGGAGCTATTATTCTTGGTAGTCAGAGGTTAAAAAATTTTTTAGTAACTAAAGCAAGATCGTTTATCTATACTACTGCATTAAGTAACTATGATTTACTCGCGATTGATTGTGCTTATGAACACCTGAAAAAGAACTCAAAGATGATACAAAAACTCAATAAAAATATAATTTTATTTAAATCTTTATTTCAAAAATCTATGAAAAAATATTTTTTAGAGAGCACATCTCAAATCCAAAGTTTTTTGATACATGATTTTAATAATATTAAAAAAACAATACAAATAATTAAAGAAAGTGGTATACATATAAAAGTTATATTACCTCCTACTGTCCCCAAAAATAGAGAAAGAATTCGAATTTGTATTCATTCATTTAATACAAAAGATGAAATAATAAAACTTCATACTAAATTATTAACAAGCCTTTAAGTATGCGAGATATTTTTATAACAGGGATTGATACAGATGTTGGTAAAACATTTGTATCTGCAATCTTTATGGAAGCTTTTCAATATGATTACTGGAAACCGATACAATGTGGTAATCTTGAGAATTCAGATAGAAAAACAATTTTGAAACTTATTCAAAATAAAGATTCTCGTGTTCATAAAGAATCTTATGTATTTTCAAAAATAGCTTCTCCTCATATTGCCGCTCGACCAAAAAAAATTGATTTTAAATCTATAAAAAGACCTAAAACCTCGAGGCCTCTCATCATAGAAGGGGCTGGTGGTCTATTGGTTCCACTAAATGACAAATATTATATTGTGGATATAATAGAAAAATTAGATTGTAATGTCGTAGTAGTGTCAAAAAATTTTATTGGTAGTATTAATCATACATTAGCTACTCTTGAAATATTAAAAAGTAGAAATTTATCTGTACTAGGCCTCATTTTTAATGGAATTCATGATGCTGATATCGAAGGTTCAATTTTGGAAAGATGCAAGTTACCAAAATTACTTCATGTATTTTCTGAATTAGAAATCAATACGAAAGTGGTTCAAAAATATGCGATACAATTAAGTGCTCACAAAAACTTAGATGGATATAAATTTAAAAAATTATAGATCAATTTGGCATCCCTACACCCAAATGAAATTGGAGAAAAATCCAATTTGTATTACTTCAGGTAAAGGTGCTTTGTTATATGATAATACAGGTAAAGAATATATTGATGCTATATCTTCATGGTGGGTCAATATTCATGGTCATTCACATCCTTATATTATTAAAAAAATATATAACCAAATGAAACAATTAGAACATACTCTTTTTGCAGGATTCACTCACATGCCCTCCATTACACTTGCTAAAAATTTATTATCGGTATTACCTAAAAATCAAAAAAAAATATTCTTTTCGGATAATGGATCAACTGCTGTTGAAGTTGCTTTAAAAATAGCTATTCAATATTGGCATAATCAAAATAACCCAAAATTGAAAATTATCTCTTTTAAAAACTCTTATCATGGTGATACATTTGGAGCTATGTCTGTGAGTAATAGAGGTGATTTTATAAAACCATTTAAAAATCATTTATTTCCTGTCTTATCTTTAAATATTCCTCAAAAAGATAATTATCAAAAGGTTTTTGACCGATTACATCATTTAGTGAAGGCTCAAAAAGTTGCTGCCTTTATATTTGAGCCATTAGTTCAAGGTGTAGCTGGCATGAATATGTATGAATCTGAGTATCTAGATTTCATGATCAAAACTTGTAAAGAAAATAATGTTTTGACTATCGCTGATGAAGTGATGACCGGTTTCTTTCGTTTAGGTAAAATGTTTGCTTCTGATTTCTTGCAAGAAAAGCCAGATATGATCTGTCTTTCGAAAGGCTTAACAGGAGGTTTTGCTCCAATGGGAATAACTACCACAACTAATAAAATTTTTAATGCTTTTTTATCCTCAGACAAAAGTAAAACATTTTTTCATGGACACTCCTATACAGGTAATCCAACAAATTGTGCTGCAGCCATAGCTAGCTTGGAGTTATTGCAAAAAAAAAGTGTGCAACAAAAAATAAAATTTATTGAAAAAAGTCATTTATTATTTTATGAACGACTATCAAAAAATAATTTAGTTAAAAAAATATCTATAAAAGGTACAATTTTAGCTATTGAGATTAAAACTAACGAAAACACATCTTATTTTAATCAAATAAGGGATATTCTCTATCAATTTTATATTTCAAATGGTGTTTTATTAAGGCCATTAGGAAATATTGTCTATATTATGCCACCCTATTGTATTTCAAATAAACAGTTAAAAATAATTTACTCATTAATTGAAGATTCTTTCTTAATGCTTAAAAATAAGTTATGAGTTTCTTCTTGGATACTAATGTATTATATCTTGAAAAAGTGGAATCTACAAATAATTATCTCAAAGAAAGACCTGAGTTTTGGAATAAAAATTATTTCACTGTTTACACTGATCACCAAAGTCAAGGAAGAGGACAACATGGTCGAGAGTGGTTTTCAAAATCAGGAGATGATTTAGCTTTTTCATTTATTTTTTCTTGTGAGGGCGAAACAAGTCATCTATCTCTTTTAAATTTATATGTAGGGTTGGCTTTATCAAAGAGCCTTTCTAAAATTATTGGAGATCGAATTGAACTCAAATGGCCCAATGATATTCAGTATCAAAATAAAAAACTTTCTGGTATTCTTTGTGAAAGTATGGGCAAGGTTATAAATCAGCTCCAAAATACAAATATCATTGGTATTGGAATTAATATTAATAGCATATCATTTCATCCCACCATTCAAAAAAAGGCGATATCAATTAAGTCAATTATAAAAAAAAAAGTAAATATAAAGAAAATACTTAATCAAGTTTTAAATGAAATTAAAATTGTTTTAGATAATTTTACAATTCCCATGAAAGATGATATTCGACATCAAATTTTAGCCATTACTAATTCGATAGGTTCTAAAATTAAATATCAAGAGAATAATCAAGAGAAAATAGGAATTATCATGGACATTAATTGCTTTGGGGAACTTATTGTAAAAGATCAGAATGATAATATACGTACGATAAATAATTGCCATGATGACTGAGGGATAAGACTATATTTTGAAGTTGATTTTTAATAAAAATATAAGGTATTTGAGATATGTTATCTTTTTTTTTAATTATGATATCACCTGTAGGACACTTCAATTTTATTGAAAGGTCACGAATAAGCAATAACTTCAAAAGAGATGAGTCATCTTTTTTACTTAAAGTAGAATTTTTTTGAAATAATTTCTTTTTATTATAAATATTCATCGTCGGCTCACATTTAAAACATGAATTATTCGTTAACAAATGGTCGAACTTAGCATAAGCCAAAATATGAATATAATTTGGTTCGTTTTGTACATCTTGAGATATATAACATTGAACATTATATTTATCATAAGTTACCTTTTTAAGTTTTTGATGAAATATAAATTTTTTATGAAGAAAAATAGTTTTTGGTAAAAGTCTTTTTAGAGCTTTATAAGCCGCCTCTTTAGAAGCCCAGTATGTCCATAATAAAGTTTTAGATATTTTATTATTTTTTTTGATTTCTAATAGCTCTGATTGATTAAACACACGATTTAAAAATCTTGGATGTATCTTTTTAAGATTTGAATCAAAATCATTCAAATCAACAATATCATTTCCAACAGTGATCATGTCTTTTAAATTTTTTAGAATTTTATTTTAAGTTCAGGGTACAACGCAAAAAAATTCTTCAATCTTTTTAAACGTTAGATAATATCTCAGGATACTTTATTTTAAGCCTAACTAAAAAATAAAATTGGCAGAATTAATATCTGCATCCTTAGTTTTAAGAAAAAGGGGCTTAGAGCGGTAAATAAAAAAACTTACTACTCTTTAGATCTTATTAATTTAATAACCGCACCAATTGTTGTTAATCCTTCAACTTCTTCATCAGCAATTTCTATCTCAAAAGTATCTTCTAACGAAAGAATAACATCGACCAAACGGGATGAGTTTATTTTTAAATCTTGTATAAAATTAGTATCTTCGCTCATATTCTCTAACAGAGACTCTTCACGCACATATGGCCGAATAATCTCCACCAACTTATCTTTTATTTCTTTATCTTCCATTTAGTTTTCGCTCCATTTTTTGAAAATTAAACTCGCATTTACATCACCGAAACCAAAACTAGATTTTATAGCAATTTGTATACTTTTATTTTTAGTCTCACGAAGAACTTTTTCTTCATACGGCTGTATTTTTTCATGTAAATCTTCACAATTCAAAGATTTATGTAAAAAACCATTAAATAGTTGCAAGATTGTTGCTATAGATTCAATACCACCTGCAGCACCTAATCCATGTCCAATTAGTGATTTTGTAGAATTAATATAAGGAAATTTATTTCCTGTTAGATTTAGAGCTTTCGACCAATTATCAATTTCAATGGGATCAAAAGAAGTTGCTGTTAAATGTCCGTTAATATAATCAATTTCTTCTGGAGCGACCCCTGCCATCTCAAGACAGGTGCGTATATTTTTTTGAACTCCCACAGAGTTTGGAGCTGTCATTGAACCTCCTAACCGATGACCACCACAATTTAGAGTACCACTTAAAATTTCAGCGTAGATACGAGCTCCTCTCTTTTCCGCTGAAGTAAGACTTTCTAAAAATAAAACACCTGAACCAGAACCTGGAATAAAGCCACTCGCTGTCTGACTCATGGGTCTTGAGGCTTGTTCAGGAGCATCATTAAAGTTTTTGTTTAATACCTTCATAGAATCAAAGCCCGACCAAAGATAAGGAGAGCTTATTTCGGTACCTCCTGCTAGCATTCTCTCAGCTTGCCCTGATTTAATTCTATGATAAGAATGAATAATAGCTTCCGTACCTGTGGAGCAAGCACTACTATTTGTGGTAACATTATTACCCAAGGCCAATAAACCTGCCAACTTGGCAGTAATAGAACTACACATTGTTTTTTCGACAATAGAGGAACCCATTCGAGACGTTTTGCCTGCATCAACTTTGGGTATAATCGTTTCTGAAATTACATCAATTCCACCCAATCCTGTACCAACAATGGCTCCCGTATCCCAATTAATTTCATCTGAATCATATTCTGGAATTTTTAAGCCCGCATCTGTATAAGCATCCAAAGCCGCAATTCCTGTATAAATCATGGCTTTCCCCATTCCGATGAGATCTCCTTCAGTGAAATAATCATGTAATCTTTCATCCACATTTTGTGGAACTCCACCAACTTGACAATTAAATTTCAATTCTCGAAGTTCCGGAATAAATTTAATACCACTTTTACCATTACGTAGAGCATCTTCAAAATTATTGAGACCTACACCATTAGAAGCAATCACCCCTAAGCCAGAAATAACAACTCTTCTATTTTGATCCATTATTATTTTTCTCTACAACAAAACCTGACAATACTCCCGAAACGATGATATCTTCTTTTCCATTTTTCATCGTAACCTCTGCCTTTAATTTATTGCGTCTATAAAATATCTTTTTACTCTCCACAATCACTTTACAGGGAGGGATCACTGGTTTTTGGAACTGAACCTCGCATTCTGCAAAAAGAAAGAGGGGTGTTCTATTAAGGTGATTGTCTTTCAAAAAAAATTGATAAAGTCCAATGGTAATTAAACCAATTTGTGCCATTGTTTCCACTAATATAACTCCAGGAGTTATAGGATTTAGAGGAAAATGACCTTGATAAAAATATTCATCCTCTCTAAACGTATATTCTCCTTTACAGCTTTTCTCAGAGAGATGTAAAATCTCATCAATAAAACGAAAAGGGGCCTGTTGTGGAATATGATCAAGTATCGTTTTAATGGAGGCTTTATTAGCAAATTCAGCCACTAAATAAACCTCCATTAACGTGCAAAATACTCCCAGTTATGTATGTTCCAGATGTTGCTAAAAATGAAACAACATCAGCAACTTCTGAAGGAGTTCCCATCCGTTTGAGTGGAATATTATTCAACATTTTTTCTTTTAATTCTTGAGGAATATTTTTTGTCATTTGAGTTTCGATAAAGCCAGGAGCAACTGCATTAACAAGTATATTGTAACTCGCAAATTCTTGAGCGGCCACACGCGTAAAACTTTCGATAGCTGCTTTTGTCATACTATAGATTGACTGAGTTGAGTTTGGCATTTGAGCAACAACACTCGAGATATTAATAATCTTACCTTGCTTCTGACGAATCATAAAACGCATTAATTTTTTAGTTAAATACCAAACTGACTTCATATTTAAATTCACGGTAGATTCAAACTCTTCAATGCTTGAAGAAAAAATAGGATTATCATAGGCAATTCCAGCATTATTTACAAGGAGATCTAATCTCCCTCCATAATTTTTTTTTAGAGTATTATAAATATGATCACATCCATTCTGTGTAGAAAGATCCCCTTGAATAAGAAAACTATCTTTGAGAGTGCTTTGTATCAGAGTAGCCGTTTCTTTACTCTTATTATAGTGAAGACCAACATTAAATCCTTCTTTAGTTAGCGATTCACTAATTGCTGCTCCAATACCTGTGCCTGCACCTGTAACAATCGCTATTTTATCGCTCACTTTCATGCCCCTACAATTCGCTCTCCACCATCAACACGAATAACAGATCCATTAATCCAAGAGGCTTCATCTGTCGTCAAAAGGGAGATCACGTTTGCGACATCTTGAGGTGTTGTCAACCTTTTAAAAGGGTTTCTTTTTTTTGCATTAGCCATAAGTTGTTGATTACCTGGAATTAATCTTAATGCAGGGGTATTTGTAACACCAGCTTGAACAATATTTGCACGCAACCCAAAAGGAGCAAATTCTAAAGCGATACTTCTTGCTACTGATTCTAATACTACTTTTGCGGCACTTACAGCGGCGTATCCGCGCCAAGCTACTTCATTACCTTCACTAGTCATTCCAATTACTCTGGCATCTGACGCAAATATTTTTTTTTGATATATGTGTTGAGTGTAGGTAAGTAGGCTAGAGCCCATTGCATAAATAGTATCTTGTATGTCTTCATCATTAATAAACATAGTGTTATTATATTTAGGTGGAGCTATAATATCTGCAAATCGAAATTCTCCTTCTTCAAAAATTTCATTTATCGCTTGTTTGATATCAGACTCTGTACTATTTAATTTTTTTCCTAATTTTTTGAAAAGTACCTCTTTAAGTTCTTCTTTCTTTGGAGCAATCAGCTTTAGATTGCCGAATGCAATAGAATGCATCAAAAGTCTGAGTTTACCCTTTGAACCTAGTAAATTTTGTAATTCATCACATATATTTTTTATCCCATTTGGGCTCAAAGCATCTATATTGAGAGAGGAAAATTGAACGCCATTTTTTTTAATCTCTAAAAAATCTTCTTCTATCCTTTGCATAGAACCTTTTCTATCACGATGAATAATAAAAATATTCATCCCCATTGAACTTAATTTTTTTGCAGTGGCTAAACCAAAGCCACTGGAGCCTCCTAAAATTAGTGACCAATAATTTTTATCTTGAAATACCATTATTTACCATCCATATGTTTTTTTAATGAGCGGAGGTTAATGATTGTTTTTACATTTACCCCTAACGTCGCAAAAAATTTTCCTAAAACACGATTTGGTCCAACCTCGTAGGTAGAATCACATCGTTTTAAGATCTCTTGCATATTTATAGTCCACTTTACCGAACCACTTAACTGTCGAACTAGATTTTTACTTAAATCTGTACCACTATAAAATTGGCCAGTAAAGTTAGACAATACTTTTGTAGTATTTGCATAATTAAACCGATTTGAAAAATCAGACAGGTAACTTTCAAAATCAGCTTCAATAGATTTCATAAAATTAGAATGAAAAGGAGTTTGCACATTAAGCTCAATTATATTAATTTCTGGGATATCACGATTAATTCGCTCTGTTACTTTGTCAATTCCTAGCTTGAGTCCACTTAAAACCACCTGATCTTTTGAATTCACGTTTGCGATTTGAATTTGTTCTTCAGCTACAATTTTTTGATAATCTGTGTTTTCTATATCTTCGCAAATTAAAGCAACCATCCCAGACGGCTCACTAATAGTGGCATGTTGCATTAAGCTACCCCTCTTCCTAACAATTTTAACCGCGTCTTGAAATAACAAAGCTCCAGATGCCACTAAAGCTGAATATTCTCCTAAACTATGACCTGCAAAATAATCACCAGATAGATTATATTTTTCTCGTAAAACATTATAAATACCAATCTCGACGGTTAGGAGAGCTGGTTGCGTATTTTCCGTTAAGTTAATTTCATCATTTTCCTCAAAACACAATTTCATCAAATCAACTTGAATGGCTTCAGAGGCCATATCAAAAACGTTTCTAGTGATTTCGTACTCTTCATAAAAATCCTCGGCCATCCCCACACGTTGAGAACCTTGTCCTGGAAATACAATACCAATGTTCATAGACAGCAAAGTGACCCTTTTCAATACTTAGTCACTAACGGTCAATATTTAAAATAGAATAAATGGATGATTTTTTGTGATTTTAATTTGGAAAGTAGTATAAAATATAGTTGCAGATAGGAGTCCATTTTGTGCCCACTTCAATATAAATAATGAAAATTCTATTAGACTTACTCAAGGATGTATATCTCTTTAAAAAATTTACTGAAGAAGAACTTAGAAAAATAGCTCGATTCTCTCATAAGAAAACTTATGCCCCAGGAGACTCTATTATTTATGAAGGTGCAATAGCTAGTTCTATGTATCTGATTGAATTTGGTTCGGTAAAACTTTTAAAGAAATCTAAAGATCAAGATCAAAAAATTGGTGTATTGGGTAGTGGTATGCATTTTGGAGAGTTACCTTTTATTGATAATTTAGAAAGAGGACTCTCTGTAGAAGTTATAGAAAAAAGTATTATCTATGAAATCAGTTATACTGAGCTTAAAAATGAATTAGATACTGATTCAAAGATGGCAGCTCGATTTTATTTTGAGGTAGCCCATTTTTTATCAATTCGATTACGAAATATAACATTTGATTTAGCATTTGCTCGTGAACAAAATTTAAAGCACTTTTAATTTTTAGTATTAAAAATGAGATTAAATCATAGCTTGTACTCCTACTGACGGAAGAGTTTTTGCTAAATAATTTAAGTAAATTATATGCTATTGTTGATTATGCATTATGTGTAGAAAAAGGTATCGCCCCTACTATGTTTGCCAGAGCTTTTTTTAATGGTGGTGGTAATATAATTCAATACCGAAATAAAGTATCTTCTAGAGCTGATATTCAAAAACAGACGGAAATTCTTCTAAAAGAGGTTCAATCACATAATCAAATTCTAATTCTCAATGATTACCCTGAAATCGCCAGTGTGTTTAATATCTCTTTTCATATAGGTCAAGATTATTTAATAAATAATAAATTGCCTTTTAAAAAAGCTCAAAAAAAACAAATCTGGGGCTTATCAACCCACAGCTTGAGGGAGGTTCACATTGCTTTAGATGAGAGAGCTAGCTATATTGGTTTTGGTAGTATTTTTCAAAGTCAAACAAAAAATACTCTCAAGCCAAACTCTATTGATTTTCATAAAATATTATGTGCATGGAAAAAATCTATTGTGCTAATTGGTGGAATTAGCCTGAAAAATATAAAATTACTGCCTAAAGGGCATAGAATTTTTTATGCTGTAGTTCAAAATTTTTTCCATTTTGGGCATACTCCACAAGCGATTGAAAAATATACAAGAACATTTTTATCTAAACTCGCTTAATCGTTTTTTAATATTACTTCTTTTTATTTTATGGGAGAAATTTAAATAAAATTTTCCCAATTAATATTTTTTATCTTCAAAATTTTAGAAAGAATCAATTTGATACTGCAATAACCAGCATCTGATGTCCAAGTTGAGTTAGTGTCGTAATCTTTAATTAAGCTACATGGAATCTTATTAATTACCTAAAAATATTAGAGATATTGTATTTATAATGCACTTAAGTGATTCTAAAAAACTCAATTCTATTCTCTATGAGTCTTTTTTTGAAAAAAATAAAATAAAGGAAGTTTATTTATCAATATTTTTTGACACTCTGTCATTTTACCCTATACTATCCATCCTTGGAGTGGGCCTATAAAATATGTATGTTGCTGATAATAAACAGATAAAGTTTTATATTTGTCAAAGTTGTGATCAGATTGTTGAGAATGTTTATCAAAAAGGATGCTGTAAGAATTGTTTGATTACTTCTTTTCAATCCTTAAAAAATATAATCAATGAAGCTCATGCTTCTAATAGAAGAATAAATAACGTATCAAAATAATATAATATAAAATTAGAGATTTTGCAGACTATTCTTCTAAAAGTTTTTCAAAGAGTAGAATTCCTGAGCCTATATAAAACATAGTAAAAGAGAGGATTATATACAGCAGTTGATAAAAATCAATATTACTTGTTTTTTGGGTACTGAGCATAACCAACTGTGACGAAGCGATTGAAATTGGTAAATTAAGGGGTAAAAAAAACATAAAAAGAATAACCACGGAAAAATTTGAATGAACAGCTAAAGCAGAAGCCTGAATACCAGATGCTGCTAAAGCTAATGAACTCAAAAAACCAGTTAAAATGATCGTGTAAATAAATAATGTAGTATCGGGAATTATTGATTGAATATCAAAAAAGAATAACCATACAGCAACTTCAATAACCCAAAGAAAAAAAATTACTGTGGTGAGAGCTACCGCTTTACCTACAAATATTATTTCAAAATCTAGATTACTTAGAGTAAATATTCGATAAGCTTTTTCTTCGGATTCCCACTCTTGAGATCGCATTAATAAAAAAACAATACTTAGTAAATGAGTAACCCATAAAACCATACTTTGTGAAATCAATTTATCTTGCGAAGCGAATCTAAATAAAGTAAATAAACTCAATGAAAAAATGATGGAGATTATTATTGTACTAGAACCACTAAAGAAAAGATTTAAATCTTTCTTCAAAATTCCCCAAAAGAATAATAACTTCATGGTGCTTCAAGAAATTTAATTATTCTATTTTTAATAAATGCTAAAGAGTGATTATTTATTAAAAACTTTTCTAATGATCTCCCTTCGTCAAGTAACCAAAATTCATTACAGCATGTAAGAGAATAATTAATCTCGTGTTCTACGAAAATCAATGTACTTAATGACCAATTTATTTCTGATAAACCTTTATAATCAATAATTTGTTTAAGAAAATTTTTAGCCTTAAGATCGAGTCCAGAAAATGCTTCATCTAAAATTAATGTTGATGGTTTTTGAATGATCGCTCTAGCAATATTTAAGCGTTTTTTCATACCATGTGAAAATGTTACCACTTTATCATTTCTAAATGCATACAAGTCAGTAAAATGAAGTGAGTGAATAATTTCAGATTTTTGAATCTTTGGATTTAATGTTTGAAAAAAGGATAAATTTTCAAAAGCTGTTAACTGAGAATATAACATACTATCATGTCCGATAAATACAATATCTTTTTTACCAATAAATTGAATACTTCCTTCTGTTGGTGTATAAAAACCAGCCAAGATGCCCATGAGCGTACTTTTACCTGCTCCATTTTTACCTAAAATAGCAATTTTGCTCCCATTTTTAATTTTACCTGATATACCTCGAAGAGCCCATTTATGAGAAAACTGTTTACCTAAACTCTGAAAAATAATACGCACTAATTATTGATCTGTTTTAATTTTTCATTTAACATCGATAATTGCTTTTTAAACTTTTTTGTGAGCTGTACATATTTTAGATCAGAACTTTTTTGAATAGAGTTTAACTGATACTCTAGTAAACTTTTGTGCTTTAACCAAGATTGTATAAGCCACATAGGGGGTTTTTGAATATAGATAAAACTACCTAATAAAATAGTGAAACAAAGTATTGAGTAAATTAGTTTTTCAAAATTATCTAAAGGAGATAAAATACGAATATCCTCACTTTGGATAGATCTAAAATTTTTGTTGCTTGCTGGATCTCCCCCTTTAAAAATTACATTTAATATACCTGATAAATGGGGCAAAGAAATAAAGCTATTCATTAAACTATCATTTTTTTGTTTGTTCTGCTGATTTTGTGACCATTCTGGTTTTTGAGGTATCGTTATATCAATATTTTTAGTCTCAAGTAAAATTTCAGATTTCTCAGCGAGAGGATACATTGATTTAAAAGGTATAGAAAGCTTTAAACCGTCATAAGGAAATTGATAGCTCAGTTGATAAATTCGTTCACCAGGTTTTAGGGGATAAGAAATAGTAAAGGTATTTTGTCTTTTCATTATGGGTTTTATACCTATTTTGAGCCATTGAATATTAGAAAGTCCTGAGCCGACAGAAACAGAGGCATTTATGTTGCTAGCTTTTTGGGGTATAAAAAAATGAATTCCATTATTATTTTCTATAAAGGTATAAAGAGACTTATTATTGAATTTATAAAAAACTAAAAAATCAAGATGTTGATCTACATAACGAATAACATATAATATGCGAAGATCAATATCTTGATACAGATGCCTCTTCTCATATACCTTTAACTGAATTTGTTGATTTGCCGGTAATGTGGGTGAAATGATTTGGTTGTAATTCACTCCTTTGTAAATACCCTGTAACATATATGGAAACTTACGCTCATTTTCAAGAACCTCCAAGTTGATCAATGAATCTATATAGTTAAATGATTTAATTAATTGCATACCATTCTCCAAACGAAGGAGTTTTAATTTTTTAATTACTTGAGAACGATTATTTTTTGTTCCATTAATAATAGCTACTTTCTTTTTTTCTATAGAAAAGTTTGACATAACAAAAGAAAATAAAAAAAAAGTAATAATTCCTAGGATTATTCTCATTTTATTTTCTTTTTCATATTTTCATGATATGACCATTCCTTGAGGAGTTCTTTGCGTAAAATTTCAAAATCTGGATCAGATAGCTTACCAATTTGATTTTCTAAGTGAAGGTCTTTTAGCGAGTCTTTTATACTGATGATTTTATCTTCATTATCAGCATATTTTTTATCTTCTTCCTTTTCATAATCGCTTATATCAGCTATCTCTTCACTACCAGAAAAAGTAGGATAGTACACAAACAACAGTGCGAATAGTATAAAGCATATATATATAAAAATAATCATCTCATCACTTTGATTCTTCAATTTCAAGAATTTTTGTAAAAATAGTTCGACTTAATCTATTGGGTGGGATTCCTTCGTAGTGTAGAGGAGTTCCAATAGAAGAAAGAAAAAAGGCACCTCCATTTTCTTTGGCAAAAATATTTTTTACAAAAAAAGGTAATGCTGTTGATTTACCATTTTTAGTAAGATAGAGCCGATTTGATTCGATTGAGTAATATTCATTTTGCTTTACAAAACTAATACCCATTAAAGTTGAAATATCATACTGCTTAATAATACGATTTGGATAGTTAAAATGAAAAAAAGTAAATTTTCGTTGAGAAGCTCCTCCTGTAATAACACCAGGGTAAGATTCTCTTTGAGTAAAAAATATTTGATAATAGCCAGCTCGCTTTGTAAGTAAAATTAAACTTCGATTAGCAAGATTATATAATTTATAAGTCCCAGCAATTCCATAAGTCATAAATGGTAAAGCGTTAGAAGAAAAAGAAAATGTGGCTTTTGCTCTTTGATTTTTGAAAGGTTTATCCGGCGTTTGACGAACCCAAAGGGCTATAGGAGTGTTCATTGTAGATGAATGGCTCAAGTGTAAAGACCAAATTTTATTCCCTTTCATAAATAACACTAAACCACGAGAGGAAATAGCCGCTCTATTTTCACAACTTAAATTATTGATTGTTTTAATAAATTTATTATCAGAGGCTCTCCAAATAATTAACTTGCAGATACTTTTTTTTGATGAAGTGACTGTGAATAATACATAACTTCCATCAAACGAAACAAAACTGTGTTTAACTTCACCTTCTAAATTTTCCCATACTTCTTGAGTAGAATTACCTCCATCAAATACTTTATACACAAATTTAGATGTATTTTTTGAAGATTTGAGTAAAACGATGTGTTTTTTATCACCAGAAACCTCCATTTTGGAGAAACGGTCAATTTTAGATAAGAGAAGAAAACTTTTATCCAAAGATGATTCATAAGCCTTTTGAAAATAAAAAACAGCTTTAGGGGCATTTTCATTTTCAAGTGCTTTTTTTGCTTTTCGTATATAATCTCCAGGCTTGTTATTACAGCTATACAGCCAACATACAATGAATAAAATTCCATAGTATATAATATTAACTCTAAAAGTCATTATTATTTATTTTTTTTCAATTTGCATAACAAGAATTGAAATATCATCCTTAATGCAATTTTTAGCTTCGTCGCCTATCTTTGATTCGAAAATTTGATTGTGAAGGTTGTTAAAATTTAATTTTTTTTGTGTATAATTACCTAAAAATCTGAAAATATCTTGTACTTTAAGCATTGGATCGTCCTTTCTACAATTTTGAATAAGACCATCTGTATACAATAAAAATATCTGGCCATCTGCTGCTTTAAAATCAACTTTATTATATTTACTATTTTTAGAAACTCCTATAAGAGAACCATGATTACTCAATTTTCTTATCTTTTGATTTGAGTCACGGTAAAAAGGAATGGGATGTCCAGCGTTGACAATGGAAAAACAATTTTTATCACAATCAACTAAAATAAAGATACCAGAAAAAAAATAATATTCCCCTCCTTTGGTAAAATCTTCATAGGCCAATAAGTTGATATGATTAATTAGGTTTGCTAAATTATTTTTTCCAGAATTAACTTCTAAAGAGAGTCGGCTAATGTAAGAATAAATCAACGGTGAATACAAGGCAGCCGGAAGACCATGTCCTCTTCCATCACCTAAAAACACAGAAAAGTATCTTCTAGAAATTTGAGTAACATTGATTAAATCACCAGAGAGTTCTCCACTAGGTATAAACTTACTATAAAACTTAAATATATAATCTTTGCCAATAATTTTTTCTATAATTGAATTATTAATGACCTTTTGGAAATTTTTAACTATTTTTAAATCACGTCGAAATCTTTTATAAAATTGAATGGCTATTAGTGAACTTTTATGCTCTTTGGTTGTTTCCCTTAAAATTACAACATGGTAAATAATTTCATTAATAATTATTTTTTTAATTGAAGTTAGAAAAATTAAATAAGTATCCTCACTAATCATCATCTTTATTAATCGGTTAGTAATTGAATTAGACCAAAACATTTGTAAAAGTCTTCTGAATGAGTGTTCTTTTAGTGAAGAATTATGTTTAATAAGTAAGTTTATCCAATTATGATCTTTGATTTTCTCAAAAGGTACATTTATATCTGAAATTGCAATCTCATTTGTAAAAATTAAATGCCAATTTTTATCAAATACAAAAATGCCTGTTGGTATTTCTTTCAATACCCGAAATAAAACTTCTTGATCCATTAATAAAGACTCCATGACCTTGATAACTTTCAAATTTTATTGAACTGAATGAACTATAAATTATTATTTTATCAAAATAATATTCATCATAAATACAAAGTTTGAGAGCTCATTTTTTTACTGCTCAGTCAATAAAATAATAAATTTATTACGACAAATATTTTCAACAATTTGATTACAACTTTGACAAATATAAGGCTTTATTTGTATTTGTTTATTATTAGCAGTATACATCTTCCATATTATCTCATCTCAAGGTGGGATAGTATAGAGTGAAATAACTGTGTGTCAAAAAATATTGATAGATAAATTGCTCTTATTTTATTTTTTTCAGATTAATAATTTTTGTTAGGCTCTTTTCAAATTAATATCTAAAATATAATTGCTTTTCTTACTTAATTTAAAGGGGCATTACAAATACAATATCTCTAATAATTTCACTGTCACAAGAGAAGCGATAGGTATCCTTCATTTATGAAAAAAATCATAATTATACCTCAGATTTTGAGTCCTCTATAATAATATGATTTTGGTAGTTTTTTATTGCTGTCGCAAACACTTATTTAAATTAGGTTTTCGAATTTAATAAAATGAAATTTATATCTATTCTCTTAAATTATCTCTCATTATGCAAATAAAGATTGACAGCACAGCATATTAATCAATTCAATCAAATTGATTTCAGTTTTATTCTTATGCATAAAGACTGATTTTAAGAGGTTTTTTTATGAAGTTTAGTTTAATTATATCTTCTTTTTTAGGTGTTAATTTGTTACCGATTGTAGCACAAGAAATTAGTAATCCATCAGCTCATGTGATGGAAATAGCTAATTTGGGGGGTGCTTCTTCTTACCTTCTTTCTGTTATACTTGTGGCTATCTTTGCCCTTGTTTTTGCTATTTTAAAAGCAATTAAGCTACTTAGTCGTCCTGAAGGTAACAGTAAAATGATTGAAATTGCCTCGGCAATTCGTGAAGGTGCAGATACGTTCCTAAATAGACAATATATATGGGTTTTTATTTTCCTCATTTTAGTTGCCATACTTCTTTGTTTTTTGAATTGCGGTGGCTCTGAGCCTAATTTGGCTTACTACTCTCCGATATCTTTCTTAACGGGGGCTATTATTTCTGCTCTGAGTGGTTTTATAGGTATGAAAATTGCTACCCGTGCAAATGCCAGAACAGCTTGGGCAGCGAAAGAATCTTTAAATACTGGCCTCAGAGTTGCTTTCTCTTCAGGTTCGATTATGGGGATGAGTGTTGTAGGTCTCGGTCTTCTTTTTGTATCCTCATGGTTTCTTATATTAAAAGACTCTGGGCTTTCTCTCAATGCACTAAGTTCTGTCTTATTTTCCTTCGGTATGGGAGCTTCTTCCGTGGCTCTCTTCGCGCGTGTTGGTGGAGGTATTTATACAAAGGCCGCTGATGTAGGTGCTGATTTAGTAGGGAAAATAGAGGCAGGTATTCCTGAGGATGATCCTAGAAATCCAGCCACGATTGCAGATAATGTAGGGGATAATGTGGGGGATGTTGCGGGTATGGGAGCTGATTTATTTGAGTCCTATGTGGGTAGCATTGTGGCTACAATCGCTTTAGCCATCACTGCCTACAGTGGAGAAAGCTTGGTTCCTGCTCTTGTCGCACCTATGGTTTTGGCTGGTGTCGGAATTCTTTCTTCTGTTATTGGCACCTTTTTTATACGTGCCAAGGAAGGAGCTTCTCAAGAAAGTCTTCTATGGTCCTTACGTATTGGTATTTATTTTTCTTCCACTTTAGTGATTATAGGTGCTTTTTATGTTTTAACAAGTGTTCTCAATCTGGGGTACGGAATCTTTTGGGCAGTAATTGCAGGATTATTGGCTGGCAATGTGATTGGATATTTTACAGAATATTACACTTCAGATACATATAAACCAACTATTGCTGTTGCAAAGAGTGCCGAAACTGGACATGCAACTGTAATGATTTCTGGTCTTAGTTTAGGGATGAAATCTACAGGCATCCCCGTTTTAATAATCATTGTTGCTACAATTACCTCTTATTTTGTTTCTGGTGGTTTCGAAAGTATTCAAAAAGGGTTGTATGGTATTGGTATGGCCGCTGTTGGTATGTTATCTACTTTAGGTATCACTTTGTCAACAGATGCTTATGGCCCCGTTGCTGATAATGCAGGGGGGATCGCTGAAATGGCAGGGCTTGATAAAATGGTTAGAGAAAAAACAGATGCCCTTGATTCTCTTGGAAATACAACAGCCGCAACAGGGAAAGGATTTGCGATTGGTTCAGCAGCACTTACATCCATTACTTTGCTTGCAGCAGCTACCAATATTTTAGAAAAATATGATTTAAACTTTAATATGGCTCATCCACTTACTTTAGCTGGTCTTTTTATTGGAGCAATGGTGCCTTTTCTCTTCAGTGCACTAACAATGCAAGCGGTTGGTACAGCCGCTATGAGTATGGTATATGAAGTTAGACGTCAGTTTAAAGAAATTAAAGGTATTATGACAGGTTTGGGAAAACCAGATTATCAGAGATGTGTTGCAATTGCAACAGATGGTGCTCTGAAACAAATGATATTACCCACAGTTTTAGCTCTTATAACACCTGTGCTTGTAGGTGTGGTATTTGGGCCATCTGCTCTTATATCAATGTTGGCTGGTTCTTTAGTCAGTGGCTTCTGTATGGCAGTTATGATGGCAAATGCGGGTGGTTCTTGGGATAATGCAAAAAAATATATTGAAAGGGGTAATTTAGGTGGGAAGGGTTCAGAGTCTCACAAAGCTGCTATTACGGGCGATACTGTTGGGGATCCATTTAAAGATACATCAGGTCCTTCGATAAATATTCTTATCAAGTTGATGAGTATGGTTATTTTAGTCTTTGGAACTTACCTCACCGATATTCATAAAGAGCTGGTAAAATTACTTGGTTTTTGAATTTTGAGGTTAGATAATTTTATGGCAAAATACGATCAAGTTAATTCAGTTATTGGTGAAGGGTCTAGTTTTGAAGGTAAATTTTATATATCAGGAAGCCTTAAGGTTAATGGAAACTTTGAAGGGGAGATTAAGACAGAAGAAACTCTTATCATTGGACCAACAGGTAAAGTTAAAACAAATATTCTAGCACGAGAGGTTATAATGTCTGGTGCTCTTCTTGGCAACATAGAAGCTAGTGAAAGAGTAAGATTAATTGAAAATGGTAAAATGTTGGGAAATATAAAAACTCCTATACTTCAAATTTCAGAGGGTGTAGTATATAAAGGCAATGTGAATATTACAGGTGATTCTAAACAAGATCCTCAAAAAATAATTGATGAGTGCTTTTCGACTTTAAAAAAAGGATAAGAATAAATACTGGAATACATCATTGCTTGTCAAATGTCATTATATTATAAAAATAGGAAAGATCACTTAACTATATAAAGTCTTATTCCGATGATCGGACCTTATGCAACTTTGGAAAATAGGCTGGAATAGATTTCAAAATTATTTTAGAAAAGAATCTACTCAAAAAAAAGAGTGTTTTGTGATTAATTTTAAATATCTTAAAATAAAATATAAAAACAATGGAGAGTTTTTTTATTCATATCATCGAAGAAAATTTATTAGAACGGGTATTTTTACTTTTTCATTACCCGTTAAATTTAAAGCTTTGATCACCAGTATTCGCCTAAATTTACCTTTTAAGTCTGGTTACCAAAAAAAAATGCGACCTTTTATCTTAGGTGGTTTTGTTGTCCTTATGATTATCTCTACTTACTATATTTTTCGTTCTCCCGACTTTATGGAAGAGCTAAAAGAAATTGATGCCGTTGGTGGTTTTGGAGAAATTAATCCTAAGGATGTTTTTTCAAAAGTAAATAGAGGTGATCACGCAAATTTAGAAATAGATGAAAAAGTAAAAGATCATCTATTAGGAATATCTAGCATAAATTCTCATGTCTTAAGTACTTCTGAAAAAGATAAAAATTCAGATAAAATTGCTTACAAAGTCCAAGCAGGTGATACTTTGTCACAAATATCTCAAAAATTCAATATTTCTGTTGAATCCATTGCAGGTTCATCTGGAGTTAATGCTCCCGATGCAATATCAGTAGGACAGACTTTAAATATACCTCCTAAAAATGGATTTTATTATAAGGTAAAGAAAAATGATCGTTTAAGTTCTATTCTTAGTAAATATAAACTTGAACTTGATATAATTCTTGCAGAAAATTTGCATATTGATCCTGACCTATTAGAACAAGGTGATGAGATATTTCTTCTTGGTGCGAAGCCCAAAAATTTAATTTATGGTTGGCTCATTCCCGTAACAAATCGTACTATAACAAGTGGATATGGTTGGAGAAATTGGCCAAGAAAGGCCTTCCATAAAGGATTAGACTTAAAAGCCTACTATACAAATGTGCGTGCGGCCAAACCTGGTAGAATTTATTATTCTGGTCGCTTGGGCGGTTATGGTAAAGCAGTTGTTATTGAGCATTCTAGAGGTTATCGAACTTTGTACGCACATTTAAGTAAAATTTATGTGCGTAAAGGTAATCAAGTTATTCAAGGTCGAATTATTGGTAAATCTGGGAATACAGGTTATTCTTTTGGTCCTCATCTTCATTTTGAAGTCAGTAAAAATGGTAGAACAATTAACCCTAAAAATATTCTCAAGGGTTTGAGGCGTCGCAGTCGACGAAAATAATCAGTTCCATTCTCTAAAGAAATTTCTATTTTTTCTAGAAAAATAGGATTTAATTCAAAGCCTTTTTTAATTGCAGAAATTGGACTTAATCATAATAAAGATATTGGACTTGCTAAAGAACTTATTCTTGCAGCTAAAAATTCAGGTGCAGACGCTGTTAAATTTCAATCGTATACTACAGAGAAATTTATTTACAAAGATGCTCCAAAAATAGAAAAATTATTCCATATTTTCAAAAAATATGAATTAAGCTTTAAAGAACATAAAATTTTAAAAGACTTTTCTGATTCAAAAAAAATTCTTTTTTTTTCGACACCTCTAAGTCTCGACTGGATTGATTTTCTTGAAAAATTAAATGTTTTTGCTTATAAAGTAGCTTCTGGAGATTTGAATAATATTTTATTTTTAAATCAAATTAGAAATAAAGATAAACCAATTTTTATATCAACAGGTGCTGCGAGTTTTTCTGAAATAGAAAAGTCTGTTTTATTTTTTAAAAATAATTTTTTTAAAAATTTAATCGTTCTGCATTGTGTTTCACTTTATCCAACTCCATGGGAAAAAATAAATTTAAATCGAATGGTTCAAATCCAAAAAAAGTTTGATGTAATTTCTGGTTTTTCTGACCATACTATTGGTACCAAAGCTTCAGAATATGCCTCTTTATTGGGAGGATGTGTAATTGAAAAGCATTTTACTCTTGATAAAAACTTACCTGGTCCTGATCATCAATTAAGTGTTATACCTCATGAACTAGCCTCAATACGAAAAAAAATTGATGTAGCTTTTTATATGAGAAAATCCTCTCAAAAAGATTCTTGGTTAGAGGAGTTTACAGCTGACTACTTTGGTAAGAGAAGTCTATACAAAGTAGATGGTAAAATTATACCAATGAGGCCACGTCAAAAAGGCTTACCAGAAGATGGAGAGATTTTGTAATACATAAAAATTTAAGTTAATCCAAAGAGTTGTTTTTCAATAATTGAGCATAGAATATGTCCGATAAGAATATGAGACTCTTGTATTCTTGCTGTTTCTCGAGAAGGAACACAAAGATGAATATCTCCTGTATCCATTAGTTGTCCTCTATTTTCACCCAGCATAAGTATGATATGCATCTTTTTAGTTCTGCCCATTTTTACTGCTCTTAAAATATTTGGAGAATTTCCTGATGTAGAAATCCCAATAAGAACATCTCCTTTGTTGGCTAAAGCCTCTATAGAGCGTGCAAAAATATTTTCATAGCCCATATCGTTAGATACCCCTGTAATATAAGATGGATCTGTACTTAAAGAAATTGCAGGTAGTGCTTTTCTATTATTTTGTGATTTATACCTGACCATTAATTCAGCAGCTATGTGTTGAGCATCCGCCGCCGAACCACCATTACCACATAATAAAACTTTTTTTTTTGATTTGAACGTTTGTACGAGTAGATCTCCAGCTTCAAGGATTAGCTCTGCCATTGGCAATAATTTTTCTTTAACAATTATAGATCCTTTAATTTGATTTTTTACTAAATTAATCATATTTCACAATTAAACTTACTAGATACTTCGTACAGTCACAAAAATAAGGTCACCTTTTTTAATATTTATTTTTAATATCGAATTATTTGTCAAAATTCGACTCTGATCATTTGTTTTAAACATAAATTGATATTTTCCTGATTCAAGAAAAATACGCTTTACTTGAAAAGTAGATGGAAGTAAACGCCAACATCTCAGATCAGGTTTGATCGTTGAGCCAACGCTAGCTCCTGCTAATACACCAGCTAAAATACCAGCAACAGTTCCTACTGCTGCACTGCCACTTGCTTTAGCAACACCCATATCAATTGCATAGCTTGTTATCGCTGCTGATACAGCTTTTAAAGCGATGGAAGCAATGTTTTTAGCGATCATTTTGGTATAATTATCATTAAAATTTTTAATTACAGTTCTAGAGTAATCATTAAATAATAATGTTTGACCAATATTCTGAGTATTCAGATAAATTAATAAATTTGAGTTTTTTTTATGAGTACGCAATTGATAAGTTGAAATTGGATTTTCTGCAGAGTAAAGAGTTGACATCACACTAGCAACAGTAAGTGTTGCCCCTTTATTAATAATAGCTATTCTTATAGCAATATTTAAAGAAGCTATAAAGGCTTCGTCATTTATCAATTGTCCTCTTGATTTTTTAATGGCAGATTTACCTGCTTGGTGAATGACTACTAATTCACCCATATTATGAGCATAGCTTATTTTTTTAAGTGATGTATTATAGGCAGCTACCCCAAATTTACCAGCAGTATATCGTCGTATATCTTGATTGTCTTTTTCTTTTAAAGCTAAAACATATTGATCTGATATGACCTTTTTTTTATCTTTTTGCAATAAATTAATATTTTTGTACTCAACACGTGCGTTATTATAATCCTCCAACTTTTCAGCTAAAATTGCACTTAAATAGCGAGCCATTAGATTTTGTTTATAAGTGGCATCAAAATATTTAAGATCTTTTTGTTCAAATTGAATTTTTTTTAAATATTTACGTGCAGAGTCCCAATTTTTCATTAAGAGATAGTTAAGAGCAATATAAAATTTAATTAAACTTCTTTCAAAATTTTCGCCAATATATAATTTTTCACGATCACTCAACAAAAATGCAAGTGTTTCCCTAGATATACTTTTTTTTGCTTTTTGTATAATGTGATTAGCTTTTATTAAGAATTCATTGCTTTTTTGAAAGTTTCCTTGAGTGTGAAAAATTAAAGCTGTCTCCAATAAATAGAGGAGTATATCCTTTTTTTGTGAGGCTTGAACTATTGGCTTGATGTGGTCAATAGCCGCTGTAAATTCACTTTGAAAAAAATAATTTTCAGTTTTTTGTATTAATTTATCATAACGGACACTACATTGAAAACAGATAGGAATACATAAAAAACATCCATAAAAATAAAGCCATTGATAGACTTTGATATTCATTTGTTTTACCAAGTAATTTTTAAATCAGATGAAACTTTTTTTTGATAGGTTACTTTATCTGACCAAATTACTATTAGGGTTTCAACTTCAGTAAGTTCCAAATTAATAATCTGTTCAATAATTTTATTGCCATCATGGCGAAAAATATTTTCGTCAATTTGAGTATATATAAAAAAATTAGGTGATTTTAATTTCCCAACAGAGATAGTGCCGTCAGTAAGCCCTGTTTGACTAAATTCAAACTCTTTCAAAGCAGATTTTCGGTTGTTTACGCGCACAGTAAAAATATTATTTTTTATAAGTTCTTGCACTATTGTATTATCAAAAACTTTAGTTGACAGAGACTCCGAGGTCTCATTTTTTGTAGGTAAAAAGGCTATAAAAACTCCCTCTTCTTTTGAATTTTTTTGAAAGTAGTCTACTATCTGTTCGGCAAATTTTGCAGCAGCTTTTTCTAACTCATACCTAGTTAATTCTCCAGTATCGGCTATTAAATCTTTATTAGAATCTAAACGCTTGGTAACGCTTCTACAAGAAATAAAAATTTCAGATAAAAAAAATAAAAATATAACTACCACATATCTTTGCCAATTACTTTTCATTCAAACATAGTTTTGAACTATGACCGCTTAGTAAAGAAGGATTTAATATGATTGACCCCCATTTTTTTAAAAGAAATTCTTTTGATTTAGTTAAAAAGAATTTAAAAAAACGAAATTATCATTTAGATTCAAATCCTCTATCTCTTATTACTCAAAGAAAAAATCTTATATTAGAACTTGAAGAATCGCAACATAAAAAAAATATTCTTTCCAAAAATATTGGAGATATTAAACTTCAAGAGAATAATAAAAAAGATAATTTACAAATAAATTTACTAAAAAGCAAAGTTTCTGAAATATCCCACTATATTAAAAACATTAAAGAAAAATTAAGTATACTCGAAAAAAAATATCAAAATTTAATTTTATCTATACCAAATATCTTGCATTCAGATGTGCCAGAAGGTTTATCAGAAGAAAATAATCTTTTGGTGAAACAGGTTGGTCAAATCCCTCAATATAATTTTGAAGTAAAACCTCATTATCAAATTGCCAAAGAGCTTAATTTGATTGATTTTGAAAGGGGGGTACGCCTAGCCGGTTCTCGATTCTATATTTATAATGAAAAAATTTCTTCTTTAGAGCGAGGCTTAATAACTACAATGCTTAATATGCATAAACAAAGAGGATACCTTGAACGAACGATTCCTCTTCTTGTTAAAAGTGAATGTATGGAAAATACAGGCCAATTTCCAAAATTTTATGATGAATATTATCATATTGCTACAGATAACCTTAATTTAATACCAACAGCAGAAGTACCCCTTACAAATATTTATCAAAATGAAATTCTTATGGAACATCAATTACCAATTTATTTATCTTCGGCAACACCGTGTTTTCGTCGAGAAAGTGGGGCAGCTGGGAAGGAAACTAGAGGAATTATTAGAGTTCACCAATTTCAAAAAGTGGAATTAGTAAAGTTTGTGAAGCCAGAAGAATCAGACAATGAATTAAAAAAATTATTAGAAGATGTTGAGAGTATTCTTAAAAAATTTTCATTGACCTACCGCATAATGTTGCTTTGTTCAGCAGAGGTAGGTTTTTCATCTTCAAAAACTTATGATTTTGAAGTTTGGTTTCCTGGTTCAAAAAGATGGATTGAGATTTCTTCGTGTAGTAATTTTAGAGATTTTCAATCAAGAAGAGCTAAAATTCGATTCAAAGATATTTTAACTGGAAAAAATAAACTTGTTCATACTTTAAATGGTTCAGGTGTTGCTGCGGGTCGCTTGGTTGCAGCCTTATTAGAATATCATCAAAATAAAGATGGTAAAATTAACTGGGATGCAATTCAAAAAAAATCTGATCTCAAATAGATTGTATTCTATTGATATAATGAATTGTGCGTTCGAACTCTGACTGAGAGATTCGCCCACCTCTGTAAATATTTTTTATAAGATTAACTAAATATTTCTCTTCTTTGTCCCGTTGTTCTTCTTTCTTCTTGGAAAATTTTAGCCACCTGATATTCAACTTGTTTTTAAGTTTGCTAAAAATATATTCTCTGAGTATCCTCTCTCTGAAAGAGGGAATATCTTTAACAAGCTGTGTGATCTTTTCATAAATATTTACAAAACTTTTAGTATTAAATTGGATTAAGCTATTATGTTGTGTATATCGATCAAAATTTGAAGAGGTCGTAAAGTGACGTTCGTCAATATTATAAATGATTTTATATTGAAGAGATCTTTTCCAAACGAGATCAACTAAAAATATCCATATTAATCGATTACCTACTTGAATACCCCATTTCGAACCTTTTCGAATGTTACCGTATTCAATAGAATCAGAGTTTTGTTTAGAAATATATTTTTGAAGATTCTTTAGAAGAGATATCATACTTATTTTAAGCTGCAAGTGTTTCCAAAAATTTATCATAAAACTATAAATTTAAGAAAACAATTACATTTAATCAAAATATACCATTTTGATTAAATGTGTCACTTTCTATTTTTTCAGATAATACGATTGGGTTTAATCCAATAACTTCTTTAGGACTGAGTTTTGGTAGACGTTCAACCAAAGAAAAAAAATTCTTTTGTTCTTTAGTTGAAACAATGCCTTCTGTAAGAGTTAAAAATTTTGTTTTATATTGCTCCCTATCAAATGGTATGTCACCAGCTGGATGAGCATTAGCCAAAGTTTTTTCTTCTATAATCTTTTTACCATTTTTCATGATGACCTCTGCTCTAGCTCCAAATGACTTACAATTAGGATCTGGGTCATGATATTTTTTAGTCCACATTTCATCTTCTTTGGTAGATATTTTTTTCCAAAGAGCTATGGTACTTTCTCGATGAGTTCTTTCTGGAGTATAGCTATTTACATGATTCCAACTTCTATCTTCCAGAGCTACAGCAAATATATACATAATCGAATGATCTAGTGTTTCTCTTGTCGCATTAGGATCAAATTTTTGAGGGTCCCCAGAACCTGTGCCAATTACGTAGTGTGTGTGATGACTTGTATGAAGAATAATTTCTTTTATTTGAGAAAGATTATCAATATTTCTACTTAAGCTAAAAGCTAAGTCAATGAGAGCTTGAGCTTGATATTCAGCAGAATGTTCTTTTGTGTAAGTTTCCATAATTGAGCGACAGCTTTCTCCTAGTTCTGGCATTGGTACTTGATAACTTGCTGATTTACCATCCAGTATCCAAGAAATTATAGAGTCCTCTCCTTCCCAGATGGGGGAGGGTGATTTCTCACCTCTCATGGCCCTATCCATTGCTTCAACAGCAAGTTTACAAGCATGGCCTGGAGCGTAAGCCTTCCATGAAGATATTTGACCTTTGCGAGATTGTCTGGTAGAAATAGAAACATGCTCTGCTTGATTAATTCCATGGTAAATAATATCAGTGTCAAGGTCGAGTAAAGTGCCGATTCCTGCCGCGGTAGCTGGTGCTAGATGGGCAATATGATCAATTTTATGTTGATGTAAGCAGATTGATTTGACTAAATTTACTTGAATTTCATAGGCCGTTAAAATAGCCAGTGTTAGTTTTTTACCATCAATATTTTTTTGTTCAGCCACAGCTAAAATTGCAGGAATATTATCACCAGGATGAGAGTAATCAGCAGCTAAAAAAGTATCATGAAAATCAAGCTCACGAACGGCTGCATTATTCGCCCAAGTTGCCCACTCAGCGTGTACTTTTGTTTGAGGGCCCAAGCCAAATAAACTAGACCCTCCTTCTCTTAGGTGAGACAGTGCTTGAAATCGAGCAACCTTAACAGATTGCCTATTTATTGAAGCCAAAGCAACAGAAGCATTGTCAATGATTCTATTGCCTACCATTTCGACGCAATCATCATCAAGTTTATTGTTACAAGCAGCTATTTTAGCAATAATATAGGCTAGCTGCTTTTCTTTGGCTAATTGTTCCTTTTCTTTGTAAACTCTAACAGTAATTTTATTCATATGACTAATCTCTACCTGAGACCAATTTACATAAAATAACATGGTGTCAAGGTAGATCAAATGATTACTTAAATATTATTGCAAAGCCATGTTTAATTACTATGATATAAATATGTTATAGAAATATTCTAAATTATTTTGTTTTATCTGTTTTTTAAAGGTGATGAATTATCTTATTTTATGGAGATTCTCTTCATTTTCCATCGCTAGTTTTCTTTAATTGTAACTCCGTTTCTTAATTATTTTTTAAAGAACAAAATTAAATTTGTATTTTTTCTGAGTGCAAAAATTGTTGAAGGATTACTGCTGCGGCAATAGAATCAATTTTTTTTTTCTTTTTTTTTCTATTTTTATAACCATAACTTCCTAGCTCTATTAGAAGGTTATTAGCCTCCACTGAAGAATAACTTTCATCAACAAAAGTAAAACAAATTTTTGGAAATAATTTATTGAGTCGCAGTTTAAAATCAAGTATTTCCTGCCTTATTATATTTTGATTTTGTAAATCAGGATTTCCTATGATAATTTGATGAGGATTATTTTTTTGAATTAAAGAAAATAATAATTCCCACGAGTCTTTTTTATTAAATTTGACCTGTTCTAGGGGAGTTATCAAAAATTGTGTTTCATCTGTAATAGCGAGACCAATTCTTTTTCTTCCGTAGTCAATCGCCATTATTCTTGCCATAAACCTTTTTTTCTAATTCCTTTATTCTCTTTAAAAGTTCTGGTAAATAAGGTATCGCACTATTAATACGGTGAGCTTCTCGAGCTACTCTGGCCGGATAGCCAAAATAGGTGTTCTTTGGTTTTGTATCAAAATGTAAACCACTTCCAGCCATAATTACACTTCCCTCAGCAATATTTAAATGATCTGCAATTCCAACCTTACCACCTAAAACGGCTCCATCACCAATATTTACAGAACCCGAAACACCTACATTGCCTGCCATAAAGACATATTTTCCGACCACACAATTGTGTCCTATTTGAACTTGATTATCAATTTTAGTATGAGCACCAATAATAGTAGGTTCAATTGTTCCTCGGTCAATGCTTGAATTGGCACCAATTTCTACATAATCATGAATTTCCACGTGCGAAATTTGAGGAACTTTATAACGTTTACCTTCATAATCATAATAGCCAAAACCATCAGTGCCAATTATTGAGCCTCCATAGATAATACAATGCTCACCAATACGACAATTATAGCCAATCACAACACCTGGGTGAAGTACAGTTTGTTTACCTATCTTTGCATTAGTACCAACCACAACATGAGGATGTATAATCACCCCATCAGTAATTTCAGCATTCTCCATAATAACAGCTTGTGGCATAATTATAGCTGATTCACTTACTTTGGCCGATTCATGAATAAAACTATCTAGGCCAGGTAATATTTTTTGTTTTTTATTAAATTTAGGCTTTTTACTAAATAAATTTAGTAGTTGAATAAAAGAAAGACGGATCAATTTCTGAGGAACCATAATGGCATTTTTAAAATATTTGCCTAATACCTCGGTAGTCAAAACGACCGCCTTCCCTTCAATAAAAAAGCGTTTTTTAAGAACGTGCTGATTTTCTACATAATAAATAGCGTTTGAAATTATTGATTCAGAAGAAAACAATCTCTCTAAGTCTCTTATCTCAAAGATTTCTTTATCAGGATCCCCCTTAAATGACAGATTTAAATTTTTGGCGATTAATGATAATTTCATTCTATGTTTAATTTTCTCTTCGGTTCATTTGATTTTAAATATTAACTACTGATTTATTAATATTTATTGAGTTTTGTAACAATAAAGTAGCTGAATGTTTTGATAAAAAAGTATCAATTTTTTTTGCTTAGTCATTGTTTCAATGACAATAATTAACGTTCTGAAAATACTTATTTGAAGAAACAAGATCATTCTTAATAATTTTTTGTGAAGCTTCAGTTGCATTTTATAATTCTTACTATATACTCCTAGTAATTTTAAATAATTAATGAAGCATTGAATTTTTTTTCATAAGTTAAAATTAATAAATTATTTTAAAGAAAAAGAAACTCTTCTTCCTATTTTCATATCCAGCTTGAGTGAGAGATTTGTTTTTTTATGCAAAATTTCCTCAATAAAATCTTTCATTTTACCATGATAAATAATTTCAAGAGATTTTTTTTTGAATGAAATGTCTCTTTCAATTATATCAACGACACCTCTAATCTCATTTCTTAAAATTTTCTGAAATTCATATAGATTCTTATATGAAAGACTTCCGATGATATCAATAAATAGAGATTTACCACTCACATATTCTTTACTCCATTTTTTAAGTATTTTTTTAAAAAGTTTATTGGCTAGTTTTGGAATAATCTTTTTTTTAATTCCTTGTGAGCAGCCCATTTCAAAATTAATATGTGGGAAAGCTGATTGTTCTGATATCGTTGCTATTAACCTCCGAGTATGAATATCAAAAATAGATAATGAAATATCAAGTTGAGCTGTAATCATGTTACTTGCAAAACGATTATAGACAATTTTTTTCCCCTTGCGGCATGTACTTTCGCCGAAAAGAAGTAAATCAAAATCTGGTTTAATCCCTTGTTTTTCTATCATATTAGTTACTTTAGAAATAGAAATGGGTAAAGATAGTTTAGTTTGTATTGAACTAACTTTATTCAAAATGAAGCCTTTATCGTTAAAAAACTTTTCTATTCCTTGTAAAGTATGATTATAATACGGATTATGTTGTTTTTTTCTAAAAGTTTCTAAAATAACACCAAATATAATTGGTTTTTCTAAATCATCAAGTAAATCTTGTACTTGATCAGTGAGTTGACTAGAGTTAACATCAGCTAAGATTTCAATTTTATAGTGATCACGCAATAAATGTTCTGAAATAATTATATAGTCTTTGACAAGTCCTTCACTTTGTGCGACTAGTTCTCCTTTGATCCAAATACCGCTTTCAGTTACTGTTTTGCTTTTTATTAATTCTCCCAATTTTTTACGGATTGCATCTTTTTTAGCCATTCTTAAAGCTCTATCTTTTGCCAATGAAGTATCATTTTGATACACTTGTGCTTGTCCTCTCCCTCTAGTCCAATTTTTTTGATGATCAATTGTTAGCTTTTGCTCTGTAGATTTACAAAAAAAACTAAAAAAAAGTAGAGAGAAAAAGATAAGGTAAGAATAGTTTTGTTTCCATATAAATTTTGAAAAGTAAAAAATCATTTTGAACACAACCCATGCTATAGCAGAATCGATCAAAAAGAGAGAATGTTAGTAACTCCAAAAGTATATTCGCTTTGCCATGGGTCATAATTAAGAGATAATTGAACAAATTTTGATATGGCAAAAATGTCAAACAAAAAGTATGAGCTTAAGCCAACAAAAAGTCCTGCAAGAGCACCATATGAAGTAATATTAATTAAATTATCAAGATTTCCGGTTTTTCCATATAAGCCTCCACCAATAAGAGCACCAACAAAAGCACCAAAAAAAGTTCCATAAAAAGTATACTGCATAAAAGTAGGCCCAATCGTAAATTGCTGATTGTTATAATATTCAATTACGGAGATTCCCATACCCGTTAAAAAACCGACACTGCTTAAAATACCTAATGATAGAGCTAAAGTACTAAAACGACCATCGGTAGAAGCTGGTTTTGATTCAAAATCAAAAAAACCAATTAAACCTCCTTGAATACTGCCCATGATTAAACCCATGGTAGAATTGATAAACAGGTGTTCAGTAAAAGTATAAAAGATTTCGGTATCCGCCAAATATTCTCGCATTAAATCTGGAGTTCTAGGAGAAGTATTGATACCTTTTGACTCCTTAAGAAAAGGCATTGAATTTATTTGATGAGCTACATGAGATATTGAAGGGCTGGGTGAAGCAACACTTTCAAGACTAAACAAAAGCTCTATCAGCAGAAATAAAACAGAAAAAGAATAGAGATAAAATCGTCGAAACATTTTGAAAAATATACCTTCCTTCATTCCCGCTTATTGACGTCAAACCTTCTTCTTAAACTTAATGTTTCTGTCTACATAAATTTATTTGCTTTAATCCTGAAAATCTGAGTTCAATCTCAATATTTAAGTTTTTGTATTAAATCTAGGAGATAAAGCTGTAATTATTGATTGAAGGGGGAATCGTGAACGGAAGGAATAAAATGAATAAAGAGAAGCGAAGGAAATTCATATAAAATAACTCATCAATAAAAAAAAATAAAAGTTCACTTTTGAGGTGTAAAAACTTAGAGAAATAAAGTGATTTGTAGTATGCTCACTACAAAAGATATTATATTTAGAATTCAAATTTTATCATAAAAAATTATAATAAAAATTAAAAAGCTTTTCGAGAAATCAAGCGATTATGAACTGCTCGGTGTTGCGTTCGAGAGAAAGAGTGAGAGGTTAGAGACTTTTGGCAAATAAAGAAAAGGGTTTGGTTTTATCAGTTTCCTCTTTCCTAAAAAAGGTAAAATTAAGATTAGCAGAAAAAACAACTGAAAATAATAAAATATCAATATCAAAACTTGATAAATATCAATCTCTTTGCTATGATCTCGCTTGGGCAGAAGCCGGCCTGTTTACCTGTAATGCTATGCTTAATTACAATCAAACAGTCAATGATTCACCAAAGTCTTTGGAAAAAAAATTATCACTTTTTTTTATTGCTGATTCGTTAAGTGATATACATTCTAGATTTTTTAAGCATTTAAATGATATTGATACTGATATCATTACATATCAGAATGATATGTCTTTTGATACATTACTTCCCTTTATTCAAAAATATACGAGTGATATATTCGCAGCTGATTTGGTCGACCAAATGATTATGGAAAATACTTTTGGAGATTATGGAATTAGTGAAGATCAAAAGATGATGATGAACTCATTCCGCTCTTTTGCTGAAAAAGAGGTGGCTCCTATTGCTGAAGATGTTCATAGAAAAGATTTATCAATTCCTGAGAGAATTATTCGCGGTTTATCCGAAATGGGTTGTTTCGGCCTTTCCATACCAGAAAGCTATGGAGGTTTTCAATCGGAAGAAGCTCCTGATCACATAGCTATCGCAGTTGTTACTGAAGAGCTTTCCCGAGTTTCTTTAGGTATTGCTGGTTCATTAATTACGAGGTCAGAAATTGTGTCAAAAGCAATTTTAAAAGGAGGTACCAAGGAGCAAAAAAAATATTGGTTAAATCTTTTTTCTTCGGGTGAAAAATTGTGTGCTATTGCTGTAACAGAACCTGATTATGGTTCGGATGTTGCTAATATTCAAGTTTCTGCAAAAAAAACAAAAAATGGTTGGTTAATCAATGGAATGAAAACATGGTGTACTTTTGCAGGGAGAGCTAATGTTATCCTTGTTTTGGTTCGAACAAATTCAGACATCAGTTTAAGACATAAAGGCTTATCTCTTTTTCTTGCCGAAAAATTACCTACAGACAAGCATAACTTTGAACAGGTTCAGGATACAGGTGGTAAAATTTCAGGTAGAGCAATTTCAACGATAGGTTATCGAGGTATGCATTCCTATGAAGTTTCTTTTGAAGATTATTTTATAAAAGATCAAAATTTAATTGGAGGTGAATCTGGATTAGGACAAGGGTTTTATTTGCAAATGGCTGGCTTTGCTGGGGGTAGATTTCAAACCGCCGCTCGAGCCTCTGGTCTAATGCAAGCATCTTTGGAAAAAACACTAAGCTATGCTCAGGTAAGAAAAGTTTTTAAAAAACAGATTATTGATTACGGACTTACTAAGTTTAAAATTGCTAAAATTGCAGCAGTTACCCAAGCTGTGAGACAAGGAACTTATCAATCAGCCCGACTTCTTGATAGAAATCAAGGTGATATGGAAGCTTCTCTTATAAAATTCTATTCCTCTAAAATTGCTGAATGGGTTACTCGAGAAGCAATGCAAATTCATGGTGGTATGGGATATGCCGAAGAATATGCTGTATCTCGCTATTTTCTTGATGCTCGAGTATTTAGTATTTTTGAAGGAGCAGAAGATGTACTGGCTCTTCGAGTCATTACTCGTAGTTTGTTAAGCAATTTACATACTTCGTAATGCGCATGTGGCTCAGGTGGTTAGAGTACTTGCTTGACATGCAAGGGGTCCCTGGTTCGAGTCCAGGCATGCGCATTTTTTCAATAAATTGTATTAAAAAAAATATTGATTATCTGATTATTATAAAAATAATATTTCTTCTAAGCACCCCAAAATAGGATTTACATTGAGCTCAGATTTCATTGTAAGTTGTAAATAAAATATGAATGACAATGTAATTATAAATACCATAATGGCTAACTGTTTCCTCTTTTGTCGACTAATTTGACATGGGTACAAGGATTAAATTTTAGGAGTTTATTATGTTAGCTATACCAAAAACATCAAAAGATTTACTTAAATGGGCAAAGGCCGAGAAGGTTGAGTTTATTGATATTCGTTTTACCGATATATTGGGTACTATGCAACATTTTACGATGCCACTGCACGCGATAGATGAAGAGGCATTTACTTTTGGTATCGGCTTTGATGGTTCTTCAATTCGAGGTTGGAAGGCGATTAACGAATCTGATATGCTAGCACGGTTAGATGCAACGTCCAGTTATATTGACCCATTCTTTCAACATAAGACACTCGTTATAATCGCTGATATATATGAACCAAGTACAGGTGAACCATATAGTAGAGACCCGAGAAATGTTTTAAAGAGAGCGGTTCAATATATGAAATCAACTGGAATTGCTGATACCGCATACTTTGGTCCTGAGGCAGAATTTTTTATCTTTTCTAATGTACAATATTCTCATGGAAAACAAGCTTCATTTTATAAAATTGATGCTATTGATGCTGAGTGGAATATGGGTACCGATGAATCTCCAAACCTTGGTTTCAAAATGCGTCCAAAAGAGGGTTATTTTCCTGTGCCCCCCACTGATCAATTTCAAGATCTTCGCTCAGAAATGCTCATTTTACTTGAAAAAATGGGGATTTCTACAGAAAAACATCATCACGAAGTTGCTGCTCCTGGGCAGGCAGAAATTAATCTTGTTTTAGATGAAGTATTGGCTATGGCTGATAAAATTCAGCTTTATAAATACGTTGTTAAAAATGTTGCTCGTCAATCTGGTTATACCGCCACCTTCATGCCAAAGCCTATTTTTAATGACAATGGTTCAGGAATGCATACTCATCAATCATTATGGAAAAATGGTAAAAATTTATTTGCAGGTAGTGATAGTGACTATGGTAATTTATCTCAAATTGGCCTAAATTACGCGGGTGGGATTCTTGAAAACGGACCGGCACTTCTTTCTTTTACGAATCCTACGACAAATAGTTTTAAGCGTCTTGTCCCTGGCTTTGAAGCTCCTGTAAATCTGGTTTATTCTGCTAGAAATCGATCAGCTGCTATTCGTATTCCCATTGCTGTTACAGGAGATAAGGCAAGAAGAATTGAGTTTCGAACTCCTGATCCTTCTTGCAATCCCTACACCGCTTTTGCTGCGATGCTCATGGCTGGTATAGATGGTGTTCAAAATAAGATTGATCCAGGGAAACCAGTGGATCAAAATCTTTATGAAATGCCTAAAGAAGAACAAAAAAAATTAAATCAGCTACCTTCTAGTTTAACCAAAGCACTAGATTCATTAGAAAAAAATAGTGACTGGCTAATAAAAGAAAATGTTTTTGATAATGATTATATTAGTAATTATATCTCATATAAACGAGAAGAGATTGAGCAAGTTGTAAATCAAAGACCACACCCTTATGAATTTGTACTTTATTACGACGCTTAAAAATTTTTGATTTTTATTCTTTATTTTGTTTTAGATTGTATTTGCACATAAGTTTAGCTAAAATTAAAATAGTGGTTTACCCTTATTTGTTCTAAGATTATTTTTGTGTCCACAAAAATCTATCAAGATAAAAATTAATTTGGGATTCTTTATGAAAATAAATTCTCTGCTTTACATTCTTCCCCTATTTGCTGGAATATTTGCTTGTGTACAAAGTAATATTAACGGTTATTGGCAGACTAGAATTGGTATTCAAATGACTATTTTAATAAATGGCTGGATTGTTGCTATTCTTTCAACTATTCTATATTTGTTTGGCAGTAATTACTCTATAAAAAATATTTATGCTAATTTACAACCTAGTGTTTTTTTTAATGGGTTTCTTGGTTTTGGTGTGGTGATTATTGCCGCATTTACTTTTCCTAAGTTAGGAGCTGCTTCAGTAATGGTTACGATGATTATGGGGCAAGTGGTGATGGGTTTAATTCTCGATCATTTTGGATTTTTAAACCTATCTCAAAGAAATATTTCTTCACCTAGACTAATTGGGCTTGCTTTTATTATAACAGGAGTTTTCTTTACGATTAAAGGTTAATTATTTATGGTGAGTGTTTTAATGGGTAGTAAATCTGACTGGGATGTTATGTCCAACGCTTCTAAAATATTAAAAGAATTTTCAATCAAATATGAAACAAATATTTTATCTGCTCATCGTACTCCAAATGAGTTAAAAACCTACATAGACGAAGCTCAACAAAGAGGTATCCAAATTTTTATAGCGGGTGCAGGCTTTGCTGCTCATCTTGCTGGTGCTGTGGCTTCCCATACTTGCTTACCTGTTTTAGGGGTTCCTCTTGATTCTTCATCATTGAATGGTTTTGATTCACTGCTTTCTACAGTACAAATGCCAGCAGGTATTCCTGTAGCAACGTTTACAGTAGGTAAGGCAGGAGCAACCAATGCAGCTCTCTTCGCGGCAGAAATTTTATCGGTACATGATAAAAAAATGCTAAATAAAATAAAAAAATATAGAGAAAATAAGGCAAATATAATACTAAACTCATAGTTTAATATTCAACCTCTTAAACAATGATAAAGTTTATATACTTATCTTATTTTTTCTCATATTATAAAAATAATTTGACAGTTTAAATCTTTAATCAACAGTTAATTTTCTAAGCTGAATTATATACATTTGTTATTTTACTTTGTGATGGTCTGAGTTTTTTGATTGTAATATTAAGGAGTAATTTTCATATTTAACGATAGCATTAATCAATATATGTTTTTTATTCGTATTGTTCGTAGTGTAGTGTCTCTCCATTTTTGTTGGGGTTTACTTCTCTCATTTAATCTTATTGGTTGTATGGCTCAAACTTCAACCCCAGAAGGTTTTATTGCGAAGGCGGGTGATACTAAGATTATTCTAACTTGGAATATGCAAAAAAACACGACTTACACATTGTATTGGTCGTTCAAATCCGGCATTGGTACGGAAGGAACTAAGCTTTCTTCTTCAATTACTTCTCCTTACACCCATATGGACCTTATGAATGGCACTCAATATTATTATGTGCTTACAGCATCAAACGATCTTAGCACAAGCCCACCAACGGCTGAGGTATCAGCAATACCCACAAAAATTATTTCAAGTTCACGAACTAGTTTCACGGGAACCTCTGGTCATCCCACTAGTGGAGAAGTTTTTGTCTCTTTTGTTAATGGTAAAAGTATTATCAACTTTGTAGATTTCAAAACGACTTATGGACCTGATTTAAATGTGTATTTATCAACCTCATTAATTGCTAGTGATTTTATAAATCTAGGAGATTTGAAAAGAGTAACTGGTGAGAAAAGCTATGAAAGTGAGCAAAGCCATGAAATACCTATCAACACCGATCTTTCTAAATACAATAAAGTACTTATTTGGTGTGTTAAATTTTCTGTTTTGTTTGGCTCTGCCGATGTAGCTGCTTTACCTCCTGATTATTTAACCCCAGGAGGTTTTGTTGCGAAGGCGGGTGATACTAAAATTATTTTAACTTGGAATGTGCAAGAAAATACGACTTACACATTGTATTGGTCGCTCACATCTGGCGTTGGTACGGAAGGAACTCAGCTTTCTTCTCCAATTACTTCTCCTTACACCCACATGGATCTTATAAATGACACTCCATATTATTATGTGCTTACAGCATCAAACGATCTTGGCACAAGCCCACCAACGGCTGAGGTATCAGCAATACCTGCAAAAATTATTTCAAGTTCACGAACTAGTTTCATGAGAACCTCTAGTTATTCAACTAGTGGAGAAGTTTTTGTCTCTTCTGTTAATGGTAAACGTAGTATCAACTTTGTAAATTTTGAAACGATGAATGGACTTACATTACGTGTGTATCTATCAACCTCATTGCTTGCTAGTGATTTTATAAATCTTGGAGATTTGAAAGAAGTAACTGGTGAGCAGAGCTATGAAATACCTAGCGGTACCAATCTTTCTAAATACAATAAAGTGCTTATTTGGTGTGTTCCTGCTTCTGTCTTGTTTGGCTCTGCTGATTTAGCTGCTTTACCTGCTAATTAAATGTGTGAGTGTTAGATACGAGGTCTTCTTTTTAAAAAAAGTTTAATTCCATGAGCGATGGCTTGACCCATCTTTTTAAAAAATCGATTACTCTTCAAAACATTCGCTTCATGTGCATTTGTAATGTAACCCATTTCAATAAGAAGTGCAGGCATACTCACACTTCTCATTACAGAAAAGTCAGCCCTTCTAATACCTCGACTAGATACTAGACCTTTTAAATTTGAAGAAAAGGCTCGGTGAATCTCTAAGGCAAGAGTTTTACTTTCTCTTTGTATTTGAGCATCCACTAAATAAGAAGTAAATTTGCGTGCATATTTTGTACTTCTTAAAAAAAGATTTTCTCTTAACATCAGCAAACGCACATTCTCGTTAGATGGACTTCTATCTAAGTAATAAATTTCAAATCCATGACTTCTTGGAGTAAATGTTGCGTTACAGTGTAGACTTAAAAAAATTCCAAAATTTTTTTTTGAATAATAGCGATTAGCAATTTTACTTCGTTTTTCTAAACTAATAAATTTATCTTTTCTTCTTGTTAAAATAATTTTTGTATTTGAAAATTTAATTTTCAAATATTTAGCTAATTTTTTACTTGCAAAAAGAGTAATCTCTTTTTCTAATACATTATTGTATCCTTTCGCACCCGGGTCTCGACCACCATGACCAGGATCAATTATAATAAAATTTAAGTGTGGATATTTTTTAATACGAGAATTTGAATTTTTTTTATAATGAGGTTTTAGTTTGATCTTTTTATTACTGAATTTCTTAGTTCCCTTCTTTTTCCTTACAATATTTTTTTTTATTTTTAATTTTTTTCTAAAAGATTTAATTATATTTTTATGTAAATAAATTTGGTTATTGTGATACAGCGGAGGTAAGTTTATAGTAATTTGTTGCCCATTATGTATATAAAAACTTGAATCAACTTCCATGCGTATTTTATTCAATTTATATTTAAGTTCAAATATAAGACTAAGTAAATCAAAATCAAGTTGAATTGAAGTATTTATTTTGAGAAACTTTTTTAAAGGAACATATGAGCTAAATTTTTTATTCTCTAATGTGTAAAAATTGCTGATATTTAATAAATAAAAAGTTAATATAATAAATAAGGTAATTAATTTTATCATTTTTTATATTCGACTATACTATATCTTTATAGAATATCTTTTCTCTCTAAAAAATGTACGTAATAATTCTGCAGCGGGAAATTCATCTATCTCGTATTTTTCCCATTCTGGAATATGATTATGTCCTTTAAGTGATAGGATATTTCGAAGTGCTGGGATTCTTTTTTCGAAAGATAAAAAATAAACTTTCTTTACGCGAGCTAAAATAATTGCCCCACTACATAAAGAGCATGGCTCTAATGTACTAAAAAGTTCAGCACCAACTAATCTTTCATTATTTAGTTTTTGAGAAGCAATACGAATGGCTTCTAATTCTGCATGAGCAGTTGGATCTCTTCTTTGTCTAACTTGGTTGTGAGCCGATGAAATAACCTCTCCGTTAAGGACAATACATGCACCTACCGGTACTTCATTAACTTTTTTTGCTTGCAATGCCTTTTTATAAGCAATAGAAAAAGCATGATATTTAATTTTAAATATATTATTGATCATGCACAATCTCTGTTCCCATACCTTTGTCGGTTAAAATTTCAAAAAGTAGAGAATTCCGTATAGTACCATCAATAAAGTGAACTTTATTTACACCTAATCTTAGAGCTTCCAAAGCTGTTTCTACTTTAAGTTTCATTCCTCCATATAATATGCCAATTTTAACCAACTCTCTAATTTCAGATTCTGTTATATGATTAATTTTTGAAGATGGATTATTGTTTTTACGATAAATTCCATTAACATCTGAAATATAAATTAATTTTTGTGCCTTTAAATGATAACTTAAAGATACAGCAAGTTGATCAGCATTTAAATTAAGAAGCCTATCTTCATAAGTAGTATAATTTTTTGAACCAATCAATTCTCCTAATGAAGAGACGACCGGTATTTTTTGAAAATCAAAATATTGTGTTTCAATATGTTGAACCACTCCAACTCGATTACTGTGATCTTTTGAATCAAGTAAAGTGGCTGATATATGCTCACCCTGAGAGAATGATTGAGTGCTGCAAGAAAACTCTTGCAGAAATTTACAAATTTTTTGATTGATCGCTGAAAAAGCTTTTATTGCAAGACTAACTGTCTTTTTTGTACTCACTCGTAAACCACTTCTAAATTCAATTTGAATATTACATTCTTTCATTTTTTGACTAAGGGTAGGACCTCCTCCATGAACAAGAATTACTTTAATTTCTTTATGGTGTAATCTTGCAACACTCTTAAGAAAATGCTTCATTAGTTCATCAGACTGAAGGGCAGAACCGCCATATTTAACAACAAAAATTTTATTTTGAAACCTATGATAATATTTTTCTACCTCTTGAAGGTTAAGTTGATCTAGCCTAAAAGAACCTAGCATGAACTATTATCGGGAAATGAAGTATCAATTCATAATTTTTTATGAAAATAGAAATAATTTAAGTAATTTTTATATTATCTGATTATGTTTAGTCGCATATCTATTTCCAATCAGAAAATAACGAAGAAAAAAGCTCTGGTGCTCTAAGACCATAATATTTCATTAGATCATCTGCTGTACCAGATTGGCCAAATTCATCTTGTATACCCGATCTTTTGATTTTAATGGGATGATTCTCACTCAAAAGCTCAGTAATTGCCGAACCAATTCCTGTTAGAACATTATGTTCTTCAAATGTATAAATACTTTCTACCTGGGAGGCAATTTCTAGAATAAGTTCTTCATCAAGAGGTTTAATGCTAAAAAGATCAATAACCCATGGCTTTATTTTATATTTCTCTTCAAATATTTTTGCGAGACACCATGCTTCATAGACCATAACTCCAGCTGAAAAAAAAGCTAATTTTTTACCTTTCTGTATTACTTTCGCTTTACCTATTTTTGGGATATCTTCTTGAGAGTATAACATGTGTGATTTTGACCTACCTAATCTTATATAAACTGGCCCATTTACTGTAAGAGCTTGTTGAATGGCGTGATAAGCTTGCCAGTAATCTGCTGGGATTAAAACTTTCATATTAGGAATTGCTCTCATTATTCCTATATCTTCAATAATTTGGTGACTTGCTCCATCTTCTCCTAATGTAATACCTGCATGGGAAGCTGCTAATTTAACATTCAAATTTGGATAGGCAATGGAGTTCCTAATGATCTCCCACGCTCTTCCTGTTAAAAACATGGCAAAGCTAGAAACAACGGGCATCATTCCTGAAAGAGCAAAACCAGCCGCATGACCCACGAGGCTTTGCTCAGCCACACCAAAATTAAAAAAATGATCTGGTCTTTTCTTTGCAAAAATTGATGTTTTTGTTGAACCAGAAAGGTCAGCATCTAAAACAACTAATTTCTCATAAATCTCACCAGCTGCGGCTAAACCATCTCCATATCCTTCGCGCGTTGCTTTTTGAATTAAATTATTTGCCAATGGATTTTTAATCAGCATACACCATCTTCATAATAAAAGATTACACCGTAAGCTATTTTTAGAAAATATGAGTAAAATATTACAATTCACTAGTATCAAACAATAGATATTTTTTATTAAAGAAAAAAATTAAAATAAATGAGGAAAAGGAGGAAAAGACTGTTTATTTTTGAAATTTAAGGTAAACTATTATTAAAAATATTACTCATCGTTTGAATTTGACTTCACAATATTAACTAAAATATATATTTGACTGTATCATAAAATTTTTGTAGGTTGTGACATGATCAATAATTATAAAAACCAATGTCTCTGTAAAATTTTAATATCTGTACTTAAGGGTAAAAAATATTTTTTTTATTTTATTTCAAGCTTTATCTCGGTAGTTCCAATTTTATTTTTTATTTTACTTATAGGGATTACGATCTCTCCAGTAAATGCTGATTTACTCTCTGATTTGAAACCAGGTGAAACTTTCCAATTACCCGGTAGTGATTTATCTTCTGTACTCGTGGATCAGAACTCTGATCATATTGTTGATGGCATTGATTTTAATCGTGATGGAATTCCTGAATTGATAATTTTAAAAATAAAGGAAAAAAATGCTGTGGGTCTTGATGATAATGGGGATGGAATTTCAAATTTTTATATCGTTAGAACTAAAACTGGTAAATTAATTGTTATCAATGATCTTAGAGAAAGATATTTAGTGAATAGTGACAGTGCATTCATGAAAAAAATTAGGATATGGGATGACTTGAGTTTTACCGCCTTTGGAAATTATAATTATATTTTGGGTAATTTTTCAAAGGTAGCTTCTTCCTCTCTTGGTGGAACTTTATACATTGATCAAGGTTTTGATGATATATTGTCAAAGATTACTTGGTTGAAAAGACATTTCTGGTTTCCTGGGTTTCGAATTTCTGGAATGTATCAGTTTTTGAGCTCAAAATCTCCACTTATCAGTGTCTTGTGGATTGGTATTGCGATGGGTCCTTTATGGCGTATAGCTATTTATTCAAAACACAATGGTTATTTTACCTTCTCTCCACTGCTAGGGGCAGTCAATCTGATTATACAAATAGATCGAGGTATGCAACAAAATTTTGCATTCAATTTTAACTTAAATTTAGGGTACGAATATCATGTGGCTAATATTATTCTCAGTGTCAATTTTGTTGGGACATATATACATTCTCAACCAGAAGGCTTTGTTCAAATGGGCGGAATTATGGGTATTGGGTATAACATAAATTTTTAATTAGAAAAAACTATATTGTAAATTTTTATATATATACTCCTTTAGCAAACTCATATCCCCTGGAGTTCCTTTAAAAATATGTATGCCTAGGTAATATCCACCCCCTTTTTTAAAAAATCTCATAATTTCAGCACGAAATTCTAGCTCTTGACCAAGAATAGGTAGCCTAATCTTTAAATATGGAAATTTTTTTAAATATTGAAATAAAACTTGATTAAATATTTCTATGAGCATTCCATCCGTAGAAATATTAAGTACTCTGGTTTTTTCAGCCTCTCTATTATAATAAGATTTCCAAATATTAATTTTTGTTAGACCATAAGAGAAAATATCGCAAATATTATGAAATTCTTCTGCCAACAATCTATGTATTCTATATTTTTGAAACTGGTTTGTTTCAATTTTTACATAACCAATAATATTTTGATAAATATGGATAGGGCTCATCAGGTATGATATTAAAAAACTCTTGGAATCTTCTTTCCGTAATTCTTCAATTTTACGAGAAGCATTTAATTCACCAATATCTGCTACTAGTGTCTTGTAATAATTAAGTAAATTTGATAAAACGGACGAAGAAAGCTCCTCAATATATGAATCAGCTCTAGTTACATCTTCTATAAATATTGTTTTTTGGGTTTTTAACAAAGTTTTTTCATAAATTGTGTATGATTCAGGTAATCGCTTACGAAAAGTTACAATTGAAAAATGATTGGCAATTTTTTTAATATTATTAATTAACATTTGATATATTTGTTTAAGAGAAGGTATGTCTTTTTTGACCTCTGTTATAAAATATGGATATTTATTTTGTAAATTTATTTTTTTTTCTCTAAAATAGAACAAATTTGAATAAGATAAGTTAAATTGAATAAATAAATCATTAAATTTAACTCTGGGATATTTTCTGTTTTTTACGTAAAATAATTTCTCTGGGAAATAAAAAATTATTTGATTAAGATCAACCTTGAGAATTTTAATTTTACAATGATAATACTCATTGAGTATCTCAAAAAAAAGCTCTGATATTTCTTCCAATTTTTGATCAAAATTTGATACATACAAAACAGCCGTATCGTTATTAATTTTTATAATTTTAGTTTTATAAATTTTATTAGAGTACCATAATTGTAAAATGGTATTTTTATTTTTTAATAAATAAAAAAGGTTCGAGGTTCTCTGACGATCTTCTACAATTAATGCCGAAGAAAAATTACTTAACATATGTTTTAGGTCCATTATAAAGATTAATATAACACACTATCTTTGACTAATCAACGTAAAAGTAAAAAAATATAAAATAATAAATTATTTTATATTTAGCTATATAGGTGTGATAAGTTTTATTTGAGTTTTAGCTAATCTCTTCTAATTTGTTTTTTCTGAGGCATTCGCCTTATTTAAAGGCTGGCTTCGTATACCATTGTATTCGAAAAATTAGCTCCAATATCAGTAATTTGAAATCCATTTTTATAAAACTTTATCCAACTTTTTTTTTGAAAAATAATTAACTTTAAATAAAGTTTATCAAATTCATCCTTATTCAATACTCTCTTTAATGAATAGAAGCTTTGATAGGTTAGTATCCTAAAAATACCAATAAAAAAATCAGGATTTATTTGACTTTGTTCTTTATAAAAATATTTTCCATTTAAATAGTAATTTAAATTTTTTTCTGAAATAAGACGTTGTCCCTCTATAAAAGAATGAGCTGATACTCCTAAGCCAAGATAGGGCAAATATCTCCAACAAAACATATTATGATGGCTTTCATAACCTGCTTGAGCAAAATTAGATATTTCATAGCGTTTAAAGCCTTGAGTCGGTAAGTAGTTCGTGACCCAATTGTAGTGTCGCGTTTGCCTTCTTATTGAAGGACTATTTTTTTGTTTCTGTTTTATTTGTTTTTCTAATAAAGTCTCTTTTTCTATCATTAAACAATAGGTAGAAATATGCTTGACTCCGCCTGAGATAGCCCAATCAATATCTTCTTTGATTTGAAATTCTTTTTGAGATGGTATTCCGTAAATTATATCAATACTGTAATTATGAAATCCAGATTGCCTCACTTGATCAAAAATTGTCAAATAAGAATTTTTAAGATAGAGTCTGCCTAGATACCTCAAGAGTTCTGGTTGTTTAGTTTGTATTCCAATACTAAGGCGATTAATACCTGCTGCAAGATAAACTTCCATATTCTTTTTCTTTAGAGATTCTGGGTTTGCTTCTAGTGTAATCTCAATATTGGAAGAAATATGTAAGTGGTTTTTAATGAAATTTATAATTTCTTTTAAATAATGTGGAGGCAATTTGGAAGGGGTACCTCCTCCAAAAAAAATACTAACAACTTTTACCTTATCTATCATTTTTATCATTTTTTTTTTTTGAAAAAAATCTTGTTTCAAGTGCTTGATATATTCATCAAAAAAAGTTGAACTAATTGTTCGTTTAGGCAGAGAATAAAAATCACAATATGCACATTTTATATCACAATAGGGAAAATGTAAATATAAGCTTAAAGGTGTTATTCTCATTCTGTCTAAGTGTTCTCTTCTCTTTTCCGTTAAAAATAAATTATAAAGCCATCTATTAAAGAGATTTCATTTTTACCTTCCTATTTTTTTATTGTAAAGATAAATTGTCTTCCAAAATTAGAATATTCACCTGATTATACATAGGTGGAGGTTAAATCAAGTAAGGTGGAAATCTACTAAATATTTTTTTATCATTTTAAAAAACAATATACCGACGGTGGTTAAATGTATCCCCGTAAGAAAATAATTTTATCTAAAGATAAGAAAACTTTAATTGGTTTTAGTATTATTGTTATATTTACAATTTTAGCTTTGGGGCATATCATTTGTGGGAAAGTAGGTGAAAATGTTGATGGCAATTTATCTGGATATGCTTTGGAGGACATTAAAGACACGAGATTCGAAAAATTAAAATCATTTAAAAAATTAATTAAATTATATCCCAATAATTTTTTCTCTTACTACGAGCTTGGTAAGCTTTATAATCAACTTCAACAGTTTGAAAAGGCAGAAGAATATTTAAGCAAAGCTGATCGATTAAGTAAAAATAATCTTTCTTCAAAAGATCCTCCATTGGGTTCAAAGGTAAAATATGATATTTTGATAGAATTAGCCAATGCTCTTTCGAAGCAGAATAAATTTAGTGAAGCAATTGCTATTCTTGAGAGAGCCAAAAAAATGGATCCTCAAAAAACAAATGCATATAATAAGCGAGGAAATATTCATGATAAGAAAAAAGAATACACAAAAGCAAAAAGAGAATACATAAAAGCTAAAAAAATTAATAAAAGAGATCCAGAATCTTATAAAAATATAGCGAATCAGTTTTTTAAAAAAAATAAAAATTTAGATGCTTTGTCTGAATTGAAAGAGGCTATTCATAATAACCCAAGTAGTTATAAAACGTTTGAACATTTAGGTGATGGTTATCAAAAAATTAAAAATTTTGATAAGGCTCTTGATTTTTATAGAAGGGCAGTTAAACTAAAATTACCTTTAAAGGACAAGTCACGAATTTATTATAAAATAGCGAAAACTTATTTGGCAAAAGGTGATCAAATAAATTATAAAAAGAACCTTAAAAAGGCAGATAGTCAAGGGGAAGAGGTTAATCCAAGTGTTTCTGAAGCACTTGGTGATATAGCTAAACAAAATGGAAAAAATAAAAAAGCCTTAGATTTTTATAAAAGAGCTCTATCTCGTAGCTCTAATAATAAAGAATTAAGGAAAAAATATAAAGATACTTTCAGTGATGTAAAGAGGCAAGTAGAAAAAAGAAATCAAATAACGCAGAAAAAATCTCAAAATAGATTAAAAAGGGAAAAGAATGATGATGGTAATTTCTTAGTTGAAGATGATATTTTAGACGCTAATAATAATTTAGAAAATAGTAACTCCTTACTCAAGGATACTAAAAAAATAAATAATAAAATGAATCATAAAAAACGGGGAGAAGATATTTCTAAATTAATAATAGAAGGAAAAAAAGCTTTCAAGAATAAGGAATATGTTATTGCCGGAATAAAATTTAGAGAAGCTCAAAAAAAGAATCCTAAGTATCCCAAAGTTGATTATTTACTAGCTAGGTCACAAGATAAATTAAAGAGATATAAAAAGGCAATAAAAAATTATACAAAAGCAGTCAAGAAAGAATCAAAAGATAAGAAATCATTTTATCATTTGGGTCTTCTTTATTATCGTCAAGCTAAATATTTAAAGGCTCTTCATTCTTTTAAAAATGCAATTAAAATCGATTCTATGTTTACTAATGCTCATTATTCTGCTGGGTTATGTTATGATAAACTTTCTAAAAATATTAAAGCGATGCAAAAGTATAAAAAATCTATTAAGCTTAAGCCGAAACTCTATCAAGGACACTTTAACTTGGGTATAACTTACAAAAAGTTAAATAAATATTATTTGGCTTTAAGTAGTTTTAACAAAGCTGAAATAATTAATCCTAGTGATCCCCATTTGTTTTATCAAAGGGGAGAACTTTTCTTTAAGCAAAAGAAACTTTTATCTGCTAAGATTGAATATAAAAAAGTAATCAAGTTAAATTCAAAACACCATGAAGCTCGGTTTAATTTGGCTATTATTCAGTCGCAATTAGGTCAAAAAAATGAAGCACGAAAGATACTTAAGCAACTTCAAAGTGAACAGCCAAATGATTCTGCAATTTCTTATCAATTGGGAATTATTGCAGAAAGAGAAAAAAATTATCAATTAGCGATCGCTGAATATAAGAGTACTCTTGAAAAAAATAAAGGATACTATAAGGCGTATTTGAACCTAGGTGGAGTCTATTCTACGATAAAGAGATATAATGAGGCTAAAAATGCTTATAAAAAAGCAAAAAAGTTAAAACCCTCCGCTTTTGAACCACCTTTAAATATTGGAAATATATATTTTCAAACAAAAAATTATGCTGAAGCTAAAAAATACTATGAGAAGGCATTACTTATTCGCTCTAATCACATACCTACTCGGTTGGCCTTTGCTAAAACTTTAGAGTATCTGAAATTCTATCAATTAGCGAAGCAGCAATATTTATTGATTCTTAAAAAAAAATCTAATCATCTTTCTGCAATGGAAAGTTTAGCATTTTTATATCATAGAAAACTAAAAAATAAAACTTCAGCGAGAAAGATATTTCGAAAAATTATTAATCATCACCCTAGTCATCCAAAAAAAAAAGAGTATGAACAAATTATTCAATTATTAGTTCAGTAATGAATCGGCATAATAAAGTTTTGAAGCTTTTTTGTACTCCTTTTTTATTTTCATTTATTTTTATTCTTTCTTCCTCTATTTATTCTCAAAAAAAAAATCAAGTTATAGATGCTCATCAAAAAAAAATAAATAATATTTTTTTGGTCCTCAAATTTGGTACGGTCAAGCAGGTTGGGAGAGCCTTAAATGTCGTAAAGAATTTGAAAAAAGAAGAGCAAAATCAATATATAGATCAACTTAACAAACTTTTGAGTTCTTCTAATATCTTCATTCAGAGAAAAGTTATTGAAGTTATCGGAAACGTTAATTTTAGTGCTTTGGACAATAAATTGCCACCTTATTTGAAAAGTTTATCTGATGATATTTTTTTTACTACGATACGAAGCATTGATCAAAAAAAAATAAAAACAGCAGTTCCTGTTATTACAGAAATTATAAAGAAAATAGATTTTAGTAAAACTAATAATCGTGTTCCCGATCTCTTAGAAGTCTTGACCTCTTTAAAAGATCGCTCTTTGGCTGATTTTCTTTTTAGTAAACTTAAATTAACTGATACCAATGCTGAATTTCGACGTAGGATTATGATATATTTAACTAATATTATGTATAAGAAAAAGCCCATGATTGATTTTTTGAATGAGCTTATTAAAGATGAGGAAAGTGACAATAAGCTTAAAGGTACAGCAATTTATGCTTCAGGAAAAATGAAAATTAAAAAATTTATCCCTCTTTTACATAAAGAATTTAAAAGAATTGAACAAATTACAAATATCGATAAAAAAAGAAGCTTACAAAATATTAGAGGTAATATTATATATGCTTTAGTTCAATTTAAAGATAAATTAGCTAAGAAAATTCTTTTTACAATGTCTAGAGACGATGATGTGGCGATTCGTCTAAAGGTTATTCATTATATTCGAGATATTAATTTACCAGAGTTGAACAAATTACTTGAATATCAGTCAAAATATGATCCTGATCTCAAGGTGCAAAATGCTGCAAAAAAGGCTCTTGCAGATAGCAAGTGAAATTTAGCCTTCGCATTATTTTGCCTTTTATCTTGTTGATTTTTGCTTTGAATGTCCATACATTGTGTGCTGAATTACTTTCAGAAGGAGCTCCTCAATTAAAAAAAAAATTAAATTTTCAAAATATCCATCATAAAATTAATATGGACCTTTATTATCAGGGTAATGAAGGTAATTATCTTATTTTTTATGATTTTAAACGGGATACTCTCTATTTACAATATCGGATTGATCAATGGGACTACAATCGGAAGGATATAGTACAAAAATTAAATAGAGGTTTGTTATACCGTGTTGAATTTTATTATCTCGGAGAAGTGAATGCAATACCTAAAAATTTATTTAAATTTTTAAGAGATCATAAAAAAAAATCAAAAAATGTTTCTGGCTATTCAAAGAAAATATTATCAGTAGGTAATTTTATCTCTTTTGATTATCTATACTTAGAAAATTTAATTTATTAATTGACGCAATATTCAATAATTTTCAAGGGTATGTGTGCCAAGAAGGTGTCAATTAACGGGTAAAGGTACGAGATCAGGGAATAACGTAAGTCATTCTCATGTAAAAACTCGTCGAAAATTTAAAGCTAATGTGCATAGAAAAAAAATTTTTCTTCCCAAAGAAGGGAAGTGGATGAGGTTAAATATCTCAACGAGAGCGTTAAGAACCCTTTTAAAAAAAGGTACTATCATTAAGTCGGATTAATTTAATTTTTAGATTAATTTTTAATCGTGTTAGAATTCTTAATTTGTGTCTGGTAAGTATGAGTTTGATGATACTCGTGGTGCCATTGGGGCGAGTAGCATGTCTGAAAAGGAGCGTTTTGAGATGCTCAAAAAATTCAAAAATAGCGGCGGTGAAGTTTTAAGAGAAAAGGTTCTTCATAAAAATAATATTTTTTCTTCTGAAGTATCTAAGGTAAATGATTTAAAAAAAAATTCAAATCAACCTACATTAATATCTTCCTTAAAGAGGGAAAAAATAAAAAAAGGCTTTAACTTAAATAGGTTCAAAAAAAATAAAAAACGACGAAAAGGTTTATTCCATCCGATTTTACTTAATATAAATTCTTATTTTTCTGGCCTAACTAATTTATTAGGTACTAAAGTTACAAATACTTTTGCAACACTTATTATTAATGAACTTGAACCTAGTTTACTTATTTTGCATGGAAATCTAAATTATTTTCTTTTGGGTAATAGAGAAGTAATGCAAGAAACAATTCAAAAACTAGATGAGGAGAATCCTGTTTTTATAGAAATACTTAATTATCTTTATTTACTCCATGAGGTCATTGATTTTACTTTAGTAAAAGAAGCTTTAAAAACAAATTTTAGAAAAAATATTGATATCGCTCAGATTTTACCTTGTATCAAAAATATTTATCTAAAATTATATTATTTAGCCCCATGTATGTTAACAGCCTTGAAAGCTCTGAATCGATTATATCAGCTATATACAAAAAATTCATCTAAAGAACGAGATATCTGTCAAATAAAAGTGAAAGAAATGATTAAGGTTATTAATCAGGTGTTAGTTCCAGCTCTAAAAAATTATTTTACTTTGATTTGTTGTGAAAAAAAAATAGTTTTTGAATCTTCATCAAAAGATTTTCAAGATCATATTTTTTTTGATAATAAAAAAAAAATAGGTAAAAGAATAGCAGGAGCAAAATGTGAGTTATTCAACATTGTAGCTCGAGAAGTTAGGCCTAAGGTTGGTGATGTCGTTCAAGAAAATGAAGAAAATAAAAAAGAAAAAGATGACGTCGAAGAAGAAAACAATAATCCAATTATAAAAACAAAGGAATATCAATATGGTAAATTGCTTATGAAGCAGTTAACTCCTGAAAAAATGAAAACAAAATATGATCCACATGGATATTATAAAAACTTAAATAATTTTGATACAATTTTTTTATCTTTCTTGTATTTTAAAGAATTTGATTTTGAATATTCTCCAGTTCTCACGACTCATCAAATTCATTATAATATTGATAATTCTTACGGGGTGAGAAAAGATTATTCTAAAATATTACCTGAGATCTCATCTTTTGCACGAAATATTGATCAAATATTTGAAGAATATTATAATCTTATGGAAAAATTAAAAAAAATTGAAGAGGATTCAGAGATGCATTATATTGAACAATCAAAAAAGAAAGTGATATTGCAGAAAAAAATTTATTATCAAGCGGGTATCGTTAAAAGGGGTATTCTCGCCTATTTGCATAAAGTTGTTATTAATTTAGCAATGCTAATTTCAGATATGAAAAAAGACAAAAATATTGTGGTTAATATGGATGAATCCCTAGCCTTTGGTGGTGTACTTGATAGTAAGAAAAAACTTTTGGGTAAAAAAATAAAAGAATGTATTACTGAAGTTTATTGTTACTCTTTAGTACTTAAATGTCAAATGGAAGATGGTAGCCTTGAAGGTACTGGTCTTTTGGATGATCTTCAAATATCTAAAATATTTGGAAATACAGTAACTTCTCTTCCTAAGGAAGTTTCTGTTGATATTAAGTCTGAATTATCTTCAAAAATATCTATTGATCAGGCACATCTTCAAATTTAAAAAATTAATGTGAAATTTTGTCGCAAGATCTTAGGTATAATACCAAGCCGAATGGCTTCAAGCCGTTTCCCTGGTAAACCTTTGGCCCATATTATGGGCGTCTCTATGATTCAGCGTGTTTTTGAATCTGCTTTAAAATGTCAAGAAATTGATCAGCTTATCATTGCTACTGATTCTTTTGAGATTGCAGAAGAGGCTAAAAATTTTGGTGCGAAAGTTTGCATTACCTCTTCAAATCACCAAACAGGTTTAGAACGTTTAATAGAAGTTAAAAATAAAATGAAAGAGTTTGATTTATTTGTTAATATACAAGGGGATGAGCCTATGATACACCCCAAAACAATTGAAGGAGTCATTCGAGTATTTGAACAAACCACCTCTTGTGAGGTCGCCAGTAGTGCAGTAATTTTTGATTCTTATAAAGACTTTATCAACCCTAATAATGTAAAAGTAGTGATTAATAAACAAAATTTAGCTTTATACTTTTCTCGTAGTCCAATACCGTATTCAAATACCCCAAATTTAGTACCTAAAGAATCTTTGAAACATCAAGGTCTTTATGCTTATACAAAAGAAGCTTTAAATAAAATTGAAAAACTCTATCCTGCTCCCATAGAAGAAATAGAAAAATTGGAACAACTTAGACTGCTATATTTTGGTATAAATATTTTTATATATAAAACGCTCTATGATTCAATTGGTGTGGATCTTCCCGAAGATATAAAAAGAATAGAGAAACTTTTAAAAAAATAAAATATTTAATATTTTTTATGAATATTGTCTTTAATTTAATCTTTCAAAAATAAATATTTTATTGTCGGTGAGATAACGGAAGAAAGTATGGGCGAATGATTGCTCTAACTTAATTCCTGAAAATTTTTAGGTTTAAGGTTTACAGTGTTCTTTTAAATAAATATGAATTTTCTTTCTTTTGGTCTATCGAGGCCCCTTCTTAGAGCTATCAGTGAACAAGGTTATGAGGTATCCACCCCTATTCAGGCTCAAGTCATTCCTGTTGCCCTCAAAAAGAAGGATATAATGGCGGCGGCTCAGACGGGCACTGGTAAAACAGCTGCTTTTGCTCTACCTACTTTGGAACTTCTTTCTCAAGGGAAACGAGCTGAAACAAATCAAGTACGTGCTCTTATCTTAGCTCCCACTCGAGAATTAGCAGCCCAAATAGGAGAAAGTATGGTCACTTATGGTAAATATTTAACCTTGCGTTCTGCTGTAGTCTTTGGTGGTGTAAAAGTAAATCCTCAAATAAAAAAATTACGTGAGGGAGTTGACATTCTTGTAGCTACACCCGGGCGTCTTTTGGATATCTATCAGCAAAATGGAGTGAAATTTATGTCATTAAAAATATTAGTACTGGATGAAGCTGATCGAATGTTGGATATGGGATTTATTCATGATATTCAAAAAATATTGAGAATTTTACCACGAAATCGTCAAAATCTGATGTTCTCTGCTACTTTTTCAGGCGAAATGCGCAATTTAGCAAAAAGTCTAATTAATAATCCTATTGAAATTTCAGTAACCCCACGTAATACTACGGCTGAAACAATTACACAGTGGGTCTATCCTGTGGATAAAAAAAATAAGACAGCTTTGCTAACCCATTTAATTCATGATAATCAATGGGAGCAAGTGCTAGTATTTAGTAAAACAAAACATGGTGCGAATCGATTAGTACGGTGTTTACAGGACAATAGAATTATAGCCGAGGCGATTCATGGTAATAAAAGTCAAGGAGCACGGACACGAGCATTATTTAAGTTTAAAATTGGAAAAATTAAAATCTTAGTGGCAACAGATATTGCAGCAAGAGGTCTAGACATTAATGAATTACCCTATGTTATTAATTTTGATCTTCCCTATTTAGCTGAAGATTATGTACATCGAATTGGTCGCACTGGTCGAGCGGGTATGAAGGGACAAGCTATTTCTTTGGTAAGTGCTGATGAATTTAAACTACTGTTAAATATTGAGCGTTTAACTAAGATGGTACTAAAACGTAAAATAATTTTAGGATTTGAGCCAAAGAATCGTTTACCTAAATCTAATTTAGTAAAATATTCACCAAAATCTAAGTAAAAGATATATAAATTCATCATCTATCCCCTATATTTATTACGCTTTAAATTTAAAATTAATTTCATGTAAATTTGCTATAAAAATATATTAAAAAAATTGACGTCTTATCATACTTATTTACTTTTAGCAAGATAGTTTCCATAAATTTTTTTAAATCATAGGGGGGTTTATATGAAAAAAAAAATATTAGTTAAGGTTTTCTTGATGACAGTAGTTATTGCATACTCTCAGGTCTCTTTTGCTCAAGAGAGTGTTAAAGGTGTTGAAAGTAAAAGCGTTGAAGGTATTAAAAGCGTTGAAGGTGTTGATAAGGAAGATCCCGTAGAAAAAGAGAAAAAAAATATCACTAAAAGAAATTTTGAAGACAAAAATCCAAGATCGAGTTCTTTAGATATTTTTCATGCTAGCTTTGAATCAGCCAAATTAAGTCGTGTTAATAAGGAGAGAATATTTACCCTATGGGTGGTTGTTGAGAATTTTGGTTCCTCTGAAGATAAAGATGCATTTCAAAGTATTCGTGAAGATTTTAAAAATGGTGTTTTAAATCGTTATAAGGGTCGTTACGTTGCTTCCAGCCGACTTCTTCATCAAAATCTTCGTGATATACGAGCATTATTTGAAAGCTTAGCAAATGTGTATCATCAAAAGGTTGTTGGAATTTTAGAAGAATGTGCTGATGCTTTGATTGAAGCGGAGTTACAAGAGAGTGTTGCGGGCAGTAATGAGCTTGAGTCTAATATTAAGCTGATTGGTCGCAATAGAGATTGGTTACGCCATGGTTATAGGCAGCTTACTGAAGGTCAGAATATGCAATTGCAAGAACGTCCTGAATTTGCTATTAATCATTATCGAGTTGCTAAAATGTATGGGATTGGTATCCTAAAAAACTTTTCTTCTGATGATGTAGCAACTAAAAATAAAATTGAAAGTAAGTATTCTATCGATACAGAAGATATCAAAAGACTTATTGCAAAAAAAGATACTTCAGAGAAATAAAAATTTTTTAGAAAATTTATTGCGTATTGCACTTTAATCAGTTTTAGTGCTTATTTTTAAGTGAGCATTAGACCTGATTTGTATAATAAGACAAGAATTCTTATAAGACTATTCTTATTGAATGGTCTTATTTTTGTTCTTCTATTTTCGTCTCACTTATTCTCTGAAAATAAAACTAAGGGTAGTTTTATTCAACGAATACCTAGATATTTGGTTGTTTTAGATCCTGGTCATGGTGGGCTTCATATGAAGCCCATTTCCGTCTATGGAGATAAGTTTGATCTTCTCTCTCACGAATATAAAGATAAGTTTCGATCAGGAGCTGATTATAAAGGAGTTGCTGAAAGTGAAATAACATATCTTTTGGCGAGAATAATTCAAAAGTATCTTTTCTTAACTCAATCAAAAAATGGTCAACAGATTTTTGGTGGTATTCTTAAAAAGTATACACAGGTTACGGTTGAAGAGATACATCCCATTGAGGTTTTTATTTCCAGAAAAAATACTTATCCTAATAACTATTTTAAGATTAAAAATGATGTTAATGCTCCCTATCGACTTTATGACTATTTAGATATAAAGAGTCATAAAATTAAAAAAGGTCGTATCTCTAATATAAACTCACTTCAACCAGATTTAGTCATAAGTTTGCATTTGACAAATGGAAAAAAAAATAAAATGGGAGCCTTAAATGCTGTAATTACACCAGCCTATACGACTTTTAAAATGGCCATTGACTATGTAAAAAATCCTAGACAAAGATCACAAATTAGAAAAAAGTTTAAAAAAGGCCCTTACTCAAATTGGTTTTTGAGCAAAGGAAGAAATCACTTTCAATCTTTTCTTCTCGATGCATCAATTTATTTTACAGGTTTTTGGTGCACAAAAAATTGTTTGAACCCTATAAAAGATAAATTCAAGGGTTACCGGCATAATATGGTTAGTTGGCGTTATCAAGATAAACCTAACTGGCATTTAAAAGCAAGGAAACATCAAAAATTTACTCCCTATGCTAAAAGTTTAAAATATATTAGGTTAAATGGAGCCTTTTGGCAAAGAGAAAAATCAAAATTCGAATATTGGCGAAGAGAGGGTGGCCCTGAAGGCTATGGAGGCGATAATCTATATGCCTCTCATGAACTTTTACGATACTTAAGAAAGGGATTATACATAAACCATATTGAGTCAAAAAAAACTTTGCCTAAAATTTTAAAACCCTATTTTTCTACTTGGTCGGTACCAACTTATATCAACGCAATATCAGCTTATTTAGAGTTAGGTTATTTAGATATTCCAGCAGATTATAATCGATTACTATATCATAAAAAAATTTATGCAGAAGCGATTGCTGTTGGAATTTATTCTTTATTTTTTCCATTAGCTCAAAATAATAATTCTAATATTCAAAATTTTCCTAAAGGAAAAAGTATTAATTTTGATAAATATAGAGATTCTCAAAATGGTAATTACTTCCAAAAAGTTTTTTAGCTGTTTCCTTTTCTCTTTTACCCAATTACTTTCGAAAAATAGTCAATTGGATTATTATAAAAAATATTTCGAAAATATATCGCAACATTCTTTACATGATACCCTTTTTGAGAAGACAGTGTGGGCTAGAAAAGTCTCTCATATTATTTTAGAAGTTGTTAATAAAAAAAATCGAGTTACTTTGCTCATGATTTCTCCTTATCCTCATAATTATAAGTCAAAAAACTATGCAATTTATTATGAATTTGATTCTCATCAACAAGCGAGATTAAAATTTAAGAGACTTAATTTTTTATTAAAAAATAATGGTGTATTCAGGGTGAAAATCAAGGGTAGCCAGATTGTAGAAGAAAAACTTTTACATAAGTAAAAGTATAAATTTAAGATAGGGTTATTTCATATAATTTTTTGAAATGATATTTACTTATTTGTCAAAGTTTTGATTCTTGATAATATTTTATAAGTAGCTTCAAAATAATTAGATTCAAGCAATTGATTAGTTAAAAAACTTAGCCCATATTCTCCATATTTTTGTTTAATTAATTTATTTAAAAAATATTGTTCCTTTCTATTTTTTACTTTCTCTTGATTATATATGTTTGCCTTAATTTTTTGAAGGATATAGTCACTAAGTTTGTTAATGCCTTTTTGATTGAGAACACTAGTCTTGAAAATAGGTGGTATCTTTCCATCAAAGGAATTAAATTGTAGCGTGTTTACTAATTTTCTATAGCTATTCTTTGCTAGATTTTTTTCATCATATTTATTGATTACAAGTATATCAGGAATTTCCATAATCCCGGCTTTCATAAATTGAATTTCATCACCGGCAAAAGGTTGCATAATGAGGGTGACATATTCAGAAATAAGTTTAATTTCAATTTCATTTTGGCCAATACCAACAGTTTCAATAAATAAAATATCAAAAATTTCTTGCATTAAAAGAGTGACAGAAAATGTGTATCGACCCAAACCTCCTAACATTAATTCAGTAGGTTGAGAACGAAAAAATATTCTTTTTTCCTTTGCTGGAAAGTGAACTCGCGTTCGATCTCCCAAAAGGGAGCCTCCAGAAAGATGACTTGTTGGGTCAATCGCTAGAATTCCAATTTTTAGATTTTTTTTTTGTTCTAATATTCTTGTACAAACGGCATTTAATAAACTTGATTTCCCTACACCTGGTGTACCAGTCCAGCCGATAATAATGGCATTGGAGTTATTATTTGTTTGACTGATTTTTTCTTTTTGAATTTTTTTAATAATACTTGCTTGTATTTTTATATGAGCTAACTGATCCCCTTCAAATTTAGAGATCAATTGTGATAGAGAATATTTTTCTAGTTGTATAGATTTTACAATTAATTTTTCTACAGAGGAATTATCCATTTAATAAAAATTAAGCTAAATAAATATCACGATTTAAATAAGAAATAAAGTCTGACCAATATGGAGATGCAGAAATTTCATTTTCTCTTTTTACCTGACTGAATATAAATTGACTACTGTCTGTGGAATCGGCTGCGTGTACCAAATAGGCCTCTAAAAAACGAGGTTCTTCAATTGCACCCCATATTTTTTTCCCTTGATGTGCTAGTAGAATATGTTCTAGCTTCAATCGAAGACTTTCTTCGAGATTAACCTTTTCTAATTTTTTTTGTAATCTTTCATAACCTAAAAGAGTATGGCCTTTTAGCTTCCCTATAGAAGAGTGGCCAATTTTGAATAAAAAAGCATACTCATCAACTTTTCCGATGTCGTGTAAAAATGCTCCTGCGAGTAATAGATCTCGATCGGCTAATTCAAATACCCGAGAATATGAGTCAACTAATTCTACTACATGGAGTGTATGTTCTAAGAGACCTCCAATATAGGCATGGTGGATAAATCGAGAAGCAGGTGCCTCTAAAAAAACTTTTAAAAAAGATCGATCTTTTAAGAAAAGAAAGCAAATATCTTTTAGAATGGGATGGTTAATTTGTTGAAGATTTTTTTTAAGTCTCTTGTAAAGCTCTCTTCTATCAAACGGAGTTCTTTTCCAAAATCGATTTAGTTCAAAATTGATATTTTCTATCTTTTTTATAGTAAGAAGCTTAATTTGGATGATTGACTGATAATTCTCCATGAGGCCTGAGATACTAACAATATCACCTTCTTTGAGATTTTTTGTAATTTCCTTTAGATCTTTTTCATGTCCAAAATAAATAGCGGGTAGATGTCCTGTTTTATCTGCTAATAAAACGCGGAGATACGGCTTATTATTTTTACCAATGTTGAGATTAATTTTTTTTAATAAAAAACAACCACGTTCTAAAAAACCCTTTTGAATATCTTTGATGTAAGGGCTTTGATTTAAGTCAATACTTTTCACAGGGATTACTGTTTGAAGTAATGGCCTCCTTGAGAGCCTATAAAAACTAGTCCAATACCAAGAATAATATTTGAGGATACGTAAATTGTAAAGCTAATCCAGCGGTCTGATCTTATGAGAGACATCGATTCATAACCAAATGTGCTGAAAGTTGTGAGACCTCCGAGAAAACCAATTAAAAAAAAATCTCGAAGATATATTTTTTTACCTAATAAGATTGTCAAAAATCCAATTAAAAAACTACCTAAAAGGTTAACGAGAAGTGTAGCGATAGGAAAATTTTCATGATATTTCTTGAGAGATAGGCCGATTCCATAGCGGAGTGTAGTGCCTATTCCACCTCCTAAAAAAATATAAATTATATTTAGTATCGTTGACATGGTAAATTATTACTTTTTTCTTAGAATTATAAATAAATGTCGCTGTAAAAATTCAATTTTTATCTTTTAAAATTTATGTAACATCCGATAGTGTAAATTATGGTGCAAGTCTCCAGACTAAATGGAAAGTCATACTATGTCAACCCAAATCTTATAGAGACAATAGAGGAAACACCTGATACTGTGATTACGTTAACAACTGAGAAAAAGCTAATTATCAAAGAAAAAGTAACCGAGGTTATCAGTAGAATTTTGAAATATAATCAGAGTATTTATTTAGATAAAAAAAAATAGAATCATATGGATATTGCGTCATTAGGTGGTCTTATTGTTGCACTTTTGTGCATGATTGTAGGTGTTTTTGCTGCTGGCATTGGGTTTGGAGATTTATATGATACAGCATCTCTATTCATTGCTCTTGGAGGTTCTACGGCATGTGTAATTATGTCAAACCCTCTATCTCTTACTCTTGGAATTGGCAAAGTTTATCAAAAGATTTTTAGAATTCCTGCATTTGACGTAAAATCTAAGATTATGCAACTTGTCAGTTTTTCTGAAAAAGCTCGAAGAGATGGTCTGCTCGCTTTAGAAGATGATATGGATCAACTGCAGGATATTTTTTTAAGAAAAGCTCTTCAACTTGTTGTGGATGGAACAGACCCTGAAATTGTTCGTAACGTTATGCAAATTGACTTAGATGCTATGGAGGGTAGACACGCTCAATCAAGAGCATGGTTTGAATTATTAGGTGTCTTAGCTCCCGCTTTTGGAATGTTAGGTACTTTGATTGGTTTAGTCGGTATGTTAAAAAATTTAGGTGGTGATGCCACAGCTATTGGGCGTGGGATGGCCACTGCTTTGATTACTACTCTTTATGGTTCTTTTATTTCTAATGTTCTTGCAATTCCTGCATCAAATAAATTAAAAAGACAAACGGATGAAGAGATTATTGTTAGGCAAATAATGATTGAAGGTACTCTCTCGATACAAGCAGGTGATAATCCTAGAATTGTTCAAGAAAAATTAACGAGCTACTTAACACCCAATGACCGTGAAAGTTTTTCAGAAGAAAAAGATTGATTAATACATATGGCAAATAATAAAAAATGTCCAGAGTGTAAGCAGAATGTACCTCTTTTTATACTTACCTACAGTGATATGGTCACTCTATTACTCACATTCTTTGTTGTATTATTTACAATTGCTAAAATTGACGGTCGAGAATTTCGTCTTATTCTATCTGCTTTTAGAGGCTCTTTAGGTGTTTTTAAGGGCGGGCAAACTTTATCCAAAGGAAAACTTGAGGAAATGGGTATGACCTTGGAGACACTTCCATCAACAGAGGAAGGTAGATCTTTATCAAGATCAATTAAAATTGCTACCGAGGTATTCAAACCAGAAGTTAAAACAAAACGAGTACGGATTATTGAAGAAGAGAGAGGATTGGTGATCAGTTTAATAGGGAGTAGTCACTTTGAGCCTGCTTCAGCAAGGCTTACAGATCCAATTAAGCGGGTACTCATAAAAGTAGGAAAACTTATTCGAACTTTAAATTCTTTCGTACGTATTGAAGGACATACTAGCGAGAGACCAGTAGCCACTGGACGCAGTGTTGAACGATATGAAACAAATTGGGAATTAGCTTCGCAGAGAGCGATTAATGTTTTGAGGTATTTACATGATTCAGAAGATGTGGATCCAGAAAAAATGTCAGCGACCACCTATGGTAAATATAGGTCAATTAATTCTTCTGATACTCCAGAAGGTAGAGCAATTAACAGGCGGATAGATATCGTTGTATTAAAAGGTAAAAAATATAAGAGGTCTTATAAAGACTCAGATATTCCTTCTTCCAAAATATCTAATATGGAATTTTTATTTCGATAATTTTGACAATAATGTGGAGTAACAATTGTTGATAGATTTTGGTATTATAATAACTTATAATGTTCAGTTAAGGTATGGGAGATATTGTTTATGGCAGATGACGAAGAATTATTAGATACTGAGGAAGAAGAAGATTTACTTAAAGCAGAATCTAACGAAAGAGGTTCAAAGTTTATCTCAATACTTTTGTGGATAGCTGGTGGATTGGGATGTATCATCTTAATGGTTGTAATTTCATATCTTATGGCAAAAAAAGTAAAGACAGAAGCTTACAAGGAAGAACAAAATATTGTGATTGCTCCAGCGCCTCCTCCTTTGGCGACATTTAAATTTTCTAAAGAATTTCGCGTGAATACCGCTGATGTTGATGAGGCACACTTTATACAGATGTCTCTTGCGTTTGGATATAATATTGATAATAAACGGTTAGAGAGCGAATTGATTCAGAGACAAATACAAATGAAACACATCATCAATATTATTTTGGGTGGTAAAAAGAAAGAAGATCTTTCCACTACTTTACAGAAATTAAATTTAGCTGAAGAAATTAAGTCACAGATGAATATTATTTTAAGTGAAGGTAAAGTAGAAGAGGTATATTTTGAAGAATTGGTTGTTAGTTAAATATTTAAAAATATGTAAAAGAGGGTTTTAAAGATTATGGGAGATGGTTCACTTTCACAAGAAGAAATTGATGCACTACTGACGGATGTTGATGATACTTTACCTAAGGAGGGTAGTAATTTTGCAGCTGCGGTCAAAACTCCGTTGAGTGAGACGGGTAAATATTCTGTGGTTTTTTTAGCTTTTGCCGAGGGAATCGCCGCTGCTTCTGAGGCAATAACTACTTTGGTTGGTAAAAAAATTACATTTACCAATGTAAAATCCTCTGTTCTAGATAAAATAAGTATAGCTGGTCAATTAGAGATACAAAGTGCTATGGCTTCAGCTCAAATAGGTGGTGTATCCTCATTACTAGTCTTGAATCCTAAGCAAGCCAGACAGATATCTATGAATATTATGGGTGCAACAAATGAGCCGAGCGAACTTGATGAAGCACACTTATCATCTATCACTGAACTATGTGGCACTCTGTTTTCAACAATTGCTACTTATATTGGCCAAAAAATCTTTAAAAATCTTGAATTGTCCACCCCTAAAGTTAAGATTTTTAATAATAAGTCAGACTTACCTGATTTTTCTTCGGCTAATGTAATACGAATAAATTTTGATATAGCTTTAAAAGATGTTCCTCTTGGAAAATTAGATCTTTTTATAGATGAGTCTGGGGTCAAAGAGTGGTCAAAGAATCAGTATGGAGGGGAGAGAGACAATTTAATGGATGATCTAAATCCTAATAGTAATGAAGGGCAAGATAGTGCCGATTTAATGCAAGGATTTAAAGATTCTTCAGTGGGAGAGCCTCAGAGCATGAATCCAGTTAACTTTCCCACGTTTCAAACGGGGAGTAGTCTACCAGCAAATATTTCTCCAAATTATGAACTTCTTTTAGATGTTCAGATGGTACTGACTGTAGAATTGGGTCGAACTACCGAATATGTTAAAGATGTATTAAAATTGGGTGAAGGCTCTATCATTGAATTGGATAAATTAGCGGGAGAACCTGTAGATATTTTAATTAATGGAAAACTTATTGCAAAAGGAGAAGTTGTTGTAATTGATGAAAATTTTGGTGTTCGGGTAACCGATATTGTGGGACCCGCTGAAAGACTTGCTAAAATATCTTCCTCTTCTTAAGAAGAAATGTCTAATTTTAATCTTTTAATTTGATTTCAATATTTATTTTTTTGTCTTTTAAATTTTGTATAATGATAAGATGTACAGGTAAGTTTAAACTATTTAGTTTTATTACATTTTTAACTTGAATGGCGGAAAAATTATGACAATATGATTGACTATTTTAAAAAAAATCTTAAAGTAGGTATAATAAATCATCAAAAAATAATGAAAAGAATTGGGATAAGCCTTCGTTGGAAAGTTGTAGGATTAACCTTATCTTTGGTGACGTTAATGATTATCAGCATTGGTTTTATTGTTGCCTATCAGCAAAAAAAGATCTTAGAAAAACAAGTATACGAAAATGCTAAAAGAGAGGCCCAATCTATTGTTTATCTTGATTCTAGAGCTATTATTTCACAAGATGATTTAGTTATTCTAGATAGTTTAAAAAATTTAAATGAATTGGGAGGTTTTGTTTATGGTAGGGTTATTGAATCTCAAGAGAAAATAAATATTGTTGAACTCTATCATCAAGATTATAGTGAGCGATCCAGTCTATTTAATCCTATTTGGGAGAGAGTATTGAAATTAAAGTGGGGGCAAATGAGTCAAAAAACAAAAGATAAAGTACTATACGAAAAAATATTATTACCCGGGGGTGATGGAGCTAAGCTTTTAATTTTCCATTTACCTCTTTATCACCCTTTTATTTCAGTTAATCCTCCTTTGCTTGGTATTGTTCAACTTGCCTTTTCTGATTCTTTTATTGAAAAAGCAATAGCAAAAAATCAATTAAGTTTACTCGTTTTAGGTATTATTTTTTGGATTATTGGTATTTTAGCTTCTATCTTGATGGCTCAATTGATTGTAAAACCAATTCATATCCTTTCAGAAGGGGCTAAAATTGTAGGAGAGGGTAATCTTGATTATGTGGTTCCTGACTTAGGAAAAGACGAACTTGGTCAACTAGCAAAGCAGTTTAATATAATGACAAATGGTTTGAAAACGGCCGAGAAGGCGAAGGCCGAATCTTTAATTTTAGATGAGCAATTAAAACAAGCTCAAGAAATTCAGGAAGGTATGAACCCTAATTATTTTTTAAAAGGTGACTGCTATCAGGCGAAAGGCTTTACTAGAGCAGCTAAAGGGGTAGGTGGTGACTATTTTGATTTCCATAAATTAGGCAATGGTAAATTTGCTACGCTTATATCTGATGTATCTGGTAAATCAATCTCCGCTTCTTTAGTAATGGTAATTATTAAAACAGTGGTCTCTACATTTTTTAAAATATTCAAAGAAGTACGCAGTGATATTATCACAAAAACAATTAATCAAGTTATGTGTGGCGAAGCCCATATTGACAAATTTGCCACATTCTTTTTTGTTATTTTTGACTCGAATACAGGAGAATTAGAATTTACAAATGGAGGCCACGGCCCCTTATTTCTTTATCGTTTCAAGAAAAAAATATGCACTCTGACAAAGTTGCCTGGCTTGCCTATGGGCATTGACGCAGATAATGACTATAGTATAGCCAAAGTAAATTTAGAGAAGGGAGACATGATTGTATTTTTTACTGACGGTATTAACGAAGCAAGAAATCCAAATAAAGCTGAATACGGTAATGTAAGGTTGGGCAAAAAAATTATAGAATTGGCAGACAAGACAGCGGAAGAGATTGTTGATCATCTTGTAGCCGACCTAGATAATTTTATGCAAGATGCTGAGCAACATGATGATATGACACTTGTTGTTGTTAAATTTACCTGATTTTTATAATGCGTCTTAGTTTATTTATAATGTTTCGCTATCTTCACGGTAGAGTTGGCGGACTTTTTAGTATAAATACTTGGTTATCTTTTATTAGTATTTTTATTGCTACTTCTTTGATGGTGATCATTTTATCTGTTTTTGAGGGATTTCAGAAACAGATAAAAAAAAGTATTTTCAAATTTGAACCTCATTTGACTATTCAAAATCCATTGGGTGATGGACGAATTCATGATTGGAAAAAACAAATACATTTAATAAAAAATAAATTTGGAGATCAAATCTCTTCGATAGAAGGTATGATTCAATCTCCGGCTTTGATCCGAATCTTTAATCAGGTTGATTATGTTTTTTTAAGAGGGCAAGAATTTTTAAAAAATCAACAGGGAAGCTGGAGTTTACCTATTAATTTTCCCCGTATTGTTCACCCTAAAGAGATGAAATTTTTACCTAAAGGTAAAAATTGTCTTATTGGCAAAGAAATGGCGGTTAATTCAAATTTACAAGTAGGAGAATTTATTGAACTTATCGTCCCTAGAGGTCAATTTTCCCTAAAGATGGGAGTTAAACCAAATATGCAAAGGTTTCGAATAGCAGGATTCTTTCATACTGGTCACTATGAATATGATAGTAAGGTTGTTATTGTTTCTCTTCCCGTGGCTCAAAAATTATTTGCAATGAAAGGTTCTGCTCAACAAATTGCAATTAAGGTAGAGGATTTGAGTTATATTGATCAACTTCAAAAAAAAATAACTTCTTACCTCCCTCTTTCCTATCAAATGAGAACAATTGAAAATAAACAAAGATCTTTTTTTGCGGCACTTGCTCTAGAAAAAGTTGTTGTTTCTATTATTATCTCTCTTTTTATCGTAGCAGCCATGACAGGAATTATGATATCCACCTATCATTCAATACGAAATAGACGAAAAGATATTGGTATTTTAAAAGCTATTGGAGTATCTGATTTACAAATACTTACAATTTTTACTTTAAATGGATTAATTATTGGGATAGTTGGTACATTTCTAGGTATGATTTTTGGAAGTTATTGTACACTAAAATTAGATAGTTTGTTGAGAATACTGGAGTCTACCCTTAACACAATGGGTCACTTTGCTACTTCATTTTTTGAAAATTATTATTGGTATAATCTAAAAATTATTCCTGCTGATATTTATTATTTTGACCATATTCCTATCGCTTTTAATATCCCTGATTTACACATTCTTTCTGTCATTTCTTTATTACTTGCTGGTCTTGCTTCATTTATACCCGCTAAATATGCGAGTAAACTTCAACCAATTGATATTATTCGTTCAGCATAATTCAACTAGGAGGTATTTAATTATACAAAAAAAAATACTTGAAGTTAAAAATCTTATAAAAAATTATACGCTAGATAAAAAAGAAATTTCTATCTTAAAAGGCATTGATTTTACGATGTATGCGGGTGATTTTGCCTCCATACAAGGAGTATCTGGAGTGGGGAAAAGTACATTCTTAAACTTAATTGGTGCTGTTGACAGCTTCAATTCTGGGGAAATTTTTATGGATGGACAAAATTTGAAAATATGGGAAAGTAAACAACAACTTCACCTTTACCGTAGAGATAAAATTGGATTTATTTTTCAACATCATTATTTAATTCCAGATTTTACTGTATTTGAAAATTTATGTATCCCCCTTCTTCTGAAAGGGAAAGCTAAAAAAGAAACGCACAAAAAAGCGATTTCTCTGTTAGAAGAAATTGGCTTAATTCGACGAAAAGATCATTTTCCTCATCAAATTTCTGGAGGAGAAAGCCAAAGGGTTTCTATGATTAGGGCGATTATTCACGAACCAAGTTTAATATTAGCGGACGAACCCACAGGTAATTTAGATATAGGAAATACACTTAATTTTATAGAGATTCTTAAAAAACTACAACAAAAAAGAGAGCTGAGTATTTTAGTGACAACCCATGAGGCTGAGCTTGCAAATTCCGCCAGAAGTAAGTATAAAATGATTGATGGAAATATTGAAAAATAAATTGCATATTCCGAAATAAAATAAGATACTTTTTCAAGTAGAGTCGAAAGAGTTTAGAATTCCATCTTTTGCCATAGAATAAATCTCTTTCAGGGGAGTTCCTCTTTCAAACTCAAGAGTGATGGTAGGTATTCGTTTTTCATGACCGGCATAGGTGCCCAATGAACCGGGAGTGGGATAGCCAATATTATCCGTAATTGGGATATTTAAGTATTTAGCTATATTTTTTGCATATTTAACGGCTGGTCCATTATAATTAATCATAGGTTTAAATGAATGGAATGAAATAATATAATTTGGCTGAAATGATTCTATCATCTGAATTAAATATTTAGTTTCAGGTTCACTATTAGGTTCTTTGCCCGGGAAATATTTCTCTTCAGAATATTTTTCACTCCAATCTTTTGTTAACATATTACGATTTAAATCAACTCCATTTGCATTTTTTCGTTTATAATTTAAAAAACCATCAGGATTTAAAACAGGTATTGTTAAGAGGCTTTGTTTAAAAGGAGATTTTGTATTGTTATCAATAAATTCTAGACAAAAATCATGCATGAATTGAATACCCTCTGTTTCGTTACCATGTACACCTCCTAACAGAAGAATACGAGAAGCATTTTTGCCCGAATTTAAATATTTATAAATAATGGGATGTCCACTTACAGATAATCCCAACTCTTGCCAGCCTTTTTTTTTACGTTCCAAAATACGTTCTGGGTCTTTAATTGGGATAGCTGGTTTTATCGTTTCATTCATATTGCAATGTATAATACTATTGTACTGAAATATAATATTGTTCTTCAAAGCTGTCAATTGAATTTATATAGTGCAAAATATATTTCCTCAAATTTTGAGAAAAGGTACTTTTTATACTTGACTTTTCTCCACCCAATGTTAGAGGTTTACTGTAATGGTTGGGTCCCTTCAGTCTAAAATTTTAATTCATCGGCAAAATTCTTGCGTTGTATTATAACAATACCTGACCCTCTTCTTTATCAAAAGTCGATGAAGGTGAATGTATTTGATCGGGAATTGCGTTTTTTAGTAAACGATATGTTTGATGCAATGTATAATGCAGATGGCGTTGGTTTAGCAGCCGTTCAGGTTGGAGTTTTGAAGAGAATTTTAATTATTGACCTAAGAAAATCGGGTACAAAAGAAATATTCATTAATCCGCATTTAGTTGAATCTTCAGATGAAATGCAAGAAGGGGAAGAAGGTTGTCTTTCTGTACCTGGTATTACTTCTACTTTAAAGCGTTCTCGACAGATTAAAGTTTTCTATCAAAATATTTTGGGTAAGAAAAAAACTATTGAAGCTGAAAATCTCATGGCAAGAGCCCTTCTTCATGAAATGGATCATCTGGATGGTAAGATATATGTTGATCTCTTAGAACCTCATGAAAAAAATAAAATTACTTCTGATTTAGAACGCCTTAAAATGGGTAAAACAGTAAGTAAAGTGAAAGTACCAAATTATCGAAAAAAGATAAGTATCTAAATAAAACAGCTTACTTTATCTGTAAAAGAGAATTATTCTTTATTTTTATTTATTGTTAAGTGAAATTTATATTTTTTTGATTGTGACTGGCTATTTTTTAATCAAATCAGTCGTTAAATTATTTTGTGGAATTTGTTTTTTATTAATATTTCTACAAATTAGTCTTTCTTCTATTCCTCCTAATATGGAGAATATTTTTCATATTAAGAATTTAAAAGAACCAGCAACTTTAGATTCTAAAGTTGCTGGTTCTTGGTGTGCCGTTTTTGATGATTTTACTCATGATCAACTATATAGAAGGCTTAAAACAAACTCTTTTAATTTGAAGAAATGTAAAAAAATTATTGTTCCTGGTTTTGATATAGTTTTCAATGATATCTCAAAAAAAACTAAAACGGTATGGTTGTATAAATCATTTTTTATTGATTCTATTCCAAAAGGTACTTCAAATCAGTTTTCTATTCGTTTAGGAGCGATTAGTGATATTGACGTGGCTTATTTGAATGGAAGAAAGATTGGTCAAACAGGTAATTTTAAATCTGATTTACCGCAAAATTATGATAAAATAAGAATTTATACTTTTGATCGTCATTATTTAAAAAATAAAGGAATACCAAATTATCTTTTGGTTAAGGTAAAACCATATTTTCGCGGAAATCAGGCACTTGGTATATTGCAAGATACTGTTAAGATTGGCTCTACACAATTAATTTTAGCTAATTTTTATTTTAGCCAATTTTTTAAATTATTAATGTTAACAGTATATCTTTCTGTCGCTTTTTATTTTCTATTTCTATTTTTCAGAAGAAGAAATAATTTTGATGATCTTTATTTTGCCCTTTTTACAATTTGTATATCATCTTATACATTTCTAAGAACTCAAATTAAATATGAATTTGGTTGGGATTTTATAATAACAAAGAAAGTTGAATACTTTTTACTTATTGCAATGCCTTTTCTATGTTTTCATTTCATTCGAAAATTTTGTAATTTTAAATATAAATCATATTATTGGTTCCTAGATATTACTTCAGTCTGTCTAGGGTTATATTTTATTTTAAGTAGTAATTTATTATTATTTAATTTAATTAATTATAAATATAATGTTTGGCTTTTATCTTTTTATATTATCTTGATACTTCGATTTTTAATAATTAAATCTAAAGAAAAAAGTTTGGATGCTCTTTTAGTATTGGGTAGTACGTGTATTTTGATTTTTGGTGTAGTTATTGATCGACTTATTACAAGGGAAATCATTGTTTTTCCGAGAATTGTTGGTTATTTATTTAGCTTTTATGTGTTGAGTCTTGCAACAATATTAGCCAATAAGTTTATACGTCTCAATGAAGAAGTTGAAGACTTGAATACAAGTCTAGAAAAAAAAGTTAAAGAAAGAACGATCAAATTAAAAAAAACTTTAATGGAAATGACAATTCTCAAAGATCAGCAAGATGGTGATTATTTTCTCACTTCTTTATTAATTCGACCTTTAATAAAAAATGAATCTAAGTCGAAATATTTTATCGTTGAATTTTATACAAAACAAAAAAAGGAGTTTCTATTTAAAGGGAAAAAGTATGAGATAGGTGGAGATATTAGTATTGCAGATAATCTTAGGCTACAAGATAAAAATTATATTGTTTTTGCTAATGCTGATGCGATGGGTAAATCTATTCAAGGTGCTGGGGGTGCTATTGTCCTAGGTGTCGTATTTCACGCGTTTTTATCAAGATATAAAACAAACACTCAAAATAGCAAGACTCCTGAATTATGGATGAAAGAAGTTTTTTTAGAGATGCAAAATATATTTGAAACATTTGATTGTAGTATGTTAATTTCTATATTTTTAGGTCTTATTGATGAGACAACTGGCTTTATGTATTTTATTAATGCTGAGCATCCGTGGGGAGTAATATATAGAGATAAAAAAGCAAAGTTTATTGGAAGTGAATCATATATACGAAAAATAGGTATTCCTAAAAATGAAAATCATCTTTTAATTAAAACATATCAATTGAAACCGAATGACGTAATTTTGATTGGCTCAGATGGTAGGGATGACATTCGTATAAATATGGAAGGAAGTATGAGTTTTATTAACCATGATGAAACATTATTTCTTAAGGAAGTAGAAAAAGCAGATGGTAATCTTAAAAAACTGGTTACAAGTTTACAAAATACTGGTGAGCTTACTGACGATTTAACCCTTCTTAAAGTAATTTATAATCAACATGAAAAAAGTAATATTGATTATCAAAAGATACATAAAATTTATAAAAAGGCAGGTAAACTCTATCGACAAAAGCGGTTTAATGAATGTATTGAATGTTGCAATACAAATTTAAAATTAAATAAGGAGTCTGCTTGTATCGTCAGGCTTCTGTCTTATGCCTATTTTAGAAGTGGAAATCTTAGTAAATCAGCAAATTCTCTTAAAGATTATCTTTACTACTTCCCTAGTGCAGAAAAAGATATCTATAAGGCATCATTAATTGCCCACGAGATTAAGCATTATCAAGATGCTATTGATTATGCGGAACAAGTTTATTTAAGAAATCCAAAATTTATGCAAAATACTATCAATTTAGTTCAACTTTATAAAATAGTTGGTATCAAAAATCGGATGGGTGAGATGCTAGAAAAATCTGAGCAACTATTTCCAGATCACCCCAACGTTTCTAAATTACGGACAGCGATATTAGGGGAAGATCTCGCTTCGGTGAAATAATAATTATCAAATAAATGTAGGTTTCAATCTTAAATTTAAGATTGAGTAAAGTTCCATAAATCTTTTGAGTAGTATTTATCTCCTCCATCACATAAAATAGTCACAATGATCGCTTTTTCAATCTTTTCATGTTCTAATTTCTCTGCAAGACGTAAAGAAGCCCACACCGCTCCTCCTGCTGATTGTCCAACAAAATGCCCCTCTTTTTTAGCTAGAGTTCGTGACATTTCATAAGAAGGTTCCGTTGGAATGGGAATAATTTCATCAATCTCATCCCTGTTAAAAATAGGAGGAACAATAGAAGAATTCATATGTTTTAAGCCTTCCAAGCCATGAAAAGCATCGTCAGGTTCAGCAGCAATAATTTTGATCTTTTTATTTTTCTCTTTTAGATAACGCCCTGTTCCCATAATTGTTCCAGTCGTCCCTAGAGTTGCCACAAAATGTGTAATTTGACCTTGTGTTTGCTCCCAAATTTCAGGTCCTGTTCCTAGGTAGTGGGCTTTAGGATTAGATGGGTTACCATATTGGTCTGGTTTAAAATATTTATTAGGATTTTTATCAAAATGGCTACGTGCTTCCATAATTGCTCCGTCTGAACCTTCCATGGCGGAAGTATATAAAATTTTAGCAGCATGAGCATTTAGACGATCTTTACGTTCTTTAGAAACGTTTTCAGGAACGCATAATTCGACAGGATAATTAAATAAACTTCCAATCATTGCTAAAGCGATACCGGTATTACCACTTGTTGAATCAAGAATAGTTTTGCCTTCTCTTAGATCTCCAGATGCAATACCATCTAAGATCATTTGAAGAGCAGCCCGGTCTTTAATTGAACCACCTGGATTACGATTTTCCATTTTAGCCCATATTTGTATATTTTTGGGTAAATGATCTGTAATACTCATCAATCTTACCAAAGAAGTGTTCCCAATTGAATTAAGAATGGTATGCTGCAGTATACTTTTTTGTCGTGGGTTCATTTATTTATTTTCATAAGTTAAACTTGAGTTAATGCCTGAGTTAAATCATTAATAATATCTTTTGTATCTTCGATTCCAATTGATAAACGAACTAAATTACCATGAATTCCAATTTTAGCTCTTTCTGATGGCTCCATCTCATAATAGCTCATAAGTGCTGGTTGTTCAATTAAAGTTTCCACACCACCTAAGGAGGGGGCAATTTGAGCAAGTTGCATTGTGTCAATAAATTTAGATGTGCCTTCAAGATTTGTTTTTACAAGAAAAGAAATAACTCCTCCAAAACCATTCATCTGTTTTTTTGCCAATTCATGGTTTGAATGCGATTTTAATCCTAAATAATAAACTTTTTGAATTTTTGGATGAGAGGATAAAAATTCAGCGATTTTTTGAGCAGAATTATTTTGATGTTTAATTCTTAAAGCAAATGTTTTTAAACCTCTGAGTAATAAATAGCATGAATTAGGATCAATTACTCCTCCCATAATTGCTAAAAGTTCTTTAAATGCACTGATTAAATATTCTTTGCCTAAAACGGCACCTCCCAAAATATCGTTATGTCCACCTAGATATTTTGTAACACTATGAATTACAATATCAATACCAAAATCAAGTGGTCGCTGATTATATGGAGTAGCAAATGTAGAGTCAATAAGAGACTTAACTTTATTTTTTTGACAGATATTAGCAATCGCTTCCATATCAAGCACATGAAGATATGGATTGGTGGGTGACTCTGAAATTAAAAGTTTTGTTTTATTTTCGGTAATCGCCTTTTCTATATCTTGGACATATGGATTAACAAAAGTAAAGTTAACATCAAATTTTGAGAGAACTTGCGTAATAAATTGACGTGTTCTTCGATAGCTATCATCAGTAATTACAATATGATCTCCTTTACGACAAATACTAAGAATAGCAGTTGTTACTGCATTCATTCCACTCGCTAATAAAAGACATGATTCAGCATTTTCAAGAGCTTTGAGTTTATTTTCAGCGATATTTTGCGTAGGGTTTCCATATCTTCCATATTCAGCGACTCTATTTAATTTTCCTTGAAAAAAATCATGAAGATTTTGAGTATTTTCAAATGTGTATGTAGCAGTTTGATAAATAGGGGTTGTGAGAGGTCGATGATTTTTTTCAACTACTTCACCAGCATGTACGGAACATGTAGAAAAACCTACTTTTGAAGATTTTATAAATTTTTTACTTGATTCCATTCTTTTTATTTATTAAATTATTTGACTTTAATATTTATTCCTGTAGCTCGATTTTTTTGTATATTCTCTTCAATTTTATCATGCACAATTCGTTTGACATTGTCAAACGTCGGTTCAAGTTCAATAGGGGTATTCTGATATTTTGTAATAATATTTTTTAACTTATTTTTATGATAGTTAACTTTAAAATCACCAAATTTAAGACCATGTGCCGTAGATATTACAACAACTATTTCGCCAGGAGCAATTATTTTTTTCTTTTTAAGCTTTTGAAGAATTGCTAATGCAACTCCTGTATGAGGGTCTGTCATAAGACCAGATAAATCAGCAAGAGCTGCAGCATTACTGAGTTCTTCTTCAGATGCTTGTTCCACAACACCATTAAATTTTTTTAAAATACGAATAGCTTTATTTACTGAAATTGGGTTCCCAATTTGAATTGCTGAAGCTAAGGTTTGTTGAGCTTCAATGGGTTTAAATTCATTGAAATTTTTTAGATAAGACAGGTATAAAGGGTTAGCTTTTTCTGCCTGTGCGAGAGCGATTCGAGGCATTTTTTGTATAAGACCTAATTGATACATGAGCAAAAGACCTTTACCTAAAGCTGTAACATTACCTAAGTTTCCTCCAGGAATAATAAACCAATCAGGAAGAGTCCAGTCTAATTGTTGAATAACTTCAATACCAATTGTTTTTTGTCCTTCTATTCGCAAGCTATTCATTGAATTGGCTAGATAAATCTCTTTATCTAAGGTAAGCTCTTGGACAATTTTCATGCATCCATCAAAATCAGTATTGAGTGACAAAACGAGAGCCCCATTTGAAATAGGCTGAACGAGTTGAGCCATCGATATCTTATTTTTGGGCAGCAAGATAACGCTTTGTATATTTGCATTTGCAGCATATGCAGCAAGGGCGGCTGAGGTATCACCAGTGGATGCACAGGCAACGGCTTTAATTTTACCACCATTGAGAATCATAGACTTAACCTGACTAATCAGTACGGTCATACCAAGATCTTTAAAAGAGCCTGTATGACTATTCCCACAAAGTTTTACCCATAAATTATTATGATGAAAGAGATGCTCTAACCTCTCAGAACGAAATAAATTAGTGCTACCTTCATACATTGAAACAATATGTTCATTTTGAATATGAGGTAGTATCCATTCTTTTTTACCCCAAACACCTGAACCATATGGAAAGGTTGAAGAACGATATCTCTCATTAAAAATTCGGATCCAACTTTGGGCAGATCTATTTTTAAGTTTTTCGATGTCATGCACTACTTCAAAAAGAGACCCACACTTAGAGCACTGATAAACCACCTCGTTTAAAGGTGATCTCTGTTTACAATTTTGATTAATACACTGAAATATAGCTGAATAATGCATTAAATTTAAATAGTATTCTTTTTAAATTGAGAGGTATACATTAATAATATTATTTAAAGATTTATTTGTTAAATAAAGGTCTCGACTTAAATCAACAGCTAGCATAAGAGAAAGCCAATTTGAAACTTTAGTTATATCTTTTTTATTTATTTTTATTTCGAGACTGTGGAATTTTTTTTGTACTTTTAAGTCAATTTTTTTACTTTTAAGCTTTATTTGTCTATTGGCTTTTCCCTTAAGAGATTTTCGTAATAATTTAATTTGGTCGCTAATTAAATTAATTTGTTCTTCAATTATTACTTTTTCGTTTTTACTCAGATCTGTTTTATGATTATCTGCGAGGCGTGATCTACGAGCAATACGAGTAAAACAGTCACCAATTTCTTCTGTTTGTTTGATCATGTCTGTTACAGAAATAATATTTTTTGCTGTTCTTCCAATTACTCCTTCTTCTTGAATTGTATTTAATGACTTTATTACATTATCGCGATAACGATTAAGTATTGTCTCTGTTTCGAGTATTGATGTAACTACTTTAGTTGAATATTTTTTTAAAATTAATTTTTCAATATTGATAAAGTTTTTTAAAGCTTTACTTATAAAAAGTCTGGTAAAGCTCGATATTTGTTCTAATTCTAAATTAGATCCCATTGAAGCAACGGGCACTTTTAACAATTTTGAACCCTGAAAAGCTTCTTTGGGGTGGGTCTTAGAGAACAAATTTGAGATTTTGACCACAATTTTTTCAATTGGAGAGATAAAACCAATCAATAAAATTGTATTTATAAGGTTAAAGATGGAATGAAATGTAGATATATGAAAGCGAGTGGATTCTGAATCTTGCAACGGATCAGTTTGTACGATAAAAGCAACTATATTTACTAGAGGGTAGAACAAACAAAGAGCCCATATTACACCAATTAAATTAAAAAAAGTATGAGCTAGTGCTGCCCTTTTCGAATGAATATTTCCAGCAAGAGCGGCAATATTGGCTGTAATTGTTGTTCCAATATTTTCACCTAAAATCATTCCAAATGCTGCCTCCAATGGAATAAAACCTGAAAAAGTGAGAGCAATGGTTATTGTCGTGGTTGCTGAGGAAGATTGAATGATAATTGTCAAAAGCATACCAATTGCAAGAAATATAAAAATTGTAGTAAAATTATTTTGTATATAATTTCCTAAAAATTGAAAAGCCTCTGGATTTTTTGTGACATCTGGTATTGCTGATTTCATGAAATCTAAACCAAGAAATAAAAAACCAAAGCCAATCAGCATTAAACCATAAAATTTAAGTTTCTTTTTACTTAAGAAGGTAAAAAGTATCCCTAAAAAAATAGAAGGTAAGGCAAAATTTAAAATTTTAAATTTAAATCCGAGTAGTGCGACCATCCAAGCGGTGATGGTTGTACCAATATTTGCCCCCATAATAACCATAATTGCTTGTGAAAGCTTTAGAAGGCCTGCATTAACAAAACCAACCACCATGACAGTGGTGATGGAAGATGATTGCACCATACAAGTAATTGCAACACCACTAAAGACGGCCATAGGACGGCTTTTTGTCATTTTAGAGATCAGTTTTTTTAGATGATGACCTGCGGCCTCTTGGAGAGATTCACTCATAAGCTTCATTCCGTAGAGAAATATGCCTAAACCACCTAAAAGTGGAAAGATTATATCATATAACATACCGTATAAATTTTAATTTTTTATCTTTAAATAATATTGGCGTATTCCAAATTTACATATAACATACTGCATAAATCTTAATTTTTTATCGTATAAGCTTGGTGATCATTTCAAGTTTATCAGCAACGGCCATAACATCGGCAATTTTATTTTTATTAATGATAACAGCGGTTGGAGACAAATCTTTTTTGACAATATTTTTATCATGTAAGCCTCCTAGTAACTTTTCTTTTAGTTTAGGGTTTGATGTTTCTAGTAAAACAACACTTTCTTCGATATTAACCACAGGGAGTTCGTTCGTCCACTCTTTGATAGAAAAAAGTATATTTTGTGGTATTTCATTTTTTGAAAATTTTTCAAGAAAGTTTTTAAAATCAGTAATGTTATTTCCCAGTAAAATACCCTCTTGCAATGAATCTTTTGTGAGTTGAAAAGTATAAATACTATCAAAATTTTTAAGATAAGCAAAAGATTTTAGTAAATAAAGGCCATGAAAAGAAAGTTTATCGGGCATGGCAATTACCGTAGCATCTGGATTTACATAAAGAGCATGTTCCATATTATTTATTTGAAGTTCTTCTTTGAAAAAAATACATCGGCCTAGGGCTGAAAAAACAATCCATCTTTGTGGATATTTAACATCTAGAAGACCAAATAAATGCATATAAAAAAGGGCAGAGATTAATAGACCTCTTTTTTGAAGGTATTGAACTTTGAAGTTCATAATTTTGAAATCGGATGATAGAATAACATGATCTCTGATATTTTGTGCGATCATTACTTTAGCGTAAGCACCGTTATTTTTACCTATAATCTCTACACAAGTATCAACTATTTCTTTTTTATAAAAAGGAATATCCAGAGGTAAAAAAACATCAGCTCCTACTAATCTTTTTTCAGAAGACTCTAATATAAGCTGAATTAGATCTCGGATCAAGTTCAAAGGGTCATTATTTATAAAATTTTCAAAAGAAGCATCTAAAATAACATTATTTTTTCGGATATTAACCAATTTAAATAATTTAAGTAAAGGTAGCATGATTTCAATTTGATAAACCTGACTTTTTTCACGAAAAAGATTTTTATCAATTTCAATTAAAGAGTCTTCACTTCGTTTCATGTCAGATTGTTTAACTTTTTCAGATTGAGATAGGGTAATTCCTTTGTTTGATATATAAAGCAGTAACCGTTTCATATTTAATATAAAATCAAATTGATTACAGATGGTTTGATCTTGGTGTTCTTTTATTCCTTCTTCAACAATAAAAATAGGATTTTTAACTAAATATTCGAAAAGCTCTATAGGTATTGTTAAAATTCGAATAAAACGCTCGTCTATATAATAAACATCTTTTAAAAGATTGAATGCATCCAATTTTTTAAAAGTGGATTCTGTCTCTAATTTTTGTTCATCAATGATAATTCTCGCACTATTAATCTCTAATATTCCACCGTTATAAAATGCTTCATCTATTAAAATTAATTCTTTATCGCTTAAGGAATTGATAATCTTTTCAAATGTTTCATCTTTTACAGCTTCTAAACAAAATTGAGTTATATCTAACTTTTTACCCACCATTGTAACATATCTTTTGTCGAGAGTTTTTATACTATTTTTTTGTAGCTGTTTTGTAATGGATAAGCGAAATTTTTCAGAATTTTTATTTTCACTAATATCGATCAGTGTGCTAATTTCTTCAAAAGGATAATATTTATCTAAACTGTTTGTAATTCGCTCTCTGTTTTTTCGTTGATAAACTAAAAGGATATACTTGAGAACGGCGAGTTCTTTTTCTACATTAATTGGTTGCATTTTAATACTACGAGCAATCTTACCAAGAGTCAAAACAGATTTACTCTCAACAATTAAGGTATAAATTTGCACTTGGAGAGGGGTTAACTTTTCAAGTACACCTTTTATGTAATATTCATCAGAAAAAAACTTTATAAAAACAGGAATTAAGTTTCTTTTCTCGATCTGTTTTTTGGGAATATTCCAAACTTCAGCAATATTCACCTGTTTATCACGAGAGATTTCTTGTAATTCTTCCTTTAATAGGGTTTTCATGTATAAATATATCTAGAAGAAGTAGCACCACTCTAAAATAGAAAGCCACCTTGTAAAGAAGGTAGTATATCTCTGCTATATTTAAGTGTGTAGTCTCGTAAATTTGAGCATTTATTTTAAAATATGTTAATAAAAGATGCAGTATTATCTCAGATTTTTAAAAACAAATAATATCATACCAAAAATTGTTTTAGAAAATGTTATAGAATATGTGTTAAATCAGAGTCAAACTTGAAATTGATATTAACAGAAAGGAATTGACAGAATAGATCAAGTTTTTGCTCATGATGGTGGCTTCGCATGTACAATAAAATATTAATGAGTTTGGCAGTCTTAAATATGCTTAACTAGAGTGTCTCCTTAGATAATGAGAGTTGTTGTTTGTGAAGTGTGCTGTGAAGAAAATGTATTGGATGGAATTAAAATTTTATGCTACTCAAGAAACTTTACGAGTATGTGCGAATAGATTTTAGTTAATACCTAATGCAGGAGTTGAAATGAAAAAAAGTAAAGTAAAAAAAGTTGAGATTAAAAATCTCTTCACGGTTTTACAAGAAATAGTGACCCAGAAGCAATTTACCAAAGAAGATTTAATAGAAATCTTGGAGTCTGCTTTGATTGCTGCTTATCGAAAGAAATATAAAACAAGTGAAGATGTTACAGTTGTTATTTCTGATGATGGAAGTGATGTTGCTGTTGTTGCAAAAAAAATAGTTGTTACGGATGTTCTTTTGGAAGGGATGCAAATTCACATTGATGAGGCTTTAAAAATAGATCCTAATATCAAATTGGGTGATAAAATTGAAGTTAGAGAGAATCCAAATAACTATGATAGAATATCCGCTCAAACAGCGATCTACGTGGCTTCTCAAAAGATAAAAATTCTTGAACAAGAAAAAATTAAAAAAAAGTTTTCAAATAAATTAGGTGAACTTTTGAATGGTTATATTTTGAGAAAACGTGGGGATACTGTGTATTTAGATTTAGGAACAATTGAAGCAATCATGCCTGTCAAACATCAGATACCTGGTGAACGATATCGTATAGAAGATAAAATAAAGGTAATTCTTCATGATATTGAAGAAGATCGAAATCGTATACTTAAAGTAATTGTGAGTCGAGCAGAAAAAAAGTTTGTTGAAAAACTTTTTGAAATGGAAGTGCCTGAAATTTATGAAGGCTCTGTCGAAATTGTTGCTGTTGGGCGTGTGCCCGGTATTCGCAGTAAGGTGGTAGTTCGTTCAAATGTTTCTGGCCTTGACCCTGTTGGAGCCTGTGTCGGAGTTCGTGGTGTAAGAATTCAATCGATTGTCCGTGAGCTTGGTAATGAGAGAGTTGATATTGTTAGTTTTTCTAGCAATCCAAAAGAATTTATCAAAAATGCAATATCTCCAGCGAATCCAATTATGGTAAATGTTGATACGTCAACAAATCATGCTTTGGTTGTAGTCTCAGATAAAGAATTATCTCTTGCGATAGGTCGAGAAGGCTCAAATGTTAAAATTGTCTTCCATATTACTGGTTTTAAAATTGATATAAAAAGTGAAACTGATTTTTCAAAAGAAATTATAAATCCTGAGGCACGAAAAAATTTTGAAAAACTTTTCTCAGAAAATAATAAAGAAAAAGAAGAAGAAGAGGAGAAGGGTACTACTTTAAGTGAACTTCCAGGTTTAACAAAACGAATTATTAATATACTTAAGCAAAATAATATTCATTGGGTAGAGGACCTTTTATCCTTAGAAGAGGCTGACTTAATTGCCATGGAAGATGTTGGTGAATCAACAGCAAAAAAGATTATGCAAATAATTAATGAAAATATTGAATTTGAAGATGACAGTGATCATGATGAAAAGTCGACTCACGAAGATAGTAAATAAATCAAACTTAGTGTAGCTGTCGCTTAAATATGAAAAAGAAGCTTATCATCAAAAAAATTCAGAAGAGTGGTTCGATATCGGCAAAAATTGCGGAACAACAAAAACAGGCTAAAAAGGAGAAAATTGAAGCAGAAAAAGAAATAGTCTCTCCTCCTAATAAGAATAAAATTAATCCAGCTCCTTCAGCTCCTAAGCTTGCTGCAAAATCAACCGCGAATAAAATCTCTACTGATCAATTAAAACCAGCTCCTATCAATGAGAATACTCAAAAATATAAAGGAAATTCTGTAAAATATCAACAGCAAAAAAAATCTAAAAATAAACTTCGAGAAGAAATATTAAAGCACGAAGAACATAAAAAATTTTTTATTAAGCAAAAAACTCAAAGAGATTATGTGGGAGATGGTACCCAAAAACGTTCATCTGTGCCAAAAGAAATTAAAATTACTGAATATACTCAAGTAGGTAGCCTTGCTAAAAAATTAAATATTAAGACATCTGTGTTAATCTCCAAATTGATGCAGATGGGAGAAATGGTAACCATTACTCAGTCGATTGATTCAGATACGGCAACGCTTGTTGCAGAAGAGTATGGCTGTAAAGTTAAGATTATTTCTCTTTATGATGAAACTATTATTTTAGATGAGGCAGATACTAATGAAAATCTTAAAATGAGGTCACCTGTGGTTACTGTTATGGGACATATTGATCATGGTAAAACAAAATTACTTGATAACATTAGAAAAACAGATATTGTGAGTGGCGAGTCTGGAGGTATTACTCAGCATATTGGGGCCTATCAAGTAGAAGCTGAACGGGGGGGGAGTATTACTTTTTTAGACACTCCTGGTCATGCTGCTTTTACTGCAATGCGTGCTAGAGGTGCTTTACTGACTGATATTGTTGTCTTGGTTGTTGCTGCTGATGATGGAGTAATGCCACAAACTCTTGAAGCTCTGCAACATGCAAAAGATGCGAATGTTCCTATTATTGTTGCTATTAATAAAACAGATGTAGCAGAAGCTAACCCCGAGAAAGTGAAAAAAGAATTATCAAATAATAATCTTGTTCCTGAAGATTGGGGGGGGAGTACTCCTTTTGTAGAGGTTTCTGCGTTAAAATCTACAAACCTCGATAAATTAAAAGAGTTAATTTTAGTTCAATCAGAAATTCTTGAGCTAAAAGTCAATTATGAGAGAAATGCCATAGGTACTACAATTGAAGCACGGCTTGATCCGGGTAGAGGTGCAGTGGCGACAGTATTAATTCAAAAAGGGACACTTAAAATGGGTGATTCATTTGTTATCGGCATGGAGGGGGGTAAGATTAGAGCGATGTTTGGTAGTCGTGGGGAGATACTAAAAGAGGCGGGCCCTTCTACTCCTGTAGAGATTCTTGGTTTATCTGGTGTGCCACAAGTTGGTGACCCTTTTCATGTTATGTCATCAGAAAAGTCAATGAAAGATATTGTTGAAAAGAGACAGGAATTAAATAGACAAGAACAGGCTCAAAAAATCAAAAAAGTAAAGCTTGAGAACTTTAATGAAGTAATTCAAGAGGGCAAGCTTAAGCAACTTAAGGTTATCATTAAAACAGATGTGCGTGGTTCTGCCGAAGCGATTGAAGCCTCTTTAGGGAATCTATCTAATCAAGAAATTAATATTATTATTGTTTTAACGGGCACTGGAGAAATAACTGAATCAGATGTTATGCTTGCTTCTGCTTCAAATTCGATTATTATTGCCTTTAATGTAAGAGCAAATTCAAGAGTAAAATCTTTATCTGAAAAAGAGGGAGTTCCGCTTTATTCTTTTAAAATTATTTATGAAATTGTAGATACAATTAAAGATGCTCTAGAAAATATGCTCACTCCAGATATTAAAGAAGAAATTTTAGGTGAGGCCCAAGTACGCGAATTATTTAAAATATCAAATATTGGCACAATTTCTGGATGTATGGTTTCATCTGGTAATATAAAGAAAAATGCAAAAATTAGAGTTATTCGAGATGGTAGTTTTGTATATGAAGGGCTTATTAAAACTTTAAAAAGGTTTAAAAACGATGTTAGTGAAGTTAAAGATGGTTTTGAATGTGGTATTTTAGTTGATAATTTTAATGATGTTAAAGTAGGTGATATACTTGAATGCTATCAAGACAAAGAAGTTCGTAAAAAATTAGAAGAAGTGATATTACCCAAGAAATAAAAATTTCGTTAAACATAAAATGTATGAGCATCGACAAAAAAGGATTGAAAAAAGAATACTTCAGCTTTTAGTGGACCTTTATTATAGAGAATTTGAAAATCCTAATATTGGATTCACTACTTTTACAAAGTGTCATTTGTCGGGTGATTCTTTGAATTTAAAAATATTTGTTTCTATTTATGAATCACCAGAATCTCAGATTGAAACACTCAAAGGTCTCAATAAATTAATTCCTTTTATTCGTAGTAAAATAGCAAAAAATATTAGAATGAAGTATATCCCTAGAATTTGCTTTAAATTAGATCAATCGCTTGAAAAAAGTCAAAAGCTAGAGTCTTTATTATCTCCCTCTTCTTAAAGTTGTTGTCTCATGAATAAAATTAAAATAGGCGATCAATGCACTTTACTTCGTGGGTCTTTTCTTTTAAAGGGTGTTATCGTGCAGCATCATGCTACTGTTGAAGTGAGTTTAGAAAATTCAAATGGAACTTATTCAGTAATTTATATTGATAAAGAGGGTTATAGCCATACCATTGCAGATATCAAGCCCGAAGAACTTAGCCTAATTTAGGCACTATTATTATTTTTTTAAGCTAACTCACCAGAACAGCTGGAACCTGCCCCTGCTGTGCAACCAAAGCAATGATTCGCTGTTTGAATATTTCGGCTTATAAAAGCTTCGTGATTGAATGTTTGTAGATTAAAAATTGGTTCACTTTTTACATCTAACATTTGGTTAAAATCACAATCATAAATATGTCCATCCCAACTTACAGAGATTTGTTCACGGCACATTAAATTACCGACTGTGCAAGGGTTAAAAGCATTGACAAGTGTATTCATATAGGTCTCAAATTGGTTAGAACGAATGAGGGCTTCTAAATATCGGTGAATAGGCATATTGTTAATACAATATAAATTATTAAAGATGATTCCGTGTTGCGAATAAAGATTTTCTTTGAATTCTCGTTCTAAAGTCTCTTGAGCTCCAGCTAAATGTACACCCACAGGGTTGTAGACCAAATTTAGGGGAATTTTTTCACCATAGCCTAATTGATTTAATTTTTTTAGAGCATTTATTGATTTATCATAAACACCAGTGCCCCTTTGTTTATCCGTATCACTTGCGTTGTAATGGGGTAAAGAAGCGATAATCTCAACCGAATTTTTGCTAAGGAATGAATAAAGGTATTCATACCCTTCTTTCTCGAGGATAGTTAAATTGCAACGGTCAATCACATGTTTTCCTGCAGCTTTGCACTCTTCTACTAAATATTGAAAATGAGGATTCATTTCAGGAGCTCCTCCAGTAATATCAACGGTTTTAATTATATTAAGCTCAGCGATAATCTTTAAGCAGAGATCAATTGTTTTTAGACTCATTAATTCAGTGCGAGATGGACCTGCGTCAACGTGACAATGTTTACAAGCTTGATTACAAAGTTTACCTACATTAATTTGAAAGATAGATAAACCTGATGCACTCAAACGATCATGTTTACGAACAGCATTTAAATGGCTTGAAAAAGAGGTAGTGTAAGATTCTAATTTTTTGAGTTGATCAATTACTTGCATTTATTTATTCTCTTTAAATTTTAAAAAATCTATTTTTTTCTGGAGTACTCATTCTATTTGGTGCTTCAAAGGTACCACTATTTTTTATTTATTAGATGTCTTTCAGTTTTAAAGTATTCAGAAATTATAAAAAATATTTTTTTCTTGATAGATTGTCTTTGTGTATGATAGGAGCATATGAAACTACTAAAAGCACTTAAAATTAACTCAAGGTTACTATTAATCCTTATTTTTTTTGCCTTTAACGTCTCTTGCTCTGACGATGCTAAAGATCCGGCTGTGCCAACACAGCCCGGCGGGAAAAATCCTAATGTGCCAAAAAATCTCGATGTGCCAATAAATCCGGATCCAACAGATACAGTGCCACCAGCTGTGGTGAGCGACGTTACTTTTGGAGACTTATTAAATGTGATCACTTGGACAAATCCGGCAGATTTTGATTTCTCTAAGGTTTTAATCTTAAAAAACACAAGCTCAATAGTAGACGCCCCTAGTGCTGGTGAAGAATATATGGTTGGTGGTGCTTTAATTGGCACCTCACGGGTGGTGCACAATGCCAATTCTTTTGATTTCAGCGATAGTGCCGCAATGGCAGGCACTCTTTACTATTATAAAATCTTCGCTTATGATGCAAGCCATAATTATGCCGCGGGTGTTGAGATATCTACAACGAGACGATCAGGTAAAACTATTTTTGTGAATGCTGCTGCGAATGATGCGAATGATGGCACGAGTTGGTCGAATGCTTTTAGCGATCTGCAGTTGGCGTTAAAAGCTCCTACAGGAGCCACCGCTGGTGATCAGATTGTGGTGGCTGCAGGTGTTTATAAACCTGCAGCTTCTGATAGAACTATCTCTTTTCAATTGGTATCAGATGTCAAGGTCTATGGTGGTTTTGATGTCGCAGATACCTCATTAAGTGATCGTAACTGGCGGATGAATAAAACTATTTTAAGCGGTGACATTGATAATAATGACGTTGATAGTAGTGGCAATGTTGATACTGATGGCAATAGTAAAAACGTCGTTAAAGGGGCGACTGATGCAAGCTTAGATGGTTTTACGATTACAGCTGGTCAAGGCATTAGTGGTGGCGGTCTGTATAATAAGTTTAATAACTTAGAATTGAGTAATATTATTTTTTCAGGTAATGTGGCCACCACTGGTGGTGGCGGTATGTTTAGTAATGGTAGTGGTAATAATTTAACTTTGAGTAATGTTATGTTTTCAGGCAATACGGCGGGGAGTGGTCTGAGTGGTGGTGGCGGTATGTATGTTGGGGGCGATTATATAGCTTTGAGTAATGTTATTTTTTCAGGTAATACAGGGGCTTTAGGTGGCGGTATGCGTATTAATAGTAGCGATCATGTAATTTTGAGTAATGTTATTTTTTCAGGTAATGTGTCTACTGGTGTTGGTGGAGCTGCTAGTATTAGAAATGGAAGTAATATTTTCTTGATCAATGTTATTATGTGGGGCAATACAGGGGTTGCTTGTACTGGTACAGATTTCAAGGGTAATGAGATTTTTTGCACTATAGAGACAATAGCGAATAGTAGGACAATTAATATTTCACACAGCCTGATTCAAGGTTGTGGTGCTAGTGGTGGTAGTGATGGTTTTGCTTGGGCGACGGGCACTAGCAGTTGTGGCACTGATGGCACTGGTAATATTGATGGTGATCGAACGGCTAATAATTATCTTACTTCTAATTACCCAATGTTCGTAAACGCTGGAAACGCTGTTGGTGGTGATGGTGTTTTTGGTACGGTTGATGATGGTTTACGTTTAATGACGGGTTCACCTGCGATTAATACGGGTAGCAATATTGACCCTCGTTTTACTGATATGAGGCTTTTATTCGAAATGGGTGCCTTCGACCTAGCCGACAACTCTCGTATCGTAGGCAGTAGCATAGATATGGGTGCTTACGAAAGCCAGTAAAAAGTAGTCTGAACTTTAAATTTTAAAGTATTTCAATAAAAAAACATTTTTTTATTGACAGATTATTTTAGTGTACGATAAGAGCATATGAAACTACTAAAAGCACTTAAAATAAACTCAAGGTTACTCAAGGTTACTCAAGGTTACTCAAGGTTACTCAAGGTTTATTATTAATCCTTATTTTTTTTGCCTTTAACGTCTCTTGCTCTGACGATGCTAAAGATCCTGCTGTGCCAACACAGCCCGGCGGGAAAAATCCTGACCCAACAAATCCCAATGTGCCAATAAATCCGGATCCAACAGATACAGTGCCACCAGCTGTGGTGAGTGGTGCTGCTTTTGGAGACTTATTAAACGTGATCACTTGGGTAAACCCAGCGGATGCTGATTTCTCTAAGGTTTTAATCTTAAGAAATACAAGCTCAATAGTAGACGCCCCTAGTGCTGGTAAAGAATATACGGTTGGTGGTGCTTTAATTGGCACCTCGCGGGTGGTGCACAATGCTAATTCTCTTGATTTCAGCGATAGTGCCGCAACGGCGGGCACTCTTTACTATTATAAAATCTTCGCTTATGATGCAAGCCGTAATTATGCCGCGGGTGTTGAGATATCTGCAACGAAAAACGCTAATAAAACTATTTTTGTGAATGCTACTGCGAGTGGTGCGAATGATGGCACGAGTTGGTCGAATGCTTTTAGCGATCTACAGTCGGCACTAACAGAAGCCGCTGGTGTGGCAGAAACAGAAAGAGAAGCTCTACCAGTTCAGATTGTGGTGGCTGCAGGTGTTTATAAACCTGCAACTTCTGATAGAACTATGTCTTTTCGATTGGTATCAAAGGTCAAGGTCTATGGTGGTTTCGTGGGTACAGAGCATTCATTGAGTCAGCGTAACTGGCGGATGAATAAAAGCATCTTAAGCGGTGATCTTGTTGGTGACGATACTGATTCTAATATTGATGGCGTTATAGAGGATGCTGATGACATAAAGGGTACCGAAACGATGGATGCTAATGGGGATGCTGTTGTAACTAATAACAATAGTCGTTACGTTGTTATAGGGGCGGATGATGCAACCTTAGATGGTTTTACGATTACAGCTGGTCAAAGAGAAGGTAATGCTATTGCTGGTGGCGGTATGAGTAATCATGGTGCTCGTTTAAAATTGAGTAATATTATTTTTTCAGGCAATGAAGCCAATGGTGGTGGCGGTTTAAATAATAATGCTGATGATGTAAGCTTAAGTAATGTTATTTTTTCAGGAAATAAAAGCAATACTCATGGTGGCGGTATGCGTATTAGTGGTAGCGATCATGTAATTTTGAGTAATGTTATTTTTTCAGGTAATACAGGGATTGGTGGTGGTGGTGCGCGTATTAATTCTAGTAGTGATATAATTTTGAGTAATGTTATTTTTTTCGGCAATACAGCGAATGGAAGTGGCGGTGGTGGTCTTTATATTAATTTTTCTTCTAAAAGTAATGTCACTTTAAGTAATGTTGTTTTTTCAGGCAATAAAGCCATCAATAGTTCGGGTGGCGGTAGTTATATGGAGAATGGAGATATTACCCTGATTAATGTCATTATGTGGGGCAATACAGGAACTGCTTGTACTGGTATTAGTGGATCAAGTCCACAAGGTAATGCTAATTTTTGCACTATAGAGACAGTAGCGGATAGTAGGACAGTTAATATTTCACACAGTCTGATTCAAGGTTGCGGTGGTAGTGGTGCTAGTGCTTGGGCGACGAGCACTAACAGTTGTGGCACTGATGGTGCTGGTAATATTGATGGTGATCGAACGGCTAATAATTATCTTACTTCTAATTACCCAATGTTTGTAAACGCTGCAGACGCCAATGGTGCTGATAATATTTTTGGTACGGTTGATGACGGTTTACGTTTAATGACGGGTTCACCCGCGATTAATACGGGTAGTAATAATAATCCTCGTTATGTTTCTAGCTCGTCTACTCCTCCTACTAATATGGAATTTTTATTCAAAACTGGTGCCCTAGACATAGCCGGCAACCCTCGTATTGTAGGCAGTAGCATAGATATGGGTGCTTATGAAAGCCAGTAAAAAGTAGTCTGAATTTTTAATTTTAAAGTATTTCAATAAAAAAACATTTTTTTATTGACAGATTATTTTAGTGTACGATAAGAGCATATGAAACTACTAAAAGCACTTAAAATAAACTCAAGGTTACTCAAGGTTACTCAAGGTTACTCAAGGTTACTCAAGGTTACTCAAGGTTACTCAAGGTTACTCAAGGTTACTCAAGGTTACTCAAGGTTACTCAAGGTTACTCAAGGTTACTCAAGGTTACTCAAGGTTACTCAAGGTTACTCAAGGTTACTCAAGGTTACTCAAGGTTACTCAAGGTTACTCAAGGTTACTCAAGGTTACTCAAGGTTACTCAAGGTTTATTATTAATCCTTATTTTTTTTGCCTTTAACGTCTCTTGCTCTGACGATGCTAAAGATCCTGCTGTGCCAACACAGCCCGGTGGGAAAAATCCTAATGTGCCAACGAATCCCGATGTGCCAATAAATCCGGATCCAACAGATACAGTGCCACCAGCTGGGGTGAGTGGTGCTACTTTTGGAGACTTAAACGTGATCACTTGGGTAAACCCGACAGATGCTGATTTCTCTAAGGTTTTAATCTTAAGAAATACAAGCTCAATAGTAGATGCCCCTAGTGCTGGTAAAGAATATACGGTTGGTGGTGCTTTAATCGGCACCTCGCGAGTGGTGCACAATGCTAATTCTCGTGATTTCAGCGATAGTGCCGCAACGGCGGGCACTCTTTACTATTATAAAATCTTCGCTTATGATGCAAGCCGTAATTATGCCGCGGGTGTTGAGATCTCTGCAACGAAAAACGCTAATAAAACTATTTTTGTAAATGCTACTGCGAGTGGTGCGAATGATGGCACGAGTTGGTCGAATGCTTTTAGCGATCTACAGTCGGCGTTAAAAGCTCCTACAGGAGCTACCGCTGGTGATCAGATTGTAGTGGCTGCAGGTGTTTATAAACCTGCAACTTCTGATAGAACTATGTCTTTTCGATTGGTATCAAATGTCAAGGTCTATGGTGGTTTCGTGGGTACAGAGCACTCATTGAGTCAGCGTAACTGGCGGATGAATAAAAGCATCTTAAGCGGTGATCTTGATAGTAATGACCTTGATAGTAGTGGCGGTGTTGATGCTGATGGTATTATAGAGAATGCTGGTTATATAAAGGGTACCGAAACGATGGATGCTACTAGCATGATGACTGTTGTAACTAATAAGAATAGTAAAAACGTTGTTAGGGTGGGGGCGCATGATGCAACCTTAGATGGTTTTACGATTACAGCAGGTCAATCAGATGCTGGTGGTGGCGGTCTATTTAATGAGTTTGATAACTTAAAATTGATTAATATTATTTTTTCAGGCAATTGGGCTGGTCTTTCTGGTGGCGGTCTTTATAGTAGTGGTGCTGAAAATTTAACTTTGAGTAATGTTGTATTTTCAGGCAATGTGTCTGCTGGTGCTGGTACTGGTGGCGGCGGTTGCTATTTTACTAACAGCAATGATCATCTGACTTTGAGTAATGTTGTTTTTTCAGGTAATACAGGGAATCGTGGCGGCGGTATGCGTATTAATAATAGCAATCATGTAATTTTGAGTAATGTTGTTTTTTCAGGTAATGAAACTACTGGTGTTGGTGGAGCTGCTAATATTAAAGGTGGAAGTAATATTTTTTTGATCAATGTTATTATGTGGGGCAATACAGGAACTGCTTGTACTGGTACAGGTTTCAAGGGTAATGAGAGTTTTTGCACCGTGAATATACGGCCTACTATTTCACACAGCCTGATTCAACGTTGTGGTGCTAGTGGTGCTAGTGGTGATTCCGCTTGGGCGACGGGCACTAGCAGTTGTGGTGTTGATGGTGCTGGTAATATTGATGGTGGTGACCCGAATGTTGATGGTTATGCTAATTACCCAATGTTTGTAAACGCTGCAGACGCCAATGGTGCTGATAATATTTTTGGTACGGTTGATGACGGTTTACGTTTAATGACGGGTTCACCTGCGATTAATACGGGTAGTAATAATAATCCTCGTTATGTTTCTAGCTCGTCTACTCCTCCTACTAATATGGAATTTTTATTCAAAGCTGGTGCCTTCGACCTAGCCGGCAACCCTCGTATTGTAGGCAGTAGCATAGATATGGGTGCTTATGAAAGCCAGTAAAAAGTAGTCTGATCTTTAAATTTGATGGGTGCTTATGAAAGTCAATAAAAAGTAGTCTGAACTTTCAATTTGATGGGTGCTTACGAAAGCCAATAAAAAGTAGTCTGAACTTTCAATTTGATGGGTGCTTATGAAAGTCAATAAAAAGTAGTCTGAACTTTCAATTTGATGGGTGCTTATGAAAGTCAATAAAAAGTAGTCTGAACTTTCAATTTGATGGGTGCTTATGAAAGTCAATAAAAAGTAGTCTGAACTTTCAATTTGATGGGTGCTTATGAAAGTCAATAAAAAGTAGTCTGAACTTTCAATTTGATGGGTGCTTATGAAAGTCAATAAAAAGTAGTCTGAACTTTCAATTTTAAAGTATTTCAATAAAAAAACATTTTTTTATTGACAGATTATTTTAGTATCCGATAGAGGGGGTATGAATCTATTAAAAACACTTAAATCAACTCAAGGTTACTTATTAATCCTTGTTTTTATTGTCTTTAGCGTCTCTTGCTCTGACGATGCTAAAGGTCCGGCTGTGCCAATAAATCCGGATCCAACAGATACAGTGCCACCAGCTGTGGTGAGTGGTGCTACTTTTGGAGACTTATTAAACGTGATCACTTGGGTAAACCCAGCGGATGCTGATTTCTCTAAGGTTTTAATCTTAAGAAATACAAGCTCAATAGTAGACGCCCCTAGCGCTGGTAAAGAATATACGGTTGGTGGTGCTTTAATTGGCACCTCGAGGGTGGTGCACAATGCTAATTCTCTTGATTTCAGCGATAGTGCCGCAACGGCGGGCACTCTTTACTATTATAAAATCTTCGCTTATGATGCAAGCCGTAATTATGCCGCGGGTGTTGAGATCTCTGCAACGAGACGATCAGGTAAAACTATTTTTGTGAATGCTACTGCGAGTGGTGCGAATGATGGCACGAGTTGGTCGAATGCTTTTAGCGACCTACGGTCGGTGTTATTCGAATCTTCTGAAAATAAAGTCGCCGTCGCGGACGCTGGTGATCAGATTGTGGTGGCTGCAGGCGTTTATAAACCTGCAACTTCTGATAGAGCTATATCTTTTCAATTGGTATCAAATGTCAAAGTCTATGGTGGTTTCGTGGGTACAGAGCATTCATTGAGTCAGCGTAACTGGCGGATGAGTAAAAGCATCTTAAGCGGTGATCTTGATAGTAATGACGTTGATAGTAGTGGTGGCGGTATTGATGCTGATGGTATTATAGAGAATGCTGATTATATAAAGGGTACCGAAACGAGGGATGCTACTAGCATGATGACTGTTGTAACTAATAAGAATAGTAATACGGTTGTTAAAGGGGCGGCTGATGCAACCTTAGATGGTTTTACGATTACAGCAGGTCAAGGAGATAGTAATATTGGTGGCGGTATGTATCATATTGGTGATAATTTAACTTTGAGTAATATTACTTTTTCAGGCAATGCAGCTAGCGCTGGCAGCGGTATATATATTGATGGTGATAATTTAAAATTGAGTAATGTTATTTTTTCAGGTAATAGAGCTGCTGGTATTGGTGGTGGTCTATTTTATAATTCTCTTGGTAAATCTCTAACTTTGAGTAATGTTATTTTTTCAGGTAATAGAGCTACTGGTGGTGGTGGTGGTCTTTATTTTGAGAGGACGAATCATGTAACTTTGAGTAATGTTATTTTTTCAGGTAATGTGTCTACTGGTATTGGTGGAGCTGTTAATATTGGAGCTGCTAATAGTGCAGATGCAAGTAATATTTTCTTGATCAATGTTATTATGTGGGGTAATACAGGAGCTGTTTGTACTGGTACTGGTACAGGTTTCAAGGGTAATGAGAGTTTTTGCACCGTGAATGTACAGCCTAATATTTCACACAGCCTGATTCAAGGTTGTGGTGCTAGTGGTGGTAGTGATGGTTTTGCTTGGGCGACGGGCGCCATCAGTTGTGGCACTGATGGCACTGGTAATATTGATGGTGATCGAACGGCTACTAATTATCTTACTTCTAATTACCCAATGTTCGTAAACGCTGCAGACGCTGTTGGTGGTGATGGTGTTTTTGGTACTGCCGATGACGGTTTACGTTTAATGACGGGTTCACCCGCGATTAATACGGGTAGCAATATTGACCCTCGTTTTACTGATATGAGGCTTTTATTCGAAATGGGTGCCTTCGACCTAGCCGACAACTCTCGTATTGTAGGCAGTAGCATAGATATGGGTGCTTATGAAAGCGAAAGCCAATAAAAAGTAGTCTGATCTTTCAATTTGATGGGTGCCCCCCGAGACCTAGCCGGCAACTCTCGTATCGTAGGTATCATAGATATGGGTGCTTATGAAAAGTTCTTTGGTAAAACTATTTTTTAATTCTTTTGATTAGAAAATCTTTAAACATGACCCAATCGCCTATAAAACTATAGCATGGATATTTAAAGCTGGCGGGTTTATTCTTTTCAAAAATAAAGTGACCCACCCAAGCGAACCCATAGCTAATAATGGGAATACAAAGAATAGAGAGATAGCTTCCTGTTGTTATAGCGAGCATGAGCAGAATAATAGTTAACATACTCCCGATATAATGTAAACCTCGACAGATTGGGTTTTTATGTTCTGACAGATAGTATGGATAAAACTCCTTAAATGATTTGAATTGTTTGTTCATGTCTTCTTCTGTTTAAATTTTTTGGTTATATAACATCCCACGATTTAACTAATTCCCAAGCTTTACCAGCTTGAATATGTTTTTTTATTCTATCAAAATAATTATTAATAAATTCTTGAATATTAGTATTTGTTGACTTTATCTCTCGTTTACTGAGCTTCCAAAGAAATAAACCCGCCGTAACATTAAGAACTAATATCTCCAAACCAGATATAAAAACACCTTTCAGAGTATTCTTGGCTTTATTATAAGCATCTTGAGAATCAGTAACACGAATTTCATCTAAATGGTGAATATTCAAAGATGGAGGTGGAGTAATCCATCCAGAGGTTATATTTTTATCTTGGAGTAGGCGATATTCTGTTTTTGCTAGAGGGCTAATTTCATCTAGGCCGTCTTGCGAGCTAACAATAAGGGCATAGTTTATATCGAGCTCCTTTAAAGATTCAGCCACGAGGTCTAAAATATCTTTTGAGTAAACTCCTAATAGTTGAATTTTAGTAGAGGCAGGGTTGCATAAAGGCCCTAGAATATTAAATATTGTTTTTGTCGCTAATTCTTTTCTTACCGCTGCAACATGCTTCATCGCTGGGTGATAATTGGGTGCGTACATAAAACCAAAGTGATCTTTTTTTATTCGATAGCTCGTTTGCTCTGCGGTTTCATTGAGCGGATAACCAAATGACTCCAATAAATCTGCCGAACCCGACCTTGATGATATCGATCGATTCCCATGTTTGGCGATGGGGATGCCAAGACTAGCCAAGGTGATACCAGCTAGGGTAGAGATATTTATTAGATGAGATTGGTCTCCTCCTGTTCCACAAGTATCCATGGAGGCAATGTCTAAAGAAATATTTTTTGCTTTTTTTTTCATTATTTTGGCATAAGAGACAATCTCTTCAACTGTATAAGCTTTTTGATCGCTAAAAGTGAGCCAAGATAACATCAGATCTTGTGAAAGTGCACCTTCTAAAGCTTGAGACATTAGATGTGTCGCTTCATCAGAATTGAGATCCTCACTTCTTGCGAGTTTATTAATAATCTCTTGAGTATTAAGTGTTAATTTATTCAATATCTTGGTAAGCTTTATCAAGAATAGATGTTAATTGAGCGGTTGCTTGCTCAAAGGTTTTTTGAACTACTTGAATCAAATCAGAATTTCCTTTAATCTTTTTCCCTTGTTTAGAAGTAAGTGGAATCCCTTTTTCAGAAGAATTCATGAGTTCTAATGTGAGAGGTATTTTTGCTAAAAGTGTACTTTCAGATGCCTTACTCAGAATATCACCTCCACCTTTTGAGAATATTTCAGAAGTCTCACTACAGTGAGGGCAAATAAAATTACTCATATTTTCAAGGATGCCAATTATTGGTATATTAATTTGTTCAAACATTTTTATCGCTCTCATCGCATCTTGCACAGCAACATCTTGAGGTGTCGTTACAATCAAAGCACCATGCACTTCAATCAGTTGACCGAGAGATAAATGAGTATCGCCTGTTCCGGGTGGTAAATCGATAATTAAATAATCGAGGCTACCCCATTCAACATCATATAAAAATTGTTGGAGAGCCTTCCCAAGCATAGGCCCTCTCCATGCCACCGCCTGCTCTTCATCAATTAAAAATGAGAAACTGACAACTTTCATTTTATATTTTTCAATAGGGATAATACGATTCTTTTTAAAAGGAAGGTTTACCTTCCCTTTTATACCAATGAGTTTACCGATAGAAGGCCCATATACATCAGCATCTAAAAGACCAACCTTAAACCCTTGATGTGCTAAACTTGCAGCCAAATTAACGGCAACGGTTGATTTACCAACCCCACCTTTACCCGAACCAACCGCCACAATATAGCGAACATCCTTTATCTTTTTTGAAATAATTTCTTTAGGATTTTTTTCTTCTTTAGAATTAATAAATTTGATCTTGGGGTTTAAGTCTGATTGTTTATTATTAGAGATTGCGGTTCTAATTTGTGCTTCTAAAGTAATCTGATCTTTTCTATCTTCTCCAAAAGATAAAAATAATTGTATTCGGTCTTCTTTTGCATCTGGTGGTTTAATCTTGTTCACCACACCAGAGCTCAGAAGATCACCTCCAGAAGTAGGATGTTGAATAGTTTTAAGTATCGCAGATAAAGCTTTTATCTGTTCATTATATTGATTCTCTGAACTCACTTATCTTCTCGGTCTAATCTTTTTTCATTAATTATCTCGGCTTGATTCGAAATATCTTTTTCTTTTAGGCTGTTTTGTTTATTTGATTTTTTTTTGGCTAAAAGAAATATCTTAATAACACCTCGAAGAATGCTCCAGATCGCGTATAAAAAGATAAAAAGGAAAATAAGCTTAGACATTGATCAACCTTCTTAAGATATCTAAATGGGTCTTGCTGACAAGTCTTTCTTATATTATATTTATAATTTGAACTTAGTAAATACACCTTAAATCATAAATCAAGATCATCAATTTTTGATGCATTTTTTTCGATAAATTCACGCCGAGGTCCTACTTGATCACCCATTAAAGTAATAAAAGTTTTATCAGCGAGAACAAGATCATCCACATCAACTCGCATGAGAACTCTTTTTTGAGGGTCCATAGTAGTTTCCCATAATTGATCAGGGTTCATCTCGCCCAAACCTTTATACCTCTGTAAAGTATGGGTACGATCTTTTAAATCAATAATAATTTTATTTTTTTCGTTATCATCATAAGCATAGTAGTGTTCTTTCTTACCGACGTGTATCAGATATAAAGGAGGTCGAGCTATGTAAAGGTTTCCATTCTCGATAATTTGCGACATATATCGGAAAAAAAAGGTCAAAATTAAGGTTTGTATATGAGCACCATCTACATCAGCATCTGTCATAATAATTACTTTATGATATCGAAGCTTCTCTAAAGAAAATTCATCGCTAATTCCACAACCTAAGGCCATAACAAGAGCACGAATCTCAGAATCTCCTAAGATTTTTTCAAGTTTCGTTTTTTCGACGTTATTAATTTTTCCTTTTAAGGGAAGTATCGCCTGATAAAAACGGTCTCGCCCTCCTTTGGCTGAACCTCCTGCTGAATCTCCCTCAACAATAAAAAGTTCACTTTTCTCAGGTGTTTTAACACTACAGTCAGCTAATTTACCGGGAAGCCCCGCACCATCAAGGGCAGATTTTCTCCGCACAAGCTCTCTTGCTTTTCGTGCAGCCATTCTCGCTGAAGCCGCAGAGATTGCTTTTTCTATAAGTTTTTTTGTCTCAGAAATATTTTGATCAAATACTTCAGTGAGACCCTCATGTACCAGTGATTGTACAATCCCTTTTATATCTCCGTTCCCAAGCTTCATTTTTGTTTGACCCTCAAATTGAGGGTTAGGAAGTAAAATAGATAGAATTACAGAAATACCTTCTCTCGCATCTTCTCCGGTCAAAGCAGTAGGCATCTTTTTATCAAAACCTAAGATTTTTTTATATTGATTGATCACTTTGGTTAAAGCAGATCGAAAGCCTTCTAAATGAGTGCCACCTTCTCTTGTATGAATTGAATTTGCAAAAGCAAATATTTGCTCATTATAGGCATCTGTATAAGTAAGTGCGGCTTCAATATACACATCTTCTCGTGATCCTGATATATAAATAGGTTTTTTTAAAATAGGTTTTTTATTCTCTACTAAAATATTAATAAATTCAACAATACCACCTTTATATTGAAAAGTATCTTGACGGGGTTCTTCTTGACGAGTATCTTCTATTTGAATCTTAATCCCTTTGTTGAGAAAGGCCAGTTCTCTCATTCTTGAAATAAGCGTATCGTATTGATACACTAGGGTATCAAAAATTTCGGGGTCGGCTTGAAAGGTAATCATGGTACCTCGTCTCTTTTTTTTCTGATTCTCTTGTTTAGGTGGTAATGGTTTGCCCCTCTCAAATTTTTGATTATAATGGAGTCCATCACGAAAAACATCCACTTCTAACCAATCAGAGAGAGCATTAACAACAGAAATACCTACTCCATGCAGGCCACCAGAAACTTTATAGGCACCATTTCCAAATTTACCTCCAGCATGTAATTTAGTGAGAACAACCTCAACTGTAGATATGCCAAATTTTGAATTTTTTTCAATAGGAATGCCTCGCCCATTATCAGTGATACGGACAATTTGATTAGGCAAAAGCTCTAAAAGTATTTCTTCACAATGACCAGCCATCGCCTCATCAATAGAGTTATCAATGACTTCATAAATCAGATGATGAAGGCCGGGTAAATCGGTGGAGCCAATATACATGCCCGGCCGTTTTCTAACCGCTTCAAGCCCCTCTAAAACCTGAATACTAGAAGCCGAATATTGGTTATCAGATTTAATCTTTGATTCAGTAACTACTTTAGTGCTCATAATTTTTGCTTAAATAAGAAATTTTATCAATAAATTTGTCAAAAGTAGTTTTTTGAGATGCCATTTTTGTAGACATTAATGTAATGTCTGTCTTTTTTATCTCTTTATTTATATTTGTCGAAAGATAAGATTGTGCTAAATTTCGGGCGGTTGGGTTGACCGTCGTGTTGATATGTTTTAGAGAGATACCACTTTCTTTTTTGAGTCTCTCTAAAATGTTTTTCTCTAACATCTTTACACTTTGAGCAAAAATACTATGATCAGTTTGAACCCAGAGGGTCTTCTCTTTTATGTTATGAGGGAATGAATGGATAGCCAAAGAGCGTTTTACTACTGATTCCCAAACTTTGCGTACGTCCATAATTTGATAATTATGAAAAATTTTTTTCTGAAACGGTTTTTTCCATTTTTTAGTGCAAATTGAAAAAAAACTTTCAATATCTTGATGGGTAATACGGCAAACAGTTTTATTCATTTATGTTTTATGAATTTTGTAATTTCATGAATTTTATGACATCTTTCTAATATCTTTTTTTTAGTCACTTTGTTCAAACCATTTGTTGAAAAGTCTTCGACACAAAAACTGGCAACACTTGCACCCCAAACAATCGCTTGCTTCACAATTTCTTCAAATTTTAAATTTTCTTTATTTAAAATCATTTTTGAATACATATAGGAAACAAAACCACCAGCAAAACTATCGCCTGCTCCTGTTGGATCTTTCACGTTCTTGGTGGGGTATGCATTTGACGAAAAAGTAAAATCTTTAGAGATGACTAAAACTCCATGTTCTCCAGACTTAACGATTACAATTTTAGGTCCTTTTTTTTGTACTATATGAGCAGCCTTGATTAAAGATGCTTCGTTGGCGAGTTGTTTAATCTCTGCACTGTTTAAGAAAAGAGCATCCACTTTTTTAATGACAGCCCAAAGTTCTTTCGGTTTTGAGTCTATCCAATAATTCATTGAATCCATACCCACGAAATCAGGTTTGTCAACTTGCTTAAGTAGGTTTAATTGCAACGAAGGGTCTATATTACCTAAAAAAATAAATTTTGCTTTTTTCTCTTTTGCTGTAAGAGTAGGTTTAAATTCAGAGAGTGCACCGAGCAGCGTTTCATCGGTGTGGGCTATGTCTAAATCATAGTTGTAATGCCCCTTCCAGTGAAAAGTCGGTTTATCAGATCTCTTAATTCCTGAAATATCAATTTTTCTATCCTTGAAATAATCGAGATACTTTTGTGGGAAATCGTTTCCAACCACACCAATCATATTGACAGGGGTAGTGAGAGAGGCTGCGACAGAAAAGTGACTAGCCGAACCGCCAAGTATTTTTTCTTTTTGACCAAAGGGTGTTTTTACAGTGTCAAGTGCAATTGTTCCAATAATTAAAATCATTTTAATGTAACCGAACTTTTTTAATCGCTGTCTTCCATAATTGCAACTCTTTTTTTATTTTATCTTTATTAAGTAAATGGGGTAAAAATTTTTCTTCTATTGGGTTGAGTTTTTTTAATTCTTCTGAAGAACTCCAAAAACCAGAAGAAAGACCAGCTAAATAAGCCGCTCCTAAAACTGTCGTTTCTATATTTTTTGGTAAAAGTAAAGGAATATCAAGAAGAGCTGCCTGATATTGCATTAAATATTTATTATTTGTGGCACCTCCGTCTACTTTTAGTGCAGATATTTTTTGATTAGAGTCTTTTTGTATTGCATCTAAAAGTTCTTTTGATTGAAGAGCAATTGACTTAATCGCCGATCGTGTAATTTGTTGAATATTAGTGCCCCTCGTTAAACCAAAAATCGCACCTCGAGCCTTTTGATCCCAATAAGGCGCACCCAAACCGGCAAAAGCAGGTACAAAAACAATTTCATCATCTTCTTCAACTGATAAGGCCATTGATTCAGTCTCCGAAACATCTTTAAAAAAATGAAACGAATCTCTTAAAAATTGAAGAACCGCCCCTGCAATAAAAACACTCCCTTCAAGAGCATAAGCTGGCTCTCCTTTATAGTTGCAAGCAATTGTGCTCACTAAATTATTGCTACTCTCAAAACATTGATCACCCGTATTCATTAGCATAAAACAACCGGTTCCATAAGTATTTTTTGTATCTCCGGGCTGAAAGCAGAGTTGACCAAATAAGGCTGATTGTTGATCACCCACCATCGAGTGTATAGGTACACCATCAGGGAGGAATTTTAAATTTTCTGTTTTGCCAAAAAGTGAAGTAGTTTTTTGCACCTCAGGAAGAATAGAGAGGGGAGTCTCAAAGAGTTGACATAGTTCTTTATCCCATTCTTTTTTATGAATATCATAGAGCATCGTGCGTGATGCGTTGGTATAGTCGGTCTTGTGAGATTTTTTGTTTGTCAATTGATAGAGAAGAAAAGTATCCATAGTGCCAAAACAAAGTTGCCCTTTTTCTGCTCGTTCTCTCGCTCCATTGATATTCTTGAGAAGCCAGTGAACCTTGCTTCCAGAAAAATAAGCGTCAATCACAAGCCCTGTTTTTGATCTAATCTCGGCTTCTTTACCCGCTTGTTTTAATCTATCACAAAAATCTGAGGTACGCCGGCATTGCCATACAATAGCTTTATAAATTGGCTCCCCTGTTTTCTTATCCCAAATTAGGGTCGTTTCACGTTGATTGGTAATACCAATGGCGATAGCTTTTTTGAGATTGACTCCACTACTTTGAAGAGTTTTATTGAGCAAACGTTTAATAGAACTCCATATTTCATTTGTATCATGCTCAACCCAACCCGGATGTGGGAAATATTGTGTGAATTCTTCAGAAGCAGAGGCTATAACTTCTGCCTTTTGATTAAAAAGAAAAACTCGAGAACTCGTTGTACCTTGATCAATTGTGATTAAAAATTCTTCCGACATATTTTACATTCGCATGTTTTACGTAAATTTACATAAGTATAAATTCCTGTGTTGTGACCATCTTTCCACTTTATGCTGATGGCATATCTACCCATAATTTCGTAACTCAAAATTTTAGCCTCTTTAATGTGAGAAGTCATTGTTCCTATTTCACCAAAGTCACCACCACAACAAACAGCACAAGGACACACTTTACGAAGTTCAATTAAATTCCATATTGACTGATGTGTATCTTTCCACTGTATCATAAGATTTTCACTATCAAATGATATTTTGCTGGGTATCTGTTTAAATATTTTCAATGATTTCTCCTAATTCTTTTTTAATTTGTTTGGGTATTTTTTGCTTCTGATGTATATTTTTTTCAATAATCTCATGAATTAATGAACCTATAATAAAACCATCAACAAAATCTCGTAAGGCTTCTATGTGTTCTTTCGTTCTGATACCGAATCCGACTATAACAGGAATATCTGTTAATTGATGAGCTCTGTCTGCAAGCATTTTAATACGCTTATCAAATTTTGATTTTCCTGTAACACCTTTCGTCGAAACTAGATAAAGGAATCCTTCGGCTTGCAAACAAATCTGCTTTATCTCTTCTTTTTTGATTGTAGGTGTTATAAAATCAATAAGTGGTAGGGGAGAATTTTTAAGTTCTTGGTAATTATTTTTCTCTTCAAAGGGAATGTCAGGTATAATAAGGCCGCTAACCCCAAACTTTTGGAGTTTTGTAAAAAATCTTGAGAAGCCCTGTTGATAAAAAATATTTGCATAGCCCATCACCAAAAAATGTTGTTTGGGATAACTTTTATGAACTTTTTTAAGAAAATTAAAAAAATAATTTAATCTAAATCCTTGTTCTAAGATACGTTTAAAACTTCTCTGTAAAACAGGCCCATCAGCAACAGGGTCAGTAAATGGAAGGCCTAGCTCAATTGTATCTGCTCCCAATTCAAATAAAATATTGACAATCTCATAGCTAGTCTCCCAATCAGGGTCACCCAATGCGAGATAAGGTATAAATAATTTTTTATTCTCTCTCTCTTTTTTTTTTAGAGAAGTTTGTAGATATGAGCTGAGTGCTTTCATAAAATAAAATTACCTAAAGAATTCCACGCTTGATATGCCTTCTCTAGGGAAAAGGTAAACATAGGTTGTAAACAAATTTCACTTTCTGTGGTCACTTCTCCTAAAAAAAGAGCTTCTATTCTTGTAGCTTTTTCTTCAGAGATTAATTTAAATATTTCTTCTTCTTTATCTTTTTTTATTACCACTAGATAGCTATGTGCACTTTCGCCCCAAAGCCAATAGTCATGTTTTTTATATTTTTCTAGAAAAAATTTAATCGCGTTTGCTTGAAAAGAAAAACCGAGTTTTTTATTATAAGCTTCACGAGAATGAAAAATTATTTTTAAGAGTGCATATAAAAGACCACCAATCGAAATATCAATTGAGGCCTCTAATAAATCATTATCAAAAAGCTTTAAAAAAAGGTTACCCAACTCCTTCTCTATCGATAAGTTCAAAGATGGTAAGTTAATACCTTGTTTTTTAGTTTGATAATATTGATAATATGAAGATTGAAGATTTGGGCGAAATTTTCCTAGAAGATAAATTTTTTGTTGAGGCTTAACTAAAATACTTAGTGCTTGTTGGGGAGATTCGTGAAGCCCAATCATTCCAATTGTGGGGGTGGGTAAGACAGGTCCATCAACACTCTCATTATATAAAGACACATTACCACCGGTGATTGGAACTTCAAATGCTTGAGCTGCATCTGACATACCCTCCACAGCATGTTTAAAATAATAAAAGTTTTCAGAATTATAAGGGTTAGCAAAATTTAAACAATTAGTAATTCCAATTGGTTTTGCCCCCGTTGAAATAATATTTCGATATGCTTCAGCCACAGAGTGTTGAGTGCCTAAATAAGGGTCAATAAAAACGTAATCAGATCGGCAATCAACCGAAGCAACAATACCGAGGGAAGTATTTTCAATAAGAACAAGCCCCGCATTTTGTCCAGGCCCAAGTATCCTTCCTCCTCCAATATCAGTATCATATTGCTCATAAATATATTTTTTAGAAGCTAAATTGGGAGAAGAAAGGAAATCAGCAAGAAATTCTTCAAATTTTATATAATTTTTATCATTGATTAATTCGTGAGAAAGTAAACAAGGAAAAGAATCTTTTTCTAAGTGAGTTTTTAAAGGTTCTTGAATATCTCTCTGGTAACGAGGAGCTTCTTTCGTTAGTAATTTTGGAGGTATTTCAGCATAAATTTCTTCTCCCATAAATATTTGTAGTGTTTCTTTTTGGGTTATTTCGCCGATAGGTATTGCTGTAAGCTCCCATTTTTGATAAATCTCTTGAACCTTGTTGAGATTTTTATTCTCTAAAACGAGTAACATTCTCTCTTGGCTTTCTGAGAGCATGAGCTCAAAAGGTTTCATATTCTTTTCACGAGAAGGTACTTTTTCCATATGAAGTTTCATTCCAACACTTCCTGATGCTGCCATCTCACTTGAGGAGCTTAAGAGGCCAGCAGCTCCCATATCTTGAATTGCGATGAGTAATTTTTTTTGAATGCACTCTAGACTAGCTTCCATTAGCAGTTTTTCCATAAAAGGATCACCCACCTGAATAGCGCTACGTTCTTCACTGGCCGTTTTTGAAAGATCTTTTGAGGCAAAGCTTGCTCCATGAATTCCATCTCTACCTGTTTTAGCTCCAGCATAAACCACGAGGTTACCCACTCCCTTTGCATGAGAAGAAGCGATATCCTTTATTTTGACAATTCCAATAGACATAGCATTAACTAAAGGGTTCTTTGTAAAAGAATTATGAAAAAATATTTCGCCACCAATGCAAGGTATGCCCAAAGAGTTTCCATAGTCTCCAATCCCTTTTACGACTTGTTCGAATAAAAATTGATTACATGGGAGTGTTAATTCTCCAAATCGCAAAGAGTTTAAACTAGCAATTGGTCGGGCGCCCATTGTAAAAATATCTCGCATGATACCACCCATTCCAGTGGCCGCACCTTGGTAAGGTTCAATGGCGGAAGGATGGTTGTGTGATTCTATTTTAAAAACAACGGCATATTCTTTATTGAGTTTTAGAACCCCCGCATTTTCTGAGCCAGGTTTTGCTAAAAGTCGATCTGATTGAGCATAAAGATTTTTTAAAAGAAGAATTGAGTTTTTATATGAGCAATGCTCTGACCACATGGCAGAAAACATTACAAGTTCAGTAAAATTAGGATTTCTCCCTAATTTATCTATAATCATCTTATATTCGCCTTTGGAAAGGCCTAATTTTTCAATAAGTTTATTAATAGAATCTGCTTTTAATTCACAGTTTGGTGTCTTTGATGATTCAGCCATATACCATTTTTAGTATACCAATACTATATTATTGAACATAAATACAATTTATTTCTAAATAAGCTTTTATGACGTTTTATTTTGTTGTGATCTTTGGTGGAGTTTATTAAAACAATAAATTTAAAGTGTAAGAAGAAAAAAGTATTAAACTTAAAATTGATTTAAATAACATTTCATAATTAAAAATTAATTAATGCTTGCCAAATTATCTTTGAGTTCACACCATGGGTGTCGTGAGTTTAGTTCAAAATTATGAGGCAGTATTAGTTCTTAAAGAGCTGAGTAAAGAAGATAAGTCTAAAGCTTTTGATTTCGTCTATGATACTTTTAGTAAAAAGGGGTCTGAGGTTCTTGGTAAGGAAGACTGGGGAGTCAAAGATCTTTTCCATCCAATCTCTAAAATTAATAGGGGTGATTTTAATTTTTTTCAATTTAATATTGCTGGTGAGCACATAAAAAATATATATTCTGAATTAAAATTAAATACTGACATACTCAAGATTTTTATAGCAAAGGTGTCTCGTGGCAAATGATCTGAATCGAGTGTTGCTTGTTGGGCGTTTAACCAGAGACCCCGAATTACGTTCCACCAATAACGGAACGATGTTTTGCCGTTTTAGTATTGCCTCCAATCGTTCTTATTATCGCAAAGAGGGTGATTTACAAGAAGATGTAGGTTACTTCGATTGCGTTTCGTGGGGGAAGCCGGCCGAAATTATTTCAAAATATCTTTCAAAAGGTAAAAGAGTAGGGATTGATGGTTCGCTAAGGTGGTCCCAATGGGAGAACTCCGAAGGAAAAAAGCAATCAAAAGTTGAAGTACACGTGGATAATTTTCAGTTTCTTGATGCGAAAGGGGCATTGACTCCAGAAGGTGATACGTCTGCATCTCAAAAAATAGAAAATCAACAAAAAACAGAAGAATCTGCTAATCCTGATATCATAAATGATGACGATATTCCTTTTTGATTTCTTTTATTGTTAATATTTAGATTTTTTAGGCGTGATATTCTCTAATGCCCGATAAAAGTTTTTGGTTTTTTCTTCAGTTGCCCTATAATCTTTCTCTTGTTTTTTTGATTTCTTGGTTTCATGAGAATTATAATAAAAGTCACTTGCCTATATTATTTAGTTCAGGTGCTTTGATCGCCGCTCTTTGGTTAGAGGGCTTTCCTCGTATTTTCTTTTGGCTACCCAGTGGTGCTTCTACCATTATATTGGCTAGTCTCTTTACTCTTATTTATTTAAAGCGTTATAGTAAAAATAATCAAACTCTTCTAAAAATTCCTGATGGTGTTAGTTGGGATCGTAAGATTCTTAAACAAGAATTTTCAAATGTAGAAGACTCTGATGCCCGGCAGCGAATTTACCTTGATCTTATCAAAAAATTAAATAATTTTTTAGATAAAATTGATCAAAAGATGGGAGCAAAAGTAAATCGTTATTTTTTAATTTTATTGGCTACTCTATTCTTGGTTAATTTTGGCTACTGGGTAGTACATTATTTAATAAATGGTTTTGAAATATCCTCTTTTTTTAGTAAAGATCGAATAAAAAATTTAATTCCTGATAAAAAACTACAATCAGATTTTTTAAAGTTTTATGATCAGTACGGAAATATTTTTATCAATTATTCGGCTTCATTAACTATGGTTTTAAATACGATAAGCTTATTCCTTATTTTACCCATTGTCCGTTGGATAAAATCAAAAAAAGATAGTAAATCATTTTTTTGGTTAGATTTATGCTTTTTCAGACTCCCAGAGTCTACAATACTTCTTTACATACCAATTATTTGTCTTTTTACGATTTCTCTTTTTTATGATATATTTGATGGCTATGCTTACTGGTTTAATAATTTTGTTTTTATCTTTAGTTTTGTGTACTTTTTGAATGGTTTTGCGATTGCACGTGCGTACGCAAAGGCTAGATTTTTACCTTTTGGAGTTTTTTTTTTAATTGTTTTTTTTGTTTCATGGTTTGCTCCTCATCTTTTTTTATTAATTATTTTTTCTCTATTTATGATAGGATTACTTGATTTTGCATTTGATATTAAGAAAAAAGCTTTGCATCATGTGTCCGTTAGGATAGACAAACAATAGAATGCAAGTTTTATTAAAGAAAGATGTATCAAATCTCGGTCAATCGGGAGATATTAAAAATGTTAAAAATGGATATGCTCGTAATTATTTAATACCAAATGATTTAGTTATTATTGCTTCTGTAAAGACTAGAAAAGAGCGATTGCTTTTGAAAGAAGTACAAAAACGTAAAATAATCAAGAGAAAGGGTGAAGCGGAACAAAAATCTTTAGAATTAAAAAATTTGTCCATAGAGCTAGAAGCTAAAAGTGGCTTAAACGGTAAACTTTATGGTAGTATCACCAATATTGATATACATAAAGCTCTTGTCAATGATGGCTTACTCATTGATAGACGTATGATCATTTTAGACAACCCAATAAAAGCACTCGGTGTTTTTAAAGTACCAATAAAACTTTATCAAGGTGTTCAAGTAGAGATTCAGGTTACTGTAACGAATAAACACGAAGACGTTTCTACAGAAAAAGAGGTTACTGAGAAAGTTATTGAAGAAGCATCCAGCTCAAATAAAGATGAGGTTAAAAATTCTGATGACCCTAGTGCTTCCCTTCCTTCCGAAGAAAAAACATCCTCAACATCTGTTAAGCCAAAAGAGATGGAAGACTCCACTACTGAAAGTTCTAATTCTTCATTAAATCAGTAATAAAAGTGCGTGACAATTTATGATGAAGAATCAGAGCAATTTGTATTAGGTAGTTTATTACAGAATGTAGAGTGTTTTGAAGAAGTCAGTGGTGTTCTTCGCCCTGATGATTTTTATTTCCAATCACATCAGCTTATTTACGAAAGTATTGCTGAAGAAGTTGATAAAGGCTTTCAACCAGATCTTCTCTTAATTATTGCCAACTTAAAAAATAAGAATTTTTTAGAAAAAGTTGGTAGTCGAGGATATTTGACAGAAATTGCGGGTTTGGGTAGTGTCATTAGTGCTCTCACTTATGCAAAAAAAGTTAAAGAATTTTCATTAAAAAGAAAACTTTTAGAAAGTATCAAAGATATTGAAAAATCTTTAGGTGATCAAAGCATTGGCTTACAAGAATTATTATCTAAAACAGAAAAAACAATTTTTCAAATTTCAAATCGCTATAGTGAATATAGCGTCAGACATATAAGAGAGTTTAATCAAGAATTTGTTGAATATCTCAAAAAAGTTAAAGATTCAGATGGGGGAATTACTGGTATTGCCTCTGGGTATCCTGTTCTTGATCAAATTACTACGGGCTTTAAAGGAGGTCAGCTTATCATACTCGCAGCAAGACCCGGTGTAGGTAAAACTACATTAGCTCTAAATATAGCTAGAAATATAATCATGGACAAAAAAATATCCGCTCCTACTCTAGTTTTTTCTTTAGAAATGACTAGCATTGAATTATTACTTAAAATGGTATGTTCAGATGCCTTTATTGATTCAAATAAAATACAAAAAGGCTTTATTAACGAAAAAGAAATGCAGAAAATATATGATTCATGTTCTCGTATTTATTCTTCTCCCTTCTATATTGACGATAGTCCTGATTTAACCAGTTGGGAACTTAAGCAAAGGTCGAGACGTTTAGCGAGTAACTTGAAAACACAGGATAAAAAGCTAGGTCTAATCATTGTTGATTATCTACAATTAATGACAGACTCTTCTCGTACAGAAAATAGGCAAGTTGAAGTAGCCAGTATTTCAAGAGGCCTCAAAGCAATCGCTAAAGAACTTGATGTAACTATTTTAGCGGTGTCACAGATGAACCGTGCTGTAGAACAAAGAGGAAAAGATCACAAACCTCAACTTTCTGATTTAAGAGAATCTGGTGCTATCGAACAAGATGCTGATATTGTTATGTTTATCCATAGAGAAGATATTTATAATAACGACATTCCTGAATCAAAGAAAGGCATGGCAGAACTAATCATTGCAAAACACAGAGCTGGCCCTATTGGTACAGTTCACCTTGCTTTTGCAAAGGGAAAAAGTAGATTTTTCCCAGGGGTGGAAAATCAGGAATTCTCAATGACTGATAACATTCCTAAAGAATAAACGATTAATGCCATTCGTAAATAGACAATGATGTTTTTAATATTTGTATACTATAAATTTTACCTCTCAAAGTTGTATAAGTACTACGCCATGAATGAGGATTACCAGGTAAATTAATTCTGAAAGACTTTTCAAAATTTCCATTTATATTATAAAGTTCCAGCTTATATTTTTGATAATCTTCTGTTTTCCATATTATAAAGCTCTTTTTACCATGTGTGAGGTAAGGGGTTTGCTGAGGGTCACTATCATGCGTAAATATATGATGACTTTTTTTAGAATTTATATCATATGATATAAATATTCTTTCTTTGAAAATATATTTTGCTTCATTTGAATTTTTATTTTTTTTGATTATTTTGATTTTACCAACAAATAAAATTGAATTACCTTGACTAAAGGGATAAAAGGTTTCACACGAATATTCTTCATTTGGAGATTTTTTGATATCTTTAAAAAGAAGTTCATGACATTGTTTTTTTGAAAATTGATGTAAAAGTTTGCCATTTTCATATGCTTGTAAAATTATTTCCTCATTTTTTATATGGGTAATCCATAAGCGATTTTCATCATCAACATCCATCCAGCGAACATTTGAGAAACTACCTTCATCTTTTTTTAGAAGAAATTTTTTCTCATAAGAGTCAATATGATATTTGTCATCCTGATTAACTGTAAATATTAGTTTACCATTAAAATGAATATGTAAAAAGTTATATTTCCCTTTCTCTTTCTTCCCATATTCAGGAATATAATTTAAAACATAAAAACTATTCTCAGATGTTGTCGCAATTACACCGGGGATGTGCAATTTATTTATAAAATTTTCAGATACATCGTTAGGTTTTTCTGATTGATCTTGTTTAGGGAGGTTTTCATAAAATTTTTTTGATCGAATTAGTCGTTTTAATTTACCATCTTTGAAGATTTTAATTGTGTGAGCAGATACTTCACTAATCGCGAGCATATTATCTTGAACTCCTATTTTTCCTGGAACCCCATAAGGGATACCGTTTTGAGAGGGAAAATTAAGTATTTTTTTGTTTAATGGTATCGAAAGTAAAAGATTCGACTTAAGTTCATCAAATCGACAAAAACTTGTAGATAAAAATATCAATATCCCTAAATAAACAAGATTGATAAACACTATAACCTATTTTTAGACACTTTTCCAGTTTTTTTAATTGTATCAGGAGATAGATCAAATTTAATTAAGCAATCATGAATAAATTGAAGAACATAGTGATAAACTTTATCTTTAGTCTGCTCATGAGTAATAAGAAGATGGGCAGTAGAAAATTTTTCCTCTATTGTAAACATAAAAGAACGTTTTTCTTTGGAACGTACTTTTGAAAATATATAATAAAGGTTTTCAGGAGATACTGTGCGATCATTATTTGCCTGAATTAAACAAATGGGTACCTCTATTTGAAATAATTTTTTTCTTAATTTTGAAATATTTCGCTTTAATGAATGAACACATGCAACTGAGTACACTTCAGAGTAACCAACCCAAGGACTCATCATATTGACTGATATTCTTCTCTGTTTTTTAGGGATATAATCAACAATTTCTTTAATAATACCGCTGAAGAACAGTCTAAAATCTTGCAAGATAAACCGTCCATTAAAAAAACCATTTAAAAAAACAGGAGCGGAAATTACTATAATACCAGTTGGTGGCATTTTACGGGCAAATGAAATAGCACATTTAAGAGCAAGATTTCCTCCTAAAGAAAAACCTATAATAAAAAAGAATTTATATTTTGACCTTTCTTTTGAATAGGTATCTTCAACCATACGTGCCCAATGTTCATAACGGGTATTTTTAAAGTGCTTAATTGAGGTACCATGCCCTGGAAGAAGAGGAGCAATAATAGTATGACCCTCGTTATGCAATAAATTAGCTATTGGTTTAAGTGTATATGGTGAACCTTCAAAACCATGAATGACTAAAAAAGCGGTATCAGAATCACCGATTAGTGTGTAAGGCTCTGCTCCTTTCATAATCTCTCGATCAGAGGGAATGTTTTGGTAATTAGCCTCATTAATTTTTTCGGGTAAGCCAAAATGCCCCCATATTAAGATAATAAGAATTATTAGGCAGAAAAAAATCATATTTTTTTTAATTCCCTTAATAATAGAGTATTTACTAGTGATGGGTTTGCTTTTCCTTTTGATTGTTTCATTATTTGACCAACTAAATATCCGAGTGCTCTCTCTTTGCCAGCTTTGAAAGATTCCACAGAATTTTGATTTTCAGTAAGCGTTTTTAAAACCATTGGAAGAATCACTGATTCATTAGATATTTGAATTAAATTTTTATCTTCAATAATTTTTTGGGGGAGAGCTTTTGTCTGCATCATTTCTTGAAAAACTCCTTTTGCTATTTTACCCGAAATCTTTCCTGAATCTATCAATTTGAGGAGTTCTGACAGTGCATTCGGTGTACAAAGTTGATTTAATGAGCATTTTTTTTCGTTAGTTACGGCCATCATTTCTACCATAAGCCAATTAGAAACTTTTTTTGGATTTGCTCCATATTGAACAGTTTTCTCAAAATAGTCAGCATTTGACCGTTTCCCTGTCAATATTTGTGCGTCGTAACTAGGTAACTTATATTCATTTATAAAACGTTTTTTTCTTATTTGGGGTAACTCAGGAAGTTCTGTGGCAATTTTATCAATTTCCGTTTGAGTGAGAATGACAGATCCGAGATCAGGGTCAGGAAAGTATCTATAGTCATGCGCCTCTTCTTTACCTCGCATACTACTTGTTTCCCCCAAAGAAGCATTCCATAGGCGAGTTTCCTGAATTACTTTTTCACCCGAATTAATTAGATCAATTTGGCGTTCAATTTCATGATCAATTGCGGCACGAACGCCTTTAAATGTATTAAGATTTTTAATTTCAACTCGAGTACCTAATTCTTTCACATCTTTAGGTTTTACCGAGATGTTGGCATCACACCGTAAAGAACCCTGTTCCATATTACAGTCAGATATTTGAAGGTATTCCATGTTCTTTTTTAACTCATTGAGATAGAGATAAGCTTCTTCAGAAGAACTTATCTCTGGCTCCGAAACAATTTCAATAAGAGGAGTACCTGCACGATTTAGATCCACATAACTTTCTTGCATAGCACTATCATCTTCTGCGTGTATTAATTTACCTGCATCTTCTTCCAAGTGAATTCTAGTGATCCTAATTTTTTTTGTAGCTCCACTTTTAAATTCGATAGTAAGCTCACCCTTAGTACAATACGGTTCATAAAATTGAGATATTTGATATCCTTTTGGTAAATCTGGATAATAATAATTTTTTCGATCAAATTTGCTTATTTTGTGTATTGTTGCTTTCACGGCAAGGGCGGCTAAAATAGCTTTTTTTAAAGCATCTTTATTTAATACGGGCAAACTACCTGGCAAAGCTAAACATAGAGGAGATATATTCGTATTAGGGGTATCACCAAATGAAGTACGTGCATAAGTAAATAATTTATTTGCTGTGTTTAGTTGCAGATGAACTTCAAGCCCAATCGTTGGTTGATAACTCATATGCCATGAGTTTTAAGTCTCAACATGATGTCGAATAATTTACTGAGCTAATCTCTTCAAATGGATTAATTAGAATTGTTATAAAAGTAACCTTTATTGTCGTAGATAACAGCGTTTAGACAAAAATAAGAAAATATCTGATGGTAAATTATTGATTTAGCATGCTTGGCTTAGTTTTTAAAGCCTCTTCTAAGGAAGCTATTAATTTTTTCTTAGCACTTCGGTAGTTTTCTTCTATTTTTAGACCAGAGGCATTATTATGACCTCCTCCTCCAAACTTTTTTGCAATTTGAGCTACATTGGTTTTTCCAGTTGATCTTAAGGAACATTTTAAATATCCTTCACTTGTTTTGCTCATGAGGGCTGCTATATGAATTCCATCTACAGCAAGGAGCTGATTTACGATGCCTTCTGTAGAAGAATCTCCCAGTTTAAGCCCCTTTTTCATTTTTGGTAAAACTTCACCTACAACATATCCAAGTTTAGGGTTAATTGTAAGAGTTTTAAATATTTTTTTTAGCAAGAAAAGACGATCAATAGGAAAACTTTCATAAAGCATTCGGTAAACGTAGTCAGTATCAATACCATAGCTAATTAAATCAGCCCCAGCTAAATGAGTGCGAAAAGATGTTTTATTAAAACGAAAGTTACCTGTGTCAGCAACTAAACCGATGTAAAGAGATAAAGCGGCTGGTTTTGAAATTGCTATGTTAAAATATTGATAAAGTTCCCATACGATCTCACAAGTAGCCGCATAACTAGCATCTATGCAATAATTTTTTTTTACTTTCAAAATGTGATGATCGATGGTAGCAAAGTGACATTTTGCTTCAGAAAATGCTTTCCCCACCTCAGCACTTCTTTCTATCTCAGAACTATCCAAAATAAATACAAAATATTCTTTAATTTCATCAACTAAATTTGACCAATTCTTTTGATTTTGAGAAATATTATCAATAATTGGATGCTCTAAATGTTGAACAAAGTTCACTCCAGGAGCTTCATTGTTTAATATCCAACATTCCTTTTTTAATTTTTTTAATAGATAATAAAGTCCAATTTGACTTCCAATTCCATCAGCATCAGATTTAACATGAGTTGTAAGTAAAAATTTTTTATTTTTTTCTATGTAAGAAGCAATTTTTTTTAAAATAGATGAATTAGGTCGATAATCAGATAAAATCTGCTTAGAAAGAGATTTATTAATTTTTGTAGTTATAAAATCAGGCGATATCACAATTGCATTAGCGACGCAGGGACTCGAACCCCGGACATACGGATTATGATTCCGTTGCTCTAACCAGCTGAGCTACGTCGCCCTCTAAAATTAGCGCGGGCAGGACTTGAACCTGCGACCTTTGGGTTATGAGCCCAACGAGCTACCAACTGCTCTACCGCGCATGTAGTTCCTTAAGTGGATCACTGTTTATATAATTTTCAAAATGTCAAGAAGTTTTTAGATTTACATATTGAATCTTTAAAATTAATCAGTCTTTTATTGTCTTTGTCGTGGAGATGGATTAAATATCAATAAACGCTTGGAGTATTCTAGAATAAAAATTGAATTTTAAAACTTTAAAGATAATTTCTTTAATCTCTGAGTATGAATAAGAGTGTAAAATACGTGATTCCAATTTATAAAAAATTTTATTCTTGAAGAAGTTGGTATTTACTCTGGATAAAAAAATAAATCTATTTGGGTGACTTTTCTTTGATTAAAGGCGAACTTACTTTTCAAGGGGATAAGTCTCTTTCTCATCGAGCTGTCATACTTGCTAGTGTTTCTTCAGGGGAAAGCTATATCACTAACTTTCTTTACGCTAAAGATACCATGAATACCTTAAAAGCAGTAGAAAAATTAGGAGTTCAGGTTATAGGTGAACCATTGCAAGGTAAATTTAAAATTATTTCAGAAGGTCTATCGTTATTTAGGTCAGTAGAGCAAGTTTTAGATGTCGGTAATTCAGGAACCGCCGCTCGATTACTCCTGGGGCTTATTTCAGGATGTGAAGGTGTCAACATTACTATTGACGGTGATGAAAGTCTTAAAAAACGCCCTATGTCTCGAATTACTTCCCCTCTTTGCAATTTTGGAGCTCGTTTTAATGAAAAAAATAATCTTCCTATTACTGTTAAAGGTACAAAACTTAAACCTATTTATTTTGAAGAAAAATTGGGTTCTGCTCAGGTAAAAAGTGCTTGTATTTTAGCTGGAATTGCTTCGCAAGTAAATATTACTCTTTTAGAAAAAAAAAGATCACGCGATCATACTGAAAAAATGCTTCAATTTATTGGTGTGCCTATTAAAGAAAGTAGAAAAAATGGTTTAAATGAAATTTGCCTGCAGGCTCCTTATCAACTTAAAAGTTCAGTATTCCAAATTTGGGGAGATATCTCATCTGCTGCTTTCTTTATTGCTTTAGCATGTCTGATTGAAGGTAGTGAACTTATAATTCGAAATGTCCTTTTAAATAAATATAGAACAGGTTATATCAATATTTTACGTAAAATGGGAGCAGATATAAAGTTTATTGAGAAAAATGATAAATGTGGAGAAAAAGGTGGTGATCTGCAAGTAAAATATTCACCACTCAAAAATATATCAATTACATCAGAAGATGTACCCTCTATTATCGACGAGATACCTATCCTTGCAATCGTGGCCTCACTCTCTCCAGGAATTTTCAAAATTCGAGGAGCTGAAGAACTACGTCGCAAAGAATCTGATCGTATTCATGCTTTATGTTATAATTTAAACTTACTTGGTTATGAATGTGAAGAATATTTAGACGGATTTTATCTGCTTGGTAATCCAAATCAAATTCCACAGGGTATTATTCATGGTTTTTCGGATCACCGAATTATTATGGCTTTTGAAATCGCCAATCAAGTCGCTAAAACTAGATTTCCTCATAAAAATAAATATATTTCTTTTCGTGAAAGCAAGGATAATAAAAAATGGGTACGGACGAGCTTCCCAGAATTCTATACAAAATTGGAGCAGGTAATGCATTAATGACTAAAGAAATAAAGCTTAATCATAAAATTATTACAATAGATGGTCCGGCTGGTTCTGGTAAATCTACAATTGCAACATTACTTGCAAAAGAAATTGATTATTATCGGTTAGATTCAGGTGCTCTGTATAGGGTGGTTACACATGTGGCATTAAATTTTTCAAAAAAAAATCAATTATCTATTGATCAAATTATTGATAAACCTGAGTTCCAAAAATTGATAGAACATCTTCCCCTGAAAATCTTTTTTCTAAATAAAATACAGCAACTATTTTTAGCTGGGCATTGGCTTGAGAAAGAGCTTAGAATTCCAGAGATTACTCAAAGTATTAAATTAATCGCTGATGCTTCTTTTGTTCGCAATTGGGTAAATCAAAAGTTACGTGAAGCTGTTCAAGAATATAATATAGTTGTAGATGGACGAGACATGGGAACAGAGGTATTTCCTGAAGCAAAGGTAAAATTTTATCTTACTGCAGATTTGGCAGAAAGAGGGAAAAGGCGGCTTCATGAGCTAGAATTGTTGGGCATTAAGCAAAATATTGAAATTTTGATACAAGAAATTGAAAAAAGAGATAATGAAGATAAAAATCGAACATTTGGAGCTTTAAAAAAAGCAGAAGATGCTATTGAAATTGATACAACCAATCTTTTACCAGAAGATATTCTTAATAAATTAAAAGAGTATTTGACGTGTCTAAAAATGAACACTCTACAAAGCGATAGACCAAAAGAAGTCTCCGAAAAAATAGATGAAAAATTAGACCAAAAAAAATCTAAAGTAAATGAGGTGTTACTAGTTGATAAAATATCAAAAAATCCTCAAACTTTAACTGAAAAAAATATTCCTATTGCTTCAAAACCTGAAGAAGATCATAAAATGATGGAAAAATTGATGAATCAAGAAGAATTTTATATTTCAGATATTCAAAAGGGTTATCTTGTAAAAAGCAAAGTAATTCGAAAGGAGCCTCTAAAAAAACCTGAGTATATATTAGTTAATTTAAATTCTAAATCAGAAGGGCTTATTTCTATAGATGAATTTGATAAAATACCCCAAGCCGGCGAAGAAGTAGAAGCAATTGTAATTTCTTTTGATCAAGAAACAGGATTGGTTAAATTATCTAAAAAAATTTTGGATGTTCAGCGTACCATGGAGATGTTGTATGAATCATATAAGCAAGACTTACCAGTAACAGGAAAAGTAAAAAAACGCTTATTTAAGGGATATATTATTGATATTGAAAAAGTAGAAATGTTTTTACCTCATAGTCATGTTGGTAGCATGCTTCAAGAACAAACTCATAATACTCCAAAAGGCCTTGTTGGTAATATTTATACCTATAAGATCATTGATCTTGATATGAAGCATTCTACAGGTGTTGTTTCGAGAAAAAAATGGCAAGATAGTCAAAATCAATCTCATTGGAAAAACCTTGTTAATACAACTGAAATTGGGGCAATTACAAGCGGACGTGTTTTACATCATATTAAAATTGGTATTTTTGTAGAAGTTAAAGAAGTTATTGGTTTTCTACATCGATCAAATATTAGCTGGGGGAAACAAAAACAGAAAATAGAAGAACTGTATCCTGTTGGTGCTATAATTAAAATAAGGATTCTTGATATTGATCAAGAAAATATGAAAATGTCTCTCGGACTTAAACAAGTTACTAAAGACCCTTGGGAAACCATTTTTGACCACCTTGCGGTAGGTTCAAAATTGAGCGGTTCAATAAGTTATCTTGCTAAGCATGGAGTGTTTGTTGACTTAGAAAATGACTTTGAAGGATTTGTTCCTATTTCTGAAATTAGTTGGACACGTAAACTAAATCATCCTAGTCAATTACTTACTATTGGTGATCAAGTAAAGTTGCAAGTTTTAGATATTAACGCCAAAGAAAAAAAACTCACTCTAGGAATCAAGCAGCTCCAAAAAAACCCTTGGGACGATATAGTTGAAAATATAAAAGTTGGAGATATTTGTCGAGGAAAAATTAAATATGTCGCTACTTATGGAATATTTGTTCAAATTACAAAAGATATCGATGGTCTAGTACGCGTGGAAGATATATCATGGGAAGAGAAAACAGTCAAACTTATTGAAAAATATAAAAGAAATCAGGAAATTAGTTTTAAAATTATAAATATTGATAAAAAAAATCAAAAAATTTCTTGTAGTGTTAAACATTTAGAAGCGAGTCCTTATGAAAATATTCAAAAAAAATATTCTAAAAAATCTTTAATTGATGGAAAAGTACTTAAAAAAACTGATTATGGTTTTTTTGTTCTCTTACTCAATGATAAAATGACGGGCCTCGTTCACATTAGTGAAATTTCTCAAGGTCAGATAAATAATATTCAAAAAGGTGATCAAATAAAGGTCACGATTAAAAATATTGATTTAAAAAATGAAAGAATTTCTTTATCACTTAAGGGAGCTCAATATGAGGTCGCAAAGGCAGAGATGGGTAAATATATAGGTAAAGAGACTAGTACTTTTACTGATAATCCGTTTAGTAAACTTAAAGATATTATATCTAAAAATATATAAAATTTCTTGCCAGATACACACAAAAATAAAAGTCTGTTAGTTCTATGAGCAAAGTTGAAGAAGTTTTAGATCGAAATTTTAAGGAAACCATCCAAAGTGGGGTGGTTATGGTTGATTTCTGGGCACCTTGGTGTGCTCCTTGTCGAATGATTGCTCCTGTGCTTGAAGAACTCCAAAAGGAAGTTGCTGGGAAGGCTAAAATTTTAAAGCTAAATGTTGATGAAAATCCACAAACGGCACAAGAATATGGTATAACGTCGATACCCACCTTGCTCATCTTTAAAGATGGAGAAATATTGGACAGAAATGTAGGAGCCGGTACCAAAGAACATTATAAAAATCTTCTTGATAAGCAGTTAATTTGAGGCTTTTCTTGTAAGGAGTATGATTACTTGAGCTGCGATCCCTTTGCCCTTTCCTAAGGCGTCTAATTTTTCATTTGTTTTCGCCTTTAGATTGATTTGTTCTACTTCTATTTTTAATATTTTTGAAATATTCTTTTCAATCTTCTCTCGATAGGATGTTAATTTGGGTTGCTCGCAAATCAAATTCATATCAATATTGATAATTGAGTAGCCTTTTAATCTCATTAATTTATCTGCATATTGCAAAAAGTACTTACTTCTTTTATTTTTATTCTCTTTAATTTGATTAGAAAAGTGGTAGCCAATATCTTTTAAACCTAATGCGCCTAGTATCGCATCGGTAAGGGCATGTAACAAAACATCAGCGTCAGAATGTCCTTTTAATGAAAAAGTGGCTGGAATTTTTTCGCCTCCCAGAAATATAGAATTACCCTCTACCGCAGCATGAATGTCATAACCAATACCTACTCTAAACATTTAAAGTATATCTTTGGGATATGTAATTTTTTTATTACCAAGCTCTCCAGAATAGTATGAGCTAGAAAAACCCATCTCTAGCATGAATGAACCTTCATCTGACCATGTTTGATTTACTTTTTTTACTTTAAAAGCTTTTACTACAGAATTCCACCATAATAGCTGTGGTGTTTGTACGCAATAAAATTTTTCACGAGGTAAGTAGGTCAAGGAATCCTCATTATTAAAAATAATTGAATCTATCATAGGAATAATGGGTATGCTGCAAACTTTTTTGGAACTCATTTCTTCAACTTCTTGATTAACTCTTGCAATAAAATTATCAGATAAAAAAGGTCGATTAGCATCGTGAACGGCCAAAACTTTAGGTTTGAAATTTTTCTGTTCTAAAAAAAGAAAAGCTTTCAGAAAACTTTGGTGCCTATTATTGCCTCCCTTCGTTAATTCAAAAATCACTTTTGGATGTTGATTTTTAAGTCGGATTAAAGCTTCTTCAAGAATATTCATTTCAGTAGTTTTTATTTTTTGTGGAATTATAAAAAGAAGGTGCTTAAAAGATGGGATAGAAAGAATACGTGAAGTAGCTAACTCAAAAATAACTTCTTCTTGAGTCGATTTTAATTGGCAAAATTGCTTAGAGATAGAAGAGCCAAACCTGACTCCCTTACCCCCGAGCATTAATACAGCAATATTTTTTTCTATCAGATCCAACCACCAGGATCACAATATTTCAATTGAATTTAATTTCGAGAAGCACTTTTTCCAACAGCTTTGGTAAAGATCATTTTACCTGCATTTGTTTGCAAAACACTTGTGACAGAAACCTGTACCTTTTTATTTAGAAGATGTCGGCCATTCTCTATGACGACCATAGTACCGTCATCGAGGTAACCAATCCCTTGATCTTGATCTTTACCTTCTTTTAGAACCTGAATTTCCATTTCCTCACCGGGGAGAACAACTGGCTTGACAGCATTCGCCAAATTATTTATATTAAGAACTTCAACTCCTTGTAAACCAGCTACCTTGTTAAGGTTAAAATCATTCGTAATCAGCTTACCCTTTAAATCTTTAGACAGTTTAATCAGTTTAGAATCAACCTCTCTTGTATCAGAATAATCTTGGTAAGATATATTTACATCGTGGGTACCTTTATTTTGTAAATCATTGAGCATATCTAAACCTCTTCGACCTCGACTTCTTTTAATAGGGTCAGGAGAGTCAGAAATTAATTGAAGTTCTCTTAATACAAAGCTTGGGATTAAAAAAGGACCGTCTATAAATCCAGCTTCAACAATATCAATAATACGTCCATCAATGACAACACTTGTATCAAGTATTTTAGGTGCTCTATCTATAAAATTTTCTTTTTCTTTATCTGCTATTGCTAATTCTGAAGACACAGTCTTTTTAGCTGAATGTTTTCTCTCATCTTCAAGTGCATCCCTTTCTTTTTGATAAAGATAAAAACCATATGTACTCGCTGAAGTAAATAAACCCAAAAGTGACCACATAATTACCGGAGGTAATTTACTCAAAAGAGGATAAGCAATACCAAAAGCTACAAAGGCTAAGAAAAAGCCAAGTAAAGAAAATAGCATTGACTCTATCTTTAGCTGATTCTTTAAAAAATCGAAACTGCAAATCATACCAATAATCAATAAAAAAAGAATACTTCCATAAATTAGTCCATTTTCAGACTGATCTGAGTAATAGACAAGCGAGCTCATTCCCAAAGCCACAACATAATTAAACCATTTTTTCATAATTTGATTCCTACCATTTTATAATATTTTGGTTATCGAGAAAGTACATCGGATATTTGATTACTCGTTTCTTCGAGACTAATTCCCTGTGCTAGAGCAATCTCATTAATGATTAATGAGTAAGCCGATTCATAGAGCTTACGTTCCATAATAGAAAGTTCTTTATCGCGAGCCCTTTTATAGAGATTGCGACAAACCTCTGCAACAGCAATAAGGCTTCCTGACTTAACTTTAAGTAAATTATTTTGGTATCTTATCTTCCAATCTTCTTCATCTTCTATATACTCTTGTCCTAAAAGTTTAATAATCTTATTTACCTCTCTTTTGGCAATAATATGGCGTAAAACTACGTTTTTCTTTTTTGCAAGAGGAACCATCACAGTCATTTTAGTATTCATCAGTTCTATTATATAGTAATCCTGACTTTTACCTAAAATCGTTTTTTTAGTCACATCTATAATACACCCAACTCCATGCATGGGATAGACAACATAATCTCCCTTTTTGTACATTTCTAATAACCAGTTCTTCACTGTGCACAATTTAGATATATGTTGTCAAGATGAATCTTTTGATATTTATAAAAATTACCTGAGTTTAATTTAGAAGTGCAATTTTATGAAGTGTTTTATAGAAAATTAAGAGCTAAATAAAGAGAGTTTTGTCTCCATTTGATTTGTAATCTGCAAATATCTTATAGATGAGTGTTGTCTAAGTATACTATAAATTGTAATTTAAACTTGCTATAAAATTTTTCTTTTCAAGATAAAGCTTAGTGTTGTTATAGACTGAAATGGATGGTAATTCTAGCATGTATTCTCTCATCAAAGGTCGCTTTAGATCAGTAAATAAAAAATTATATGGAATTTTCTTTTTTATTATAAATCAGAGTTCTAATTCAGTTGATACGGCCTCTGTTATTGTTTCTTTATATTCCAGTGTATATGAAATTAATCTAAAAAATACTTTATCTGAATTCGATGCAAACATCAATAAAATTAAAAGAGAAGGGCAGTACGCTTTGTCTATAACAGAAGTTTTGCAAAAAGCATTAAAAAGTATTACAGAAAATTATGATTTTTATCGAGAGGTTGAACCGTACATTAAAACACAAAATGAAGAGTATTTAGCTCCAATTCTTCAATCTTTTTTTGGAGGTATACTTGAAGATAAAAAAATAGATATTGAAATAAATATTCAAGAAGTAGATGAAAATGAAGTTTGTCTAGAACCCATTGAAGATATGGATGTTTCCTCCTCTAGTGACTTAGATTATAAACTCGATTCAGAAATCAGTACTAGTAATAATGATCAATCAATCGTAACAGAGGTCATGCTAGAGGTTGATTTTCTTCTGGCTCCTGTAGGAGGTACATTGGTTAATCACTTGGAAGTTGGTGATTTTATAATGGTTCGAATTCCACCTAAAACAAGCATCTCAAATCATTATATCAACCTTCTTAAACTTAGAGACTCTAAGAATCATATTATAGCCACTCCAGCTGAAATTATTTCATTTAAGAGAGATGGAAATCAACATGAAGTCACTGTTCAAATTATTGAAGGTGTTCGTGGAAAAATTTTTGAGGAAGAAAAAATTTTGGTAAAAATGGCTGATCAAATAAAGAGGAGTAAACAATTTGAACAAAAAATAAAGAAATCGTTTCTTCCAAAATACGAAGAAAAAAAATCTTCTGCCCTATTATTTGTTGGATTAATTATTTTTAGTATTCTATTGATATTGTTTTTTATTTTACTGGCTGAAGGCTCCTAAAATTGAAAAATTTACTTGTCCTTGTGAAACATTAAAAGAATATCTCGCAGTGAAGGAAGGGGAGTTATGTTAATTTTTTTGATTTTTGTAATATTGTTGACCCTCAGCTTAATTATCAGTAACTTTATTTTTATACCAATTCTGACAATTGTAATAAAAACACCTTCTTTGGTTGAATATGTATTTATTGTACTGCTCGCTTTGCTGTGTCTGTATAAATTATATCGTCTAATCACCACTCAGATTTTTATAAATAAATTTAATATTAGCTCTTTACAAAGTCGGGTAACGTTCAGCAAAATATTGATACTAGCTTTTAGTCATTTATGGATTTTTACAAAACGGATATCCGTAATTATATTTCTTACTGGATTTACATTAACAATTATTTATATAAATCATAAAATATATCATTAATAAGATATGCAAATAACTCCCCTTTATTGGTTTCTCTTTCATCTTTTTATCTTTTTAATGTTATTTCTCGATTTAGGTGTTTTTCATAAAAAACAACATGAAGTAAAAACAAAAGAGGCACTTCTTTGGACTCTAACATGGATTATTCTTGCCCTAATTTTTGGCGTAATTATTTATTTTCAATTTGGCAAAAATCCAGCGATTGAATTTTTAACAGGTTATTTAATCGAAGAATCACTTAGTATGGACAATATATTTGTATTTGTTATTATTTTTAGTTATTTTAAAATACCCATGGTTCACCAACATCGAGTGCTTTTTTTTGGCATCCTCGGTGCTTTAATTTTTAGAGCTCTTTTTATTCTAACAGGTGTTAGCTTAATTAATAAATTTCATTGGTTATTATATGTTTTTGGTTCTTTTCTTGTATTTACAGGTATCAAAATATCTTTCACCAGAGAGGAAGAAGCAGATTTTAGTAAAAGTGTTCTTTCCAGACTTTGTAAAAAAGTAATTCCTATTACAGATAATTTGTATGGTTCTAAATTTTTTATTTTAAAAGATAAAAAAAGAATGGCTACTCCATTATTTCTAACTCTTTTGATAATTGAGGGCAGTGATATTTTATTTGCTCTAGATTCGATACCTGCAATCATGTCAATTACTCTTGATCCATTCATTATTTACACATCAAATATTTTTGCAATCTTAGGGCTTCGGTCTTTATACTTTGTACTTAAGAATCTTGTTGATAAATTTCATTATCTTAAATATGGTTTGTCTTCTATCTTAACTTTTGTGGGAATTAAAATGTTGATTGTCGATTTTTATAAAATTTCTACTGTATATTCACTCACCTTTATTTTTTCTATGCTCATTCTACCTATTATTATTTCAATTTACTTGCCTCAAACAAAAAAAGGTGGTTAATTCAAATCACATAAAAAAAGGAATGGTTATTAAACTAAATCAGGATTTGCATTTAGTACAATCTTTTCAACACCATAAACCGGGTAAAGGGGCGGCTATTGTTCGAGTAAAAATAAAAAGTTTGGCAAAGGGTACAACTATTGAAAAAACATTTCGTTCAGGTGAAATGTTAGAAGATGTTGAATTAGATAAACGACCTGTTTCTTTCTCTTATATTGATGGAGATTCAATTATTTTTATGGATACTGAAAATTATGAAGAAATCATTATCTCTAAGGAAGATATTGGTAACTTGTTCCTTTTTCTCAAAGAAGGTTTTGAGCTTCATATTATGTTGTATGAAGGAAAAGCGGCAAGCTTAATTCCTCCTAATTTTGTAGAACTCAAAGTCAAATATGCTGAACAAGGAGCTAAAGGAAATACAGCGACAAATGCGACTAAAGAAGTTTCTCTTGAAACAGGGGTAAAAATTCAAGTTCCTATGTTTGTAAAAAGAGATGATGTCATTAAAATTGACTTAAGAGATTACTCTTATGTCGAAAGAGTATCCTCTTGAGGCATTTGTTCAATTGATGTGGAGTCAATCGCTTCTCATCTCATTCATTCGGTTGATTCTCTTGAAAAAGGCTCTTTTGAGGAAGCTCTTAAAAGAGCAAATGAGGTTATTCAACTTAATAGAAATAATTTTTGGGGCTGGTATTTAGGAGCGATCTCCTTAGCCTTTCTTAAGGATAAGTCTTCATTAATTTTTTATTTTGAAAAAGCAAATCAAATTTTACCTGACTCTATTTATTTAAAATATCTAAAAGTTTACCTCAATATATTAGAAGATCATGAGATAAGTGCAATTGTCGAGTTAACTAGTTTGCTTGATAGCAAAAATGCTTGGTTAGCACGTGAATTGCTTGAAAAAATTCGCTCTGGAAATAAATTAAAAGAATATACTAAAAATGGAAATGTCGGAAAATTTATTTTGATACCTGATCTTAAAAAAGAACTTTTAAGTATAAATAAGCATAATAAAAAATTAGATACAACGAAACAGAATAAAAAAAGAAATCTATTTTTCAAAAAAGTAAATAAAAACTATAATTTAGTTGTTTTTATTCTCATCGGAATATTTGGATTTCTAGGTTTACTGTATTATTTTTATTCTCTAAAAAATGAAAAATCTTTGCATAATTTTGACAATATACTGATACCTACTAAAGTAAATATATTAAGAAATCTTTCTTCTAAAAAATTTTTATATAGTTATACTAATTTACAAAAAATTATTGCAGATTTTGAAAAAGCAAAGCAGCTTTTAAAAATAAAAAAAGTGAATCAAAGTCGTTATATTTTGCAAAGAATCATTCACTCAAATGCAGACTTCTCCACAAAAGAAAAAAGCAAAATATTTATGAGCTTTATTCCACAGATAGTATTTGAAGAATTTAATGATCCAGTAAAGGCGGCACAGTTAGTCAAGGAGCCTCTATTTTATATAGGCTCACAAGTTTTATGGAAAGGTATTGTGAAATCACATCAATCAGATAAAATAGGGACACAGTTTAAAATTATAGTAAAAGAAAAAGAAAAAAGCTTTATGATTGATGCCTTTATACGACAAAAAAAAATAAATTCTGAATGGCAACCTTATCAAAAATACATAAAACCAAAAGATAAGAAAGATCTCTTCCAAAATAAAAATATTGTCATTTTTGGTAAATTTAGAAGTTTAGTTGGGGAAAAAAAACAAATTTATATAGAATTGGATAAACTTTGGCTTTAGAGTGATGTTATAAAATGCTTGATCCTCTTCAGTGATTCCTTAATATCCTCCATGGAGGCTGCATAAGAACAACGAATAAAACCTTCCCCTTCTTCACCAAATGCAGTACCAGGAACAACGACAACGTTTTCTTGTTCCAAAAGCTTTTTGGCAAAATCAATTGAAGTAAGAGATGTATTTCTAATATCTGGAAATACATAAAATGAACCATCTGGTTTATGACAGTTAAGCCCTATTTCATTTAATGATGACACAATTTCTTCTCTACGTTGAGCATATCGTACAAGCATTTCATCTCTATGTGGGATTGACTTATCTATAGCCGCTTCTGCTGCAATCTGAGAGATTGTGGGAGCACAGAGCATTGAATATTGATGTATCTTTAACATAGCGTATATCCATTCAGCTGGTCCACAAGCATATCCGATTCTCCAGCCTGTCATTGCAAAAACTTTTGAAAATCCACCTAACAAAAGAGTGCGTTCTTTCATTTGTGGCAAAGAAGACATTGGTATATGATCATAATCGTATGTTAGTTCACCATAAATTTCATCTGAAATTACTAGTAAATTATGGCGGATTGCTAACATTGATATCTCTTCTAATGTTTTTTTATTGAAACTTGCACCTGTTGGATTTGAAGGATAATTTAATATGATTGCTTTCGTAGATTTTTTTAATTTACCTAATATTAATTTTTCAGATAAATTAAATTTATCTGAAAAATTAAGGCTTACTTTTTTGGGGATACCACCTGCTATTTTAATTAAAGGAGAGTAAGAGACATAAGAAGGTGTTGGGAAAATAATTTCATCATTTAAATTTATAATGGAACGTAGTGCAAGATCAAGTCCTTGTGAAACACCAACTGTTATAAGAATTTCATGTTTTGGATCATATTTTAATTCATATTTTGAAAATAAATAATTTGAAATTTTATTTCTGAGACTCAATAGGCCTTGGTTACCTGTGTAATGGGTATAACCTTTTCTTATCGCAGATATTGCAGATTCAAGAACAGGAACAGGACTGACAAAATCAGGTTCTCCTACTCCCAGAGAAATACAATCAGAGCGTTCTGCGACAATATCAAAAAAAGAACGAATCCCTGATGGGCTTAGTCCATTAACGGAGGTATTAATTTTTTGATCCCAATTAATAGAGTGATTTTTATCCTCAAATTTTTTTGAATTTATATTCCTGATTGAGGTTGCTTTATGCTTCATTAATTATGAGAGCTTTGATACCGTGTAAGTTTTGATTCCCTAAGAATTCTAAAGTAGCTCCTCCACCTACTGAAATATGATCAATTTTATCTCCAACACCTGCAGCTTTTAGAGCATGAATAGAATCTCCACCTCCAACTATTGTTTGAGCATTAGCTTTATCAATTTCTCTTGCCAGAGCTATTGTTCCATATCTAAATTTTACGACTTCAAAAATACCCACAGGACCATTCCAAAAAATTGTTTTTGCTGATCTAATAATCTTTATATATTTTTTTAATGTCTTTGGACCAATATCTACTCCAGTGAAGCCATCAGGAATATTACGTTTTACAATTTTAATTTTTGCTTTATCTTTAATTTCTTGAGTAACAATATGATCTATAGGCAATAAAAAATCTTTTTTATAATAAAGAGCCTCATCAATAATTTGAAATGCAGGGACTAAATAATTTTTTTCAAAAAAAGAATCACCAATCGTCAAAGCTCGTGCTCTCAAAAAAGTATAAGCCATGGCTCCTCCTACTAAAATAGTATCAACTTTTTTAAGTAAACTTTTAAGTGTTTTGAGCTTGGTTGATACTTTAAGGCCACCAATAATAGCGACGTAAGGCCTCTTAATATTTTTTTGAAGCAAATTGAGTTGCACAATCTCTTTTTCAAACATAAGACCCATATAGCTAGGTAAAAATTTAGGTATCTCTGTTATAGAGGCGTGTTGTCTATGAGAGACACTAAAAGCATCATTTACATAAATATCAAAATTTTTAGAAATTTGTTGTGCAAATTCAAGCCTATGGGGTTCGTGATCACTTAATTCAGCATTATAGAATCGAATATTTTCGGCTAATAAGATTTCCTTTGGTTTTTGAATATCCAGTCGTTTTAGATCAAATAGATCACCTAAGAAAGAAATTTCAAAATCAGGTAAATGTTTTTGAATATATGGAAGTAATGGTTTAAATGAATATTGCTTTTTATCTACCTCATTTTTTGGTCTACCAAGGTGAGAGATGATTATAAGTCGTGCACCTTGCGACATCATAAATTTAATTGTGGGAATCGCTTGAATAATTCGAGTATCATCTAATATTTTTTTATTTATTTGATCAAATGGGATATTAAAATCTACTCGTAATAAAACTCTTTTATTCACTAAATTAGCTTGATTAATATTTTTTGGCATAGAATTTATCATGATTTCTTAAGTTTCTTTTCAAATTGTAATGTCAAGTATTCAAGCAGATATTTTTGGTGAATATACTGAGTTATTTGATTTTTAAAAAAGTAAATAATAATCTACTTTTATTTATCTGCTCCCTTGATTTTTTTTATAAATATCTCTAGAGCGTGAAAAAAAACTTAAGAAAAAACTCAAAATAGACCTCAAATTTGTATTTTGATAAATTCACTTGCTAGATCACCTAAGGGTATCATAATACCAAATCCTTCACAAATAAATTGAAAATAGAAAACCTTAAAATAATTGATCGACATATTTAACTATTATAAAAGCTAAGATCAAGAAGTAAATATTGAAAATAAAAAGATACCTAGCTTATGTGGTTAAAGCAGTCAAACTTGACTTGATTGATGGTAGCTAACATAGCTAAGACTATCTTTATTTTAGCTACATTATTTTTTAATAAAAAATTCAATTCTCCGATTTTGATAATCAAAATTATTACCTATCTTGTTAATAAATGGTTGATTTTTACCTAATCCCTGGATTTTTAGACGATTATCAGAAATTCCACTTTTTACAAGATACTTTTTTACTGATTGTGCTCTATTTTTACTAAGTTTTAAGTTAAGCTCTACCGAGCCATGTAAATCAGTATGTCCTACAACCTTTAATTTTGTTTTCGGAGTTTTTTTTAAAAACTTACTTAAGGCATTTAAATAGCTGTGAGATCTTTTTTTTAGTTCTGCTGAATTAAAATCAAAATAGATCATTCGTGTCTCAAAATTTTTATTCTCTTCAAAAATAAATGTGGAGTATATATCAAAACGTCCTTTACCTCCCTTTCGATCTGAGCTAATAAAATAAAGTTGATCAACATGACTTAGAAAAGTATCATTTTTTTCTGAATTAATCTTTTTTCCAAGATTTATGACTTTTCCAAATAAATTATTTTTAAAAGAGATATAATAGATATCCCAACCACCAAAACCTTTGGGTCTCAATGAGGAAAAATAAAAACCATCGCCATTTGCTGATTCAACTAAGGCTAATTCTTGAAATCCGCTATTAATAATTTTTGGTAAAGGCCTTGGATTTATAAATATCCCATTTTTTAATTGAGCTTGCATAATTACTGTATGTCGAATATTGCCAAACTTCCACATCGTATAATAAAGAGTTTTTTTATTAGAACTAATGCTTGGTGATTTTTCATGATGGACCGTATTTATATTTCCTTGAACTTTTTTAGGGCTACTCCAGCCTTGTTTTGTTCTTTGTGAAAAATAAAGATCAAAAGAAACTTTTATTTTTCCGAATTGATTTTTGGGCATTTCAAGACTACCATCACGATCAGAAGAAAATAGTAATATTTTTCCATCTTTAGAAAGAAAGGGTGTTTCATCATTGTAGGGAGAATTTAAATTGAGCATAGGGGTGGGTTTCTTCCATTTATTTTTTACAAAATCAAAATAGCTAATGTATAAATCTTGATATTTGTTACTTCGTTTTGAATTGAAAATTATAAATGAAGCATCTGCACTTAAAGTTGGAGCAAATTCATCAGACTTTGTATTAACTATACCACCTAAATTTTTTAAGGATCCTATGATTGCTAAGTCGTTCTGAGTAAATATTGGGAATAGAAAGAAATGAATAAGAGTTATAAAGGAAAAAAAGTACCACATAAAAATTAATTAAAAAAGAAACGGAGAGTTAGAAATTTTACTCTCAAAACTTCAATAAATAATCTCAAAAAGGACGAAAAACTACTAAAATAATAATTATAATTAAAAGTAGAGTTGGAAATTCATTCATAATACGAAAAAATTTTGGTGAATATTTGATACCTTTGGCTATTCTTTTTCGGTAATAACCTGCAAGATGTTGATGAATAAATAATAGTAAGACAAGGCTAATCTTTAAGTGTAACCAATATTGTTTTTTAAATAGCTCAGAATGTAAAATAAACATTGTAAAACCACTGGCCATCGTAAGTAGAGAAGCTGGCCATATAATAAACCAATAGAGACGTCTTTCCATGATCTCGAATTGAGAGCTAACTTCAAGAAAAGTTGTTTCCATATGATACACAAAAAGTCGCCAAATATAAAAAACTCCAGCAAACCAAGTTACCATAAATATCAAATGAAAAACTTTTAGGGATAAATAAAGCACAACGTGGGATCTTCTTTAATTTAATTGATAACCGTCAATTAGTAATTTTATTAAAAATATTTATTGTAGAATAAATATATAAGCTCCATCTTGAAGTATGAGAGAGTTCCACTCTTTCAATATTTTATTCGGGTGCTAAGTAACTTAATACTTTTCTCGGTAAGTGATTCTACCACGTGTAAGGTCATAAGGCGAAAGCTCTACACTTACTCGATCACCTGGATTAATTCGAATATAATGTTTACGCATCTTACCCGAAATATGTCCTAAAATACTATGACCGTTTTCAAGTTTTACAATAAACATTGCATTTGGGAGTGCTTTCTTTATTGTTCCTTCAACGACGATTGCCTCTTCTTTAGCCATAAACCTCTAGATCATCGGAATTTTTTAAGAAATACTAAGTAAATAAAATCAAAACAGTAAAAATTTTAATTTTTTATATTAGGGTATTTGAGCAGAGGCGGCTTTTGACCATGGAAAACAATTGTTTGAGGCAATATTTTGACAATCTCTGTTTACTCCTGCTCGGATGGCAAGATAAAAGCCCGGTCGAAAAACTAAATCCTTTACTAAACAGTAATATCCATCAATTAACGGATCAGCACTAATTTGAATAGCTAATCTTTTTAAAAAATTTGTGTTAGCTTGTATTGATGAGCACCAACCAGTCTTTTGTGTAAAAGCTTTCTCTAAATTAAATTCTTGAATTTGTTGATTTATAGCATCTTCTCTTTTCTTTTGAATATAGAGTCGATAGCCAGTAAAACCAAATTCTCTATTTTCAGACAAAAAACTCACCTTATAACCAATAAAAGGGTTAGTAACTGTTGTAATCTCTAAATTAATTGGAGGATAAATCGCTTCAAATTGTATCTTCAAATCACTGCTACAACTGAAAAAAAAAATTGATAGATAGAAACAAATAAAGTTATATCGTGAAAATTTATTAAATGTTCTCAATACAAAAAATATTAATAAAACTTTAGGGTATGTATTTGAGTTTACTCAGTTCATCCATTGAAACAGTTTCTTTTTGAATATTCTCATTAGAAGAGACCCTATAGGAGGTTGAATCAATAATCTCTAAATCTCGATTTTCGACGGCAAGCTGATTGATCGTGGAAAGCCCTTGATAAATAGTCGAGATAGATACTTTTTTTTTCGCACTGAGTCTATTAACTGCGTTTTGAGAAAACATCGTTGGTCTGTTAATTATCTGCCTTCTAGGATTTAATTTAACAGGCCTACCATTTGAGTTTAATCTATAAGACTTTTTTTCTCCGTCTAAAAATAGATGACTGAGTTCTTCATAAATTTTTTGCTCACAAGGAACAAACATGCTAGGGCGAGGACTCTTCCTCCTAGCACTAAAATAATCCATAATTCTATTTGTCGTATTCATGGGTTTTACATCACAAGATTTTTCATGAAAGGAGTGTTGCAAACCAAATATATGACCCATCTCATGCGAAATTGATGTACGCAAATTTTTAATAGTATCTCCTTGACCAAACATAAGCTCTCTGCCCTTAATAGTTCTCCGACCTACATTATATCTGCTAGATATAGCTGAAACACTGAAAATTCTACTATTTTGTTTAAGATTTTCAGAGTTACCTAATATGGCAATGCCACCAACCCCACCATTTTCATCATCTGTACAAGGATAAATACGATCGCTAAAAAAAATACGAAGATTATCTCTAGCAGCAGGGATTTCCGCCCCCATCATATCGGTGCCGTCATAATTAGTTAAGTATAAACGACGCCATTTCCTAAGGTCAAGGTCTCTCAACCCGAAACCAGCGATATTAAGATCAGCCTGATACAACATTTTTCCGGAATTATTATCTGACCGAATGACTGCCCTCTCTCTGTTAATACCTGCATCAGCAAAACTTATTGAAGATGCATTTTCTGAGACTTCCAAGTTACAGCGAATTTCACCACTCTCTGTGAGCAGATATGCACCAAAATACGTAGTGTCAACACCTCGATGTGGTGTAACAATGAAAATACGAATTTTACTCCCATAAAAAAGCATTCTATTTTGTTCTTGAAATTCGTGAATAGAGGTGTCTGCACTTGAAAAAAAATTATAAAGATAATCTACAACATTATTTACTCCTTCAATATCAAAACCTCTTTGTGAGACAGGTACACTCTGTGATGAGGAATTCTGTCGAAATATAAAAAGATCAACATTGGGAGTATAATAATCTTTAAATTCTTCCGAAACACAAGCACCAATACAAAAAAATATGAAAATAAATAATAATTTTTTACTTTTAAAGTACATATATCATGGTATATGTAATTTAAAGAATCATTTTGTCAAGATATTTTAGACCTTAGTGATAAATAGAGTAAGGAGATACAGAGATAATTTCAGACCTTTCAATGTTGCCTTCCATCCATTTCATTTGAACTTCTATAAAACTGGGAGCACGCTGGGCTTGTTTAGAATCCCAATTAGTTTTCCAATCTGTACCATTTCTGGAATATTTAAACTGTAATTGTGTGACCTCTTCTAAAATAGGTATGGGAATACCTGAATTAGAAGAAGTAATACTAAAAGGGTCTTCTTGACGAAAAATATAAGCCCTTCCCGTCTTTTCATCATATTTACCAAAATATTTTACACCAAATGCCGTAGTCTGCATTGTTGAAGAATTTGCATATTGAGATTTGGATGTAAAACTTAACGTATCAATCTCTATATCATGAGAGATTGTATTTTTTTTACCTATAAAAAAATTATTGGTATTCCATTTCTCAAAGTATAAATTATTCAAATCATTGGTAATCATGGCAATTACGTAAAGAGCCTGATCACTTTTTTTTATCACAATGCTTTGATTTTGTATAAGTTTTTGTATACTAGCGTAAGTTCCAAACATTGTAAAAAATAAAAAGCCAATTAAAGACATGACAATGGCAATTTCAATTAAAGTAAAACCTTTCTTATATTTAAAAGTCATATGGATAACAAGACATTCTCACATAAATAATTATATTTGTAGTTCATCTGAAAACGGTGAGAGTAAGACATTAAATTTTTTGTGAAAGAGGCTTTATTTTTTAAGTATTCGATAATAATTTAAAGTGTACTTCAGATTAGATTTATGTTGAATAGTTACTTGATAGTGTAAAACTTTTATAATGCCGCCAGTTACTGATTCTCTATTTTCAGCTTCATTACTACGAACAGAAAAAGAATTATTTTCTTGCTCGTCTTGAAGGCTTGCATAATTCAATAGGTCAATTTCCTTTTTTTGAATTTCATAATGATAACGATAATTAGGAAACCCTTCTATTTTTTGTTCTTCTGAAGTCTCTTTTAAAACTTGTTTAATCTTATTCATTTGTTTTTTTGCAAGTAAAGTGGATCGATGCAAAATAATAGCATCTCCTCTGGTATCCATCGCTGAGATTAAAAGATATCCGATACTGCCAAAGACGGCTCCAAAAAGACTCATTGCTATCATTACCTCTATCAAGGTAAACCCAGAACTAGATTTGAGTTTGCCTTTCATATCTTGAATTAATTTAAATTTTACTTATCAAGATTGTCAAAATAATTATCAAGAGTTTCCAAATTATCTAAATAAACAGCTGGTATATTATAACGAGGTAAGTAAAGATATTGCCTTTTATTTTGTTTGAATTTAAAAATAAGACTATCTGAAGTTGAATTTGGATAAAAATGTACAAAAATTTTTGGACCTGTTAATTCAACTCCGCCAATTGAATATATTTTTTCTAAATCAGTGGGCAGAGGAGTTGGGTTTAAAATCCAATCTTCTTTTTCTTCTGATAACTGTTTCTCTTCGTTAAATTCTTCTTCACGTTTTTTAATATTATCTAAAAATTGACTAATACGTGAGGATTGTGAGGCTTTTTTTTGAAGAAGTGAATTAACAGCTGTATCTTGAAAATCTTCTAAGCTAGGATTATATAATCGTAAACCTGTTGTTTTCTTTTCAAAATCAATCACCATGGTAATAATTGACCCTTCCTGTAAGGCACGTTCTCTCCCGAATTTGAAGAATTGTTTAATTTGCAAAGATGTACCTCCAGAAAAACTTTCAGCCCAAACAGCTTGCAGTAATTGATACATTGTGGTCATGCCGGCTCCTATCAGAACCATAACAATCATGACTTCAATGAGAGTAAAACCTTTCTGTATTTTATTGAATCGTTGCAAGATCGCTATCTTTCGCTGCTCCTTGACCTCCTTCTTTGCGATCAGCTCCAAAAGTAAAAATTTGATATTGTCCTGTATCTTCGTGAAATTTATATTGATAAATCATGTTCCAAGGATCAAGCAATCTTTTTTTATTCACTATGAATGGACGCTCTGGATATTCTTCTTCAGTACCGGGGGATGGTTCAAATAAAACAGAAAGCCCTTCCTCTGTAGTAGGAAGACGACCAAAATGATTTTTAAATCGATAAAGAGCTGATTCAATTTGCAATTTAGCCGTTTGCATTTTAATATTATTAGTATCTTGATCAATTGTTTGTTTATTATCTCCAAGAGATACAAACAGTATACTAATAAGTACACCAATGACCCCTAAAACAATAAGTATTTCAATCAAAGTGAAACCTCTTTTTCTTCTAATCAGTTTTTTATTCACTATCATACAATGCACCCCGTTTTTTATTAAGTAGTATAGGGAGGGCAGGTTCTTTGTATAACAACAGAAAGTCAATATTTTTTATTAATCTTGAGCCAATCATACACTGAATTAGCAAGCCACTCATTTTTAATCTTTTTTAAAGATAATTAAAGTATCTTAAAAGATCGCTCAGCGAGTAATATACCATTTGATTTTAAAATTTTAATTTTATAATTACCTACTTCTTCAAAAAATTCTTTTTGAAAATAAGTTTGTACGTGTTTCCAATTAGATTTAACGGTCGCCGAGACTTCACCAATTGGATGCTCTATATTAGAAACCGTATTTACTACTTTAATACGAATACTATCAAGGTTTAAAGAAGAACCCATAGAAAAATGTACGTAAATAGGTTTTCCCAGAGAGAAAGTAGGTAAATTTATATTTAAAGATTTGATTTGAGAAGTCTGAATTGGATGGGAGGAAAGATACACCGCCCTATCATCTAGTCCGCCTCCCCAAAAAGCGTAATATAGAGAAACGAATAAACTAATACCGCCTATAATAATAAAGATATTTTTTGTTTTTAGACCAATTTTCGGTTTTTGTTTTGTATTATTTTCTAGTAACTTTTCTGAGGTACTCATCTTAGAAAAAGGTAAGGCTTTTCTATCCTCTTTGGGAGGCAACGTGACTTTATCCGCTTTGTTAATTTTATTTTTTTTCATATCACTAGCAAAATCGGAGAGTCCTGATTTTGTTATTTCTGCCTTTAGGGCATCGCTCAACTTATCTTTTTTGAGATTGCGTGGTTTATTTTTATTTTTGAATAGCATAAAATACCTCCTCTGTTAGTTTTTTATAAGCTTTAGCCACAGGACTCTTCGGGGCGTATTCATAAATACTTTTTTTTAAAAGATGAGCTTCTTCAATGAGCACTGATTTGGGTATTTTTGTATTAAATAAAGGAAGAATTTTATCAATTTCTTCCAGCATGATACGTGATAAAGTTGTTCTGCTGTCATACATAACCATCACTGCTCCTAAAATAGATAAACTTGGATTATACTTTCTTTGGATAGTACTCAATGAGTCAAGTATGCTTTGCACTCCATCTAATGAAAATTTAGAACTTTGAAGTGGAATAATCAGATAGTTTGAAGCAACCATTGCATTTATTGTAATGGTTGACAAATTTGGTGGACAATCACAAATAATTATAGAAAACTCTTTTTTTAAATTATGTATCGCTTTATTTAATTTATAGAAAATATCATTTTTATTAGCAAGCATGCCTTCAATTTCAATTAAATTTAACGAAGCGGGCACTAAGAATAAATTTTTGAATATTGTTGAGTGAATTTGTTCGCTATTAATTTTACTCGATTTAAAAGTCTGATAAATACTTTTATCAGGATCATCTTGTTTATAACTATCAGCTTTCAGTAGAATACTGCTTGTACTTTTTTGAGAATCTAAATCTATTAATAATATTTGATCATTGATAAATTGCTGAACTAGACCAACCGCTAAAGCTAAAGATGTCGTAGTTTTTGCAACACCACCTTTTTGATTCACAATTGATATAACAGTAGATTTTATTTTATTATTCAGTGGTAACCTCTTTTATAAAATATTATACTTATTCATCAGAATTTCTTTGCAGGTGTTTTATAATTCGGTCAAGATCATCAAGTTTGAAATATTCAAAAATTATTTTACCTTTTCCACTTTGTGTATTATGGTGAATTTTCACTCTTATATTTAGTATTTCTTGAAGTAAGTCTTGTAGTGATTCAATGTTGGGATCAATTTTTTGTGAAGGAGTCTTTTTGGATTGACTTTTTTTGCTCCTCACTAATTCTTCTACTTGTCTGGCACTTAAGTTTTTTGATAAGAGAAGGGAGACAAATTCTTTCAGCTTTATTTCATTTTTGAGTGATAATAGAGGACGCACCTGACCCTCTGTTAGGCGACCATCGGCGATGGCTGTTTGAATCTCTAATGGAAGTTGTAAAAGACGTATTCTATTTGCGATGGTGACCCTATTTTTACCAACTCGATTTGCAAGCTCTTCTTGGGTTAATTTATATTGCTCAATTAAGTTTTTATAAACATTTGCTTCTTCTATGGCATCAAGCTGTTCTCTTTGAATATTTTCAATCAAAGAAACTTCCAAAATCTCTTGTTTTGAATATTCTTTTATGACACAAGGTACTTCTTTTAACTTTAAGAGACGACATGCCCTAAGTCTTCTTTCTCCTGAAATTACGTTATAATGATTTTCTTGTTCTAAAACTAAAATTGGTTGTAAAAGTCCGTGTTTTTTAATTGTTTGTGATAATTCATAAATAGAAATCGTATCAAACTTTTTACGAGGATTCTTATCATTCGTCTTAATTTTTGTAATGTCAATATCAACAATATTTTGTAATTTTTTTTTAGATTTTAGTTCAGGTTCAATTGAAAGTAAATTCCCCAGACCTCTGCCCAAGACAGAACCTGATTTTTTAGCTGATGCTGTATTTTTTTTCTTTGTCATTATTTTTATTAATAAGCTCTTTTACTAGCTTCTGGTAAGCAATTGAGCCTAGTGAATTTGGTTCATAAATATTAATCGGTTCCCCAAAAGAAGGGGCTTCAGAAAGCTTTACATTTCGTGGTATAATAATTTCAAAAACTTGATCTCCAAAATGTTCTCGAACATCTTGGACCACCTGTGAAGAAAGCTTAGTTCGGCTATCATACATAGTTAGTAAAACGCCCTCTAATTCTAAAGATGTGTTAAGTTCTTTTTGGGTTAAACTAATAATTCGGAGTAATTGAGTGAGACCTTCCAAAGCAAAATATTCACACTGTAAAGGCACCATAACAGAATCTGATGCTACAAGGGCATTTATGGTCAAGAGACCTAGACTAGGAGGTGAATCAATTAAAATATAATCATAAGAGGACTTTAAATTTTGTATTATATTTTTTAAACAAAATTCTTTTTGAGGATCATCTTTTAAATCAATCTCTAAGCCAGAAAGATCAATATTAGAAGGTAAAAGATCAAGATATGGGATTTTTGTTTTAACGACTACTTCTTGAAATTCAGCTGTCCCTAATAAAAGCTGATAAATAGTTTTTTTAAAAGACATCACATTTGCATTCAAGCCACTTCCAGTATTGCCTTGTGGATCAATATCAATAAGTAATGTTTTTTTATTGAGCTCAGCTAATAAGGCGCCCACGTTAATTGTAGTCGTGGTTTTCCCTACTCCTCCTTTTTGATTTGCAATTACAATAGTTTTTGCCATCAGTTATTTAAAAAAGGCTAGATTTATTTATCATTGACTTTTCTTTTAATATTTGATTGAGGGGGTCAGAAAGAATTTTATGAAATGGTCTTGGAAATCCATATGCAGTCTTTCGATCTTTTAAAAAGAGGTAAATGCCTCTATCACCTAGTTCTTCGGGTGTTCTAAACATAATATGATCGATTACAGTAAGCCCCAGTTGTCTTAACCTATGCATTATTTTTTGATTTATTTCACTACATTTTTCATTCATAAACGATTTACTTCGCCAGTAAATAATTTGGCCACCCATCTTTAGGTGATTTAAAGCAAGTTCTAGCGACACAATTGGTTTTTGGAACGCTCTGAATACAACAGTATCACTTTTTTTAGAACAATCTTGGTCTGCATTACTTGCTAATACTTTTACATTGTGGAGCTTTAAATCTCGCTTCAAATTGATAAGAAAATTTATTTTTTTTCTAGAAAAGTCTATTAATGAGATGGTTATTTCTGGTTTAATAATCGCCAAAACAATTCCAGGCAGACCTGCTCCCGAACCTAGGTCGGTAATACTATTACCAAAATTTATTTTTTTATTAAAAATCAAAAGAGAATCTAAAATATGTCGCAACCAAAGTTTTTCTTGATCTGATTTTCCAATAAAACCACGAGGGATTGCTTCTTCACAAAGCTTTGTAAAAAATATATCTAATTTATCTTTTTCATTTTCTTTGAGAAAAGGTAAGTAAGATAAATAAGATTTCAAATAGGGATGCGACAACAATTTAAAACCAAAATTAATTACTATAAAAAACCTTTAATTTGTACAGGTAAAATTAATAAGTTTTTGGATATCCAATGATTATAAAAATTAAACATCACACTCCCCTAATGAAAGCACGTGATGTCAATTGCTTTTAAATAGATATTTAAATAAATTAAGTCTTGACATGATTGAGTACTCGTAAATTAATTTGAGGAGTATAATTTTAGTTAGTATGCTTCTCTATCCTTCAATCTTTGTCGCTTTATTCTTTTGTACGATGGTGTCAGGCCTTTCAGCCAAGGACAGTAATGTCATAGAAAAAGATGCCTTATCTCACAAAACAAATGCCCTAAGCGAAAAATTTTATGAATTAGAATTTGGTTCTGCTTTTAATGCTGATCATAATTTAAGTGATGAAAGATTGGGATTAAGCCTGTATGTTAGCCTTGTTCAAAATCATATTCTTAGTGCTCAAATTGAGTCTGTTTCTTTACTTACTGGTTCTGAATTTCGATACAACTGTTTAGAAAACCCATTTATGGGAGTTTGTTTGTTTATGCTTGGTTCTGTTGTTTCCTTTAGAGAAACAAATGAATTAGTCTCTTGGATCGAATATCAGTTGGATTTCAGAGGAGGGATTGCTTATTCTCAATTAGAAACTAACTTTAATCATATCTCCACACGAAAAGGAGAGCTTTTATCTTATTTGTCAGTGAATCCAGGTGTTTCTTTTCTTTTTAAAGGAATGGGTTTGCGAGGTTCTTATTTTTTTGATGTGTTCTTTTTCTCAGAAAAAATTATTTTATCTCATGCTGGAGGTATTAGTTTATTCGCTCGATTTTGATATCAGTTGCTCAAATTTACGAAGTAGTGATTTTGGTTCAAAGTAAGGAAGAACTTTTTCTATTTTTTTGAATTGTGGAACAATCTTTTTCACATGATCAAAAAAAGTTGGTGAAAACCAAATCAATACACAAACAACCAAGAGGATGAGGCTAAATAGTTTTAAAAATTGTTTAATAATTGCAAATAGTAAGACGATAACGAGACACCCAATAATAAATATGACCTCATTACTCATATCGTATCATCGACAAATAGATAAAAATAATGACCAAAGAAAAAAAATACAGAATCAGGTTTAATGTGATTAGTATTAAATCTTGTGGTATTTTGCTTTTATCATTAACCGTATTTCAATGGACCTCTCTATACTCTAAAACCAGACGTTACATAGCCAAAGGCTATAATCAAGAAACAGGAGAATATCTTTTTAGAGCTAAATATCGTGAATATTGGAAAAAAGGTAAACATATAACAACAACGATTGAATATACAAAAAATAAGGAAAGAAAACGATTTTCTATTAAAAAAATTAATTTTGTAAAAAATTTGATGGTGCCTGATATAACCTACAGAGAAATTGAAACGGGTTATTTTTATACGGTAAAAAAACAAAACTCAAAGAAAGTTGCCTTAGCATTTTTAAGAGATACACAATCAAAACAGTTAAGGAATACGATTACTGTGTATAAAGATAGTATTGCTGATGAAGGATCACATTATTTCATAATGAAAAATTGGTCAAAGTTACTTAAAGGAGATATTGTCAATTTTAAATTTATTTCCTCCCCCAAACAAGACTATTATAGCTTTATCGTTCAAAAAGATAAAGAAACAAAACGTTCTGTTACTTTTGTGCTCAGAGCTTCCGCCCTTATTATACAGCTTATAGCAAAACCGATACGGGTTACATATAACAAAAGGAGTAAGCGAATTATTAATTATCAGGGTTTAACAAACCTTCACGAGGATTCAAAAATAATTTATGCCGATATATTTTACTATTACTGAATCAAAAATATGAAAAATATCCCTTCATTAGAAGAGCCTCTGCTTGCGATTCAAAAGTTAGCTTCCGATTTACGTGACCCTGATGGAGGTTGCCCATGGGATAAGTCTCAAGATCACAAATCATTAATTAAATGCCTTATTGAAGAGGCTTATGAAACAGTAGATGCTCTTGAAAAATTAAATAAAAACAAGCCTAATACAATAGAAAACCTGAAGGAGGAATTGGGTGATTTATTTTTTCAAATTGTACTTCATTCACAATTAGCTAGTGAAAAAGGACATTTTAATTTAAACGATGTTTCTCGAACAGTCATTCAAAAATTGATTTCTCGACATCCTCATGTCTATGGAAATACCAAACAAAATAAACTTACTTCAGATGAAGTGCTTAAAAATTGGGAAAAATTAAAAAGAGAGGAAAAAATAAATAAAAATAAAACAGAGATGGGTATGCTCAGTACAACACCAAAATCATTACCTGCTTTACTTAAGGCTTATCGTCTAGGTGAAAAAGTTAGTCGAGTAGGTTTTGATTGGTCTTCACTCAAAGAAATTGAAGACAAAATAAATGAAGAAAGCCAAGAGTTGAGAGACGAAATATTGAAAAAAACTGATTTGTCTGACAATAGTGAACGGATACAAGAAGAATTTGGTGATCTTCTTTTTGTTCTAGCTCAGTATGCACGACAACTAAAAATCGACCCTGAGAAAAGTTTGCAAATGGCTAACAAAAAATTTATGACACGATTTACTTATATGGAAGAAAAATTAAAAGATCGACTCAAAGAGAACGAAGATATCCATATTAATGAATGGGAAAACCTTTGGAAAGAAGCAAAAAATATAAATAAAACTTCTATACCAATCAGACTTTAAGCCCAGCTTGGTGGAAATATTCTTATTTCTCGAATTCCTTTTTTATTAAATAAAAAATGGATGCCTCTATTTTGTATTATTAATTCATCTTTTAATTTTGTATATAAAACATTACCATATAAAACAAGAATTTTTCTCATTATTTCTTCATTGTTTAGTTTTTCAATGTCTTCTTGTCGAAGGCCAAGTGCGGTGAGCCATTGAATTGAAGGAATATTTTCGCTAACAAAGTATCTAATTTGTATGATGCGACCTTTTTTTATTAAAAAGTGACCTCTAAATTTTTCATTTTTATAAAATAATAATTCAGGAGAACCATAGTCACGATTAGATGGAGATCCCCATTTTTTTCGTAGCTGATTTTGAGTTTCACCCAAAATAACTCCTAAACCAGCTTTACCTTCTACTAAATAACCAGGATAATTTCTTATTAATCGTAAATCCCATTTTTCGGGAGATATATTCCAAGGAGATATTTTTCTTAATGAAAAAATAGGGTATGATAAAATATAAAATATTCCGACAATGAGAAATAAAATGAAGAAAAAACGAGTAGATAAAAATCGATCATATTTTAATAAAAATTTTATTTCAAGTTTAGATGCACGTCCCATACGAATATTATCGGAATATTTTCATCCATCAAAAGCTTTTCGTGAAAATGATGTTCAAAATACTATTGTATTTTTTGGTTCAGCAAGAGGAGAAAAGCCAGTGCTATTAAAAAATAGTAAGAAATCTCTTCAATATAAAAATAAAAGAAAATTGCTCGCTCAAAATTATGCAGAAACTAGTTTATTAGCTTATAAATTAACAAAATGGTCAAAAGAATTGTCTAAAAATTCTAATTATCAAAAATATTTGATTTGTTCAGGAGGGGGTCCTGGAGTTATGGAGGCTGCAAATAGAGGAGCTTATCTTGCACGTGGAAAGTCTGTTGGACTCAATATCACTTTGCCTTTTGAACAATTTTCTAATTCATATATTAGTAAAGAGCTTTGTTTGAATTTTCATTATTTTTTTATGCGAAAATATTGGTTTATGTATTATGCGAAAGCTATTGTTGTATTTCCAGGTGGGTTTGGAACATGTGATGAATTATTTGAAATGTTAACTCTTATTCGAACAAAAAAAATAAAAAAACCTTTACCTATTATTTTACATAACAAAGATTTTTGGCAGGAGCTTATTAATTTTGATTTACTTATTAAATGGGGTACTATCGATAAAGCTGACCTTGAATGTATATATTTTTCAAAGAGTGTTATTGACTCTTATCAGAGAATCACTCATGTTTTAGAAGGCTAATAAATTTAATTTTTATGGAGATCAATTTTAAATGGCATTAACAGAATCTAGAATGGTAGACTTGGGGCAAGTCGCTGCTGATTTTTCTTTGATGAATACAGACGACAAAATATTTACTTTATATAAAAATTTTAATTCTAGGGCATTATTAATTGCTTTTATTTGTAATCATTGTCCGTATGTGAAATATATCAATCATTCATTCGCTAGTCTTTTTCAAAAATATCAAAAAAAAGGGGTTCTAGTGATTGCTATTAACAGCAATGATGTGCGGCTGTATCCAGATGATAGCCCTCAAAAAATGAAAGATGAGGTAAATGAATTAGGATATACATTCCCCTATTTATTTGATGAAACACAAGATGTGGCTAAAATATATGGGGCGACATGTACTCCTGATTTTTTTCTCTTTGACAAAAATAAAAAATTAGTTTATCGAGGGCAGTATGATGATGCTCGCCCTAGCAATGATCAATTAATTACTGGTAAAGATTTAACCAACGCAGTAGAGACTACGCTTTCTAATAAAAAAATAATATCTACACAAAAGCCTAGTATTGGGTGTAATATTAAATGGAAATAATGAGTAGAGTTTACAATCTACTCAAAATTTATAATTTATTTTTGGAGTTTTTTTTCAAGCTTTTGAGAATCTCTCCTAATTGTTTTTGATTCTCACCATAACTCGCCCAGTTGCCTTTCTGGAGGGCTTTTTGTGCTTGATTATATAGTCGAACTGTTTCTTTGATCATTGAATTTATTTGCTCTGTTTGGTTCGTCGATGATTTATCAAAAGTATCAGAAGTAAGAGAAGCATAACCAAAAAGACCAGAGATTGCCTGTTCTAATGTTTCTGCGATTAAAATTCTATTGTCGTGTGAAACAATTACACGTTTAAGCTCAGGCATTTGCCCTTGTTCTGCCTGAAGGTAGATTGGTTCAACATAAAGCAAAGACTCTTCAATTGGTATTGTTAAAAGATTGCCTCGAATCACACTTGAGCCTTTTTGATTCCACAAGGTGAGAAGTTCTGAAATAACTGGGTCTTGATCTATGCGTGCCTCAATTTGCATAGGACCATAAACGAGCTTATTTTTTGGAAACTCATAAAGAGTGAGATCTCCATGATTTTTTTGATCCCAATGGGCTGACATCCATGAGATCATATTATTTTTATTAATAGGAGTAAAGGGCAATATCAACATAAATTTTTGTCTCTTTTGTTGAGGAAGGCGGAGCGTTACATAGTAAGGATCCATCATTTGTTCCGTAGAATCATATATTTCAGTAGGCATCTTCCATTTATCTTCCCTGTTATAAAAAACTTCGGGATCACTCATATGGTAGGAGGAATATATTTGAGCTTGAATATGAAATAAATCTTGTGGGTATCGAAAATGCTCCACTATCTCAGGTGATATTTTTTCTATATTGGTAAATATAGATGGAAACATTTTTTGGTAAGTTTTTATGAGAGGATCATCATTATCTGTAATAACAAATTTAATATCACCTCCGTAGGCATCAATGACAATTTTAACTGAATTTCGAATATAGTTAAAGTTAACTCTTGTATTTTCAATGGGTTGAGAGTAGGGGTATTGATTGTCTAAGGTATAGGCATCTATAATCCAATGAAGTTTTCCGTTAACGACTATGATATAGGGATCATGATCATAACTAAGGAAGGGAGCTATTTTTTGTACTCTCGCTAAAATATTTCTATGGTAATGGACTTTCACTTGATTGGTCATATACTCAGAAATAAGAAGCTTTAAATCTTTGAAGCGAAGAGCATAAATTATGCGTCTCCAAAGCGAAGATATGGGAACTCCTCCTTTACCTTTATATTTTGTAACTTGATTTTTGTTACCCAAAGGGTAATCAAACTCTTTAGTTGTGGTACCTGTAAAAATATAATGATTAGTTTCTTCTCCGTAATAAATTGCAGGTCTATCTACCTTTATGTCGATATTCGAAATTGGTGGGATATCTCGAATAAAAAATTCAGGTAGTCCATTTTCTGTTATTTTATTTACGGGGCTCATCACTATGCCATAACCGTGAGTATATTTTAATCGTTGATTTACCCATGTTTTTGCTTCTTCGGGTACTTGTTCGTAAGATAATTCTCGTGCAGCGATCATCACTTGTTGTTCTTTTTGGTTGATTTTATAGCGATCTACATCAACATCTCCAAACTTATAGTAAAGACGAATCTCTTGTATTTGACGATATGTGCTCAACAAAGGTCGCCAGTCCCATAGACGAATATTTTCAATTGTTGTTTTATTATTTTTGATATCTTGTTTTGTTAATGCCCCTTTTAGCTCAAAAGGGTGTCTTTCTACATCAGACAATTTATATGCTTGTCGAGTAAGTTTAATATTATGGTGAATATAGGGTTTTTCTTTCTCTAGCTCATTAGGCTCAACTATAAATTTTTGTTGAAATGAAGGATAAATAATTTTAAAAACAATATGACAGATTATAAAGATAGAGATCGCCGTTAGAAGTACTTTGATTCCTTTTCTCCAAAAAATAGATAACAAGATCATAAAAGCACTAATCAAACTAATCAGTGTCATTACTGTATTACTAAGTATTCTAGCATGAACATCAGTATACCCTGCTCCAAAAGTTACGCCAGATGTTGAATAGAGAAGCTCATAGCGATCAAACCAAAATCCGAGTGAGAACATGAGAACTAATAACATTAGAAGTGCACTTAAGTGGTACCTTACTTTACTCATATAAGGGTTTTCCCAATCTTTTATAAATTGAGTAATTCCTTTGATAAAGTAAATAACAGCACTAAAGATAATCCCCAAGACAAGTGCCACAAGAAGCCAACCCCTTAATGCTTTGTAAAAGGGGAGTTGAAAGATATAAAAACCAACGTTAAGTGAAAATATAGGGTCTGAATGGGCAAACTCGCTACGGTTAATATATTTTAGAATGAGATCCCAGTTAGAGGTAGCGGTTGAGGCTCCGATAAAAGCGATGATCAAGGAGGCGAGTATAGCAAGTATTTTAAGTATGTTATCACTTGGAAGCTTAATTCCATCAAAAGATTGTGATTGCTGACCTTTTGCGAATAGAAACGCAAATTGTACGTTTAAGATCAACATTCCACTGAAAACAATAAATACAAGAGTGAATATAATCATCTTGATATAGACGACATCCCAAAAAACTTTTGATTGACCAAGACTTTCGAACCACCAACTATCGGTTAGAAACTCAACGAAAGTATTTGAGGTAATTAGAAAGACGAGAGCAATACCAGAGAATAATAATGTTCTTTTATTGATAGCCATGAGTCAGTAAGTAAGAGGTATTTGATATGTCACCTTTTAATTGATTTTGCGATGATTTAATTCTGCCTAGAGAGATCACATCAGAGCTAGACTTTACAAAATTACAAATAGAGAAAGGGCATAACCGAAGGCAGAGCTGAAGGCAGAATCGAGGGGCTCAAGGTCTCTTGAAAGAGGGCATCTCTATTAAAATAATCTCAAGAAGCACCGGCCTTTCTATAGAAGAGATTGAGCGTTTACGACCATAGGCGGATCTGGCATTGTTTGTGATTAGCAGAAAATAGTCGCTTTTTTACCTGCCCTTTTTGCACGTTGTGTGCGAAGTTGCGACATCGATTTCACATAAAAACAAAAAAACGTTGACAATTTATGCAGGCATTGTCGACTGAGACTGTCTTTGTGCGGGGCTTGGAAAGATGAACAGAACTACAGAACTACAGAACTACAGAACTACAGAACTACAGAACTACAGAACTACAGAACTACAGAACTACAGAACTACAGAACTACAGAACTACAGAACTACAGAACTACACTTAGGTCTTAGTTTATTCTCTAAAAAAAATAGGTCGTGCCTTCGCGGCATTTCTCTCAAAAATTTTGCAAGCGGGGCGTTAGCCCTAACGATCATTATGTATGTTATTTCAGCAAAAGCTGTGGCTTTTGCTGAGGTCCTCGGCCTTTTATTCTGTTTTTTTCGTGGTGTTGAAGCACCCATCAAGATTGAGGGCGATTCTAACTTAATTTATTTGCAAGATCGGCATAATGAAATGCGGTCAATGTCTGAGGAGGCGTTTTATGTGTGAAAATGTACAATATTGGATGAAACTTTATGTGGCTCGCGTGATCAAAGGTGGGCTAATCGCCGTGGTCGCTAGTTTTTTATTATTTGAGTGTTCTGATGAATCATCAAAGATGGGCAATAAAATGGACAACCCAGATAACCCAAATAATCCAGATAATCCAGATAACCCGAATAACCCAGATAACCCAGTTATTGGCAAGGTTATTCTCTCTGAGGATGCACTTGCTTTTGATGATACCGCGGGTTCAACAGGTGGCGTGTATACGATCTCGTTAAGTCAAGATCTTGTAGCAGGTAAAGAAGTGCAGATTACACTTACGAGTGATACCGCCGCCTTGCAGATAAGCCCTGAGACTGTGACTTTCACGGAGACTACGGGAAAAGCCGCTCAAACAATCACTGTTAAAAGAGCAAGTGATGCATCTGATGTGATTGTGGTGGATATTACTGGTGTGATCAATCATACAATTGCATCGGTTGTAAATAGTGACCCTAATATCACAACATTTCAAGATGGTAGCACGGTTGATGTGACAGTGAGTAGCACTTTCATCGCCGATGCCAATAGCAACGGTCTTATAGAGATATACACCGCTGAGATGTTTAATAATATGCGATACGATCTAGCGGGCACAAGTTATAAGACCTTGGCGGATAAGGTTGGTGACTCTAGTGGTTGCCCTGCTTCAGGTTGCAAGGGCTATGAATTGAAAGCCGATATTGATCTTTCGAGTTTACTTGATGCTAACAAAAATGGGGATATTGATACGATGTCGATTGGCATTGATACAAATGCCGATGGTGATACAACGGATACCAATGATAAGCAGGTGACGGTAATTGATACCACTATAGACAGGAGCTGGATGCCAATTGGCGATAGTACAAATAAATTTATGGGTATTTTTGAGGGTAACAAACATACCATAGCGAACCTCTGGGTGAATAGTTCTTTTTCTCGTGCAGGTTTATTTGGTAGGACAGGTGGAACTGTTGAGATTCGCAATGTAGGTGTGATCTCTGGATCGGTTCATTCTTCTTCTGTTCTTTCTGTTACAGGCGGTCTGGTGGGTCAATCTAATTCTTTGACGATAATGAATAGTTATTTTAGTGGTTCTGGTGGAGTCTCTTCTTCTTCTTCTTCTTCTTCTTCTCTTTCTTATTTAGGTGGTCTGGTGGGTCAATCTAGTGCTACTTTGACGATAGTGAATAGTTATTTTAGTGGTTCTGGTGGAGTCTCTTCTACTTCTTTTTCTAGTGCTTTTTCTGGTGGTCTGGTGGGAACTTCTAATGCTACTTTGACGATAATGAATAGTTATTTTAGCGGATTGGGTGGAATCTCTTCTTCTGTTTCTTCTACTTTTGCTGGTAGTGTTGTTTCTCGTTCAGGCGGTCTGGTGGGTCACTCTGTTTTTCACACTAAAATAACTAGTAGTTATTTTAGTGGATTGGGTGAAATCTCTTCTTTTGCTTCTTCTACTTCTTCTGCTGCTACTGTTGTTTCCCAATTAGGCGGTCTGACTGGGCTTTCTTCTGCTTTGACGGTCACAAACAGTTATTGGAACACCACCGCACCTCAAAGTGTGAGTGGCGTTGGACGAACGCTGTCGCTCAAGCGGGCACAGGGTAACGCTGAGACTAATCCATCAGGTGCGACGGGCCTTACGCTAGCACAGCTACAAGACATAACTGGCACGCATCCGTCTGGTTTGCCACATAGTGCCACTGATAGCACCAAAGCTTGGGACCTAGGCACCGACGAGCAATTACCCGCGATCAAGCGGTGTGTCAGCCCTACGGTTAGTAGCACTAACGTTGTAACATGTGCTTCATACGGTGCCTTGCTCGCAGGGCAAAGATAGACGGACGATTCAATTGAAAATTGACAATTGACAATTGTGGGTGATGCCTTTGTTGGGCGGGAGTGCCGAGCGACAATTGCGAGTGATGCACTCGCTGGGCGAAGAGTGCGACCGACAGTTACGAGTGGCGTTCTACTCGCCGGGCGAGAGTGACGATCGACAGTCGCGAGTGATGCACTCGCTAGTCGCGAGTGACGCTTGGCTCGCTGGGATGGTGGAGTGCCGACCGTCGTTACGAATGGCGTTCTACTCGCAGGGCGGAGAGTGACGACCGCTAGTCACGAGTGATGCACTCGCTAGTCGCGAGTGACGCTTGGCTCGCTGGGCGAAAAGGCGAGCGCTAGTCACGAGTGATGCTTTGCTCGCAGGGCGGATGGTGCCGATCGCGGTTACGAGTGATGCACTCGCTGGGCGGAGATTGCCCGACCGACAAAGTCACAATAAGTGTTTGACAGGCTGAGGCTTTAAAGTTAGGCTCACCTATGCCGACATCAACTCTCGAAAAACAACAGAACATTTCTGAGACTAGCCTTGAGTCAGAAAGTTCTCAGAAATTACTTTTCTATTTGCTCGAAAAAATGGACAAGCTTGACACAAAGCTTGATGATCGAATCGATAAACTTGATGCAAAACTTGATGATCGAATCGATAAACTTGATGGTCGCATTGATAAACTTGATGGTCGCATTGATAAACTTGATGATCGTATAGATCAGCTTGATGTAAAGCTAGATTTTCAAACAGATAAGCTAAATATAAAAATTGACAGTCGGTTTTTATGGACCATTGGAATCATGTTCACGGGCTTTATTGGTATAATCACGATCATGCTTTCAAAGCATTGAATATCTCTCAAACGGGTGATCTACTCGCAGGGCGGATGGTGCCGATCGCGGTTACGAGTGATGCCTTCGCTGGGCGGGAGTGCCGATCGCCAGTTGCGAGTGATGCTTTGTTCGCTGGGTGGAGAGTGACGCCCGTCAATTGCGAGTGATGCTTGGCTCGCTGGGCTGGAGTGCCGACCGCTAGTTGCGAGTGATGCTTCGCTCGTTGGGCGGAGGCATGCCGACCGCTAGTTGCGATGGCGATTTGCTTGTTGAACAGAGGCTGGGTCCTATCGACAAAGTCACAATAAGTGTTTGACAGGCTGAGGCTTTAGAGTTAGGCTCACCTATGCCGACATCAACTCTCGAAAAACAACAGAACATTTCTGAGACTAGCCTTGAGTCAGAAAGTTCTCAGAAATTACTTTTCTATTTGCTCGAAAAAATGGACAAGCTTGACACAAAGCTTGATGATCGAATCGATAAACTTGATGCAAAACTTGATGATCGAATCGATAAACTTGATGGTCGCATTGATAAACTTGATGATCGTATAGATCAGCTTGATGTAAAGCTAGATTTTCAAACAGATAAGCTAAATATAAAAATTGACAGTCGGTTTTTATGGACCATTGGAATCATGTTCACGGGCTTTATTGGTATAATCACGATCATGCTTTCAAAGCATTGAATATCTCTCAAACGGGTGATCTACTCGCTGGGATGGTGGAGGGTGCCGACCGCCCGCTAGTCGCGAGTGATGCTTCGCTCGTTGGGCGAGAGTGCCGACCGTCAATTTCGCGTGATGCTTCGCTCGCTGGGCGAGAGTGCCGACCGCTAGTTGCGATGGCGATTTGCTTGTTGAGCAGAGGCTGGGTCCTATCGACAAAGTCACAATAAGTGTTTGACAGGCTGAGGCTTTAGAGTTAGGCTCACCTATGCCGACATCAACTCTCGAAAAACAACAGAACATTTCTGAGACTAGCCTTGAGTCAGAAAGTTCTCAGAAATTACTTTTCTATTTGCTCGAAAAAATGGACAAGCTTGACACAAATTTTAACGATCGAATTGATAAACTTGATGCAAAGTTTGACGATCGTATCGATAAACTTGATGCAAAACTAGATTTTCAAACAGATAAACTAAACACAAAAATTGACAGTCGGTTTTTATGGACCATTGGAATCATGTTCACGGGCTTTATCGGAATAATCACCATCATGCTTTCAAAGCATTGAATATCTCTCAAACGGGTGATCTACTCGCAGGGCGGATGGTGCCGATCGCGGTTACGAGTGATGCCTTCGCTGGGCGGGAGTGCCGATCGCCAGTTGCGAGTGATGCTTTGTTCGCTGGGATGGTGGAGGGTGCCGACCGCCCGCTAGTCGCGAGTGATGCTTCGCTCGCTGGGCGAGAGTGCCGACCGCTAGTTGCGAGTGATGCTTCGCTCGTTGGGCGGAGAGGCGACCACCAGTCATGAGTGGCGTTCTACTCGCTGGGATGGTGGAGGGTGCCGACCGCCCGCTAGTCGCGAGTGATGCTTCGCTCGTTGGGCGAGAGTGCCGACCGTCAATTTCGCGTGATGCTTCGCTCGCTGGGCGAGAGTGCCGACCGCTAGTTGCGAGTGATGCTTCGCTCGTTGGGCGGAGGCATGCCGACCGCTAGTTGCGATGGCGATTTGCTTGTTGAGCAGAGGCTGGGTCCTATCGACAAAGTCACAATAAGTGTTTGACAGGCTGAGGCTTTAGAGTTAGGCTCACCTATGCCGACATCAACTCTCGAAAAACAACAGAACATTTCTGAGACTAGCCTTGAGTCAGAAAGTTCTCAGAAATTACTTTTCTATTTGCTCGAAAAAATGGACAAGCTTGACACAAATTTTAACGATCGAATTGATAAACTTGATGCAAAGTTTGACGATCGTATCGATAAACTTGATGCAAAACTAGATTTTCAAACAGATAAACTAAACACAAAAATTGACAGTCGGTTTTTATGGACCATTGGAATCATGTTCACGGGCTTTATCGGAATAATCACCATCATGCTTTCAAAGCATTGAATATCTCTCAAACGGGTGATCTACTCGCAGGGCGGATGGTGCCGATCGCGGTTACGAGTGATGCCTTCGCTGGGCGGGAGTGCCGATCGCCAGTTGCGAGTGATGCTTTGTTCGCTGGGATGGTGGAGGGTGCCGACCGCTAGTTGCGATGGCGATTTGCTTGTTGAGCGAAAAGGCAACCGCTAGTCACGAGTGATGCTTTGCTCGCAGGGATGGTGGAGTGCGGCAGATAATTGATAATTGACAGTTGCGATTAAGCTGTGTGTCCTCATTGACGCTTTCAAAAGTATTTTTTAATGGTTTTTGCTTTGTCTATCAATTATAAGATGAGCGTCTTATGGCAGAGCTAAACCAACACGACATTATAACCAAACAAGTTTTATCACAAAAAACTTACGCGGTAGATTTTCTTAAAAATGCTCTGCCTAGAGAGATCACATCAGAGCTAGACTTTACAAAATTAGAAATAGAGAAAGGCAACTTTATTGATGCAACAGATCAAGAACGGTTCACTGATATTCTCTACAGCGTCCCTATCAAAAAGCAATCAGATTCAGAGCATTTAGAATCTTCGGAATCAAAAAGACTGGGCGTTTTTTGTCTGATAGAACATAAATCGTATAAAGAAAAAAATATTCATTCACAACTTCTCATGTATTTAGCTGGAATTTACAAAACAAGCAAAATGCCCGTGATTCCTTTAGTGCTTTATCACGGAAAAAAAGAGTGGGATATTCCTACGCTCTTTAGCAGTTCTTTGGTGATTCCTGAGCATCTGAGAAAAGCTTTACAAAAATATATACCAGACTTTCACTATGAATTACTTGATCTTCGTTCAGATAAAACAGAGTTCACTGATTTTTCTGTAGCGGTACAGGCATTTTTAAAAAGTCTACAGGATATTTGGTTTTTATCGAGCAGGTCACGCCTAGAAGACCTTTTCAAAGATTATTTTGCACGAATCTATGAAGAGAATAAGAAAATGCTTGATGATTTATTTAACTATATTATTACTAGCACTGGCGAGTTTACTATTGATTTTATTGTAAAGAGTGCGGTGCAATACATCTCACCAAATGCAGGAGGGGATGTGGAAAGCATTGCAAGAAAACTAATAACTGAGGGCATAACTAAGGGCATGGCTAAGGGTATGACTAAAGGCAGGGCCGAAGGCATAACCGAGGGCAGAGCTGAAGGCAGAGCTGAAGGCAGAACTGAGGGCAGGGCTGAGGTAGCTCAAGGTCTCTTGAAAGAGGGCATCTCTACTAAGATAATCTCAAGAAGCACCGGCCTTTCTATAGAAGAGATTGAACGTTTACGATTATAGGTGGATCGCTAATTTTGAGTGATGCGCTCTACTCTGAAGCAGAGACTAACGCTACCATATTTCCGTGAGGGTGTTTATTCTCATACATAAGTTGATGAGCATCTCGAATACCTTCGAAAGAGAAGGTTTTAGAGAGACAGGGGTCTACTTTTTTTTCAAAAAGAAGGTCATTAATTCCCTTGGCTTGCTGATCATTCGCAAAGTGAGAGCCTTGAAGCCTTTTTTGGTGCATCCAGTGGTATCTTAAATCAACCGTGGCATTGTATCCAGTGGTACCCGCACAAATTACAATCATACCTCCCCGGTCACATACAAAACAAGAAGTTGGTATGGTATTCTCGCCTGGGTGTTCAATAACAATACGCGGGTTTCGTTTTTTTCCCAGTACATCCCAAATGGCTTTACCGAATGACTTTGCCCCTGCGAACCATTCTTTATATTTATTGCTATCTTTCCAGTGAGGTAACATGCCCCAGTGATGGAATTTCTTTCTATTAATAACACCAATGGCACCTAATCTTTTGCAGAAATCTTCCTTCGAGTTATCAGAGAGAACGGCAATGGGTAAACCACCAGCAGCCTTAACAATCTGAATAGCCATAGAACCAAGACCACCAGCACCACCCCATATGAGAACAACGTCATCTTTTTTTACAGAGTGCTCTGAAAATCCATGAAGCATGCGATAAGCTGTAGCTCCTACAAGCATATAGGCGGAGGCTTCTTGCCAATTTAAATGAGACGGTTTTGGTAAAAGTTGATGAGATTGCACTTTCGTAAATTGTGCAAAACTCCCATAATTAGTTTCATAACCCCAAATCTTATTAGATGGTGCAACAATAGGGTCGGTACCACTTTTAATGGCTGGGTCATTTTTATCCCAAACTCCACAATGTATTACGACTTCATCACCTATTTTACGATCTTTAACATTTTTGCCTACTTTATATACGATACCCGAAGCGTCTGAGCCTCCGATATGAAAATTTGTAGTGTCTCCCATTTTCTCTCGTGCTTTAATCACATTTACTGGCACACCTAGCCCAGCCCAAACATTATTATAATTGATACCAGCTGCCATAACAAAAACGAGACAATCATCATCTCCAATTTGAGGCACATCAATAATTTCTATCTTAAAAGCATCTTTAGGCTCACCAAAACGCTCACTGCGTATTACCTGAGCGTACATCTTCTTGGGGATGTCACCAATAGGCGGGATTTGACCAATCTCATAAATTTCTTTTAACATTTTAAATAGGGTGTATTTATCTACTAACGACCAGTAAAGATGAGAAAATTAAAATGTAAACCTTTTTCTTTATATTTTAAACCATATGTTATAAATTAAAATTAAACTTGAATTGTATGAATTTAAGTTTAATTAAAAGAACATCTAAAATAATTTGTAATATATTTATATTGAAAAATAAAGTTTTTAATAACATAATTTAACAAGATGTTTTACAAGTAGTTTACTGGCTGAAATATGTACCGGCAAGATCTTTAAATTATTTAACTAGATGTGATATCTCTTTATATAGTTTAAATTTATTCATTATGGGTTCTATATCATTAAATAAACTAGGTCCAGCTAAATACAAAGTTAAAATGGTTTTTAAAAGCCAAGAGCTTCTTCGTGCTGAAGCTTTAGCTCTCAAAAAAATTAATTTAAAAAAGCAAATAAAGGGTTTTCGTAAAGGAAAGGCACCTGACCACTTACTTCGTTCTTTATTTCGAGGTGAGCTCGCAAGAGAATCTTCATTGAATCTTGTTGAGTCTTCATTACCTGAGATTCAAAAAAAACTAGAAACATCTATTCATCAAATTATCTCTATTGAATGGAATGATGAAAATAGTTTGAATATTACTTTTGATTGTTTGCCCCTTGTTAAATTTTGTAAATTTAGAGAAGTTGTTCTTTACGATGATGAAATTGATGTATCAGACGAAATGATTGATTCTGTTATTCAACAATATCAGCTTGAAATCGCACAAAAAACTAAAATTGAAAAAAAAATAATAAAATATCAAAAAGGCGATCTTATAATTGTAGATATAGAAGTTCTTCTCGATGAGATACCTATAGGTGCCCCGCAGAATGGTGTCTCTCTCATTTTAGGGCAGAATAAGGCATTAGAGGCTCTCGAGAAACACATATTAGACTGTCAACCTGCTCTTAATGCAGAATTTCAAATTAACGATGTGCTCGATGGACCTGATAACAAAGGCAAAAAGTTAACTCAAATTGTGTCGATTCAATCTGTTTATGAGTTAGAATATCCAGCGATTGATAATAATTTTCCAAAGCTGATTGATGAATCTTTTCAAGATTTGAAAACTTTAAAAGAAGACATAAAAAATAAAATCGCTAAAGCAGATGAGCAGGCGATACAAAGTGAACAATCTTTTTACGCATTGAAAATTTATATGCAAAAATCTGAAATTATTATATCTCAAATATTTTTTGATCATCACTTTGAACTTTATATGAAAAAAATTCAAGTTGATAAAGATAATATTGGAGAAGATGATTTAGTTAAATATCGTAAAGACTTTGAAGAAGCCCTTCGTTATCAAATTATCAGAGAAAAATTAATTCAAATTGCTTATGAAAATAAAGATATTGAAAAAATGCTTAAGCCTGATCAATTAAGTGAGGAAGATAAGGTGCGAATTATTCTTGATCTTTTAAGAAAAAAAGATATTTTTAAAAAAGGTCTTAAACAAACGAGGCAACAAATTATGCAAAAGCGTTTCAATTTATCTCCGTCATGATGAAGATAATAATATTAAATAAGGCCATTTCTTTTATAGTCTTGATATCTTTTTACTGTTTAACTTGGGTTAATCTCTTGGGAGGAGAAAATTCTAATGAGCATATCTTTTACAAATTAAAAAGACAAGCCAAAGTATCTAGAGAAAAAGAGATTATCTTACTTGATAATCTCTTCATACAGTCTTATAAAAAACAAATTGGATTATGGTATTTTATTAAAAATAAGAAATCAGCTAAGACTATTGCTGATAAAAATAAAATTAAAATTGAAAGAATTTATAAGATAAATAATTTAAAAGTTAAATATACTTTTTATAATTGGTTATTTGTTCCCTACTCAGAGACATTTTATAAAGATTTACTAAATAATGGTGCTACACGACAAACTTGGTCAGCAGCCCAAGGAGAGTTTATTTGGCCTGTTTTAGGAAGTCGAATTACTGGTAAAGTTGGTAAAAGGTGGGGTATACACCATAGGGGTTTAGATATTGCAACGGGTTCAGGCAATATTGTTTTGGCTGCTCAAAGAGGTGTGATCACAAGGGCAAGCCTGCGTGGTGGTTATGGTATTATGGTTTCAGTAAAACATGATCAAGGGTATACTACACATTATGCTCATCTTTTTGCTGCTCTGGGGAGAGAAGGAGATAAAGTGAGAAAAGGACAAATTATAGGCTTGAGTGGTAATTCAGGCAGGTCAACTGGTCCACATCTTCATTTTGAGGTGGAATGTGAAGGTGTTACTTTAGACCCTAGAGATTTTCTACCTCAATTTAAAAGAAGTATGAAATCATCACATAATTTTCATACCAAAATGTTTACTCGTTTGAAAGTAAATAGTAAAAAAAAATCTAATTAGGCTATTCTTAAATTTTTTTAAATATTGTTCATAAGTCAATTTCAAATTTTTAAGAATAAATCAATTATTTATTCTTTATTAAATAAATATTAAATTTTAAAACCTATAAACTTTATGTGTAATTAAAATGGCAGAACTTCAAAATATCATTAAAATTAATGGAGCTAGGGAACATAATCTTAAAAATGTTACTTTAGAGATACCTCGTCAAAAACTTGTTGTGATTACTGGGCTTTCTGGAAGTGGTAAAAGTTCTCTTGCCTTTGATACAATTTATGCGGAGGGTCAACGTCGTTATGTTGAGAGCCTTTCAACTTATGCAAGGCAATTTTTAGGTCAGCTAGAAAAGCCAGATGTTGATTCAATTGAAGGTCTTTCACCTGCAATATCAATTGAACAAAAAATAATACATCAAAATCCTCGATCAACAGTTGGCACAGTAACCGAAATTTATGATTATTTACGCCTAATTTTCGCTCGTATTGGTCAACCACATTGCCCAAAATGTCAGAATTTTTTAGAAACTCAGACTGTTGATAGTATTATCAACAAAATTTTAAAACTGGTGAATTTAAATTTATCTGAAAATAGTGAATTACGTTTACAAATACTTGCACCTTTGGTAAGAATGAAAAAGGGTATATTTAAAGACCTATTTGAAAGAATCCGTAAGGAAGGTTTTACTCGTATACGCATTGATGGATCTATTTTTCATCTTGAAGAAGATATTCAATTAGCTAAAAATAAAAAACATTCCATTGAAATTGTAATTGATCGACTTGTGTTCAAAAAAACTAATTTAGATGATATTAGAACTCGATTGGCCGATTCACTTGAATTGTCTCTGACAAAGGGTGAAGGGCAAGTTATTTTTCTTTATCATGATACTGAATCTGATAAAGATAAAGAACAATTTTTTTCAACAAAACAATGTTGTTCTATTTGTGATATTTCCTTTCCTGAAATTACTCACCGCTTATTCTCTTTTAACTCTCCTGATGGAGCTTGCAAAGCTTGTTCAGGCTTGGGAGCTTCCCTGAAGTTTCATCCAAAGCTTATGATTCGTAATCCAAATAAAAGTTTAAACGATGGGGTTTTTGAAGGGCTTGGTTGGTCAGAAGATAGGTATTGGTACAAGGCAACGGTTGAAGCATTGGCAAAAATTTATAATTTCTCAATAGAAACACCTTGGAAAAAACTTCATAAAAATATAAAAGATATTATACTTTATGGAAGTCCTGAAAAACTTAATTATAAATGGGAAAAAAATGGTAAATCTTTTGAGTTTTTACGACACTTTGAAGGCATCATTCCTAATCTCTATAGAAAATATCAGGCGACAAATTCTGATTCAGTAAGACATCGAATGGAACAATTTATGATTACGATGTCTTGTTCAGTGTGTGAAGGTAAACGACTCAATAAAGAGGCTTTAAGTGTATTGGTCAATCATAAAAGTATTTCAGATATAACAGCTTTAAGTCTTTATGAAATAAAAACTTTTTTTAATTCGTTAAAGTTAAGTAAAACACAACAAATGATTGCCCAGCAAGCTTTGAAAGAAGTATGTAGTCGACTTGATTTTTTAACTAATGTGGGTGTTGGTTATCTTACTATGGATCGTACAGCGGGTACTTTATCAGGAGGGGAGGCTCAAAGAATTCGATTAGCGACACAAATAGGTTCGGCTCTTATGGGAGTTCTTTATGTTTTAGATGAACCATCTATTGGGTTGCATCAAAGTGATAATTCTAAGCTTATCAAAACACTTCAAAATTTACGTAATTTGGGTAACACGATTATTGTAGTAGAGCATGATGAAGAAACAATTCAAAATTCTGATCATATCGTAGATGTTGGTCCAGGAGCTGGAGTGCATGGAGGAGAAATTATTCATAATGGAGATTATCCTTCTCTTTTGAAAAATATAAAATCACTAACGGGGCAATATCTTTCAGGTAAAAAACAAATTATGAGACCTTCTAAAAGACGATCTCTCAATAATAAGAATATTCGAATAATAGGAGCAAAAGAAAATAATTTAAAAAATATTGATGTCAAATTTCCATTAGGACAGTTTATATGTATTACTGGCCTTTCTGGAAGTGGTAAAAGTACACTCATTAAAGAAATTTTGTGTAAAGGTATACAAGTACATCTTTTGGGGAGCCATCTTGTGCCAGGGGCACATAAAAAAATTATAGGGCTGGAGCATATTGATAAAGTTATTGAAATTAATCAAAACCCAATAGGACGAACTCCACGATCAAACCCAGCGACCTATACGGATGCTTTCACTTCTATTCGAGATATTTTTTCAAAATTACCCGCAGCACAGATGCGAGGATACTTGCCAGGCCGCTTTTCATTTAATGTTGCTGGAGGTAGGTGTGAGGCTTGTGAGGGAGATGGTGTAAAAAAAATTGAAATGCATTTTCTTTCTGATATTTACATTACTTGCGAAGTCTGTAAAGGTAAACGCTATAATCAAGGGACACTAGAGGTTCGTTATAAACAAAAAAATATCTATGATATTTTAGAGATGTCAATTGAAGAAGCATTAATTTTTTTTGAAACTATACCCAAAGTACAACAAAAATTGAAAGCCTTGTCACAAGTTGGTTTGGGTTACGTAAAATTAGGTCAACCAGCAACGACATTGTCAGGAGGTGAGGCACAAAGAATTAAATTAGCTAAAGAACTTTCAAAACGAGCTACGGGAAAAACTCTCTATATTTTAGATGAACCAACTACTGGTCTCCATTTTGAAGATATTCGACAACTTCTTGATGTATTACATCATTTTGCCGACAAAGAGAATACTGTGATCGTTATTGAACATAATATGGACGTAATTAAAACTTCTGATTGGATTATTGATTTGGGGCCTGGAGGTGGAATTGAGGGAGGTTATGTCATTGCAGAGGGAACTCCAGAGGCTATTTGCAAGGTATCTAAATCATTAACAGGGCAATATTTAAAAAAATGGATGAAATAATGAAAATGGACACCACAATAAATTATTTTGATGTTAAAAATGAAATTGAAAAACAATTAATTTTGTTGGGAGAGATTTCTCAGAATGTGAAGGTTTCATATGAAAAAGAAGAATTTCAACTTAGACTTAAGTTGGAGAATATTAATGATTCCTCTTTTTTGAAAGTTATTTTATTAGCTAAAAAACATATTGAAAATTGGCGAATTCATACCTTCGAAAAGGGCTACTTATCGTTACAGGCTCTTAATAAAGATTTATTCTCCAGCGAAGGTATTCTTAAAAATTTAAAAGATTCGCCTTAGTGGACTTTATGGTGATAAAGCACTTGAACTTACAAAAAAAAGATCCCTTAATAATTCTGAATTAAGTTTAATTATAGAATTGATTAAATATTTTCTAAGTAAAAAAAAAATAAACAAATCCTATGGAAGGTCTAAAGCAAATTGGTTGTCGAGTTTATAAACCAGATGATGAATCCTCTCTCTTTTCATGATTTTTGGTGGATACAAAGGAGTAAAAGAAGAGGCTAAAGAGGCGATTTTGCTTCCTTTACAAAATACTGAAATTATAACTGAAATTACAAAAAATTACACGTAGATCTAACTTATCTAGCTCATCTAAAGCCATTTTATTTGACGGACCTCCTGGAGTTGGTAAGACAACCATGGTTAGAATTGTTGCTAAAGAGGCTGGATTTCCCCTTATATATGTTCCAATTGAGAGTATTATGTCAGTTTATTATGGTGAATCAAGTAAAAGACTCGCACTTATTTTTGATCTTGCTTTTTCTTTAGCTGACCAAGGTAAAAAAATTATATTATTTTTGGATGAGATTGATGCTTTGGCTCCATCTCGCAATGAAAAATTATTTGAAGCGACGAGGCGTCTTCTTTCTGTACTCTTAAGAAAAATTGATGGAATTGAGAGTCGCCCTAATTGTCTTATTATAGGGGCAACAAATCGAAAAGATGACTTAGATCAGGCTTTACTTTCAAGATTTGAGACAATCATTAACTTTCCTTACCCTAAAAATGAAGATATTATTCCTATTTTATCAATTTATGCAAAGCATTTATCTAATCAAGAAAAAGAGCTTCTTACAAAAAAATTTATAGGTCATTCACCTCGTTTTATTCAAAGCATTTGCAAAAAATCAGAAAGAATTCACGCTACCTTGCTTCTTGAATCTGCCTCCCCTACAATTACTCCACCTCCTCTCGAAACATATTTTAAGGCAATCACCTTGAGTAAAAATTAATATCATCTTCAATATCTTGATTTTGAATGATCTCTAAATTATCATAGTCAATTGTAAGCTCTTTTTGATTAGGAAGGATCTCGAATTGGATTTTATTCAAAAGTTTTGATTCCGCAAAAACCTGTAAAAGATAGTTTCCTTGCTGTAGGTCTCCTAGTCTTCCAGTTAGTGCATTTTTATTTTTTATAAGATTTTGAGTTTGGACATCAACTTCAAGCCAGCTATTATTTTTTTGTGCAAGTGAAATAATGTAAATAGTGGTATGCGAAGGCTTATATGGTTGATAGCAGTACCAGAGACTTTCATTCTCATAAAAGATTATAGGCATTTTCTTCTTTTGAAATATTTTAGGAGAATACCATTTCTGTTCAATATTACTTAATCCTGATTCATCAATGGCGTGAAATGAAAAACTTCCTAGAAAATTTTGTCGTATATCACCACAGTTAAAGAAAAAAAGGATAGACATAATATAAAAAATAAGAATAAAGTTTAACTTACTGATTAAATTATAAATTAGCATATTTTTATATCGGCAATTTCATTTTTTTTATAAGACGTGATTTCTATTAAAATAAGTAAACTTCAAAAAGATGCGATCATCCCCAAAATAAGAACAAAAGAATCAGCTGGATATGATGTTTGTGCTTACCTTTCCAAACCAATTAGTGTTCATCCTATGGAAAGAGTGGTTATTCCAACGGGATTGGCCTTAGAAATTCCTTCCGGATATTATCTTTCAGTACGCCCCCGCTCAAGTCTTGCATTGCATCATGGTATCACCCTATCTAATGCACCTGGCACTATTGATTCAGATTATCGCGGCGAACTTATGATCTTGATCATTAATCTTGGTGAAAAAAAATATTTAATTCAACACAATGATGCTATCGCCCAACTTCTATTAAAGCCCGTGTATGAAATAAATTTTATAGAATCTAAATTGTCAACTTTTTCTCAATCAGAACGTGGTTCGGGTCGTTTTGGTTCAACTGGAAGATAAATACAGTGAATAATCGATAGATGAGCTTTATTGATCGTTCTAAAGAAATCAAGCTTAAAGAGCAACTAAGTTTTGATAAATTTTATTGTGCATTTGGAGGAGGGGTGGGTCGATTTGGAGCTAATTTCTCAATTTTTTCTTATAAAGGGACGACAATTTGGATCGATATTGGTGCAGGATTTGCGAATCAAGATTTTCCAGGCGTTCAAAAAACTCTTCCTAATCGTTATTTAGCAGAAATTTTTCCTCCTGATGTTATTATTTTAACTCATGGGCATGAAGATCATATTGGTGCATTTACTTTTTTTATTTCAACTATCCCTAAAAAGACATGTATTGTGCTTAGTCCATTCACACACGCTTTACTTAAAAATAAACTCATCGAATGCTCAATTAAAAATCGAGATTTTAAGTTTAAAATTATAAATCATAATACAACTCACAAGATTAATGAATTTGATCTTTCATTTTTTTTCATGCCTCATTCAATACTGCAAACATTTTCGGTTGGTATATCAATTAAATCAATTTCAAAAAAGGTATATTTTACTAGTGATTTTAAAACAAAAGGTATTGAGTCTCGTTTTAATTTGAATGATATAAAACAATATGCACCTGTTGATTTCCTTTTTTGTGATTCAACAGGCTCTTTACACTATGGAGAGAGCATTGATGAATCTCAGATAATTATAAATCTTGAAAAGGTAATAAAATCTCATCATGGAAGAATTTTTATTACGACTTTTTCATCACATATTGAACGGTTACGAGCTATATTTTCAATGGGGGAAAAATGGGGTAGGAAGGTAAGTATTATAGGGCTATCTCTAAAAAATAATTTGAAAGCCGCTTTCTCTGTAAACGAATTTTTGATACCTATTGAAGAAATAGAGCCACCTAGAGATCATGAAAATAATTTATTATGTCTTATTTCAGGTTGTCAGGCTGATAAAAACTCTTCTTTATATCGATTTTCTCACGGTGAATTTAAAAACCTGAAAGCGAAAGAGGGTGATCTTTTTATTTATTCATCTAGTATTATTCCTGGTAATGAAGAAAATGTATTGAAATCATTGAATAAATTATCAGCATTAGGTGTAAGAGTGGTGGGCTTAAATCATGAGTCTGAGCCTTTGCACGCGAGCGGGCATGGGAAACAAGGGGACATTTTAAAAATTGTATCGTGGTTGCGACCAAATAAGATTATTCCGGTTCATGGGGACCCCCTTCATTTTTATGGTTTTTATGAATTCCTAAAACCCTCTAGTATAGAAATAGTAGCTACTGATACAATTTATTCTTTAAATGAAAAAAATCTCGTCAAGAGTATACCATTAAATATTAAAAATGGTTTTGTCGAAAATGGTAACATTCACTATGATCTTTCTATTTTTTATGAAAGACAAACTTTAGCGAAAGAGGGCATTTGTAATATTATTTTTAGTAAACAATATTACAAAATATTGACTATTAATTACGTAGGAGTTAGTAGCCCTGACTTTATCGCATCTAAAAAAAATATAATTTTTACAGAAGTCGAAGAAAAGGTGAAAAGTCTTTATTTAAGTAAAGGTAAGGATGAAAAAAAAATGCTAAAATTAAAAGAAAAAGTATTTCAAATTAATCAATATCATTTCAGGAAAAGACCTTATGTAAATTTAATTTTAGTATAAAATTATAGCTTTAGCGACTGACACAACTTTAAAGTCAAATATACGGAAGGGCTAGAAAAAAGAAGTCTGTATGAAGAATCTCTCAGGTTTAATCAATTATTTAATTGGATATTCGTAAATTCTACTTATATAATCTCTAAAATGGTGGCTCCATAAGTAAAACCACCACCAAAACTAACCAAGCCAACCTTTTGCTTTTTTTTGAGTGATGGTATACAAGCTGCTAAGGCATCGGGTATTGTTGATGATGAAGTATTACCAATATTTTTAATATGGCTAAATACTTTTTCTTTTGGAAAATTAATAGCAAAACGTACTGAATCAATAATATTCTGGTTAGCTTGATGTGGTACAACGAGATCAAGAGATTCAACAGGAATTTGATTATCTTGACAAGTTCTTTTTAAAGCTCGAATCATTTTACGTACCGCACGTTGATAGACTTCTTTACCATTCATGTAAATATATTCTTTTTGATTTTGTTCTAGAGAAGATCTTGTGGGCACACAAAGAATACTACCACTTTCTCCATCAGCTGTAAGATACGGTTTTTTTATTGTGGCTAAGGAACCTTGAAGACAGTCTTCTCCTCTTATTAAGGTAGCGGTGGCACTGTCAGCAAAAATTGAAGTAGTGAGAAAATCTTTTTTATTTAGTAGGGGAGAAAGTACTTCTGATGTAATTAGTAAAACTTGGTCAGATGGGTTTAGCTGCACAGATTTATAGGCGAGGTCGAGAGCATAGAGGTATCCTGAGCAAGCAGCATTTATATCATAGGCTGGAATATTTACTGTAGGTTTTTTCCCTTCAGACAATGAATGTAGGATACGACAGGCGAGAGAAGGAGTGATCAGATCAGGAGTGCCTGTTGTCGCGATAATTAAATTAATATTATTAATAGATGTTTCTTCACGAGTTAATAGTTTTTTTGAAGCATTAACCGCCATACTTAAAAGATTTTGTCCCTCTCCGACATATACACGGTTTTCAATACCTGTTGATTCTAAAATATTCTCAGCAGTATAATCAGAAATATTAGCGATAATTTTATCATTCGAGATTATCCGTGAGCCCCGTTCTACACTGGGCAGAGATAGACCTACTAGTGAAGAGTGAGTTCTTGAAATTATATTATTTTTCTGAGAGGGTAATATTTTTTTCTTGGGTACCATGATAGGAGTACCTGGGTTTTCTTGAGTGACAGGCTTTTTTATATTTGAAGTGATATTTTCAAGTTGAATTTTAACTAAGGGTGTACCAATCTTAACTGTCTCACCAATCTGTACTAAAATTTCAGTAATTTTTCCTGTTAGAGGGCTAATAAAGTCTGATATTGTTTTATCAGCTTCAAATTCACCAATATATTCACCCTCTTTTATTTTATTATTTACTTTAATTCGCCAATCAGTAATCTTGACAGATTCATCTGATGGGCTAGTGCCAATAGCGTAAATAAAATCAAAACCACTTTCTAAGGCTGGAGGCAACTCCCAGTGAATATCAATATTTAAAAGTTTACAAGCTTCTTCAAGAATTATTTTATAGGAAGGTAATATCTCAAGTTGGTTTTCAAAATTACAGGGGATGTAGGTATCAGCACGAGTAATTCGCTTCACAACAATTGGTCGCTTAGCGAATTCAGTTACTGTAGCAATAATTTCTGCTCCCATACCACAGGTTCGATTATCTTCGTGCACAAGCACAAGCTTACCTGTTTTTTCTGCTGAAGTAATTACTTTATTTTGATCCCAAGGAGACAGACTTCGCAAGTCAATGACTTCTGCCTCAAAGCCATGGTCTAAAATACTTTTTGCAGCCTGCAAACAGCGGAGTACTCCGTTACCCCATGAAACAAATGTTATATCACTACCACTGAGTAGTGTTCTTGCTAGGCCAATAGGTACTAATTGTTTAGATATATCAGTTGAGGTAGAATTTTCTCTGTCATTCAAACAGCTTTTGGGATAGAAAAATAAAGTCGGGCGATCTGATTTAAAAGCTGCATTTAATAAGCCAGCGGCATCTCCAGCCGTTGAGGGCATAAATACGTCAATACCAGGAGTATGCGTTGCAATTGATTCTAATGTTTGTGCGTGAAATGGTCCAAGCCCAGGACGGTAACCACCACAAGTAATCATAACAATAATGGAACATTCCCAACCACCGTCGGTACGCCAAAACATACTACCTAGCTCTGAAATAATTTGATTAAAAGCAATAGGTAGAAAATCAGCAAATTGAAGAAAAGCCACTGGTTTTTCACCGACTAATGCTCTACCAATGGACACTCCTAAAATAGTTGCCTCAGAGAGAGCTGAATTGATAACTTGTTTAGGATATTTAACGGTCAATCCTTTTGTTAGCCCAAAAACATCACCTTTAGGATCTTCAATATCTTCTCCGTAGAGAATTACTTTTTTATTAGACTCTAGGTGGTAATCAAGAACTCCACGAATTGCCTCTAACATAGTAAATTTTTCTTTTGAATTATCAGGATTACCTCTATATTCATTTTTAGGATTGATTAACTCTGGATATAGAGGCCTTTTTGCTTCAAACATAGGAGATGGATCAATGCTTTCTCGTGAACGTTGACAGGCCTTTCTAACTTCATCAGATATAGAATCTTTAATTTTACGAATCTTTTCACTTTGCACTCCATTTTTAATTAGATCTTTTTCAAATAAATGAATCGGATCATGAGTTTTTTGTATTTGAGAGATTTCTTCTGGATTTCGATAAACTCTTTGATCATCAGCATTGGTATGATTGCTAAGACGCTCGACAGAAAAGTGAATTATAGAAGGTAAACGATTATCTCTCATCTTTGATGTCACTTCACCAAATGTCTCATAGCTTTTAATCACATCCTTTCCGTCAATACGAACAATTGGTATTCCATAAAAAGAATCTGACTTAGATTGAGGAAGATCATAAAAAGTTTTTCCTTTTGTTGTTGTTGATATTGAAAATTTGTTATCTTCAATTAAAAACATTACGGGTAAATTATTACGTACTGCTTCGGCAATAGCCTCTAAAACTTCTCCTTGCTGACTTGTACCATCACCTATAGCACAGAGAACAATTGGATTTTCTTTCTGTTTCGCTATGGCAGAAGCCACACCAGTAGCCTGTAGTGCGTTATTACCCACAGGGCCTACCAAGCTTAGTATATTTAATGCGGGATCACTAATATGAGCACTCATTTGCCGTCCACGTGAATGGGATTTATCTTTACAGAAAAGACTATGAAAAAACATTTCTGGCTCTACCCCTCGAGCAAGCATAAGGGCTTTATCACGATAGTGGCAGTGTAAAAAATCTTCTTTAATCAGATGAGGGTTGAGTGCAGCAACGGCCTCATGACCAGAGCCAGAGACATGAAAAAAGGCTTCTCCTCGAGAGGTAAACTCTTCTTCAAGCGTATCAACCATACGCGATTGATACATTACTTTAAAGAGATTGAGATAAATTTGAAGCTGAGATTCTCTCACAAAACAACTCTAATATTAGCTTTGGATAATTTATTGGTAAGAATGTAAAGAGATAAATTTAAAAAGTTATACTTAATGGATAGTTTTTAATGGTTTTTGGTTTATCTAGCAATTATAAGATGAAGATCTCATGGCAAAGCTAAACCAACACGACATTATAACCAAACAAGTTTTATCACAAAAAACTTACGCGGTAGATTTTCTTAAAAATGCTCTGCCTAAAGAGATCACATCAGAGCTAGACTTTACAAAATTACAAATAGAGAAAGGGTGCTTTATTGATGCAACAGATCAAGAACGATTCACTGATATTCTCTACAGCGTACCTACAAAAAAGCAATCAGATTCAGAGCATTTAGAGTCTTCGGAATCAAAAAGGCTGGGCGTTTTTTGTCTGATAGAACATAAATCGTATAAAGAAAAAAATATTCATTCACAGCTTCTCATGTATTTAGCTGGAATTTACAAAACGAGTAGCATGCCTGTGATTCCTTTAGTGCTTTATCACGGAAAAAAAGAGTGGGATATTCCTACGCTTTTTAGCAGTTCTTTGGTGATTCCTGAGCATCTGAGAAAGTCTTTACAAAAATACATACCAGACTTTCACTATGAATTACTTGATCTTCGTTCAGATAAAACAGAGTTCACCGATTTCTCTGTGGCAGTACAGGCATTTTTAAAAAGTCTACAGGATATTTGGTTTTTATCGAGCAGGTCACGCTTAGAAGACCTTTTCAAAGATTATTTTGCACGAATCTACAAAGAGAATAAGAAAATGCTTGATGATTTATTTAACTATATTATTACTAGCACTGGCGAATTTACTATTGATTTTATTGTAAAGAGTGCGGTGCAATACATCTCACCAAATGCAGGAGGGGATGTGGAAAGCATTGCAAGAAAACTAATAACTGAGGGCATAACCAAGGGCGTGGCTAAGGTAGCTCAAGGTCTCTTGAAAGAGGGTATCTCTATTAAGGTGATCTCAAGAAGCACCGGCCTTTCTATAGAAGAGATTGAGCGTTTACGACCATAGGCGGATCTGGCATCGTTTGTGATTAGCAGAAAATAGTCTCTTTTTTTACCTGCCCTTTTTGCACGTTGTGTGTGAAGTTGCGACATCTCTCAATTTCACATAAAAACAAAAAAATGTTGACAACATGTGCAGGCATTATTGACTGAAGTTGCCGACAATTGAGATTGCCAACAATTGATGCTGTCTCTGTGCGGGGCTTGGAAGAATGAATGACCTACAAACCTACAAACCTACAAACCTAGGAACCTACAAACCTACAAACCTAGGAACCTAGCATTTTTCTCAATAATTTTATAAGTAGGGCGTTGCCCCTGGCCCTAACGATCATTATACATGTTATTTCAGCAAAAGCGATGGCTTTTGCTGAGGCCCTCGGCCTTTTATTTTATTTTTTTCGTGGTGTTGAAGCACCCATCAAGATTGAAGGCGATTCTAACTTAATTTATTTGCAAGATCGGCATAGTGAAATGCGATCAATGTCTGAGGAGGTGTTTTATGTGTAAAAATGTACAATATTGGATGAGGCTTTATATGGCTCGCGTGATCAAAGGAGGTCTAATCACTGTCGCTACTGGTTTTTTATTATTTCAGTGTTCTGACGATTCATCAAAGATGGACAATAAGATGGACAACCCAGATAACCCAGATAAATCTGTTATTGGTAAGGTTATTATCTCTGAAAATACGCTTGCTTTTGATGATACCGCGGGTGCAACAGGTGGCGTGTATACGATCTCGTTAAGTCAGAACCCTGCAGCGGATAAAATAGTGCAAGTTACACTTACAAGTGACAACGATGCCTTGCAGATAAAGCCTAAAGTTGTGAGCTTCACGGAAACCACGAGAAAAGCCTCCCAAACAATCATTGTTACAAGAACAGCTGGTGCATCTGATGTGGTTCTGGCGGATATTACTGGTGTGATCGATCATACGATCACATCGAATGCAGATAGTGACCCTAATATCACAACATTTCAAGATGGTCACACAGTTGGTGTGACAGTGAGTAGCACTTTCGTTGCCGATTCTGACAGCAACGGTCTTATAGAGATAGAAGATGCGACCATGCTGAATAACATGCGATACGATCTAGCGGGCAGAAGTTATAAGACCTCGGATGGTGATGTTGGTGACTCTAGTGGTTGCCCTACCTCAGGTTGCAAGGGTTATGAGCTAATGGTAGATATTGATCTTAAAAATTTGCTTAATACAGGCGGAGATAGTGGTGTAATTGATACGATGCCGGTTCGCTTTGATAAAAATGGCGACGGTGATGAGATGGATACTGATGATACAGTGATGGTAATTGATACAGTTGCGGGTAAAGATACGAGTTGGATACCGATTGGCGATCACATAAATGAATTTACAGGCATTTTTGAGGGTAATGGGCATACCATCGCGAATCTTTGGGTGAATGCTACTTCTAATGTAAGTATTGGTTCTAATGCGGGTTTATTTGGTGTTACGGATGGAACTGTTGAGATTCGCAATGTAGGCGTGATTTCTGGATCGATTCATTCTTCTTCTAGAGCTGGTCTTGCTTCTTCTGGTAGTTTGGTGGGTTCTTCTAGGGGCATTTTGACAATAATTAATAGTTATTTTAGTGGTTTTGGTGGGGTCTCTGCTAGAGCTGGCCTTGGCTCTGGTGGTTTGGTGGGTTGTTCTGAGGGTACTTTGACAATAATTAATAGTTATTTTAGTGGTTCTGGTGGGGTTTCTTCTCACTCTGACTCTGGTGGTTTGGTGGGTTGTTCTGAGGGTACTTTGACAATAATTAATAGTTATTTTAGTGGTTCTGGTGTAGTCGTGTCTTCTACTTCTTCTGGTGGTTTAATAGGTACTTTGTCTGATGTTCTAAACGTTCCTCCTTCCATTTTGAAGATAACTAATAGTTATTTTAGTGGTTCTGGTTTAGTCTCTGCTTTTGCTCTTCAGAGTTTGACTTTTTCTGGTGGTCTGGTGGGTTCTTCTCCGAGGATAATGGTAATGAATAGTTATTGGGACATCGATGCATTTCAAAAAGTGAGCGGAGCTTCCCAAAGCCCAAAGCGGGCACAGGGTAACGCTGAGACTAACCCATCAAATACGACGGACCTTACGCTAATGCAATTACAAGCTACAAGTGGCACGCATCCATCTGATCTGCCGAGTGGTGGCACTGACGAGACAAAAGCTTGGGACCTAGGCACCGATATGCAATTACCCGCGATCAAGCGATGTGTCAGCCCTACGGTTAGTAGCACTAACGTTGTAACATGTGCATCATACGGTGCTCTGATCAAAGGGCAACGATAGACGGACGATTCAATTGAAAATTGATAATTGAGAATTGCGAGTGATGCTTGACTCGCTGGGCGGGAGAGTCGATCGCCGTTGCGAGTGATGTTCTACTCGCTGGGCAAAAAATGACAGATCGCCAGTGACGGTGCCTCGCCCGCTGGGCGGGAGAGTGACGACCGATAATCGCAAATGATGCCTTGATCGCTGGGCGGAGGTTGAGCGACGGACAAAAATAGTTTTTAATGGTTTTTGGTTTATCTAGCAATTATAAGATGAATATCTCATGGCAAAGCTAAACCAACACGACATCATAACCAAACAAGTTTTATCACAAAAAACTTACGCGGTAGATTTTCTTAAAAATGCTCTGCCTAAAGAGATCACATCAGAGCTAGACTTTACAAAATTAGAAATAGAGAAAGGCAACTTTATTGATGCAACAGATCAAGAACGATTCACTGATATTCTCTACAGCGTCCCTATCAAAAAGCGACCAGATTCAGAGCATTTAGAATCTTCGGAATCAAAAAGGTTGGGCGTTTTTTGTCTGATAGAACATAAATCGTATAAAGAAAAAAATATTCATTCACAGCTTCTCATGTATTTAGCTGGAATTTATAAAACAAGCACAATGCCTGTGATTCCTTTGGTGCTTTATCACGGAAAAAAGGAGTGGGATATTCCTACGCTTTTTAGCAGTTCTTTGGTGATTCCTGAGCATCTGAGAAAGTCTTTACAAAAATACATACCAGACTTTCACTATGAATTACTTGATCTTCGTTCAGATAAAACAGAGTTCACCGATTTTTCTGTAGCGGTACAGGCATTTTTAAAAAGTCTACAGGATATTTGGTTTTTATCGAGCAGGCCACGCTTAGAAGACCTTTTCAAAGATTATTTTGCACGAATCTCTCAAGAGAATAAGAAAATGCTTGATGTTTTATTGAACTATATTATTACTAGCACTGGCGAGTTTAGTATTGATTTTATTGTAAAAAGTGCTGGGCAATATATTTCACCAAATGCAGGAGGGGATGTGAGATCCATTGCAGACGAGCTAATAGCTGAGGGCAGAGCTGAAGGCATAACCGAGGGCATGACTAAGGGCATAACTAAGGGCATGACTAAGGGCATGACTAAGGGCAGAGCTGAAGGTATGACTAAGGGCGTGGCTAAGGTAGCTCAAGGTCTCTTGAAAGAGGGTATCTCTATTAAAGTAATCTCAAGAAGCACCGGCCTTTCTATAGAAGAGATTGAGCGTTTACGACCATAGGCGGATCTGGCATCGTTTGTGATCAGCAGAAAATAGTCTCTTTTTTTATCCGCTCTTCAGCAGTTCTTTGGTGATTCCTGAGCATCTGAGAAAGTCTTTACAAAAATACATACCAGACTTTCACTATGAATTACTTGATCTTCGTTCAGATAAAACAGAGTTCACCGATTTTTCTGTAGCGGTACAGGCATTTTTAAAAAGTCTACAGGATATTTGGTTTTTATCGAGCAAGTCACGCTTAGAAGACCTTTTCAAAGATTATTTTGCACGAATCTATAAAGAGAATAAGAAAATGCTTGATGTTTTATTGAACTATATTATTACTAGCACTGGCGAGTTTAGTATTGATTTTATTGTAAAAAGTGCTGGGCAATATATTTCACCAAATGCAGGAGGGGATGTGAGATCCATTGCAGACGAGCTAATAGCTGAGGGCAGAGCTGAAGGCATAACCGAGGGCATGACTAAGGGCATGACTAAGGGTAAGGCTGAAGGCATAACCGAGGGCATGACTAAGGGCATAACCGAGGGCATGACTAAGGGCAGAGCTGAAGTAGCTCAAAGTCTCTTGAAAGAGGGTTTCTCTATTAAAATAATCTCAAGAAGCACCGGCCTTTCTATAGAAGAGATTGAGCGTTTACGACCATAGGCGGATCGTTTGTGATCAGCAGAAAATAGTCTCTTTTTTTACCCGCTTTTTTTGCACGTTATGTGCAAAATTGCGACATTAATTCCACATAAAAAGATAAAAAATGTTGACAATTTATGCAGGCATTGTTGACTAATATCTGCTCTGTACGGGGGCTTGGAAGAATGAACTACAGAACTACAGAACTACAGAACTACAGAACTACAGAACTACAGAACTACAGAACTACAGAACTACAGAACTACAGAACTACAGAACTACAGAACTACAGACACTAGACCTAGGTCTTAGTTTATTCTCTAAAAAAAATAGGTCGTGCCTTCACGGCATTTTTCTCAAAAATTTTATAAGTGGGGCGTTGCCCCTAACAATTATCATGCATGTTATTTCAACAAAAGCCATGGCTTTTGCTGAGCCCCTCGGTCTTTTATTTTATTTTTTTCGTGGTGTTGAAGCACCCATCAAGATTGAGGGCGATTCTAACTTAATTTATTTGCAAGATCGGCATAATGAAATGCGGTCAATGTCTGAGGAGGCGTTTTATGTGTAAAACTGTACAATATTGGATGAGACTTTATGTGGCTCGCGTAATCAAAGGTGGCTTAATGGCTGTGGTCGCTAGTTTTTTATTATTTGAGTGTTCTGATGATTCATCAAAGATGGACAACCCTGTTACTGGCAAGGTCATTCTCTCTGAGAATACACTCGCTTTTGATGATACCGCGGGTTCAACAGGTGGCGTGTATACGATCTCGTTAAGTCAAGCTCCTGCACCAGATAAAACAGTGCAAATTACACTTACAAGCGATAACGATGTCTTGGTTATAAGCCCTGCTGTTGTGAATTTCACGGAGACCACGGGAAAAGCCCCCCAAACAATCACTGTCACGAGAAAATCAGACGCATCTAGTTGGATTCCGGCGGATATTACTGGGTTGATCGATCATGCGATCGCATCGAATGCAGATAGTGACCCTAATATCAGAACATTTCAAGATGGTAGCACGGTTAGTGTGAGAGTGAGGAGCACTGCTCCTAGCGTCATTATCTCTGAGAATATGCTTTTTTCTTATGACATCTTGGGTAACAGAGGTGTTGAGTATACGATTTCTTTAAATCAAGACTTAGCATTAGATAGAATAGTGCAGATTACACTTACACTTACAAGCGAGAACGACGCCTTGCAGATAAGCCCTGTTGTTGTGAACTTCACGGCGGGGGAGAGCTCACAAACAATCACTGTTACAAGAACAGGTGATGCATCTGATAAGGTTTCGGCGAATATTACTGGGTTGATCAATCATGCGATCACATCGAATATAGATAGCGACCTTACTATTATAACATTTCAAGGTGATAGCACGGTTGATGTAACAGTGTGGAGCACTACTGATACTGTCGACCCTGATGGTGATGGCTTGATTGAGATATATACCGCTACAATGCTCGATAACATGCGACACGATCGGGCGGGTGCAAGTTATAAGACCTCGGCGAATGGTGTTGGTGACTCTCGTGGTTGCCCTCCTGTTGTTGGTGGTAGTGTGGGTTGCAAGGGCTATGAGCTAATAAAAAATATTAATCTTTTGAGTATTCTTGATGCCAAGGATAGTGGAATATATGATAATGATATGATTGATATGACCACCGTGACTGTCGCAGGGAAGACACATCAAGTAATTGATACTACCAAAGACACGAGCTGGGTGCCGATTGGCGATGATACAACTAAATTTACAGGCACTTTTGAGGGTAACAACCATACCATCGCGAACCTCTGGGTGAATGGTTCTTTTAAGCGTACAGGTTTATTTGGTAGGACAGATGGAACTGTTGAGATTCGCAATGTGGGCGTGATCTCTGGATCGGTTCATTCTTCTAATTCTTCCGCTTCTTCAGGCGGTCTGGTGGGTCGTTCTGGTGGTTCTTTGACGATAGTGAATAGTTATTTTAGTGGCTCTGGTGGAGTCTTTTCTTTTCTTAATTCAGGCGGTCTGGTGGGTGCTTCTAGTGGTTCTTTGACGATAGTGAATAGTTACTTTAGTGGCTCTGGTGGGGTCTTTTCTTCTTCTTCTCTTCTTTCCGCTTATTCAGGGGGTCTGGTGGGTAGAGTTAATTCTAATTCTACTTTGATGATAGTGAATAGTTATTTTAGTGGATTGGGTGAGGTCTCTTCTTCTTCGGGTGGTCCTAATCCTTCTTCGGGTGGTCTGGTGGGTAATCTTGATGGTTCTTTGATGATAGTGAATAGTTATTTCGGTGGTTCTGGTAAGATTTCTTCTGCTTCTGCTGGTATTTCTTCTTCAGGCGGTCTGGTGGGTTCTTTTTCTTCTGTTTCTGCTGCTCGTACTTTGACAATCACAAACGGTTACTGGAACATCGACGCACCTCAAAGTGTGAACGGTGTTGATCAAACCCCCAAACGGGCACAGGGTAATGTTGGGAGTAGCGACTCAGCTGCCTTGGTGGCTAAATCAGGTACTGTGGAGGTAACAGGTACGACGGGCATTACGCTAGCCCAGCTAAAAGCGACAAGTGGCACGTATCCTGATGGTCTGCCGAGCGGTGCCACTGACAACACAAAAGCTTGGGACCTAGGCACCGATATGCAATTACCCGCGGTTAAAAGATGTGTCAGCCCAATAACAGACGGTGTATGTGCGTCATACGATACTTTGCTCCCCGGGCAACGATAGACGACGACCGACAGTTGCGAGTGGCGTTCTACTCGCAGGTCGGGAGTGACGACCGATAGTCACGAGTGATGCTTTGCTCGCTGGGCGGAGGATGACGATCGCCAATCACGAGTGATGCTTTGCCCGCTGGGCGGAGAGTGGCGATCGATAGTCGCGAGTGATGCTTGACTCGCTGGGCGGGAGAGTCGATCGCCGTCACGAGTGATGCTTGACTCGCTGGGCGGGAGAGTCGATCGCCATCGCGATAGATACTTGACAGGCTGAGGCTTTAAAGTTAGGCTCACCTATGCCGACATCGACTCTCGAAAAACAGCAAAATATTTCTGAGACTAGCCTTGAGTCAGAAAGTTCTCAAAAATTACTCTTCTACTTGCTCGAAAAAATAGATAAGCTTGACACAAACTTTAACGATCGAATTGATAAACTTGATGCAAAGTTTGACGATCGTATCGATAAACTTGATGCAAAACTAGATGATCGAATCGATAAACTTGATGATCGTATAGATCAGCTTGACACAAAGTTAGATTTTCAGACCGATAAGCTAAACACAAAAATTGACAGTCGATTTTTATGGACCATTGGAATCATGTTCACGGGCTTTATTGGTATAATCACCATCATACTTTCAAAGATATAAAAGATCTCTCAAATAGACATAAACAGATAAAAAACGTTGCAACGTATGAAAAAGTTGACCGACCGTCAGTTGCGAGTGATACTTTGCTCGCAGGGCGGAGAGTGGCGATCGCCAATCACGAGTGATGCTTGCCCCGCTGGGCGGAGAGTGCCGACCGCCGTCACGAGTGGCGATTTGCTCGCTGGGCGGAGAGTGACGACCGCCGTCACGAGTGGCGATTTGCTCGCTGGGCGGGAGTGCCGACCGCTAGTCACGAGTGATGCACTCGCTGGGCGGGAGTGCCGACCGCTAGTCACGAGTGATGCACTCGCTGGGCGGGAGTGCCGACCGCTAGTCACGAGTATTTGTACTTCAAAATGGACAATAAATAATAATATTATATTATAAAAATATTTTGACGGCAAGTATCCTTTTTAATTAATGAGCATGATGCTCTCTGAAGGAAGTATTTTACCTAAAGATCTTAAGGGTTTTTTAATAGACCCCGACAATAAATCAAGAGAAGTTACAATTTATTCTTTATGTAAAGATCAACCTCTGATCCTTTTCTTTTATCCAAAAGATATGACCCCAGGGTGTACGATTGAAGTTCAAAAATTTAGAGATTCTCATGAAGAAATAAAGATGCTAGGTGCTACGATTGTTGGTTGTTCGAAAGATTCTGATAGTTCCCACTGTCAATTTATTAATAAACATAAACTTCCTTATCCGCTCATTTCTGATTCAAAGGGTGAGATTGTAGAGGCTTTTGGTGTATGGGGTAGCAAACAAATGTATGGAAAAAAATACCTAGGCATTGAAAGATCCACATTTATTTTGAAAGAAAATAAAATAATTAAATTATTCTCTAAGGTGAACGTAAAAAAACACATTGAAGAAGTAATTTTATTTTTAAAAGAAATTTCTTGATCTCTCAAAAATAAATATTTCAACTCTAATTTTTTAATTTATAGCTTTACAGATATTAAGGTATGGCGATTGCAGTTACTTCATTGGATGGCTGAGATTCGATACCGTTCGCTGTTGTACGAGAATGAGCCGTCATTTTGAAATAATACTGGGTTTTTACTTCAAATTTACTAATTGTGTCAATATAGCGATCTAAAATTACACTTTGAAGTTGATCCAAATTAAATTCTTTTGGATGATGTCGAAATGTCGGTAAACCACCATCTCTCGATAATGGTGTGAGAGAGGAATATATCTCCCCGTCTGAAATTGAAGTTCTTGATATATATAGGTTATATCCATTAAAACTTCGTTCTTCATTTTGTATAAAATAGCTGAATTTAAATCTTTGTTGAGGGATGGCTTCCACTCTTATATCGATGGGTCTTAATAAATAAACTTCATTACCAAATGGTATATTACTACCACAAGTCATATACAAAAAAATAATGCATGATAAAATAAAAAATTGTAAGGAGGTCATTATTGTAAATTACTTAATTTTATAATCTTTACTTTAGCGAAAAAAATATAAAGTGAGCTTGCACCAATAGAATATCCTAAATATCTTGATTGATTTTTTAAATATTCGGTGAGGCTTAAAACAAGTATTCTAGGTAAATTTGATAGATTATGGTATATGGCTCCAAAATTAGGCTGATTTTTAAATGGTATTCCTTGGGAGCCTGATTGCATATTAAGCATAAAGTAATAGCTCTCTCCTCGTTTTATTCTCATGAGCCCTTGATTTGTATAGATTGTTTTTTTAGGTAGCGAAAGCCAAAATTTAGCTGTTTCCATCTCTACGAGTACTTTAATATAATTTTGTTGATGTTTATATTGTTTCACTACAGAATCAATGGGGTGAGGCAAAATAGTTTTTTCCATTAAAATCTCTATTTTTTGGGATGCTATAACTTTATTGTTTGAAAGTTGTTCATAGAGATATTTAATATTATTAGATCTTAAATATGACCAATATCTTTTAGGAACATTGATTATTGAATTTGGTTGAGACAGTATATCTTTTGAGGTGCTTTGTAGGAGCTGTTTCCCTTGTTTAACTACATATATTTCATCACCATTAGATAAACCAAATTTTTGACGATAGAGAAGGTCCCTATACTGATGATTTTTATTATGTGAGAGTTCTGCAATTGTTTCTTTCCAAAAATTTCTATGTGATGGGCTTAAGTTAGAAGTTCCAACACAGATAATTTTTGCTTTTTGGGAAAATTTTCTTAAAATTAACTTTATTCTTCTTCTCTCTAGTACATCCTTCGGGACGGCACTCACTAAGATAATAATTTTCACTTGTTTAAGATTATTATTTCGTGGAAATATCTTTTTCAGACAATTGAGAGCTCCAAAAAAATTTATAAGATTTTGACTTCCTCCACGGGGGAATATTTGAGAGAAAAAATTAATAACTGATCTTTTATCAATGCCCACTCGAAGAAAAGAAATTTGCCCATTACCCGCCAAGGCACAAACGCCAATGTTGAACTTTTGGCGTTGATGAATAAATCGTTTTAGTGCTTTAATCTCTTTATAGTTTGATCCAGAAGTATCTAAGAGAAAAAGTACGGTTTGAGACTTTTTGGTTGTAATCATTGATTTTATATTGTAGGCTGGGAATCTTTTTCGTAGATGCTCATCGATGAGACGCCAAATATCAGGGGAAGATGTTTGTATTGTGTCAGTTCGGTAACGAGACTTTGTATAAAATATTTTTGTTGTGAGTATATATTGATTATTCATTTTTTGAAGAAATGAGACCAAAAGCTTTTCAGCGTTAAGTTCCGCACCTATGTCGGCTAATGTATTATCTCTAAGGTTTTGTTTACTATTTAGATGAAGTGTCTTATACACTCTTTGTATAGTATCCATTTTTTTTAGAGAATAAATTCCTCCAACAGAGAGCAAGGAATGAATGAGTCGAGCTAGCTCCCAGTTATTCTTTTCTTGACTGAGAAAAAGCTTAGGCCCTGTTTTTATTTGATGAGCCTCAATTCTCTCAGAAAGAACAGGTAAAATTGCCAATGAAGCGGCTTCAGCAGAATAACAATAAAAAAAAAGTAAAAGTAATATTTGTATAAAACACTTCATTTCTAGTAATGATCATAAATATGTAGGCAAGGTATCAAGGTTTTTTTACAAATAAAAACTTTGATTTAAATCGCTTAATCAGTATATATGCAAACAACTTTATAGAAAAATTATATTACACTACTTCAAGATAGAATCTTCACTTGAATAATAATGAATTTTATTAAAATAAATATTTATAGGTGACAAAATAAGTGTAATTATGCTAAAGACGTTATCAGTGGAAAGTCAGCCTTATCAGAGAGTTTTTAATTTTAGTGCAGGGCCAGCAGGTATACCTGTCCCCGTGTTAGAAGAGGCTCGTGATCAGTTATTAAATTATCAGAATCATGGTTGTTCTGTAATGGAGATGAGCCATCGCTCCAAAGAATTTTTAGCTATTATCGAAAATACAGAAAAAGATTTAAGAGAATATTTAAAGGTACCAAATAACTATTCAATTCTTTTTTTACAAGGTGGAGCGTCTCTTCAGTTTTGTATGATTCCTTTGAATTTATCTGATCAAAGTAAAACTGTTGATATCATACAGACTGGAAGTTGGACAAAAAAGGCAACGGAAGAAATTAAAAAAATATCTAAAATAAATATCGTCGCTTCCAGTGAGAAAAATAATTTCTTATGCCTTCCTAAAAAAGAAGAATTTAAATTTTCCGATAATCCAGCATATATCCATATGGCTTCAAATAACACTATCTTTGGAACACAGGTACGAGATTTTCCTAAAATTCAGGGTATTCCCCTTGTTGCTGATATGTCATCAGATATTCTATCAAGACCGATTGATGTTTCTCAATTTGGTCTTATTTTTGCCGGTGCACAGAAAAATATGGGATTGTCTGGTGTGACTCTTGTTATTATTCGTAATGATTTATTAGAGCGAACTCCCAATGAGATACCCCTATTTTTACGATACGGCACTCATGTTGAAGCAAAATCATTATATAATACCCCACCTACTTTTGGTATATATATTTTGGGTCTTGTTTTGAAGTGGCTTAAAGAGCAAGGTGGAATTGAAAAAATAAAAATAAAAAATAAAGAAAAGGCAGCTTTTCTTTATAAGGCTATTGATGAAAGTTCTTCTTATGAGTGTCCTATACCTAATGAAGATCGTTCAGATATGAATGTTGTATTTCATATTAAAGCATCAGACAAAAATTTAGAAGTAAAAGAACTTGAAGATTCTTTTGTTCGGGAAGCAAAAGAAAATCGTATAATTAATATCAAAGGTCATCGTTCTATCGGAGGTTTAAGAGCCTCATTGTATAATGCAATGCCTTTGGAAGGAGTGCATTCTCTGATTCAATTTATGCAGGATTTCTCTAAGAAGTATTTATAATGCAACCAGAAGCTATTGATGTTTCCACTGAAATGCAAATTCTAAAAAAACTTATGAAAAGGAAACAATTTAAAATCACTCCTCAAAGGCTTGAGTTGGCGAGTTGGATTTTTAGAGTGCATGATCATTTTACAGTTGATGATATTGCTGGGAGTTTTAGAAATCAGAATAAAAAAATATCTACCGCAACTATTTATCGGATGGTTCAAACAATGGAAGACCTAGGCCTTATCATTAAACATGATTTTGGAAAGGGACCTTTTCATTATGAGCATACTACGGGGCATAAGCATCATGATCATATTATTTGTAATGATTGTGGAAAAGTTTTTGAGTTTACAGATGATTATTTAGAAGATTATAAAACAAAGCTTGCCTTAAAAAATAATTTTAAAATGACGACCCACTCTCTTCATATATTTGGGGATTGTATTAAAGAAGATTGCCAAAATTTATTTTGAAAATTTTATTTATAGGTTAAATAGAATTGAGCAAAGTTACAGGTTCTTTTTTATTTTTTACGATTAAACTTGGTGTTTACTTTTATTTAAATGCTGACGAGTGGAAATTTTAAATGAGCTTTCGTGTATTTTTTATAATCTGACTCAATGATAAATTGTTTTTGATGAATCTTTCTTTTTTTGAGTAACATGAGTATCATTACAATACCAATGCCAGCTCCTTCTACTTCATCCATGTGCTCAAGATAAAAGTCAGCAATACTACTATATTTTTTTGCCATCACAAATTTTTTTCTAATTCTTAAATCTTCTTTTTTGCTTAGTGGAACTTGATTTAATACTTCTATTCGAAGGTTATTTTCAAAATAATTAAAGCTGATATCTATGAACAAGCCTAATTCTTTAAGGTCTTCATTATTTTTTTCCGCGTACTTTGAGCGTAGTCTTTTTTTCATGGATATTAAACCTTGCTTGTAATCTGTTTCATCTTTTAGATCAAGATTTAGCTCATGAAATACGGCACGTTTGAGATTTGCTTTAATCGCATTTGTTATCATTTCTTTTATTATTGTATAAACAATGTAAACATCCTCCTCTTTGGAGTATTTTTTGAAGATATTTTCTAAAATAAATCGAATTTCTCTCTTTATTTCTTCAGAGAGTAGGTAAAGCCGTATCTTAATAGCCTTACGTGTCTGAATAGCTTGTAAAATTGAATCAAATCGGTCAGACATTTATAATGTACACTCCCATGCTGGGAATACTAAGTAATTCGACCTAAGTGTCAATATTTTTTTCAAAAAAATGGATCTTTGTGTACTATAAATCAGAGTTAAACTTAAGTCAGCTTTAAGAGATATAAAAAGTTGACAAGTCGCATTGAATAGGATATTTATCTTCGTGAGAATAATTGTTCTATGCATAAATATAAAGCTTTATGGCAAAAGTTTAAGAGCTATTCGCTTTAAAAATATTTAAAATAAATTTCATAACCTAGGTGACCGATAAAAAATCAGATAGAAGTGTTATCTTCAGTATATTTACTCAAATTTTTATTCACATAAATTCTAACTATAGATTCAAAATTGTGTTTATCTACTCCAAAAGACAGTTTTATAATTTCTACGGAAGATAATATGAAGCGTTTACTTAAATTTTTAACTATTTTTATGCCTATAGCACTTTTTATTATTTTGGTGTGGATTATTTTTGTAAAGCTTAAAAAGGATATGATCGTAGAAATTGAGGGGCTTATTTCCAATAATAAATGGACGGAAGCCATAACTAATATTGAAAATGTTATTCGAAATAATAGAAATCCTCAAATTCACCTTTATGTTTTTGGATCTGTTGCAATATTTGGTATTGAAGAAGAAAAATATAAAGCAAAATTAAATAAAAACAATAAAAATATAAAACTACGAGATTATAATTATGAGCTTATTCGCCGTGATTCAACAGGCTTATATTTAAGAGAAAGTTTTTTTTATCGCTTTAAAAAATTTCCAAATTCAAAAAGAATTGTAAATTTACTCTGTGACTATCTTGATTATTTTCCAGATACGGCTGAATACGAAACAAAATTTCAAAAATCATTTCTCAGAGCTCTTAATTCAAAGCTTAGCTGGGAGGCGGCACCATCTGCTTGCCTAAAACATATTTTTGATTCTAATTGGAGCTTCCTAAAAAGAAATAAATTGAGTCTGAAGGGTAAATCTGAATTTATAAAAACTACGTTTTATCACAATTCACAGATAATTCAAAAAATTATGCACAATGAAAAAGTTTTAATCAGAAAAAATGATATCTCAAAGCAATTGTCACTTAAAAAGAGTAAATGGATATATGTGATGGGTAAATCTGGTAAATCGGGATGGATTATTAAACAGAATTTTTTAAATTTGTAATATCTTCCAAAATATATTTTTCTTTTTTTTCATGTATCTTATTTGTTTATAACTGGAGTTCTTAATTTAATTACTTCAACCTTTCTTATTATTAAGCCACTTATATACCATTGGTCTACTTTTAAAGACGTAGGCTTATCTGAAAATATATTTCAAGAATATGTACAGGTGTATTTGAAGCATGATGGTAGTCAAAACCGATAGTCTCTTGCAAAGAGACTAATTTAGACAGCCTTTGCTTTGAGAAAACAAGTAATTTATGAGAATTTGAGCGTAAACCAGAAAAAGTATTAGCTTCTAATAGCCCATCAATACTGAAGCCAGCAAAGCCCTGGCCATTACCAAAGGCCTGAGGCTTTGGGTCATTGATATCTGCAAAATAGATGCGATTAACTAATTTAAATCCGATGGTTAATGGAAATGAAACCAAACCTTTCCAAAAATTAGGGAATATAATACCAAAGTTGACGTCATAATATCCAAAATAATGTCCAATTATAGGCCCTTTAGATGTTTGATATTCTGAAATATAAGATTCATTAATTTTAAATTCTATTAGAAAAGAGGGTGTCCACTGTGTTTGTGCATTGCTTACTTTTGATTTATAGGCTAATAAAAATAAATTTCGATCAATACTAATACCACGAGTCTCACTTTTTATAGGATCCCTAAATAGATAACGAGGGTATGCTGTTACTGAAAAACTATTCTTTTGTGTTTGGTATTCCAGAAGGAGACCTAATTTAAAATCACTGGCTGTATTAATGTCTGTATTTAAACGAAATTTACTAAAACCAATAGCATCATCAACAGTGGTATCAAATTGAGACATCATAATTCCTCCTCCAAAAAACCATTTTTTGTGTTGGTAGGTCAGTTCGATGATTTCTTCAGCTATAAAGAAGGCAGGGTTTAGTAGACCTGCAACTGGTGCTGTACCTACTTTGATATGGAGCTGTATCAATGTTTTTAAGCTGAGATAAAAGTACATGGGTAATCTTGTTGCTGTTGGTAAAAGAATAAATGTAGGTGCATTTCTATTCTTGTTAATAAAAAAACCACCTGCGATAATATAGCTAAATTGAATGGGGTACCAAGCGGAATTTCTTAATGAAAGAAAAGTATTATCAAAATATCCTACATTTGTGCCGATGCCACTCTTTTCATAATACCCCAATCTTTGTTGTTGTGCATATTTTTTGCGAGCATCTGGTAACCATTTAATTACTTGTTTATTTTTTGGATTTAGTTTGAGTACTTTATTGGCTTGCTCAATCGCTTCTTTGTAATGGCCAGATTTATAATAAACTTTACCCAAATTTTGATGAGGGAGGACAAAGTTTGATTTTCGATCAATACTTGCTTTATAACTTTTTATGGCCAGTTTATAATTACCTCTTAAATGATGCGTGTAGCCAATATTGTAGTGAGCAATCGCTGAAATTCGATTAATCTTTGTTGCTTTCTTAAGAGTTTTTACAGCTTTATTATAATCACCACTTTCTGCTGATTTTAAAGCTTTTTCGTTTAATTTAAAAAAAGATTTTGTACGTATAGTCGATACTATAAGGCAATAAAAACTAATACAGATAATTACAGCATTTTTTTGTTTCACAGTTTCTTTTTACTGTTGAAGTATATGATTTTACGCTATGTCAAGCTTTATTTACGAATTACTTTGAATTCCAATTTATTGCATATCGGTCGGTCATACCAGCAATAAAATCACAAATTGTTTTATGTAGACCTGTATTTGGTATGCGATCTTGATACTCCTTTGGTAAAAGTTTTTGGTTTTTACAAAGAGAATAAAAAATTTTATTAATTGTTTCTTTTGCTTCTAGATTCATTTTTTCTATTTCGGGATGTTTATATAGTTTATCATTCAAAAATTTTTTTAATATAGTGAAAGATTGAAAAAACTCCTCAGAAAAACCAACTATACCACCGTGTTTGTTGTATTGTTTATGAAAATTAATGACATCTTTAAATGTTTTAATTTTATAAATTAAGATATTTTGTTCTGTTTGTTGAATGAGATTCGTTACCATTTTATTAATTAAGGAACGGATTGAATAACAAATTTTTATTTTTAAAGAGGTTTTAGGGAATTTATCATGTGCATCTTTCCAGCAATCTGACCAAAGTTGAACTTCTTCCAATTTATCTAAAGTCAGTAATTGACTATTTAATCCGTCATCTAAATCGTGATTATTATATGCAATTGCGTCACATATATTTACAATTTGTGCTTCTAAGGAATGACTACGCTCCATTATTAATTTTTTATGCTTTTGTAACCCTAATTTAGTAGCTTGAGTAAGATTAAGCCCAGGAAATTGAGGATATCTTTCTTCTAAAAGTGTAACAATTCTCAATGTTTGCTCGTTATGGTTGAAGCCTCCATAAGGAGCCATTAGTCGATTGAGAACCTTTTCTCCAGCATGTCCAAAAGGTGAATGTCCCAGATCATGGGCAAGGGCAATTGTCTCCGTTAGATCTTCATTAACTTGAAGAGTGCGAGCGACAGAGCGTGAAATTTGAGCAACTTCAATGCTATGGGTAAGTCGAGTCCTAAAATTATCTCCCAGATGATTTACAAAAACTTGTGTTTTATACTCTAAACGTCTAAAAGCTTTAGAATGCACAATTCGATCACGGTCTCTTTGAAAGGGACTTCTAAACGCATGTGAAGATTCTTTATATTGTCTTTGCGTAGCATTACTTTTTTCATCGATCGCATATTTAGCTAGAGTAAACATTCTAATGAAAATCAAAAATAGACGTTAGACTGGGTTGATAACTTTACGAAAAATAAGTTTTGTTTTACCAAGTTGAATTTCATCAAAATCTTTTAGTGAAGAAGGACTTAAAAGTTTTTTACCATTTAGGTATGTTCCATTTTCTGATAGTAGGTCATATAATACAAAGTGATTATTCTTTTGTTTAATCTTTGCATGTTGATGAGATATTAGTGTATCATCAAGAGAGATGGAGTTTTCATCAGAGTAACCAATATTGATATTTTCCCAGTTTAGCTCATATTTATGACCTGTGTTAGGCCCTTCTTTTTCTACTAAGTATGCTCGTATTATTTTAGTTGGTTTTAAATATTGATTATTTTTTTTATTGATTGTTTGTTTTACTGACGGAGTAGGTAATTCTGTTTCTTGGGTAAGATAATTTTCAATGTCATGATTGTAAATTATATCTTCTTCTACTTCTTCGGAGGGAGTAGAGGTTGTTGATTGTTTTTCTATTTCTTTGATAATATATTTGGGTCTCCTAATAATCGCTATAAGAAGTGATAAAACAAAAAATATTAAAATACTTACGGTTCCAAATAGCCAGTAACTATTGTCTGTTTTAAGCTTCCTCCAGAAACTAGAGAGTGATAAATTATGTAAAAAAAATATGTAAGAATCTGACTCTTTAAAATCTGTAGAATTTATGGAAATTATAAGTTTCACTTTCTTACCATCTATAGAAGTTGATGAAGCTTGAGAAATATAGCGAATTAGGTAACTGTTATCAAGAAGTTCATTAATAAGCAAATATATTTTACTTAAATTCTCGATATTGTGAACGTGATAACTTTCTCCATTACTCATTCGAGTAATTTTAGCAATAGATTTTAAGTTTTCTCTATTTCCGGTGCTTACTGCAAATATTGGTGTATTAGATTGATTTAACATCGCTACAATATCATTCATTTCGATGATTGAACCTTGATTAGTTCCTTCTGTAAAGAGAATTATGGAATGTCTTTCTGGAGACAAATTTTGTGACAATTTTAAACCTTCAAAAATAGCATCATAGAGAACCACCTTTTCCCCTTTACGCTGAATATTTTTTACGCATTCCATCATCTTAAATTTTTCGGTTGTGAAATCACAATGTTTTATCACCTCGGTGTTATAACTGAGTACAGTAATTTGATCATTATTATTAAGTACCTTGATAAAGTTTTTAACTCCTGTTAGCTGTTTTGTAAAACGTTTAGGAGACAATGTGTTAGAAGAATTTATTAATAAAATAATTTTTTTTGGATTTTTATGAGGTTCAACTTTTTTGACATAAAATGAATTAACTTTCCAGTCATTTTCATACAGTTCAAAAGAACTAGTATCAATTTTTTTTATTGTTGGTGTTATATTTGCTAAAGATATTTCAACTTGTATGTGCGGATAATCAATAGAGTGAACTTGCTGTATCTTCAGATGAGGTTTCGAAAGAAGCGAACTTATACCGATAAGGTAAGTAAAAAAACATACGCCAAAGCAGCGAAACATCAAGCTTATTATTGATAAAAAAATGCTGATTTCTTTAATCTTGTTTTAATAAATTCTTTGACCGATTCTATTCCAGCGAATATAGGCCTCAGGATATTTACCCGTGAAAATTTGAAAAAAATTAAGAAGAGGATTCGCACTCAGTATATTATTGTGATCAAGGGGATATCTTAAACGATAGCCCCAATTTATAGAAAAATAAGCAATAAAAACTTTACCATGTATTTGTTCAATTGGAACCAAACCCCATTCACGAGAATCTTCTGAGTCATCTCTATTATCTCCCATCATCATATAGTATCCAGCGGGTATTGTCCACGTTTTATTTGGAGATCTAAGGTTTGAGACATAAAATAGTTTAGTGATATCGACTTTCATCATGTAGTGCTCTAAAAAAATGGTTTTTGTTTTTGGGTCTATAATTTTTTCTTTAAATAGTTGAAAGTCATCTAGACTGTTGTTTCGATCTTTTCTAGGATAATCAAGGTCTTTCAATATGTTTCTATCCTTTTGAAGGCTAACTGGATATTGAACATTGCTCACCGTAATTTCATTGTCTAAAACTTGTATTGTATCTCCAGGAATTCCTATTACTCTTTTCACTAAAGTTTTACCATGTAAGCCAGCTCTCTCAGGTGGAGTGAAAGTGACAATATCACCTCTCTTAGGTGTATCCATCTTCCAAAGAATTATGTTCGAAAAAGGTAATTTCAGTGCATAACGCATTTTATTAACAAAGAGTAAATCACCAATCTTAAGAGTTGGAGTCATCGAACCCGTAGGTATATTATTAGCATCTAAAACTGACCACTTAAAGGTAAAAACCCAAAATAGCAAACCAGTTAATGAGATAAGTAAATAAATATATTTATATTTCAAATAAAATTCATTACGTTTTTGAAAAAAATTATAAAATTTTGATAAAAAATACATAAGTTAATTGAATTATTTAATCATCTTAGAATGGCATAAGCGACAATTATTTAGAATAATTTGATACTCTTTGTATAAGTCTTTCCAAGGAAATTTTTTGTGACGTCTTAAGTCTCGATTTATTTTTTCATGCAACCTAACCACGTTTAAACGAATTGCCTTGAGGTAAACATAATAAGATTTATTTTTTAGTTTTTTATAGATAGAAGATACTATTTTTTTATATTCAGGCATTAATGCAACTCGCGAACTGCTTAATTGTACTAATGTAAATAATATTAAATTTTGATCACCCAAAGAAATAGCTGATGCAAGATTTCTTACCTGAATATCAAATTCAATCATTTCTCTTCGAAAAACTTTTTTTTCATTTTGAGTAAGTAAACTTACCGACCAGAGATTGAAATTGAAGCTAAATGCAAAAAGTAAAGTGAAAAAATATATCACAAATTCCATAGGAATACAGCGAGTTAGTGAGAAAAGCTCTTTTCTCTGTGTACTAGAGGTCATCTTGGTTTTTGAAATTGATAAATATATATTTTTATTCTGTCCCAATATTTATACTTTGAAAATCTGATGTATTAAACTATAGTTAATATAGATTTTTATCGACTTTAATTTTTACTATATTTTATTTATTTATAATAATTTTTGTATTTTTAGTCTTAAGTTGTAGTAAAAAAATAATGATAATTAGACCAAGCAGTCCTAGTGAAATTTTAATTATCAGTAAATTAATGAAAAATAATATAGATGTTCCAATACTCAAAATTATTAAAAATATAGCAAAAACTTTAGCCTTTATGGGTATACTTTTATCTTTCTGCCACTGGACAATATAATGACCAAATATTTTATTGTTTTGTAAAAGAAAATAAAAACGATTTGAACTTTTGGCGTAACAAAAGGAGCTTAATAATAAAAAAGGTGTTGTGGGTAAAATAGGGACTAAAATGCCAATTATTCCGATAGCCCACGATAGACTTCCTAGACTAATAAGAAGATATTTTATAAATTTAGATCTATTTTGCCTTATTTGATTATGTCGTTTTATCATTGATTCGCTTTAAATATTTAGGTACTATCTTTTTATTATAAAAAATATGTCGATCCTATTTGAGATATTTATTTAATTTATGAGGGCGTTATATAAAATAAAAAACCTCCAAATCAAAGAGTAATATCGTTACAGATATATATAATCAATATATTTAATTAAAAAAATAATCGATGTAAAAGGTTCAAATGCCATTTCAATTGAGGGAGCTTTTTTGTTTATGTTGAGAATTAATTATAATCAAATTTGATAACTTTTTTTATTAAAAACGGGAAATTGTTATTTTAGCATATCTTTGCTTTCCCCGTGCAATTTAAGTCTAATTTCATTTTGTTTAATTTTTACCTTACCATTTGTTGTGATGATTGATAATCCGTAGGAGTTTTCTTGAGTAATATGTCCAACAAAATTACCTTTTGAGGTTATTATTTTAGTTACTTTTTTATATAGCTTTTTAAGCATTTTTTTTCTTTTTTTAGGTGTTATTCTTGGATCAATAAGCTTTTTTTCTTCTTTCGTTAACTTTGGGTCTCTTTGTCTTTTTTGTTTGGCGATTTTTTCCGCTTTTTCTTTAGCTAATTTTAGGCTTTTTTGTTCTTTTTGTTTGGCGTTTTTTTCCGCTTTTTCTTTAGCTAATTTTAGGCTTTTTTGTTCTTTTTGTTTGGCAATTTTTTTAGCTTTTTCTTTAGCTAATTTTAGGCTTTTTTGTTCTTTTTGTTTGGCGATTTTTTCCGCTTTCTCTTTAGCTAATTTTAGGCTTTTTTGTTCTTTTTGTTTGGCGATTTTTTCCGCTTTCTCTTTAGCTAATTTTAGGCTTTTTTGTTCTTTTTGTTTGGCAATTTTTTTAGCTTTCTCTTTAGTTGATTTTAGGTTTTTTTGTTCTTTTTGTTTGGCAATTTTTTCCGCTTTTTCTTTAGTTGATTTTAGGTTTTTTTGTTTTTTTTGTTTGGCGATTTTTTTAGCTTTTTCTTTAGCTAATTTTAGGCTTTTTTGTTCTTTTTGTTTGGCGATTTTTTCCGCTTTTTCTTTAGCTAATTTTAGAGTTTTTTGTTCTTTTTGTTTGGCGATTTTTTCCGCTTTTTCTTTAGCTAATTTTAGAGCTTTTTGTTCTTTTTGTTTGGCGATTTTTTCCGCTTTTTCTTCAGCTAATTTTAGAATTTCTTTTTCTTTTTGTTTGGCGATTTTTTCCGCTTTTTCTTCAGCTAATTTTAGAATTTCTTTTTCTTTTTGTTTGGCGATTTTTTCCGCTTTTTCTTTAGCTAATTTTAGAGCTTTTTGTTCTTTTTGTTTGGCGATTTTTTTAGCTTCTTCTTCTCGCTGTTTATTGTCTTTTTGAATTTGTTTTTTTTCTTTTTTTAGAGCTTCTTTATTTTTTTTCAGAAAATATTCTATTTTTTGAATCTCTTTTTTAATACTTTTGATATTTTGATTTTCTTTTTGAAGGACATTATCTGGAAGACTAGCCAAAAAATTATCATCATCTTTTTTATCTTGTTTTAGAGTACTTTTAGGTAATTGTTTTTGAGGAGTTTCTATGTCTTGGCTTATTTTAGCGTTAATTTCCTCTTCCACAATTTTGGCAGCTTTTTGTATTGACTTTATCTTTGGTAGTTTTGCTATAAGTGTGGTTTCGGCAATCTTTTCAATATTTTGACTCTCTTTAATAAAGATATTATCTCCCAATTTGGTTAACCTTTTCTCGGCTTTCTTCTTAAGTTTTTGGTTTCCTTCATAATATGCCCCTAAAATATAAAGTCTACGGTAGGCCTTTTTGGCAAAAGTAGATTGTGGTGATTTTTTTATAATTTCTTGATAATCTTTCACTGCATTTTTTATAAAGCCTATTTCTTCATAGGCTCTGCCTCTATAAAAATATAATTGCTCGTCAGACTTTTTCTTCTTTTCCATTTTATTAAATACTTGAATTGCCTTCGTATAGGTTGTAATTTTATAATAATCAAGTCCTTTGTCTACAGAGTCTTTTTTCTTTTTTATCTGCTTCACTTTCTTAGATATTTTTACCAATTGTTGTAAAAGAAGTTCTGCGATAGCACCTTCTTCATGATTTTTTCGAAGGGCTACAGCTGCTTCATAATCTTGTTTTGCTCTTTTATTTTCTCCTAGCATGGCAAAACAAAAACCTCTATGTAAGAAAGAAAAAGCAATTTTATCACGTTCTTCTTCGAAAAAATTAATGCTTATTGAAAATATTTTAATTGCCTTGAGATAATATCTTTTCCTTTCATAAAAAGATGCTAATATGAGTAAACCTTGTCTTGTATCATCATTCATATTTTTAATAATAGGACTTCCAAAAATAGAGCTAAGAGTATTTACAACAAAGAGAATGGGGGTTTCAAGGTGACGTGTAAATCCTTCTATTTTAATCTCTTTTTGTTTTTTATTAGCCAAGATGCTCATAACTTCCATTTCTAAAAGATCATTATTTATTTTTTCTGTAGATCCATTTTGAAGTTGTTTGTGCTTTGCTAACAAGGCCATATTACTTCTTCTAGTGCTATCTGCACCAATTCGTTGCAAATTAATTTTTAATTCTTTTATTCTAAGAGAGGTCATACCCTCAAGAAGGATAAATATAAATATAAGGAGTACAGCAGTTAGAGGAATACCAAGTATCTTATACAGGTCTATCTTATTATTCATTTTTTTAAAATAGATATTTCTTATTTGATTTCCACTACGAGTAGGGTATAGTCATCTTTTCGTATTTGTCCATCTGCAAAAGTATCTACATCTTCAATTATTTTATTATTGAAGGTCTGAATATCAAATTCAGAGAATTCTTTAATCTTAGCTATAAATCGTTCAGTACTATATTCTTCTTTTTTACTATTTGTTCCCTCGACAATACCATCAGTATATAATATTATACGATCTTTGGGTTCTAATTGAACTTTTTTATTTTCATATTTAAATGGAAGATCTTCTATGGCACCAACAAAAAATCCACCTGAGTCTAATTCCAAGACATTTCCTGTTTGTTTCTGAAATATAATTGCTTTTTGATGAGAGGCATTTGAGTAGCGTAGAGTGAGATCAGTATCTAAAATCATGTAAAATGCAGTTATATAGTCAGAGGTAATAATTGATTTAACAAGTTGTTCATTCACATATTCAAGAAGGTCTCCCGGATTATAAAAACGATGAGCTGCTTCGTTAAAATGAAATTTGGCCATGATTGTAACTAGGGCAGCTGGTATTCCGTGTCCAGAAGCATCAGTCATGAGTATGCCAAGGGCACCATTTGAGAGGTTGAAAAAATCGTAATAATCGCCAGAAACTTTTTCGAGTGGACCATAATAAATGGAGAAAGTGATCTTAGAATATAGAGAGTTCTGTGGCATTATACCAGCTTGAATATTGCGAGCCATCTCCAGCTCAGTTTGCATAATATCATTATGTTTTTTAAGTTCTACAATACTTGAGTTTAATTTTGTCGTACGTTCATCCAAGACTAAAACCATTTTGTTGAATAGATATGTTAGTTGTCCTAGTTCATCAGGCTGTTTTAGTTGAAAGACTCTAAATTTTAAATTACCTTCTGCAACATTGTGGGCACCTTCCGCCAATCTTTTAATGGGCACTAGTAAAATACGATATAGAAAATATACTAAACCAAATTGAGTAAAGAAGACCAAACTAATTAGAGCGTAAGCTAACCTCATAATAGAATTAACCTCATTTTTGAGAGAGGTCATGTCGACTCGAGTGTAAAAAAGAATATTATGATTATTTTTCATAATAGCCATTGGCAAAATAATTTCAATGTAATATTTTTTAATATTTGGAATACTCAAAAAAAGTTGACCGCTTATTTTTTTTGAAGTTACGGCTCTTTTTAGGTCTTTTATTGTAGACAAGGGAACTTTTTTGTTATTACTCTTTGTTAGCTTTAAAATTTTATTTTTTTTATTATTCGCGTTATACGTATAAAAAATATTTCCTTCAGTGGATAGAATCTTAAAATTTGGAACAATTAATTGTTGACTTCCTTTAAATGTTTTGAGTGTTTTTTTTACTTCTTTTAACGAACTTCTATTTTGTTCTGAGTTTATTTCTAAACTCCATTTAGAATTGGGGAATAATGGCTCTAGTCGACGAAATAATTCATAAGCGGTTGAGTCAGTGGTCTTGATCGCTTTTTCAGCAATGAGGTTCATCTGATTTGAACTACTTGCGACTAAAAAAATAGCTAGAATTATAGATGTGGTTAATAAATATGAAAGTGATACTTTTAAAAGAATAGATTGTTTCTTTTTGTAGTCATCTTGAAGGCTTACGGCAGCCTCTTGTAAAAAGCCTTGACTTGTATGTTTTATTGATTTTTTAGTATTCATGCTAAATGTACCTATCTTTTGATTTTGATAAAAATAAAAAATAATTGTTTCTTCGCAAAGGGAACATATAGTAACAACGACCACCAAGTACAATATCTAAAATTTAAATCTACATCTATATATGTATTCTTATTTACTGGGCAAAATGGACAGGCAATCGTCTATGTCAAGCTTATCTGACATTTATGGAATATAGCACAAAAGGATATCTTCAGTATCAAATTTTTTATCTCTGAGAGGAGAATGCATATAAAGTATGGATGTAATAAATTGAAAATATACATGTTTTTATAAATAGTTTTGACGCGTTTGTTATTATTCTTGCAATGTCCCTCTTGTGTGCTTGCTTCGTTCTAATCTGATTTTACCTCTATTGTTTTGCATCCTTTTTTCTTTTTGTGTTAATAAAGAGCCAGGAAATGAAGAGCCACAGAATTGTCTTGTTAACCAAGAATCACAAAAAGTGGGAGAAATACCTCCATCTAACTTTGAAATAGAAGATAAAGGTAGCCTTGCCGCTGATACGATAAAAAATTTTATTTCTCTTTCTCCATCGCTTCGAGATTCTCTTGAGAACTTAGGTATTTCTGGGGAGGATCTGCAATATGATGTTAAATTATATAAAATTATATATGATACTACATATCTAGGGGATATAATTAGAGCTTCAGCGATGATTGCTGTGCCCGATAAAGCTGGACCTTTTGCCTTGGTCGCTGTGCAACATGGTACTTTTTTTGCCAACAAAGAGGTGCCTTCAGAATGGACTATTCCCACCAACCTCATGTTGGAGAACCTCATAATGGAGGGGTTGCCTGATAGCATGGCAGGGGGATATCTTTCTGTAAATGTTGATTATCTTGGTTTTGGGGAGTCGCGTAATAAAGTCATTAGGCATCCTTACCTTAATTGTAATTCTTATCCGCAAGATATTATTTCTGCACTTCGAGCCACAAAAGATTTTGTACGAGACAAGAATATTGTTCTACAAGATAAACTTTTTTTGCGGGGTTATTCGGAAGGTGCTTTCGCTACCTTAGCTACCCAGAGAGTGATTGAATCAGATGAGCTTTTGAAGAATGAGTTTCCGATTACGGCGGTTGCTGCTGGGGCTGGTCCATATGATTTATTGTATACGGCTTCTACGTTACTTAAAGATCCTTCTGTTGAGTTGCTTGTTCCGTCTTATCTACCTTATGTTTACTTTGGTGCAGAGCAAGTTTACGGAAAAGAATATAATTGGTCTGATACTCATATTAATAATTTTTTAAAAACAGATACGGTGGCTATGCGAAAGCTTTTCAATGGGGAGCATACGCGGAATGTTATTGAAATGGGTATGAGTGAGGGTTTGTTGGTTGTTCCTAAATTAATAAGTGCTTTGTTTCAGGCTGGTGCTTTAAAGTCTTTGAATGTGTCGAACAACAGTGATGCCGTTATAAATGAGACTACTGAACCAAATTCAATATTTCGTATTTTTAATAAAGTAGTATTACAAAACAACTCTTTAAATTTTGGATGGACGCCTAATGCACCCTTAAGGCTTTATCACTGTGAAGATGATAAAATTGTTCCTCCTGGAAACTCAACCGATCGTGCATCTGGTTTGGTTGATAATAATAAGATTTCTTTTGAAGAACATGCGATGATTAATAAGAATGTTTCGGGTTATGTTACGAAGAGTGGTTATGGCCACAGCCCCTGTCCTCTCTACGCACTTCCTATCAAAGAGTGGTTTGATAAATTTTAGGCTGAGTATAAAACTGTTTTTTCTTCCCCTTCTAAAAAATAAGTTGACAATTGAGATAACCTTGAGTACATTGGCTTGGCTGAATGATTTTTGGAAAAGAATGATGCAAGAATCAAAGAGTAAAATTGTTACTTCGATATTACCACTGACGGTTCGTAGTTAATATGATCTTTAATTGTGTCTTTCTTTTATCTATTCTATTTTGCTTAATTATTGGTTAAGGTTATTTTATGCAGGCTGTTGTAAAAATTGGTGGTAATCAATATCGTATTTCTCCTGAACAGGTGCTTTGTGTAGAGAAACTCTCTGAAGAGGTCGGTAGTAAGCTTATTGTAAATGAGGTTCTTTTCTACCAAGAGAGTGGCGATATCCGAATTGGTAAGCCTTATTTGTCTGATGTTAAAGTTGAAGCTTCGATCTTAGAAAAAGTTAAGGGTCCTAAAATTCGAGGTTTTAAATATAAACGAAGAAAAAATTATCATCGATCTTGGGGTCATCGGCAAAGTTATTATAAAATAAAAATAGATTCAATATCTGTTTAATTGTTTAACTTGATTTTTCAAACTCCTTAAAATTATTTTCTAAACTTTTTACTTTTTTTAAAAAAAGATTGGTTAAATTTAAAGTAATAGGTTAAAAAAAAGAAGTTTTAGAAAATAATATTTGACAATAACGTTATTTACTGAAAGAGTGCCTTTGACAATTATGAGTGATTGTAGGAGGATGATTTATGATGTTTAATAATAAAATAGCAAAAATTAATGAAGGTATCAAAGGTGCCTTTAGCAAAAGAGCAGGAATGCCTGCTTTTATAGTGGGTTTATTGGTCTTTTTAAGCCTCGCCTATTGTGGTAGCACAGATCAACAAGCTAAATTTGAGCTTGTTGATACCCTTAAAAAGCATACGGTAGAGGGAGATGTTGCTACTGAATCTAGCAAGGTCGTTTTTAACGATTTTAGTATTGGCTATCTTGGAGACGAGCCTTTAAAAGTGTATCTATTACCAGCTACGATTACTCATGATCCACTTAATCTTCAAGAGATAGGGCCTCTCAAGAGTAAAACCTCTACTGACCAGAGTTATACAATACCTGATGGGGTTAAAATCTCTAACTATGCAGGTGTCTTTATAGGCAACCTTGATAACTATCCGGAAGGTATCGTGAGGGTCGCTTTAGCTTCGTGGTCTGCTTTCTCGGGTTCAATAACACCGATACCAGATCTTAATATCAAAGGGAAATTACTTGAGTCAGTCGGTTGTAGTTTGCTTGGGGCGAATAATCTTGTAAGCTTGTTGACTCAAGACTATCAACAGTTTGGAGGTACTAAATTTATTGAAAATTTAGGGGTTACACCTGGAAAGATACTAGAAGCAGGTGAAAATAATCTTGAGGAGATTGCTGCAAGAGATGCCCAAATAGCTAGTGATACACCGGTAGGAGATCTGAAATATAGTGCGTGTGCTTTTGAGATTAGTTATGACCTCCCTTATACCGCAGATGATACATACTTAGGAGCGGTGGGAGACAAGAAATATCGTGAAAAGCCGATAAGGGCTAGTGCGGCGGTAACGATTCCGATTACTAAAGAGGGTGGCAAGAAACCTTTAAAAGAGCCAGTTCCTTTGATCGCTGTTCAACATCGTACGGTTTTGCTTCGGGTGAAGCTGCTACTAAACTTGGGCTAACGGATGTTAGAGAAGGTGAACTTGCAGAAGGTATCTTCGATACAATGGGGAGTGGCTATGTTGCTATCACTACCGATTCTCCCGGCTTTGGAGATGGTTCATGTGGAAAGAAAACGACTAGTGGAAAATGTGAGAATATTCCAGTGCACCCTTATCTTATTCGTGACTCTTATCCCCGAGATGTCATGTTCGCCATTCGAGCCACAAAAGAATTTTTATTAAAAGGTACTGGCGATGCACCAAGTAAAGATACTCTTATTAACCAAGAGAGAATCAAATTGAAAGACTCTTTATTCTTGCGGGGTTACTCAGCAGGAGGTTTCGCTACTCTGGCTATTCAAAGAAAGATTGAATCAGATATCTTTTTAAGAAATGAGTTTAAGATCGTCGCAGTAGCTGCTGGGGCCGGACCATACGATTTATTATATACAATGTCTACTCTCTTAGAAGAAAGAACCCCTGCAGAAAGAGGAATTAGAGGGTTAGACCTTGTAATATCTCAGGTAGATTCATTAGACTCGCCCAGCTATATCGCTAATATGTACTATGCTTATGAGCAAGCTTATGGGTGGGAGCGAGATAATGACAAAATATTCTTTAAAACTGATGAAGAGAGTGGTGACATAGAAAACGGTGAGCGTCCCCTTCAACTGAGAGAGTTACTCATCAATAATCGTAATATTAATTCTGATCATAAAGATAATGCGGACACTACGGCCTGTCCCGGCGGCATCACATCCAAGGGTGCTCCTAAGGTTGTTGGTGAGATTTGTGAGACATTTGAGACTGATCAGTTTCAGCAGAATGGATTTACACAAGCTATGATAGAGGGGGGTTCTCCTAGAACTGGAGGAGATCATCCTTTCGTAGTAATTCAAACTGTAGTTCTACCTCCTCTAACGACGGATCAGCGTGCTGATCCTAAGAACAGGCAAAGTACCAGACACGGGCTTACTCATACAGTGAATGGGATGTCAGCGACGATAGGACTTCTACAGACCATAAACTATTTTACAGGTATCGGTGGTCCTATCCCTAGAGCTTTGAATAATTTATTTCAGAGTGATGCTCTTATGGCTTTTCAAAGAAAGGTTGAAAATAGTGAGAGCGTAATAAGTGAATCTACTGAACCTAACAAAGCTATTCGTGAATTTAAGAAAAAGTTACAAGAAAATTCTGTAAATTCAGGATGGAAGCCTATCGCACCGTTGCGGCTTTATCATTGCAAGAATGATACGGTTGTCCCTTCTGGTAATACGACCGAACGTGCGGTTGATTTGGTTGGTGGTAATAATATTCTTATTGACGAACATGATGATCTTGATAAGAATATCTCGGGCTATGTTCTAGATCTCAAAACTACAAAACAAAAAAAATTCAGCACATTCGTAGCTAATTTTGAACCAGGGCCTGATGGAGAGCCATTGTACCCTAATAATATGCGGGAGTACAGTATACAGCTAGCTCTAAATCAATCTGAGTTTCTCGTGCATAGTGGTTGTCCACTTTATTCCAGACATATACATGGGTGGTTTAATAAATTTAAAGATTAAATTTATTAAACCCATGAGAATCATCATCTTTAATCTATGGGCTCTCGTATTATCTGAGAGCTTGTAGAGAAGAGATGGGCGGTATTGCTTCTTTCTTATCTTTTTTGTTGATTTCTTGATGGAGCTATTTTGAAAAAATCTCACTTTTACCTTCTTGCTGTTTTAATTGGAATTATTCTCTTTATTTGGTTTCTGCCTCCTGATAAACCATCAGGTTCTCTAAAGCCATTGTATAAATACGCGGCTTCTGATGTAAGAGAGGTTGAATATAAAAATAAAAATCAGCACTATACTATTAAATCATATACACTGCCTCATTGGAGTGAAGATACCGTCTATTGGAAAGTTAAGTCAATAGCTAAAGACAAAAAAAAGACAAATGCTCACTTTATAGGTTCAATACTTTTTAATAATATGGCGAGTGAATTAGCATCGCTTAAATATTTTTATACTATCAAAAATAATCCAAAAAAACATATAGAATATGGCTTAAAAGATTGTCTTGTTTATATCAGACTTGGTGTTAGAGATAAAATCCCTCCTCTTTGTTTGGGTGGCACTACCTATAATGAAATTAAAAGATATCTTTGGCCTCAAGGCTCTGAGCATATTTATATTACAACTAATTATTTGTTTAATCAATATAAAGCTAATATTTTTTCTAAAATAAATAAAAGACTGTTTTTACCAGATAAAGGAACCGTTGGCTCTTTTTTAATTCATTTGAGTCATAAAATTACTAAACAGTATCCGTCACTATTCAAAAAAAATGAAAATACATTGAATATTATTCGAAATGAGTCTTCTCAAAGAAAATCAACTTGGAAACTTAAAAATCAAGTAAATGCTATTTCAAAAAAAGTGAGTAACTTTCATTCATTTTTTACAGGCCTTCACCTTGCTTTTGTGGCCGCAGGAGAGCCACCTAGTTCTCTGGGAGAAGCTGCCATTAAAATAACTTTTTATCCAAAAGGTAAAGAAGGTTCCGAAAAAAATTCAGAAAGCTATCAACTTTGGAGTAAACCTTATCCAAAAAATATTCGTTGGGTACCGCACCAAGTAGGGAAAAGAAAGCCTAAATTATATTTTATAGCGGTTTCAAAGCAACATTGGGGCGTTTATTCCGCCGATAATTTTTATAAAATAAAAACAAAACTTCAAAATATTGAAGAAGCTATTAAAGAGAGTAGAAAAAAACAAGAAAAAGTTGAGAATGAGCAAAAAAATAAAAAACAGGTGCAAGATAAACTAAAAATTAAAAAAAAATAATGAAATGATTAATTCGTGAAATTTTCTTTAAGCCTTGAAGAGGCCATTAATATTTCAAGTAATTACAATATTATACCGCTTCATGTCAGCTGTGTTTTTGATTGTGATACTCCTGTGAGCCTTTATATTAAATCGGGAGCGTGGCGAAGCCCTTATTCTTTTTTATTTGAATCTGTTGTCGGAGGTGAAAATAGAGGCAGATATAGTTATATTGGTATATCTCCTTGGGCTATTATAAAGGGAAAAGATTCTCTCTTTGAAATAACTTATGTTAACTCAAAGACTCATTACTATGAAGTAAAAAGAAAAGAAAAGATTAAGGCGAGTGATCCTCTTAAAGCTTTATCGGAAATCTCTAATAAATACAAGTTATTTCAACCTGATGAATTATCTGGTTTTTATGCTGGTTTATTAGGTTTTTTTTCTTACGATATTGTTCGCTATTATGAACCTATTGGTGAGGATCTTAAATCTGAATCAAAGAATATTGCTTTGAATCCATTACAGATTGATGATATGATCTATGTAATGCCAAGGTTAATTATTTGGTTAGATCATGTTATGGGCAAGATTCGTATTATTCGTAATCTTTTTATTTCTTCTGAAGCAACTGTAAAGTCTGAATATCAAAATGCAAAAAAAGAAATTATAGAAACGATATCCATTCTTCACTCAAATGAAAATCAAATAAAATATCAAAATTTAGCGAAACCTTCTTTTCAAGAAAATCCTGAGCTCTCTTGGAAGTGTAACACAGACACAGAGTATTATTTAAATATGATTAAAAAAGCAAAAAAATATATTTGCTCAGGTGATATTTTTCAAGTTACTTTAGCGAAGCGATTTTATAGAGAATATCAATATGATCCTTTTTTTTTATATCGAAGTCTTCGAGTGATTAACCCTAGCCCATATATGTTTTATCTTAATTTTCCTGAAATTGTTTTAATTGGTAGTTCTCCTGAAATTCTTGTCAAAAAAGAAGCTAAACAGCTTATATTAAGACCAATCGCTGGAACTATCCGTCGTGGAAAAAATTTAGAGGAAGATAAAAATCTTAGTGAAATATTGTTGAGTCAGCCAAAAGAGCGTGCGGAGCACGTTATGTTAGTTGATTTAGGACGAAATGATATGGGTAAAGTTTGTAAATTTTCCAGTATTTCAGTTAGCGAATATATGTTTATCGAAAAATATTCACATGTAATGCATATTGTTTCTAATCTAGTAGGTGAATTAAAAGAAAATTGTACATCTTTTGATGCTATTTGGGCAAGTTTTCCCGCAGGAACTATTTCAGGTGCACCCAAAGTTAGGGCTCTGCAAATTATTGAAGAGCTCGAGAAAGAAGCACGTGGTATTTATGGTGGCTGTATTGGTTATTTCAACTTCAATGATGATATGGATACCGCTATCACACTGCGTACAATGTGGGTTAAAAATAATATAGTTTATGTTCAGGCAGGAGGAGGAATTGTATTCGATTCAATTGCAGAACAAGAAAATGATGAAGCTTTGCGTAAGGCTCAGGCTATGTTTCAAGCAGTTGAAAGTTTTTATCGAGGTGAATTAGAGGTAAAATATTGATTTTTGTTTTAGATAATTACGACTCTTTTACCTATAATTTAGTTCAATATGTTGGTGAAATAAACCCTGATGTTGTTGTTTACCGTAATGACAAAATTTCTACTAAAGAAGTCATGAATTTAAAACCAGATGGAATTATTATTTCGCCTGGACCAAGAACTCCTAATGAAGCTGGAATCTCCATTGATCTTGTTAAAGAGGCTAGGGGTAAGATACCTATTTTGGGAGTTTGTCTTGGACATCAGGTAATTGGGGAAGCTTTTGGTGGTAAAACAATTCAATCAAATACAATTGTACATGGTAAAAGTTGCATGATTGATCATAGTGAAAAAGGTATTTTTATGGGTATATCATCACCTGTAGAAGTTACACGCTATCATTCATTAATACTTGACCCGATGACAATTTCAGCTAAACAATTGCAAATTACAGCAACAACAAAAGATCATCTCATTATGGGAATTCAATCAGTAGAATATCCTGATATTTGGGGAGTGCAATTCCATCCTGAATCAATTCTAACTAAAAAAGGTAAATCCATGATAAAAAATTTTTATCATATATGTATGTCAAAAAAAAATATTAAATTATAATAAGAATCTCATCGATTAATGATTGCAAAGCGTATTTCATAATCACATGTTTGATATTCAACTAAAACTCGTTTTTTATCCCAAGATAAACATGAAATGTCTTTTGGTCTCTCGCCACCAAAGTTAGGGAGATTGTTTAAATCAATCTCTCCAGATTCTGTTAATTCAGCTAATTTACTTTTATTTTGATTTTTAAAAAAATCGTATAATTTCGCTAAATTTGTACAAGTGTTAATAGAAAGAGGTTCTTCTTGTTTTTCTCTCTTCATTAAATCTTTATGAGTAGTGGCCTAAACTGTAAATGATCATATATTCTTTTTCAGTAATCGGTTGTATAGAAAGTCTCATCCCTTTTTGAATTACTAACATATTTTTTAGTTCGGGATGAAGTTTTATTTCTTCTAGAGAAACAAACCTTGGTAATTTCTTTTCAAAAACCACCTCGATACAATACCAAATTGGTTTTTCAGGGCTGGCTTTTGGGGCGTAGTAGTCACTTTCATAATCAAATTGTGTTGGGTCAGCAAGAACTGGCCCATCGGCAACTTTAGCAAGCCCTGCGACTCCTGGAATTTTTGTATTTGAGTGATAAAATAAAATACGGTCTTCTGGATTCATTATTTTTTGCATAAAATTTCTTGATTGATAATTACGCACCCCATCCCAAATACATTTTTTTTCCTTTTTTAAATGATCTATACTATATGAAAGTGGCTCAGATTTCATTAACCAACAATGAACACCTATTTTTTTCATCTCCTCTAATTTTTGATCAATTAAACCCATTTAAAATAAAAAATTATTTTATTTTACGGTTTTCAAGTATCTTAAGAAAAGATCGACTTTTAATCTCTTCAGGCTTTAGACCAACATTTAAGACCTCTTCTTTTAAGAGAGCTTGGCAACTTAGAGCCCTTAAAAAATAATTAAGTAAGCCTTGGCCAGTTGCCGCATCATCAAAATTATCTCCTACAAGTGTTGCTTGAGCCGCTTCACTAATAAAAGCCTGTAATCGTTTTGTAGCCTGATCAAGACCTTCCAGAAAAAAAGTATACATAGCAGCATAACGGATAGGTAACTGAGCGGGATTTAGATCCCAACCTTGATAAAATCCAAAGAGTAGTGAATTCATTATATTGTTAAAGTGAAGCCTCCAGGCATTATGAACAATTCTTAGATTTTCTTCTTGTTGCTGAGGGCTGAGAGGTGGACCTTCTTTTGGTGCTCTATGAGCAGCTATGGGCATAATTGTAGTAGCACCATCAGAAATAGTAATGCCGGTATTGGCTAAACTTACTTGCATGACATTTCTAGCAAAATCACAAACTGGATGAGAAATTTTTTGATGGGCTGCCGTAATATTACAAGAAGCTGTATAATCATATGTTCCAAAATGGCAACCTCTGACCCTACCCCTACCAGCAGCCACAAGAATAGGAATTGTGAAATCTCCTTTCGAATTAATAATTGATTGAGTCGTCTCAATCATGAGCTCTATTTTAAGGCTATTTGAATTAATTTTTGTTTTATTCTCAATGGCTTCTAATATGTCTACAATCGCTCGAATTTGTTCGGCTATAGTAACTTTTGGAATTGTTATAACAAAATTATTAGGAAGCTTGCCATTAGTTAGTTCATTTAGTTTTGTTAAAAAAACATCAAGGGTTCGAATAGCTCTTTGTTGCAGTTCTTTAGAAAGTGGTTTTATTCGAATTCCGATGAATGGAGGCAGAGTGTTTAGTTTCATACCTTCAGCTACTTGTTCAGCGGCTTGTGCGGCATGGGTATCTTCTTCATTATCTGGTCGATTTCCATATCCATCTTCAAAATCAATTCTAAAATCTTCGACGGGTTCTTCTTTTAATTTTTTTCTTACACGTGTATAAACAGTGTGGGCCAACCACGCCTCTCGATTTTCAGATTTCATTTTTTTGGGTTCAGATTGTAAAAGGCGTGATAGCTCTTTTATTTTATTCTCATCATCAGGCAATTGTTCAGAGCCCGTAATACGAAGAACTTTTGCAAAATATACAAAGTTTTTGCCAAAAGCATCAATGTTGCGTATACCCAGATCACCCAGTTTTTGAGCGAGCCCAGCTTTAAAAAGATGAGCACCACCATAAACAGTATGAACGGGTTGACGGCCTCCAGATTCGCCCGGATATTTTTCAAGGAAAGAGGAATTCGCTTGATTCAGTTGAGCATAAATTTTTTTTAATGACGATTCATCTATAGTTGTATTCATTATTTACTATCTCCATTTTTAATAAAATATTTATGATAGATACTTTTAGTATTCCATATAAAGATAGTTTTTCAAAAGTGATTCTTGTCGACAATGAGTTTATTATGATTAAAATGGTTTTGTACTGAAATATTAATGTTCGCAATATGCTTATTTCTTTTTTATGAAAATATCTACTCAAAAAAGAGCTCAATTAATTCGCCTGGGAAATCAGGCCTTTAATCAAGGTGATTTTTATCAGGCGGCAAAAATTTTTAAAGCTATTAAATATCAAGATGGGTTAATTCGTTTAGGTGATTATTATTATTTTGATAAACATCAACCTCTCATGGCTTACGGATATTATAGACTGGCAAAATTTAGTAAAATGCTCAATAAAATTACTGAAGGTTTTGTTTTTGCTTTGAGTTGTTGGTTAAAGCCTGAAAAAATAGGAATAAAAAATGAAACTATCCAAAAAAATACAAAATAGTCGTAAAAATTCAGTTTATTTAAAGATAGTAGAGTTGTTATCGAGATAAAATTTATTTTTATCTCTCAAGAAATATTTAGAGAAAAAACTTTGCTTTTATAAAAAATACTCTCTTGCGTTAGATAATTTTATTTAAATCAATCTTATTTTCATAAATAGCTTTACCGACAACAACCCCGTCAACATTTGTATCTTTGGCTAATCTTTTAATGTCTTTCATACTGGAGATACCTCCTGAAGCAATTAAGCTTATCGTCGGATTTGCTTTGAGAAGTTTTTGATACAAAGCGATGTCTGGGCCGTTTAAGAGACCATCTGATTTAATTTGAGTGACTAAAAATGAATTAACTGTAAATTTGTCTATAAGCTCAGACATAGATGAAAATATATTCTTTTTTAAATCTTCTTGCCAACCTGATATGCGAATTATTTCTCCCCATACGTCGAGAGTTAATAAAATATTTTTTGAATAATCTTGCACAATCTTTTTAAACTCATTTAAGTCTTTAAAAGGCAAAGAGCCTAACATTATATAATCTCTTTTGGGGTCAAGGCAGGTTTCAAAGATATATTGCACTTGTTTATAGGTACGAATACCTCCTCCCATTTCAATTTGCCAATCTGTCATTTTTTTGATTGTTGAAATTAATTTAGTATGAAAAGGGCTTCCATTCTTTGCTCCTGAAAGGTCAACAATATGAAGACGAGAAATATTGTGACTGGCAAATTGTTTCGCTACATCAAGGGGAGACTCTGAATAAATAGTTATTTTTTTATAATCACCCTGTAAAAGCCTCACGACCTTTGAGTCAAATAAATCAATCGCTGGTATAACTTGCATTAATAAGGTGCACTACTCTACATGTTTTTTTTAATCGTTAGTAGCGGATAGCTTACATAACTATATATTTGAGTAATTTTATAATAGTTATAAATAAAATCTTGATATTGATGTGATATTTTTAAGTATCTTTAATTTCAAGATGATATTTTAGCTGTTCTATGGGATCTTTCACCTTACGAATAATTTTATTCACTTGTTGTCCTGTTTTACCTTTTGGGAGTTTTTTTCCATTTACGGTAACTTCAATTCCACCTGCATCACCGATTTTCATTTGAATACTATGGTTAGCTTCAAAATGAAGTATCTCTCCAGTATGGAGGATCCCACTTCTTTTTCGATCTCCGTCAACATATAATTCAATATAATTTTCTTTTATTATTTTAGCTATTAACTTAATTGTAAAATTATCTGGGTTAATAATTGAGTTATTTTTATCTTGAATAACATTATTAGTTTGATTAAGGAGATATTCTTCATCAAAATTTTCATTCTTACCCAACCTTTCAATCTTTAATTTAATATTATTAGGGGTGGAACCTAGAATATCAACTTTTAATTTTGTAGAAAGCCATGGGAATGAAATTTCTGAAGGTGAGAGCTCATTCAATAAAACTTTTTGCTTACCTGGATAAAATGTGAGGCTAGCTTGATTTTTACCGCCCCCCAAACCATTATACTTCAGGTCTTGAAGTATAATGTATATCTCTTGGCCTTCAAGAAGAAAAGCGATACCTTCTCCTTTAGCTATCAAAGAAATAATTATACCATTTGCAAAACTAACAGAGTCAGCTTTTTCTTCGGGTATTTTACCCGATTCTTTTAAATAGTTTTTTATATTAAAGTTGATATTTGATACAGTTTGTTTCTTATCAATATTTTTTTTGTCATTATAAAAAAAATATTGATAAATACCTGCAGAAATTAAAAGGGCACTAAAAATCCATACAATAAATTTTGTTTGATTTATTAAATAATCAAACATTGTAACGGGAGTTTTGATAAGCTCTTTGACGGGTGTTTCAATTTCCATCATTTGATTGTTTTTATATTTTTGGACAATTTCGCTATCATTTAAGTCTAAGTAACGTGAGTAGCGTCTTAAAAAACCAAGAGCGTAGGTCTCACTTGGAAAGGAAGAAAAATTGCCAGATTCTAATGCGATTAAATATTTCTCTGATATTCTAGTTTCTAGAGCGACTTTTTCAATAGATAATTTTTGAGTTTCTCGTACTTCCTTAAGTTCTTGGCCCAGATCTTTCATCATTTTTCCACTATCCAAAAATTAGTTTACACTTAGAGGGTTCTCAACGATTTTAACGTTTCCTTCTACTTTATAAGTAAAAAGACTGCTAAGTAACTCAACATTTAGCTTAATATCTCTAAATTCTAACTCAACTTTACGGCCACCACGAGAAATTGCGACTAATTTTTTGATTAGCTTTGTATTTGTTTGCACATAAATTGTTATGCTACTAAAACCACCAGAGTCCACTTTTTCGTCAAGGGCAAGTACATAATAATTATTTCCTGATATTTCTTTGGGTTGCTCTATACTATCAAATCGATAATGGTAACGACGAAATAATCTAACCAAACCTTCATAGCTGGCTGAATTATAAATATTGGAGTTTTCTTTATCTAAGGCTTGAACTCCAACAGCATTTAATTTACGAATATATATCCACATTTTTTTACCATTTGATATTATTTTATCACCATTAGGGTTTGCAAAAGAAAAATTAACTTTACCTGATTTTTTGTAATAAACGGTACCAGTCGATGTGGTACTTTTATTATTATTAATCACCTTTATAGTAAACTTTGCTTGATAAGTTGAAATTTCAGAGAATCTTTTTTTCATTGCACGCACCACATCAGAGTGATGTACAAAGTCAGAAAAAATATAAGATGGAAAAAAAAGATAAAATAAAAAGTAACCTAGACAGCATAGATAGTTAGTAGATAAAAAGCGAGAAAACGAAGATTTTAACATGAATAGATGAGTTACTTTTTTTAGTAAAAAAATATTCTATTGATCTGTCAATTCTTTTTTAAAAAATAGTCTTGAAACAGTTTTATGAATTTTGATCAATCAATTCAAATATGGAAAAAATCACAAAAATATATTGTGGGAGGGGTGAATTCTCCTGTAAGAGCTTTTAAAAGTGTAGGAGGTACTCCTATTGCATTTACCTCAGGTAAAGATTGCTACATAAAAGATGTTGATGGGAATCAATATCTTGATTTTTTAAATAGTTGGGGACCTCTCATTTTAGGGCATTCTCATTCAAAAATAACCGAAAGTATTAAAAAACAGATTTTGCAAGGTACATCATTTGGTACAATTACTGAAAACGAACTTCATCTAGCGGAAATTATTGTAAATAATATACCTCATATTGAAAAAATTCGATTTGTAAACTCAGGTACAGAAGCAGCGATGACAGCGATACGCTTGAGCAGAGCGGTAACTCAAAAAAATAAACTTGTAAAATTTAGTGGTTGTTATCATGGACATACTGATGCGATGTTAGTTTCAGCTGGTTCAGGTATCATTACAAAAAAACAAGTGGCATCAAACAGTAATGGTCTTCCTGTTTCTGTTGTGCAAGATACCCTTGTTCTTCCGCTGGATGATGAGGCGGCTCTTGAGGAATGTTTTAAAAAATATTCTGATCAAATTGCGGCTGTAATCATTGAACCCTTACCAGCAAACAGTGGTTTATTACTCCAACGAAAAAAATATTTGCAAAAAATTGAAAAAATTTGTAAAACATATGGGGCTCTTTTGATTTTTGATGAAGTAATTACAGGTTTTCGTCTGGGTTTTACTGGCTTTGCTGGTAAATATGGTTTTAAACCTGATCTTGTTCTTTATGGTAAGATTATTGGTGGAGGAATGCCAGTAGGAGCTATAGCCGGTAAAAAAAAATGGCTCTCACATTTAGCCCCTGAGGGAGATGTTTATCAAGCAGGGACTCTATCAGGCAATCCTGTTGCTATGTCAGCAGGCCTAGCCACATTGTCATTTTTGCTTAATCAAGATGTTTATAATCATCTTGAAAATTTATCAAATTATCTGAAAAATAGATTTGAGGAGCATATTGCAAAAGCCTCCAAAAAACTTAATTTTAAAATTTCTCTTGTTATTGAAAGCTCTATTTTTTGGCTTATGATAAGTCCTACTGATATAAGTGAAGTAGTACGAATGCCCGATAAAATTTGGAAAAATTCAAGTAAAATTTATAAAAAAATATTTTGGAAGCTTATTCAAAATAAAATTTATGTAGCACCCTCTGCGTATGAAGTATGCTTTATTTCGTATCCTATGGATAAAAAAAACATTGACCACTACATTCATTCAATAGAGAATGCCCTCTCAGATTAGTTTACTATGAGTATACAACAAAATTATAAGCCTGGATTAGATGGAGTAATTGCTTCTGTAACAAATATTTCTTATTTAGATACAGAAATTGAGCAAATCATTATACGTGGATATGATTTAATTGAGCTAATTAAGAATAAAAGTTACGTAGATGTCGCTTACCTTCTTATCTATGGGAAGTTGCCCGATGTAGCTCAAAGTCTTAAATTTGGAAAAAAAATGATGAATGAAGCTAACATACCTGATGACATGTATAAAATCTTTAAACTTTTTCCTAAAAATATGTCGTCAATGGATGCTTTGAGAACTGGTTTATCAATTTTGGGCAGTTATGAAGAGACTGAAACGCTTATGGATACATCTTTAGCTAGTAATGAAGAGAAAGCGATAAAAATTCTTTCTAAGGCACCTACAATCGCTGTGAATTCATATCGAGCCATTAATAATATGGAATTTATTAAACCAGACCCTAAATTAAGTTATGTTGAAAATTATCTTTACATGATTAAAGGTAAGAAGGCCAGTGCTACAGAAATTGATGTATTAGATAAAATATTAACGGCCTACATAGAACATGAAATGCCGAACTCTACGTTTACGGTAAGGGTAATTGCCTCCACGCTATCTGATATCTTTGGTTCTGTCTCAAGTGCCGTGGCTTCTTTGAAAGGCCCACTGCATGGAGGTGCCAACGAAGCCGCCATGAAAATGTTTCTTGAGATATATAAAAAAGGCGGTGCGAGCAAGGCCAAAGAAATTATTCTTGAAAAACTAAAAAATAAAGAAAAAATTATGGGTTTTGGACATCGAGTATATATGAAAAAATATGATCCTAGGGCTTATCTTCTAAAAGATTATATTAAAAATCTCACGCATCTTAGATCTGATGGAAATGAACTTTATGAGATATATCAAATTATTGAAAATACTGTTGCAGAACAAAAAGGACTTTATCCTAATGCTGATTATCCAATCGCCTTACTTTATTATTTGATTGATATTCCTATTGATCTTTACACTCCAATTTTTCTTTGTTCTCGTGCGGCTGGTTTGGTTGCTCACCATATTGAACAACATGATAATAATCGCCTTTTTAGGCCACGAGTGATTTATGAAGGTCCTCGAGGGCTTAAGGTTTAGTTCAATAAAAAAAATAAAAATAAGGTGCTAAAACGGGAAAAAACTATTGATCAATTTCCGATTTTTTTGATTGCTTGTATAATTTCAGAATGAATAGTAGGATGGAGAGGGCTGGGCACTAATTCATCTCCTTCTGTGTGTTTTGTAATTACCTCTGCTGTTTTAATTTTAATTTTAGAAGAAATTGAATGAGCACCTATATTCAAAGTACCTTTAAAAAGAGCAGGGTAGGCAAGTGCATTATTGATTGTTTTTCCGTCTGCTGCAAATGATGCTCCAGCAGCTAGAGCTACTTCTGGTTGAATTTCTGGTTGAGGATTCGATAACGATAAAATAATTTGACCTTTCTGAATCATCTCAGGTTTAATTAAGCCTACTACTCCTGTAGTGGTGATGACGATTAAAGCCTCTTTAATTGCATTTTTGAGGGAATCTACTTTACCACCATAGTTGATGAAATGTTGTTGAGCTTCTTTACTAGTGTCAACACCAATTACCGTAGCACCCCAATCATGAAGTAAACTAGCGATACCAAAACCAGCTGCACCTAAGCCAATTTGGGCGATGACTATTTCATTTTGCAAAGTTTTTTTCATTAATCGAAGTAAAGTCATGATCGCGGCTAAGGTTACTGTGCCAGTGCCATGTTGGTCATTATGCATTACTGGTTTTTTAAGCCTCTTCTTTAATTCATCTTCAATGTAGAAACAATCAGGTGTTCGAATATCTTCAAGATGGATGGCAGCAAAGGAAGGAGAAATATTTATTACAGTCTGGACAAACTCTTCGGGATCTTTTGTTTGAATCAAGATAGGAGTAGCCGATAAACCTACAAATTGATCATAGATAACAGCTTTACCCTCCATAACAGGCATACTTGCCTCAGGACCGATATCTCCCAAACCTAAAACACGAGTGCCATTAGTAAAGATACCCACACTATTACCAATTGAGGTGTATTCCTTTACTTTCTCTGGATTTTTATAGATTGCAGTGCAGACTCTTGCAACGCCTGGAGTGTATATGTACCGTAAGTCGGTGATCGTTTTGATATCTTTGTTTCGTTTTAAGTGAATTTTACCACCTTTATGTCTTTGAAAAACAATATCATTTTGTTCTATTAATTCAACCATATTATGCGAATCAAAGGTCTGGAGAACTTCTTTAAGATGTTCTTCATCATATACCGAGATAACCATTTTTCTTAGTGAAAAAGTTTTACCGATATGAATGGTAGAAATATCTCCAATGAGGGCAGATATTTTGCCCAGTTCAGATAAGATAGAAGCTAGCATGCCTGGTTTGTGCACTATCTTAACTGTAAATTCAATATCCATTTCAGGTGTACTTGTTCGTGTTTTCATATATATCTTTGATTCCACATGCAGCTTAATCAGATAGAATAGCAAGTAGAATAAGGTTTTAACAAGGCACTAAAAAAGTAAATTTGTATCTTTCATTTTGATGAGTTTTATATTGAAAAAAATAAAACGATATATCGCTAGGTATCTTAGACGAAATATCACAAAACGATACTTGTAAAAAAATTGATCCTCTTTACTTTATTAATTTATAATGTGCCATGGGTCTTTGTTTCTATTACATCATGACAACGCTGGCAAAGACCACTTTTTATTAACTTTCGATGTAGCCAACAACGAAGACATTTCTCTTCTTTTGAAGCTTGAATCACAATATTTTTTTGAGAACATATTGTATCAAAAACAACTTTAGATACAATTAAATATTCAGCGAGTTTTTTTTCTGATATATTTACTTTTAGTAAATTAGGTGATATATAAACGGTAGAATCAATAGAAGAACCGATCTCTTTTTGTTCTCTAGCCAATTCTAATTTAATATTAATTTGTTCCTTTAGCTGTAAAATATGACAAAATTTTTTTTCAATAATTGAATTTTTCCAACCAGAGGCCTCCGGCCATGGCTCTTCAAAAATACTTTTGGGTTCTTTATTTTGGCGGTTCAATTGATAAACTTCCTCCATTGTAAAACTTAAAATGGGAGCAAACCAAACATTGAGATGTTTTAGAATTATACTCAGAGTTATTAAAGCAGCTTCTCTACGTGTGGTATTTTCTATTTGATTTTTTACCTGTTCTGGATGCACATCACAGTACAGTGTATCTCGAATGATATCAAAGTATATTTGAGAAAGGTCAGTGTTGCAAAATTTTAAAGCTTTTTGATAAGCATTATGAAATTCATAATTTTGGTAGGCCTTTTTCATCTCTTGCCCAAGAATTTCGAGACGATTGAGAATCCATAAATCAAGTTCATCCTTAATTTTATCTGAATTTAATATAGGAGTAAGTTCGCCATCTTGAAGATTGCCCAAAAGGTAACGAAATGTATTTCTTATTTTTCGATAGCTATCAGAAAGTTGGTTTAAAATATTGAAGCTAATGGTGTTATCGGTGCGATAATCTTCTGAGGCAACCCAGAGTCTCAAGATATCTGCCCCGTATTTAGGTATGATGTCTTCTATTGGGCTGACAACATTACCGAGTGACTTACTCATTGCTCTAGCTTTTTCGTCTAAAACGTATCCGTGGGTGAGTACTCTAAGATAAGGTGCTCTTTCTTCAAGAGCGAGCGCTGGCCAAAGGCTACTTTGAAACCAACCTCTATGTTGATCGGAGCCTTCAAGATATAAATCAGCTGGAAAGCTTAAATTTTTATTATTTTTTAAGATGGCTTTCCATGTAATTCCGCTATCAAACCAAACATCGAGAATATCATTTTCTTTGGTGAATACGTTACCTCCACAATCGTTACACTTTGCTTTATCTGGTAATAAAGAGTTTACTTCTTCTTTAAACCAAACTTCAATGCCATTTTGTTTAACTTTCTCTAAAATAATATTTAGACTTGCCTCATTAAGATAACTTTTGCCACAATTAGAGCAAGTAAAAGCAGGAATAGGCACTCCCCAAAGTCTTTGTCGAGAGAGACACCAGTCTGGCCTATTGGCGATTGTAGATCTAAATCGATTTTCACCCCATTGAGGTATCCACTTTACTTTTTTAACTTCTTCAAGGGCTTTTTCTTTGAGTGTTTCGCAAGATAGAAACCATTGAGATGCTGCTCTAAAAATAAGAGGTTTATGACATCTCCAGCAATGTGGGTAGCTATGCTCAATTTTTTCGACAAAAATAAGTTTTTGGGTGTTTCGTAGTAGCTCTATAATTTGATTATTCGCTTCAAAAACTTTAATTCCCTTCATTTCAGAAAACTCGTCAGTATAACAACCTTTATGATCAACAGGAGATAGAATATCTAATCCATATTTTTTACCAATAATATAATCATCTTGACCGTGACCAGGTGCTGTATGAACAATTCCGGTACCTGCCTCAAGTGTCACATGTTTTCCAAATAAAACTGTACTTTTACGAGCAATAAAGGGATGTCTAACCTCTAATTTATTAATTTGTTCTTGAGATAATTGTTTGACAGCTGTGTAGGTGAGTTTTACTTCTGTAAAAAATTTATCTTGAAGGCCTTTGGCGATAATTAAATTCCCTTGATTTGTTTCATATTCTGCATACTCAAAATTAGGGTGAAATGAAACTCCTAAATTTGCTGGAATGGTCCATGGAGTGGTTGTCCAAATGACCACGTAGGTATGAATCTTATGTTCTACTGGAAATTTTACGTAAATAGAGGGGGAGGTATGTTTTGCATATTCTACTTCCGCTTCTGCCAGAGCTGTTCGACAGGAGGGGCACCAGTGGATTGGCTTTCTACCTTTATAGATTAATTTTTTTCGAAAGAGGTCGGAAAATATCTCAATGACAGTAGATTCAAAAGAACGGCTCATGGTATAGTAAATATTAGTGAGCTCTGTAGTTTCTTCTGTCGTAAGTTCTTCAACCCCTGAATTATCCCAAAAAACTCCCATTCGTGTCTGATCTTGTGCTTGTTGCTTGATATATTTTAGTGCGTACTCTCTACAGGCTTTTCGTATTTTATTAGGATCTCGTGCTGAACCATCTTTTTTATTGCTTAATTTTTTTATTACTGCTAGTTCTATAGGTAGGCCATGGCAATCCCATCCTGGGATATAGTTAACGTATGCACCTTTGAGCAGATTATATTTATTGATTATATCTTTCAATATTTTATTGAGAGCGTGACCTACATGAAAATGACCATTGGCATAAGGGGGACCATCATGAAGAATAAATCTTTCTTTTTGGTTCTGTCGTGTTTTAAGGAGTTTGTTATAAGGTTTATGGCGTTCCCAAAATTCAAGAATAGAGGGTTCTCTTTTAGAAAGCTCAGCTCTCATAGGAAATTTACTTTTGGGTAAAGAAATAGTCTTAGACCATTTTTTTGATGTGGTATTTTCTTTCATATTAAAGAGACAAGACCTTCTCTTTTAATTAGTGGGCGAGATAGATCACTTCCTCTCGAAAGTGGAATTTTAAAAAAAAGAGTATATTATGACTTTCTTTGATTTTTTATTTTTTCTTATGTGATTTACAGCTCTTTTTATGATATTTTTTCATTTCTTTTTTTGAAATTTTACCATCTTGGTTGAAGTCAATTTTTTTAAATTTAGACATCCACTCTTTCTTTGAGATGTGGTCGTCTTTATCTTTATCTAAATACTGAAAATATTTTCTTTTATGATTGAATTTATTGGCAAAAAGTAGATTGGCTAAGATCATACTTAATATAATCGCCATCAATATTTTTATTATTTTCATGTTCTTCCTCTCTAAGCTTACCGGTAAGTCCAAGTATTTATGGCTACTTGCTTTGACAAGTTAAAATATTAGTATAAAATTGATTTAAGGACAGTGAAAATTATTAATAATTTTTGACGGTGTGTGTATCGTTTGATATAATGACCGGTCGGGTAGTTCACTACTTAAATTAAAATTTAAAGGAGAGAAAATGTATGAAGCTTATATTAAAGGGTCTTTTTTGTTCGTTATATTTAATTTTAGGTTTATTCCTTCTGCAATCGAATATTTTAGCTCAAGCTAAGTTAAAGCAGAATTTAAAGCAAAAAAATAGAAAAAATTCAGAGTTTATTCCTGATAAAAGGCCTCTTTCTGATACTGATAAGGCTAAAAAGAAAAAAGGTCTGTATTTTACAGGTCTACCTCTTATTAATTTTGACCCAGTCGGAGGTGTTGGGTATGGTCTTAGGGTTATTTTATTTGAAAATGGCTCTAGAGATAATGCACTGTTTGATTATGCTCCGTATTTTCACAAGGTGTTTGCCCAAGCTTTTTTTACAACAAAAGGAAGGCATTTTCACACTATTAATTGGGATGCTCCATACCTGTTTAGGTTTCTAAATAAGTGGTTTCGTGTTCGTTCTCAAATTAACTATGATGATGATCCTACTATTAATTACTACGGAATCGGTGATGAAAGTGCACGACCGGTTCATTTTAGAATATCGGGTGCATCTAATATACTTAAGAGCATTAGAGATGTCGATGAATTTCAGGAGTATCTTGATCAGTTTGAAAATAAAACTGGCAATACAGCTAGTCGTTACAATAAAGTAAGATTGTTTCGACCGACTTGGACTATTTCGACTGAGTCTGATATATTTTATGTTCTGAATGGTGCTGTTAGACTAACTCTTGGGTTTAATTTTCAATATGTTGATGTTACTGATTACACAGGAAATACCGTTGAATTGTATGATAAGAAGGAAAAAAAAGATAAAAAATTTCAGCAAGTTGATACAAAACTCAAGCAAGATTTTAAGGCTGGTCTCATTTACGGAATCAATGATTCATGGAATAATGGCATGCGATTTGCTATATCTTTTGATAATAGAGATTATGAACCTGACCCTAATCGAGGAACATTTACTGAATTTACGATGGAATTTATTCCTCAATTTTTAGGTTCGCGTTTTGGGTATTCTCGTTATAATTTAACGAGTAGAGTTTACTATGATCCTATCCCTAATTATGAAGACTTTGTTATTGCTGTTCGTGGTTCGTATTATTTTGTGATAGGTGATCGTGCACCTTTTTATGCACTTGGTGATGTTCTTTTCTCAAATACTCTTTCACCTGAAATGTCAGGTGGAGGTTTTAGGACATTGAGGGGTTATCGTTCACGGAGGTTTGCTGGTAAGGCTAATGCTCTTTTTAATTTTGAACTCAGATGGACGTTTTGGCACTTTCCTCCTGCTGCTGGTCAACAGTTTAGCCTCATTTTAGTTCCTTTTGTCGATATTGGTCGGGCTTTTGAAAGTGTTGCATTGACAAATGGTAAAGATTGGGGTCTCTCGTATGGAGCTGGTTTAAGAATCGCTTGGAATCAAGCGACCATTATTTTTGTAGACTATGGTCGTAGTGCCGAAGGTGGAAATTTATACATAAATTTTAATCATGTCTTTTAATTGTAGATTGATATCTTGAGATATCAATCTCTTGCTGATAGCGATTTAAAAGTTAGTTCCATATGTCTTGGAACTATGACGTGGGGTGAGCAAAACACAGAGGTTGAGGCTCACGCTCAACTTGATTTTTCTTTAGATTACGGTGTCAATTTTATTGATACCGCTGAACTTTATCCAGTGCCTCCAAAAAAAGAAACTTATGCTTGTACTGAATCGTATATTGGTAACTGGTTAAGAACGAAGAAAAATCGGAGTAAAATTATTTTAGGAACAAAAATTTCAGGTAGAGCTCCTCATATGCGTTGGATTAGAGGTGGAACAAGTTGTTTTGATAGAGCAAATATTCATAAAGCTTTAGAGGAAAGTCTTAGACGTTTGAGAACTGATTATATTGACTTATATTACCTTCACTGGCCTGATCGAAAAACAAATTTTTTTGGTCAATTGGGGTATCAGCCTGCTAAAAAAGATGACGCAATATCTATTGAAGAAACATTATATGTCCTTGATGAAATTGTCAAAGCGGGTAAAATTCGCTATATTGCTCTTTCAAATGAAACTCCTTGGGGAGTTATGGAATATTTAAAAATTTCTGAAAAAAAAATGTATCCAAAAATTATTGGGATACAAAATCCTTATAATCTTTTAAATCGAAGCTATGAAATAGGTTTAGCTGAAATTTCTCATCGTGAAAACATAGGTCTTCTTGCCTATTCTCCTTTGGCTTTTGGCTCTTTAACTGGAAAATATTTAACCGATAATGTGGACAATACTAGTAGACTTAAAATATTTGGAAAACACTTTCAAAGATACAGTAATTTAAAAGCACAAAAAATTATCATCAAATATGTTAAGATTGCAAAAAAATATAATCTTAGTCCTGCCCAAATGTCATTGGCTTTTGTGAATAAACAACCTTTTGTTAGAAGTAATATTATAGGGGCAACAAATTTATCTCAACTAGAGGAAAATATTACTAGTATTAATATAAAATTAACTAAAGAGATTTCACAAGAAATAGAAAAAATTCATTTCAAAAATCCAAATCCGTGCCCTTAAATTAAGGAGTTATATTATATGATCCATCCTGAAAATAAATATAAATTTTTATGGGATTATTTTATGGTGTGTATCAATACATACGTGATTTTAGCGGTACCTTTTAATATTGTTGTTGGTTTTAAATTAACAAATATAAACCTTTTACTTGAAACAATTGTCACTGTTATTCTTTCTGTTGACCTCTTTATTAATTTTTATACAGGAATCAATAAAAATCGAGAGTATATTTTTAATAAAAAAATAATAGCTAAATCTTATTTAAAAAATAATTTTTTTTTAGATTTAGTTTCGACAATTCCTTTTCATCTTCTATTGTATCTTTTGTTTTCGGGATCTAGCCTATTAAATATTTTAAAATTTATAAGTTTGATTCGAATATTAAGAATTACTCATTTAATTTCTTTTAGTAAAAGACTTAAAGATCCTAGAATATTTAATCACCCTTTCTTGCGTTTTGCTCTTTTTTTATTTTGGATTCTTCTATTTTCACATTGGGTTACTTGTGGTTGGCTTCTCTTGGGTGATCGCTTTGATTCAGCAGAAAAATGGCCTCATTATCTTAAAAGTCTTTATTGGACGATCACAACACTCACTACCGTTGGTTATGGAGATATTATCCCTCAAACTACTTTTCAGATCATTTATACAATTATTATTATGATGTTAGGTGCTGGTGTTTATGGTTATACTATTGGTAATATGGCTGGTTTAATTGCAAATATTAATGTAGCAAAAATAAAATATTTAAAAAGCATGGATAGTCTCAATGCTTTTTTTAGATTTAAAAAAATCCCTTCGCATCTACAAAAAAAAGTACTTGATTATCAAGATTATTTATGGCAAAGTCGCCTTGGATATGATGAACATGTTGTTCTAGAAAAGTTACCTAGTTCCTTAAAAACAGAAATTAGTATGTTTTTAAATCGCGGAATTATACAAAAGGTTCCTTTTTTTCAAAATACGAGTGAAAACTTTATTCGAGAAATTGCTTGTGAATTGAGACCAGTCGTCTTTACTCCGGGTGATTATGTGATGCGTAAAGGTGAAGTTGGAGATGTGATGTACTTTATTAGTAACGGTTCTGTAGATATTGTTTCTGACGATGGTATTCAAAGATTTAAAAAACTATATGAAGGTGATTTCTTTGGTGAGATGGCATTAATTTTAAGTACTGCCAGAACAGCAACTATTCGATCATGCGGGTATTGTGATTTATATATGTTGAGTAAAAAATCTTTAGATCGTGCGATTAAACATCATCCAAAATTTAAAAAACAATTAAATGATGCGGCGAGGGGACGATTACAAGGCTTTCAAAAAATTAGAATGTCTTGATGAAAGATAGAAACACAAAAAATGGTGAATAAAACGAGCTCATTTAATTTAAAAAATTTTGGTTTGTCATCTGAAAGATTAAATACTTCAGAACAACATTTAGTTTTACCCCAAAATCTTATACTTACAAAGACTACATTAAGAAATCTCAATAAAATTCTTTATCCACTTCGAGAAGGTAGAAATCTATTACTTATTGGAGATGTTGGTGTGGGTAAGAATGCATTAATATACTATATTAATCAGCTTCGAAATTTACCGACTATTCGTTTTAACTTTAATCAGGATACCATGCCCGAAGATTTAATTGGTTCGTTTCAAATACTTCCTGATGGTTTTCATTGGCAAGATGGTCCGTTGATCACTGCGATGAAAAATGGTTATACTTTTGTAGCTGATGAGATGAATTTAGCTTCCCCCGAAATTCTTAAACGTTTTCTAAATATGTTAAAAAATAAATCTTTAGCTTTATCCGAAAAAGATGCTACCTCGTGTGTTGCTCACAAAAGATTTCATTTTATCGCAACTCAGAATCCAAGTAAGGGGTTTGAAGGTAGAAAGATTTTATCTACACAAATACTTAAATATTTTACAATTATTTATATTGATTCTTCTCCAATTACTGAGCAGATCGAAATTATACGTGGTTTATTTCCTGTCGTTCCGGTTTCTTTGATTGCTGAGGTCATGGAATTACAAAATATATTAGAAAAAAAGATTTGGTCGGCAGAAATTGCTAAAAATAGCTTGGAGCATCTACACTTTAATATTCGTTCTGCCCAAAGGTTTTGGAAACGAATTCTAAAAGATATTTCAAATGATATCCAAACTACAATAAAGATAGAGCAAGATGATTTTATGTATAATCTTTTTCGCTTTTATGTAAATTGTTTTTCAGATTCAGTAGATCGTAAAATATCTTTAGGAGTAATCAAAGATGTTTTTTTACTTAGTCATGAAAAACTGTATGATTATTATAATACTTTTTTGAATCAAGATGTTCAAAAAAAAATTTCTGTTTTAATTAAAAATTTAAGTATCAAACCTGATCAATATGAATTAGATCCGTTACCGATTACTACTGGTCGATTAAAATCTTTAGAAGAAATTTATCTTAGTCTTGGCAATTATGAAAATCTACTTTTAGAAGGTGAAGAGTTTGTTCGGATGGGAGAGTTGATTGATATTGTGGCTTTTGCACATGGTCATAAAATTAATCATATTTATTTATTTAAAGGGATGCATACTTCAGATCTTTTAGGCTCCCTTAGACCAATTAAAAAAATAGGCTCTAATAATCAAATAAGTAATCAAGTTGAGTGGGTTGATGGTCCACTCACAAAAGCTATTAAAAATCAAGAATGGGTTGTTTTAGAGAATATAGAAGCAGCAGGGAGTGAAATTATCGAAAAACTTAATATGCTTTTAGATGATGCTGCTCAATTGCTTTTACCTCCTGAAGCTGAACCAAATATAATTATCAAAAAAAATAAAAATACTAGAATTATTATTATTAAATATTTTAGAAAATCTAGAAATTCTCCAACTATTTCGAGGGCATTTCGAAATAGATTTTCAAATTTGATTATTCCACCAGTTTTAGATCATGAATTAGTTCAATCAGCTTTACTATTTTTTTATTCTATTTTCCAAATTGATCATGAAAAAGACTTTATTACTTTGATGGAAAAATTTGTAGAATTTCATAAACAGATGAATATTGCTTTGATAAATCAAAAAATTGATACTAGTCTCGTGAATATTGAACCCTACTACGAAGAGAATCTTTTAAGGTGGGTCAAACATCTTCATTTTTGGAAAAATGAGTTTGAATCTATAACATCGCAAACTTCAATTATAAATAATTTGTTTGAGCGATTGATTACTCAAGGAGCTGAGATACATTATTTATCTGCTCTTCCCAATGAGATTGACCGAGAATGGGGAAGAAATTTGTTAAAAAAAATTATGGAAGGCCTCCCCTTGGATGAGCTCGAAACAAAAATTTCTACCCTGAAAAAAAAAATGCTTAATTCAACAAATAAAAAAAAAATGACATGGGATCCTCAAAAATATTTTAGAAAAGCTAATACAGGTAAGGCTAAGCCTAAATTTGGTGGGGGTAAATTAAAAAAAGGTATTGATATAAATACTCCAGAGACAGGCGGGAGTACTAAGGAAGGTAAAAATGCTTGGTATGGCCGTGATACATTAGGTAATCGTGGAGTTGGAGTGCCTCAGGGGGGAGGAGGTGCGTGGGGTTATCGTACACATCAAATATTTGATGATTTTTTAAAGAAATATTCTCCAAAATGGGACTATGAGATGAATTTTAATTTAAACGATTATTATGATCATTTTGGAGGCTTACTAAAGCAGATTGATCTAAATTTAAGCAATTCTCTAAAAACACATCTAAACACAGAGAGGGAGATTTTGAGTAGAGGACATCGAATTAATATGAAAAAATATCTTGCATATTTAGTTCATCAAGGTTCTGATCGAATTTTTGATAATGTACGAAATCTTAATCAAGAAAATCAGTTAAAAGGTATGGAAGTTATTTTTTTAATTAATAAAGGTCGAAGACTTTTCAATTTTGAAGTTTCGATGGCCTCGGTTATTGCCTTACAATCTGTCATTGAGGTGTTGAATGATCATGATGTTACTTTTAAAATATTTGGATATTCTGATTTTGATAATATGAAAGTTGAAATTGATCTCATCGAATATACAAATAAAGGTGCCTTCAATTGGAATGAAAATTTATCTAAAATTAAAAAAAATGAAATTTTTAATCAAATGATCTCTAATTGGAGTGGGGATACTGTTGAAGAATATATTGTTATAAAAAAAATTATTCGTAAATTCTCTCTGGATGCAAGAGCTAAAGTTATTGTTATGATTTCTGATTTTCGAGGACATCGTGCAAAACAAAATATTGAAGATGATATTTCTAAAAGAGAAAACCTTCTTCTAAAAGAGACTATTAATGAATATTCTCTGAAAGGATATATTTTTTTGGGAGTACAAACGGGAACTCGAAATATTGCTAAATATTTTTTTGATCACTTTGTTTGGGTCAATGTCGATAATGTGAATCAAGCTCCTAGAATTTTGGCAGAAAAATTAAAGGATATTATTTTAAAACAAATCTAATTTATTATTTATGATTGCAAAAAAAAAATCATGGGAAATGTTTAATACTATTGCCCCTACATATGATTGTTTAAATCGCTTACTTTCATTTGGTCTTGATCGAGGTTGGAGAAAAAAAATTCATGAATATCTTCCAAAAGAAGGTCAAATTAAACTTCTTGATATGGCTACAGGAACAGGAGACCTGCTTATTTCACTTGCTAATGACGATAAAGTAAAAGAAGCGGTGGGAGCTGATTTATCAAAAAATATGTTAAATATCTGTGCAAATAAAATTAATAAAACAGATATTAGAAAGAGAAAAAAAATAGAACTTAAAATTGAGGATATCGAAAATTTATCTTTTAAATCAAATTCTTTTAATCTAGTCACAATTGCTTTTGGTATTCGTAATATAGAAAATCCTAGAAAGGCTCTTAAAGAAATTTATAAAGTTTTATCAAAATCAGGTAAATTAATTATTCTTGAGTTAAGTATTCCTCTGAATCCTTTAATACGTTTTTTTTATCTATTTTATTTTAGATATTTATTGCCATTTATCGGTGGGGTTATTTCTAAAAATTTTAAAGCCTATCGATATCTAAATAAAACTGTCGAAGATTTTCCGCAAGGCTTTAGTTTTTGTGAAATGTTAATTGAGGCAGGTTTTTCAGGTGTTCGATATGAGATAATGAGCTGTGGAATTGTTACTCTTTATTTAGCAAAGAAATGATTAATTTATTCGCATAGTCTTCTAACTCTCTTCGACTGTATTTAAGATTTTTTTGTTTTGGTAGTTGAAAATATCGAATGGGTATTTTAAAATGTGGTAAGATATGTTGAAGTTGTTTATTGATATTAATAGGTATTTGATCTTTCCAGCTCCAAGTTGATTTTAAATCAATAAATGCGATTGGTCGTTTACCAAACTCTAAATTGTGAACTCCTACAACTAGAGCTGCTTTAATGTATCCTGTTTGATCAAGTGCTTTTTCAATTTCTTCTGGATATATATTTTCTCCACCACTTATGAACATATTATCTTTTCTAGCTAAAATTTTTAAAAATCCATCTTCAGTAATTTTACCTAAGTCGCCTGTATGAAAGTAACCATTTTGATTTAAAGGAAGTCTTACTCCTTTTTGTGTATAATACCCTGGAAAAAGACAAGGACCTTTTACTAAAATTTCTTTTTGGGAATTTAGAATTAGTTTTCTAAAAGTAAGTGGTGTACCGACATTTGCTTTTAGTTTATTTGTAATGATTCTTGATGTAGTGCTAATTTGAGAAGACATTTCGGAGGAACCATAACTCAAATATAGGTTTATTCTTTTTTTTATACTAAGTTCAAGTAAAGTTTTGGGTAAATAGGCCCCTCCTACAAGAATTACTTTTAATTTAGATAATTGTGTACAAATCTTTTCATTTTCAAGTAGTCGGTAGAGCTGGGTTGGCACCAAGGATAGGTGAGTTACATGATGTAGTGATAAAATTTTTTCAAAATCATTTAATTTCGTAAAAATTATACTTGCACCAGCCAGAGCTGCACGATAAAGAATTGCTTGACCGCCTACGTGAAAGAGTGGCAGGCTGATTAGCCATAGGTCTTTATACTTCAGGGAAAGATTTATGTTAGAACCTAAGGCGGAGTAATAGTGGTTGCCGTAGGTGTGTAGAACTGCTTGAGGTTTTCCTGTGCTAGCTGAAGTAAAAGTAATATCTACCCATTGTTGATTTTCAATGGATCCATAAGGATCATCATCTTCATTGATTTGTGTTATAATTTTGCTTGCATTGACTATTTTTTCAGCTTCTAATATTTGTGAGTTATTTAAATTTTTTATTGTTTGGTTGCCTTTATTGGTAATTATAAGGATATTTTGCTTTGTTGTAATGTCATATATATTGTTTAATAGCTGTTTTTTTAATTCAATGGGAAATTGGTTATTTAGATGTATTGTTAAAGCTTTTAGCATTTGCAATGCCATGACAAAAAATGCATAGTAGATAGAGTTTTCTAATTGTAAGACAACTTTTGTTCCCTTAGATACTTTATAATATTTTTTTAAATACTGTTTTATTCCATGAGAAATTGAGAAATAGTCTTGATAGTGAATTTTCTCTCCATGAGCGATAATTCCAATATTTTGTGGAAATTTTTTTTTAGCTTGGTATAGAAGGTGAGGTCTCATTCATTTTTTTTATCTGTTTTATTTAAAAAATTAAAATATAGTTGAAATTTTTATTCTTTGTGCAATATACATCTATTGATGCTTCTTAAATATTCACAGGTTGCAGAGAATCAAGCAGTTTCCTTACTGAAAAAAAAAAAATATGTAATTTTGGCGAGAAATATAAGATTTTATGGAGTAGAAATTGATATTATTACTAAAAAGAAAGAAATTTATACTTTTTTTGAAGTAAAAAGAAGACAAAAAAGTCATCATGCTGCTTTGTTCCCGACAATTTCGTATCAGCAAAAAGAACGTTATCACCACTCTATTATGAATTGGTATGAAGATATTCAAAAAATTGTTACAGTATGTATTGGCTTACTGGTTTTTGATGAAAATATGAACTTAATTGAATTTCAGTCTAATCTCTAAATAAACTCAATTTACTTGGGTAAGTTATTGAATTTTAACTCTTGAGCGGTATTAGATTACACAAATACTCAGTTAGCTATTGAGTTTTTGTGCTTCTTTAATAATATAGGTACCAATCTCATTTTTTTGTATTTGGGAAGTACCCTCATAAATTGTTAATATTTTAGCATCCCGGTACATTTTCTCAATTGGATAATCTTTTGTAAAACCATATCCACCATGAAGTTGTAGAGCGTCATTCACAACCTGAACTGCACACTCTGAGGCATGATATTTGGCTATAGCAGAATATCGAGGAGATTGCGGGTGAGAAAAATCAGAGGCTTTCGCTGCACGGTAAGTAAGGAACCGGGAAGAATCAATTTTTACAGCCATATCAGCTAACATATGATTTACTGCCTGAAAGCTAATCACTCTTTTCTTAAACTGAACCCTGTTATAGGTGTAATGTATGGCTTCGTTGTAAGCTGCTTGAGAGAGACCTACTGCCATAGCTGCAATAAAAGGTCTTGACCTATTTAAAGTATGAATTCCGTGTATGAACCCTCTGTTTAATTTTAGGCCTATTAGATTTTCTTCAGGCACCTCAACGTCTTCAAGGATGACCTGGCGGGTGTGAGAACATCGAATACCCATTTTATTTTCAAGTTTACCAAAACTCAGGCCTTTTGAACCTTTTTCAACAATAAAGCAGGAAATGCCTCTTGCCCCTTTTTTCTTATCGGTAAGTACAAAAACAGTATAGATATCAGCAATACCGGCATTTGATATCCACTGTTTAGTACCGTTTAAAATATAACGATCTCCCTTCTTTTCAGCGGTAGTAGAAAGGTTGGGAACATCAGAACCAGCATTTGGCTCAGTGAGGGCGAAAGCAGCTATTTTATCACCAGAAGCTAATGAAGGTAAATATTTTTTCTTTTGCTCTTCGGTACCTCCAGCTTCAATAGGGAGAGCTCCTAATTTTGATGCCCCTAAGGCTGTTGCTATTCCAATACAGTACTGACTAACTACTTCTGTAGTAAGACAAGACATAAAACCAGGAAAACCAAGCCCACCATATTTTTCTTCAAAAAAAACACCAAAAAACCCGGCTTCTTTAAATTTTTCTAAAATTTTATATGGAAATTCTTCCTTTTCATCTAGTTCTGCACGAGTGGGCAGAACATGCTCTTTACAAATTTGATGCAGTAAGTCTAATATCTGAGTTCCATCTTTAGGTATCGAAAAATCTAATAAGCCATCCATTTATTTTAACCTCCAAATTTTTATAGTTGAGTAACTGATATATACACAAGACCAGAGAGTAGGAGAGATAATCTTTCATAAAAAATCTTCCACCACACCATGGTTAGAAATCAAGCCACAACTATCATTAATGCTCTGTGTATCCTATCTTTTTTTTGAGATAAATTGACAAGTGCTTTATCATTTAATTTTACAGAAAAAATATTAAGTCAGAGATAAACTTGAAAGGTCAAAGATACTAAAGGTATTGAAAGAGTAAAAAAATATGAAATTTTGTTCACTTAAAAAAACCTTTGAAATTTAATTTTGGCAAATTAGAAAAATAATTTAAAATTAAAAATATTGACCAATTTTAATAAAAAATCCATGCTGTGATATATTTTGTAGATTCAGGGCATAATCAAATGCTAAAATTCCATTATATATTTTAGTTAATATAATACGTGCCCCACCTCCTATATACGTGAAAAAATATACTTTATTCTCTAGGCCGACGAGCAATGCATTATCAGAGAACCCTACCAATTGCATCGATAGCCACGGTGTAATCACAAAAAGATAGCGATATTCTAAGTTAACGATGTTCTCTAAATAACCCCGCTTAACGCGATTTCCTGAACCGCGAACATTTAAAAAACTATCAATCACAAAAGCAGGATAAGGAGATGTCATATTGCTTGAAATACCAAATTTTAGACGGGAAGCAAATGTATCATATTTAAAAAATTTAAAAAAATATTTGTATTCATTATAAAGTTTAAAAAAATCAAGTTGGTTAGATAAGGTATATATTCCCTCGAGAATGATAGAATTAGAAAAGCCCTTGTAGAGGTTTCCATTATAATTAATATTATGGAGAAAATGCTCTATTTTAAATAAAACTTTATTTTGTTCTACGCGACTTGGCCCTATATGGCTAGGGTCTAGCTTTTGATAGACTTCATTTAAATATCCGATTGTAAATTGAAAAAATTGTTTAAGCGATAGGTTATAATTAATAGACGTATTTATTTTAATAATATCGACATTATATAAACTAACAGAGCCAAATTCAAATGTATCAGTGGGCTCAATTGTTCCAAGGTAAGAGGTTTCTCCTGAGAGACCCCAATGATCATTAAATAAAAATCGATTTTGATAATAGGCTCCTGCTGAATGCCTTTGGTAGTAGCGATAGAAAGCACTCAAAATTGATGTATTCCCCAAAAAATGATAATCAACGAAACCCGGTTGAACCCAAAAAATACCATCAATAAAACCACCACGTAAAATTGGTAATACGGTGAACTTTTCTTTGAAATGAATGATTAGGTTGATTGTTTTTTTATCTACATTTTTAACGCTGTAAGATACACTCTGAAAAATTTTAAGATTTTTCAATCTTTGAATATCTGATTCAATTTTATTTTTAATAAATAAAGATTCTTTTTTGGTTTGTATAAATTTAGACAGAAATTTTTTTTTTGTTCGCTTTAAACCGATAAAAGTAACGGAGTTTATTTTTTTACCAAAAAATAATTGCTTTTGTTTGCTAAGCAAGAAAGAAGAAGGTAATATAATTATACAGAAATAAAAAGTAAAAAAAACAAGAAGGTTTTTAGAGAAAATCAATTAATAGAGGTAACTTATGCCAAAACTATACGAGGTACCTACTCCTTTATTTCTTCCAATTAAAGAGTGCATTATTCCAAAATCTAATTGGAATGCTCTATCTATTAATATTTTTGTACCAATTCCGGCGTTAATAATTAAACCAAATGTTTCTCCCACCAAATAAAAAGTAAAAATATCATTTAAAAAATATTGAAAGAATGTTTTATAGTATCCTCCAATTCCAATTTTTGTATTACTATCAAACCAACCAACTCGAGGGAATAATCCGAATGCAAAAAAGAAAGAAAAGCTATCACCAATGTAGAGATCATAATAAATTTCATACCAAAGTTGCCAAGCATCATGCTCCAAAAATGGATGTTGGGGAGTTGTATTCCCTTCAAAGTCAGAGCCAATAGGTATGAGCAACGACACCTGCATCGATAAATAGGGTAAGCTTTTAATTGGTGCAAATTTTACTTTAGGGATGATATTGGTAAATGCAGCATGAGCATTTGGGAGATTTGTTTCAAATTTGAATGCATTAACGGGACTTCCAAAATCAGTATCAAACCTGACTGATTTGGCAAAAAAATCAAGACCTAAATTCCACTGTTCATGTATACCATAATAAAAACCAGTGATTGAGGTAAACCAAGTTGAACGTTTATCTTCTAAGACTCTTTGAGCCGAAGCATTAAAAAAGCGTGTTTGTGTATAAAGTATATTATATGATTTAATCTCCAGCCCTCCTTTACTGCGTAAGGAAGAAGAATCAAAATATTTATCACGTTTTGAAACAACAGCAGTATCATTTAATGTCCAGTCATAGTCTTTCCATTTTATGGTTACCCCAGAAGAAATTTTGTTTTTTCGGTAGAGATTTAAGAATGCAATAAGATTTTTTGTATTTCTAGTAAAATCATTTTTATACCAACGGAAAAGTTCCGATAATTGAAGGCTACCCCGTTTTTGGTTTAGATTGACAAAATATGGTTCATTCAGGGCCAGTTTTGTTTGCGTTTCGAGGTCTTTTTCTACATGAGTGCTTTGATAAGATTTACTGATTATTTTTGGACAGCCTTGTGATGCACATACTAAGGCAAAATGTATGCGACCATCTTCGTAAACTCTCAAAAGTTTTTTGTGTTCAATATTATCTAATGTAATTTGCATCCCTCCGATGGAATGCTTAATGTTCGTGAAAAAACCTCTTATTTGCTTAGCAGATCGAATTGGATAATATTGAATAACTGTTTTGATAGCAGAGATATTATAGGCATTGATCCAAAAAGCTTTTAATTCATTCGCTGAAAGACCTTTAATTTTCATCTTTTGTAATAAAATAACCAGCTTTTGAAGCTTCTCTTTATTTTTTAATATTTTATTATAATTGACTCGACCATTCTTTGTGTGAGCTTTTAAAAAAGCTGAATATTTTTGGTTAAAGTGAAGTAAATTCGCCTCAGTTATTTCTGTTAGGCCAAACAGCATGAGCATTAAAATAAATAATTGATAGAATCTCATACTATTTATCTATTATCTATAATAAAAATTTAGGTAAAGGTTACAATTAAAACCATAAATTAAGATTGCAAATAAGGGTAAACGGAGCCAATCTCCATCCACGATAATAAAGTAAAATGAAACATTGAGTAAGATTGCAAATAAAATTTCTATACATTCTAAGAATAAATTTACTTTAGTCTGATATTTTTTAGCATCTGATTTTACAATATTTTTTTTAAAATTAGTAAAATTATATTTTGGCGTTCGAACAAAATTTATTTTTTTCCCAAAAAATCCTTTGAGTATAGCCCATGAACTACTTACACAAAAGACCATCCCCATAGAAAACATAAAGGGGAGACTTCTGAAACTTTTTTTCTCTAAATTTTTAAGCTCTTTTTGAGCATATAGATAATAGGTGCTTAGAGAGATAAGCATCAAAACGGCTAGGGTAATATCGAGAGATTTTAAATATTGTTTATTCACATCTCTAATAGTAAAAGCAATAATTGGCATCACAATAGTTAGTAAAAAGGAGCCGATGTAGGCTAAAGGTGCACAAAGATGCATCAAAACTTCTAATTTGATCTTTAGGGAAAAAGATGACCGCATAATAGGGAGTAAAAGCTTTTTGGCGACTTGAATTGATCCTTGACTCCAACGAGACTGCTGAGCCTTTAAGCTTGCAATATTCTCTGGTAATTCACTCAAGCATTCAACAAAAGGTAAGTAAACGATTCGATAACCCTTGAGTTGCATTCGATACGAAAGATCGAGATCTTCAGTGAGTGTATCTCCTTGCCAATTACCAACTTCGAGAATCGCTGACGTACGCAGAAGTCCGGCTGTTCCATTGAAGTTAAGAAAACGCCTAGAAAAAGCTCGTGCGGTGTGTTCAATTTGAAAGTGTGCATCAAGTATGATTTGTTGAGATTTTGTAACAATAGAGCTCTGAGAATTTAAGTATGTCCACCTTGTTTGAACAATACTTACTTTAGGTTCATTAAAGTATCCGACTGTTTTGAGTAAAAAATTTTTGTCGGGCAAAAAATCGGCATCAAAAATAGCGATTACTTCGCCTTTTGCGTGCTTTAACCCTTCTCTGAGGGCACCTGCTTTAAAATCTAACCTGCGTATGCGGTGATAATAAAAAATTTTATGATCTGTTTTTTTATTATTTTGTATCTCTTTTTTAATAATCTCACTTGTTTCATCCGTTGAATCATCAAGTATTTGTATCTCAAGCTTATTTTTAGGGTAGGATAATTTATTGACGGCTCGTATAATCCGCTTAGCTACATAAAATTCATTATAAATTGGAATTTGGACTGTCACAAAGGGAAGATTTGGGTCATCTTTTTTGAGCTCGATAATTTTAAATGAAGACTTTTTGTAGTGCTTTTTATAGAGAAAAATAATAAATAAACGATGGAGTGCATAAAGCGAGAATAAAAATATTATTAAATAATAAATGGAGAGAACAATAAACTGAAAAAAAAAAGCAGATATCATAGAATACTACATAAAATTGATGTTGACCATAGATTTACGCGTACTAGAGATATTTGAATCATTTATACTTTTAATTTATTTAAAAAGTATCTTTATTTATCTTTTACCTTGTAAAATATATTACTTCGATGAAAGAGATATAAACTGATATTTCCGCTACTTTTTACAGGTCAAAAGAATACCATAAAAACGAGTGTCAAGATTTTATGTGTGTTAAACTATATTTAATATTAAAAGGAGAGGCAGCTTTTATTTCAAAGTGTAAAACTTAGCTTTATTCTTTAAATACGATGTTGGTGGGTTATAAGATTTTATCTTTTTTGGGTGTTGCAAACGACAAGATAGTTAGGCAAAAAGTGGTCTCTGCCTAAAATTAAAGGTAGATGTTTTTTCTTTTTCTGATCTATCGTTGCCCGGGGAGTAGGGGGGGACCGTATGAGGCACATGTTGTCCAGCTCGTGGTGGGTGGCATGGCACTCATATCGATGGTGGGAACGCATAGCTTAACGGCGGGTAATTGCATGTCGGTGCCTAGGTTCCACGCTTTGGTGTTATCAGTGGCACTATGTGGCAACTCATCAGGATATGTGCCACTTATGCCCTTGAGCTGGGCTAGCGTAAGACCCGTCGTACCTGCTACCTCCACAGTACCTGATTCACCCACCAAGGCAGTTGAGTCGCTACTTCCAACATTACCCGCTGCCCGCTTATCGCTGAGTGTTCGTTCAGTGCCACTCACACTTTGAGGTGCGTCGGTGTTCCAGTAACCGTTTGTGACGGCCAAAGGACTATAAGTAGAAAAAGACCCAATCAGACCACCTACATTAGAACCTGAAGAAGAGATTCTACCAGAACCACTAAAATAACTATTCATTATTGTCAAAGAACCATCAGAAAAACCCACCAGACCGCCTAAACGAGAAACATAAGAAGAAGAAGAAGAGACTCCACCCGACCCACTAAAATAACTATTAATTATTTTTAGAGTATTCTGAGAAGAACCCACCAGACCGCCTGAATAAGAAGCAGAATTGCTAGCAGAAGCAGAAGAAGAGACTCCACCAGAACCACTAAAATAACTATTCATTATTGTCAAAGTAGCAAAAGAAGAACCCACCAGACCGCCTGAATAAGAAGCAGAACTTGCAGCAGCAGCAGAGAAGGAGGAAATCCCACCCGACCCACTAAAATAACTATTCACTATTGTCAAAGAACCATAAGCCCACCCCACCAGACCGCCTGAAGAAGAATAATCAGAAATAGAAGAATGAACCGATCCAGAGATCACGCCTACGTTGCGAATCTCAACAGTTCCATCCGTCGTACTAAATAAACCTGCATTAGCAAAAGTACCATTCACCCAGAGGTTTTCGATGGTATGGTTGTTGCCCTCGAAAGTACCCGTGAAGGCACCAATAGGCATCCAGCTTGTGTCTTTGCCCGTGCCTGTATCAATTACCGTCATTTGCTTATCAAAGCCATCAGCAATGCTATTATCCGTCGTATCGCCATCGGCATTTGTATCAATGCCAACTGTCGTCTCATCAATCTCACCCCTCACTCCGCCTGTATCGAGCAAACTCAAAAGGTCGATGTCGGCTGTTAGCTCATAGCCGTTGCAACCTGATGTTGGGCAACCATCTGTATTAGCCGTTGTTTGTGTCGTCGAGGTCTTATAGCTCGCACCCGCTAAATCATGACGCATGTTATGAAGCATCTCAGCGGTGTATATTTCAATCAGACCATCACCATCATGGTCGGCCTTAGAGTTCCCTTCAAGCTGAACACCAGAAGCATAGTTAACGCTGGTGTCATAAGCGAATAGCTTATAATAATGAAAAGTGTTCGCTTCGTTACCTGTAATTTGAAAGGCTTCAAGATCGCCATTATAGACTACGGTTGAGCTGTCAATTGAACCACCACTTGCATAACTTTGCCCTGTCGTGGGGGCATGTGATATTGGGCTCCTGCTTCTTAAAATTAAAACTTTAGAGAAGTCAGCATCGGTAGGGTTACTCCAAGTTAATGTTATTCCATTTGAATTACGCTGAAAAACATTATTTATGACATTCGCTGGTGGCGTGGTCTCATCCCTTTTAAGCTGAACACCTGAAGCATAATTAAAGCTTACATCATAAGCGAAAATCTTATAAAAATAAGTGATGCCTGCTGTAATTTCTGTATCTGTGAAGCCTGATAGTGCTGCGTTAGACATTATTTTTGAGCCACCGATTGAATCACTACTTGCATAATCTCGCCCTGTTGCTGGGGCATCTGATATTGGGCTCGTATTCTTTAAAATTAAAATCTTGGAGAAATCAGTATCGGTAGGGTTGCTCCAACTTAATGTTATTCCATTTAGATTACTCCGAAGAACATGATTTGTGATATCTGCTGGTGGCTGTGTGTCGGCTGGTGGTTGTGTATTTTCTTCCAACGGTTTTTTTTCATTAACCTCAGTCTGAACGCCTGAATTGTAGTAAAGGTAAGTATCAGAGACAAAGATTTTATAAAAATAAACGCCACCCTCTACAACTTCTGTGTCTGTAAAGGTTGGTGCGGCTGCGTTATAGACCACCCGTGATGCCCCCATTGTGGTGGAGACAGGATAATCAGCCCATAATTTAGGAGCATCTGAGATATTACTTACACTTTTTAAAATTAAAGCTTTGTGGAAGATTTTATCAGTAGGATTCTTCCATGTTAAAGTTATTTCGTTTGAATTTCGACTAACAGCAAGATTTGTGATTTCCGGCAGTGGTTTATCGAGTCCGTTTAGAAAGTATGCATGATCAATTTTAGTGCAGTGTAGAAAACTTAATAGAGAAAATAAACCTATTAAAAGTATATTTTGTATATATCTTAAATTTGCCATAAAAACCCACCACTTCATCACAATTTTCATAACATATTAAAGAGTACTTTGTCAAGAGAAAATTATATTCCTACTTTAATTTAATACTGCAAGGTGAAAGATCCATATTTCTGAGATGCAAACTATTAAGATAGTTAGGCAAAAAGTGGTCTCTGCCTAAAATTAAAGGTAGAAATACAAAATTTATTTATTAAAATAGATTTATTTGTTGATCTTTTCATGGTCTTTTAGCTTCTCTATTATTAGCGGATAAAAAAATAAAAATGTCGAATCAATTAACCATAGAAGAAATTATTTCTTATGAATCACGTTTTGTGCAAAAATGGAGTAAAGAAGACACTTATTGCATAAAAGGATTATCAACAAAACCAAAATATTATGTATTAGTTATGTTCCCTTATCCATCAGGAAAAATTCATATGGGGCATGTTCGAAATTATTCTTTAGGTGATGTTTTAGCTAGATATAAACGCTTAAAAGGCTTTCATGTGCTTCACCCCATTGGTTGGGATTCTTTTGGTCTCCCCGCTGAAAACGCGGCGATTAAAAATAAAACGCATCCTGCAAAGTGGACCCACTCTAACATTGAAGTTATGAAAAGTCAGCTTAAACGAATGGGATTCTCTTATGACTGGAATCGTGAAGTCGCTACCTGCACTCCTGAATATTATAGATGGAATCAATATATTTTCTTAAAATTTTTTGAGAAAGGCTGGGCGTATAAACAAAAAGCTCAGGTAAATTGGTGTGAAGAATGTAAAACTGTTTTAGCGAATGAGCAAGTGCTTGATGGTTCTTGTTGGCGTCATCAAGATCAAAAAATAGAAAAAAAAGAACTATCACAGTGGTTTTTTAAAATTACTGAATTCTCTGATGAGCTTTTAAAAGGCCATCAATCTCTTAAAGACCAATGGCCTAACCGTGTTTTAGCGATGCAAAAAAATTGGATTGGTAGATCAAAAGGCACATTGGTTTGCTTCAAGATATTTGATAATTTATCATTAGAAGTGTTCACAACAAGAGTGGATACTATATATGGGGTGACTTTTATCGTAGTGGCTCCTGAACATCAGATATTAAAAGAGATACAAGATGATGAATATCAAGATAAAATGCAAGCCTTTAAAAAAAAAGTATTGGCTATGTCAGAAGTTGATCGCGAAAACACAACTTTAAAGGAAGGTCTCTTTACGGGTTTAGAAGCGAAGCATCCTTTTCTTGATAAAAAAATACCTATTTATACGGCAAATTTTGTTTTACCTCGTTATGGAACAGGTGCCGTTATGTCTGTTCCTGCTCATGATCAAAGAGATTTTGAGTTTGCTCAAAAATATAATCTGCCTATCATTCGAGTAATCTCTTCTAATAAAGAGAGAAAGAACGGTGAGCCAATTAAAAAAGCCTTCACGGAAGATGGTTTTTTGATCAATTCTGGTGAACATACTAATTTGACCTCCGCAGAAGCTAGAAAACAGATCACTCAAAAATTATCTGAAGAAAAAATAGGAGGTGAAAAAATTCAATACCGCATACACGATTGGCTCATCTCAAGACAAAGATATTGGGGCACGCCCATCCCCATTGTTTATTGTAAAGATTGTGGTATTGTACCCATAGAAGAAAGTGAGCTCCCCGTTCTTTTACCACATGATGTTGATTTTAAGCGAAATAAAAATTCTCTTGCAGATCAAGCTGATTTTTTAAAGACTAATTGTCCTAAATGTAAAAAAGAAGCAGAGCGTGAAACTGATACAATGGATACTTTTGTAGATTCAAGTTGGTATTTTTTGCGATATATCTCACCTCATCAAAAAGAAGTTCCTATTGATCATGAATTAGCTCGTTATTTTATGCCAGTGGATAAGTGCATCGGTGGTATAGAACACGCGAATATGCATCTACTCTACGCCAGATATTTTATGCATGCCTTGAAAAAATTAAATCTTATTGGTGAAGTAGAAACCGAGCCTTTTAAAGATTTACTGACGCAGGGGATGGTGCTTAAAGATGGCAAAGCCATGAGCAAAAGCTTAGGGAATATAGTAGACCCTGATGAGCTGATCAAGAAATATGGGGCTGATACTCTGCGAATATTCTCTTTGTTCGCTGCTCCCGCAGAAAAAGATTTAGATTGGTCTGAATTTGCTGTGGAAGGCTCCTTTCGTATGTTGAAACGTCTTTATCGTTTTGTTGAAGATAAAAGAGATTCTGTTGGTTTATGTTTTCTACTTAAAGAACCTGAAATTAATCTGAATCAAAAAATGACCTTACAACTTATGCAGGCAACTCATATGATGATTAAAACGATCACCGATGATATGGAGCGATTTTCTTGCAATACGTCTATTGCAAGATTAATGGAGATGCTCAACTTCTATTATTTACATTATTTTGAACGCAAAAAAGATGAGTTTGAAGTTTCAGAGATAAAAACTCTTTCTTTCTCTCTCAGTGCATTTTTAATTATGTTTATGCCCTTCGCTCCCTTTGTTAGTTTAGAACTCTTGTTTAGAATGGGGCTCTCAAAAGAAGAAGAGCTTGTTTGGCCTATTTATCATGAAAAATATCTACTTAAGAATATAATGACGATTATCATACAGATTAATGGTAAAATGAAAGGTCAAATAGAAGTAGATATTTCTTCAGACGAAAAAAAAATAATCTCGGATGCGAAACTAGATACAAAAATTAACCGTCATCTACAAGGTAAGGTTATTCGTCGAACTATCTATGTATCTAAAAAATTAATAAATTTTGTCGTTTAGAACAAAACCGCTAATAACCGTTGACAAAATAAGACATAACTATGATCAAGTTGCTCTTATGAAACTTAAAAAATTAAAATGTAATAAAACTTTCAGTATGAAAATTAATTTAACGATGCGATCAATTCTTAAATATAGTATTTACAGTATTTGTAGTATCTTTTTGCTGAGCTTTATACACTGTACTAATGTTGATGATCTATCCTCGTTGTTTAAGCCACCCATTGAAGGTGAAAGTAATGAACCACTAACGAATATCACAGATCATGTTTTTCAGCGTAATTCAAATGGAATAACGTTAGCTTGGACCAGCCCTACCGATACTGATTTCTCTAAATTTTTAATTTTAAAGAATACGAGCCCAATATCAGATTCCCCCACGACAGGGCACGATTATGCAGGTATTGATTTGATTGGTAGCTCACAAATGATGTATAACGCAGCCGCACCAACTTTTACAGATACAGACATTACAGCAGGCATTACTTATTTTTATAAGATTTTTGCTTATGATGTAAGCTTTAATTATGCTTCGGGTGTTCAGCTTAAAGTTGATACTCTCGCTCCCAAAGTTGATACTCTCGCTCCATCGGTTACGATCCCTACTTCTTCTCTTATTGTTGTGGAGGGTGTAGCTCAAAGGTATGTAATTAGTCTAGCAACAAACGCGCTACCTCCTAGTGGTGAAAACGTTGTGATTAATTTGTCAACTAATAATGCTTTACTTACTGTTAACCCTTCTCAGCTAACTTTAGATAGCAGCAACCCGTTAAAAATAGTTACGGTAACCCGAGTGAATAACGAGATCGACGAGAGTGATAACTTAATGGGAATGATCTCCCACAACTTAGACTCCTCCACAGGTGCCTCATATAATATTGACAGTGTTCGAGACGCCGTTGAGCGTAGCAATATTACAGTTTTCATGAGCGACGACGACATGGCTGGTTTTATTTTTACACCAGCAGAGGTGAGTGTAACAGAGGGCATGCAGGAGGATTATACTGTGAAACTGAGCTCTAAACCAACGGGAGATGTTACCCTCAATGTGAACCCCGCTACTGGGCTCTCTGGCGATGTTGCTTCTCTAACGTTTACCCCTCTCAACTGGAATGCCGCTCAGAGAGTGACTATTACAGCAGACGACAACAACTACGTAGGTGGCTACACAGCACAGGTAAACCATGGTGTGAGTAGTGCTGATTCTAAATATAGCTCCATTACCCCCAGTCAAATTACTGTAAATGTCAGAGATAACGATGGCACGGGTACTATTGTTATCTCTCCTAATATACTCGCTTTTGATGATGTTGATGGTGCAACAGGGGCAACGTATACCCTTTCGTTGAGCTATGATCCGGCACCCGGAAAGACGGTGCGTGTGAGCCTTAGCAGTGGAAGTAGTGCCTTGGAGGTAAGCCCTACGGTTGTTAATTTTGGAGGAGCTACGGGAATAGGCTCCAAAACAATCATCGTTAGAAGGGCGGGTGGTGCATCAGGGATGATTGCAGCCGATGTAACCGCTACAATCAGTCACACGATTGCAACGGGCGGAGATTATGACCTCAATATAAGAATTTTTACGACCTCTGGAAGGGCTATCAATGGAGGCATTGTCGATGTGACGATCAACCATACAGTACCTGAGGTTGACTCTGACCACGACGGTTTGATTGAGATAAAAGATGAGACCATGTTCGATAACATGCGACACGATCTAGCGGGTGCAAGCTATAAAACCTCGGCGATGCAAATGATGGGTGATTCGAATGGTTGCCCTGCCTCAGGTTGTAACGGCTATGAGCTAACAGCCGACATTGACCTTGAGAGCTTGCTTGATACAGGGGGTGATGATGGGATTGATACAACGATGGTGGGTATTGATAAAAATGCCGACGGCGATACGACAGATGCAGGTGAGCAGGTGGATGTAATTGATATTGGAATGGGTAAAGACAAAAGCTGGGTACCTATTAATGGCTTCACAGGCACTTTCGAGGGCAACAATCACACCATCGCGAATCTCTGGGTGAACATTTCGTCTTCTTCGGGTGAAGCTTACGCGGGTTTATTTGGTTCGACGAGTGGAACAACTGCTGAGATTCGCAATGTAGGGGTGACCTCTGGGTCAATACATTCTTCTTCTTCTTCTTCTTCTTATTATTCTGATGGTTCTTATTCAGGCGGTCTGGTGGGTAGTGGTACTGTTACGATAACGAATAGTTATTTTAGTGGGTCGGGTGGAGTTTCTTCTTCTTCTGCTGAGGATTCTTATTCAGGTGGTCTGGTGGGTAGTGGTACTGTTACGATAACGAATAGTTATTTTAGCGGGTTGGGTGGAGTCTCTTCTTCTTCTGCTGATGATGATTCTTATTCAGGCGGTCTGGTGGGTAGTGGTACTGTTACGATAACGAATAGTTATTTTAGCGGGTTGGGTGGAGTCTCCTCTTCTGCTTCTGCTAGCAATTCTGGTTCTTATTCAGGCGGTCTGGTGGGTTATGCTTCTACTGTTACGATAACGAATAGTTATTTTAGCGGGTTGGGTGGAGTCTCTTCTTCTGCTGATGGTTCTTCTTCAGGCGGTCTGGTGGGTTATTGTGGTTATAGTGCTTCTATTACTTCGACGATAGTGAATAGTTATTTTACCGGTGCGGGTGGAGTTTCTGATTCTTCTCCTTCTTTGGATTCTTCTTCAGGCGGTCTGGTGGGTCATTCTGATGGTTCTTTGACAATAGTGAATAGTTATTTTAGCGGGTCGGGTGGAGTCTCTTCTTCTGCTGCTGAGGATTCTTCTTCAGGCGGTCTGGTGGGTGGTGGTAGTGGTTCTTCGACGATAATAAATAGTTATTTTACCGGTGCGGGTGGAGTTTCTTCTTCTTCTTCTTCTTTACTTTCTTATTCAGGTGGTCTGGTGGGTGATGGTTTTACTGTAATTATTACGAATAGTTATTTTAGTGGGTCGGGTGGAGTCTCTTCTTCTTCTCCTGAGGGTTCTTATTCAGGTGGTCTGGTGGGTAGTGGTACTGTTACGATAACGAATAGTTATTTTAGCGGGTCGGGTGGAGTCTTTTCTTCTGGTGATTCTTTTAAGTCTTTTTCAGGTGGTCTGATTGGGGCTTTTTCTACTAGGCGTCCTTTGACCGTCACAAACGGTTACTGGAACACAGACGCACCTCAAAGTGCGAAGGGCTCTCCCCAAAGCCCAAAGCGGGCAGCGGGTAGCTCTACGATGAACCCATCGAGTGCGATTGGTCTCACCTTAACGCAACTAAAAGCTATTACTATGAGCACTAGAAGTGCTCCTTCTCCGTCTGGTCTGCCACATGATACCACCCCTAACGATATGACCGATGATAACACCAAAGCGTGGGACCTAGGCACCAATATGCAATTACCTGCGATTAAGCTATGTGTTCCCACCGTCGATACGAGTATCACCCCACACACCATTGACTGGACAACATGTGCCTCATACGGCGCTCTACTCGCTGGGCAACGACCATAAGTCGCGGGTGATGATGCCCGCTGGGCGAGAGTGCCGATCGCCAGTCGCGGCGGATGTGTCCGCGGGGCAACGATAGATGTATCGATCGACAAAGTCACGAAAGGGCTTGATAGGCTGAGGCTTTAAAGTTAGGCTTAGCCATGCCAACATCGACTCTCGAAAAACAATAAAATGTTTCTGAGACTAGCCTTGAGTCAGAAAGTTCTCAAAAACTACTCTTTTGCTAGTGACATTTGCCACTAGCACGAGTATCTGCTTGAGAAAATAATCTCGGATGCAAAACTAGATACAAAAATTAACCGTCATCTACAAGGTAAGGTTATTCGTCGAACTATCTATGTATCTAAAAAATTAATAAATTTTGTCGTTTAAAACAAAATTGCTAATAACCGTTGACAAAATAAGACATAACTATGATCAAGTTGCTCTTATGAAACTTAAAAAATTAAAATGTAATAAAACTTTCAGTATGAAAATTAATTTAACGATGCGATCAATTCTTAAATATAGTATTTGTAGTGTTTTCTTGCTGAACTTCACACACTGTACTAATGTTGATGAAGCTAATGAACCACTAACGAATATCACAGATCATGTTTTTCAGCGTAATTCAAATGGAATAACGTTAGCTTGGACCAGCCCTACCGATACTGATTTCTCTAAATTTTTAATTTTAAAGAATACGAGCCCAATATCAGATTCCCCCACGCAGGGGCACGATTATGCAGGTATTGATTTGATTGGTAGCTCACAAATGATGTATAACGCAGCCGCACCAACTTTTACAGATACAGACATTACAGCAGGCATCACTTATTTTTATAAGATTTTTGCTTATGATGTAAGCTTTAATTATGCTTCGGGTGTTCAGCTTAAAGTTGATACTCTCGCTCCGAAAGTTGATACTCTTGCTCCATCGGTTACGATCCCTACCTCTTCTCTTATTGTTGTGGAGGGTGTAGCTCAAAGGTATATAATTAGTCTAGCAACAAACGCGCTACCTCCTAGTGGTGAAAACGTTGTGATTAATCTGTCAACGAATAATGCTTTACTTACTGTTAACCCTTCTCAGCTAACTTTAGATAGCAGCAACCCGTTAAAAATAGTTACGGTAACCCGAGTGAATAACGAGATCGACGAGAGTGATAACTTAATGGGAATGATCTCCCACAGCTTAGACTCCTCCACAGGTGCCTCATATAATATTGACAGTGTTCGAGACGCCGTTGAGCATAGCAATATTACAGTTTTCATGAGCGACGACGACATGGCTGGTTTTATTTTTACACCAGCAGAGGTGAATGTAACAGAGGGCACGCAGGTTGATTATATTGTGCAACTGAGCTCTAAGCCAACGGGAGATGTTACCCTCAATGTGAATCCCGCTACTGGGCTCTCTAACTTTGGCGGTGTTACTTCTCTAACGTTTACCCCTTTCAACTGGGGTACCCCTCAGACAGTGACTATTACAGCAGACAATAACGAGTATGTAGGTGACTACACAACACAAGTAAACCATGGTGTGAGTGGTGCTGATTCTAAATATAACTCCATTGATCTCGATCAGGTGAATGTGAATGTAAATATCATAGATGACGATGGTGGCACGGGTAATGTTGTTATCTCTACTAATACGCTCGCTTTTGATGATGTTGATGGTGCAACAGGGGCAACGTATACCATTTCATTGAGCCATGATCCGGCACCTGGAAAGACGGTGCGTGTGAGTCTTAGTGAAAATAGTGCCGACTTGGAAGTAAGCCCTATGGTTGTTGATTTTAATGAAACTACAGGAAGAAGCCCCCAAACAATCACCGTTACAAGGGTGGCTGGTGCATCAGGGATGATACCGGCGAATATTTCTGTTGCAATCAGTCACACGATTGCAATGGTCGCAGATTACGACCCCAATATAAGAATTTTTACGACCTCTGGAAGGACTATCAATGGAGGCATTGTCGATGTGACGATCAACTTTACAATACCTGGGGTTGATGCTGACCACGACGGTCTTATAGAGATAAAAGATGAGACCATGTTCGATAACATGCGACACGATCTAGCGGGTGCAAGCTATAAAACCTCGGCGAGCCAAACAACGGGTGATTCGAGTGGTTGCCCTCTTGTTAGTGGCAGCAGGGTTTGCCATGGCTACGAGTTAACAGGGAATATCGACCTGAAGAGCTTGCTTAATACAGGTAGTGAAACTGCTGGTGTCGTTAATGATATGATTGATACGACCTTCGTGACTGTCGGGGGGAAGACACATGAAGTGATTGATATTACCGAAGACACGAGCTGGGTGCCCATTAATGGCTTCACAGGCACTTTCGAGGGCAACAATCACACCATCGCGAATCTTTGGGTGAATATTAATGTTTTGGGAAATCGTATTTATGCGTATGCGGGTTTATTTGGTACGACGAGTGGAACCGCTGAGATTTGCAATGTAGGCGTGATCTCTGGGTCAATACATTCTTCTTCTTCTTCTTCTTATTATTCTTCTTCTTCAGGCGGTCTGGTGGGTAGTGGTACTGTTGTGATAACGAATAGTTATTTTAGCGGTACGGGTGGGGTCTCTTCTTCTTCTTCTTCTACTTCTTCTGGTTATTCTTCTTCTTCAGGCGGTCTGGTGGGTAGTGGTACTGTGACAATAATGAATAGTTATTTTAGTGGGTCGGGCGGAATCTCTTTTTCTTCTTCTTCTGGTCCTTCTTCTCGTAGTCCTTTTTTTTATTCAGGCGGTCTGGTGGGTAGTGGTACTGTTGTGATAACGAATAGTCATTTTAGCGGGTCGGGTGGGGTCTCTTCTTATTATTCTTCTTCTTCTTCTTCTGGTTCTTTTTATTCAGGCGGTCTGGTGGGTGGTGGTACTGTTGTGGTAACGAATAGTCATTTTAGTGGGTCGGGTAAAATCTCTTCTTCTTCTGCTACTTCTTCTTATTCAGGCGGTCTGGTGGGTGGTGGTACTGTTGTGATAACGAATAGTCATTTTAGCGGGTTGGGTAAAATCTCTTCTTCTTCTTCTTCTGCTTCTTCTCATTCTTCTGGTTCTGCTTATTCAGGCGGTCTGGTGGGTCTGATGAGTATTGGGAGTATTACAAATAGTTATTTTAGCGGGTCGGGTAAAATCTCTTCTTCTTCTGCTACTTCTTCTACTTCTATTTCTAAGTCAGGCGGTCTGGTGGGTGGTGGTACTGTTGTGATAACGAATAGTCATTTTAGCGGGTTGGGTAAAATCTCTTCTTCTTCTGCTACTTCTTCTCGTTCTTATGATTCTTATTCTTCTTCAGGCGGTCTGGTGGGTAGTGGTACTGTGACAATAATGAATAGTTATTTTAGCGGTGCGAATGGAGTCTCTTCTTCTTCTTCTGTTGATTATTCTTACCGTTCTGCTGAGTCTTATTCAGGTGGTCTGGTGGGTGGTGATGGTGTTACCCTTACCGTGCGTATTACAAATGGCTATTGGGACACAGACGCACCTCAAAGTGTGGATGGAGGAACGACTAATCAAAGCCCAAAGCGGGCACAGGGTAACTCTTTGACGAACCCATCAGGTGCGATTGACCTCACCTTAATGCAATTAAAAGCTATCACTGTTAGCACTACAAGTGCCCCATCTCCGTCTGGTCTGCCACATAGTGCCACTGAAGCGTGGAACCTAGGCAGTGTAAGCCAGCTACCTGCGATTAAGCTATGCGTTAGCCCCACGGTTAGCAGCACTAATGTTGTTACGTGTGCCTCATACGGTGCCCTACTCGCTGGGCAACGACCATAAGTCGCGGGTGATGATGCCCGCTGGGCGAGAGTGTCGACCATAAGCCGCGAGCGATGATGCCCACTGGGCAACGATAGATTACCATAAGTCGCGGGTGCTCTACTCGCTGGGCAACGACCATAAGCCGCGGCGGATGATGCCTGCTGGGCGAGAGTGTCGACCATAAGCCGCGGGTGATGCTCTCTGAGCGGAGAGTGTCGAGCATAAGCCGCGAATGATGTTGCTCGCTGGGCGGAGAGTGCCGACCGATGTACCGACCGACAAAGTCACGAAAGGGCTTGACGGGCTGAGGCTTTAAAGTTAGGCTTAGCCATGCCGAAATCGGCTCTCGAAAAACAACAGAATATTTCTGAGACTGACCTTGAGTCAGACAGTTCTCAAAACTGCTCTTTCACTAGTAACATTTGCCACTAGCACAAGTACTTGCTTGAGAAAATAATCTCGGATGCAAAACTAGATACAAAAATTAACCGTCATCTACAAGGTAAGGTTATTCGTCGAACTATCTATATATCTAAAAAATTAATAAGTTTTGTCATTTTAGAATAAAATTGCTAATAACCGTTGACAAAATAGAACATAACTATGATCCGGTTGCTCTTATGAATAATAAAAAATTAAAACGTAACAAAACTTTTAGTATGAAAATTAATTTGATTATGCTATCAATTCTTAAATATAGTATTTGTAGTATTTTCTTGCTGAACTTCATATACTGTACGAATGTTGATGATCCGAGGACGGATGATCCGAGGACAGATGATCCGAGGACAGATGATCCACCCATTGTCGAAGGTACTGCTGGTTTTATTTTTACACCAGCAAGTCGTGAGGTGAATGTAACAGAGGGCATGCAGGTCGATTATACTGTGAAACTTAGTTCTAAGCCAATGGGAGATGTTACCCTCAATGTAAACCCCGCTATTGGGCTCTCTAGCGGTACTACTTCTCTGACGTTTACCCCTTCCAACTGGAATGCCACTCAGACAGTAACTATTACAGCAGACGATAACAACTACATAGGTGTAGCTACACAGTTACAGATAAATCATGATGTGAGTAGTGCTGATTCTAAGTATAGCTCCATTGTTCCCGGTCAGGTGACTGTAAATATCACAGATGACGATGGTGACACGGGTAATATTGTTATCTCTACTAATATGCTCTCTTTTAATGATATTGATGGTGCGACAGGCAGCACATACACCCTTTCGTTGAGCCATGATCCGGCACCAGGAAAGACAGTACGAGTGAGTCTTGGCAATGGAAATAGTGCCGACTTGCAGGTAAGCCCTATGGTTGTTAATTTTGGGGAAACTACAGGAAGAAGTCCTCAAACAATCACCGTTACTAGGGTGGGTGGTGCATCAGGGATGATTATAGCCGATGTAACCGCTGCAATCAGTCACACGGTCGCAACGGGCGTAAGTTATGACCCCAATATAACAACTTTTGCGAACTCTTCTGGAGACACTGTCAATGTGACGATCATAGCACCTGTGGTTGATGCTAACGAAAACGGTCTTATAGAGATAAACAATGCCGTGATGTTGAACAATGTGCGCTATGATTTAGCGGGTGCAAGTTATAAGACCTCGTCGGCACAAGTGACGGGTAATATAAAAGGTTGCCCAACATCAGGTTGCAACGGCTATGAGCTAACAGCCGATATTGACCTTTTGAGTTTGCTTGATACAGGGGGTGATGATGGGATTGATAAGACGACAGTTGGCATTGATAGAAATGCCGATGGCGATACGACGGATGCAGGTGAGCAGGTGTCTGTAATTGATACTGCTCTAGATAGAAGTTGGATGCCCATTGGTGATGAATCTGCTCCATTTACAGGCACTTTTACAGGCACTTTTGAGGGTGGCGAGCATACCATCGCCAACCTTTGGGTGAATGTGAATGTTACACTCACTTCGGGAAGTGCCTATGCGGGTTTGTTTGGTGTGACGGATGGAACATCTGTAGAGATTCGTAATGTAAAAATAATATCTGGGTCAATTTATGCTTCTTCTTCTTATTCTTATTCAGGTGGTCTGGTGGGTTATTCTAAAGGTTCTTTGACGATTATGGATAGTCATTTTAGCGGGAGTGGTGTCTTTTCTGCTACTCATACTGGTAGTTTTCATGTTCCTAGTAGTGATATATCTTATTCTTATTCAGGCGGTCTGGTGGGTCGTGGTAGTGGTACTGTGAGTATTACGAAGAGTTCTTTTAGCGGGTCGGGTGGAGTCTCTACTTCTTCTATTTCTTCTGTTTATTCTGTTAATCCATCTTATTCTTATTCAGGCGGTCTGGTAGGTCAGGTGGATACTGTGATTATTATAAATAGTTATTTTAGTGGTGAGGGAAAGATCTCTTCTTCTTCTACTTCCCCTGAAAATGATACTCTCGAAATTTCTTCTCTTTCTTACTCGGGTGGTCTGGTGGGTAGTGGTGTGAGTGGTATTGTGAGTATTACGAATAGTTATTTTAGCGGTGGGGAGGTCTCTTCTTTTTCTGAGTCTACTCCTACTATTGGTAACCGTATGATGATTGCTATTTCTTCTGAGTCTTATTCAGGCGGTCTGGTGGGTAATGGTGGTTCTAATGGTATTGTGAATATTAAGAATAGTTATTTTAGCGGTGAGGGAAAGATCTCTTCTTCTTCTGAGTCGAGGGCTACGACGAGTCAAATTTCTTCTTCTGAGTCTAAGTCTTATTCAGGTGGTCTGATTGGTCTGGTGAATACTGGAAAGATTGAGCAGTGCTATTTTAGCGTTGAGGGGGGGGAGGTTTCTTCTTCTTCTGAATCTTCTTCTTCTGAGTCTTATTCGGGTGGTCTGGTGGGTAGTGGTACTATGACGATAACGGATGGCTATTGGAACACAGAGACACTCCAAAAAATAACCAATGGAATGACTGATCAAAGCCCAAAGCGGGCACAGGGTAACTCTTCGTCGAACCCATCAGGTGCGACTGGTCTTACGCTAGCAGAGTTAATGGGCACAATGGGCACGTATCCATCTGGTCTGCCACATGGTGCCACTGAAGCGTGGACCTTAGGCAGTGTAGGCGGTGTAAGTCAGCTACCCGCGGTTAAGCTATGCGTTAGCCCCACAGTTAACCCCACTACTAATGTTGTCACATGCACATCATATGGCGATTTACTCGCTGGGCAACGACCATAAGCCGCGGATGCTACCCGCTGAGCGGAGAGAGCCGATCGCCAGTCGCGGCGAATGATGCCCGCTAGGCGAGAGTGCCGATCGCCAGTCGCGGCGGATGTGTCCGCTGGGCAACGATCGATGTATCGACCGACAAAGTCACGAAAGGGTTTGACAGGCTGAGGCTTTAAAGTTAGGCTTAGCCATGCCGACATCGACTCTCGAAAAACAACAGAATATTTCTGAGACTGACCTTGAGTCAGACAGTTCTCAAAAACTACTCTTTTTCTAGTGACATTTGCCACTAGCACGAGTATCTGCTTGAGAAAATAATCTCGGATGCAAAACTAGATACAAAAATTAACCGTCATCTACAAGGTAAGGTCATTCGTCGAACTATCTATGTATCTAAAAAATTAATAAATTTTGTCGTTTAGAACAAAATTGCTAATAGTAGTTGACAAAATAAGACATAACTATGATCAAGTTGCTCTCATGAATAATAAAAAATTAAAACGTAACAAAACTTTTAGTATGAAAATTAATTTGACGATGCGATCAATTCTTAAATATAGTATTTGTAGTGTTTTCTTGCTGAACTTCACACACTGTACTAATGTTGATGAAGGTAATGAACCACTAACGAATATCACAAATCATGTTTTTCAGCGTAATTCAAATGGAATAACGTTAGCTTGGACCAGCCCTACCGATACTGATTTCTCTAAATTTTTAATTTTAAAGAATACGAGCCCAATATCAGATTCCCCCACGACAGGGCACGATTATGCAGGTATTGATTTGATTGGTAGCTCACAAATGATGTATAACGCAGCCGCACCAACTTTTACAGATACAGACATTACAGCAGGCATCACTTATTTTTATAAGATTTTTGCTTATGATGTAAGCTTTAATTATGCTTCGGGTGTTCAGCTTAAAGTTGATACTCTCGCTCCCAAAGTTGATACTCTTGCTCCATCGGTTACGATCCCTACCTCTTCTCTTACCATTGTAGAGGGTGGCTCGGCTGAAAGGTATATGATTAGTCTAGCAACAAACGCGCTACCTCCTAGTGGTGAAAACGTTGTGATTAATCTGTCAACGAATAATGCTTTACTCACTGTTAATCCTTCTCAGCTAACTTTAGATAGCAGTAGCCCGTTAAGAATAGTTACGGTAACTCGAGTGGATAACGACATCGACGAGAGTGATCGCCTAATGGGAATGATCTCCCACAGCTTAGACCCCTCCACAGGTGCCTCATATAATATTGACAGTGTTCGAGACGCCGTTGAGCATAGCAATATTACAGTTTTCATGAGCGACGACGACATGGCTGGTTTTATTTTTACACCAGCAAATCGTGAGGTGATGAGTGTAATAGAGGGCGGCATGATGGGGGTCGATTATACTGTGCAACTGAGCTCTGAGCCAACGGGAGATGTTACCCTTAATGTAAACCCGGCCACTGGGCTCTCTGGCAGTGTTGCTTCTCTGACGTTTACCCCTTTCAACTGGGGTACTCCTCAGACAGTATCTATTACAGCAGACGACAACAACTATGTAGGCGGCTACACAGCACAGATAAACCATGGTGTGAGTAGTGCTGATTCTAAATATAGCTCCATTACCCCCGGTCAGGTGAGTGTGAATGTCATAGATGACGATGGTGGCACGGGTAATATTATTATCTCTACTAATACGCTCGCTTTTAATGATATCGATGGTGCGACAGGGGCAACGTATACCCTCTCATTGAGCCATGATCCGGCACCCGGAAAGACGGTGCGTGTGAGCCTTAGTGAAAATAGTGCCGACTTGGAAGTAAGCCCTATGGTTGTTGATTTTGGAGAAGCTACGGGAATAGGCTTCAAAACAATCATCGTTAGAAGGGCGGGTGGTGCATCAGGGATGATTATGGCTGATATTTCTGTTGCAATCAGTCACGCGATCGCAACGGGCGGAGATTACGACCCCAATATAACAACTTTTAAAAACTCTGAGAGCACTGTCGATGTGACGATTACAGTACCTAGGGTAGACTCTGACCACGACGGTTTGATTGAGATAAAAGATGAGACCATGTTCAATAACATGCGACACGATCTAGCGGGTGCAAGCTATAAAACCTCGGCGAGCCAAACAACGGGTGATTCGAGTGGTTGCCCTCCTGTTGTTGGTGATAAGGGGGGGTGCCATGGCTACGAGTTAATGGTCGACATCGACCTGAAGAGCTTGCTTAATACAGGTAGTGAAACTGCTGGTGTCGTTAATGATATGATTGATACGACCTTCGTGACTGTCGGGGGGAAGAGACATGAAGTGATTGATATTACCGAAGACACGAGCTGGGTGCCTATTAATGCCTTCACAGGCACTTTTGAGGGCAACAACCATACTATCGCCAACCTTTGGGTGAATGTTTCTTCTTCTACAAGTAATGTTTCTGCGGGTTTGTTTGGTACGACGAATAAAACTGCTGAGATTCGCAATGTAGGTGTGATCTCTGGGTCAATACATTCTTCTTCTCCTATTTCTGTTTCAGGTGGTCTGGTGGGTTCTCCTCAGACTCTTTCTAATTCGAATCCAGTTTCTTCTTTGACGATAATTAATAGTTATTTTAGTAGTCTTTTTGGTGGGGTCTCTTCTTCTTCTTCTTCTTCTGCTTCTTATTCAGGCGGTCTAGTGGGTATTCTTAGTGATGGTCCTTCTTTGACGATAATAAATAGTTATTTTAGAGGTTCTGGTGGAGTTTCTTCTGCTACTGATCTTGTTTCTTCTTATGGTAATGAGGGTTCTTCTTCTGGAGGTCTGGTGGGTGGTAATTATGCTGGTATTCTGACGATAACAAATAGTTATTTTAGTGGGTCGGGTGGAGTCTCTTCTTCTTCTCCTCCTCCTTCTTCTTCTTCTGATTCTTATTCTTATTCAGGCGGTCTGGTGGGTTATTGTGGTTATGGTGCTTATATTACTTCGACGATAGTGAATAGTTATTTTAGTGGTGAGGGCGGAGTCTCTTCTTTTTCTGCTGCTCCTCCTCCTCCTCCTTCTTCTGCTCCTCCTTCTTCTCGTCCTCGTTCTTATTCTTATTCAGGCGGTCTGGTGGGTGGTGGTGGTAGTGGTAGTACTCCAAGTATTACAAATGCTTATTGGAACACAGACGCTCCTCAAAATGTGGCTGGTGTACTCCAGACCGCTCAGCGGGCACAGGGTAATGCTGCTGTGAACCCATCAGGTGCAACTGGCCTCGATTTAATGGAACTAAAAGCCATACCTCCTACCGCCGCTATAAGTTATCCGTCTGGTCTGCCACATAGTGCCACTGAAGCGTGGAACCTAGGCAGTGTAAGCCAGCTACCTGCGATTAAGCTATGTGTTCCCACCGTCGATACGAGTACCACCCCACACACCACGAGCTGGACGACGTGTGCCTCATATGGCCCTCTACTCGCTGGGCAACGATAGACGACCATAAGCCGCGAGCGATGTTGCCCGCTGGGTGGAGAGTGCCGACCATAAGCCGCGGGTGATGTTGCTCGCTGGGCGGAGAGTGCCGATCGCCGACCGACAAAGTCACGAAAGGGCTTGACGGGCTGAGGCTTTAAAGTTAGGCTTAGCCATGCCAACATCGACTCTCGAAAAACAATAAAATGTTTCTGAGACGAGCCTTGAGTCAGAAAGTTCTCAAAAACTGCTCTTTCACTAGTGATATTTGCCACTAGCACGAGTATCTGCTTGAAAAAATAATCTCGGATGCAAAACTAGATACAAAAATTAACCGTGATCTACAAGGTAAGGTCATTCGTCGAACTATCTATGTATCTAAAAAATTAATAAATTTTGTCGTTTAGAACAAAATTGCTAATAACCGTTGACAAAAAAGTCCAGATAATATATCTTGATCGTCATTATGAATGTTAAAAAATTAAAACGTAATAAAACTTTTAGTATGAAAATTAATTTGACGATGCGATCAATTCTTAAATATAGTATTTGTAGTATTTTCTTGCTGAACTTTATACACTGTACTAATGTTGATGATCCTGTCTTGTTGGAAGATGAAGATAATGAACCACCAGCGAATGTTAGCGATTTTGTTTTTCAGAGTAATCTAAATGGAATAACATTAGCTTGGACCAAGCCTACCGATACTGATTTCTCTAAAATTTTAATTTTAAAAGATACGAGCCCAATATCAGATGCCCCCACGACAGGGCGAGATTATGCAAGTGGCGATTCAATTGGTAGCTCACAAATGGTGGATAGCGCAGCACTATCAAGCTTCACAGATACAGACATTACAGCAGGTATCACTTACTTTTATAAATTGTTCGCTTATGATGTAAGCTTTAATTATGCTTCGGGTGTTCAGCTTCAAGTTGATACAGCTGCTCCATTAGTTACGATCTCTACCTCTTTTCTTAGCGTTGCAGAGGGTAGCTCAGCTAAAACGTATATGATTAGTTTAGCAACAGACGCTCTACCTTCTAGTGGTGAAAACGTTGTGATTAATCTGTCAACTAATCATGCTTTGCTTACTATTGACCCCTCTCAGCTAACTTTAGATAGTAGCAATCCATCAAAAATAGTTACGGTAACCCGAGTGAATAACGACATCGACGAGGGTGATAACCTAATGGGTGTGATATCCCACAACTTAGACTCCTCAACAGGTACCTTATACAATATTGACAGTGTTCGAGATACCGTTGACAATACCAACATTACAGTTATCATGAGCGACGACGACACGGTTGGTTTTATTTTTACACCAGAAAATCGTGAGATGAATGTTATAGAGGGCGGCATGGAGAATTATACTGTGAAACTTAGCTCTGAGCCAACGGGAGATGTTACCCTCAATGTAAACCCCGCTACTGGGCTCTCTGCTGGCAATGCTGCTTCTCTAACGTTTACCCCTCTCAACTGGGATGACACTCAAATAGTACCTATTATAGCAGACGATAACAACTACATAGGTGTAGCTACACAGTTACAGATAAATCATGATGTGAGTAGTGCTGATTCTAAATATAGCTTCATCGCCCCCGGTCAGGTGAGTGTAAATGTCATAGATGACGATGGCATGGGTACTATTGTTATCTCTACTAATACGCTTGCTTTTAATGATGTTGATGGTGCAACAGGTGGCACATACACCCTTTCGTTGAGCCATGATCCGGCACCCGGAAAAACAGTACGGGTGAGCCTTAGCAGTGAAAATAGTGCCTTGGAGGTAAGCCCTACGGTTGTTGATTTTGATGGAACTACAGGAAGAAGCGCCCAAACAATCATCGTTAAAAGGGTGGGTGATGCATCAAATGTCGTTGTATCTGATGTAATAGGTGCAATCAGTCACACGATTGCAATGGGCGTAAGTTATGACCCCGATATAACAAATTTTGCAAACTCTGAGAGCATTGTCAATGTGACGATCAACTATACAATGCTTGATTCTAACCATGACGGTCTTATAGAGATAAAAGATGAGACCATGTTCAGCAACATGCGTCATAATTCCGCTGGCACAAGTTATAAGACCTCAGCGAGTGGTGTAGGTAATTCGAGTGGTTGCCCTACCTCAGGTTGTAACGGCTATGAGCTAACAGCCGACATCGACCTTTTGAGTTTACTTGATAAAAACGGCAATGGTAAGATTGATACGACCCACGTGATTGTCGTCGGGAAGATACATCAAGTGATTGATACTACTAAAGATACGAGCTGGAAGCCCATTCGTAGCTTCGGAGGCACTTTTGAGGGCAATAACCACACCATCGCCAATCTGTGGGTGAATGTTGCTAATGATGTGGGTTTGTTTGGTTCTACGAGTGGAAGCGTAGAGATTCGTAATGTGGAGATCATCTCTGGGTCAATATATTCTTCTTCTGCTGCACGTGGTGTTTTTTATTCAGGGGGTCTGGTGGGTCGTGGTCGTGGTACTTTGACGATAATAAATAGTTATTTTAGCGGTTCTGGTGGAGTCTCTTCTTTTTCTTCTTTTTCAGGCGGTCTGGTGGGTTTTGGTAGTACTGTAGAGATTACAGATAGTTATTTTAGCGGTTCTGGTGGAGTCTCTTCTTCTTCTTCTTCTTCTTATTCAGGGGGTCTGGTGGGTTTTGGTAGTACTGTAGAGATTACAGATAGTTATTTTAGCGGCAGGGGTGGAGTCTCTTCTTCTTCTTCTTCTTCTTCTTCTTATTCAGGGGGTCTGGTGGGTTTTGGTACTACTGTAGAGATTACAGATAGTTATTTTAGCGGGTTGGGTGGAGTCTCTTCTTCTTCTTCTACTCGTGCTACTGCTTCTCATTCTTTTTCTTATTCAGGGGGTCTGGTGGGTTTTGGTACTACTGTAGAGATTACAGATAGTTATTTTAGTGGTGGGGGTGGAGTCTCTTCTTCTTCTGATCGTACTATTCCTTCTTATTCAGGGGGTCTGGTGGGTGGTGGTGGTTTTGATGGTTCTTTAATTATAACGAATAGTTATTTTAGTGGTGGGGGTGGAGTCTCTTCTTCTTCTGATGGTTTTTCTTTTTCAGGCGGTCTGGTGGGTAGTGGTGATGTAAATGCTCCTTTGACGATAATAAATAGTTATTTTAGCGGTGTGGGTGGAGTCTCTTCTTCTTCTTTTTCTACTGTCGTTGCAAAGATTTCTTCAGGCGGTCTGGTGGGCAGGGGTGATATTGTAAATATTACGAATAGTTATTTTAGCGGTGATGGTGGAGTCTCTTCTTCTTCTGCTACTTCTAAATTTTCTAATTATTGTTCTTCAGGCGGTCTGGTGGGTAGTGGTAATAGAGGTGGTACTTTGACGATAATAAATAGTTATTTTAGCGGTGATGGTGGAGTCTCTTCTTCTATTGATTCTACTGTTTCTGCTTCTTATTCTTCTTCAGGTGGTCTGGTGGGTGCTGGTTTTGCTTCTTCTTCTTCTTCTACTGTAAATATTACAAGTAGTTATTTTAACGGTGGGGGTGGAGTCTCTTCTTTTTCTAATTCTGGTTCTGGTGCTGGTGCTTCTTCAGGCGGTCTGGTGGGTGGTAGTGAATTTGATATTGTGAATATTACGAATAGCTATTGGAACAAAAATGTACTTCAAAGTCTGAATGGAGGAACGATTAATCAAAGCCCAAAGCGGGTACGGGGTGATGTTGCGGGTGATGCATCTGGTGGTCTTACGGGAAGACAGCTCAAGGGTCTAAGTGGCACGTATCCGTCTGGTCTGCCATATAGTGCCACTGAAGCGTGGAACCTAGGCACCACAAGCCAGCTACCCGCGATTAAGCTATGCGTTCCCACCGTCGATACGAATACCGCCCCACCCACCACTGACTGGACGACGTGTGCCTCATACGGTGCTCTGATCAAAGGGCAACGATAGAAGACCATCAGCCGGAGGTTATGCTTTACCCGCTGGGCGGAAAGGCGACCGTCAATCGCGAGTGATGCTTTGATCGTTGGGCGGAGGATGGCGACCGATAGTCGCAAATGATGCTTGACAGGCTGAGGCTTTAAAGTTAGGCTTAGCCATGCCGACATCGACTCTCGAAAAACAACAGAATATTTCTGAGACTAGCCTTGAGTCAGAAAGTTCTCAAAACCTTTTTTTTCACTAGTGATATTTGCCACTAGCACGAGTATCTGCTTGAAAAAAGGGACAAGCTTGATGCAAAACTAGATACAAAAGTTAACCCTCATCTACAAGGTGAGGTTATTCATCGAACTATCTACGTATCTAAAAAATTAATAAATTTTGTCATTTAGAGCGAAGTTTCTAATAACCATTGACAAAAAATGACATAACTATGATCCGGTTACACTTAATGAAACTTAAAAATTTAAAGCATAATAAAACTTTTAGTATGAAAATTAATTTGGCTATGCGATCAATTCTTAAATATAGTATTTGTAGTATTTTCTTGCTGAACTTCATACACTGTACTAATGTTGATGATCCTGTCTCGTTGTTCGAGGCACCCATTGAAGGCGAAGGTAATGAACCACTAGCGAATGTTAGCAATTCTGTTTTTCAGAGTAATCTAAATGGAATAACATTAACTTGGACCAACCCTACCGGTGCTGATTTTTCTAAAGTTTTAATTTTAAAGAATACGAGCCCAATATCAGATGCCCCCACGACAGGGCACTATTATGTAGGTGTTGATTTGATTGGTAGCTCACAAATGATGTATAACGCAGCACTATCAAGCTTCACAGATACAGACATTACAGCAGGTATCACTTACTTTTATAAATTGTTCGCTTATGATGTAAGCTTTAATTATGCTTCGGGTGTTCAGCTTAAAGTTGATATTCTCGCTCCATCGGTTACGATCCCTGCCTCTTCTCTTATTGTTGCGGAGGGTGCAGCTGAAACATATATGATTAGTCTAGCAATAAACGGGCTACCTCCTAGTGGTGAAAACGTTGTGATTAATCTGTCAACTAATCATGCTTTACTTATTGTTAACCCCTCTCAGCTAACTTTAGATAGCAGCAACCCGTCAAAAATAGTTACGGTAACCCGAGTTAATAACGACATCGACGAGAGTGATAACTTAATGGGAATGGTCTCCCACAGCTTAGACTCCTCAACGGGTGCCTCATACAATATTGACAGTGTTCGAGACACCGTTGACAATACCAACATTACAGTTTTCATGAGCGACGACGATACGGCTGGTTTTGTTTTTACACCGGCAAATCGTGAGGTGAATGTAACAGAGGGCGGCATGGAGAATTATACTGTGAAACTTAGCTCTAAGCCAACGGGAGATGTTACCCTCAATGTAAACCTTGCTACTGGGCTCTCTGGCAGTGTTCCTTCTCTAACGTTTACCCCTCTTAACTGGAATGCCATTCAGACAGTATCTATTACAGCAGAAGACAACGAGTATGCAGGCGGCTACACAGCACAGGTAAACCATGGTGTGAGCAGTACTGATTCTAAATATAACTCCATTGACCCCGATCGGGTGAGTGTGAGTGTGAATGTCGTCGATGACGATGGTGGCACGGGTAGTATTGTTATCTCTGCTAATACGCTCGCTTTTGATGATACCGATGGTGCAACAGGGGCAACGTACACCATTTCATTGAGCCATTATCCGGCACCAGGAAAGACGGTGCAGGTAAGCCTTCGTAGTGGAAATAGTGCCTTGGAGGTAAACCCTACGGTTGTTAATTTTGACGGAACTACAAGAAGAAGCCCCCAAACAATCACCGTTAGAAGGGCGGGTGGTGCATCAGGGATGATTATGGCGGATATTTCTGTTGCAATTAGTCACACGATTGCAACGGGTGTAAGTTACGACCCCAATATAATAACTTTTGCGAACTCTTCTGGAGACACTGTCAATGTGACGATCGACAGTACAGCACTTGTGGTTGATTCTGACCACGACGGTCTGATTGACATAGATACGGCAATAAAGCTGAACAACATGCGTCATGATTTGGCGGGCACAAGTTATAAAATCTCGGCGACACAAACAACGGGTAATTCGAAAGGTTGCCCTCCTGTTGTTAATGGCATTGGGGGTTGCCATGGCTATGAGCTAACGGTCAATATTGATCTTTTGAATTTGCTTGATAAAAACGGCAACGGAACAATTGAGAAGATGATGGTGGGTGTTGATAAAAATGCCGACGGCGATACTGATGATACCGGTGAGAAAGTGACGGTAATTGATATTGGAACGGGCAAAGACAAAAGCTGGGCACCAGTTAGTGCCTTCACGGGTACTTTTGAAGGCAACAACCATACCATCGCTAATCTTTGGGTGAATGTGAATAGTCGCTCTGCGGGTTTATTTGGTTCGACGAGTGGAACTGCTGAGATTCGCAATGTAGGCGTGATCTCTGGGTCAATTCATTCTTCTTATTCTTCTGGTACTTCTTCTTCAGGCGGTCTGGTGGGTAGTGGTACTGTGACGATAACGAATAGTTATTTTAGTGGGTCGGGTGGAGTCTCTTCTTCTTCTTCTTCTTTTTCTTCACGTTCAGGCGGTCTGGTGGGTAGTGGTGGTTCTAGTGGTACTGTGAGTATAATGAATAGTTATTTTAGCGGTATGAGTGGAGTCTCTTCTTCTTCTTCTTCTTCTGAATCTTATTCAGGCGGTCTGATGGGTTCTGGTTCTATTGTGAGTATAATGAATAGTTATTTTAGTGGGTCGGGTGGAGTCTCTTCTTCTTCTTCTTCTTCTTCTTCTTCACGTTCAGGCGGTCTGGTGGGTTATTCTTCTAGTGCTTTAACGATAGTGAATAGTTATTTTAGCGGTATGAGTGGAGTCTCTTCTTCTTCTTCTTCTTCTTCTTCTCGTTCAGGCGGTCTGGTGGGTTCTGGTCGTACTGTGAGTATAATGAATAGTTATTTTAGCGGTGCGGGTGGGGTCTCTTCTTCTTCTTCTTCTTCTTATTCTCGTTCAGGCGGTCTGGTGGGTTATTCTTCTAGTGCTTTAACGATAGTGAATAGTTATTTTAGCGGTGCGGGTGGAGTCTCTTCTTCTTATTATTCAGGCGGTCTGGTGGGTTTTGGTCGTACTATGACGATAACGAATGGCTATTGGAACAACGGTGCGCCTCAAAGTGTGGATGGAGGAACGACTAATCAAAGCCCAAAGCGGGCACAGGGTAATGCTGCTCTTGATGCACAAGGTGATCTCGTAGATGTGCCGGGTACGATTGGTCTTACATTAACGCAACTAAAAGCTATAACTTCTAGCACTCCGAGTGCCCCATCTCCATCTGATTTACCACATAGTGCCACTGATAACACCAATGCTTGGGACCTAGGCACCATAAGCCAGCTACCTGCGGTTAAGCTATGCGTTAGCCCCACGGTTAGCAGAACTAATGTTGTCACATGTGCCTCATACGGTGCTCTGATCAAAGGGCAACGATAGAAGACCATCAGCCGGAGGTTATGCTTTACCCGCTGGGCGGAAAGGCGACCGTCAATCGCGAGTGATGCTTTGATCGTTGGGCGGAGGATGGCGACCGATAGTCGCAAATGATGCTTGACAGGCTGAGGCTTTAAAGTTAGGCTTAGCCACGCCGACATCGACTCTCGAAAAACAACAAAATGTTTCTGAGGCTAGCCTTGAGTCAGAAAGTTCTCAAAAACTGCTCTTTCACTAGTGACATTTGCCACTAGCACGAGTATCTGCTTGAGAAAAGGGACAAGCTTGAGGCAAAACTAGATACAAAAATTAAGCGTCATCTACAAGATAAGGTCATTCGTCGAACTATCTATGTATCTAAAAAATTAATAAATTTTGTCATTTAGAACAAAATTGCTAATAACAGTTGACAAAAAAGTCCAGATACTATATCTTAATCAGCCTTATCAAGGTTGGAAAATTAAGAGCTAATAAAACTTTTAGTATGAAAATTAATTTAACTATGCGATCAATTCTTAAATATAGTATTTGTAGTATTTTCTTGCTAAACTTTATACACTGTACTAATGGTGATGATCTTTTCTCGTTTTTGTCCTCGTTGGACAAGCTACCCATTGGCGAGGACGCGGCTGACGAAGACATGGCCGGTTTTATGTTTACACCGCCAAATCGTGAGGTGAATGTCACAGAGGGTATGCAGGTCGATTATAGTGTGCAACTTCTCTCTAAGCCAACGGGAGATGTTACTCTCAATGTAAACCCCGCTACTGGGTTCTCTAGCAGTGTTGTTTCTCTAATATTTACCCCTTCTAACTGGAATGCCACTCAGACAGTGACTATTACAGCAGAGGACAACAGGGTCATAGGTGACTACACAGCACAGGTAAACCATAGTGTTAATAGTGCTGATTCTAAATATAGCTTCATCGCCCCTGGTCAGGTGACTGTAAATGTCACAGATGACGATGGTGGCACGGGTAATATTGTTATTTCTACTAATATGCTCGCTTTTGATGATATCGATGGTGCGACAGGTGGCACATACACCCTTTCATTGAGTCATGATCCGGCACTAGGAAAGACAGTACAGGTGGATCTGAGCCTTAGCAGTGGAAATAGCACTTTGTCGGTAAGCCCTATGGTTGTTAATTTTGGGGGAGCCGCGGGAAGAGGTCCAAAAATAATCACTGTTACAAGGGCGAGTGGTGCATCAGGGATGATTATGGCAGATATTTTCGTTGCAATTAGTCACACGATTGCAACGGGCGTAAGTTACGACCCCAATATAACAACTTTTGCGAATTCTGGGAACACTGTCAATGTGACGATCAACAGTACAATACCTATGGTTGATTCTGACCACGACGGTCTGATCGAGATAAACAATGCCGTGATGTTGAACAACATACGCTATGATTTAGCGGGCGCAAGTTATAAAACCTCGATGACACAAATAGTGGGTGATTCGAGTGGTTGCCCTCCTGTTGTTAATGGTAGTGGGGGTTGCCATGGCTATGAGCTAACGGCCAATATTGATCTTTTGAATTTGCTTGATAAAAACGGCAACAGAATAATTGAGAAGATGATGGTGGGTGTTGATAAAAATGCCGACGGCGATACTGATGATACCGGTGAGAAATTGATGGTAATTGATATTGGAACGGGCAAAGACAAAAGTTGGGCACCAATTAGTGCCTTCACGGGTACTTTTGAAGGGAACAACCATACCATCGCTAACCTTTGGGTGAATATCTCTTCTTCTGGGTCTCATGTCTATGCGGGCTTGTTTGGCGTGACGGGTGAAACATCTGTAGAGATTCGCAATGTGGGAATCATCTCTGGCTCAATTTATACTTTCTTGGAGGGTAGCCCCGGCGTTGTTCCTGAATCTTATTCAGGCGGTTTGGTGGGTAGTGGTGGTTCTAGTGGTACTGTAATTATTACGAATAGTTATTTTAGCGGTGGAGGGGTTTCTTCTTCTTCTTCTTCTTCTTCTTCTGCTTCTGCTGCTGCTGAGTCTTATTCAGGCGGTCTGATGGGTAGTGGTGGTTCTAGTGGTACTGTGATTATTACGAATAGTTATTTTAGTGGTAGTGGAGGGGTTTCTTCTTCTGCTGCTTCTGCTGTTGCTTCTTCTGAGTCTTATTCAGGCGGCTTGGTGGGTCTGGTGGATGCTGGGAGTATTGTGAGTATTACAAATAGTTATTTTGGCGGTGGGGGAGGGGTTTCTTCTTCTTCTGTTGCTTCTGATTCTTCTTCTTCTTATTCAGGCGGTCTGGTGGGTCTGATGAATACTGGGAGTATTACAAATGGTTATTTTAGCGGTGAGGGGGTTTCTTCTTCTGCTGCTAGCGATTATTCCTCTAGTTCTTCTTATTCAGGTGGTCTGCTAAGTAGTGGTGGTTCTAGTGGTACTGTGATTATTACGAATAGTCATTTTAGCGGTGGGGGGGTTTCTTCTTCTTCTGCTGCTGCTGCTGCTTCTGAGTCTTATTCAGGTGGTCTGCTAAGTAGTGGTGGTTCTAGTGGTACTGTGATTATTACGAATAGTTATTTTAGCGGTGGGGAGGTCTCTTCTTCTTCTTCTTCTTCTGCTGCTGTTGCTTCTTCTGAGTCTTATTCAGGTGGTCTGGTGGGTTATGCTTCTACTTTGATGATAACGAATAGTTATTTTAGCGGTGTGGGAGAGGTTTCTTCTTCTTCTTCTGCTGCTACTAATTCTTTTTCAGGCGGTCTGGTGGGTCTGATGAATATTGGGAGTATTACAAATAGTTATTTTAGCGGTGCGGGTGGAGTTTCTTCTTCTTCTTCTTCTTCTATTGCTACTGCTGCTGCTGCTTCTGAGTCTTATTCAGGTGGTCTGGTGGGTTATGCTTCTACTTTGATGATAACGAATAGTTATTTTAGCGGTGTGGGAGGGGTTTCTTCTTCTTTTTCTTCTTCTGTTCAATCTGTTTCTTCTTCAGGTGGTCTGGTGGGTTATGCTTATTTTACTTTGACGATAATGAATAGTTATTTTAGAGGTGCGGGTGGAGTTTCTTCTTCTTCTTCTGCTTCTGCTGCTACTGCTGCTGCTTTTTCTGAGTCTTTTTCAGGCGGTCTGGTGGGTCTGGCGGATACTAGCAGTATTGTGAATATTACAAATAGTTATTTTAGCGGTGTGGGAGGGGTCTCTTCTTCTTCTTCTTCTTCTGTTCAATCTTCTGATTCTTCTTCTTCAGGCGGTCTGGCAGGTCTGGTGGATATTGTGAATATTAAAAATAGTTATTTTAGCGGTGTAGGGGGAGTTTCTTCTTCTTCTTCTTCTTCTTCTTCTTCAGGTGGTCTGGTGGGTGATGGTTTTACCGTGCGTATTACAAATGGCTATTGGGACAAAAGTGTAGCTCAAAGTGTGGATGGAGGAACGACTAATCAAAGCCCAAAGCGGGCGCAGGGTAATTCTTCGACGAACCCATCAGGTGCGATTGACCTCACCCTAACAGAACTACAAGCTATAAGTATGAGCACTATAAGTGCTCCTTCCCCGTCTGGTCTGCCACATAGTGCCACTGATAACACCAAAGCGTGGGACCTAGGTACCAATATGCAATTACCTGCGGTTAAAGGGTGTATTAACGCTGCATGCACATCATACGGTGCCCTACTCGCTGGGCAACGACCATAAGCCGCGAGCGATGATGCCCACTGGGCAACGATAGACTACCATAAGTCGCGGGTGCTCTACTCGTTGGGCGGAGAGTGCCGACCGCCAGTCGCGGCGGATGATGCTTTGCCTGCTGGGCGAGAGTGTCGACCATAAGCCGCGGGTGATGCTCTCTGAGCGGCGAGAGCCGACTATAAGCTGCGGATGATGCTTTGCCTGCTGGGCGGCGAGTGCCGACCGCCAGTCGCGGCGGATGATGCCTGCTGGGCGAGAGTGTCGACCATAAGCCGCGGGTGATGCTCTCTGAGCGGAGAGTGTCGAGCATAAGCCGCGAATGATGTTGCTCGCTGGGCGGAGAGTGCCGACCGATGTACCGACCGACAAAGTCACGAAAGGGCTTGACGGGCTGAGGCTTTAAAGTTAGGCTTAGCCATGCCGAAATCGGCTCTCGAAAAACAATAAAATGTTTCTGAGACGAGCCTTGAGTCAGACAGTTCTCAAAACTGCTCTTTCACTAGTAACATTTGCCACTAGCACGAGTATCTGCTTGAGAAAATAATCTCGGATGCGAAACTAGATACAAAAATTAACCGTCATCTACAAGGTAAGGTCATTCGTCGAATTATCTATGTATCTAAAAAATTAATAAATTTTGTCATTTAGAACAAAATTGCTAATAACCGTTGACAAAATAGAACATAACTATGATCAAGTTGCTCTTATGAATAATAAAAAATTAAAATGTAATAAAACTTTCAGTATGAAAATTAATTTAACGATGCGATCAATTCTTAAATATAGTATTTGTAGTGTTTTCTTGCTGAACTTCACACACTGTACTAATGTTGATGAAGCTAATGAACCACTAACGAATATCACAGATCATGTTTTTCAGCGTAATTCAAATGGAATAACGTTAGCTTGGACCAGCCCTACCGATACTGATTTCTCTAAATTTTTAATTTTAAAGAATACGAGCCCAATATCAGATTCCCCCACGACAGGGCACGATTATGCAGGTATTGATTTGATTGGTAGCTCACAAATGATGTATAACGCAGCCGCACCAACTTTTACAGATACAGACATTACAGCAGGCATCACTTATTTTTATAAGATTTTTGCTTATGATGTAAGCTTTAATTATGCTTCGGGTGTTCAGCTTAAAGTTGATACTCTCGCTCCGAAAGTTGATACTCTTGCTCCATCGGTTACGATCCCTACCTCTTCTCTTATTGTTGTGGAGGGTGTAGCTCAAAGGTATATAATTAGTCTAGCAACAAACGCGCTACCTCCTAGTGGTGAAAACGTTGTGATTAATTTGTCAACGAATAATGCTTTACTTACTGTTAACCCTTCTCAGCTAACTTTAGATAGCAGCAACCCGTTAAAAATAGTTACGGTAACCCGAGTGAATAACGAGATCGACGAGAGTGATAACTTAATGGGAATGATCTCCCACAGCTTAGACTCCTCCACAGGTGCCTCATATAATATTGACAGTGTTCGAGACGCCGTTGAGCATAGCAATATTACAGTTTTTATGAGCGACGACGACATGGCTGGTTTTATTTTTACACCAGCAGAGGTGAATGTAACAGAGGGCATGCAGGAGGATTATACTGTGCAACTGAGCTCTAAGCCAACGGGAGATGTTACCCTCAATGTGAATCCCGCTACTGGGCTCTCTGGCAGTGTTGCTTCTCTAACGTTTACCCCTTTCAACTGGGGTACCCCTCAGACAGTATCTATTACAGCAGACGACAACAACTACGTAGGTGACTACACAACACAAGTAAACCATGGTGTGAGTGGTGATGATTCTAAATATAACTCCATTGATCTCGATCAGGTGAATGTGAATGTAAATATCATAGATGCCGATGGTGGCACGGGTAATGTTGTTATCTCTACTAATACGCTCGCTTTTGATGATGTTGATGGTGCAACAGGGGCAACGTATACCATTTCATTGAGCCATGATCCGGCACCTGGAAAGACGGTGCGTGTGAGTCTTAGTGAAAATAGTGCCGACTTGGAAGTAAGCCCTATGGTTGTTGATTTTAATGAAACTACAGGAAGAAGCCCCCAAACAATCACCGTTACAAGGGTGGCTGGTGCATCAGGGATGATACCGGCGAATATTTCTGTTGCAATCAGTCACACGATTGCAACGGTCGCAGATTACGACCCCAATATAACAACTTTTGCGACCTCTGGAGGCATTGTTAATGTGACGATCAACTTTACAGTACCTAAGGTTGATGCTGACGGCGACGGTCTGATTGACATAGATACGGCAATAAAGCTGAACAACATGCGTTATGATTTGGCGGGTGCAAGTTATAAAACCAAGGCTAATGTTTTGGCGAGTGAGCCCGGTGATTCGAGTGGTTGCCCTGACTCAGGTTGTAACGGCTATGAGCTAACAGCCAACATTGACCTTAAGAGCTTGCTTAATACAGGTAGTGAAACTGCTGGTGTCGTTAATGATATGATTGATACGACCTCCGTGACTGTCGGGGGGAATACACATGAAGTGATTGATATTACCGAAGACGCGAGCTGGGTGCCCATTAATGGCTTCACAGGCACTTTCGAGGGCAACAATCACACAATCGCTAACCTTTGGGTGAATGTGAAGAGTTCCACAAGTTATGCTTATGCAGGTTTATTTGGTTGGACGAGTGGAACAACTGCTGAGATTCGCAATGTAGGCGTGACCTCTGGGTCAATACATTCTTCTTCTTCTTCTTCACGTGGTTATTCTTATTCAGGCGGTCTGGTGGGTAGTGGTACTGTTACGATAACGAATAGTTATTTTAGCGGTATGGGTGGAGTCTCTTCTTCTAGTTCTTCTTCTTCTTCTGAGTCTGGTTATTCTTATTCAGGCGGTCTGGTGGGTCGTCAGTTCAGTCATGATACTAGTAATTCTTTAACGATAACGAATAGTTATTTTAGTGGTGGGAGTGGAGTCTCTTCTTCTAGTTCTTCTTCTGATTCTTCTGGTTATTCTCATTCAGGCGGTCTGGTGGGTGGGAGTAGTGCTTTAAGGATAGTGAATAGTTATTTTAGCGGGTTGGGTGGAGTTTCTTCTTCTAGTTCTTCTTCCTCTTCTCGTTCTGGTTATTCTCTTTCAGGCGGTCTGGTGGGTCGTCAGTTCAGTCATGAGTCTAGTGCTTTTTTGACGATAACGAATAGTTATTTTAGTGGTTCTGGTGGAGTCTCTTCTCTTTCTAGTTCAGGTCCTTCTTATTCTTCTGGTTCTTCTTTTTCAGGTGGTCTGGTGGGTAGTGCTAGTAGTACTCCAAGTATTACGAATGGCTATTGGATCACAGACGCATCTCAAAGCCCACATCAAGCACGGGGTGATGTTGCGGGTGGAGTAGGTGGTCTTACGCTAGCACAGCTAATGGGTACTATGGGCGCATATCCGTCTGGTCTGCCACATGGTGCCACCAATAACGCCAAAGCGTGGGACCTAGGCACCAATATGCAATTACCCGCGATTAAGCTATGCGTTCCCAGCGTCGATATGAGTGTCACCCCGCCCACCACTGACTGGACAACATGCACATCATATGGCGATTTACTCGCTGGGCAACGACCATAAGCCGCGGATGATGCTTTGCTCGCTAGGCGGAGAGTGCCGACCATAAGCCGCGAGCGATGCTTTGCCCGCTGGGCGAGAGTGCCGACCATAAGCCGCGGGTGATGATGCTTTGCCTGCTGGGCGAGAATGCCGATCGCCAGTCGCGGCGGATGATGTTGCTCGCTAGGCGGAGAGTGTCGATCGCCAGTCGCGGATGATGCTTTGCCCGCTGGGCGAGAGTGCCGACGATAAGCTGCGGATGATGCTTTGCCCGCTGGGCGAGAGTGCCGACCATAAGCCGCGAGCGATGTTGCCCGCGGGCGGAGAGTGTCGACCATAAGCCGCGGGTGATGATGCTCGCTAGGCGGAGAGTGCCGATCGCCAGTCGCGGCGGATGTGTCCGCGGGGCAACGATAGACTACCATAAGCCGCGGGTCGATGTTGCCCGCTGGGCGGAGAGTGTCGACCATAAGCCGCGGATGATGCTTTGCCCGCTAGGCGAAGAGTGCCGACCATAAGCCGCGAGCGATGCTTTGCTCGCTAGGCGGAGAGTGCCGATCGCCAGTCGCGGCGGATGTGTCCGCGGGGCAACGATAGACTACCATAAGCTGCGGATGATGCTTTGCCCGCTGGGCGAGAGTGCCGACGATAAGCTGCGGATGATGCTTTGCCCGCTGGGCGAGAGTGCCGACCATAAGCCGCGAGCGATGTTGCCCGCGGGCGGAGAGTGTCGACCATAAGCCGCGGGTGATGATGCTCGCTAGGCGGAGAGTGCCGACCATAAGCCGCGAGCGATGCTTTGCTCGCTAGGCGGAGAGTGCCGATCGCCAGTCGCGGCGGATGTGTCCGCGGGGCAACGATAGACTACCATAAGCCGCGGGTCGATGTTGCCCGCTGGGCGGAGAGTGTCGACCATAAGCCGCGGGTGATGCTCCCCGGGCAACGACCATAATCCGCAAGGTTGGCTTTGCTTGCTGGGCAACGATAGACGGACAGTTGACAATTGCGAGTGATGCATTCGCTGAGCGGAGAGTGCCGATCGCCAGTCGCGGCGGATGATGTTGCTCGCTGGGCGGAGAGTGCCGACCATAAGCCGCGAGCGATGTTGCCCGCTGGGCGAGAGTGCCGACCATAAGCCGCGGGTGATGTGCTCACTGGGCGGAGAGTGCCGACCGATAAGCCGCGAGCGATGTTGCCCGCTGGGCGGAGAGTGTCGACTGCCGATCGATGTATCGACCGATAAAGTCACTAAAGGGCTTGACAGGCTGAGGCTTTAAAGTTAGGCTTAGCCATGCCGACATCGACTCTCGAAAAACAACAGAATATTTCTGAGACTGACCTTGAGTCAGAAAGTTCTCAAAAACTGCTCTTCTATCTGCTTGAGAAAATGGACAAGCTTGATATAAAACTAGATGATCGCATCGATAAGCTTGATGCGAAAATTGATGATCGCATCGATAAGCTTGATGCGAAAATTGCTGACCGCATCGATAAGCTTGATGCAAAGCTTGACGATCGCGTTGATAAACTTGATGGTCGCATTGATAAACTTGATGGTCGCATTGATAAGCTTGATGGTCGCGTTGATAAGCTTGATGTAAAAATTGACAGTCGATTTTTATGGACCATTGGAATCATGCTCACAAGCTTCATTGGAATAATCACTATCATGCTTTCAAAACATTGAAACTAAGCTGGGAATCTAAGTTTTGTAATCGAACCCCTACGCATTAGTCGTGAAGAGTTGGTGAATATTTTTTAAAACCGAGTCACGGGTGTTTCTATGGGTATTTATTTAAAGCTGATCTTGCAAACAAAAAGAACTTAAGCTTTAAATTCTATTGACCGAAAAGGGACATAATGCTGTCTACTTCTCAAAAAAAAATTATTCTTGGAATATCGAGCTCTCTTGCTCTCGTCACTCTGAGTTTTGGTCTTTTTAGTCCGAATACTTACTTCGATAAAGAAAAAGCCAATGATTACTTTCGACAGGGAGTTGAACTTTATAACTCTTATCAATACCAAGCATCAACAGATTTTTTTATTAATTCATTATCTTCTAATCCTGACTATCATGAAGCAAGAAAAAGGCTTGGTCAAGCTTATTATTTTGCAGGAGATGTAAGTGCGGCGATTCAAGAATGGAATGCCATATTTAGGAATGGTGGAGAAGATCCTACCTTAAAGTTGCATATCCAAAATCTAAATATTATAAATAAAAAACACGAATTAAGTGAGAACTTTGTATTCTTTAATAAAATGGCTTCAAAAAGGGGGTTTCGTTATCAGTTTCCTTCGTTTATTTATATTTTACCAAATCAAAATATTTTAATACTCGCTAAAGATAAGCTTGATAATGGTATTCTTTTGGAGCTCAGCCCTAATGGCAAATTTATTCACAATATGCGTCGTATTTCAAGTAAATTAGAATTACCTATGGCCGCCACTGTAGATGACGGAGAAATTTGGGTAACTGACTACGGTTCTGATACACTCCATCGAATGAAGTGGTCAAAGGCTGGTAAAAAAATTCCTCTTGTTTTTTCGATGAGTAGTTTAGGTTCTACTGGAAGTGGCAAGATGCAATTTAGAGGCCCAGCTGGAATTTGCTATTATCAAGGATTTTATTTTGTTGTGGATAACGGAAATCATAGAATTCATAAGATAGCTAGAAATGGAAAGTTTAATTTAATGTTTCATGAAACAGAAGGAAATGACTCTCTAGAAAAGCCTTTTGGAATTGCTTGCCACAAGAATGGTAAAATTTATGTCTCTGAAGTTGATCGAGCCCGTATTTCTGTTTTTGATGCGTATGGAAACTTTGAAGAATATATAGGAAATGACTTTCTTAAAAAGCCGAGGCATATTCAATTAAATCCTAAGCAAACTCATTTAGTGATTGCTGATGAATACGAAGGGGTATTTATTTTAAATTTAGAAAAAAAAGATTACAAAAAAATTAAAAAATATAATCGAAGGGATGGGGATATTGATACTTTAGTTAAAACTTATAGTGCTACGTTAGATAAAGATCAAAATTTATTTATCACAGATTACTCGTCACATTCGATACTTCATTTTTTACCTCAAGATCATTTAATTAAAAATGTAGAACTTTGGGTTGAAAGAATTGATAATAAACAGTTTCCGACAGTGGCTCTTTGGGTTTCTGTCCAAGACCATACTAATAGCTATATTACAAAGTTACAACAAAGTAATTTTAAAATTATTGAAAATGGGTCGACCATAAGTGGCTTAAGAGTCGTTCCAGAGTCTGAATCAAAAAGTAAGATAGTTGCAACTGTCTTACTTTCGCGTAATACTAAAATGAAAAAATATTCACCCAATTCGTCTTTATGGGCACTTGATTTTACGATGAAACAGCTTAGAAAACATGATCGTTTAAAGTTAATAAGTTATGCTCAAGATTATCGTGACGAAACTCCATGGACAAATTCAAGGTTACGTCTGAGGCAAGGCATTCGAGAGGCCGGACATCTGAGCGAAAGTGATCAAGAAGATCAATTTATGGTTGGGAATGCTTTGTATTATGCAGCATCTGAGTTACTCCCTAAGAGAGGTAATAAGGCTATAATTTGGATGCATGAAGGCGAATTTGAAAACCACGAGTTTAACTCAACTAATTTTCAAAAAATTTCTAATTATTTGAAAATCAACCATATACGTTTGTATGTAATTAGCTTTGAGAATCCTACAATTATTAATGTAAAATATAAAAAAAAATTATTGAAAGAATTTGCTGAATATACTGGTGGAGGCTATTATCATGCATATTCTTCAACATTGGAGGATATTGACTCTACAATTCGAGCACAAGAGAGAGAAAATATGCTCCTTTATTATAAGAGTGAAGCCAATAAAAAATGGAAGAATCAATATATGGATCTAAAAATTATGGTAAATTTTCAAGGTAGAGTGGGAGCTGAAACTACTGGTTATTTTGTTCCGTAATGATTCATATGATAATTTTAAATAAATTTTTTTTATGGATAATTAGTTACTTCTTCTGTGTAACAATTTTACTTGCTATAAATAGAGCGGCTCTCTATAAAGAAAGAGGAGATACTGAATATATACAGAAACAATTTCCTATTGCGATTGACTTTTATAAAAAGGCAATCGCAAAAAATCCAAATTATCTTCCAGCCTTAATCTCTTTAGGTCGACTCCTTCGTGAAACAGATTCTTTGAAAAATTCTAAATTTTATTTGAAAAAAGCATATAAGATTGCTCCCAAAAATAAAGAAGTGCTTGTAGAACTTGCAAAAACCTATTTTGATCAAAAAGACTTTGTTGCTTCTAAAAAAATTGTGAATAAAGGCATTCAATTATATCCTTATAACCCCGATTTGAATTATTTAAAAAGCAAAGTTTATCTACTACATAATAAAAAGTATTTAGCAGAGAAAAAACTAAAAAAAAATTTACGTTCAAATCCAAATCATATTCCATCCTATATCCTTTTGAGTGATATTTATACTCAAAAAGGTAACTACACAAAAGCAATTAATTTTCTTAAAATGTCTCACCTCATTGAGCCTGATAAGACAGATATTTTAGTTCATATCGCTCGAGCCAAGCTTTTACGTTCTGTACGTGAGTTAGATAGTCTGCTTTATGATGATCCGATTACTATCAAGGCTTTTTCTGAAGCTATACATGATCTCGAAAGTGTAAAAAATTTTGATTATTATCACCTTACGTCTAATTTACTATTAGGTAAAATTTATTCTCTTACAAAAAATTGTAATAATGCAATGCCTTATCTACAAGCGGTTTTAAAAAATAATCCATCTCATTTTGAGGCTCAGTATTATCAGGGTTATTGTAACCCTAAAACGAGTTTAAAAATCTATCCCACTTTGCTAGCAAATAATAGTAATGATGAAATATTAAGGTATCATCTCCAAAAAAATCTACTGCATTTTACACGAAGGCGAGAATCTCCAAATATTATGCGATTTGTTGAAGAGCATTATAATAAGGGAAAACAGCTTAGTACTCTCAATCAAGAAACTCAGGCTTTTCAAGAATTCAAATGGGCTTCCTATTTATTTCCAGGTCACCTTAAAACGAATAAAGAACTTATTCGTTATTATCGCACCAAATCTGATTTTAGATATTTAACAAAAACATTACAATTTCTAAAAGATAGAACGCGAGGTACTAAATATCAAGATATGTATGAACAATTAGTGCAAGAAAGAAGAAATAAAATTTTTTATAGAGCTAGAATTCCATTCCCAGAAAAAGTAAGAACACCTACTCCATTATTTGTTTTTTATTTCAAACCAGAAAATCCATTTGGAACATATCCTGATGCTGGTCGAGCTATTGCACATAAACTTTCTTTCGCATTAAGCGAAATGGGAAGAGTTCGTATTCTTCCTGAAGATGAACTAAATGAAATTTATAAAAAGATTACAAAAAAAAAGTTTTTTGGTCTAGGTGGATATCATAATGCTCCATTAGCTAAAGAAGTTAAATATTGCTTTGATCATTATTTAAAAATGTTAAAGGTTAATCAAAATATTAGAAATAAGGCATCTTTTGGAAAACAAAGCCTTAGATATATTATTAGAGGGAGTTACCAAAAAATAGCTCAGGGGATTCGTGTCACAATGGAAATTGTTGATTTGAATACTGGTTTAAATATTTATAGAACTAAGGCTCAAGCAGAAGGGCTGAGTTATTTAAATCATTTGGCCGTACAGTTGTCTAATAAAATTTATGATCATATACCATATTACGGAAGGGTGTTGGCGATTAAAAATGAAAAAGTTTTAATTAACCTAGGAAAGCGAGATGGCTTACAAAAAAAAACACGACTTTTGGCGACAAAGAATGGTGCAGTTATTGTTGAGTTAGAGGTTGTTGATGTTGATACAGATCTTTCTTGGGTGAAGGCGACTAATGATTCTTATAATATCTTTCGTTTACAACCAGGTGATCTAGTTGAGCCAAAAAGTTAATTAAATAAATCACCAATTTAATTTATAAAATTTTTTTGTGTTTTGATAAGTCATCTTAGCTAAACTATACGTAGAAATTTTTTTAAGGTTGGCGAGATAATTAAGGGTATAACGAACATAGCCCGGCTGGTTTGTTTTTCCTCGAAAAGGGGCTGGGGCAAGAAAGGGGGCATCTGTTTCAACAAGGAGTTTATCTATAGGGCAATTCAGTGCAGCTTGTTGTATCTCTTTGGCATTTTTAAAAGTTACGATACCTGAAAAAGAAATGTAGCAACCAATCTTTAGGTAATCATTCATTTGTAATTCATTACCTGTAAAACAGTGAATGAGAATATTTAAACGACTACTGAAATTTTTTAAAATATCAATGGTATCGTCATGGGCATTACGGGTATGAATGCAAATAGGTTTATTTAGCTCAAGAGCTGTATCTAGGTAGGCTTCTAATATCTTAATTTGTTCTTTTTTATGTTCTTTTGTGTAGTAGTAATCAAGGCCAATTTCTCCGATGGCAACAAAATTAGGGTCTTGAAAAGATTTTTTTGCCTTTTTTAGGCCGCTTGTATAATCAGTCTGAGAAGCTTCATTAGGATGATGTCCGATTGTATAAGCGTAATTAACGGTAAGTGTTTGATGTGTCATTTTTTGAGCGAAATCAATTGATTGAGGGTCTGTGGCGATTTGGATAAAACCTTCAATATTATTTTTTTTCATAAGTGAAAGTATATTCTCTTGAGTAAGTTCTTTTTCGAGAATCATATTGAGATGGCAGTGTGAGTCAATTAAAGGATGTTCATCCATATGATTTATTTCATGCATTATTGCTTTTACTTTTATTTTAAATCTCTATTTTAAAGGAAAGCCTGCTCGAGCTAAATTTTTGATTACACTATCTTGTAGAGTTTTAAGCTCATTATGCTCAATTGTTTTTAAAGAATTGACCCAAGTCAGTTTCAAAGAAACTGCTTTTTTTCCATGATTAATTTGGTCTCCAGAAAAAGAACCAATAAACTCAATTTGTTCTTCAATATTTTTGATAAGATTTTTATCTTGTGAAGTCGTTATTATATTTTCAATCTCTTGAAAAGGAGTATGTTCGTCTGTTAGAATAGTCATTTCAAACACTGAGGATGGAAATTTTGTGATAGGATGGTAAGGAGATTGATTAGAAATGAGATTAACGAGGTTACTTAAAAAGGCTTCAAAATAAAAAATTTTTTTATCTATATTAGAATGATATTCTTTGACTATTTTCGGATGAATTTCTCCCCACTTAAATAAGACGTTTGAGGTTTTTGAATTTAGAAGGAGCTTAGAACGAATAAGCCCACCACGTCCAGGGTGAAATATATCTTCTTGTAACGCTTCATATTTTTGATTTTTTTTTATTAAACCTAATCTACTAAGAACATCCCCTAAAATTGATGCTAAAAAAGTTAAGATTTTTGAATCTTTTTGAGTAGAAATAAGTATTCCCGCAATAAATAATTTTTCTTCGGGGAGCGCATCAACATTGGTATGGTCGAGTAAAAATATTCGTTCTATTTCATAGAGACTTAGTTCATTGTTTTGTTTATAATTTTCAGTTATATTTTTTAGAAGGCTAGGTAAAGGCGAGATACGTAAATATTTTTGCTCTTGTTGTATTGGGTTTGTAAGTTTAACAGCGTTCTGTGTATATCTAGTATCAAGCGATATTTCCTGAGCAGAGTGAAATGAATAATTATAAACTTCAGTAAAATGGTATGAATAAGAGAATAAATTGCGTAATTGATGTTCTAGTTTACGTAATTTATTTGAGTGATATGGAACTTTACAAGGAAGCAGTAGAGCTTCTTCTTTAATTTTTTTGTAACCTACCACTCTGGCTACTTCTTCAATAAGATCTTCTGGTATTTCAATATCATAATAAGAACGATAAGAAGGTACTTCCACATGAAGGTGATCTCCATTTGATTCACATTTCATATTTAGAGAATTTAATATTGTTATAATTTGATTGGTAGAAAGATCAATATTGCCTAATCGACTGAATATATAAGAAAAAGTTGTTTCAATTTTATTTTTTTTACTGGGCATTATCCCTTTCGTCTGAATTTGACTTATTTTTAGATCAGGGTTACCTTCCCTTAAGATTTCAGCGAATCGTAATATTGCGGGCTTTGTCAAAGATGGGTCGAGACCTTTCTCAAACCTTTGGCTTGCTTCCGTTCTGAGTGAGAGACTAGATACTCCTTTACGGATATGATCGCGATGAAAGGTTGCTGATTCTAAAAAGATTGTCTTTGTGTTATTCGTAACTTCTGTATCACGTCCTCCTATAATCCCGCCTATCGCGATGGGATATCCTTTCATTCTTATGAGCGGAATACCGTGAGGTAATTTTCTTGTTTTTAAATCAAGCGTGATAATTTCTTCACCTTCTTTAGAAAAAGATACTTCGATATTATCAGTAATTTGATCTTTATCAAAAGCATGGTTTGGTTGTCCGAGTTCAAGCATTACATAATTAGAGGCATCTACAACATTATTGATAGGATGCATACCAGCAGCAATAAGAAGGGCTTGAAGATTAATTGGTGAAGGTTTTAAATTAATATTTTTTAGTATGGCTCCTGAATAATTTAAAGCGGCATTATCTTTAATTTCAATATGTATATTATCTTCTTGCTGTGGTGAAGAGATTGCTTGTATGTGTGTATGATTGATTAATGGATTTTTTTTAAGCGGAATAGATAATAAAGCAGAAAGCTCTCGAGCGAAACCAAAATGACCCCAAAGGTCAGGTCTATGAGTAAGAGATTTATTATCTATATAAAGGACAATATCAGATATAGAAAAAATATTTGAGAGTAATTTCCCGGAAATTGCATCAGATGGTAGCTCTAAAAGATCACCAGACTGATCAATATGAGGGAATATAAAATCTTGCATACCTAATTCTTCCGCAGAACAAAGCATACCTTCACTTTCGATTCCTCTCAGGTTGCTAGTTTTTATAGTTAAACCATTGGGCAGTGTTGCACCTGCTATAGCTAGAGGATATTTTTTATGAGTGGTTACATTTTTGGCAGCTGTTACAATAATAAATTTTTTGTTATCCGCTATTGTTTCGCATATTTTCAATTTAAGTGCATTGGGGTGTTGCTCTACCGTCTTGACTTCTCCCACAATTAAATTATTTGAAAAATCAAAGATGGGGGCTATCGCTTCTACCTCACAGGTTTTCATTGTGAGTATTTCAGCAATCTCTGAAGGTGAATGTTTACTTAAATCAAGAAACTGCTTGAGCCAATTTAATGAGAGATTCATACATTCACAAAATACATAAATGGGTTAACTCGACAAGATCAAAATATTTGCGCCCGGAGGGATTCGAACCCCCGACGCACGGATTCGAAGTCCGACGCTCTATCCAGCTGAGCTACGGGCGCTTATTAAACGATGAGTCTATAAAAATTAGCCTAACAAGTATTGAGGGTATTAATTTATCTGTGTGATGGATGGTCGATAAATTATTTTACGGACTTTTTTATTTTTTCAGAATTATAAACTTTTCTCATTGTCTTTATAAATTGGTGCAAAATAATCTCTGAAAAGATTTTCTAGGCGTGCCCTGCTCGATAAAGAGCAAATTATAATTGATGGACAAAACAAAAACTATTAAAAACCACTTTTTTATGCTCTTTTCAAACTTTATCTCTTGACATGGCTACATTGCTTGTATAGGTATAGTATATCAAGTTTATGTTTGTTAGGGGGATATAATTATGCAATATATGAAAAAGATGAGTACTAGGTTAACGAATAAAGTAAATGGGCATTCAAGGTGGCCATTCGTTATGTATGTAGGTTTTATAATTTTTATGATCTTCGGTGTTTTTTTACCTGCAGGATGTTCTACTAAAGCTGACACTATTACTGGTAGCAGTAAAATTCCTGATTCTCCTGATGCCCTTGATGTAGATTGCCCCACAGATACCGTTCGTGTGGCAGGTGCTCCTAAAAAGACTATAGATACTTGTATTATTGATACCATTCTCGATAGCGATGGTGATCTTGTCTTAGATTTCTATGATATAGATGATGATAGTGACACTATCCCCGATCTCACTGATGGTGATGACGACGGCGATGGTTTGATAGAGATTCATAATCTCGCAATGCTACACGACATCCGTTACAATCGCATGGGTAGCAGCTATAAAGCCAGTCTAATGACTGGCAGCGTTGGATCCGCATTATTTCTGCTGATTTTTGCAATTACTTTGATCTTAATGATGGTGAAGTCTGTTCCTCAAGGTGATGAATGGACAGTAGAACGCTTTGGGCGTTACACACGCACATTAACCCCTGGTTTGCATTTTTTGATCCCAGTGATGGATAAAATTGGTGCCAAAATTAACATGATGGAGACAGTTCTTGATATCGATAGCCAAGAAGTGATCACGAAAGATAACGCAATGGTCGTTGCTGATGCGGTGACATTCTATCAAGTTGTTGATGCGGCAAGTGCCGCCTATGAAGTTCTTGATTTGCGCCGCGCCCTTTCAAATCTAAGTCAAACAAACATTCGTTCTGTTGTAGGTTCTATGGATCTAGATGAAAGCCTTTCAAAGCGCGATGTAATCAATACGAAACTTTTAAGCGTTATTGACGGTGCAGCCCAACCTTGGGGTGTGAAAGTAACACGTGTTGAAATCAAAGATTTGGCACCACCATCAGACATTAACGAAGCTATGGCACGCCAAATGAAAGCAGAACGAACAAAACGTGCTGAAATTCTACAGGCCGAAGGTATGAAGCAAGCAGCAATTCTTAAAGCCGAAGGCGAACGTGAGGCCCAGATTCGCGAAGCCGAAGGTCGTAAAGAAGCGGCATTTCTAGATGCGGAAGCACGCGAACGGGCAGCAGAAGCCGAAGCCAAAGCCACACAAATGGTATCCAAAGCAATCGCTGAGGGTGATGTACAAGCAATTAACTATTTTGTAGCGCAGAAATACACCGAAGCTTTGCGTGATATAGCGTCTTCACCATCATCAAAAACAGTGATGATCCCGCTTGAAGCATCTAACTTGATTGGGTCTGTTGGCGGCATTGTGGATATCGCAAAAGCAGTAATGAGAGACGATAAGAACAAATAGTAAAGGGGATATTTATGGAAATCATCCAATTCCTTGAAGGAATTTCACCGTGGTGGTGGGTTATATTGGCCTTTGTGCTTGGCTCAATTGAAATGGCGACAATGTCATTCTTTCTAATTTGGCCGTGTCTTGCCGCACTTGCCATGGTCGTCCTGTTAATCCTGTCGCCCGATATGTCTGGTCCCGCACAAATCGCAATTTACGCGATTCTATCGATTGCTTTCACTTTTGTAGGTCGTTTCCTGTTCGCCAAATACGGCGATGGCGGCGGTGCTGCAGATGAGACTTTGAACAACCGTTCATCCCTATTAATTGGTCGTTCTGCCAAAGTGCTCGGATTTAATGCAGGTAATGGCGCGGTTGAGATTGAAGGCACACGCTGGCAAGCTAGGTGGGCAGACGGTCAAACAGCAAAGGTTGGTGCAAGCGTACGCGTTACTAAAGCAGATCCTATGTTGGTTTATGTCGAAAACGTAAAATAAAATAAAAGCCTCGTTTCAGGCACTTTTTTCTTTATACGATTTGTTTATAATTGATAGACAAAGCAAAAACCATTAAAAACTACTTTTTTACGTCTTTTGCAAATTTTATCTATTGACATGGCTATACCTGCTTGATATGGTTATGCTATATTAAGTTTATGTTTGTTAGGGGGATACAATTATGCAGTATATAAAAAACATGAGTGCTATGTTAACGAGTAGAGTCAATGGGTATTTAAGATGGTCATTAGTCATGTGTATAGGTCTTATGATTTTCGGTGTTTTTTCGCTTGCAGGATGTTCTTCGAAAGATGGCACCCCTGATGGCAGTCAACCCTCAATTTCTATGGCCGATTTACCTTGTCCTATGGGCAAGGCTCGTTTGGCAGGTGCTTCTAAAAAAACTACAGATACTTGCATGCCCGACACCGATGGTGATGGAATCCCCGATTCCACTGGCCCAATTTCTATGGCCGATTTACCTTGTCCTATGGGCAAGGCTCGTTTGGCAGGTGCTTCTAAAAAAACTACAGATACTTGCATGCCCGACACCGATGGTGATGGAATCCCCGATTCCACTGGCCCAATTTCTATGGCCGATTTACCTTGTCCTATGGGCAAGGCTCGTTTGGCAGGTGCTTCTAAAAAAACTACAGATACTTGCATGCCCGACACCGATGGTGATGGAATCCCCGATTCCACTGGTCCAATCTCTATGGCCGATTTACCTTGTCCTATGGGCAAGGCTCGTTTGGCAGGTGCTTCTAAAAAAACTACAGATACTTGCATGCCCGACACCGATGGTGATGGAATCCCCGATTCCACTGATGTAGATTATAACGACAATGGTTTGATAGAGATTGACTCTCTGGAGAAGTTGCACAACATCCGTTATAATCTAGCTGGCACTAGCTATAAAACCATTCTAACTCCTGCTACTGCTGCTGGTGATACTACTGGTTGTCGTGAGATTCGCGGAATCGCTCTCTGTAATGGCTACGAGCTAACTCAAAATCTTAGTTTTGATAAAGATGAGGATGGTGAAACTTGGAGTAATGATGTGACAAATGGATATACCTTGGATGCTGGTGATAACGCTTCGCCTCATTTCGTAGTAGATGCTGCTGATGCTGATAATGGTGGTTGGAAGCCTATTGGATCCTCTAGTAGCGAGAATAAATTTTTTAATGCTATTTTTGAAGGTAATGGTCACAGAATTACGGGTTTAGCTATTCGTAGTACAGAGAAGTTTATAGGGATATTTGGAGTTATAGGAGCTGGTGCAGATATCCGTAACATTTCTTTGGTGAGTGTCCTCGGTGTCCATACTGGAATGTCTAATAATAATTGTGTAGGAGGCTTGGTGGGTAAACAGAATGGTGGGCGTATAAGTAATATTTTTTATGGTATTCTTGAAGTTGGTGGTGATGACATAAATGCTGGTGATCTAATCGGAGGAGCTTTGAAAGATAGTATAGGAGGTTTTGTAGGTTGTCAGGATGGTGGAAGTATCATTGCGAGTTACGCTGTAAAAAATATTCAATTTGGGGAAGCTGGAGATGATTATGTAGGAGGCTTGGTGGGTAAGCAGACGAGTGGAAATATAACTAAGTGTTCCTCTTCCGGTGTTGTATATGGAGGAGCTGGGAATGATCATGTAGGAGGCTTGGTGGGTTCTCAATCCGATATTATTACTGCGAGCTACGCTACAAATACTGTAGATGGACAAGTCGGAAATGATTATGTAGGAGGCTTGGTGGGTCATCAGAATGCTGGAAGCATCATCGCTAGTTACGCTAAAGAGATATTCAATTTAGCTGGAGGAAGTGGAGATGATTATGTAGGAGGCTTGGTGGGTAAGCAGACGAGTGGAAATATCATTGGAAGTTATGCTAGAGAGATAGCTTTATATGGAGGAGATGGCGGTGATTATGTGGGAGGCTTGGTGGGTTGGCAGGGAGGTAGCATAGCTGTGAGTTACTCTCAACTATTTGTAATTAATGGACAAGCCGGAAATGATTATGTAGGAGGCTTGGTGGGTTGGCAGAATTCATCAGCTAGCGTCACCGAGAGTTACGCTGCTACAGGTATTAGTGGTACGCCGGGTCGTGGGGTATTCGGAGGAGATGATACTGGTGGTGCTGATAATGATCATGTAGGAATATTCTCAGGAACTTCTGGTTCAATGCCCAGCAATAGTTACGGCTTTAGCTCTGCTATAGGAGGAAGTGAAATCTTAGGTTCAGCAGGTAGTACTCCTCCAAGAAACATAATGAGTGCAAAAAATTTGAAATTGAGTGACATTCAGATGGTATGGACGACTAGTGCCTGGGACTTTGGCGATATGACTCAAACTCCAGCCCTGAAATACGCTGACTATGACGGTACTGACACTGCTGGTAATAAATATTATTGCGATAATGTTGATACGCCTACATTTACAACGGGAATGCCGCCCATCCCTATCCCTAACTGTGGTATTTTTATTTCCGAGCAGGGACGACGGTAGGTGGTGATCTCTTTCACCACCTACACGAGAATATATCTGCGGGCTTTATAAATACTTAAATTATTCAAAGTCAGTATTGCCTTTTTTGCATTCACCTTTCACATCTCGTGTATAAATGAAAATTGCAGTAATAAAAAAATATATTTGGAGTAAACCACAAGAATAAAACAAGCTATCCAGCTTTTATACTTTAAAGTAATTTAAAAGTGATCGATAAAATATTGCAACCCATGAAAAAATAGAAAATTATTTTTGAAGAGAGGCTCGAAAAAAGTTCTCGTTTAAAATTGTTTTAATAAAGTAAAGCCTCCTTACGTATCGAAAGATTGTATCTTGAAATTAATCTTAAAACTCAGGAGATTTTTTATTAGTTTAAAAATTGATACTTCCCGTCACAAAACTTATTTTTTATTTGGTGTTTCTGTCTTGTAATCATTGATATTGAGCCATGCTTTTAAATAAAAAATTAAATAAACTAAATAGATTAAAACAAGTACTCAATCAACAAATCTTGTTTTTAGATGGGGCAATGGGTACGATGATTCAACAATATAATATTGAAGAAAGTGACTTTAGAGGTGAACACTTTAAAAATCATTCAAAGCCACTTAAAGGTAATAGCGATCTCTTATCCATCACTCAACCTGATATAATTCAAAATATCCACTATCAGTTTCTTCAAGCGGGTGCCAATATTATTGAAACAAATACATTTAATGCCAATGCAATCTCTCAGGCTGATTATGATTTAAAAGATCTTGTTAAAGAGCTGAACGAAGCTTCTGTAAAAGTTGCAAAAAAGGCCATTAAAAAATTTTATCAAACAAATTCAAGTGATCACCCTTGTTTTGTGGCAGGAGCCTTTGGGCCTACAAATCGAACGGCTTCTCTTTCTCCTGATGTAAATCGGCCTGGTTTTCGGGCGATTTGTTTTGACGAGTTGGTAGAAATCTATTATGAACAGGCTAAAATTCTTTGGGAGGCAGATGTTGATATTTTTCTTCTGGAAACTAGCTTTGATACCTTAAATCTAAAAGCTGCAATTTTCGCCGTGAAGTGTCTAATGAGAGAAAAAAATGAAGAAATACCACTTTCTCTTTCTGTTACCATCACAGATAACTCAGGACGCACTCTTTCAGGACAAATGATTGAAGCTTTTTGGAACTCCGTTACCCACGCGAACCCCATCAGTGTGGGCATTAACTGTGCTCTTGGAGCTCAAGAGATGCGTCCTTACATTGAAGAATTATCTAAAATTGCAGATACCTATATTAGTTGTTATCCTAACGCAGGGCTCCCCAATGCTTTTGGAGGGTATGATCAAACACCAGAAGAAATAGCTTCACTCTTAGACGATTTTACCAAGAATAAATGGGTAAATATAATCGGTGGCTGTTGTGGAACAACTCCTGAGCATATTCAGGCTATCGTAAATAAAACTAAAAGTGCTCCTCCTCGAAAAATAAAAACGATGGCACCTATCATGAGGCTAAGTGGGCTAGAACCTTTGAACCTCACTGAAGACAAGGGTTTTATTATTATTGGAGAACGAACGAATGTAATGGGTTCTCCTAAATTTAGAAAGCTCATTCTCGAAGAAAAACTTGATGATGCCTTAAACATTGCCCGCCAACAAGTAGAGAATGGAGCGAATATTTTAGACGTTTGTTTTGATGAAGCACTTTTAGATAGTGAAGGCTTAATGACTGATTTTCTTAATCTCATTGCTTCTGAGCCAGATATATCGCGTATTCCTATTATGATTGATAGCTCTAAATGGTCAGTAATTGAAGCTGGCTTAAAATGTGTTCAAGGTAAATCAATTGTCAACTCACTTAGCCTTAAAGAAGGAGAACAAAAGTTTAAAGAACAAGCCGCTTTAGTTCAGCGTTATGGGGCAGCTATGGTGGTTATGGCATTTGATGAGAATGGTCAAGCAGCCACAAAAGAAGATAAAGTTAAAATCTGTGTAAGGGCTTATAATATATTGGTTAATGAAGTCGGAATTCTTCCTCAAGATATTATTTTTGACCCTAATATTTTAACCGTCGCCACAGGAATGAACGAACACAATTCATACGCCCTTGATTTTATAGATGCTATTTCAGCGATCAAAAAAGAATGCCCATTCGCCCGCATTAGTGGTGGAGTAAGTAATATTTCATTTTCTTTTAGAGGAAACAATCATGTAAGAGAGGCGATGCATTCTGCCTTTCTTTATCACGCGATCTCTGCTGGTTTAGATATGGCGATTGTTAACGCGGGAATGTTGGCCGTTTATGAGAATATTTCTCCTCCCCTATTGCTCAAATTAGTGGAAGATGTTATCTTAAATAGAAGGGATGATTCAACCGAAAAACTCATTGAATACGCCGAAAATCAAAAAAATAAAACAACGGTTGGTTTAAATCAAAAAAATAAAAAAGTGCGAGATGAATGGCGCAGTAAAAATATTGAAGAACGTTTGTCTTATGCACTGGTTAAAGGTATCGTTGATTATATTGATAAAGATGTTGAAGAAGCCAGAAAAAAACTTAAAGAACCATTGAAGGTAATTGAGGGACCTCTCATGTCTGGGATGGGCGTTGTTGGTGATCTCTTTGGGCAAGGGAAGATGTTTTTACCCCAAGTGGTAAAATCAGCACGTGTGATGAAAAAGGCGGTAGCTTATCTCTTACCTTATATGAAAGAACAAAAAGAAGGGAAGTCTCATAAAATTAAATTTTTGATCGCTACTGTTAAAGGAGATGTACATGATATTGGTAAAAATATTGTGGGAGTCGTTCTTTCTTGTAATAATTATGAAGTTATTGATTTGGGTGTTATGGTCCCTTCTGAAAAAATATTATCTGAAGCAAAAAAACATAATGTAGATGTTATAGGTCTCAGTGGTCTCATCACACCATCTCTCGATGAGATGGTCCATGTCGCGAAAGAAATGAAAAGAGAATCTTTTAAAATACCCTTATTTATCGGAGGGGCAACTACAAGCTCTGCTCATACCGCAATTAAGATATCAGAGGCATATGATCACTCAGTAATTTATGTTGAAGATGCTTCCCGTGTTACTAATCTAGTCAATAAAATATTAGGAGAATCTACAAAAAAAGATTTTATAGCAGAACTTCTTATAGAACAAGAAAAACTACGAAAAAATTATAAGTCTCGTAGCTTAAATAAACAATGTTTATCATTAGAAAAAGCTCGTCAACATGCTTTTAAAGAGAATTGGCACAAAATAAAAATAGATCGACCAAAACAATTTGGTATTCATCTTTTAGAAGATATCGATCTAAATATTTTAAGTAAATATATTGATTGGACTCCCTTCTTTTTAGCATGGGAGTTGAAGGGCAGATATCCTAGAATTCTTGATGATGAAAAAATGGGCGAACAAGCTAGAATACTTTTTAAAGATGCTCTGATCATATTAGATAAAATTATTAAAGAAAAACTCTTTCAAGCTAAAGGAGTTATTGGAATTTTTCCAGCGAATAGAGTAAATGATGATATTCAAATATATCAAGATGAAAGTCGAGAAAAAATTTTAACAACCTTCCATACTCTACGACAACAAAATATTAAACAAAAAGAGCAAGTGAATTTTGCTTTGGCCGATTTTATCGCTCCAAAGAGTTCAAATAAATCTGATTATTTAGGAGCCTTCGCTGTTACTACGGGTCATGGTGTAGAAGAATGTGCAAAAAAATATGAATCAGAAAATGACGACTATCACGCCATTATGGTAAAAGCCTTAGGCGATCGATTGGCAGAAGCCTTTGCTGAATATGCACATGAGCAAGTGCGAAGAAAATATTGGGGATACGCCGTTCATGAAAAATTATCTAGTGATGAGTTAATCTCTGAAAAATATAGAGGTATTCGACCAGCTCCGGGATATCCCGCTTGCCCCGATCACACGGAAAAAGAAAAACTTTTTCAACTTTTAGAAGTAACAAAAAATACAGGAATCTCTCTCACTGAAAATTTTGCAATGTTCCCTGCTTCTTCTGTGAGTGGTTTTTATTTTGGACACCCTGACTCAAAATATTTCACTGTGGGTAAATTACAAAAAGATCAAATTGAAGATTATTCAAAAAGAAAAAATAAAAATATAAAAGAAGTTGAACGATGGCTTCGCCCTTATTTAGGCTATTAGTCAGCGATATTCATCACTTTATTTTTCAACTATAAGGTATCTATTATTTTAACAATCAAATCATCTTAAACATCTTTTCTCTTAATTTTAAAATTCCTTGTTTAGAAATAGAATGACCACAAACAATATTCTTTTTAGGTATACTAATTTTCTCCAATTCTGTTTTTGAGAGAAGATCACATTTATTAAAAAATAATATTCTTTCTTTATTCTGAATTTTGAGTCTTTTGAGCTCTTCTTCAATAACTTCCAATTCATCTACCTGATTTTTAGAAGAAGTATCAAGCACAATAATTATAACATCAGTATAATGAATCTCTTCAAGAGTCGAATGAAAAGCAGCCACTAAAGTTGCAGGCAAATTGCGAATGAAACCCACTGTATCCGTTAAAATAGCATAGACAGGTTTATAGTCAATCTCTCCTAAATATATTTTTCGTGAAAATGGGTCCAGTGTAGCAAAAAGTCGGTTTTCAACAAATGATTTTTTATGTGACGATGTAAATTGATTGAGCAGCGTACTCTTACCTGCATTGGTGTAACCCACTAAAGTGAAAGTGGGAATCTTTCTGTTTTTTCTCAAATTAGCCCTATGTTTAGATACATTTTGTAATCTTTTCTCAATTTTATGAATGCGTCGATGAATATGTCTACGATCAGTCTCAAGCATTGTCTCGCCTGGGCCTCTTGTGCCAATTCCACCTCCTAAACGAGATAACACGCCTCCCAACCCTTTCAAACGAGGGAGAATATAGTTGAGTTGTGCTAACTCAACTTGCAAAGATGATATTTTTGTTTTGGCTCTCATTGCAAAAATATCTAGTATAAGCTCGATTCGACCTAATACTCTTATTTTAAATTCTTCTTCTAAATTTCGAAGTTGACGTGGCTTGAGGTCAACATCTACAATGAGTAAATTAATTTTTTTTTTGTCTTCTTCTTCCTCTTCATTCTTCTTTTGACAAAACGAAGAGATCTCTTCTAAAAATCCTTTTGTAAAAAAATATTTTGAGTTTAATTCAGAAATATGAAAAAAAACTTGATGAAGTTCTTTAATATGAACAGTTTTTGCTAGTAAATATAATTCCTTTAAAGATTCTCTTTGTCGAGCTTTATTAGGATAATGTATTGAACCATATTGACCAACGAGAAGGGCATGATAAGAAACATTACTTTTATGGAGTGCATAATTTTGGAGAAGGGAAGAAGCATCCATCTCTAATATGGAATAATTTTAATTTTGCTGCCTGCAAAAATAAAATTATTGTTAAACCAATTTTGATTTGCTTCAATCGCATAAAGTACCTTTGTGATGGATGATACAATCTTTTCATTATATGGTTTCATCTTGTAAATTTTTGTAATGATATTATCTTGATCGACAAAAGCGATTGAAAGTGGAATATGAGTATTTTTCATCCAAAAATGCATAATGCGTGGTTTGGAGTATGTAAAAATCATCCCCTTATTCTTATTTAACTTTTTTCGAAACATGAGCCCTCTTTTTTGCTGCTTTTTATTCAGAGCAACTTCACAAAATAAATTAACTTTTTCTTTTTTTATATTTTTGAATTGAACACCCCAGTAGCGTTTGGGTTTCTCAGACAATAATGTGAATGGGCTGAAACAGCTAAATATGATAAATAAAAAATAGAAGAATATGGAGGTATAACTGAAGAGGTTTAATCTCCTCCATGAGGTTTTAGATGAGAATTTTATTTTGATTTATCGTCGATTTCTTGATTTATTCTTTTGAGCTTGTGGAATAAAAAAATCATTATCTAAAGTTTTATAGACTAATTTTCGAATTGCATCAGGTAATTTTTGACGGAGGCCAATTTCCCAGAAAAATGCTTTTTGGATTGATTCGTGATCTGCTAGTGAACGAGCATTTATTTTATAAAAAATAAATGATTCTACAAAGTAATCTTTACTTTTAAATATACGTACTCTAGATTTATCGTGATTCTCTGCAGTATCCCTTAAAAAACTATCTTGAGAACTAAACACTTCGGTAAGCCTCTCAACCTCTTTACGAGTAAGCCCAAAATCGTTCCCTACTTTCATTATTTCTGTATATATATTTTTTTTATATATTCTTTTATTATGTACTTTTTTTATTTGAGGTCCTAAAATAAAATCAGAGATTAAAATAGCATAGTATAAATTATTGTTAATATCTTCATGCTCAGAGATCATTTTATCAGAGATTTTAAGTCTTTTAGCAAGAAGAGTTTCATCAAAATATTTATCCCAATTAGGATTCATTGAATTTAGGCGAGAATATAGACACGGAAAAAGAGAAGAGAATAAATCAGCTTCAATAATTTTTGAAAAAATTTGATAGGCTTTACCTGTCCAAAAAATCTTGTTAAATTCTTCGTGAAGTCTCGATATTGACGCTTTATTCATAAATTTTTTATATTTTCGAATACCTTTTAATAAGTCAGCACTGAGTTCAAAATCAAGAATACCTGAAAATTTAACGGCTCGTAAAATACGAACAGGGTCTTCAGGAAAGGAAATACTTTCATTTCCAATTGTTCTAACTATTTTTTTCTGAATATCTTCAACTCCCCCTGTGTAGTCAGTAATAATCTCATTTTTCAGATCAAAATAAAGAGAATTGAGGGTAAAGTCTCTTCGAGCAGCATCTTCTTTAAAACTACCATAAGTATTGTCACGTTTAAGGTATAAATTTTCTTTATTTTTAGCAAAAATTCGATTTTTAGGGAGTGAACGTGTTGTTGACACTTCAATAATTTTATGCCCGAAAACAATGTGATTAATTTTAAAACGTTTACCAATAATACGACTATTTTTAAATAATCGCCTCACTTCACTTGGATGAGCCGAAGTGACTATATCAAAATCTTTTGGATGACGACCAAGTAGTAAATCTCGTATGCAACCGCCAACAAGATATGCCTTGTGTCCGAAACGTTGCAAACGATTTATAACTTTTTCTGCATCATAATCAATATATTTTCTATGAATATTATGAAAATCTTTGTAGTATCTCTTCCCATCAGGATATTTGAGAATTGACTCTGGTTTTTGCTTGAAGGCTCGAAACCTTCTGTGTAAGTATCCAAACATGAGCCTATTCTTAACTTTTAGCTCGTCTGAGCAATCATTTATTCTTTTTTAATTTGATAAATGAAGGTATCATTAAATTTGGGAGGTGGAGCAGCAAGAGGATTCGCCCATATTGGTGTTATTCGATTACTTGAAGAAGAAAAGATTCCATTCGATATGATCATTGGTATTTCGATAGGAGCTTTTGTTGGTGGAATCTATGCGAATAAACCTAATTATCATCATCTCAAAAAGACGGCTATTGAGTTTGTACATTCAAAGGAATTACAAAATACAATATTAGGAAGTTTTGCGGCAATGATGGACAGAACTAAAAATAAAAGTCTTATGGAACATGTAAGTGATATCTATAAAAAAGGCAGTCTTGTAGGTAAAATGCTTCTTACAAAAGGTTTTTTAGCTAAGGAAGAAGTTGATGCATTTATGTTTCATAGTTTGCCTGATATAGATATTCGTGATACTGAAATTCCTTTTTCTTGTGTCGCTGTTAATTTGTATACTGGCGAAAGGATGGTATTTAAAGAAGGTTCTCTTCGAGATAGCGTTATTGCTTCTAGTGCACTTCCAATGGTTTTACCACCTCGATTTATTAATAAAGTACCTTATATTGATGGAGGTGTGTTAGATAAGGTTGGTATTGATACAGGTTGTGAAGCAGGTATGGACAAAATAATCGCTGTTGATATCTCTAATGAAGGCTTCAGAAAATCTATGATTAAGAACTCTCTTGATGTTCTTTTGAGGGCAGAAGATATAGGGTCTATATATCGAAGAAGAAAACAAATAACAAAGGCTACAATTTTAATAAGACCAATTACAGAGCATATCCACTGGGCTGATTATACAAAATATGATAGTCTAATTGATGCAGGTTATGAAGCCGCTAGAAAACACTTAGATGAAATTAAGGATAAACTAAAATTAACTTCTTCTTTTAGGCGTTTTTTTCCTTTTTCGTATAAATTTTCACCGAGATAATGGGATAAAAGAAGTCAATAAATTCTGCATTATTTGAGAACAAAAAGAGCAGGCCTCTATCAGCGAGCTTTTGACCCAAACCGTAGAGACCTTGCTCCGGTCGTCCTTTTCTCATTTTCTTGAGAAGAGAAGATGTCTGCAAGACTCATTGGGAGCAACAAGCCTTACATTAAGAGTGTCGGCAGTGTGAATAGACCACTTGAATTGAAAGTTATAGTACTTTAGCTGTAGTTAAAGCAAACACTTATTGTATTTTAAAACGATGTAACTTATCTTAGAGTTAATTTATGCTAAAGATAAGACACATAAATTTCATAATATTATTATGTAAATTGCTATAATTTTTTAAAAATAAGAAAGAGCTTGACTGGCTTAAGGTGTGACATCTTTTTGACGAAAACAAATGTGAGGAGGTATGTTGAAATGAAAACAGGTATACACCCTGAATATAAAGAAGTTGTTTTTCATGATGTCGCCGCTGGTTTTAAGTTTTTAACAAGATCTACGGTTCAATCTTCTGAAACGATTCAATTAGACGATGGAAAAACCTATCCAATGGTTCGAGTTGAAGTAAGTTCTGCATCTCACCCTTTTTATACTGGCAAACAAAAATTGGTTGATGCTGCTGGCAGAGTGGATAAATTTAAGAAAAAATATAAAATGAAATAGTGTTTGATTATGGCAGTAGATTTACAGGGACTTCTCTCAAAAATGATTCAAGAAAATTTTGTTCGAGAGCTTTATCTATATCAAATGCCAATTTTAAAAACTTGTGATAATTGGTCTGCTGTAAAAGAGGTCGGTAGAATTGATTTTAAGGGCAAGCATGCCAATTATCATGGAGGTATTGTTAGTTATGCCGAAAAATATTATTTTGTTCCTGATATTCGCTTACAGGCTCTTTCTACTTTTCGAAAATGGCGATTTAAAATCAAGGTAAGTATTGTAAAAGAGATAGATATTAAACATAAAAAGATATAAATACGTATCACAGATATTTTAAACACTTCTCTTTTAAACAGCTAATTTGATTCCTTATTTTGTTTATTACCTCTCATAAACATGAACCATAGAGAAGCAAGGTTTCGGGAAATAACTCCCCATATAAAGAAGTATATTAAAGAAAGTAAATATGTTATTATTAAATTAGGGACAAACTTATTGACTCCTATAATTGAAGATAAAGAAAATATTTTTTTTGAAAATTTAATAAAAAATATTGCACAAATTATATCTCAAGGTAAAAATGTTCTCATTGTTAGTTCAGGTGCAATAGGTTTTGGTAGATTAGTTCTTAAAAATAAAACAAAAATAAAAAAGATGCTTCATTTAGAGAAGTATGCACATTTGGTTCAAAAACAAGCGATGGCTTCTTTAGGACAAAGCAGCTTAATCAATATGTATAAAAAAAAATTTGATCAATTTAATATTTGCACCGCTCAAATTTTAGTATCTGCTCTTGATTTTAAAACGAAAGAACATTATAAAAACTTAAAAAAATGTATTGATCAACTTTGTGAATGGGGTATTGTTCCAATTATTAATGAAAATGATGCTGTTTCAACGGAAGAATTAAAAGTTGGAGATAATGACACTCTGGCTGCTTTTACCGCAAGTATGTATTCCAATTCTTTTCTCATCCTTCTTACAACTGTAGATGGTTTTTATATGAATCAAAAAAAAATACCGCTAATTGAACAAATTAATTCGTCAGAAATGAAACATGCGGGCAAACCTCTTCTTGGCGGTATTGGGGGCATGAAAACAAAATTAGAAGTGGCCAAGAAAATTATGCGAAGTGGTCAACTTATGAATATCTCTAATGGAAATGCACCCAATATCCTTTATGAGATCATGAATGCTCAAGAAACAGGAACTTGGTTTTTTCAGGAATCTCTAAATAAATCCTTGGGCAGCAAAAAAAGATGGTTACTACACAATTTTCATTCAGCAGGGAAACTTAAAATTGATGAGGGGGCTAAAGAGGCTCTTTTAAATTCTGGTTCATTGCTAGGAGTCGGTATTAAAAAAATAGAAGGTGATTTTTTAAAAAATGATATTGTTTTAATTGAAGATCAAGATTCAAATATATTCGCGAAAGGTATTGTTTCTTTAAATAGTAAGTCTTTGAAAGATAAAAAACAAGGTGTCGAAGTTATACATCAAGATAATTTAGTTATTCTTTAAGTATTTAAGAATCTTTTGTTTTTCTGAAAGCACAATTTTTAAGACCGTTGCGACATTCATAAAATATTTTGCCATCATCATGTAAAAATCCTAGATTTTTAAGTAAAGGCTCAATATTATTTTCGGCATATTTTTGTATAAAACCACTCGGATTAATGATGAAAGTTAGATTTGTGCGAGTAGGGTTTGACAATCCCAATGTTCCTTTTAATTTTATGTCAGCTAAATTTGATTCAATACGAAAATCTTTAATTCGGAGTACTTTTGATTTAATCTGAATCTCTCCAATTATATTTGAAATTAAAAAATCACCCAATTGCTCTCCTATACCCGGAACAATACCACTATAATTACCCAATAAATCAATACCATTGAACTGTACTTTACCCCTTATCGAGTTAATTCCTTTACTGAAATGTACTATTTCAAAAATCATATGAATCGCCTCACCTCGTATGGACAGTAATAAATCAGATGTCAGATCTAGATTAAAGTTATGCATTGTTATTTTAGAATTTAATGTATTAAATAATAAAGCACCGAGCAAAGAAATATCTCCCTCCAATAATTTTGAATCAAAAATATTCTTATCTATTTTTTGAATATTTGAACTACCTATGTTGGGGATGTTCATTGTAAATTTCTTTGCTTTAAAGTTTCCCAAAAGAGAGAGCGAGATATGGCTGAATTGAGGTCCATTTTTACCTAGATTTAGACTTTTTATTCCTTCAAGAGCTAAATCATCTAAAGGCAAAAAAATAAAAATTCCAATTAAGAAACTCATTAAACCTAAAGCGTAGATTCCAATTTTTTCCCATATTAAAGTTTTTTTGGCTGGCTTTTCTAAAGGATTAATTTTTTGATTAATGTCAATTTGAAGTGCTGAACTGACTAGAGGAATATCTTTTAATTTTTTATTAGACATCTATTAGCTTCTTTGTGTAAAGGTAGCGATTTTAATTTGACAATTATATAGACCGGGTTTTCGTAAAACGGGGCGAGAACTGAAGTAATCAATTTTCAAAAAAACACCTGAATAATTTTCAATACCTTTAATAAAGGTGAGTAATTCTTTGGCAGAAACATTCCGTAAAGAGATGCTTACTAAATATTTAGTATATTTTTTTTCGACAGTTGAATTGGAAGGGTTCATACTGTGAACCTTCTCTCTTAAATTATTAACCTCAATTAAATTTTCGATGATTGGAGTAATATCTGTTTTTTGCGATCGTTGTTTTACTTCATTCGCCAAACTTTTTAGTTGATTGTATTGTTCACCATAACGTTTAATCTTTTGGCGAACATCTAAAATATAATTTTTTTTTAGCTGAATTTGGTCGAACCATTTTAGTACTGAATACATCCCAAGATAAAGAACACCTACAATAATAATTACCCCTCCAGCAATAAGGAGGTTTCGTTCTCTTTCTGTTAAACTAATATTAAACAATTACATACCTTTTTTAATTTTTTTATCTTTTTGAACATCATTATATTTTAAATTTAAAGTACAACGAAATTTCCACTTTTTACCTCCACCTTTTGATGGAGTGGTGCGTTGTTTACAACTAATTGAATCAAAAATTAAAGACTCTTCAACACTTGCCTCTATATCATATACAAAAGATGAACTTATAGCTTTTCCATGAAAAGTAATTTGTTTGGGTGTGTAAACAGTACTGCCTATTTCAACAGATTCATGAGATGAAAATAATTTATTAAATTCAATAATAATTTCAGAAAAGGTTTTATTACGAAAAAAGATATTAAAAATCTCTGTTTCTCTTTTTAGTTTATCTACTTGTGATTGAGCCTTGCTGATAATATCTATATTATCTATATTTATAGTTTTTCCAAAATATTTTTGATAAATTTTTTTATTTTCATTTCTTAGAAATTCAAGTACTTGAGACTTACTGTAAAAATCAATACAGTACGAAAGAGCAAATAAAGAGAAGGCAACCACAAGAGAAGTGTAAAAAGGTATTTTATTCAAAAATTTTCCAAGTGATAGATATTGTTTTAAATCTTTTTGAAAAAAATGTAAACCTTTGGAAGTGTGACTCATAATTGCCCCTAAGTTGATGGTTTGTTCTTTTGACATAGTAGCGATAGGTGTTTTTTCGTATGGAAAACTAATAATTGGTTGATCTACTTTCTTTACGAGGATACCCTCTAGTATAGTTTGATTTTTTAAATCACTACTCAAAATGATTGGTATCTTATTTTTAGTCTCTTGGTCTATTGTATCAGGAATTGATTTTAAGGTTAACCAAATTTCACCTCCCAAAACACTGCCAAATTTATCAATACTTTCCACAAGAAATTTTAGCTGTGTTTTTGAAATTTTAAGTTGTTTTTTTAGATAACCGGCATCCTCATGGTTAATATTAGCAGAGGGTAAATTTAAAAATATTTTTTCACCTTCTTCAGAACTTTTTCCCCATTTTTCTGCGAGTTGTGAGGTTAAATTATCGTAACCAAGAGGTAAAATTCTAGAAAATAACCATTCTCCATTTTGAACCACCACGATTAAAGAAGTTATTGATGAAATATGCAGCATAATGCATGATTTTTGATTCGTATAAGGATGCAGGTGAAACAATGCATCAAGAGGTGAATATATTCCCAATACCATAATATTATTTTTTTTAAGTATCTCTAAATAAGGGATGAGATTTGGTTTATCAGAGCCAACGGCAATAACCCTAGTTTGATTTTTTTTAATATTGGGATACAAGTAATAGTCAAATATCACTTCATTTATTGAAAAAGGTAGAAGAGATTCAAGCTCGTATCGAATAACTTCTTTTATTTTTTTTTTCTCAATAAAAGGTATAGTAATCTCGCGAACAAAACTTGCTTCGTAAGGAAGATTAAGATAAACTCCTGTATTATTCGGGTAATATTGTTTGATAAATGTGGTTAAGAGGTTATGGCCAAATTCTTCTGGATTCAAGTTTTTAAAAGAAAAATAGTGTTCTTCAAAAAAAGAGAACCCCCCAAAACCTCGTTTAAACTGTAATCCATAAATAGATTTATATGTAATATTTAATATAACAGGTAAGTGTAACATTTTTACTCGGCGTAATCTATAATATCATTGGTGTTTTTATCATAAGTAACTGTAACATGAGCTGTTTGTGATTTAACAGTAGCACTTGCTTTAATTTTATAAAAAGCTCCTTTATAGCCAATATTGAAAGCTCCACCATCAGTAGCTGAACCATCTGTCATAGCCTCTGGAACACCAATTTCTTTTAAATCATTTTTATCTAGCTTGCCTTTCCTTTCACGTTTTCGAAGTATTGCCCTAGCTATCTCTGGTGTCATTTTTTCGTGTAAGGAGAGAAGCACTAAATAAGGTGCCGAATTAATATTTATTCTTTCAGCAATAGAGGTATTCAATGGATCTGATGGTAATGCATACGTAATATTATTGGCAAAAATAAAGTCTTTATCACTAATTAAATTATCTTCTTCATCTAAACTAAAAAAATCTGCGATATCCTCTTTTTCATCTTCAGTGCGTAAATCAGAAAAAAGAATGGCGCGAGTAAAACCTGGTATCAGCAGTAATTCTTCAAGAGAAGAGATAAATCCATTTCTAATCTTTCTTGGAGGATGCAAAGATCCATAATGAGACCTTTCATAACCATAGGGCTCTGGGATATTATTCGTGTCAATCCAATCAATAACACCATCCCATATATCAGGGGATAATTTTAAAAATTCTGAAAGACGAGAGAAACGTAGACGCTGACGTTCGTTGATAGTATCGTAATTTAGGTTATAAAGTTGATTCACATTTAACTTCCCATTGAGGTCTTCTGCTTGAAATTGAATTAAATTTTCTCCAAAAGGTACTGGATAAGGTATATCTGTTTTATTAAAAAAACCATACTGCTCTAATTCTTTAATAAAAAATATTCCAGCTTCAAGACCACTTTGAGCTAGATATAGTGCTTTTGTATAATTGGCTTGGTAAGAGGCTGTTTTATACTCCACAAAAGCACTATTAAAAAAAATTTGAGATACAGAAAATGTAAGTATCAGTATACTCGTTGTTAAAAGCAATATAATATAACCTTTTTTAAAATAGGGGACAACCCGCATGGAGTTAGATTAAAAACTACTGAGATAATGTGCCAATTACTATTTTTATATAAAAATAGTTTCATAACAGAATCAATTTATTAGACAGGATACAATGCTCGAAGAAATAGAAATTCTTAATTTTATTGGTGTCTCTTTGGGTTTTGGTCTATTAAGCCTCCTCACACCGTGTGTTTTTCCAATGATTCCTATTACTGTATCTTATTTTACAAAACGCAGTGAAGCGAAGCGTAATAAATCTATTCAAGATGCATTTATTTATGTAATAGGAATTATTACGACTTTTTCAATGATTGGTTTGGTAACCGCACTCTTTTTTGGTGCTTCCCAGATTAGTAAAATAGCAGCAAATCCATGGATAAATTTATGTATTGCCGTCATTTTTATTACATTTGGTTTAAACTTATTTGGTATCTTTGAAATTAAAATCAATAATAGATTTATTAATCAATTTCGAAGTCACAAAAATTCAAAAGGATTTATTTCTGTATTTTTAATAGCCGTTGTATTCACTCTTACCACATTTACTTGTACCATGCCTTTTGTTGGTACGATTCTTGTAACAGCTTCTCGAGGTAATATTTTATATCCTCTTATTGGCATGTTTTGTTATGGTCTCACTTTTTCTTTACCTTTTTTTTTCTTAGTGCTATTCCCTCAATTTGTGCAAAGGCTGCCTCGTTCTGGAGAGTGGATGTATACGATTAAAATAGCTATGGGTTTTTTAGAATTAGCTGCCTCTCTAAAATTTTTGAGTAATGCAGATATGGTCTGGCGATTAAATATTATAACAAGAGAAATCTTTTTAATTATATGGTCTGTAATTTTCGTTTTATTAGGTCTAAATTTATTAAAAATTATTCGCTTTCCTTTTGAATCTAATTCTAAAATTTCAGTTGGTCGTTGGGTTCTAGCCACTGTAACTCTTTTATTTGCCGTTCATCTTTTTTATGCAAAAGATCAGAAAACATTTCAAGAGTTAGAAGCTTTTTTACCTCCTCCCGAATACGGAAATAAACAGTATATCTCTCACCTTATATGGATAAAAAACTTGTCTGAAGCTAAAAAAAAAGCAATAAAAACGAATCAATTTATTTTTATTGATTTCACTGGCTATACTTGTGTCAACTGTCGATGGATGGAACAGAATCTTTTTACTCGTAAAAAGATTGAAAATATGCTTGAAAAATTTATTTTAGTTCGTTTATATACAGATGGAGATGGGGTAAAACATCGAGAAAATCAGAGATTGCAAAGTGAAAGATTTAATACGATTGCTTTACCTTTATATGTAATTCTTACTCCTGATGATAGAATAGTCTCTACCTTTGAGGGTATGACACGAGATAGTAGGCATTTTATAAAATTTTTAAACTCAATTTATAAATTTAAATGATAATAAGCTACTTTCACGATTGTTTGCCATCTCAACTTTTTTTTAAAATTCCGCGAATTGAATACATCATTAATATAAAAATTGTAATTATGACGGCGAGATCGATTCTTGGTATTACTTTTAATATTGATTTTCTTCCCACGCTCTCAAGTCATCTAAGATGAAGTCTGCTTCTTTTAATTCTTTTTTATTATATGGCCCAGTAGTTACAGCTATAGATTTTGCTTTACCTACTTTTGCACATTTAATATCATAAGGAGTATCTCCAATTATAAAAACTTTTTTAGGAAAACTGCCATATCTTTTTTTAAATAAAGAATAGGCTACTTCTGGTAAAGAGTTGCGATCAGGGGTATTATCTCCAAAGGCGCCCAGTTCAAAATGGCTAAAAATTGTACCAAGCTTTATTTTCGCACCAGAGATAATATTGCCGGTTAGCAACCCCAAAACTGAATTTTTTTGATTTTTAATTATTGCAATTGTTTTATGTACGCCGGGTAATATGAGAGGAGGGGAGTCGAAAAGTTTTTTTTTGAGGTTTATAATATAAGCATCAAGTAAGCTTCTTCTATTTATCTCTGTATTAGCACCAATGAGTTCTAAACTGGTTTGAGAAATATATTCATCTGTTCTGCCTGCAAATTTACGAGATGGCCATTTTAATTTTACACAAAATAGGTCATAGTATGCTTTTCTAAAAGCAAGAGACCCTTCCCCTAATGTACTAATAATAGTTCCATCAATATCAAAAAGAAAAAGCTTCATTTAAGATAAATTAGTGTAGACATTTTGAACATCGTCGTGTTCTTCTAGGCAATCAATCAACTTCATAATATTTTCGGTGCCATCATCTTTGGTAGAAATTAGTGTATTAGGAATATATTTAAGGCCAGATTCAATAATTTTCCAATTTTTTTTGGTTAAAGCATTCGATAATTTTGTTATGACTTCATGAAACATTTTTTTAGACGTTTGTACCATAAAAAAATCATCTACTTTCTTAAAATCATTAACGTCTGCTTCGATAACAGCTTCTAAAAATAATTCTTCAGAAATATTCTCACCTTCTATTATAATAATACCTTTGTGATCAAATTGGTAGCTGACAGCACCCGATTCAACAAGATTTCCACCTGCCTTAGAAAAAATATTTTTGATTTCTGGAAGCGTACGAGACTTTTTGTCAGTCATAACTTCTACAATGAAGGCGACACCCCCCGGTCCATATCCTTCATAAGTGATTTCTTCGTAAGTTTCTGAGGCAAGCTCTCCTGAACCTTTTTTAATTGCCTTGATGATATTATCTTTGGGCATATTGGCTTGCCGTGCCTTTAAAATTGCAGACTTTAACCGTGGATTTCTATTTTCGTCAGAACCTGCCAGCTTGCTAGCAACAATAATTTCTTTTGCAATACGAGTAAAAACTTGACCTCTTTTTGCATCAACGGCTTGCTTTTTATGCTTGATATTGGCCCATTTTGAGTGCCCTGACATTTTTTAACCGCCCAGCTTTCTTAATACGGTATGGAGAATACCACCATTGCGGTAATATTCAATTTCAACGGGAGTATCTAGTCGATGTTTTACCATGATTATTTGTTCGCTACCATCCTTTCGCTGAATCAATACTTTAATATCTAAACCGGGCTTGATTTTGTCGTTAAGATCAGGGAGAGAGATAATCTCATGACCTGTAATATTATGCAATTCAGCACTTTCTCCTTCCTTGAACTGTAGGGGTAGAACTCCCATACCAATTAAATTAGAACGATGAATTCTTTCAAAACTTTGAGCTAATACAACTCGAATACCCAAGAGTATGGTACCTTTGGCTGCCCAATCTCGTGAACTGCCCGTTCCATACTCTTTACCGGCAATTACCATAAGTAGAGTATTTTCCTTATGGTATTGTATTGCCGCATCATAAATACTCATCTGTTTTTTTGATGGGATGTGTAAAGTTATACCTCCTTCAACATTTGGAACAAGTTTATTTTGAATACGAATATTTGCAAAAGTACCTCTCACCATGATCTCGTGATTTCCTCTGCGTGAACCGTAGGTGTTAAATTTGTTTACCTCTATTTTATGGTCGATAAGCCACTTACCTGCCGGACTATCTTGGTTAATCGCTCCAGCTGGAGAAATATGGTCAGTTGTGACGGAATCTCCTAGTAGAACAAGCACCCTCATATTATGCAGAGAAGAAATAGGTTTTATAGATATCTCCATACCATCAAAAAAATTAGGTCTTCTTATATAAGTTGAGTTTTCGTTCCATGTGTAGCTACCACCAGACTTTGATTTAATGTTGTTCCATATTTTATTTCCTGAAAATATATTTATATATTCTTTTTTAAAAAGAGCCGAGGTAATTACCTTTTGATAAATTTCTTTAATCTCTTCTTCTGAAGGCCAAATATCTCTTAAAAAAATAGCTTCGCCATTTTTTCCTAGGCCAAGTGGTTCATTGTTTAAATCGTGATTCATATTTCCTGTGATAGCATAGGCAACTACGAGTGGTGGTGACATGAGATAATTTGCTTTCACATCCTGATGGATGCGACCCTCAAAGTTTCGATTTCCTGAAAGAACAGAAGCGAGAATTAAATCATTCTCTCGAGCTATTTTACTAATTTCTGAAGGAATCGGACCGCTATTGCCAATGCATGTGGTGCAACCATACCCTACGGTATGGAATCCGAGAGTTTCTAAACTAAAAGCTAAATTAGACGCTTCTAAATAACTAGTAACAACACGAGAACCCGGTGCGAGACTTGTTTTTACGTGAATTGCTTTTTTAAGACCTCTCTCAACTGCTTTTTTTGCCAGAATACCAGCTCCTAACATTACTGATGGGTTAGAAGTATTGGTACAACTTGTAATGGCAGCAATCACGACTGAGCCATCTTTTAATGTTGAAGAATGGCCATTTATATTGATGGATATTTGTTTATTTGTACTGGATTTCTTTTTAAAAATTTCAGAGAGGCTTTTTTGAAAACTAGCCTTTGAATTAGAGAGGGAGATTTTATCTTGAGGTCTCTTAGGTCCGGCCAAAGATGGTTCAATTTTAGATATATCTAATTCTAGTATATCGCTATAATCTGGATTTGAATTTTCTTCCTTGAATAGGCCCTGTTCTTTTGAATATCTTTCAACAAGGTCAATTAAATCATGATCTCTACCCGTATTTTTTAAATATTCAATACTTTTATTATCGATAGGAAAAAATCCCATCGTTGCTCCATATTCAGGTGCCATATTAGCGATGGTTGCTCGGTCAGCTAGTTGTAGATTTTGTAGTCCTGATCCAAAAAATTCAACAAACTTTGAAACTACACCAAACTTACGAAGTTTTTGGGTGATGGTAAGCACCAAATCAGTTGCAGTTGCCCCTATGGGTAGTTTTCCAGTAAGCTTAAAACCAACGACCTCTGGAATTAGCATATAGATAGGTTGATCTAACATTACCGCTTCTGCTTCAATCCCACCGACACCCCAACCCATAATACCTAAGGCATTGATCATTGTAGTATGTGAATCTGTACCCACAAGAGAATCTGGAAATGCATAAATTTTGTCATTGACTTCTCTTGTTTGAACAACCTTTGCCAAATATTCTAGATTAACTTGATGAACAATTCCTGTTGCTGGTGGTATTACTTTAAAATTATTAAATGCTTGAGAGCCCCATTTTAAAAATTCATACCGTTCTTGATTTCGTTCAAATTCTTTTTGAGTATTTATATCTAGTGAAGTGATACTCCCTGATTGGTCGACTTGCAGGGAGTGATCAATGACTAAATCGACGGGAAGAACTGGATTAATTTTTTTAGGATCTCCACCCATTTTGGCAAGAGCGTATCTCATCGCAGCAAGGTCAACAACACCAGGTACGCCTGTGAAATCTTGCATGAGGACACGAGCCGGTTTAAAGGGAATTTCTTGTTTTTTAACTTTTTTGGGATTATAAGCAATAATATTCTGAATATCTTTTTCACAAATAACAAAATTATCAAATTGACGGCAAGCTGCTTCGAGAAAAATTTTAATCGAGAAAGGTAAACGATCAATTTTAGGGTATTCTTTCGCTAAATGAGCTAAACTATAATAATAAACGCTTCCTCCCGAACTAGTCAGTTGTTTGCGAATACCTAGTGAATCTATCCAAGAAGCCATAGTGAGATCTGTTAAATACACTCAATTTGTCAATGAAATCTGATATCTTCTTCTGACTTATAGTATAAATTATATTTTGTACAGAGAATCAACAATGGATAGTGTGTTATAATTCACTCTAATTGTGAATTGTTCTAATTACGTGCACCTTGCTTTTCAGGCATTTGGTAGATCTGCCTTTTTTATCTTAACTTCAAGATTTATTAATGGTTAAATATAATTCAGCTTGTCTGAGAAGTATTCCTTCAAATTCTAGTTGTTTTTTAAAAGTTGCGAAGGACAATTTTACTTGCCTCCGCAATTTACACAAAATGGATTCTTTGATTTTTATTTATAATAGGTTTAAAATCAAAAGAAGAAACCTAATCCTAAGTTAAACCGATTGACACCAGTTTTATTATCATTCATAAAAAATTGGTAATCAGCTTTAACTGACAGATTGGTGATAGGTTTATATGAGAGTCCTAGCGTTATGATATGGTTTGCGTTGGTGTTATCACGTTTAAAACCTTGTGGCACTTTATATTGAGTATCAACATATTCATAACGAACAAAAAAAATCATTTTTTGTTTCAATTTTAAAAGATGAAGTATGTCATACCCTAATTGAGCATAGCCCCCTAACATTTGTTCACCTATAGACGATAAATCATCTACTTTATTTTCTTGGTTTATTGCCTCCACATTATTTATTGTGGCAAAAGAGAAAAGGAGTCTAAGGTAAATTCCCTTAGCTTTAAAATCAAGATGTCCATCTGATATTGTATTAAAACCCGTAAACCGTTCGGATGTTTGTCCTGTTTCACCGATAAAGGATGAAGCTCCTACAAGTAATGATTTATATTGATAATCAATTCTTAGCACTCCACCAAAATCTTCAGCAAATGCTTTGCTTCCTTTTTGACGTCCACCACGAATACCTGTTTTTGCAGAAAATTTAATTCCGTTAAAGCCATTCATTACATATAGTTTATACGAAAACCCTGCCCAGTTTCCAAAAAGCCCGGCACCTACTTCACGCCATGTTGTGGGTATAATATATCTTTCCGTTTGAGGTCTATTTACTCCTAGAAAAATAGGTGGTTCATGCAATTGGTTGATGAATCCCATTGGTGATAACAATAGACCTGCCCTAAAATTAAGATAATCTCTCCAAAGGTAATCGATATAAGCGAATTCCACACCCAGTTCATTCGCGTGTTCGTATTCAATTTCTGTGTTTAGAAGTAAATTATCTGTAAATTTGTAGCCAAAGTAAAAAACAATTCGTAAAACATCTATTTTATCGGGAAACTTAGAAGCCAAGATCGAGTCTCCACTTTGATTTTGGTTTGCCTGATTCAGGTAGGTAAATTCACCATACCCGCCAATAGATACTCCACGTTCTTTTTTATAAATTTTGGCTGCTGCAGGTCCTAAGCCATATTTGTTTGTTTCACTTAACTCAATACTGCCTCCTACTCTTTGCCGTTCAATTTCTTTAGTGAGGATGTCTACTTTTTTGGACAATTCCTCCATTTTCTTTTCTTTTACTTTTTTTTGAGACCAGAGTGAAGTGCTCAATAAAGTGATTATCCCTATCAATAAAATATTTTTCATTTTTTATCTCCTAATTGATAATGATTATCAATATCAATTGATGACCATCGATCAAATTTTAGAGAGAATGTCAATTAATTTATCTTTTAGGAGAAAAAATATTTTTTACAAAGTGCAAAAATTTATGTTTTGAAGTTAAAATCATAATCGCTTAGTCTTTTTAAAATTAAATTACTTTCCAAATTCATTACATTTTTAGAATAGGTCGTTGAGTTTATTGTTTTATGGATAATTTAAAAGAAAAGTGCGAAATACCTGATTTTGAGCCCTATTCTTTATCGAATATAGTTCATTCGTTACTTGGTTACGTTGGGATTATAGCTAAAAGGATGACTTGGGCACGCGCCTTTTTCTTTGGCTCTAATCTTCTGTTGTCTTACTTTCTTTTCCAATGTAAAAGCAAATATATCGCTGTTGCGTATGCTATATTCGCTAATTTTTCTTATTTTGCTTATTTGACGATTGTTTTTAAAGAAAATGGTTTTCGAGATTATCTTTGTCGAAAATATGATGATGAAAAAGCTTACCGGATTTATGAAGGAATATTAGCTTTTATTTTTTATCATCCCGCTAATGCTCTTATTTACTTCAATATCTGTTTTGCTGATAATGTTTTCGCACCTTTTTTTGATGCAAGTATTCAAAATCTACTTTATCTTGGCTTATTTTCTTTTGGTCTCGTGGTAAAGCTTTGGTCGGCAGTGATGGTTGGAGTCGATATTTACTACTGTCGAGATATGTTTATGAGAAAAAGTATTATACCGTTTCAAACAAAAGGGATCTATCGATTTTTTAAAAATCCGATGTATAGTGTCGGACACGCTCATGCATATTCAATTCCTCTTAAATATGGAAATTTTTGGGGTTTTTTGATCGCTCTGTTAAACCAATTACTGGTTTATGTTTTTTACTACAGCCTTGAGAAAAAATTTGTGAAAAGCTTCTATGGCAGTAAAGAATCTTAAATGTGTTAAATTATCTATGAATAATAATGATATTTTTGTTCTCTCTAAATAAATTATAAAAGATTCTAGCTCTTGTGTAGGGCTTCTTTTCGAAATATAAAGGGATTCCTGCACTATTAATTAATATACCAAGACATTTATATTTTGAAAGATTTGATAAGGTATAATTTGCATATTTTGTTTCAGCATTTAAAAATTGAGTCTCATTTATGCTCATTTTTTGAGATGTTTTATCATGAGCGATTAATTTCATAGCTAGGTTTATCTTTTGAGGAATCATTTTAAGGTCTAACAATAAAACTTGATTTAACGTAGAAACTTTAATATTCAAATATTTTAAACTCTGCATCGAGATAACCCACACTCTCTTTTTACAATCTTGATTGTTCGTTTTATAAGCTGAACTACTATTAAAATTGAATTCTATTTTAGAAATAAGCATTATAAAGAATAATAGTGTAGGAAATAAAAATAATAATTGTATTACTTTTACCTTTATTATTCTATCGATGAAAAGGTGATGTAAAAAAGTGATAGATAATAAAACCAAATAAAAAATATTTTTTTGAATTGGTAAAAAAATATTTACTAAAAATAGTGTAATTATAACATATAAAATTTTATTTTTACTAAAAAAGGGATGTAAAAAATTTATTTTTTTAAAGTTTCTGACAAAATCTCCTAAAAAGATAATCAATGCTAAAAACCAATAAAATTGAAAGAAAATTAGAAAAATTGGTTCGTAGGGAGCAAAAAAATCAGGTAAAGCGAATAAATTTTGCGTGACTATGAATATTGTTTTAATTTGATATATGAAATAAGTAATAAATCGCTCAGAAAATGCTTCCGTAAACCAATAAGAAAAAAACCAAAATAAAAATGTTATAAAAAAACAATATAGGAAAATTATTCTCGTATAATTTTTGCGAGCAATAATACTAAAAATTATAAGCAAAATAAGAAAAGGAGTATAAAATAACACTACTAGAGAAATAAGTAAACCAATAAGAATAAAAGTATAAACTCCATAATTTTTGTTTTTTTCTAAATAAAAGAAACAGGCAGATAAAAAAAACAATATAAAAATGATGTGGGAAATTAGTATTGAAGCTAATAAAAAACTTAAAAACCAAGGTATCACAATGAGTCTTTTAAAATAACTTAAATAAAATAAATAGGAAGAGAATATACAAATTAAAAAAGAAAATAATAAAAAATAAAGTTGATAAGAAAGGTATTTTAATAGATATGAGCTAATAAAAAAAAAGGGATGAACGTAATTAAATAGATCAAATTGATTAGCGTACCTAGTATTATAAAAAAGATATTGACTTAAAGAAATTTTTTTAAGACTTAAAAAATATAAAAATGTATCAATTTCAGGTATTAATTGAAGAATATCCATGATAGTTCGATATTTCTTGATTAATGATTTAATTTTTGAATTACTTTGTCCATATCTTTCTGATTGATCTTTAAAAATCAAGTAAACAGCCTCAAAAAAATTAAAATTTCTCTTTATATTTCTTAATTTTCATAAATAATATTTTAAAATAAAAAATACTATTGCCAAACTACTTAAATGCCGATACTTGTCTTGGCTGGTCTCTCGGAAAGAAAGCTGATGTTGAAGATTTTATTTGAGGATGGTTTTTTATGGTTGTAGATAAAATTGGAAATGCAGGAAATGTGATTCCTGTTGGTGGTGTTAAATCAGATAGGGTTGCGAGTAATAATAAACTCGTTCAAGTAGATAGCGTTTCGATTTCAAAAGAAGCTAAAGAAATGGCGAGTAGCATAAATATTGTCAGAAAAGCACCTGATGTACGCAGAGAAAAGGTAGATTCAGTAAAACAAAAAATGGTGGATGGTTTTTATGAAAGAGATACAGAGATTCTTGAAAGGGTCGCTGAAAAGATAGCACAAGCTTTATTACGTTAATCTCTTTTATATTTATTCAAATTTGTAGTGTTTAAAGCTGATTGGGTTCAGTTTTTTCTTCCAAGCAGAATTCACCTTGAGAATGGCTCTCTTTTAAAGATGGGTGAGTGGGTTAGCACTTTGGGATGCCAAAGAGCCCTCCTTATCAAAATTAATGATCTTCCATTCAATTACAGTGAAGAAATTAAAATTGCTCATAGTAGCTTGTCAAAGTATATGGATGGAGCGATTATATATGATGACTTTAGCGATGAGCCAACTATTGATGAGATTGACTCAGCTGTCCATTTTGCCAAGCGATCAAATGTTGACGTCATCTGTATTTTAGGCTCTATTCGCTCAATTAATGTTGGTAAAATAATCGCCTTATTGACCTCAAATCGAACATTTGCTGCTGAGCTGATACAAGGTAAAATAAATTTTATCTATGATGCTTTACCAATTGTTGTAGTACCTTTTGAGCCAACTATGGGTGAAGAATTTTTTTCAAGTTTTATACTTACTCAAAAATCAGAAGCAGAAATTATTAATATATCTCATGACTCTTTAATACCCAAAATATGTATTTATGATCCAAAACTTTCAATTAAACTCAATAAAGATAGAGCAGCATTAGTAACAGTTAGTTCACTTTCTTACTGTATCGAAGGCTCTATATCTAGTAGGTTGAACCCTTTCACAGAAACACTTCTCACCCAGGCTCTCACATATATTTTTAAAACAGCACCTTCTTTTTGCAATGAGCCTTATAAAACAGAATTTTTAACTAACATGTTTTGGGCATCAATATTTATAGGAGCTTCAAGTAATCCCTCTCCTCAGGGAATCAATTGGGCACTAAGCAAAGTATTAAATCAGTTCTTTGATATTAATTTTTACCACTCACAAGCAATTTTATTGCCCTATATAATGGAGTATCATCTAACAAGTAATCCACAAGTATTAATTAATATTGCAAAAATATTTGGTGAAAATATCAATGATATAAGCAAAATAGAGGCGGCAATTAAGGCTATTGAAGCGATAAAAAAATTTTTATCGCAAAGAAATTTACCTAAATCACTTTCTCAAATTAATTTTGATAAGCGTTCAATTCCTTTAGCTGCCTCGCTTGCTATGAAACTGCCACAGATAAAGAAAATGGATCTTCAAAATATCACAAAAGGAGCATTCGAAACCTTTCTACTTACAGCTATGTAAGAGTGAGTAAGTCAAATAGACCTTGCAGAAATTAGATGAAGGTTACTTCTTTTCCAAGAGGAATCTAAGTTTGTTTGAAATTCAGGTACTAAAATCTTCAAATATGCTTTCACCGTACTTATATTAGAATCTTCTGAAAGGTTAAAAATATGCTTCAGCTTTTGAGCTAAATCATGAGGTGCTGCTGTTATTTTTGCAATACGCACACCCGGATAGGTAGTAGCCATCGTCGCTTCTATGTCAGTTAATAGTTCTTCATAGATTTTTTCTCCTGATCGAAGCCCAGTAAATTTAATATTAATGTCTTGGTACGGAGTGTATCCTGCCAAAGTAATCATTTGTTCGGCTAATGTGATTATTTTAATTGGTTCATCCATATCGAGCATAAATATTTCTCCACCATTTCCAATTGCACCCGCTTGCATAACAAGTTGACAAGCTTCAGAAATTGACATAAAGTATCGCCTAATATCTGGATGAGTAACGGTAAGAGGACCACCTTTTTTTATTTGATATTTAAAACGTTGGACAACACTACCTGAGCTACCTAGAACATTTCCAAAGCGGACCGCTAAAAATTTTGTTTTTTGAGTTTTCATTTGTAAATATTGACAAATTAATTCACAAACTCTTTTACTCGCTCCCATAACATTGATTGGGTTTACTGCTTTATCAGTTGAAATAAATACAAATCTACTCACATTATATTTAAGTGCAGCATGGGCAAGTTGCCAACTACCTTTGATATTATTATGCACAGCCTCAATAGGATTTTTTTCCATCATGGGGACATGTTTGTAAGCAGCTGCATGAAAAATTACATTGGGCATGTATTCCTTGATAACCAATTCAACATGTTCTTTGTTTTGTACATTACCTAAGATAGAAGTAAAATTAATATCCGGAAAATTAGTTTGAAAATCAAGTTCAAGATTATAAAGGGAAAGTTCAGTAATTTCAAAGAAAATAAGAAGCTGTGGTTTATATTTTGAAATTTGACGAGCAATTTCTGAGCCGATTGAGCCTCCCGCCCCTGTAATCATAATTACTCGATCTTTAACCATATTTTCTATGGAATAAATATCTAAAGATAATGACTCTCTACCAATGAGTTCTTCAGGTTCGATAAATTTAAGATGTAAATTAACTTTAGCATCACTAAGTTTTTTTTCAGAAACTACTTTTTTAATCTTTATATTATTACGTTGACAAATATCAACTAAGTACCTCAAAATAAGAGAATTTTGACTAGATAAATAAACAATGATCATAGTCGGTTTATTTTGTTTAATCAGTTTTAAAAACTCTTTAAGGTTAGTCTCATTGAGTATTTCTGAATGACATTGTTTTTCTTGTGCTGTTACGTTTGAATAGACATAAGGAATTATTGAAATATTATAAAATTTTAGTTTTTTAAATTGTTTAATTAGATTTTGAGGCTCTATTTGATCAGTAAATAAAATATACTTCTCCTGAATTATTGAGCAATGTTGGCCCAGTAAAATAAAGAAACGACGAAAAAAACTCATTTGATATCCAAGAAGCTTATTCTCTCAAGTTATCTTACTCTACGCAACGTAAACTAATTAAAATTTATCAAAAGAAAAATATAATGTCTTGACATGAGGTGTCCGCACCCAGAAGTTCAGGACAGTGTTTGTTACTGTGAAAAGAGAGTAAAAAAATGAGTGACTTAGCCTTAAAACCATTAATTGTACAGTCTGACAAAACCTTACTCCTTGAGGTTGATAATCCTGTTTTTGAAGAGGCTCGTTTCCTTATTGCTCAATTTGCTGAACTCGAGAAATCTCCAGAATATCTTCATACCTACCGTATTACTCCTTTATCTTTATGGAATGCAGCCTCTGTGAATATTAAGGCAGAAGTGATTATTGATACTTTATATAAATATGCGAAATACCCTATTCCGCAAAGTGTGAATGCTGAAATTGTCAGACAAATTTCACGTTATGGTAAGCTTAAGCTACTTCGTGACAAAAAAAATAATTTAGTTTTAACTTCTACCGATAAAAATTATATAAAAGAAGTGCTTCGCAGCCGAAAAGTACAACATTTTCTTCAGGAACAAAAAGATGAAAATTCAATCTATGTTAAAAATGAATTTCGAGGTCATCTAAAACAGGCATTAATTCGAATTGGTTTCCCTGTGGAAGATATTGCTGGATATGAAGATGGTATTGAATTAAAGTTTTCTTTACGTGAAAAAAGTATATCCGGTCAAACTTTCGGTCTTAGAGATTATCAACGACAAGCTATTATGTCTTTCTATCAGGGTGGATCAGTGAAAGGAGGCTCTGGGGTTGTTCTTCTTCCGTGTGGAGCTGGCAAGACTATTGTAGGTATTGGTGCAATTCAACAGGTTGGTACGGAAACTTTAATTCTTGTGACGAATACCCTTTCAATTCGACAATGGAGGCAAGAGATTCTTGATAAGACAACAATTACTGAAGATCAAGTAGGGGAATATTCTGGAGAAAAAAAAGAGATTAAATCAATTACTATTGCTACGTATAACATAATTACCCATAGAAAAAAGAAAGGTGGAAGTTTTACCCATGTTGAACTGTTTTCTTATTCTCGATGGGGGTTTATTATTTATGACGAGGTGCATCTTCTTCCTGCACCTGTTTTTCGTATGACGAGTGAATTGCAAGCAAAGAGACGCTTAGGTCTTACGGCGACCTTAATCAGAGAAGATGGCCTTGAAGATGATGTTTTTTCTCTCATTGGTCCAAAAAAGTTAGATGTACCATGGAAAGAACTTGAAAAAAAGGCTTGGATTGCTGAAGCGAAATGCCGTGAGGTACGTATTCCCATGCGTTCTCTTATGAGAGGAGCATACGCATCGGCTGATGATCGTGAAAAATTTCGCTATTCTTCTGAAAATCCAGAAAAATTAAGAGCGATTGCAATTTTAATCAAGTTTCATAGTAAAGATCAAATATTAATTATTGGGCAATACCTAAATCAGCTCAATAAAGTGTCGAATAAGTTTAATATACCTTTAATTACCGGTAAAACACCACTAAGTATGCGAGAAAAATTATATAAGCAATTTAGTGATAAGAAAATTCAAATATTAGTTGTTTCAAAAGTCGCTAATTTTTCGATAGATCTACCTGATGCAAATGTTGCCATTCAAATAAGTGGAACTTTTGGCAGTCGACAGGAAGAGGCACAACGCTTGGGTCGCATATTGAGACCAAAAGAAAAACCAAATACAGCTATTTTCTATTCGCTTATAACCCATGATTCTGCAGAAGAACAATTTGCTCATAACAGGCAGCTTTTTTTGACAGAACAAGGCTATGAGTATACTATATACTCTTACGAACATTTTAGAAAAGACTTTGGTAGCTTTTTTGATATTCAGTCAAATATCAAAAAAAGAAGAGATAAAAAAAAAGAGTAACCGCTCAGTAATCTTTCTTGCATAATCTTTCAAAAAAAACTCATTTTAGAATAAATATAAGAAAAAATTATAAATTTTTCTGTATTATTGTATCTATTTGTTTATTAACATATTTATTCATGTATGTTAGTTTTGATACTGTAGGTACTCATAACCAAGTTGCTTTTAACTATTACTTTGATTTTCAAAAAGAAAGGCCTTTGTTTTCTTCTCCTTATATTTATGGAAAGAAATCAATATTTCATACGGAATATCAGAAAAATTATTTTGATATCTTTTTTTTAGGACGTTCAGGTTCACTGGAGAATAAATTTAATATTTTAAAAGAAAATGGTTATATCACATATCCCAATGATGCCTCTTTTTTCCTTTGGTACCCTAGATTAGGTTCACATATTAAAATTTATAATGATTCTGGTGAAATCCTTTGGAAGATAAATGAAAGTAGATATCTAAAAATATCTCAAGATGGAAAATATATTCTTGCCTTTTCTGGTGATGCTTCTAGAATTGAATTTTTACGTCCGGATATGTCGTCTATTGTGGCCGTAGAGGGCTTTTTACTTCATTCGTATGAACTTCAAAAAGACACGAATGCTGAAACACAATATCAAGCTTGTGTTGGTTTTTTAAATGGAGATATTGCTTTAATAAATCTTGAAAAATCAGAAATAAATCGACTATCACTTAAAAAACCGCTCAAAGCACTTAGTTGTAATTTTGAGAGAGAGTATTTTGTGGCTCAGGTCGGAGAAGATAGCATATCTCACACAAAAGTAAACCAAAAGACACAAAAGAACTTAAATGATACATTAATTAAAGTTAATTTTAAAGATTTAAAATTCAATAAAGATAAAATAGCCAAAAAATATGAAATTTCTTTTCTGGTTAATTTACCACAAAAATTTACTTTTTCACTTCCTATTACTTCATTTCAAAACTACTTAGTTGGTCTAATTCCGGTTACTCCAAATCAACTAGAAATTCAACTATTTGATATTGAAGGTGAAACAAATAAAATTTACAGATGGCCTGATTCTATATCTGATTTTTTAGAGTTAGAAGATTTTCGAATCGATAAAACAGAAAAAGTACTAATTGTAAGTAGCGAATCAACAATTATTTTGCTCAATAATAAAGGAATTTTACATAAACAAAAATTTACAACAATAAAAAAAATCTTGGTCAAAGAAAATTCATTATTTATTCAGACTAAAAGAGGTGTTTTATCACTTAAAATATAATTAATGTGAAATTATGTTTAGAAGATATTTATCTTGGTCGATATTCTGAGCAAGGTTGCTTATCTTAATTTTATTGTTCATGGCAGATTTCATTCTTTAAATATATTTTGATGAAGACATTTATAACATATCTGAGTCTATTTATAGGCGTGTGGTGGTTAATTTTACCTATTATACCCCAAGACAAAATTATTTCAAAGAAGAAACCTTCTCGGAGTGAACATATTACAGGTACCATTAATAGTGATCGTTTTACTGTAGAAAATCTCAGCTTCTTTAGAAAATATGATTATCGAGACAGAAAGGAGGTCCTTGAGGTTATGTTTGATATTAAAAATAAAACACTGGATACTTTAGATTTGAAATTATTTTTACTTGGCTTTCATCAAAAAGATGGGATAAATTCTAAATATCGTAAGTTAGTGCCCTACCCAAGCTGGAGAAAACGTGATCTCGATAAATATAATTTTAAAATTGTTTTTCTCGATAGTATTCCAAAAATTAATCCAAATGATGTGGCACGAATTGGGGCACTTGATTCTCTGAGTGAAGAAACAATGGGTAGTAAATATGCAAGTTTCTTATCTTATATAAGACATATTGAAAAAAACTCTGATTCAGGAATTCCATTTAAATTATACTCCTTCGAAGATACACCTATCACTAAAGCCAAACAAGAGTCTTTTTATAAAATTACTGAGCTTCGGGCATCGACTAATATTGTTGGAATATTTCATATGAAATATAGATTAAATAGACAATTTGATTCTATTAATCACGTCGGTATTTTGATCTCTGATACTCAAAAAAAAACAATTACCCACAGACAATTTTATAAACTTAAAAAAAGTAAAATCTTTTAATTCTTTTTATTTATCAGCATTTTTTCATTCGCTGATGCGAGTGTGAAAAAAATATAGTAAATAAAATATTTACGGTTGCAACTGTTCAAAGAGAAACTTAAAAAAAATCTTAAAATTTATATATTATTTATAATAAATTTGAATATGTCTAGTATCGTTTTTGCTTAGCTGAAAGTTCGAGGTCTTTTTCTACTACCTTTTCTACTGTTAGAGAATATGTTATTGGTGAATTGATTTTTACTTCTGGAACTACTCGTAGTATTGTCCAGATGCTCGCGTTTGTGCTTGGCGACATTTGGTATGTAAACCCTGTTCTTGCAATTTCAGGGTTATATATTCCTCTGTTACGCTCTACTCTTTGAAAGTTTGCATCGGCATTGAGGGTATCGCCAGATAGAAAATACCATTGCTTTGTTACTCCACCATTTTGGGGATAAGTATAAAATCCGATATGTGTTTTTACTCTACTTTGGGTGGCATCACTCCATTGTATTCGTATTCGATATTTAATAGTGGAGTCTAGGCGCATAAAGTATGCATTGCCATCTGCGGTTTCTCCAGCATCCACGGGTAAAAAATGCTCGACTTTTTGTTTTTCGGTTGAAAGATAACATATATTCTCGGTATGATGGTCATTAAGCTTTTGGGTTTGGGATGATCTATGAACGTGGTGGATTATTACGGGCATGTTGTCGGTGCAAGGATCGGTTTGTGTAAGCTTAATTGAGTATCGCCCTATGCCTCTAATTCCTCGAACTTGCATCCAATACGCATTACGTAATGCGGTTGTCTGCTATGGATATGGTGGATAAAAAGGTAAGGAAAACCATCCGCGCACCCTGCAATTGTGCATTGGGGTTTCCAACTTCCATAGAAATATTGACGGACAGAGACAGAGACAGAGGAGATGGAGGAGGGGGAATGTTTTTGATTTTAATTGTTTCTAGCGTCTTTTCTTTATCTGCCTGAGCGCAAGTACCTGATATCATAATTGGAATAATCAGAGTTATATAAATTACTATTTTTATCATTATTTTTTTATAAATCATTGGTATATAGGGGCGATATCATTATAATTATTCTTGGGTTTATAAAGGCGAATACTTTCTATCTCCATATTCACTGTGTGGGTAGTGCATATTAAGGGGGAGGCTTTGTCTATGTGCTTTGGTAGTAACTGGCCTTTGTTTCGGAATAATCTCAAATAAGTGAGAGAGCGAGAAACAATCGCGTTGCTGCTTTTTTTTAAAATAGCAGAAAGTGCTGGCTACCGTTGAGTGCTTCTAGTCGTTCAGCAACTTTACTAGTGGTCGTGATAGTTTTACGTATACGTGTTCTGGTGACCACATAATCATGATCATGATCATAATCAAATGTATTTTGATTACCGTGTGAACATAGCATCGACTGTGTTCGTATCAACTCAGAAGTTATAGAAGCTGTATTTACAACGATAGGGTATGATGCTTTTGGTAGCACTTGTCGTATTGTTTCAATATCATATGAATCTAGCTGTCGAGCGAGGAGTACTGTACGATCTTTATTGGGGTTATCGGCTTCCCAATTGGGGGGGAGGGCGAATATAATTTGATAATTGAGAGAATCGCCTGTGTTTGAGACCCCACCAACATAAAAATAGCTATTATCTTCGTTATTGACCCACCAGCGTTTTAAAATACCGCCTTCTCCGGCAACGGCTGAAAAAATATCGATTAGAAATTGAGACGGCTGGGTTTGGAGCGTAAATTGATAATCTACTTCTTCTAATTGACCATTGACCCGTATCTGTTGGCTGCCTTCTCTACGAAAGCCATTTTTTCATTCTAGCGTTCTTTGATATTGATCTATTTTTACTTCAACCTCCTGCATTAAATGCAAAGGAGAAGCGATCGTATTGGGGAGTCTCCTAATTAAATTTAGGTTTGAAATTATCTGTGGATAGGGCTCTACCCATACGATAGAGTTGGAAGATATCTCTTTAATTAATTGATTGTCTGTATCTGTCGAGATTGTTGATTGTTCTCTCCTTTCATTTTGGATAAATGGGTGATCGAGTGGTGCGATGCATCTACTTGAGGCTGTTATTAAGATGAGGCAAAGCACCACATTGATAGCAGATTAAAATGCAGTATTAATTGATAATCTTACACTTATGATAGTGACATTCAAAACTTCATAAAACTTTTCGTACTGCATTAATGATCTTTGCTTCTGAAGGGAGAACCATTTCTTCTAAAGAGAAAGAGTAGGGCATGGGTACATCTTCTGATGAAACAATCTGGATGGGAGCATCAAGGGCGTCAAAAGCTTTTTGAGTAATAATATGTGCAATATGTTCCCCCATTGAGCATCTTGACCAAGACTCTTGGACAATAACCATACGGTTTGTTTTTTGTATTGATGTTAAAATTGTATCTTCGTCTAATGGATGCAGTGTTCTGGGGTCAATCACTTCAGCAGAAATTCCTTCTTTTTCAAGTGTTGCAGCAACTTTCATTACTAAAAAATACATAGTCGACCAAGCAACGATCGTAACGTCGTTACCTTCTTTTTTAATCTCAGCGAGACCCAGTGGAATTAAATATTCTTCTTCTGGAACTTCTCCTTGTAAATTATATGTTTGTTCAGACTCTAAAAAAATCACGGGATTATCATCTCGAATAGATGATTTAAGAAGACCTTTACAGTCATATGCCGTTGAAGGAGCCACAACTTTTAAACCAGGAGTATATACATAAAAGTTTTCAAAGATTTGTGAGTGCTGAGCGGCTAAAGCTCCTCCTGCTCCTTGGGGGCCACGAAATACAAGGTTTAAGTTAAATTGTCCGCCAGACATGTATCTAAGTTTAGCTGCATTATTTAATATTTGATCTATGGCGACTAAGGCAAAATTCCAAGTCATAAATTCAATAATGGGTCGTAACCCAAGCATGGCTGCACCAATGCCTACTCCTGCAAACCCACTTTCTGCAATAGGTGTGTCAATTATACGTCGATCACCAAATTTGTCAATTAGTCCTTCGGTTACCTTATAAGCTCCATTATAGTGTCCCACTTCTTCTCCCATTATAAATACGTCAGGGTTTCTCTCTAGCTCTTCGTCCATCGCTTGATTTAAAGCTTCTCGAATACTTATCAAAGCCATAACTTTCCCTTATAAAGAAGGTGCTTTACTATTGATATTAGTTTTTAATACTTTTAAATAATTTTGTATGAATTTTAAAATTGCATCACGATGGATAATAAAACTGACTGTTCTTTCATATGCTAAAATTCCTAAAGGATGTCCTGGAGTTGAGATTGTATCTCCTGCAGATAATGTTTTTGTCGTAATTCCAGCGAGATAATAATAATTTTTCTTTTCTTCAACAAAAACAGGTGATCCGCTTTCTCCTTGATATACGGGTATACTTGTTATCATCTCTCGTTTAGGGCTAGAGGGTAATTTTTCGGTGAGTATCGCTATTTCTTTCTCTCGAAAAGGCAATACGTAACCTTTTTTTTCAAATAAAGCAGAATTGGGAGGTAAAACAAAGTCCCCTAAATATTCAACATATTTTTTTTTATCGTATAAATCAAACCCACCAAATTTAAGTTGATAACCTATATGTTTAATATCATCACCATTAAAACGGATAAATTCAGTAACCGCTTCTTTTTCTTTTAATACACGATTATATAGATGAAAATAAGGTTGATCTTCAGGTATCATTATTTTTTTGCTATCTGATAATTTATTAGTAAAAATTTGTTGAGTTTTATTCTTTAAAATTTTCCAATAATTTTGTAGAGTATCCCAAAATTTATTTAAATAATTTGTTTTTTTATCAGATTGTGGAGTTGAATCTTTAAGCCGAAGAAGTGCGATATCTTGAGTTTTATCGTGAGCGATTACGGCAAATTCTCCTCCTTTATTTTGAAGAAACCCCCTTTCGGCTTGCTTAACTAGTTGAGAGTATTTACCAGAAATAAGAGTAGAAGCGATCACATGATAATTTGTAAGAAATAGATATTTAGTAATACGAAAAGCTCTACCCATTGTATCGGTTGAACTTTGTATATCATACAAAGTTTGTTCTATATGAGATGTTGTGACATGTTGATTTGAATCAAATTCTAAAAATTTGAGAAGAGCATTATACTCTACCGTTTTTATGTCTGGCTTATTGCACGCTAAAGAAAAACATAATGATATAAAAAATAAATTTTTAGATATAATACGAAGAAAAAACATATAAACCTATAAACACAATATCAAAGAATTTATAAGAATCTATAAAATTACAACAGAATTTGGTAATTCATCAGGGTCTTCACCTTTTTTAGGGAAAAGGGTCATCATTTCTTTTGTAATTTGACTAATTGCATAAAGAACTCCTTCTTTATATTCTTGTTTCTTGAAGCGTGTTATCATTTCTTGATTAACATTCGCCCAATAGTCTTTGCCTAGTTTTTTATAAATACCTCTGTCAGCAATAATTTCAATTTTACGTTCTACAAGAAGAATATAAACTAAAACCCCATTATTCTCTTCTGTATCCCAGATCTGTAGATTAGAAAAAACATTAATAGCTCGTTCAAGAGTCGTCATTTTATGGTATATTTGAGAAAAATTGAAATTTGATTCAACAGCCACACGAATCTCCGCTCTATGTTTTTCTTCAGAAGATTGAATGTCATTTTCAATCGCTTTTAATACTTTCTTAGGGAAGTAAGAATGCACAAGCCGCCTGCTTGTGAAGATATGCTTTATGAGTCGCTTAATCACTTTTGACCTTCCATATTATTTGTTATTTACCAGCCACCTGAGGAACCTCCTCCTCCGAAGCCACCGCCTCCACCTGAGAAGCCTCCTCCTCCGCCAAAGCCGCCACCACCACCGTAACCGCCCATGCCCATGCCCATCATACCTAAACCACCTCCCATACCTCTGCTTGAGATTAGGGTTGCGAATAGAGCCATAAAAAGGCCAGAGATTAGGTTCAAAAAGAAATAGCCACAAATAGCACCTAAAATTAAATTAATTACAAAGGCAAAACCAGAACCCAGCCATGATCTAATTAAAAAACCAATAACTGCAAAAACTATAAGGAATAAAATGGAACCTCCTCCCAAGCGTCTTCGTGAACCAAATCTTCTTCGTGAGGACAATGATTTGCCCTGATAGGCGGGTAGTTCCTCTCCATCGATAACTTTAGTCATCGCTAGCAGACCATTTTTAATACCTTGATAAAAATCACCTTTCTTGAAATAGGGTGTAATGATTGTTCTGATAATTTGATCAGACATAATATCAGTAAGAGAACTCTCGAGCCCGTAACCTACTTCAATGCGAAGGCGCCGATCATTTTTTGCAACAATTAAAATCGCCCCATCATCAATCTTTTTTCGACCGACCTTCCATTTATCGGCAAGGCGGATACCAAAAGTTTCAATTGTTTCTGGTTTGGTGCTAGAAAGCATGAGAAGAGCAACCTCAGCACCTTTCTTTTCTTGAAAAGAACGTAGAATGGTCTCAAGTTCAGCTCGTTGACCTCGTGATAGAGTGCCTGTTAGGTCTGTGACCCTAGATTTAAGTTTAGGTATTTTGAGTAGTTCGTTGTCATTGTTATCCTGAGCGAAGAGCCCCCCTCCGCAGAATAAAAAAAATGAAAGACAGCTGCAAACTAAGAAATATTGATAAAAATTTCTGTAAAAAAATCTCAAATCAATTACTCAAACTTAACTTCAGGAACTTTTTTAATTTTTTCTTCATCCTCAACAGCGAAGCTTGGTTTAACATTAAAATCAAAAATCTTTGCGGTAATATTAGCAGGAAATCTGCGTACGGTAATATTATATTCTTTAATCGCTTTAATATATCGATTTCGAGCGACTGTTAATCTGTTTTCAGTTCCTTCAAGAGAGCTAGATAATTGAGTAAATTGAGTATTCGCTTTAAGGTTGGGATATTTCTCTGCAACCACCATTAACCGAGAGAGAGCAGACGACAATTGCCCTTGAGCATTTTGAAATTTTCGAAAAGCCTGAGGGTTGTTTAATAATTGAGGGGTTAACTGAATTGAGCTGGCTTTTGATCGAGCTTCAATCACCTGTGTGAGGGTCTCTTTTTCATGCTTAGCATACCCCTTCACAACATTAACTAAGTTTGGAATAAGGTCAGACCTTCTCTGATATTGGTTTAAAACCTCTGACCAACTACTTTTAATTCCCTCATCAAATGTAACTAATTTATTATAGCTACAATCAAGCAGAAAAAATGAGATAACAAGAACGAATAATTTTTTAGAAATACGATACATTAGTCCCTTTTATAAAAGGAAGGACGCTTGTCAATATAATATTTATATTTTTTATAGAAATATGTAATTTTAATCTTGAGATACAAGTTTAGGCTTTTTACTCTATGAAGTGGCCGTCTGCTCGATAACCCCACGATCAAAAGTGATTAAGTTTCTTACTTACGTTTTAAAAGAATATTGATTATCTGTTTATGGTTTACGTCTATCTTTTCGTCAAGTTTATCTATACGTTGGCTTAATCCGTTTTGGTCTATCTTTACCCATCCAATCATAGCGACCAAAATAACAAAAACAATACTCAATACTGTATTATTGCTTACCTGTACTTTATCTCTTGGTAAGGCTTGCTTTATAGCTCTTGCATTTTTATCTACTTGCTCTTGTAAAGCAGCAATCGCTTTGGCGATATCAAGATTAGACTTTGCCGATGTTTTTCGGGCTGTATTCATTGCCATAAACAAATATGGCTGTGTATAACAAACTGTCAAGCTTTATACAAAGTAATTATAGTTAAGCCTTTGTTAGATTAACTGGCTTTCATTTATTTATCATACATATTATACTAAGATGCAAGTTTAGGCCGTTTGCTCGATGATCTCATCACCAATGGTTTATCGCTTGAGTTTTAACAACAACGCGATAACGATGGAGTGGGGTACTATCTATAGTTCATTGATTGTAAGAGATCGTAAGAATTTATCTTGAATAATGCGATTAATAATTTTCATTATAAACCAGCCACGCTGGCTGGTTTATAATGATTAAAGTTAACTCAAACTAAAAATAAATTGTCAGCAAAAATTTTAGCTGTCTAATTGATTGTAGCCAATCAGTACCACTGATTAGTCTCATTTATATTTAGTTATTCTTTATTGTCAACGGGTATTTTGTTAAGATCTGCAACCTTAAAATCAAATTTTGTAGCGATTTCAGTTGCTAAATCGCTGAGTACAGTTTCAATATTTTCTCGGTATAAACCACCGTCTGCTTCTAATTTAGTTAACATTTCGCCAACTTCTGCCTTAGAAAAGTATGGGCTGCTTGAGCCACTATTAGAAAACTGTAATCCGTAGATAAACCCATAACCTTCAGATATAGCGTGAAAAGCACTTGCCTTATCAAGCTCTATTGTTGTTGAGAGTTTTAATTTACCAGCGTTTAAATAATATGCGGCACGAATTGCACAAACTTTAGACATGAGTTTTTTAATAATTTTAGCTTGTTCGTCTCTAATCTCATAATTTTTAACAGCAATTGCCTCACGACCTCTTAAAAAAGCAGTCATTATCTCATCTTTAATCCCTTTTCCGGCAACTAAACCATTTACAGCATAAATATATCCTCCCCAAAAACGCCTATTGGGACCTCCGCGTTCTAGTACTAAGTTGTTATCTAAAGCATTTATGTGTAAAGCGGTATATCCAAAGGCTTGATCCCAATGATGCTCCATTTTGGTATAGTCTTTCCCCTCTTCATTTTCATCGTTTTCAACGTCCAATTTTTCAGCAGATAAATATTTGTTTACTATTTGGTCTAACTCCATAGCCCCCATTAAACTTTTGGATATCACTTGACTGTATTCAAATCCGTTGGCATCTACTAATATCTTTCTAGTGCCTTCTGCATCTCTGTTTAATTTTCCAGGAGTGCCTTTTGTGGCTAAAGTTGTTGGGTTAGAGTTTTCGACAACTGCACCAAACCAAGTTTTAAATTGATTTTTAACCTCATCTTTATAGTCTTTAGAATATGCTGTTGCTTCTGAAATATTTAGGGAAGAAGCGTTTAGTGTCTCGGCATCAAAGACACGTCCTTTTTCAAAATTATTAGCATTTGCAATGTGATTAAACATACCATTAAGTTTATTGAGTGTTACAGTTTCTGTAGTCGAAAGACTAACAGCATCTTTTAACTGCGAATGCATATCTAACAGTGTTTGCTGATCTGAATAGTCAACGGTGTTTTTTCCATCTCTAGTAAATTCATACTTCTGTGGAGTATTTACTACACTACTGCCCTCAGAACACCCAAGCAAGATTAATGTACATGCAAATGCACACAAAGTAATTTTTTGCATTAGATTTGTCCTATTTCCTTTCATTAGATTTGTCCTATTTTCTTTCATTAGATTTGTCCTATTTTCTTTCATTAGATTTGTCCTATTTTCTTTCATTAGATTTGTCCTATTTTCTTTCATTAGATTTGTCCTATTTTCTTTCATTAGATTTGTCCTATTTTCTTTCATTAGATTTGTCCTATTTTCTTTCATTAGATTTGTCCTATTTCCTTTCATTAGATTTGTCCTCTCTTTTCTTTTACTTTTTTTTGAGACCAGAGTGAAGTGCTCAATAAAGTAATTATCCCTATCAATAAAATATTTTTCATTTTTTAGCTCCTAATTGATAATGATTATCAATATCAATTAGGAGCCATCTACCCAATGTTAGGGATAATGTCAATTAATTTATCTTTTAGGAGAAAAAATATTTTTCACAGAGTGCAAAACTTATATTTTGAAGTTAAAATCACAATCGTTTAGTCCTTTTAAAATTAAATTGCTTTCCAAATCCACTACATTTTTTAGAATAGATGCTGAGTTTATTTTTTACTACAAAGTTATCCAAAGGTTGAATAGAATATAAATTAAAGTAAATGTTCAATTGTTAGATTAACTGGCTTTCATTTATTTATCATACATCTTATATTAAGATACAAACAAGATCAAGATTGTTTAAGGTATGTGTTTGTGACCGCTATGTTAGCGGTGATTAAGTTTCTTACTTACGTTTTAAAAGAATATCTAAAACTTGTTTATGGTTGCTACCCATCTTATTTGATAACTCTTTATAGTTAGAGTCTATCTTACTTGATAACTCCTGTCTTGTATTTGATAGCTCTTGTCTTAATCCGTTTTGGTCCATCTTTACCCATCCAATCATAGCGACCAAAACAACAAAAACAATACTCAATACTGTATTATTGCTTACCTGTACTTTATCTCTTGGTAAGGTTTGCTTTATAGCTCTTGCATTTTTATTTACTTGCTCTTGTAAAGCAGCGATCGCCTTGGCGATATCGAGATTAGATTTCGCCGATGTTTTTAGGGTTGTGCTCGTTGCCATAAACAAATATGGCTGTGTATAACAAACTGTCAAGCTCTATACAAAGTAATTATAGTTAACTCTTTGTTAAAGTGATTAAGTTTCTTACTTACGTTTTAAAAGAATATCTAAAATTTGTTTATGGTTGCTATCCATCTTATTTGACAATTCTTTATAGTTAGAGTCTATCTTATTTGACAACTCTTTATAGTTAGAATCTATCTTTTCGTCAAGTTTGGCTATACGTTGGCTTAGTCCGCTTTGGTCTATCTTTACCCATCCAATCATAGCGACCAAAACAAGAAAAACAATACTCAATACTGTATTATTGCTTACCTGTACTTTATCTCTTGGTAAGGCTTGCTTTATAGCTCTTGCATTTTTATCTACTTGCTCTTGTAAAGCAGCGATCGCCTTGGCTATATCGAGATTAGATTTCGCCGATGTTTTTAGGGTTGTGCTCGTTGCCATAAACAAATATGGCTGTGTATAACAAACTGTCAAGCTTTATACAAAGTAATTATAGCTAACCCTTTGTTAGAGAGTGATTAAGTTTCTTACTTACGTTTTAAAAGAATATCGACTATCTGTTTATGGTTTACGTCTATCTTTTCGTCAAGTTTATCTATACGTTGGCTTAATTTGGTCTCTACTATATCTATCTTATTTAATAACTCTTGTCTTGTATTTGATAACTCTTCTCTTAATCCGTTTTGGTCCATCTTTACCCATCCAATCATAGCGACCAAAATAACAAAAACAATACTCAATACTGTATTATTACTTATTTGTGCTTTCTCTCTTGATAATACTTGCTTTATAACCCTTGCATTTTCATTTACTTGCTCTTGTAAAGTAGCGATCGCTTTGGCGATATCGAGATTAGGCTTTGCCGATGTTTTTCGGGCTATGCTCGTTGCCATAAACAAATATGGTTGTGTATAACAAACTGTCAAGCTTTATACAAAGTAATTATAGCTAACCCTTTGTTGGCGAATACATCGACATGATATTCTTAGTAACAACTGAAATAAGCTACTTGTTTTTTAAAAGTAAAGTGTAGATCTTATCTAAACGATCGCTTAGTCTATCTAAACGACCGCTTACCTTACCTATTTTATCGTCTAACTTATTAAAATAAAAAACTGAAAAGGTTAATGAAAATATCACTGCAAAGGTTAATAGTGAAAACATGAGCGTAATTGACCATCTGTCACTTAATATTGCTTTATTTTTTGGTAAGGCTTGTTTTATAGCTCTTGCATTTTCATTTACTTGCTCTTGTAAAGCAGCGATCGCCCTAGCGATATCGAGATTAGACTTCGCCGATGTTTTACGGGCTGTGCTCATTGCCGTAAACAAATATGGCTGTGTATAACAAACTGTCAAGCTTTATACAAAGTAATTATATTTAAGCCTTGGTTAGATTAATTGGCTTTCATTTATTTATCATGCATATTATACTAAGATGCCCGTTTAGGCTTTTGGCTCTAAATAAGAGTGGGCTGTCTGGGCAACACTTCATCATCAATGATTTATCGCTTGAGCTTTAATAATAACGCGATAACGATGGAGTGGGGCACTATCGTGGTTTATTGATTGTAAGAGATCGGAAGAATTTATCTTGAATAATACGATCAATGATTTTTATTATAAACCAGCCAGCGTGGCTGGCTGGTTTGATCATGATTAAAGTTAACTCAAGCTCATCGAGAATAGAGGTTGAGTCAACTCAAACTAAAAATAAATCGTTAGCAAAGATTTTGGCTGTTTAATTGATTGCAGCCAATCTGTACTAAGATTTGTCTCATTTATATTTAGTTATTTTTAATTGTCAGCGGTGCTTGTATCGTCTCAGGCAAACCGATCTCTGCTCTTGTGGTCGGTTCTAGCTCAAGTGCATGGCTGGGGCTTGGGGGGGTGCTGCTTGTGACAACGCCATCTACAACAGTTTTACTATCATAATTCATAATGCAGGTCTCAGACGACGCGTCCTCTTCAGCTTCAGTTTCAGGGTTATCACCATATACTTTAGTAGAAAGAAGTGTTACCTCTTTTGCATCAGTCGTTTTGTTCTTGTATAAAGATTTTTCTGTTGAAGATTTTTGGATGACACTAACCGTTTTTTCGTATCTATTTCCTCCTCTTCCTCCTCCAACTGTTTCATATGCTACACCAGTACAGTCTGCTTTAGTGTAATGAAGTTCAGAAGAATTCCCTTCCAAGACTCCTCCTATTTCCCCTTTCCAATTTAGACCTACAATAAAGTCTTTATTGGTCATCACTGCTAAGCCATTGCTAGTAGCAAACAGCATTTTTCCTAGATTTGTATCTCCATTATCAAAAATAGAGAAACCAGCTTTAAGTGTGCTACTGCCCTCAGAACACCCAAGCAAGATTAGTGTACATGCAAATGCACACAAAGTAATTTTTTTCATTAGATTTGTCCTCTCTTTACATTAAATTTTTTTAGAGTAAAGCTGAACTTTTTAGAGTAAAGCTGAACTTTTTAGAGTAAAGCTGAACTTTTTAGAGTAAAGCTGAACTTTTTAGAGTAAAGCTGAACTTTTTAGAGTAAAGCTGAACTTTTTAGAGTAAAGCTGAACTTTTTAGAGTAAAGCTGAACTTTTTAGAGTAAAGCTGAACTTTTTAGAGTAAAGCTGAACTTTTTAGAGTAAAGCTGAACTTTTTAGAGTAAAGCTGAACTTTTTAGAGTAAAGCTGAACTTTTTAGAGTAAAGCTGAACTTTTTAGAGTAAAGCTGAACTTTTTAGAGTAAAGCTGAACTTTTTAGAGTAAAGCTGAACTTTTTAGAGTAAAGCTGAACTTTTTAGAGTAAAGCTGAACTTTTTTTCAGTATCCACTTATTAAACTATCAACAAACAGTCAAATAAAATTTATTTTAAATATCATTTTTTACTACAAAGTTATTCAAACAATTATTGAAAATAAAATTATCTGTGAAAAAAATATAAATCAAAATAAATGTTCAATGTTCAATAATAAAATTTTAGAAAAAGATGAGATAAAGAACATAAAGAGAGTGACGACAAATATTCATTTCTAAATTATGCCTTCGTGTTTGTTCAAATATTAGCAGCTTTCTTTTTGCTTGGTTTTTGCGTCTTCTTCCATGAATTAGGGCACTATCTGGTTGGAAGGCTCGTTGGAGTAAAAGCAAAAATCTTTTCAATTGGCTATGGCAAAGGTCGTCTGAAAAAAACAATAGATGGTACCACGTATCAAATAACAGCGATACCTCTGGGAGGGTATGTTCAATTTTATGGAGATGACATTACTCAAAAACATGATAAAATAAAGAAGGGTGATTTTTTCTCAGTAGGCCCATGGAAGAGGATTCTAATCGCTGTTGCTGGACCTTTCTTTTCGATCCTCTTAGGGTTAATCGTTATTTTTACTTTAATCTCATTCGGTTGGCAACCTATTACGAATCAAATTAAAGTTTTTGAATCTTCTAAATCTTTTCCCGCGAGTAAAATCTTGAAAAATGGAGATCAAATTGTCTCCATAAATGGCACTCCAACAAACTCGTTTGAAGAGATTACTTATGAAGTCGCCCTCTCCTCAACAGAAAAACTAAATCTTAAAGTTAATCGTAATGGAACCATTATTGATAGAGTTGTAATAGCCAAAAGCCCAAAAGATGGAATGCCTCTGCAGATAGGAATCTATCCAGAAGGCGATCGCTATCTAACAGTTCAAGAGTCTAAAAAGTTCTCAGCGGATTCTAGCCTACTTAAAGGTGATAAAATTATTGAGGCAAATGGGCTTTTATTAAAGTCACTCCATAGTCTTAGAGAAATAACAGATCAACATATGAATTCAAGCATCCAGTTAACAACTCTTAGAGAAGACAACTCTCTTTTAAAAGGAGAAACAAAAAAGATCATACTTGATGCACCTGTAAAAGAGGTTGAATATTTCTCTTTAAAAAATGTTTACTATTCTAGATTAAATCGAACTGAAAAACTCACTGAAATAGGCCCATGGTATAATGATCATATTTCTATCTATTCAATAGAAGGAGAAAGTTATAAAAATTGGAAAGAATTTAAAAAGGCAGTTCTCTATCACCTCACAACTAAAAAAACAAATCGACTAAAATTTATTGAAAATAAAGAGCCCATTGAAGCGACTGTTTCTCTTCAAAAAAGAGGTATGCTAGGGTTGCATTTGTCAGAATCTTTAAAACCAGGAAGAGCCGAGTTACCAACTGATTTTTTATCTATCTTTACCCGTACTTACAAGCAGACTGTTTTTGCCACAAAAAGTACATTAGTCGGCTTGTATCGAATATTTCAAGGTCGACTTTCTTTTCGACAAAATGTTTCTGGACCGATCAAAATATTTGATTACGCTCGTCAATCGGTGGCTGCTGGCTGGGATGTATATTGGTTTCTTCTGGCGAATATCACTATAATCTTAGGTATTATGAACTTGCTTCCCATTCCTGTTTTAGATGGAGGTCACGTTTTAATTTATTTAATTGAAGGGCTTTATAAACCTTTACCTATTAATGTGATCGCCTTTAGTGTTAAATTTGGTTTCGTCACTCTTCTCTCTTTTGGTGTTTATGTTATTTTTATCGATATTTGGGATGTTTTACTCAAAAAATTCTTTTAGAAAGCTCTTCATTTGCTTGATCTTTGCAATTTCTGGTTGGAATTGCTCAGCACTCTTTGTGAATAAAATTGAGCTCGCAAGATTAAAGAAAAAATTTACAGGTATATATAAGATTTTGAGACCTGTGGATATTGGAAACAATCGTAAGGCGAATGTTGGCGATAAAGTGAAACTTTATTTTATTTCAACCTCTCAATCTATAAAAGTTTATGCTTATCCCTATGCTAAATCGAGAGAAACTGCTTTAGGTGATAATATTTTATATTTATTTGAAGATGATTTCCCTAATGAAGCTTGGATATCCAAAATCTTTGAAAAAAAACTTTTGAAGATTGTTAAAAAAATAAAGTAAGAGACCTAAAAGGCTTTATATTTTATACCATTCAATAAAATAGGTATTGATAAATGTTACTTTGATATGCATTAAAATTATTAATGCATACATTTAACTGTAAAGGTTGTTTTCTTAAGCCTGAAAATTGAGAATAGTCATAAAAAAAATGCTCAACAATAATTCATTGAAAGCAGGTCAAATATGCAAATAAGTTTTATTTATCCTCATATTCGAGTGCTTCTTCTATTTTTGTTGAGTTTTACATTCTTTAGATTAGTTTTCTTTTTCATCTATGTAGGCACTGATGCTTCATGGAGTTACTTACAAACTTTAATTGCTTTTATTGTAGGGATGCGTTTTGATTTGGCAACTTCGATGATTCTTCTCGTTTTGCCACTCACGCTTAGCTTAATTCCGTTTAAAAATAAAATTTATAAAACTATATTGCATATTTATATTCAGATCACTTTTTTTGTGATGCTTATTATTATGACAGTTGACCTTATCTATTATGGTTATGCACATAAAAGAATAAGTTTTGAATTCCTGATTTTTTTTAATGATCCTATAGAAATCTCACGTTTTATCTTTAAAAGTTTCTGGATCATATTCTTATTAATCCCATTTATTTTTTATTTTTTAAATAGAACTTTTAAAAACTATTTTATATTAACAAATCTAAATAATCAGAAGTGCTCCTTATTCAATTCACTATTTTTAATCATCTTTATTGTTATTTTTTCTATTTTTTCTATTCGAGGAGGTTGGCAAGGACGTCCACTTAAGCCGATTATGGCTTTTCAAAATGCTAACTTACCCCTAGGACACCTTGGTATGAATGGTCTCTATAATATATTAACTACTCTTTATAAATCAGAGAGTTACCCTATCAAAGATGATTGGCAAAAAGGGACCACAATCTTAAGAAATATGCTTGGTGGAGCTCATGACAAATTTATTTCAAAAGAATATCCCTTTTATCGTAGATCAAAATTTAAAAAGCAGGCTAAAAAAAGAAATATTATTCTTATTGTGATGGAAAGTTGGGGTTATGATGATTTGGGGCGTAGTGGTAATAAAAAGAATGTAACTCCTTTTTTTGATCAACTCACTAAAAAAGGTCTTTTGTATACTCAGCATTATACTCCCGGTTCGAGAACGATTCAAATGTTCCCAGCTATTGTAAGTTCAATTCCAGCATTGTTTGGTCATATTTTCACAACATCATCTTATCAATATAATCACCAATGGTCTCTTGCAAATATTTTAACTACAGAAGGATATAAAACTTTTTTTATATATGCCGCTAAAGAAAATTCAATGGGTTTTTCATCGTATGCTAATTTGATTGGTTTTCAAAAAATCATTTCAAAAGAAGATTTTAATCTTAGTGAGGTAGAGCAAGATGGTGCTTGGGGTGTCTATGATGAATATGCATTTCAAAGATTTTTAGAGGAGGCAAAAGAAGCCAAAAAACCTTTTTTTGGAATGATAAAAACTATTCACCCACATTTGCCTCACTCAGTACCATCGCATCATAAAAAAAGATTTCCAATAAATATGAATTTCTATGATGATATGCGTTATACTGATTTTTGTTTAAAATCTTTTTTTGATAAGGTCAGAAAAGAAGATTACTATTCCAATACATTATTTATAATTACAGGAGATCATGCCTATGGTAATAAAAAAACTTTAGCACTTCATCACACCCCTCTTCTTTTTTATGCTCCAGATTTTATACCACAGGGAGAAAATGATTTACTATCTTCTCAATTAGATATTATGCCAACTATCTTAGAAATATTAAATTTATCAACCGTTCATGCTTCAATGGGAAAATCTATTTGGTCTAAAAAAAAGAGGAGTAAAAGTAAACTTAGTATATCTTTTAATTGGTCATTTATTGACATGGATCATACAGTAGGTTTCATGAGTGATCAATATATATTAATTAGTTCAAGAAAAAAAACACTTTCAATGTATGATTTCATGATAGACCCTACATTAAATAATAACCTTATGGATGATGTAAGTGTTGAAAATATTAAAAGAGAAATGACAAAAAAATGGAATATTTATGCTTCAGCGATTGGTTATGCGATTATGAATGATAAAATTATGCCAAGATAATCTTATGACGGTGTATTCAAAAAAGACCTTTATTCAAGCTTGCTTCCGACAAAAGATTGACCATATCCCTGTCTGGCTGATGCGTCAAGCGGGTAGATATTTAGAAAGCTATCGTCAGCTACGTTCTCAGTATAAATTTCAGACAATGTATAAAAATCCAGAACTTATCAAAAAAGTGACTCTGTTACCTCTAGAAGTTCTTAACTTAGATGCTGCAATTTTATTTTCAGATATTTTAGTCGTTCCTGAGGCGATGGGGATGAAGTTATCTTTCGAAGAGAATAAGGGGCCTATATTTTCTTCACCTCTAAGAACTAAGCAGTCCATTTTAGATTTAAAACAACCTGATGTAGAAAATTCTCTCGCCTATGTTATGAAGGGTATTCAGCTCATTAAAAAAAAACTTTCTGATGATATTGCTCTTATTGGTTTTTCTGGTGCTCCTTGGACACTCGCCTGTTATATGATTGAAGGGCACAGTTCAGCATATTTTCATACAATAAAAAAAATTCGTTTTGAACAACCTGAGTTATTACATAAATTAATGAATAAAATTAGTGAAGTAGTAATCGATTATTGTAAATTACAAATTGAGGCTGGTGTTGAGGCTATTCAGCTTTTTGATACATGGGCTGGAATTTTAGACGAAGAAGGTTATCAATGGTATGTTCTCCCCTATGTTCAAAAGATTATTAGCCAAATAAAAAAAACAGGTATACCGATTATTTATTTCGCAAGGGGAGTTGCAGCTTGGTTGCATCACCTCAAAAATATTGAGGCTGATGTTATCGGTATTGACTGGGGAGTTACCCTTGCCAGAGCTCGCAATATTCTTGGTGACAATATCACTCTTCAAGGGAACTTAGACCCTAGTGCACTTTATACAACCCCTGAACATATATCACTTCTTACAAAAGAAATGATAAATAATCATGGAAAAAAAACAGGCTATATCGCTAATTTAGGACATGGCATTTTTCCCGATATTCCGCTTCAAAATGTACAGGCTTTTGTAAATACAGTTAAAAAAGAAGGAATTCTTTCATAACAAGAGGTATTTTTTATGGGATTTGAATCTGGAAATTGGGTGTATCAAAAGTTACCAGAAAATTATACCCTAAAGAAAAAATCAAAAATAAAACAATGGATTTTATTTTTGCTCATAGTTTTTTCTTTTGCTTGTCTATTTAATTGGCTCATTCGGTCATATTTGATTTTTTCAACTCAATTAATTGATCGTACTATGGAGCCTAATCTTCTTCAAGGTAGTCGTGTCTTCTTTACTTATTTTAGAAAAGAGATTCATCGGGGCGATATTGTTTATATTCAATCCAAAAAAAAAGGGCTTACTTTAGTATGTCGTATCGTGGGTCTACCTCAAGAAAAAATTGAAATAAAATCTGGCAATATTTATATCAATTTAAAACGATCAATAATGCAAGATGAAATAGTCTCAAGTGAAATGAATGTACCTCATAAAATACTTCCTCGAGATAACCTACCCCTTGAAATAATCAAACCAGACCACTATTTTTGTATTTTTGATAACCGTAATTTTATGAATGATAGTAGATCATGGGGAGCTTTTCATAAAAAAGAGATTATTGGCGTTGCTTATTCTTAAGTAAAATATTAAAGATGAAAGATCAAATAAAATTACTTTTTGTTAAGCAAAAAATATTGTTAACCGCCGTAATTTTATTACTCATTTGTTGTATTTTCTTTTTATCAAGTTTCTTTTCTCCTACGTTAAAAACACAAAGTTTTGATTTTGAAATATTCTTGAATGAGCCTACCCATCAAATTATAAATAACCTTTATCAAAAAAAAATAATTAGAAATAAATTTATTTTTAAAGTTTTATTAGCTTTGAAAGGTAACTCAAAAAAAATTAAAAAAGGAGTATTTACTTTGCATCGTAAAATGACTGCAAATCAAATTATAAATATAATTACTAGTGGCCGAGTAAAAAGTAAAAAATTAACCATACCTGAAGGCTTTAATAATCGACAAATTGGAGATGTTTTAGTAAAGCTGGGTTTTTTTGATTCACGTAATGACTTTTTTGATTATACATCAAATGTTGAATTATTAAATGAGTATAACATTCCAGCGGCCTCAATCGAGGGCTATATTTTTCCAGATACTTATAGTCTTCCTATTGGTTATCCTAAAAAAAAAATAATACGGTATTTTTTAGATAATTTCTTAAAGAAAACTCAAAATCTTAAAGATTTTCCTATTAATATAAAAAAACGGCATGCTTTAATTACACTGGCATCTATAGTTGAACGAGAGGCAAAATTGAAAGAGGAGATTGCCTTAATCGCTGGCGTATTTGAAAAGCGTTTAAAAAAAAATTATCCTTTGGAGTCTTGTGCGACTATTCAATATCTTCTAAAAAAACCACGAGAGCGTCTTTATTATCGAGACTTGAAGATTAAATCTCCTTACAATACTTATCGAAATTCGGGGCTACCGCCAGCTCCAATATCTAATCCTGGACTGAGAGCGATTCAATCAACTTTACATCCACAGAAAACTGATTATATGTTTTTTGTAACTAGAGGAGATGGTGGGCATATCTTCTCAAAAACATTGTCAGCTCATAACAAAGCTAAAAAAAATATGCGACTTTTTGGGGGGTAAACTTATTTAACTTCAAAATAAGAAACTAAACCATAAACAGGGTGATGTTTTTTTTGTGTATTAACATTATCAATATGATATTCTCCAGCTACTCGATATAAATAGGTATATTTTCCTTTTGGGAGGTATTTTTTTATTTCAAAAACACCATCAGCTACCTCTACCATAATATCTAATTTAGGATTCCAATGATTAAAATTAGCGATAAGGCTTACTTTCTGAGTATTTTTAATTTTTGTCCTAAAAATAATTTTTTTTTGATAGGATTTTTTGTCCCTAGAAATCAAAGCTCCATAGGCACGTTTAAAATTAGTTTCATCAGAATAATATACAGAGATTTGATTTCCATCAGCATTAATTTCCATATCTCCATTAATATCATTTTCAAAAGATCCATCGACCAAAAAACGATAACGAATTTTCCTATTCGGTATTTTTTCTTTGTAAGGTTTTGGAGAGAGAATATAGTACCAGATTCCTTTTGTATTTCTGCTCATCAGGTGTTGTTTAAAATTATCTATACTTGAAGCAAAAAATACATTTCTGGCTTCTTTTTTATCATATGTGAATAAGATGCCTGTAACACGGATTTGGCGATATTTTAAATAATTTTCTGAAGCAACATAATGGATAAATCTAGGTTTTAAAGCTTTTCTTAAAGATTGAATATTTTTAGAATAATATATCTTTATTGATTTTTTTAGATTATTACTCAAAAATTTAGAAGAGTAGGGTACAGAAAACACTACATTTGTGATAATTAATATGACAAAAACTTTTAAAAGTAGATTCTTATAAAATAGCTTATCAAATAAAATCATAATCTAGTTTTTAAATAATAATCCGATATTAGCAGTAGTATCTTTATCATGTTTGAAACTTATTATTTATTTCGGTTGAAAGTATGTTTTATTTTAGAAGATTATTTTAGAAAATAATGCCAGCACCTCCTGAAAAACCAGATTTTATTGAAAGTAAACTCAGTACTGAGATAAAATATACTCCGGAAGAATTAGAAAGTATTAAAGAGCTTACTAGTTTTTTTAATAATGCCCCAGGACAAATTAATCTTTCTGAATTGTCGGAGGAAGGCCAACTTTCTTCTCAAGGTAATGAAGAAAAAGATTCTAATGATCTCAGTTTAAACAATAAAGAAACTGAAAATCTATCAGATAACCTTGGAGGTTTAGATGAGCTGAATGCCCCTGCTGAATCTGTGGATGATCTTGGAGGTTTGGGAGGTTTGGATGACCTGAATGCCCCTGCTGAATCTGTAGATGATCTTGGAGGTTTGGGAGGTTTGAATGACCTGAATGCCCCTGCTGAATCTATGGATGATCTTGGAGGTTTGGATGATCTGAATGCCCCTGCTGAATCTGTGGATGATCTTGGAGGTTTGGGAAGTTTGGATGACCTGAATGCCCCTGCTGGATCTATGGATGATCTTGGAGGTTTGGATGATCTGAATGTCCCTGCTGGATCTGTGGACGATTTCGGAGGCTTGGATGATCTGAATACCCCTGCTGAATCTGTGGATGATTTGGTTGATATGACTCAAATAGAAGATTTTGAAAAAATTCAATCAGATCCAGTTGAAACAGCACAATCTCAAGATAATATAGTATCAACAGAATTTATTAGTAATGAATCAGATTTAACTCTTCCATCTCTAGAAGATATTTCCCCCACTACTATTGCTTTTTCTACTGATACTTCTGAACAAAAAAATGAATCCCATTCCTCTTCTGCTATACCACTATTAAATAATAGAATTCAATTTAGTGATGATATAATTAAATCTTTGAGGGAAAAACTTAAATTTTATCCTTTTCAAATCAAAAAATTGGTGATTAACACTATCATTGAAGATAAGCTTTCCGAGATTGATGTTCAAGAATTAGTAAATATTGTTGTAAAAAAAGTTTCAGTAGAAGAAGTTCAATCTTTCTTAGAAGAGAAATTAGGAGTTGATTTAGGCGAGTTTATTGATAATCGCCCTTCTACAACAAAGGTGATTATTTCTGATATTGATTATAGTGCCGAAAATTTAGAAAAAACAACCAGAAATATTAAACGTATTAAATATGGCGGTTTGGCTGTTATTTTACTTCTCTCACTCAGTGCTGTTTCATACTGGTTAGCAATTAAACCATGGCTTTATAAAAGACTTGTTACAAATGCAAAAGAAATAATTCTTAGTCGAAAACCAAATCCTCCTTTATTTACTTCAATAAATACTGCCGAAAATCTTTTTGAGAAAGCCCGTCAATATTATCCAAAAAAAATATATGCTTATCTTCAAATAGCACATGCTTACCAGAGAGTTGGTTTATATACAAATACTTTTGAAAAACTTTTTGGAAAAATCTCTCTTAATCAAACTATTCGCTTATATGATGAAAATGTAAGTGAGTCAAAAAAGTTTTGGAATAAAATTCGTAATGTTCCTGTAGTTAGCTATACAAATAAAAATTTGGGACAAATAAAATTAGATCAATCTATTTGGACAATTCAAAAAAAGGGGGCTTATCTAATATCCCATCTCGATAAAAAAGATGATGATGCTCAAGTATTGCTGGCTTTGGGTAAATTTCACTCTAATCCAACCATAAAATTTAAAAATAGTTTTTACAGAAATAATTTATTGGGTATCGCTTATTTTAGGCGTATATTAACTTTTGATGTCAAAGTTCCTTTTTTAAAAGGAGATGATTACAGAGCAATGGCTTTGGGGGGCATCGGTGATGTTTATTATCAACAAAAAAAATATTATAAATCAAATGAATACTATGAAAAAATTGTAATTAATCAACCTGACAATATAATTGGACATGCAGGAATTCTCAAGAACTTGCTTAAGCTTTATTCAAAGCAGGTAGATCCTCGTCTAATTATTGATTATCATAATAAGATCAAATATAGCGTTAAGATTGAAGATAAACTACCACTTTATACATTATCGAGTCTAGCAGCTTTTTATATTGATCTCCCTGACCAAGATGAGCTAAGAATAAAATATAATATTTCTCCTAATGATTTTGTAACCCAAAAGACATTAAAAAGTAGGTCAATTGAATTACTTAATATACTGTATCGATCTCAGAGAAAGGATGAATATGGCAGTATCTCTGATGGCCGTTATTTCTCTGAAGGATACTACCAAAGAGGGCGTTATTTTCGAAATATCTTAAATCAACCTCGTGTTGCGATGAAACAATTTGAATATGCGTATGAATATAAACCTGAGCATTTTCTTGCTTTGAATGAACGTGCTGAAATATTAATTGATATTAATGATTATCAAAGTGCTTCTGATAATTTAAAGCTAGCGATTGAACAATTAACTCCAGAAAAATTAGCGTTGTTAGGTCAGTCACCAGATGATGAAACTTTACTTGATGCTGATATCGCTAATATCTATTTCAACTATGGTAAAAGCATTTATTTGAGCAGCATTCAAAATTTAAGGAATATGGATTCTTGGCAACGAATACAGGAGATAAAAAAATATAATGTAAATTCAGAATTTGGGATGGAAGCTTTAGTCAGAGAATTAGATAAAGCTGAAGTTTATTTTAGGAAAGCTGATTCAATTGGAATTATTGATGAAAAACGAAGAACAGAACTAAATTATTTTCAAGGTTGGTCTGCGTATGCTAAGGGTAATTCTCAAAAAGCGTTATTCTATTGGGATTCAATCGCCCCATATTATCAACTTCAGCATCAAAATTTGGAACTCGCTAAATCGCATGCTCTTTATAAATTAGCAACTACTATAGCTGGGGGTAAAAGTCAATATTTACAGGCTTCATTGGGTTATCTTACTTTTCTTCAGGGTTATTATGAGAAAAGATCAAGTAATATTCTTAAACCATCTGACAACAATAAAGCTCATATAAAATTATTTACTCGATTAGCGATTATTGAAAATAATATAGGTGCTATACATGAACTTTTAAATAATGAGGAAAAATCTATTGAACATTATTGGAAATCAATAAATTATTCTCAGCGTATTTCACGGGAAAATGAAATTGCACGGTATAATTTAAAATTAAGCTTTAAGAGAGCGGGTTTGGCTTCTCCAGAACTTATTCCAGTTATTATGGATTATATTTCTCCCAAACTTTTTGAAACAATTAAAAATTAATTGAGGAGTAGTCCAAAGTATACTGTACATTCACCAGAATATACACGTTTCTAATGATTCACCAATTATTTGGCTTTGATTTACGCAGAATGTAGTTTTTACAAGAATATTGAAATATTTATTGACAATACTATCATAACTTATAGCATGGGCAGGCTTTGATTAAAATATTTATTTTTAGACTGAGTGACTGAGTGACTGAGTGTCGGTTGTAGAGATGAGGTGTTTTGTGATCAAGAAATATAATTTTAAAATGCTTTTCAAAACTATTAAATAGTTGGGTTTTTATTAATGGATCTATTACATATTGGTTTTGGAAATATCGTTTCAGTACATAAAGTTGTCTCAATTATTAATCCAGAAACAAGTACTGGAAAACGCATCAGAGAATCATCTCGAAAGAGTGGTGTATTGATTGATTGCACGATGGGTCGAAAAATACGTGCAATGGTATTGACTGATAGTCAATATACTTTTTTATCTTGTATTAGCCCTGAAGCACTTCTTCAACGAATGAGATCCAATAAAGAAGAAGATACAGATGGGGATGTTTGAATATAAATATAAAAATATTCATATAAAAGGAGTAAGTATCGGTGGTATTGAGACTTGCTATATACTACCTCATTTTAATATTGCATTTGATGTTGGTCGATGCCCTGATCTTCTAATTGATGTACCTAAAGTATTTGTTACTCACGGCCACCTAGATCACGCTGCTGGTCTCCCTTACTATATTAGTCAAAGATCTTTGAGGCGTCTTTCTACTCCTGATATATACATGCCTCAAAAATTATATCCCCATATCAAGAAAATACTATCTCTTTGGAATAAAATTGAGGATTTTCAAGCTAAAAGTAATCTATATCCTTTAAAATGGGGAGATGATATTAATATCCAGAAAAATTACTTTGTTCGCGTATTACCGGCTTATCATCGTATACCTACTCAGGGTTATGCTTTGATTCACAAGGTCAAAAAACTAAAAAAAGACTATCTTCATCTACCATCTTCAAAGGTTGTGGAGCTTAAAAATAAAAATCCGGATGATATCTTTGAGCAATGTGAAATTCCTTTGTTTGCCTTTTCTGGTGATTCGACTATAGAATTTATTTTAAAAAATAAATTAGTGCAAGAAACAAAAGTCCTTTTTTTAGAATGCACATATATTGATGATAAAAGAGATGTTGCTAGAGCACGTAATTGGGGACATACTCACCTTGATGAAATTATAGAAAATTTTGATTTTTTTAAAAATGAAAAATTAGTTTTAGTGCATTTTTCGAAGAGATACCATAAAAAGAAAATTCAATACATTTTAAGAAAAAAACTTCCGTCAAAACTTCAAGATAAAGTTGATATTTTTGTACTTTAAATTTTAAAATTAATAAATTGATATTTAGTGAATAAGTTTTGGTCTTCGTGCCTTACCTTTTCTGCGTATTTCAAAATGAAGGTGTGGACCAGTCGATCTCCCTGAGTTACCTGAATAGGCAATCAATTCTCTTTTTTTTGCTTGATGGCCTTTTCGTATTATAATTTTATTAAGATGTCCGTAGATACTTTGATATCCATTTTGATGTTCAATAATAATACTTTTTCCATAACCAGAAAAGTATCCTGTGGCAATAACCTTTCCATCCGCTGCAGCCCAAACTTTACTATTGATTTTACAAGCAATATCAATGCCTTTATGAAAGCGAAATTTGTTTGAGAAAGGGTCTTTACGAATGCCGTACTGTGAGGAGATAATTCCTTTGACAGGACGATCAAAAACTGCTAAACCAAAATAAGCCCTTTCGTTTGGTTTAAAAGTAATTCCCATAATAAAGTAAAATTTATTTCCAAATGGTATTTTAATAATATTTTTAATCTTCACTCCATATTTATTTGCTAGTTCTTTTTTATTTCCATATTGAGCGATACCACGCATATTTGGAATCCACCAAATATCACCTGATTCTAAATCCCATATTGAAGAAAGTCGATTAATACTAGAAAGAGTATCTGGATTTTGCATTGTTTTTGCCATAATATGAAAAAATTGATCTTTCTTCTTTATTTTATAGAGACGCCATTTTAGATAAATATTTTCATTTTTTGAAGCAAGTATCATATTACGAGTAACTTCGTTCCTTAAACTTTTAATTTCTGAGTTTTGGTAAGAAATATCTTTAATAATTGGAAAATTATTGGGATTAATTTTTTTTTGATAAACAAATAAAGGCACTACAGTTGTTAGATTAAAAAATATAAATATAATCTTCCATAATACTTTATTTAGCATAGTTTATTCTCGTTTATTTTTATCATATTAAATAACATTTTTTATATTATTTAATATCTCTTTTTTATACTGATAAATTTTTAATTTACATAAATCGAAAAACAGAAAAAGGATTTGTGTCTTCTGATTCTTTTTTTTTAGGGTACCCTTTCTTAATAAGTTGTTGAATAATTTCTACCATACCTAAACTCATACTCATACCTCGCCCTCCCCAGCCGGCACACCAAAATAAATTTTTTAATGAAGGATCAAAGCCAATGATAGGACGATTGTCTAAAGTAAAAGTTCGTAAACAACTCCATACTTTTATAATGGGACAATCTTGAAGGAATACAAATTTTGTTTTAAGAGTATCTTTAAATTTTTTGATTTGATAAGAATCTGTTATATAATCATGAGGTTCCGATATTTGATCATCACAATGACTTACAAGCAGATCACCGTAGTGATATTTTATATAAAAATCCTCAACTTCATCCCATATTACAGGATAATTTTCGAACCAATTTTTAGAATTTTTTAATAGAAACATATGTCTTTTATGGGGCTTAAGGCTGGGAGTTGAAATATTATTTCTTTCCATAATTTCTCGTGCCCACGAACCAGCGGCATTTACCAAAATATCTTTACTCTTTAAAGAAATAATATGTTTTTTAAAATCTGGTGTTTGAAGTATTATTTGTCTAATGTGGTTATTTTTATGTTTGAGCTCTTTAATTTCCTTATAGTAAAATTGCTTCGCTTGAGAAGCCTTTTTTTTTAGGTAGTGATGTATATTTTCTAAATTAAGAACCCCATTTCCAGATAAAAGAAGCCCTGAAAACTTATTGCCATCAGGTAGAGTTAATGTGTCTTCTTTACTTCTCAAACACTCGGCTTTAGGCTCTTGTGGATGTTTATTTAAAAAGATATCCTCTTGATAATCATATTCTAGGGGTTTAATTAAAAGTCCTATAGGATTTAACATCTTGTATTGTGGCTTTGACATTAGAAATAGGCTTTGTTTTAAGATGTAAGAGATGGCAGGGTCAGCCTCATAGCTTCTTGCAATAGCAGAATTTCGAGATGAGCTAAATGTAAAAGGAGTAGCCTCTTTTTCCCAAATATGCACCTTGAAACCATTATTTAAAAAAGCAATGGCAGTAGAGTAGCCAGCTACACCACCTCCAATTATATGTACCTTTTCTTGTTGTGACATAAAAAATAGTTTAGCTTTCAGAACATAAGCCGATTTATGTCACAGGCTTCGGTTAATAATAAAGAAGAGGAGAGCATTTTATGGAAATAGGAAAAAATGATGTGGTTGGATTTGTCAACTCACTTACTTATGATAATCCAGAAAGAAGAAAAACTCAAAATAATACCGATGTAAAAAGCGAAAGGCAAAATAAAAAAGGCGAATCGTCTCAAATTTTGTTTGATCAAGTGCGTAATCGAGCGATGAGGTTAGATGATGAGATTAAAGAGTATCAAAATTTACTTACAGATTATCAAATGCAGTTTAAATTTTTAAATAAAATTAATAATCCTCGTAAATGGCGTAGTCAGCTTATTCGTTTTCTCAATGAAGGAGAAAATAAACTTACTGAAAATCGTAAAAATAATATTTCTGAAGATATCTCATTAACCGAATATAAAATTGAACTTAAAGAAAAAAATCAACTATTTCAGAATAAATTGAGCAAAAGCCAAATTAAATTACAAAATATTTTCGCTTCTGGTTTACTCCCTGAACCTAATATCTCTAAAATTAGTCAAAATATTATGAAAATTAGGAATTATGAAGATATTGGTCCCATTTTTAAAAATTTGCGAATAAGTGGAGTACATAATTTATTAAGTTAAACTAAATATAAAGGGTGTTCACATTACATTTTTTGTTTTAGCAAAAACTTAATTAAGGGATATGTACATGAAGCGAGAATCTGATAGACTGAATCGAAATAGGAAAGCTCTTGCCCGTATGGATCGGGTACGTCACTATCTTTATCGATTGGGTCAAAGCGCCTAATTTTGATGATTCTGTCGGCTGGAAAAGCAAATTCATTTAATAGATCGTATTGATTGTTCTCATCCATAGGTATAAAGTAATCAAAGGCCTTTCTGTCACTGAGACTTACGGGTCGTGATCTTTGCTTATCAATATGAATTTTATATTGACGTGCAATTTGGATAGACGAATGATGAGGTTTTTCATCTTTATGCCATCCAGAGGTACCTGCGGAATCGACAAAAAATAGATGGGAAAGACCTCTTTGTTTTATCTCTTCTTCAAAGATGCCTTGAGCGAGAGGTGAGCGGCAGATATTGCCCAGACAGATAAAAAGTAACCTTATGATGCTTGAGTCGTTATGCATATTTTTAAAATTTGATAAAATAATTAAGAATCAAACATCAAAAAATGAGCTAAAATTGATATAAAGATATAAGAAAAGCCAGCCGTGATAACTACCACGGCTCGCCTTAACTAACTAAATTTGAAATACTAGTAAAAAATTTTAGTAAGCAGACACTTTTTTTATTTCATCTGCCGAAACAGAGAATTGACCATCAGTTGTTCTAATTACAATTTTTTTGTTTATTTGCAAAAAATTACCAACATAAACTTTACCTGAATTAGTAATAATTTTACTAAGCTTTCCGTATTCTTTTTTAAGGTTTTCCATCGTATATTCTTCCATATCTACAGAGAGTATTTCTACAGCTTCCGGAGATAAGGGTGAAGTAAGAATTTGAGATGTTCCTTCATTTTCACTTCTCTCTATTTTGTTATCTATGTCAGAAATAAATTTTACCTTATTCATCTCCGTAAGCATCTTTTCATTTTCTGAAGTTAATTTTTGAGGTTCACTTATACCATAATTAGTGGTAACCTTGATTTTATTACCATCTTCAAGAAGTAATTCTTGTGCCTTAGCACCAACTTTATTTTTATTTGGAGTTAAAGTGACTTTACCCTTCAATAGTTGAATTTCAGTATTACCACCTTTTTCAATATTTATTTCAAAAGATGTTCCGCGCACACCCGCAGTCAATGTCGGAGTGTCTATAGAATAATCAAAATTTTCAGAAGATATCACCTTGCTAAAAGTTGACCCTTCTTTTTGCATCAAAGAAACAATTTTTTTACCATCTTTTGTTTGGCTTAAAGTTGCAACTTTAAATTTTGAATTACCCCTTAAAGTGATGAGTGCACCACTTGAAAACTGAACTATTGCTATTGACTTGGTCTGAGAAGATAAAACATCACCTTCCTTGACAAGGTCACCTAACTTTGCAGCCACTCCATTTTGAGTGATGCTACCCTTGACAAAGGTAAAAACACCACTTAGTGAATTTTTGTTACTCTCTTTGCAATTTACCGTAAGTAAAATGAATAAGCTACTAAGCAACAAATTTACTAAAACTTTAGAAAAAATAAATCTCATTAAATTTTCCTCCTTAAATATTAAAATTATTTAAAGCTACTGAAAGTAAAAATGAAAATTAAGAATATTATAGTCATTAAAAATGACTATAATATATCATAAAATAACATAATACCTAAAACAGCTTCTTAACTTGTGTTAGGTCAACTAACAAACATCGACCATCACCGGTGTGTACTTGTAGAATTTTTAATTAAACGTCAAGCTTTTTAATAAAAAAATTAAGAGCTTAACTTGAATAAGTACGAGAATGAGCTTTATCTCTTAAATATCTTCTCTCATTTCATTTGCAGGGCTTTTATTTAAATTTTATGGTTGCAAGGTTTATTATTTTTTAGCAAGTGACACTTTGAAATAATAATAATTTCTTTAAAAATAACAAATAAATGGAAAATAAAAAATATTCTGATCACTAAGAGTGTCTAATTTATGAGTTTTATTAAGAAAAATAAAACGATAATTAAGGGCTTCTTTTCCTTACTTCTTATTTTACTGATAATTGGCATTGTCTATGGAATTATAAGCTTTGTTAAAAAAGATATTTTTTTAAAGATACCTAGTTTTGTATCAAAGGGAGAAACTTATATTACCTTTATCAAGGGTGATGCTTACTATAGAAATTCATTAAATTCATTTTCCTCTTGGAAACGGCTTATCGTAGGAGATCGACTAGGGTCTAGTTTCATGATTAAAACAAAGAAAGCTTCTGAGGTACATATTAACTTTAGTGAGCGAAGTCTTCTTGGAATAAAAGGAGGGAGTTTTTTATTAGTAAAGGAATTTACAGCTAAAAATCTTCGATTGGAGCTTAAAAAAGGTGTTTTATTTGGTAAGTTTCGTAAACTTTATGACGGGCAGCCTATCTATATTCAAACTCCAACCTCGTATGCGACAGTAATAGAAGATGCATCAATGAAGATTCGTTTAGCTAAGATAAAAAATCAACGTAAGAAAAAAGTTAAAAAAACAGTATTTTATGTTTTAAATGGAGTGGTTGCAGTTTCTAAAATTCCCTTTAAAGAAAATAAACAGACATATATATCGAGTGAAGAAAAATATTTCATTAGTAAGAAAAAATCTGGGCCAAGAGCTTTACTTAGCAAGAAAAAACAATCAAAGCTTACCCGTTTATTTGATAGTTTGCATAAATCTGAAAAATATTTTATAACAGCTTCTGTTCAATTTAAAGTAAATAGCTATGAAATTGATGTTGATTCTTTTTTTGAGCTTGATAAGTTGCTTCAAATTTTTCAGAAGAGGCGGTCTCTTGCTATTAAGATAAAGGTTCATGCTGATAGTAAAAATGGCGGTTTTTATAATAATTTACTTTCTTTAAATAGAGCTCGATCTATTCGCCAATACTTCATTGAAAGTGATATTTCTAAAGATCGTTTTGAAATTCAGGGTTATGGTGCAAATCAATCTGTAGCATCAAATACAACTAAAAAAGGTGACTCTAATAAAAAAGATCGCTTTAAAAAAGGTCGTTCGAAGAATAGGAGAGTTGAGTTTGATATTTCTCTAGAATAACGCAATTTATTTTATATATCTAGTTTCTAATTTTATTATTAAATTTTGTCAAAAATTAAACTGAAAGAAAAGAACAAAGTATTAGTAACTGCGGCACTTCCTTATGCCAATGGTGATATTCATTTGGGTCATTTAGTAGAATATTTACAAGCTGATATCTGGGTGCGTTTTTTAAAAATGTACCCTGATAGTGATGTTATTTATCTTTGTGCTGATGATACACATGGAACTCCAATCATGATTAAGGCTCGTGAAAAAAAAGTTTTGCCGGAGGATATTATTCATGAATTTAAAAAAAAACACCTTAGAGATTTTATTGATTTTGAAATACACTTTGATCATTATTCCTCGACGCATTCTAAATTAAATCAAAAATTATGTGAGGAGCTTTATTCTAAAATGGATAAAAATGACCTTCTCGAGAAAAAAAATATCTCTCAAGCCTATTCTAAAAAAGATAAAATGTTTCTTCCTGATCGTTTTGTTATAGGAAATTGTCCAAAATGCTTTGCTGATGATCAATATGGAGACTCTTGTAGTGAATGTAGTTCCACCTATACCCCATTGGAGCTCAAAAATGCTCGTAGTCGAATTTCAGGTGATAAAATTATTACGAAAAATAGTCAACATATTTTTTTTAAATTAGAGTATTTTCGAGAGTTTTTAAAAACTTGGGTTCCCGTACACACACAAACCCAAGTTTATAATAAACTTAAAGAATGGTTGAAAAAACCTTTGAAAGATTGGGATATTAGTAGAGATGCCCCTTATTTTGGATTTTTAATTCCAGGTTATACTGATAAATATTTTTATGTATGGGTAGATGCTCCTTTGGGATATATTGCAGCTACGCAAGAATGGTGTGCTCAAAAATCTAAAAATTATCTAGATTATTGGTCTAAGGATAGCCCTTCCGCCATCTACCACTTTATCGGAAAAGATATTATTTATTTTCATGCTCTTTTTTGGCCAGCTATGCTTAAAAATGCAGATTTAAAAACTCCAACAAAAATATTTGCTCATGGTTTTCTTACGGTGAATGGTGAAAAGATGAGTAAATCGAAAGGTACCTTTATTAATGCACGCACTTATCTTGATATTCTTGATCCTTCTTATTTACGATATTATTTTGCCAGTAAGCTTAATTCTGGAATCGATGATATCGATCTAAATCTACAAGACTTTGTATCTTCTGTTAATTCTGAATTAATTGGTAAAATTACAAATTTAGGTTCTCGATCAATGAAAATTTTAGAGAAGTCTTTTAATAATAAATTAAGCCAATTAGATTCAAAAAGTTTATTATTTATTCAAGAAATTAGAATGCATGAAAAAAATATTTTACAATGTTATTATAATCGTGATTTTGGAAAAGTCGTACAAATAATTAGAGAATTATCTGATAAGGGTAATCGTTTTTTTGATAAGGAGGCTCCTTGGAAAAATATAAAAAGTGATCCCAAAGCCGCGCATCAGGTGGTTAGCATCGTGGTCAATGTATTTCGTTTACTTGTAATTTTTATAAAGCCAATTTTACCTAGCTATAGTACTAAAGTAAATAATTTTTTTAATGAAGATAGTTATACTTGGAAAAGTCTGCATGATGTATTAGAAACTTGTGAGATTCACTCTTATTCACATCTCTTAAAAAGACTTCAAATAGATCACGTGGAAAATTTGCTTCGTGCAAATTAATCAACTTAAACCTAAACTTTTTTTTAATAATCAAATTTCTAAAGGACAAATTGACATTTGGGCTATAGTTCTCCACCATGATTTTTATAAATATGAGTTACTTGATCATATACTGCCTGTTCTTTCTGCTAATGAGATTAATAGAATGAGAGAATATTATTTCTATAAAGATCAAATTAAATTTGGAATACGCCAATATTATTTAAAAAAAATATTAAGTACTTACTTAAAAGAGAAGCCCGAAAATATAATAGTTGGATATCAAAAATATTCTAAACCGTTTCTTATGAGAAAAGATCAATCATATTTAAAGTTTAATACTTCCCATTCAAATAAAATAGTTATTTATGCTTTCTCATTAGATAATGAAGTTGGCATTGATATCGAAAAATATAATACTAAAATTAATGTAATTGGTATGTCAGAAAAATATTTTTCACAGTCAGAAAGGTCAGTACTAGATACTGTGAGCACAAATTTAAAAATTGATCTATTTTATAATATTTGGACATGTAAAGAAGCGTACTTAAAGTATCATGGATATGGCCTTAATGTTGCGACAAAATCATTTTCAATATATCCACAAGATGAAAACTTACTCTCTGTTGTCTTATACATAGGATTTGACAAACAAAGTATAAATAAGAGAGTATCTCATCAGCAAGATAAATATTTCCTGTCTTTATGTACGTCTTATAGAAAGCCTAGGGTTCAAATCAACTTACTAACAAATCGGGATTTAATTTGAATGATGTTCTAAAATTAGATTTTTTCAGCTGTTTATATATTACAGATACAATAAATTGATTTTCTATTCAATAGTGTACTTTTTTGAATAGACACTCTGAGCTTTGTTTGATACTCGTATTCGTTTGATATCTATTGCAAAGTCAAAGTATTTTGTACGTGGTAAACCAAATATCTAGACAGTCTAATTCATTATTATATTTGAATATGTGTGTTAAGTTAAGATAAGAGTTTAGAATATGAATATTTATGCCGACCGGAGAGTAGGGTCTTTTTGTGTTTAAAATTGCTAATTTTTCGGCTGGTGCTGCTGTTATCGTGGAAGGTAAAATTCCAAAATGTTTTTTTATTCTAAGGCAAGGTCAGGTAGATGTTGCTCCTGAAATTCCTATTCCTGGAGAAGAAGCCAGTCAAATATTAAAAGTAGGTGATTTTTTTGGTGTCGTTTCTTGTATGAGTGGTCATCCGCATATTGAAACAGCTCAAACAATAATTGCCTCTTCTATGATTGCTGTGAGTAAAGATCAGTTTGAGACATTAATTCAAAGGAATGCTCCTATCGCTATGAAGATTATACGATATTTTTCTCAGCGTTTACGAGTAATTGATAAAGCCATTACTCGATTATCTTTTCATAATACAGTCGAAGAAAATCCAGAATTGATGTATCAATTAGGTGAATATTATTATGAAAGGGAGCAAGCCAGACAAGCGGCCTATGCTTATCAAAAATATTTGCAAAATTTTCCTAATGGAACTTATGCGAGCAAATCAAAAGTACGCCTTAACTCAATGTCGGCTCCCATGCAGGCACCTCCTATTAAAAGAAATAATTTAGCTGCTACTTTTCGAGACAAAGAAATAATTTTTATTGAACATGAGCCTGGAGTTGAATTATATATTATTCAGCAGGGTAGGGTGAAAATAACTAAAGTTGTGGAACAAAGTGAAGTCCTTCTTGCTGTGCTTAGCCAAGGCGATATCTTTGGTGAAATGTCTCTTCTCGAAAATAAACCTCGTTCTGCCACGGCCATTGCTCATGGAAATGTTGTATCTTTAGCGATTAACAAGGCCAATTTTAAGACCATGGTGCAAGCACAACCTCAATTAGCGGTTAAGCTTATTGTCATTTTAAGCGAAAGAATTTGGACAGCCTACCGCCAACTTGCTAATCTTTTGATTAATGACCCCATTGGTAGATTTTATGACCTCCTTCTTACTTTAGTTCAAAGGTCTAAGGTGCCTATACAAGCAAAAGTAACTCATGTGTTTGACGTTGGTATTTCAGAGCTAAGCAATATGCTCAGTTATACGCCTGAAGAAGGTAATGCTCATCTAATGAAATTATTAGAAAATAAAGATTTTCGTTTAGATGCTGGTAAAATAATTTGTTCAAATCTTGTTAATCTTGAGAAACAGGTGCAATTTTTTAGAAAAAGAGCGGCTATGGAAAGGAAAAGAGAAAGCACTCAACGATGAGAGTCTCTGACTTAAGGTGTTTACAGTAAGTATGTGTTTTTTCTTATACCTGAGATAGCGGATATACCGATGGTGCTTCAAGCCTCATTTGACACATCCCATTGAAGGCCTCTTTGGCAGCAGCCAATGTCGTAAAATAAGGTATATTAAACTTAATAGCAGCAAGACGTATTTCTAGAGCATCATTTTGAGTGATATGGTCAGTGGGAACATTAAAGATAAATTGAATTTCATCATTTTTAATTTTTTCAATAATATTTAGAGAACCTTCATAAACTTTTTTGATAGTATCAACCTTAAGACCATGATTTTTTAAATAAGTGGCGGTACCTTGAGTAGCTACAACAGTATAATAATGTTTTATTAAAGCAGAAACTAAATGAATAAGATGGGGTTTGGTTACATCATTAACTGAAATAAAAATAGTACCTTCATTGGGCAAAGGAGAATAAGCAGCTTCTTGTGCTTTATAAAAAGCTTCTGTTGGGGTTTTACCTATACCCATCACTTCGCCCGTAGATTTCATCTCTGGCCCCAACATGGTATCGACACCCACAAATTTTTTAAACGGTAGAACCACCTCTTTTACATAATATAAAGAAGAAGTTTTAGAAACTAGCGGGATATCTTTTAATTTGTTCCCCATAATAATACGAGTAGCTAATTTTGGCAAAGGTAGACCAATTGCTTTGGAGACAAATGGCACTGTGCGGCTTGCTCTAGGGTTAACTTCAAGTGTGTAGAGCTCATTATCTTTGACCGCAAATTGAATATTAAGTAAGCCTTTAATTTTGAATTTGAGGCCAATTTGAATAGTCGCTTCTTTTATTTGCGTAAGAATTTCTTCAGATATATTTTTTGTTGGTAAAATACAAGCACTATCTCCAGAATGAATTCCTGCTTGTTCAATATGTTCCATAATACCTGCAATAAAAACTTCGTCTTGATCGCAGAGTGCGTCGACATCGACTTCAACAGCATTTTGTAAAAACTCATCAATTAAAATTGGCTTTAGATCAGAGACTCGCACCATACTTGACATATATTGACGAAGCATATTTTCGTCATAGATAATTATCATAGATTCTCCCCCTAAGACATAAGATGGTCTGACTAAAATAGGGTATCCAATTCTTTGAGCAATTTGAGTCGCTTCTTCAATATTTTTAGCTAATGAACCTTTAGGAGATTTTATACCTAAGACTTGCATCATTTCATTAAACTTTTCTCGATCTTCTGCCCAATTGATCGCCTCAGGGCTTGTCCCGAGAATATTAACTCCTTTCATCTCTAATTGATCCGCTAAACTAAGCGGGGTTTGTCCCCCAAATTGCAAGATAATACCCAGCATCTCTCCATGAGAGGCTTCTTTATGATAGATTTGTAAAATAGTTTCTATATCTAAAGGTTCAAAATAAAGTCGATCAGAAGTATCGTAATCAGTTGAAACAGTTTCAGGGTTCGAATTAATCATAATACTTTCTATTTCCATCTTTCGTAGCATATAGGAAGCGTGGCAACAGCAATAGTCAAATTCGATACCTTGCCCAATTCGATTTGGACCTCCTCCTATGATAATAACTTTTTTTTGATCTGATATATCAGCTTCACAGTGTCTTTCATAGCTTGAGTATAGATAAGGAGTAAATGACTTAAATTCTGCAGCACAAGTATCGACTCGTCTAAAAACAGGGAATATTTTATTTTGATATAATAATTTTTCTATTGTATCTTCTTGAATTTGTACTTTTTTAGTGATCTCTGTGATAATTTTAAAGTATGCTGGGGTACCTTTGGCTAATAGAGAGAGGTCAGAAATAGATTTTCGATAATCATCATAAATAAATAAACATGCAATTTGCTGCTTTGAATAACCAAGAGCTTTGGCCTCTCTTAATAAGGATTCGTCTGAGAAATCAGATTTTTTTATTTCGATAATAAAATTTTTTTCAAAATCAATAAGACGTTTTAGCTGATATAAATACCATAAGTCAATTTTTGTCAACTCATGGAGAAATTCACAGCTTTCATTTAAAGACATCGCAACTCTTAGAAAAAAAATACGTTGATCGTTAGGCGTCATCAGTACTTCCTTCCAAAAGTTTTGAAGTTCATTATTATGTATTTTTTTTTGGACGATAATTTCAATGTTAATAAATTTGATATCAGAACCCCAGCCCAAGTAACCAAGCTCTAATGAGCGTATCGCCTTTTGAAATGACTCAGCAAAATTTCTACCTATGGCCATAGTCTCACCAACAGAGCGCATTTGAGTATCTAATATACGAGGTGATTGTGGGAATTTCTCAAAGTTAAATCTAGGAATTTTTGTAACAACATAGTCAATGGTTGGTTCAAAGCTAGCAGGGGTTGTTTTAGTGATTTCGTTGGGTATCTCATCTAATGTGTATCCTACAGCTAATTTAGCGGCAATTCTAGCGATAGCGAAACCGGTCGCTTTACTGGCTAACGCTGATGATCTACTTACTCTAGGATTCATTTCAATCACCATTATTTTTCCATCAGTGGGGTTTACAGCAAACTGGATATTCGAGCCACCTGTCTCTACGCCAATCTCTCGCATGATATCGATTGACATATCTCTTAATTTTTGATATTCTTTATCTGTCAAAGTTTGTTGAGGGGCAGTTGTTATTGAATCTCCAGTATGAATTCCTACGGGGTCAACATTCTCAATACTACAAATTACAATTACATTATCAACAAGATCTCTCATCAATTCAAGTTCATATTCCTTCCAACCTATAATTGATTCTTCTATAAGTATTTCGTGAGTGGGGCTATCTCTTAACCCATTTGAAATTTTTTCAATAAATTCTTTTTCGCAATAACAAATACCACCACCACCGCCACCGAGAGTGAATGAAGGTCGTATAATGATGGGTAATTTAGTTTTAACTAAAAAAGCTTTAGCTTCTGCAATATTTTTTACAACACATGAATTAGGGGTTGCGATATTTAATTTATTCATGGCTTCTTTAAATTGATCTCTATCTTCTGCTTTACGAATTACATTTGCGTTCGCTCCGATCATCTCTATATTAAATTTTTTTAAGATTCCATGATCATGTAAATTCAAGGAGGCATTGAGAGCTGTTTGTCCGCCTACTGTAGATAAAAGTGCGTCGGGTCTTTCTAACTCAATAACTTTGGTGAGGTATGGAAGTGTAATTGGTTCAATATAAACACGGTCAGCCAAATCGGGGTCGGTCATAATTGTTGCTGGATTTGAGTTTATAAGAATTATAAAATAGCCTTCTTCTTTGAGGGCTTTTACTGCTTGTGTTCCTGAGTAGTCAAATTCGCAGGCTTGGCCGATAACAATAGGACCTGAACCAATGATCATTATTTTTTTTAAATCTGTTCTTTTTGGCATAAATTAGAATGCGTATTTGAAATACATTTACTAGGTATAGCGGGAACTTTTTATTTTGACTTTACAATGAAAATCAAAATAAAGATAAGTTCCTGTAAATATGTTAGAAAAAATTAAAAATTACTTAATCGCTCACTTAATTGGCTTAAGCCTACTTTTAGTGGGGTGGTATATTTCGGTTATTGATTCTGCTTTAGATCGATTTTCTGCAAAATCGATAATTACTTCAAGTACAACAGTTGGGCTTTGTTTGATTGTTGTAGGGGCTTATTTACCTGAGGTATTAATTGCTATCAGTAATCGGCATCTCAAACAAAAAAACTTAAAAAAACAGATTTCTACTTCAGATAAGTAATCTGGGATGCTCCATAAAAAAAGAGAATGTTTGTAAATATTCGGCTCCTTTCGCTCCGTCAATTACGCGGTGATCACAGGATAATGTTACAGACATAATATTTTGAGGAACAAATTCTTTTTTCAGAGGGTCAAAGAAAGGTTCAATAACCCCTTTACCCACAGCCATCAATGCTGCCTCTGGTGGGTTTAATATTGCAATAAATGAATCGATATTATACATACCTAAATTGGAGATTGTGAAAGTTCCTCCTGTAAATTCTTGTGTAGAGAGTTTTCTGTTTCGGGCTTTTTGTGCTAAACTTTTAATTTCGAGTGCAATCTGAAAAATATTTTTTTGAGGAACGTTTCTGATTACGGGAGTAATTAAGCCATCTTCAATAGCCACTGCAACACCAATATCAACATTCCCTTTTATGATAATTCCGTTGTTATCCCACTGAGAGTTAACATGGGGATGTTCTTTTAGGGCGAGGGCATTGGCACGAATAATAAAATCATTGAAACTCAATTTAGCAGGCCTTATTAAAGAATTGACTTGATCGCGTTCATGATAAATGAGTAAATCTGCATTTATTTCTTTTCTCAATAAATTTAATGCTCCTAAATTTATTTTTTTTGTTAGATAAAAATGAGGGACTAGTGATTTTGATTCGGTAAGCCTTTGCGCAATAGACTGCCTCATCATGGATAAAGATATCCTTTGGTCTTGAACTCTATTTTCTGATGGTGAAGAATATGATGAATCTTGTTGTATTCGAGCGGCTTCTACATCTTTTTTAACGATGCGTCCATTAGGGCCGCTACCATTAATAGAGTCGAGAGAAATTTTCCATTTTGAAGCTAAATTTTTGGCTAAAGGAGAAGCTTTAATCTTACCTGTGTCTTCTTTTTTTACAGATATAGAAGAAGATATCGTATCTAGTTTTTGAGGTGCCATAGTCTCTTCTTTTTGATTTGCTGGTGTAGCATCATCAATTTTAGAGTCTAAATTTATAGAATTTAAGCGTGATTTAATCTCTTCAACCAGTTTAGTAATATCTTCGTTTACTTCACCGATCACACCTATAGGAGTTCCTATAGGTAGACGAGCAGATACCTCAGCCACCTTAGAAAGTAAGATGCCTTCTTCAAAAGATTCGAGATCCATAATTGCTTTATCTGTTTCGATTGCAGCGATTGCATCACCCGGGGTAATAAAATCTCCTTCTTCTTTTAGCCATTCAACTAAAACACCTTCTTTCATGGTAGGAGAAAGCTGATTAATCTCTATCGTAAAAGCCATCGGATGTTAGTTTGATAAGTCTACACATTGAGTCAATTAATATGATAAAAAGAGAACTCTAAAACAGACATAAAAAGATAAAAAATGTTGACAACATGTGCAGGCATTGTCGACTGAGGTTGCCTACAACTGAGGTCGGCTCTGTACGGGGGCTTGGAAAGATGAAAAGAACTACAGAACTACAGAACTACAGAACTACAGAACTACAGAACTACAGACCTACAGACCTACAGACCTACAGACCTACAGACCTACAGACCTACAGACCTACAGACCTACAGACCTACAGACCTACAGACCTACAGACCTACAGACCTACAGACCTACAGACCTACACTTAGGTCTTAGTTTATTCTCTAAAAAAAATAGGTCGTGCCTTCGCGGCATTTTTCTCAATAATTTTATAAGTGGGGCGTTAGCCCTAACGATCATTATACATGTTATTTCAGCAAGAGTCGTGGCTTTTGCTGAGGTCCTCGGCCTTTTATTCTGTTTTTTTCGTGGTGTTGAAGCACCCATCAAACTTGAGGGTGATTCTAACTTAATTTATTTTCAAGATCGGCATAATGAAATGCGGTCAATGTCTGAGGAGGCGTTTTATGTATAAAACTGTACAATATTGGATGAGACTTTATGTGGCTCGCGTAATCAAAGGTGGCTTGATGGCTGTGGTTGCTAGTTTTTTATTATTTGAATGTTCTGATGATTCATCGAAGATGGGCAACCGAAACAATCCAAATAACCCGAATAATCCGAACAATCCAGATAAATCTGTTATTGGCAAGGTTATTCTCTCTGAGAATGTACTTGCTTTTTATGACATACTGGGCGGCACAGGTGTTGAGTATACGATCTCGTTAAGTGAAGATTCGGCATTAGTTAAAGCAGTGGAGATTACACTTACAAGCGATAACGATGCCTTGGTTATAAGCCCTGCTGTTGTGAGCTTCACGAAGACCACGGGAATAGGCCCCCAAACAATCATAGTTAAAGGAAAAGCAGATGCAAATGGTGTATTTAATAAGATTCCGGCGAATATCACTGGGTTGATCAATCATGCGATCATATCGAATATAGATAGCGACCCTAATATTGTAACATTTCAAAATAGTAATACAGTTAGTGTGAGAGTGTGGAGCACTGAGACTGTCGACCCTGATGGTGATGGTTTGATTGAGATATATACCGCTACAATGCTCCAGAATATGCGACACGATCGGGCGGGTGCAAGTTATAAGACCTCGGATGGTGAGGGTGTTGTTGGTGACTCGAGTGGTTGCCCATCGACTGGTTGCAAGGGCTATGAGCTAATAGATAATATTGATCTTAAGGATTTTCTTGACGGGATTGGTAAAATTAGTGATACTAATTATGTTGCCAAAAATGGGGTGATTGATAAAACAGATGCGACTGTCGCAGGGAAGACACATCAAGTAATTGATACTACCGAAGACACGAGCTGGGTGCCGATTGGCGATCGTACAACTAAATTTACAGGCACTTTTGAGGGTAACAACCATACCATCAAGAATCTCTGGGTGAATGGTTCTTTTAGTCGTGCAGGTTTATTTGGTGAGACAGGTGGAACTGTTGAGATTCGTAATGTAGGCGTAACCTCTGGATCGGTTCATTCTTCCTCCTCTTTTGGTGTTCTTTCAGGTGGTCTGGTGGGTAATTCTGCTAGTTCTTTGATGATCGTGAATAGTTATTTTAGTGGTTCTGGTGGGGTTGTTACTTCCTCTTCTTCTTCTTTTTCTTTTTCAGGCGGTCTGGTGGGTGATTCTTCTGATTCTTCTGGTTCTTTGATGATAGTGAATAGTTATTTTAGTGGTTCTGGTGGGGTTTCTACTTCTTTTTCTGCTTCTGCTGCTTCGATTTCTTCAGGCGGTCTGGTGGGTAATTCTGCTAGTTCTTTGATGATAGTGAATAGTTATTTTAGTGGTTCTGGTGGGATTTCTTCTTCTTCTTCTGCTTCTTTTATTACTTCTCTTTCTTCTTCAGGCGGTCTGGTGGGTTCTTCTGGTGGTTCTTTGATGATAGTGAATAGTTATTTTAGTGGTTCTGGTAAAATCTTTTCTTCTTCTAATTCTTCTTCTTCTTCAGGCTGTCTGGTAGGTTTTTCTTCTTCTACTGGTACTTTGACAATCACAAACGGTTACTGGAACACAGAGGCACCTCAAAGTGTGAATGGCAATGATCAAACCCTCAAACGGGCACAGGGTAACGCTGTAGTTTCAAATGGTGTTGTGGCGGACGTAGCAGGTGCGACGGGTCTTACGCTAATGCAGCTACGAGCTATAACTGGTACGCATCCTGATGGTCTGCCGAGTGGTGCCACTGACGAGACAAAAGCTTGGGATCTTGGCACCAATATGCAATTACCTGCGATCAAGCTATGTGTTCCCACCATCACGGGCACTGGTGCGACTGCGACTACTGATTGGACGATGTGTGCATCATACGGTACTCTGCTCCCCGGGCAACGATAGAGCGACGATTCAATTGAAAATTGAGAATTGACAATTGCGAGTGATGCACTCGCTGGGCGGGAGTGCCGACCGCCAATCGCGAGTGATGCTTGGCTCGCAGGGCGGAGACTGGCGACCGCCGTTACGAGTGGCGTTCTACTCGCTGGGCGGAGAATGTCGATCGCTAGTCGCAAATGATGCTTCGCTCGCTGGGCGGAGAGTTCCGACCGTCAATTTCGAGTGGCGATTCGATCGCTGGGCGGGAGTGCCGACCGCGGTTACGAGTGGCGTTCTACTCGCTGGGCGGGAGTGCCGACCGCTAGTTGCGAGTGGCGATTCGATCGCTGAGCGGAGGTTGGCCGACCGCCATTACGAGTGGTGTTCTACTCGCAGGGCGAAGAGTGCCGACCGATAATCGCAAATGATGCCTTGATCGCTGGGCGGAGACTGACGATCGCCGTCACGAGTGGCGTTTTACTCGCTGGGCGGAGGGTGACGACCGCCATTACGAGTGGTGTTCTACTCGCAGGGCGGAGGTCGACGGACAATCGCAAATGATGCTTTGCTCGGAGGGCGGAAAGGCGACCGACAGTTGCGGGTGATGCTTCGCTCTCTGAGCGAAGAGTGACGACCGCCAGTAGCGAGTGATGCTTTGCTCGCTGAGCGGAGGATGCCGATCGCTAGTTGTGAGTGATGCTTTGATCTCTGGGCGGGAGTGCCGACCGCTAGTTGCGAGTGGCGATTCGATCGCTGAGCGGGAGTGCCGACCGCTAGTTGCGAGTGGCGATTCGATCGCTGAGCGGAGGTTGGCCGACCGCTAGTTGCGGGCGATGCCTTTGTTGGGCGGGAGTAAGTAATATTCTGCCCTGCCTAAACTTTAGAGCTTGAATCCTCATTGACGCTTTCAAAAGTATTTTTTAATAGTTTTTGCTTTGTCTATCAATTATAAGATGAGCATCTTATGGCAGAGCTAAACCAACACGACATTATAACCAAACAAGTTTTATCACAAAAAACTTATGCGGTAGATTTTCTTAAAAATGCTCTGCCTAAAGAGATCACATCAGAGCTAGACTTTACAAAATTAGAAATAGAGAAAGGCAACTTTATTGATGCAACAGATCAAGAACGGTTCACTGATATTCTCTACAGCGTCCCTATCAAAAAGCAATCAGATTCAGAACATTTAGAATCTTCGGAATCAAAAAGACTGGGCGTTTTTTGTCTGATAGAACACAAATCGTATAAAGAAAAAAATATTCATTCACAACTTCTCATGTATTTAGCTGGAATTTACAAAACAAGCAAAATGCCCGTGATTCCTTTAGTGCTTTATCACGGAAAAAAAGAGTGGGATATTCCTACGCTTTTCAGCAGTTCTCTGGTAATTCCTGAGCATCTGAGAAAAGCTTTACAAAAATACATACCCGACTTTCACTATGAATTACTTGATCTTCGCTCAGATAAAACAGAATTCACCGGTTTTTCTGTAGCGGTACAGGCATTTTTAAAAAGTCTACAGGATATTTGGTTTTTATCGAGCAAGTCACGCCTAGAAGATCTTTTCAAAGATTATTTTGCACGAATCTCTCAAGAGAATAAGAAAATGCTTGATGATTTATTTAACTATATTATTACTAGCACTGGTAAGCTTACTATTAATTTTATTGTAAAGAGTGCTGGGCAATACATTTCACCAAAGGCAGGAGGAGATATGAGATCCATTGCAGACGAGCTAATAGCTGAGGGCAGAGCTGAAGGCATAACCGAGGGCAGAGCCGAGGGCATGACTAAGGGCAGAGCTGAAGGCATGACTAAGGGCAAGGCTGAAGGCATGACTAAGGGCAAGGCTGAAGTAGCTCAAAGTCTCTTGAAAGAGGGTTTCTCTATTAAGATAATCTCAAGAAGCACCGGCCTTTCTTTAGAAGAGATTGAGCGTTTACGACCATAGGCCAATCGACAGTTGCGAGTGATGCTTTGCTCTCTGGGTGGAGAGCCGACCGCCCGCTAGTTGCGGGTGATGCTTTGAACGCTGGGCGGGAGTGCCGACGACTAGTCACGAGTGATGCTTTGATCGCTGGGTGGGAGGGTGACGACCGCCATTACGAGTGGTGTTCTACTCGCAGGGCGAAGAGTGCCGACCGCTAGTTTCGCGTGATGCTTCGCTCGCTGGGCGGAGAGAGACGGATAGTCGCGATGGCGTTTTACTCGCTGGGCGAAGGTTGGCCGACCGCTAGTTTCGCGTGATGCTTTGATCGCAGGGCGGATGGTGACGACCGCCAGTCGCGAGTGATGCTTTGATCGCAGGGTGGAGAGTAAGTAATATTCTGCCCTGCCTAAACTTTAGAGCTTGAATCCTCATTGACGCTTTCAAAAGTATTTTTTAATAGTTTTTGCTTTGTCTATCAATTATAAGATGAGCATCTTATGGCAGAGCTAAACCAACACGACATTATAACCAAACAAGTTTTATCACAAAAAACTTATGCGGTAGATTTTCTTAAAAATGCTCTGCCTAAAGAGATCACATCAGAGCTAGACTTTACAAAATTAGAAATAGAGAAAGGCAACTTTATTGATGCAACAGATCAAGAACGGTTCACTGATATTCTCTACAGCGTCCCTATCAAAAAGCAATCAGATTCAGAACATTTAGAATCTTCGGAATCAAAAAGACTGGGCGTTTTTTGTCTGATAGAACACAAATCGTATAAAGAAAAAAATATTCATTCACAACTTCTCATGTATTTAGCTGGAATTTACAAAACAAGCAAAATGCCCGTGATTCCTTTGGTGCTTTATCACGGAAAAAAAGAGTGGGATATTCCTACGCTTTTCAGCAGTTCTCTGGTAATTCCTGAGCATCTGAGAAAAGCTTTACAAAAATACATACCCGACTTTCACTATGAATTACTTGATCTTCGCTCAGATAAAACAGAATTCACCGGTTTTTCTGTAGCGGTACAGGCATTTTTAAAAAGTCTACAGGATATTTGGTTTTTATCGAGCAAGTCACGCCTAGAAGATCTTTTCAAAGATTATTTTGCACGAATCTCTCAAGAGAATAAGAAAATGCTTGATGATTTATTTAACTATATTATTACTAGCACTGGTAAGCTTACTATTAATTTTATTGTAAAGAGTGCTGGGCAATACATTTCACCAAAGGCAGGAGGAGATATGAGATCCATTGCAGACGAGCTAATAGCTGAGGGCAGAGCTGAAGGCATAACCGAGGGCAGAGCCGAAGGCATAACCGAGGGCATGACTAAGGGCAGAGCTGAAGGCATGACTAAGGGCAAGGCTGAAGGCATGACTAAGGGCAAGGCTGAAGTAGCTCAAAGTCTCTTGAAAGAGGGTTTCTCTATTAAGATAATCTCAAGAAGCACCGGCCTTTCTTTAGAAGAGATTGAGCGTTTACGACCATAGGCCAATCGACAGTTGCGAGTGATGCACTCGCCGGGTGGAAATAAACGATCGCTAGTCACGAGTGATGCACTCGCGGGCAAAGAGTACCGATCGCTAGTTGCGAGTGATGCCTCGCTCTCTGGGTGGAGAGTGACGATCGCCGTTGCGAGTGATGCTTTGATCGCTGAGCGGAGGATGCCGATCGCTAGTCACGAGTGGCGATTCGATCGCTGGGCGGGAGTGCCGACCGCCAATCGCGAGTGATGCTTGGCTCGCAGGGCGGGAGTAAGTAATATTCTGCCCTGCCTAAACTTTAGAGCTTGAATCCTCATTGACGCTTTCAAAAGTATTTTTTAATGGTTTTTGCTTTGTCTATCAATTATAAGATGAGCATCTTATGGCAGAGCTAAACCAACACGACATTATAACCAAACAAGTTTTATCACAAAAAACTTATGCGGTAGATTTTCTTAAAAATGCTCTGCCTAGAGAGATCACATCAGAGCTAGACTTTACAAAATTAGAAATAGAGAAAGGCAACTTTATTGATGCAACAGATCAAGAACGGTTCACTGATATTCTCTACAGCGTCCCTATCAAAAAGCAATCAGATTCAGAGCATTCGGAATCTTCGGAATCAAAAAGACTGGGCGTTTTTTGTCTGATAGAACATAAATCGTATAAAGAAAAAAATATTCATTCACAGCTTCTCATGTATTTAGCTGGAATTTACAAAACAAGCAAAATGCCCGTGATTCCTTTAGTGCTTTATCACGGAAAAAAAGAGTGGGATATTCCTACGCTTTTCAGCAGTTCTCTGGTAATTCCTGAGCATCTGAGAAAAGCTTTACAAAAATACATACCCGACTTTCACTATGAATTACTTGATCTTCGCTCAGATAAAACAGAATTCACCGGTTTTTCTGTAGCGGTACAGGCATTTTTAAAAAGTCTACAGGATATTTGGTTTTTATCGAGCAGGTCACGCTTAGAAGATCTTTTCAAAGATTATTATGCACGAATCTCTCAAGAGAATAAGAAAATGCTTGATGTTTTATTGAACTATATTATTACTAGCACTGGCGAGTTTACTATTGATTTTATTGTAAAGAGTGCGGTGCAATACATCTCACCAAATGCAGGAGGGGATGTGGAAAGCATTGCAAGAAAACTAATAACTGAGGGCATGGCTAAGGGTATGACTAAAGGCAGAGCTGAAGGCATGACTAAGGGCATAACTGAGGGCATGACTAAGGGCAGAGCTGAAGGCATAACCGAGGGCATGACTAAGGGCGTGGCTAAGGTAGCTCAAGGTCTCTTGAAAGAGGGTATCTCTATTAAGGTAATCTCAAGAAGCACCGGCCTTTCTATAGAAGAGATTGAGCGTTTACGACCATAGGCCAATCGACAGTTGTGAGTGATGCACTCGCGGGCAAAGAGTACCGATCGCTAGTCATGAGTGATGCACTCACTGGGTGGAGAGTACCGATCGCTAGTTGCGAGTGATGCCTCGCTCTCTGGGTGGAGAGTGACGATCGCCGTTGCGAGTGATGCTTTGATCGCTGAGCGGAGGATGCCGATCGCCAGTCGCGAGTGATGCTTTGATCGCAGGGCGGGAGTGTCGACCGTCAGTTGCGAGTGGCGATTTGCTCGCTGGGCGGAGAGTAAGTAATATTCTGCCCTGCCTAAACTTTAGAGCTTGAATCCTCATTGACGCTTTCAAAAGTATTTTTTAATGGTTTTTGCTTTGTCTATCAATTATAAGATGAGCATCTTATGGCAGAGCTAAACCAACACGACATTATAACCAAACAAGTTTTATCACAAAAAACTTATGCGGTAGATTTTCTTAAAAATGCTCTGCCTAAAGAGATCACATCAGAGCTAGACTTTACAAAATTAGAAATAGAGAAAGGCAACTTTATTGATGCAACAGATCAAGAACGGTTCACTGATATTCTCTACAGCGTCCCTATCAAAAAGCAATCAGATTCAGAACATTTAGAATCTTCGGAATCAAAAAGACTGGGCGTTTTTTGTCTGATAGAACATAAATCGTATAAAGAAAAAAATATTCATTCACAGCTTCTCATGTATTTAGCTGGAATTTACAAAACAAGCAAAATGCCCGTGATTCCTTTAGTGCTTTATCACGGAAAAAAAGAGTGGGATATTCCTACGCTTTTCAGCAGTTCTTTGGTGATTCCTGAGCATCTGAGAAAGTCTTTACAAAAATACATACCAGACTTTCACTATGAGCTACTTGATCTTCGTTCAGATAAAACAGAGTTCACCGATTTTTCTGTAGCGGTACAGGCATTTTTAAAAAGTCTACAGGATATTTGGTTTTTATCGAGCAGGTCACGCTTAGAAGATCTTTTCAAAGATTATTATGCACGAATCTCTCAAGAGAATAAGAAAATGCTTGATGTTTTATTGAACTATATTATTACTAGCACTGGCGAGTTTACTATTGATTTTATTGTAAAGAGTGCGGTGCAATACATCTCACCAAATGCAGGAGGGGATGTGGAAAGCATTGCAAGAAAACTAATAACTGAGGGCATGGCTAAGGGTATGACTAAAGGCAGAGCTGAAGGCATGACTAAGGGCATAACTGAGGGCATGACTAAGGGCAGAGCTGAAGGCATAACCGAGGGCATGACTAAGGGCATGACTAAGGGCGTGGCTAAGGTAGCTCAAGGTCTCTTGAAAGAGGGTATCTCTATTAAGGTAATCTCAAGAAGCACCGGCCTTTCTATAGAAGAGATTGAGCGTTTACGACCATAGGCCAATCGACAGTTGTGAGTGATGCACTCGCGGGCAAAGAGTACCGATCGCTAGTCATGAGTGATGCACTCACTGGGTGGAGAGTGACGGAGAATCGTAAATGATGTTTGACAGACTAAGGCTTTAAAGTTAGGCTCACCTATGCCGACATCGACTTTCGAAAAACAACAGAATGTTTTTGAGACTAGCCTTGAGTCAGAAACGTTCTCAGAAATTACTTTTTCACTAGTGACATTTGCCACTAGCACGAGTATTTGCTCGAAAAAATGGATAAGCTTGACGATCGAATTGATAAGCTAAACACGAAGCTTGATGGTCGGTTTTTATGGACCATTGGAATCATGTTCACGGGCTTCATCGGAATAATTACCATTATATTTTAAAAGCATTGAAAGCCAAAAATGAAACGTACACCTTTTATTTTATCTCTTTGCCCATTTTAATGGGAAATACTTTTCAGTATAACTCTAGTGATAAATATGGTGCAACAGTGTGTTGCTGGTTTTGGGGGCATAGCTCAGTTGGGAGAGTGCGTGGATGGCATTCACGAGGTCGCCGGTTCGATCCCGGCTGTCTCCACAATTGATCGTGTTATGAATACATTCACTCAAGATGCTTCCTGTCTCTCAACCCGATATGTATAATTTCTCTTCACTAAAAAATAAACGAATAGGTGTGGTGGGTGCGACAGGAGCCGTTGGCATCGAGTTTTTAAAAATTTTTGAAAAAGCAAAAATTTCTTCAAAAAACATCAGCCTCTTTGCTTCGGTAAGAAGTGCTGGTAAAATTATTGATTATCAAAATGATAGATTGACGATCAAAGAATTAACCTATCATTCATTTGAATCACTTGATATTGTTTTTTTTTCTGCCGGAAGCTCCCTAAGTAAAAAATATAGAGATGCTGTTTCGCAAGCAGGTGCGATCCTTATTGATAATTCTTCAGCTTTTCGTCAGGAGGAAAATATTCCTCTGATTATTCCTGAGATTAATGCCTGTGATATCAAAAAAGATTCAATGCTTATTGCAAATCCTAATTGCTCCACAATTATAATGTTAATGGGGATATTTCCGATTCATAAATTCTTTCCAGTAAAGAAAATTGTAGTCTCCACATATCAAGCCGCGTCTGGAGCTGGTTGGGCAGCTATGGATGAACTTAAACAATCGACATACGCTTTTTTAAATAATAAAAGTTTTCAATCTAAGATATTCCCTTTCTCTTACGCTTTTAATCTGTTCTCTCATAACTCTGAGATTGATGATTCAGGCTATTGTGAAGAAGAGATTAAAATGATTCAAGAAACACAAAAAATATTACACGATTCCAATATTAAAGTAATACCTACTTGCATTCGGGTTCCTGTTCTTAGGGCTCATTCAGAATCTATCCACCTTACTTTTCAAGAAAAAGTTCCTTCAACCTCTGAATTATTTGAATGTTTTAAAAAATTCTCAGGAATCACGATCATTGATGATCGTGAGAAAAATCATTTCCCCATGCCTTTAGAGGCGAGTGATAGATATGAATGTCTTGTTGGTCGAATTCGGGGTAATGATTCATACGATAATGAGAGTATACAATTTTTTATCGCTGGTGATCAACTTTTAAAAGGAGCCGCTTTAAATGCTGTTCAAATTGCCGCTCTATTATAAGTAAGGCTAATATGAAAGCCCATAAAAGTGTAAAATTAGTAGTTCAATTCTTGTTATTACCTCTCAGAATATGGTATTATTTATTCATTAAACTTCTATCCTTGAAAAAAATTGAATTTATCAAGATTAAATTTGAAGGTAAAATGAGCGAGGCACCCATAGCATCAGGCTTTATGTCGATGTTTAAACCATCAGAAAGTCGATTTTATTTAAAGGTTCTTGAATTAATTATTTTAAATGATCTTCTTTCCCTCAAAAAATCTAAATTGAAAAAAGAGCTTAAATCAATTTTGGTTGTTATTCACAATCCAAAATTGGGTTGGGCTAAAGCATGGGAGCTCAATCAGTTGTTGTCTAGCTTAAATCAGAAAGTCAAGGTCAAAGTATTTTTAGACTCTGCCTCTATTCTTGATTATTATATTGCTTTAGGAGCTGGTGAGATATATGCATCACCTGTTATCAGCCTGCATCTTGGTGGGTTTGAAACAAGCTCTTTATTCTTTAGCGACCTTTTTCAAAAGCTTAATATAAAAGCTAATTTTATTCAAATTGGTGATTATAAAAGTGCTGGTGAAAAATATACAAGAAAAAATTTCTCGAACAATAGTAAACAACAACTTAAAGAATTACTTAAAGATTTTCAAAAAGAAATTGAAGAAACTCTTAAAACTTCACGCGGATCACGATTAAAAAACTCACGTTTAATTTCATTGCAAAAAAAAGCTTTAATTAGTGCTCAAGAAGCCTTTGAAATAGGTCTTTTAGATGGTGTTGTTTATTTTGATGAACTGAAATTAATTATTGGCGAAGAGTATAAAGTAAAACAGATAGACTTTTTTAAATTAGAGAAAGCTATCATAAGAGCACGACAAAAACAAAGGAAATTATTCTCTACTGCCCAAAGAAAGAAAGTGGCTCTTCTAGTCGGAGAGGGAATCATACTGGATAGTGAAGAGCCTAACCCTAAGGCAATCTCTTATTTAGATTATCAGAGTTCGTTGCAAAAATTACAAAAGACTAATCAATATGATGCCTATATACTTCGTTGGAATTCTCCCGGTGGTTCCGCTCTTGTTTCTGACCTTCTATGGGCAGAGATTATGAAACTTAAAGGAGAAGTAAATTCTCTCGATGATTCTTGGGCTCGATTATCAAAAAAACATCAAAAACTGATGGCTAACAAAAAGGCAAAAAAATTGAATAAGAAAGAACAAAAAAAGGCGCTATCATTGGCGACAAAATTTCCTCCTATTGTTGTTTCTCAATCTGATGTTGCTGCATCAGGGGGGTATTATCTCTCTGCTGTCTCTAACTGCGTATATTCCTCCCCAATGACGATTACAGGCTCAATCGGAGTGATTATGGGCAAATTTAATGTATCAGGTGCACTCAAAAAAATAGGGATTAATGTTGATCGTGTTGAAGTTGGAGATCAATCAGATCTTTTTTCGGCTTTTTCTAATTTTTCCCCTCAGCAAGTTCAGCTTATAAAAAAGAACATGAACCTAATGTATGATATTTTTGCTGATAGAATTCATAGAGGGAGATCAATGCCCATCTCTACTATCAAAAAATTAGGTGGTGGTAGAGTATACTCAGGGAGAAAGGCTCAAAAATTAGGTTTGGTAGATAATTTAGGAGGTTTTAAGGAAATTTTACGCGATCTTCGCAAAACTTTAAAGTTAAATGAAAATGATGAATTAATTATTGACTGCTACCCTAAAATAAAGGCACCACTTTTTCAAAAACTTAATCATCTTTCACCTTTACTTCAAGATTTGAAAACAATAGAGTTTTTACTTTATGAAAAAATCTTATTACTTCTCCCTCCTTTCCTTTGAAAATAAAATAAAAATTTTTATTATGGGAGTAAGTAGACCTTTTCGTATCTTAGGAATGCAACAGGTTGCACTTGGTGCTCTTGATCAAAATAAATTGCATAAATTATGGATTGATCTTTTAGGAGTGAAAAAAGAGAATACCTTTTATAGTGAAAAAGAAAATGTAGATGAAACTATTCTTAAGGTAGGTAAAGAACCCTTTCATGTTGAAGTTGATTTGATGCAACCAATTGACCCCTCCAAAAAACCAAAAGTACATGAGCCTCCTTTGAATCATATTGGACTTTGGGTGGATAATTTAAAATTAGCCTATGATTGGCTTTCCCAACAAGGTGTTCGATTTACTCAGGGAGGGATTCGTAAAGGTGCTTCTGGTCATGATGTTTGTTTTATTCATCCGAAGGGCAATGAAGAATTTTCTGTATCAGGTAATGGCGTGCTTATTGAATTAGTGGAAGCACCCAAAGAATTACTAGACGCTCAAAAATATCAAGAGAACCAATAAGAAAAAAATTGATATTCTTTATTTTTCCAAAGGGCTTCTTGACAGGCATCCCTAAAGCTTCGATTACTTTTTATCAATTTAAATATATCTTTAATTAATAAAACTTCATCACGATCAAGAAAAAATCCCAATGGTAAAATACCTTCTCTAAAAGGTAAACTATTTAGATCATCTTTATTATGAGATAAATTAAGGCATGAAAGATGAATATAGCGATGCATTATATGATCATGTATTTGGTATGCCTTATCTTTTAACTTCCAATATATGCTTTTATTTTTAATATATCCATGACCTCGATAAATAATTAAATCGTTATGTTTAAATATTTTTTCTTCTTCAATAAGCTGAGTGATTCTTTGGGTTGTGAATTGTCCTTGAATATGCTTCCATGCAATTTCCTTAGGCCCATGATCCCACCATTCCTGAGCATTATTTAATGTGGGAAGATCGTTACCAGAAAGGTTTGTTAATACAATTACTTTTCTAATTTTTTCTGATATTTTAAATTTTTGATGAGCTTCACTTGGAAGCCCAATAGCTATAATTTGTTTTTTGAAAAAAATCTTAGCGAGACTAGATAATATTTGATATGAAGATCCTGTGAAAATAAGTTTATGTGATTGTGATGATAATTGTGTGAGTTTTTCTATAGAAGGTTCTTGTTTTATAATTTTTTTTATGAATGTCGTCATTTTTTTTTGAGAAGATTTTTTTCGAAGAATCTCTTTTTGTATAAATTTAATAAAATCATAGCATAATTGTTGAAGATTGTTATATTTCTGAAGATTTGATATTTGAAAGCTCAATTCTTGCTGAGCCATGTGAGATATTGTTAATTGATTTGGTAAAATTTGTACGTGGCACCATGAATTACTTTTTTTTTGAATTTGGTTGAGGTGGTTAAATACTTTTTTAAAATCAGCTCTTCTTATTTTTCTAATCTCACCTGATTTTGCTTCCTTTAAAAATTTTAATTCTTGAAATAAATGGAGAGGTGCACCTCTCCGCCAATTAGGTGTGAGGTTAGAACTGTATCCACCTCTAAAAATATAGTAAAAATTTAAATGTTTGAAAGAAAAAAAAGTAACGTATCCTTTAGGGGCTTTATGAGCCAATAGACTTGGTTCGACAGTGTGGATATCTTCAACAAGTATGACTAAGTAATTCAATAAAACCTCTATTCTTTTTTAGTAATTATACACTTTTATTCTTGATTGTCCGTATCTTCTTCGTAGCGTGGAATCTCTTGTTACATCTCTTACATATTTGGTTTCTCAGTTTCTTTTTAATTCCCTATTGTGTAATCGTTTCTCTCAGTAAAGAAAAATTTGATAAATCTGATTTGACAGAATTTGCCAAAAAAGAGTATGCTCGGGCCTATCATAGTTCTGCTCTAAAATTATTTAAGCAATCAATTAAAGAAGGAGATAAAACAGGTACACCTAGATTTTTTATTGGTCTTATTTTAGAAGCAAAGAGAAAATATAATGAGAGTATTCTATACTATATTGAGGCAGTTGATCGTCCCTTAAAAAAAGAATATAAAAAGGCTGCTCTTTGGAAGCTGATTTTGTATTTTCAAAAAATAGATAACTACGCTGGGGTGCTTGAATATTCTGCTATCCTTAAAAAAATTATTGGTAGAAATAAAGGGCTTGAAAAAATTATTTTTGAGGCAGATATGAATGTTACTCCACTTCATATTGAGGCGAGACAAAAAATTAAAAAAGCGATTAATTTAGAAAAGAAATATCTTGTTGATAAAAAAAAAATAATGTTTTGGAAAAAACATGTGATTGCGATTGAAGAGACAGCCAGAATATACGAAGATATTGCTAAAATACATAAAAAATACCAATATTTTGGATGGAAGGCGGCAAGCTATTATGAAAATTTAGATTTTTTTGATGATGCTATCAGGGTATACCAGTGGATTATTGAAAAGAAAAATAATCTTAAAGCTAATTATAAAATTGGTGTAATTTTAAGAAAACAAAAAAAGTATGAAGATGCTGAAAAATATTTAATGAATGTTATTAATGCTAAAAATATAGATAAAAAATTAAAATATTACGCTTATATAAATATGACTCAAGTTCATTATGGTATGCAAAGCTTTATTCAAGCAGAAAAAGATGCTAAAAGTTCATTGAGTAAGGTGTTTTTCAAAGAAAGAAAAAAACGTCAAAGTCATATTCTTTATTTGATCAAATGTAATTCTTCCTTACAGATTGATCAAATGACAGCATATACTGAAGAAATTAAAATTTTAAATACTTTTAAAAAAAACTTTTATTTTTGCTATTCTTACATTAAAAGAAAAAATTTTTTTCAGAGAAATAAAGATTATCGAATTATCACCCTCTCAAATTTAATTAGAGGAAAGTGGTTTCATTTAATCAGTTTAACAACTCCTCTTCACAAACAAAAATATAATAATTTAGCTATGAAATATTATAAAGATTCATTTCTTTATCGTTTACCCGAAGATACCGAATTAGAAAAAGAAAAAAATGTAGCTAATGATGACAAGGAATTAGAAGGAGTGACAATCTATGAAGAAGAAATTCACTCTAACTTTCAAAAAATGAAACGTAAAGATTGGTGTTTAGGAGAATTAAAGCAAGTTGTAAGCTTTATTTTTTCTGAAGGTAATTTTCAAGAATTAGAAAAACTTCTTTTAAACTATGAAACGAAACTCAAAATATATCAAGATTACTCTATGTGGTTATCAAGTTTTTATTTTTTAAAAAAAAATTATGAAAAAGCTTCTGATATTTATCAAAATATCGAGCCTCGTTCGCTAGAAATTGAAAAGAAGCTACTTTTGAGTTATATAAAGCTTCAAAGGTGGGATGATTTTAAATTAGAGTTAAAAAACTATCTTTATTCATTCATAAATTTGAAAGAAGAGATCATTCAATTTCTTAATTCAGAGAGTTCTTTTTCTGAATTAAGAAAAAAAAATAATTTTTCTGCTTTACTTCAAGAAATTTATATGCTCGAAGAAGAAAACGAATTAAGCAAAGATTAGCCTTGTCGATTACTTTAATATTTAATATAAATTTTCTTTACATTTTCTATTCCGTTTTGACGAATGGCATGTTCGTTTTACTGATATTGATAGAGTTCTTAAGTTGGTGAGATTGATAATCTTGACTGTTGTTGTCAGTCTATGAAAATTATTATGAGTGCAGATGAAATATTTAAAAAAAAAGTTAGCATTGCTGATTTATCATCTTTGAAAGAAAAAATACCGGCTTACGCTTTAGTAAGCAATGTTGATCTTGTGGTGATTAGATATGATAATGAAGTTTCTGTCCTTTATGGTAGGTGTTTGCATCGAGGTGCCCTACTCTCTGATGGTTTTATTGAGTCTGGAAATTTAATTTGTGGTCTCCATCGATGGGATTACTGTGTGAAAACAGGGGTTAGCTCTTATAATAATCAAGAGAAATTACATAAATTTACGTCTTTTATTGAAAATAATCAAGTATGGGTTGATCGTAATGAAATTATAGAATGGGAAAATATAAATCCACAACCATATTTACGTGATGAATACCTTGGGAACTATCAAGATATCCATGGAGATCCCTCAGAACCTTATAATAAAGAAATTCAGTATTTAGCAAAGAAAGGTCTTAAAGAAGTAGGTACCCATGGTCCTATTGCGGCAATGGGTGTTGAACGGTCAAATTTACCAAAGTGGGAAGATATTCAAATTCAAGCAGCCCAGCTTACAAAAAAACCTCTACTTGATAAAGACAGAGTTGGCACTGGGCTAGTAATTGGTCCTAATGCAAAAAAACCCCTTCGAATTAGCTTGCCTCTTTTTGTCTCTGACATGAGTTTTGGTGCACTTTCTGAGGAATCTAAAATTGCTTTAGCAAGAGGTGCTCAAATGGTGGGTACGGCAATTTGTTCAGGAGAGGGAGGGATGCTTCCTGAGGAGCAGCTTGAAAATAGTCATTATATGTATGAGCTAGCCTCTGCCGAATTTGGTTTTTCACTAAAAAAAATGGTAAAGGTTCAAGCTTTCCATTTTAAAGGCGGCCAAGGTGCTAAAACGGGTGTAGGGGGGCATTTACCAGGAGAAAAAAATAAGGGAAAAATCTCTCAAGTTCGAGAAATAACAGAAGGAGAATCAGCTATTTCGCCTTCATGTTTTAAAAATTTGGATAATCCTAAAGATTTTAAATATCTTGCTAATCAAGTAAGAGAAAAAACGGGGGGTGTACCTATTGGCTTTAAGTTATCAGCAAATCATATCGAAAAGAATATTGAATTTGCTCTTGAGGCGAGTGCTGATTACATTATTTTAGATGGTCGAGGTGGAGGTACTGGAGCGGCTCCTCTTATTCTTCGTGACAATATTTCAATTCCCACTATTCCTGCTTTAGCTAGAGCGAGACGATATTTAGATTCTTCAAAAAAAGGAAAAAATATCACTTTGATCATAACTGGTGGTCTAAGAACTGCTGCTGATTTTGTAAAGGCACTATGTTTGGGGGCAGATGGTATCGCCCTTTCTAACTCAGTTTTACAGGCTATCGGTTGTTTGGGAATGCGTGCGTGTCATACAAATAATTGTCCCGTTGGAATAGCAACACAAAAAACTGAATTGAGAGCAAGATTTGATATAGAGCGATCAGCAGAGATGTTAAAAGTTTTTTTTGAATCTTCTATTACGCTTATGCAGGTTTTAGCTCGTGCTTGTGGGCATTCACATCTTAATAAATTTAATATTAAAGATTTGGTTACGCTGAATACTGAGATGTCTGCTTTAACAGGAATTGAATTTGCAGGTGTAAAAAATTATAATTTATTAGAAAGTCTAAAGAAAAGATTTTTAAAATGATCAAAATATTAGTGGGATGCGTGTATCAGAAGGTAAAATTTTGTCCGAAGGCAGCAGAATTAAAATATTTCGAGGGAAAGATATGAAACCTCATCTTATAATTTGTTACAAGATGAGTATATTATCTTAGATAATAAATGTCCTCTTTTGAAATGGTGTTATATAAAAAACTTTGAAGTATAATAAAGTATTCTATAGTTGAGTTGTGTCTGGTTTTAATTTAATATACGATTCATTTTGCCATGCTTTAATAAGGAATAAATAATCGATTTATGTTAAAGATTGAAGCAATTCCAAGAACTGGTGCTCTTGAAATTACTTTGAAAGGAGATCTTAATCTTGAAACAAGAAGATTGTTTGATAAAATAATCTTAAATAAGGTTTTGAATACAAAAACTGAGTTGATTGCAATTACTATGATTGGGCTCACTTCTCTAGATTCTTCTGGTTTGGGTGCTTTAATCAAAGCATATAATTTATGTAAGAACGAAGGTATACAAATTATTATCTCTGGAGAGAGTTCTACTATTCGCAGTGTTTTTCGGTACTCTCGTTTAGATGCTCTTTTTAAATTTATGCGAAAATCAGAATTTGAGCAACTTTATCCTGTTATAAAATTATAATATCTATTTCAATGTACTTTTTAGTTTTAATTCTGCAAGCTGAGAAGCTGGAATTTTTGATGGGGCATCGCTCATTAAACATTGGCCTTTTTGTGTTTTTGGAAAGGCAATAACATCTCGTATAGATTGTTTTTTAAGTGCGAGCATCAAAATTCGATCTAAACCAAAAGCGATTCCACCATGGGGCGGGGCACCTGAGGCTAAGGCACGTAGAATAAAAGCAAATTTATCTTCAATCTCTTCTTCAGAGAGACCTAGAAGCTTGAAAATAAATTTCTGTATATCAGCATGGTGGTTACGAATGCCACCTCCTCCAATTTCGACTCCATTTAAAACTAAATCATATGTGAGCGAATTCATGTTTAATATTTTATTCGTTTCTTCTGGTGTATATTGTGAATGTTCTCGTGTCATAAATTGTTCTAGCTCTTTTAAGCTTAACTTACTAGGTGAACTGAATGGGTTATGCATACTGTCAAAAAATTTATTATTTTGACCTTTAAAAAGAGGAAAATTAATTACCCAGATAGCTCTCCACTTATTCTTTGGTATTAGATTAAATCGTTCAGCTAACTTTAGTCTTAATGCTGAAAGAGTTGAGAAAACTATATTTGACTGATCTGCACTAAAAAGAATAATATCTCCAGGTTTAGAATTTGTTTTTTTGATAAGTTCACTTTGTGCACTTGTAGGTATAAACTTGACGATCACTGATTCTAAACCATTTTGAGTGTGTTTGATCCATGCTAGACCTTTTGCTTTAAAATCTTGTATAACCCATGTTGTGAGGTCATCTAATTCTTTACGAGAAAGTTGAGCTCCTCCAGGCACACATAATGCAATAATTCTACCACCTGATATCTTTGTATTTTGAAAAACTTTAAATGATGTAGTATTTACCCATTCATCCAAAGCGATTAAGGGTATTTTAAAACGAATATCTGGAGCATCAGTGCCATATGTTTCCATTGCGTCTTTATATGATATTTTTGGAATATTCGTCTCTAGCTTTATATCAAAAATTGTATTAAGAGCATTTATAAACATATCTTCCATCATACTCATTATCTGGTCACGATTCATGAAACTCATTTCAATATCGAGTTGGGTAAATTCAGGTTGACGATCTTTTCTTAGGTCTTCATCACGAAAACAACGGGCGATTTGATAATATCGCTCTATTTGCCCAACCATAAGAATTTGTTTAAAAATTTGAGGTGATTGTGGAAGGGCGTATAATTCTCCTACATTAAGACGAGAGGGAACTAAAAAATCTCTAGCCCCCTCTGGAGTGGATTTATTTAATATTGGTGTTTCAATTTCCCAAAAATTTTGATTATTAAGAAAATTTCTAAAAAAGGAGATCAGTTCGTGACGTTTTCTTAATATTTTTTGTGTTTCTGCTCGTCTCATATCAATAAAACGGTGGCGTAAGCGATGTTCTTCAGAAATCTCGCTATCATACTCGCTTGTAGAGAGAGGTAAATAGCTTGCTTTATTATATAAAATAAGTTGATGAGCTATCAGCTCAATTTCTCCTGTTTGTACTTTTGTATTAATTGTTTCTTTTGAACGAGCTCTCAAAACACCTTCAACACAAATCACATCTTCAGAGCGTAATTCATCTGCTTGTTTCCAAAGAGCTTCATTCACGGCCCGATCAAATACAATTTGAAGTGAACCTGAACGTTCTCGAAGGTCAAGAAAAATTACCCCTCCTTGGTCTCTATAGCGAAAAACCCATCCTGAAATAACAATCATCTTAGAGTTTATGTTCTTGAGGTTTAGTTCTCCACACGAAACTCGACGTGTTAACAAATTATTTTCTAGCATCGACGGGATATTAGGTTAATTAATAATAAAGGCAACTTTACACTTTAATAAATTTTGTATTGATTTTATGTGATCAAAAATTTTTTTTTGATCTTGATACGAGATAACAACATTTGTTTTATATTTTCCAATAATGTCCAAAGCGACAACAAACATCGGCTTTTCTCCGGTACGTCTTTTAACTTCTTTTGAATTAATTATTTTTGAAAAATTTACAACTCCTCTTTGAAAACCTAATTTTGGATGAATATATTCTGCCCCATAAATAAGTTGCCCACTTTGTGAGTATATTTTAGGTGAAAGTGATGGTTGAAATCCATAACCGCGGACATCTATAATTAAACCTGAATAAATGACAGGAGCCAGTGATTTACTAAAACTACCTTTAGCTTCTTTTACTTGGTAAGCTTCACCCACATATTCACTAGGCTCTAAATCTTTATAACTGAGAGTTCCCCAAGGTAAGGGAATAATATTTAAAAAACTATTGGGTCCTCTCAATGGAATTAAAATATCTGTAAAAGCATGATCTCTTTTTATTGAAAAATATTTTGGATAAAGCATTTCGAGAAAAGTAACATATTTTCTAGCAAAACTTTGGTTTGATTTAAGAATATCTTTTACGAGCATTTGATCATTGATCAAAAAATTTTCAAGAGATACGCTTACTTTACCAATTATTTGCTCTCGAACCCAGTCTCTCCAATAGCTTCTATCATCTATTCCATTTTTTGTTTCTAATTTTATCTTGCTTGATATTTCAATGCGATATTTTTCCCAGTTTGGGTTAAAATTGATATTCTCTTTTGGAAATAACTGAAAAGAAAAAAATAAAATTAAAACGATAATAACTGAGACAGTTTTCATTTAATCTAATCTTTAAATGAATCTAGTGCATCTTCCTGATTTTTAAATATCTCAAATATTGAGTTTAATTTTGTTGTTTCTAGTAAACTATCAATATTGCTATTAATATTGCAAAGACCAAATCTACCGTATTGTTTTTCAATCTCTCGAAATATGTTGAGAAGTATTCCAAGGGCAGCTGAGTTCATAAATGGGACCTTACTCATATCAATAATAATTTTAGGGACTCCCTCTTGATGAAGATATTTTTCAAGTTGGTCAGCAAGTTCAAATTCCATCCCTGATTTGATGGGGCCATCAATTTTGACAAGCCAAATTTTTTTAATTGATTTTACTTTAATTTTCATTGAAGTAAATCTTCAATTGTAACAAAATTCTTCTTCGCCGATAAGTCCATTTTCTAACATCTGAATGAGCTTTTCTGTTTTTTTGAACATTTTATCAGATTCTCTTTTATTCATTATTTCGTCTGACTGCCTAGCACGCAAGAGTTCATCGGTTAAATTAAGAGCAGTGAGTAAAAGGAGGTTAGTAACATCAATATCAGGCGTTTTCTTCTTTAATTCAAAAAATCGATTATTTACATACTTGGAGATACGAATCATCTGTTCCGGCTCAATATCACCCTTGAGTGCGTACTCTTTACCTAAAAGAGTAACCGTTACTCTTGAATCAACCTCAGTATTAATTGTTTCTAACAAAATGTCAATTACCTTTTTTAATTTTTTTCGATATCATCATTTTCTTCAACGATTAAAAAATCATCTTCATCATTCTCGTCAAAAACTTCCAAGATATTATCATTAATCTCTTCTTCATCAGTTACCGAATTTTCTAAATCATTGTTGGAATTTGAATCCGTATGTATTTGCTCTTCTTCAAATTCATTTACCGAGCTTGTCAAATCTTCTTCATCTTCTAAAATTAACGTGGTATCCTCGTCCTCTTCCAGAATCACAACATCATCTTTAGATTCTTCATCTTCAGTATTTTCATTTGTCACTTCACTACCAAAATTAATTGGTTCGTCTTGGATAAATATTTCTTGATTTTCATCTGAATTAAGTATTGACTCTTCTGAATATCCACTTGCTTCAACTTCTTGGTCGGGCAATGGTATTTCCTCTGGAGTGGGAATTTCTTCGGGAAGTTGCTCACCAGCACTATGCCCATGCTCATCATCACTGGATGAAAAATTAACAGTCTTTATATTATCGAGCTTAGCGATAATTTGTAATATTTTTGTCTCAAGTGCTTGTTCTTTAGACTTTAGTTGACCAAGCTCTCCAGTTGCTTCCTGAAGCTGTATCTCTAAATGTTCTGCTTGTTTAATCTTTTCGTCTGTTTTAATTTTTAATTGTTCGTTATTTGATTCTAAATTATCAACTTTTGAATCAAGCTGACTATTTTCGATTCTTAAATCAGAAATAAGCTCTAACGCTTTAACAATTCTGCCTTCCAAGTTTTCAAGCTGTTCCATTGTAATCATAATATTTTTCTCCTAGAAAGTCATACACGAGTTATTAATTAGTTTCATATGCAGTTAAGACTCTTTTATGTTTATCGTATAGATATGTTTAAGGATTAAGTCATAAATTATTTTTTATCATTAGATTTAATTATTTAATGGATTTTCGATAATCTGTGTATTAGAATTTTTATAGTAGAATAAAGATGATTTCAGGCTGGTACCAATTGTCAGATTATAAAAATTGATTGTAAAATTATTATTTGCAGACTGATACTTAATATTTTTTAACATTTGATTTTGTGTACTTATAAAAAAAAATATATTAGATTCTCCATCTGATTTAGTGAAGCTATAGCTGTTCTTTCCTTTCTTTTTACCTTCATACGTATCCAAGAGGCTTAGGATGCCTAAGTCTGAGCCTGTTACATCTTGCCTAAAACAAAGATGCTTAGTGGGTTTGCACATCCATAAAAATTTGCCATCCGTCACGATTAAACCACCACTAGATAGTTTAACTCGTAGTTTGTTCGGATATTGATAATAAATTTTACCCGAAATAATTTCGCCTGAAGGGTAGATTAAAGTAAAGTTTCCTTTGAAACTAGAATACAAACCAGCTATTTGATTCTTTAACTGATCAACATAACTAATTTCGGCGAAAGTACTAAAAGGTACGATGAGCCATCCCAAAAGCAGAATAAAATAAGACGTACCCAAGCTATGTGACTCATTAGCTATTTTATAGATATTGTAAAGTGTTTTTAATCTTTTTTTAAATAAATTCTAATTTTTAAATATCCAATAATTCATAAATTTATTAACAAATTCATAGTAACAAGGTAATGGATTTACTGGTCGTGTCTGAAAATATTTTTCTCGAAGTGATATAAAAAGTTTTCTTAGGTTAATTAAGGTTGCGTAACAATAACTAGTTTTTAGTGTAGCGATACGAATTGGACCGATTGTTGGTATTTGTCCTTCAAAGAGGGCATCTCTTAAAGAAAAATACAAAGGCAATAAATTTAAAATGACAATTTTATTACGAGTATCAAGGGGAATTTTTGGAAAATTTTTTTTAACATTGTCTGGCCCAAGAGAGTCAAGTATCAAAAAATCTTTACTTGTGTAGCTTAGATGATCATATAAATTTTTGATTTGCTCATCCCACTGAATTTTACAAATCAAATGATATTCTAAAGAGTTTTCTTGTCCACTGAAGAACCAAAATCTCTTCCAAGGTTCAGAGGGAACTTTTTGAGTTTCATATTTTTCTACAAAAGGGATAATAAAACAGCGAGATCTGATTGTATCTTTAATATCATAAGGATTCTGAGAACATAAAATAAAATGTGTATGTTTAGGAGGCTCTTCCAATATTTTTAAAAGTGCTGATTCTGCTTGATCTCTAATTCTAGCAGCATTTTCAAATATAACAAATCGTATTTTTGATTCACGTGGGGCGTATGGAATGAAATGATGAAGTAAATGTCGTACGGTTTTTTCTTCCACTGATGAATTGTTACTTCCTATTGATATATCCGCATTAGGAAATACGTAGCAATCAGGATGTTCTCCAGCACTGGATAAGTATTTAATATCGGAGAGATTACGATCACCACGCAAGCTTTGCTTAAATAGTTCCTGTTGAATGGCATTCCACACAAAGTTTATTTTTGTTTGATATTGGTAACCCACTACGAGAATTGTTGGTGGCCAACCTTTTTCCGTAAAATTTCCGAATATTCGTGAAATAATATTAGAACGTTTCTTAATAATGTCCATAACGTATTAATTGAGATATTTATAAATTTTTTAGATCAATTAATTGTATATGGGAGTTAGCCAAGAGGTGTAATGAGCATTTTCTCCTTGAACAATTTTAAAAAAAGATTCTTTAATTTTTGCAGTCAAAATTCCTTGTTTGCCGTTACCTATTTGTCGTGAATCTATACTTTTAATCCAAGCAACTTGGATACCTGAACCAACAAAAAATGCTTCTTCACAAGTATAAAGCTCTGTTCTTGAAATTTTTCTCTCAACAACAGAAATTTGATAATCATGTGCTAATTGAATAATTGTTTTTCGAACAATGCCTTCCAGTATATTCGATGAAATATCAGGAGTTACTAGTGTTCCATCTTTTACAATAAACAAATTTTCAGCAGATCCTTCTGTCACATTGCCGTTGTTATCTAAAAAAATTGCCTCGTCGTATCCATTCATTACTGCTTCTGATTTTGCTAAAGCAGAATTGAGATATCCAGCTGATGATTTTGCTCTTGCTGGAATTTGATAATCACTCATTCTTCGCCAGCTAGATATTGATGTTGTAAGTCCTTTGTTGATATCCATATAATTTTCAAGTGGAATTACATATAGAGCGAAATCGTCTTTTATAGAGTGCATAATAGGAGTTAGTTCATGAGATGCCTTATAAATGATGGGTCTTAAATATACATTTTGTTTCCATCTACTCTTTTGCAAAACTTGAGAACTTATTTTGATGAGCTCTTCTTCAGAGTAAGGTATTGTCATCATGAGTATTTTAGCTGATTGAAATAATCTACGAATATGATCTTCAATACGAAATAAAAATAAATTATTTTTAGTATTATTCCAATAAGCTCTTATACCTCCAATACATGCAGTTCCATATTGAAGGGCGTGTACTTGTATATTAACGTTTGCTTCTTTCAATGGGCGAAATTTACCTTGAAAGAAGCAGATTTTATTATCGTGGTCTTCCATTATTCAGCAATCACATTATGAATTTCAAGAATTTAAATAAATCATGTACTGTCACACAACTTTTTTTTTATAGGTAAAAAAGTTATGTACTTATTATTTTATAGGTCGGTGAAACTCAATGCCTTCTAATCAAAATTTTTATCAATCTAGTGATTCTCTCTCTTTGAATGAAATTAAAGATTTAGACGAGAAGTATCTTCTTAATGTTTACAATCGTTTGCCTATCACTTTTCGTTATGGTTCTGGCGAATTTCTTTATGATGCTAAAGGTAATGAATATATTGATTTTTTATCAGGGCTTGGAGTTGTTAGCTTGGGACATGCTCATGCTGATATACTTAATGTATTGAATCATCAGGCGGAGCTTTTATGGCATTCTTCCAATCTTTTTTATAATCGAGAACAAGCTTTGCTTGCTCAAGCTTTAATTAAGGTGAGTTTTCCCGGTAAAGTTTTTGTATGTAATTCTGGAACAGAGGCAAATGAAGGAGCCTTAAAGCTTATGAAAGCTTGGGGCGAAAAAAATAAAAAATCTAAAATAATTGCCTTTCGTAATGGATTTCATGGAAGGAGTCTTGGTTCAGTATCTATCACTGGTCAAAGTAAAATTCGAGATGGATTTGGAGAGTTAATTCCTAATATTGAATTTATAGAACCTAATGATATTGATGAACTTATTGCCGCTATGGATGATCAAACTTCTGGGCTTATTATTGAACCAATACTTGGGGAGGGGGGTATTATCCCTATCGATAAAGATTTTATTTATCATGCCCGAGAACTTTGTGATACCTTTGGAGCACTTTTGACTATGGATGAAGTACAAACAGGAATTGGTCGAACGGGCACTTACTTTTATTATCAACAATTAGATTGTGAACCTGATATTTTGACAATTGCAAAAGGTTTAGGCGGTGGCTTTCCAATTGGAGCGATGGTCGTTTGTGAAAAATACGCTAGTTTTTTATCTTCAGGGATGCATGGTTCAACTTTTGGTGGTAATCATTTAGCGTCTAGTATTGCTCATGAAATTTTACGCACTATAGAAATCAATGATATACTCACTCATGTCAATAAAATATCTGCTTACTTGTGGAATAATTTAAATAAACTAAAAGATCAATATCCTAGTAAAATTAAAGAAATTCGTGGCAAAGGGCTTATGATCGGACTTGTTCTTGATAATAAAATTGAGCTACGACCTCTTTTAGGCAAGGCATTAGAACAGCATTTAGTTATTGGCAGGGCAGGTGAAAATGTCTTACGTTTACTTCCTCCTCTTATTTTGAGAAAATCGACTGTAGATCGGGCGATGGAGTGTTTGAAACGGCTTATTAAAGAAATTTAATTAAACTTCTTATAGTTGATCCGATACGTAGACGGTGGGTATCAATATCAATGTTTGGAAGAAAAATAAAGAGTATGTTGCTAGTTGTCCAGAGCTTGAAATTTTTTGTTATGGTATCGATGAAAAACAAGCTAGAGAACGTTTAAAAAAAGTAATTTATTTTTATGTGGAAACTGCTTCTGATTTAGGTTATAATATTAATTTAGCCACTCTTAATATGGAATCTTTTGAAAAAACAAAAACAACAGGCGATTTAATCGCTAAAAATAAATCAATTATATTGAATTGAGGTTTAAGTCAATCTTGCCTTTAAACTGTATTTTTTTGGTAAGAGTTACCGAGTTAGCTCATTCGCAGCGTGTTCTAATAGACGTTTAGTTGTGTCAAAGCTCACACAGGCATCTGTAATAGAAATTCCATACTTTAAATCATTTGGGTTAGAGAGAGTTTGATTGCCTTCAAAAAGGTTACTTTCAAGCATCATACCCATTAGATCTTTATTACCAGAAGTTCTCTGTTTTATAATACTATTCCAAACAATTTCTTGTTGTTTGAAGTTTTTATTAGAATTTGCATGTGAACAATCTACCATTAAACCTGTTTTTAATTTTATTTTTTTAAGGAGTTCTATAGCTTCTTGAACATAGCTTGGCTCGTAATTTGGTTGTTTTCGCCCACCTCTTAAAATAATATGAGTATAAGCATTCCCTTTCGTAGCAAAAGTACTGATCACGCCATTTTGATCAATTCCAAGAAAGTTATGTTTGTGTTTTACAGACTGTAAAGCGTCGACCGCAATTTGTAAATTACCTTCGGTACTATTCTTGAAACCGATCGGCATAGAAAGACCGCTAGACATCTCCCTGTGAATTTGCGATTCTGTGGTTCTCGCTCCAACAGCAGCCCAAGAAATAAGGTCAGAAATATATTGAGGAACAATAGGATCTAAAAATTCAGTTGCTGTTGGAAGCGAAAGTTCGAGAATTCCTTTAAGTATTTTTCTTGCTAAACGAAGCCCTGTAAAAATATCATTTGTTTCATTTAGATGTGGATCATTGATTAGGCCCTTCCAACCAATAGTTGTACGAGGTTTCTCAAAATATACCCTCATCACGAGATTAATTTTATCTTTATAATCTTCTCTCAAACTAGCGAGGCGAGAGGCGTAATCAATTGCTAATGAGGGATCATGAATGGAGCAAGGTCCTACGATAAATATCATTCGTGAATCTTTTTTATCTAAAATTTTTTTAATCTCTTCACGACTGGAGGTAACTGTCTTTGCAATTTTTTCTGTAATTGGAAATTCTTCTTTAAGTTCTGCTGGAGTCATTAAATTTTTATGATGTGTTATATTTAAGTCTTGTAGTAATGGCATATTTTCTTGAAAGGGTCCTTAAAGTAAGGAGTCAGTTTGTGACTAGATATGAGTTTTGACAAGAAAAAAGTAAAAAAAATATTTTTTTTATTCTTACTTATATCGTTTATTCCTGGAAGTTTTCTTCTTTTTTCGTGGTATCTAGGTTTTTTCAATTTAGTGAGCATTCAAAAGATACAAAGTACAAAGATGATAATGATTGTTATGTCTCATCAGGGTAATTATCAACGAGTAGGACAAAAAATTATAAAAATTCAAAGCTACTTATCTTTGCATAAAATAAAATGCCGACCAGTTGCTTTATATTATGATGATCAAGCTACAGTTATTAAAAAAAAATTGAGAAGTGCTGGTGGTTGTATTGTTAACAAGATACCTTTACACCTACCCAAACACTATAGGGTTGTGCATTTTAAATCTAAAAAAGTCCTGAAGGCTACCGTCTCTGCTCATCCTGGAATTGCTAACATAAAGCTTTTTTCTGCGATTAAAAAGTATGCGATAAAAAAAAATATCTCGCTTATATGGCCTGCTGTTGGCTTATTTGAAGGAAAAAATTGTTTTCTTTACTTTTTTACTTAATAGATCCAAATATTTTTTATGTTAATCTTTTTTAATATATATAATTAAAATATCAATAACAGATGGATCCACTCCACTAATTCGTGTAGCTTGTCCAATTGTTTTCGGACGCACTCTTTTTAATTTTTCTCTCGCTTCAATCTTAATACTTGAAAGTTTGTCGTAATCTAAATTATCAGGTATGCTAGTTTCATCGGCTTCTTGTTGTCTTTTAATTTTACTTATTTCTCTTTTGATATAGGCATCGTATTTGACTTCCATAGCAATTTTTTCCTTTTCTTGATCAGATAATATTTTCGCATTAGAATTTTGTTTTTTAGATATGAGTAGGTCAAAGAGCTGTAATATTTGAGAAGAATGTATTTGTGGCCGACGAAATAAATTCTCTAAGGTTGTTCCTTTTTTAGTTTGAATATTCATTGAGTTGAGTTTTTGCTTCGATTCATCATTAATTTTATATTCGTTAATCTCTTTTTTTATTAAAAAATATTTTTTGTATTTCTCTTGCATAAATTTATATCTTTCATCATGTACAAGGCCATATTCCCAAGGATATTTCATCAGCCTATAATCAGCATTATCTTGTCTCAAAAAGAGTCGATATTCTGCTCTAGAGGTGAACATTCTATATGGTTCATCGACACCTTTAGTAACTAAATCATCAATCATAACACCAATATAAGCCTCTCGTCGAGGAATAACAAAGGGTGCTCGTTTAGTTAATTTGCTAATTACATTGTAGCCTGCAATAATTCCTTGGGCGGCAGCCTCTTCGTATCCTGTGGTCCCGTTAATTTGCCCGGCTAAGAATAAACCACTTATTCTTTTTGTTTGCAGAGAAGGTTCTAATTCTGTAGGGTCGATGTAATCATATTCGACAGCGTAAGCAGGGCGCATAATATGGGCTTCTTCTAACCCTTTGATGCTACGCACAAATTGCCACTGAACCTCTTCTGGGAGTGAACTAGAGATACCATTGACATATATCTCATGATTATTTAAACCTTCTGGTTCTAAAAATAGTTGATGTCTCTCTTTGTCAGCAAATCGAACAATTTTATCTTCAATGGATGGACAGTAACGAGGTCCACTTGAGTGAATACGTTGATTTTGTCCGTAGATAGGTGATCTATATAAATTTTTCTGTATTATTTTATGTGTTTCTTTATTTGTATGCGTAATATGGCAACTGATTTGAGGCAAAGAAAATGTTTGATTATCATATTCAAAAGCATAACTAAATGGCTGAGGTTTGGGAGTAGGGGGTTGCTCCTCCAAAATAGAAAAGTTAATACTATTTTTGTGAAGTCTGGGTGGCGTACCTGTTTTAAGTCGATCTAAACGAAACCCAACTTTATTTAAACTTGAAGAAATAGCGTGAGTACTTTTTTCTCCGAGCCTACCCGCTGAAGTTTGATATTCTCCTAAGTGTATAATACCTTTGAGAAAAGTGCCTGTTGTAAGGATCACAGTAGTTGCATAATATTCAACTTTTCTTGTGGTTAATATACCAATAATTTTTCGATGATCTAAAAGAAAGTCAACCACAGAATCTTGAATAATATCTAAATAATTCATTTGCTCAAGAAAAAATTTAATTTTATTTTGGTAAAGTTTTTTATCTGCTTGCGCTCGTGGTCCCCATACGGCAGGCCCTCTTGATTGATTTAACATTTTAAAATGAATTCCAGTATAATCAATTGCAAGCCCCATTAAACCACCTAAAGCGTCAATTTCTCTCACCATATGACCTTTAGCAACACCACCAATGGAGGGATTACAGCTCATCTGGCCTATGTTATCTAAATTCATTGTAATCATGAGTGTTGATAAACCCGCTTTAGCTACAATATGGGCAGCTTCAATACCTGAATGACCTCCACCAACAACAATACAGTCATATTTTTTTGAACAAACTATTTTATTAGTCAAAGTTTTTTTCAGCATAGGTAGGGCGAAAGTAATGTTAGTTTTGTCATCGTAAATAAAAATTATTTATGAATTAATTGGCATCCAAGTTGTCCAAAGTTCAATAATATTCTATTGGGCTATTATTTCTTCACTCAAAATAAGTGATCTACAAGATAACCTAATCAATGTAGATTTAATTTGATTATTTACTTTAAAATTTTCTCTTATCTTTGTAGCAATTCATTTTAAAAAAGCTAAAAGTTGTCTCACACTTAAATACGTTAATTAGTAGAAGAAGAGTCGTAATATAACTAACTACTTATTTGAACTTGACTTTAACTTCAAGATTATTCATCTTTTGTTCGGTTTTTTAGTAACAATTTATAGTCAACTTCGGTAGCCTGAATTTTATTATATGAATCATTTAAATCAACAACATAGTCTTTAGGTATACTCGTGTCAAAAATGGGTGCAATCTTTTTTTCATAAAAGGCAGGGTTTTTTCGGTAAGACGGTTCAGCTTGATAAAGCTTATTTTGATTAATATATTGATGTACACGAATTCCATTTCGCTTTGCTAGGCGACAAATTTCAATAATTTTTTGATAATTGACAACTCGTTTCTCTCGATACCTAGGAGGTACTGGCTTCCCTGGTTTTAAATTTTTTATCAAGTTAATTGACTTTTTGTGTAATCTTTTCGCATGCCCCAGAAGATAATAAGCACGGTCCATATTTCTGGTCATAGGTTGTTTATCATACACAAAGTGAAGTTCTTTTTCAATATAATAAGGCCGCTCATTGGGAGGCTCAATGTTGGTGAGTATTCGATCAATTATATTCGATTTACGATGATACCGAATCTTAATTTCAACCAAGGCCTGTAGTGATTTTTGCAAAATAAGCTCCGTGCGGTTAATATACTCAATACTTAATTTCTCGTATATCTCTTCCAAACTTTTTTGTACTTTAATAAAAGAGCGATAAGATGCTAGGAAATTATTTTCAAAATAAAAAGCAAGAGATCTACCATACTTAAATTTTATCTCTTTATAATTCTTTATTTGATCTTCGGTGCCAAAATTCTTTATGGGAACCTCCAAAAAAACAATTGCATTTATATTCTTTGACTGCTGACGTTTCGCTTTATCTGCTACCGATTCAGCGAAAAGAGATAAAGGCATGAGCAGGGCAACAAAAACACTGAACACAAATTTTACAAGCTTATCTAAAATAATATTTTTCATAAAAATCTCCTCGGGCTAGATATCGGATGATCAACTCAATTTACTTAACCTCCTATCAACATAAAAAATAGAAAATTTTAAAAATTAAAAAATTAAAAAATATATTTAATACCTTTCAAGATTTTCGAAAATATTTCTAATTACTCCTCGTGGATCTTTTGATGAATAAATTGGCCTTCCCATCACTATATGATCTGCTCCCGCAGAATAGGCTTCTGTAGGAGAGACAACTCTTTTTTGATCATTTTTATAATCTTTATTTATTCGTATGCCGGGATTTATCACTTTAAAACTAGAGGGCAGTTCATTTTTTATTTTTTTTGTTTCTAAACCTGAGCAAATAATTCCGTCAGAACCTGCTCGATAACTCATTTGACTCCTTTGTAATACTTTATCAGTCATATTAGAATTTTCATCAGAAGTAAGTACGGTAACATTAAATATTTTTGGTGCAGCTTGCGTTGAAGAAATAAATTCTTGATTTAGTCTCTCTCGTGCCGCTTTTATACCGGCTTCAGACGTAAAAAGAGAAATATATTCTACTTGTGTTTCGGCAAGTACTGTAACAGTCTCCGATATGGTTCGTGGAATATCATTTAACTTTAAATCAAGAAATATTTTTTTACCTCTTGATTTTAATTCATCAATCACTTTCAGATGAGCTTTAAAGAATAATTCAGAGCCTACTTTATAAAACGCTACTTCATCTTTAAGGTAGTCTACCAATTTCATTGCATCAGAAAGTTTGGGAATATCCAGAGCAACAATTAAAAAATCATCTAATTTGCTCAGATATTTTATCCGCTGTATGCTTGGGTGAGTATTTTTGCTACCTCTGGACGAGTAAATTCTTCTGGAGGCTTCTTCCCTTGACTTAACATTTCTCTTACTTTTGTGCCACTTAAAAAGACATGATGTTGTTTTTCGTTATATTTTGAGCAAGTTTTATCAGAAGCCATCCCTTTACAATGATTGCAATAATAGGCGTGCTCAAACTTAAGAGGTTTGATACCAATTTCCTCTTCTGAATAATCATTAAAGATATTATGAGCATCATAGGTTCCATAAAAATTCCCTACTCCTGCATGATCTCGACCTACTATAAAGTGGGTGCAACCGTAGTTTTTTCGACAAATAGCGTGAAAAATAGCTTCTTTCGGCCCGGCGTAATTCATTGCTGCTGGAAAAGCAGCCAGTTGTACTTTATATTTCGGAAAATAGTTATCAATAAGAGCTGTGTAGCATTGCATACGTACCTCCGCAGGAACGTCGTCTTGCTTTGTTTCTCCGATAAGTGGGTGAATCAGGAGACCATCTGACATTTCTAGTGCACATTTGAGTAAATATTCATGAGCTCTGTGAATAGGATTTCTTGTTTGAAATGCAGTAATTATTCGCCATTTCTTTTTAGAGAAAATTTGTCTACTTTCATTGGGAGTAAACCGAAAATCAAGAAATTTTTTATGTTGCATTGGTAAATATTGTTGAACTTTACCTCCAAGTATGAATGGAGGCAATGATTTTACATAAGCTACCCCTGGGTGAGATTTATCGTCAGTTTGATAAATCTTTTTGACCCAAGTTTCTTTATCTGGTTGATAAATACTTTCAACGTCCATCGAAGCGTATATTTGACCATTAAATTCAAGTAAAATTTGGTCAACTTTATCTATCTGATTTCTTTGCTCTTCAGTAATAGCCAGAACAACAGGAATTGTCCAAGGGATTGAGTTTGCAAGTCTCCCTTTTTCGATAACGGAGGTGAAATCTTTTTCATTCATGAAACCGCAGAGAGGAGAAAAAACGCCACTAGCGATCATCTCAATATCATTTAAATTCCTTTCAGTAATTGATATCTTTAATTTAGAGATTGAAAATATCTCTTCTTTGCTTTTAAAAGCTTCCCTATTTACGAGGGTTCCACCATGAGGCCGTAGCACTAGTCAGTGTGAATTTTTTTTATAGAGTGTACAGTAATTATTTTTTAATTATTATAAAATTTTATTAAATTATGATTAATCTCGAAGTACAATTTCTTTATCTTCGTCGGCCACCTTGCCCGGCAAGTAAAATACTATATGATTCACATGTTACAGTAATATTGTCGTCGCTAATTGTAGGATTAACACATTTTTTAATAGCCGGTAATTGATTAACATAACCTAGGTCCCAAGCATCACCTATACCGGGGGTAGGTAATCGTAAATTAGAGGGATGAGCATCACCATTTATAGCCTTGAGATTCTCTAATGATATACCTGTCGCACCTGATGGATCATTCGCGTCACCAAATGCCCCCCAAAGAAGGCCATTGTTAAGAGTATTTCTATTCCAATAAGTATTTTTAATTATCGGTGGCTTGCTAGGTTTATAAGCGATTAGGGCACCCACAAAGGGGGAAGTAGAATAAGAAAAAATTCCGCCTGATCTACCAAAATAACTATTAATGATTGTCAAAATAGAAGTACGGGAAACTTGAGCCACCAAGCCACCTGAAGTAGTCTTCGCAGAGATTGTTCCAGCCCCACTATAATAACTATTCATGATTGTCAAAGATTCAGAAATACCGACGAGACCACCTGAATAAGAAAGTAAAGAAGAATTAGAAAAAACTCCACCAGAACCACTAAAATAACTATGCGTTATTTTTGAAGGAGAATTAGAATGACCAACGAGACCGCCTGAATAAGATCTAGGGTGAGAAGCAGTGTAATTATCAGGGGGAGGAGGAGGAGCAGTAGAAGAGGAAGAAACTTTACCACTCCCGCTAAGATAACTATTTATGATTATTGAAGAGTCTGAGAGACCGACAAGACCACCTGAATAAGAGCCAGAAGGATCGAAAGGAGAAGGAGCAGAGGAAGAGGAAAAAACTCCCTTCTTGGCACTAAAATAGCTATTCATGATTATCAAAGGACCAGAGCGACGACCAACGAGACCACCTGAGTAAGAAGTAGGATCATTTGGAGAGGAAAAAGAGGAAGAAAAAACTCCAAACTTTCCACTAAAATAGCTATGTGAAATCACTAAGGGGGGAGGAGGAGAAGTAGAAGAAGTAGAATAACCGATAAGACCACCTGAATACGAATTAGAAGGGGAGCTAGAAGACGTTCCTTCTGATCCTTTAAAAAAACTATATGAAATTGTCAAAGAAGCATCAGAGTAACCAACCAGACCACCCGAAGAAGAATCAGAAGAATGATTTTCTAAGCCGTCAGTAGAAGTAGAAGAAAAAACTCCACTTAATCCACTAAAACCACTACGTTCAATCGTTAAAAAATCATAAGCCCCACCCACTAAAGAACCTGAATAAGCAAAGCCCAAAGAAGAAGAAGAATGTATTGACCCAGAGAGAATTTTCACATTCCGTATTATTACAGATATTCCGTTGGTAGCACCAAACAAACCACCATAAATATTATTTGAAGAAGAAGTAATATTTACCCACAAATTGGTAATGGTGTGACGATTGCCCTCAAAAGTACCAGCAAAGGCATTATCTTTAGAGTCACCAATAGGTATCCAACTGGAATCTTCGTTGATATCAATTACCGTTACTTGCTCATTTGTGTCATCGCTGTCACCATCAGAATTTTTATCAATACCAATTGTAATTGTATTAATTTCTCCATCGTTATTTCGATCAAGTAAGCTTAAAAGGTCAATATTAGCTGTCAGCTCATAGCCGTAACAACCACTATCTGGGCAACCGAATGAATTGCCAGCGTCACTGCTTGATTCTTTATAGCTAGCACCCGCCAAATCGTAACGCATATTATTGAACATTTGAGGAGTGTATATTTCAATGAGGCCGTCATCATCATTGTCGACATCAGGCAAAATTCCGGTTTCTGGTAATTGTACGCCAACTAAATTCTGTTCCTCAACTACCGGTTCTATATCTTCTTCCTCTTTGGAAGGCTTCTTTTTAGCCGACACTTTTTTTGATTTTATGAAGCCAATATTAACATCGATAGTTTCAGTATTAGCACAGTATATGCAGCTCAATAAAAAAATTATAGACATGCACTTTGCAAAAGTGACCACATGCACACTATATTAGTGTGTAGAAATGTTGTCAATAAAAAATTATATTTTATATTGAATTAATTAGGATATAATCTTGTAAGTCATCGTTTTTTATCGATCAATATGTAATAATTATAATTTTGTGAGGATACTCTCATTTTTTATCACTTGTTTCACCATGATTACTTCAATTTTTTTTCTGATCTCCTCTTTTTCTGCCTTACTAACTTTTTTAGGTACTGTGTGTGGACGTCCTATTTGAATAACCACTTTGGAGAATGGTTTTGGAATGATAAAAGAATCCCAAGATTGTAAAACCCATTTACTCTTGGCCGCAAAATTAATAGGTAATATAGGTGCCCCCGTTAATTGAGCGAGAGTTATCGCACCCAATTTGAGTTTATATTTCGGACCTCTAGAGCCATCAGGGGTTATTACCGCTACATTATATTTCTTTTTCAAAGTTTTTGCTAGTAAACGAAAGGCTTCTGTACCACGGCGATTACTTGAACCTCTTGCTACTGTGCTACCCCACTTTTCTATAACTTGGGCGATGAATTCTCCATCTTTAGAAAGGCTAATCAAAGTAGTATAGTGAATTTTTGCTTTATGAAACCACTTATGTAAGGAAGGAAAACCGTAAAACATATTGTTATGCCAAAGACAAAAAATGGCAGGAGATCTAGCTTTCATAGCCTCTTCTAAATATTTTTCTCCTTGAATATGTTTAATTCTACAAGAAGATTGTAAAATCATAAGTGCTTTACTTAAAAAAGAACAAGCAAGGTAATAAAATATCTTTTCGGAGCGTCTCATAATACGATTTGTATCAGCCATTATTAATAATGGCGTCTTTCTCCTCAAATTGTAAAGGAGATAGTTTTTTTTGATGCAACTAAAAAATCTCATACAGGATTGAACTATTCTGAAGAATGGTTGAGTATTTATATGTTTTGTCAATAATTGTTTCCCCGTAAGCTTCATCTATTATTATTATGGTTTAAATTTAGAGTTAATATCGTATTTAATTAATGAAACAAAATAAATACTTCTTGCCAGCTCGCGGGGAAACAATTCCATAGTCTCACCATGGGAAATTTATCTGCGAGAGAGTTGTGATATGATAATAATATGTTTTTGAACTGGCTTCATTCTGTATTTTCAAATGATATGGGGATAGATTTAGGTACGGCCAATACCTTAGTCTATGTTCGTGATCAAGGCATTGTTCTCTCAGAACCATCAGTGGTGGCGATTGAGTCTAGCACAGGTAGAGTTGTTGCTGTCGGACAGGAAGCCAAAAGAATGATGGGCAGAACTCCAGGAGAGATTGTTGCACTTCGACCTATGCGTGATGGAGTTATTGCTGATTTTGAAACTGTCGAAAAAATGATTCGTTATTTTATTAATCGTGTTCATAACCGCAAAGCCTTGGTAAAGCCTCGTGTAGTAATTGGTGTACCTTCCGGTATTACAGAAGTTGAGAAAAGGGCAGTACGAGAATCTGCAGAACAAGCTGGTGCTAGAGAAATTTACCTTATCGAAGAAGCTCTGGCTGCTGCTATTGGGGCAAATATACCAATACATGAACCATCAGGTAATATGGTGGTTGATATTGGAGGAGGAACAACTGAAATTGCCGTTTTATCCCTCGGAGGGATGGTCATTACAAATTCTATTCGAATTGGCGGTGACGAGTTTGATGAAGCTATTAGAAGACATATGCGCACCAATCATAGCCTAATTATTGGAGATCGAAGTGCTGAAGATGTGAAACTCGCTATTGGAAATATCTGTTCTACTCGAAAAAGTGAGGTGTACGACTTGAAGGGTAGAGACGCTATTACAGGCTTACCGAAAAATCTTTTAGTAGACTCTGTCGAAGTGAAAAATGCCCTAAAAGAAACTGTTAACGCTATTTTGGATGCCGTAAAAGGTGCTTTAGAAAGAACTCCTCCAGAGTTAGCTGCTGATATAATGGAAAGGGGCATTGTACTTACAGGAGGTGGAAGTTTGCTTCGTGGTTTAGATGAATTTTTAGCAAAAGAAACTGGTGTACCTTTTATTCTTGCTGAAAATCCTCTCAATTGTGTTGTTCTAGGTACTGGTAAATATTTAGATCAACTTAATTTAATTAAACCCAATGTTCGCTAGAATATTGATATTCTTCTTGGGATGAATGTATTTAGCGATTTCACCCAAACAAAAGACAATAATCTCATTCTCTTTCATCTTGTTGTTCTCTCTAGGCAACCTTATCTGGAAATCTAATATAATCTCTGGCCCATTAACTAATTTTAATAAAATATTAAATTATTTTACTCTCTCTTTCTATAAAACAAGTGAAACATTCAGCGGAATTTTTGATAGCTACCGTAGCTATCAAAAATTAAAAAAAGAAGTAATATTGCTGAGAGAAAAGTTGAAAGAAATAAATAGCCCTAGTTGGCAGCTTGATGGATTAAAAGTTGAAAATCAAAGATTACGCCAAATTCTTAATTTACGACCCCGTTTTACATATAAGGTTATACAAGCTGAAATTATTAGCAATAAACCAGATAATTGGTTTCACAGTATTGTTATTGATAAAGGTAGTGAGCATGGTATTAAAAAATACATGCCTGTAATTGCTAATCAAATTATTTTTTCCAATTCATCAAAAAAGGATGAGCGATATAAAAGTATTATTGAAGGTCTTGTTGGTAAAATTATTCAGGTTAATTCAAATTATTCTAGAATTCTTTTGATTACCAGTAAATATTCAAAAGTAGGAGTAACGATGAAAAAGACGGGACATTGGGCATTGTTGGAAGGGCAGAGTGAATTAAATAAACTTCCCATCTTAAATTTTTTGCATCTTAATGTAAAACTTCATCATGGCGATAAAATTATTACATCTGGTAATAAAGGTGTTTTTCCAAAGGGAATTCCAGTTGGAGTTATTCAAGGTAAAATTACAAGAATGAGCAACTTTCAAAAAAGTACGGTGCAACCATTTTTAGATTTTCAACGATTAGATTATGTTTTTATAATACAAAAAAATATAGAAGAGTCAGAAATTGATATACCAAAGATGCCATAATTATTGTTTTTTTAGGGAGGAGAAGATGTGATTAATATTTTTTTAGATAAAACAATCATTATCATTGCTTTATTTATATCGTACGTACTTCAATATGGAGCTGATTTTTTTGTTCTGGGTAATATTAGTCCAGATTTTCTACTTATATTGACGACTTATTTTGCTCTTTATAGAGGAGAATTTTCAGGTTTGTGGATTGGCTTTATTGCAGGCCTATTACAAGATATTAATTTAGGAGGCTATTCTTTGTTTTTCAATGAAGTTGAATATTACGTAGGTACTCACGCCCTAGGAGGTGCCCTTGTTGGTTACTTATTTGGAAAGTTCTCTACGCGCGTTAAAGAGGATAATAGTTTCATGATATTTATTTCTATTTTTATTCTTAGCCTAGTAAAAGGTTTTATCGTGTTTATTCTTGTGATTATTTTTCATCGAAATATTGATACCAGTAATTTTGTATCAATTGTTATAACTGAAACAGTCTATACAAGTATGATTGGTATTTTTTGGTTTAAGTTTTTAAAAAAAATTTTTCCTATCAAACAAAAATATCAAAATTTGACCACTACAAAAAAATATTTATAATGTTTGAAAAAGGTAAAACTTTTCAAAGTTTCAAGCTCAAACAAAGATTACGAAAAAGATTATTTGTATTTCTACTTCTTATTACAGCTATTTTTTCTTTCTTATTAGTTCGGTTGATTAAAATTCAAATTTTTGAAGGAGCCGCATTCTATGAACAATCGCAACGAGTTATTCGCAGAGTTTCTCCAATTATCGCCGTTCGTGGGGAAGTTTATGATCGTTACTATAAGAGTCGTTTAAGATCAAACCCAATTATCTCCAACCAAACTTCATTAAATTTAGTGGTGATACCTTCTAATTTTAAACAAGGAGAATTAATTATTAAATTTAATCAATTAGAAAAAGTATTTAAATTGCCAAAAAATTACTTTAAAAAAAAATATATATTAGGTAATATTAAAAAAGAAAAGATTATACTCATTGAAAATTTAACACAAGAACAGCATACACTTTTTGCCGATTACTATATCGAATTTACTGGTTTTGTTGTTGAACAAAGTGTTCAACGCAAATATAATTTGGGTAGTATTGCTTCACATATCACAGGATATATTGGTGCACCTTCTCACACAGATATTAAACAAGGTATTAAACGGTATCAGGAAGTAGGTAAAAATGGTATTGAAAAATATTATGATCAAATTCTTCGTGGGGAAGATGGTGAAATGGTGCAGATTAAAAATGCTCATGGAAAAGTTAAAGAACAAAAAGTTTTAAAAAACTTTAAACCTGGTTATAATCTAATTCTAACAATTGACAATGCAATGCAATCAATTGCATCAAAAGTAATGAAAAATAAAACGGGTGCTGTCATTGCTCTACGACCCTCAACAGGAGAAGTATTGACTTTGGTTAGTACACCTGATTATGACCCCAATATTTTGATTTCATCAAAAAAAAAAGAAAGGTCAGCACATCTTGAGTATATGACAGTAAATAAATCAGAATTAAATCGTGCTATTAGTGGAAAATATCCACCAGCTTCAACTTTTAAACCTTTGGTTGCTTTGGCTGGTTTGGAGGAAAATAGAATTTCTACTTCTCAACAATTTTATTGTCCAGGAAAATTTGTTTTAACGAGCTCTTATAAAGGTTTATCTGATACAACTTTTTTTTGTTGGGGGGTGCATGGTATCAATCAGCTTTTAAGTGCAATTGCTCATAGTTGTTCTGCGTATTTTTATCAACTAGGTTATCGCATTGGCTCTGAACCAATACTAAAATATGCAAGATATTTTAAACTGCATGAACTTTCAGGTATTGATCTACCCTATGAAATAAAGGGTTTTGTACCTTCTCCCCTATGGAAAGAAAAACAATATAATCAAAGATGGTTTGATGGTGATACTGTTAATTTGAGTATTGGCCAAGGCTTTATTGAGACCACTCTTATTAGCTTAAGTCTTGTGTATTCTGGATTAATTATGAATGGGGTGATCTACAGACCTCATTTACTCAAAGAAGTACGATATGCAGATAATGATATTGTCAAAGAAGTTATTGCACCTAAAATTATTAATGAACTCCCTCTTAATCGAAAAAATCTTAATTTAATTAAAGAAGGATTAAAAGGAGTGACTAAATATGGCACCAGTAAAGGCTTATTTAATCAAATGTATGTTGCAGGTAAAACAGGCACTGTACAAATTCGATCAAATCAAAGAATTGACCCGGATCAACATGCATGGTTTATTGGATATGGGCCTTATAATCAAGACCCTGATAAAATGATTGTTGTTGGAGTTTTTGTTGAGAAAGGCGGTAGTGGTACATCAGGAGCTGCACCTATCGCTCAGGAATTATTTAAATATTGGTTGGGTAGACAATAGTTTATTGTATGAAAGATACTAGAACAGATTGGTTTATTGTTTTTTTGGGAGTAACTATTAGTTTGTATGGCATTGTTATTTTATATGGTGGCGGTGGTGGGGGTATTGGTGAGATACAAGCTATAAAAAAGACCGTCTGGTTGTTTTTTGGAATTAGTTTGATGATTTTTTTCAGGTATTTTAATTATCAATTATTAAGTGCTTATTCCTATCTTATTTATGGTATCAGTATTTTCCTCTTATTCATAACTTTGATACCTTTTATTGGTACTCAAGTGAAAGGAGCTCGTTCGTGGATACGATTTTTAGGTGTTGGATTTCAACCGACAGAGTTAGCTAAATATGCTCTAGTAATCGCTTTAAGTAAGTATTTAACTCTTAGAGAAGCAGAGATCGATAAGTTTAAAGAATTAATTATTCCATTTTTTTTAACTGGAATTCCTATTGTACTTATTGGCCTTCAGCCTGACTTAGGTTATGCTGTCATGTTTTTACCATTATTATTCTTGATGCTCTTTATTGGTGGAGCAAATATTAGTATTTTGTGTGGATTTTTATTTGCAGGCTTTTGTCTTCTTTTTATACCTATGTATTTGGAATATCATAAATTTATTATTATAGAGAATATTAAAGATATTTTACAAAATCAAAATTTACAATTAGCTAATGCTATAAATATCCTTAGCTTTGATTTATGGAAATATTTGGATAAATTGGGAGTTAATGAAATAGCGAGTAAAGGAGATGATTTATATCGATGGGCCATAAAATTAGTTAGATTGGAAGAAAATCGAAACTTGATTAACGAAACAGCTTCACAATTATTTAAAAAAGAACCAATTTTTTTGAGAGATTTCTTGATGAATAAATTAAATATTATGATGAGTATATTTATTTCTATATTTATTTATATTATTTTTATGTTAATTACATTTTTTACCAAAAAGAACTGGCTTCGATTAATTGCAAACTTCTTTTTGATTATATCAATCTCATTAAGTGCTCATATCGTATCAACTTACTTTGTTCATTTTAAGACACATCAAATTGTTCGTATTGTTTCTTTTGCAAATCCTGAAAAATTTAAAAAAGGTGCTGGATATCAATTGCGTCATGCACTTATAACTTTAGGTTCTGGAAAGATTACAGGTAAGGGTATACTTGGTGGAGACATGACTAAAGGAAGTACTCCATTTTTACCTGAATGGTATAATGATTTTATCTTTTCAGTTATAGGTGAACAACTTGGATTTTTAGGATCATCTCTTGCTTTGCTACTTCTTTTTGGCATCATATTTCGTGGAATAATTATTGCTTTTCGATCAAAAGATGAATTTGGTTCACTTTTGGCCAGTGGGATAAGTATTATTTTTTTCTTACACGTTAGTATTAGTTTGGGAATTACAATGGGAGTTTTACCTGTTACGGGTATACCTCTTATCTTTTTGAGTTCAGGAGGAAGTAATATGATAACTAGTTTTATAGCTTTAGGTATTCTATTAAATATTAATGCTCGGCGTTTTATTAATATTTAAAGTTATTAAAATTCATAAGTATAACGAAGATTCAATGAACGATTATCTTGTGTTTTTTGAGATAAATTCTTGTTCTTTTGAATATCAAAATAAATAATTCCGCCTGCTAACATTATCGATGAAGCACTTATAAAAAAAAAGGATTCACGTGGAAAATTAGAAAAAGTTGTTTCTTGTGTAGCTAAAAGGTAAGTGGCTGCGACTATTGCAATATTAATAAGAAATAAAAAAGGAATTGATAAAAAAAAAATAATCTCTGATCTTTTAAAAATAGACTCTTGATAAAAAGATGCTTTTGAATCAAGAGAGTTTAAACCAAATTTAAATTGATTATTATTATATTCTTTTGTTTTTGTTTCTTCTACAATTACACTAGTAGCGGAATAATTTATTAATTTTTTTTTTATTTGATTTGAGGCATTTATTTCATCAAAGCCAATCATTAGTAGAATGATTGTGATCATTGTGGATGATGTATATTTCAAAATAATTTTTCTCGTTTTTTAAGATTTTTAGGTTTAAGGTGTAGATGTTCATAAGCAATTGGGGTAAGTATTCTTCCACGAGGAGTTCTTTTTACAAATCCGAGTCGCACAAGAAAGGGTTCTATAAAATCTTCTAAAGTAATTAAATCTTCTGATATAATTGCGGCCAATGGTTTCAGACCGACAGGACCTCCTTGGTAGTCTTTCGCTAAAACTTTTAAAAAATGATTATCTGTAGAAGTAAGACCCATGAAATCAATTTTCATCTTTTTAAAACTTATTTCTACAATTTCTTTATCAATGATATTCTCAAGACTATCAGTACGAACCATTGAATGATCCCAAATTCGTCTCAATAACCTTATTGCAATTCTAGGAGTCTTCCTACTTCGTACAGAAATGGTTTGTATTGCATCATCTTTTATTTTAATCTCCCATATTTTTGCTGATCGTTGGATAATTAAATTTAATTCATCATCTTCATAGTAGTTTAGGCGTAAATGAATTCCAAAGCGATCTATTAAAGGAGCTGATAAAGCACCAGGCCTCGTTGTCGCTCCTACTAATGTAAAAGGAGGTAAGTTAATCTGGATACTGGATGCGGCCATTCCTTCTGCAAGTGTGATATCAATCAAACCGTCTTCCATCGCTGGATACAATATTTCTTCGACGGGAGAAGGTAGGCGATGAATTTCATCAATAAATAAAACATCATCTTTATCAAGGTTCGTTAAAATTTTGGCCAAATCACCTGGTCTTTTTAAATTAGGTGCTGAAATTTGATGAAATCTTGCTTCTTGTATTTTACTAATCATACAAGCTAATGTTGTTTTTCCTAGGCCGGGAGGTCCTGAAAATAAAGTATGATCTAAAGGCTCATTTCTCATTTTGGCAGCTTGTATATAAATTTTTAAATTATCGACAATATCTTGTTGTCCAATAAATTCTTCAAAGCTGCTTGGTCGTATTGATTGATCTTCTTTTTGAGACTCAGGTTTTAAGATAAAACTTGAATTTTCCATTAGATTTTTTCTAAGATAACTGTGGCTGTAGAGTAATTTTTTGCATGTGAGATACTGAACCATATCTCGTTTGCCTCTATTTTAATTCGAATTTCTTCTAATTTTTTAGAAATATTTATTTTTTTTTTACCTTGATGTCCAGAAAGATAAATCTGCTTGTAAGATAAGCTTTGAGTATTGTTTAAGTTTAAAGATTTAATAAAGGCCTCTTTAAGAGCAAAGCGAGCAGCTAAATGAGGTATCGGGTCTTTTTTTTTCATACAATAGCTTAGCTCTTCTTTTGTGTAAATTCTCTCTAAAAAAGAATTACCAAATTTATCGTATAAATTTCGAATTCTTTCATTTTCACAAATATCTGTACCAATACCAATAATCATTGATTATTTAAAATTTTCTTCATTTGTTGTACCGCATTTTTTAAACCAACTTCCAGAGAGTGAGCAATAATTGCATGACCAATATTTACTTCTTTCAAATTTATAATATCAAGTAAAGGTTTTATATTGTAGTAATCTAGTCCATGGCCTGCATGAAATATTAAACCTTCTTTCTCGGATAATTTTGCAATACTTTTTAATTTATTCAGTGTTTTTTGAAAATTAATTTTATTTTGGAAGGTGCGAGCGTAGCTCCCTGTATGTATTTCAACTCCGGTTACACCGATTTCTTTTGCTGTGCTAATAGAGCTTTCGTCTGCTTCTAAAAAAAGATAAAGTTCAATATCACTTTGCTTCAATTGTTCTTGAACTCTTTTCAGTTGATTGATCATAGCTTTTAATTTTAGACCACCTTCGGTTGTAATCTCTTCTCTTCTTTCCGGTACAATACACACGCTTGAAGGCTTGAGCTTTAAGGCAATTTTGATCATCTCTTCGTTCAGGGCTATTTCGAGATTTAGTGGTAATTGCGTGTGTTCTTTTATTTCGAAAATATCGTTATCTTGTATATGTCGCCTATCTTCACGTAAATGCATCGTAATTGAATCAGCACCTCCTTTTTCTGCTTCAAAAAGCATGCGTAAAAGAGATGGTTTATTTTCCCCTCGAGAATTCCTTAATGTTGCAATGTGATCAATATTTACGCCTAAGTTAATCATAAAATAAAAACACAGTAAACTACTTACTCTAAGACAAGCTGTCAAATAAAACAATATCTTGACAAGATGAATGTTGTTCTATTAGTTCTAACTCCATTGATAGAGCATAGTCGTTTTACTAATCGTGAACTTTCTTGGTTGAAATTTAATTTTAGAGTCTTGGAAGAAGGAAGACGAAAAAAAAATCCTCTTCTTGAGCGTTTAAAATTTTTATCTATTGTTGCTTCTAATCTAGATGAGTTCTTTGAAATTAGAGTTGCGGGTTTGGAGCAACAACTTGCAGCAGAAAATCAATCTGTGGATAATTCTGGTTTAACACCCGAAAAAATTTTAAATCGAGTTTATCGAGGTACCAATTATTTGGTTAAACTTCTATATTTTACTTGGAATTATGAGATACTACCAGGGCTAGCTAAAGAAGAAATATTTATTTTATCATATTCTCAATTATCATTTGAACAAAAAAAATATTTAAATCAATTATATTATGAAGAGATTTATCCTGTTTTAACACCTATTAAAATTGATTCAGCTCACCCTTTCCCTTGGATTATAAATAAAGCATTATGTATTGCTGTCGTTTTTGAATCAAGCGTACCCAACAAAATAGAATTGGGAGTTGTTACTGTACCTAGAATTTTACCTAGAATTATTAAAATTCCATCTATTAAGGGTAAACCGTCAGCTTTTATTTTAATTAGTGAAATTATACAAGAGAATCTTGATGGATTATTTAAAGGCTATAATATTCGTTTTAAGACTTCATTTAGGGTCACTCGAAATTCAAATCTTTATTTAAATGAAGAGGAAGCCTCTGATCTCTTAGAAGCGATTAAGGCAGAGTTACATAATCGTAAAAAAGGAGATGCTGTTCGCCTAGAAATTCGTAAAAATGCGACTCCCGAATTAATCGAGCAACTTTGCATCATTTTTAATTTGAAAAAAAATCACGTTTATTTCTCAGACGGACCTGTGAACTTTAATCGTCTAATGTCTTTATACGAGATGTTAGATAGAGTTGATCTTAAATATAAAACTTTTTATCCTTATCAACTAAAATGGCTGCGAGAAAAAGAAAATATTTTTCAAAAGATTAAAGAGAAAGATATTCTTTTACACCATCCTTATCAATCATTTCAACCAATTATTTATTTTTTAGAAAAGGCCGCTCATGATAAAGATGTATTGGCGATTAAAATGACTCTTTATCGAACAGCTACTGACTCTCCTCTTATTCATGCTCTTATTGATGCGGCACAAAACAATAAAGAAGTTACTGTGGTTGTTGAATTGAAAGCTAGTTTTGATGAAGCTTCTAATGTTGCTTGGGCAAAATATCTTTTAGATAATGGTGTGCATGTTGTTTACGGACTTTTAAGGCTAAAAACTCATTGTAAATTATTACTTATAATTCGAAAAGAAGCTAAAAAAATTGTTAAATATGTCCATATTGGCACAGGTAATTATAATCCTAAAACAGCTTCTATGTACACAGATATGAGTCTTTTTACGTCTCACTTAGAGATTATAAAAGACGTTGTTGAAGTATTTAATTTTTTAACTTCGCTATCTAAAAAACCTAATTTTAAAAGATTACTTGTGGCACCTAATTTTATGCTTAATAAGTTTTTACGAATGATTGATAGAGAAATTAAAGCTACCAAAGAAGGTAAAAAAGGTCTCATTATTTTTAAAGTCAATGCACTTCAAGAAACAAGTATTATTAATGCTCTTTATAAAGCTTCAGAAGCAGGTGTTCAAATTTATGGAATTGTTCGAGGTATTTGTTGCTTAAAGCCTGGAAGAAAAGGATATTCTGAAAATATATATATAAAAAGTATTATTGGTCGTTTTCTTGAACATACTCGTATCTATTATTTTGCAAACTCAAAACCTAATCTTTATATTGGAAGTGCTGATTGGATGCCTAGAAACCTACATCATCGAATTGAGATTGCTACACCCATTTTGGATAAAAATATTCATAATCGTATTATTCATGAAATTCTTGAATTTCAACTTCAAGATAATGTTGATGCCAGAGTTATAAATGCAAAAACAAAAGAGGGGATGTCATCCACTCTTTTTTCTTCTCAAAAAACTTTTATTTCTCTTTCACAAGGAAAAAAAATTACTTTACCTCGAAATCAAGTTAGTCTATTAAACTTACCTACATAGGGGATTCTTACAATGTCTCATTTTCAGCAAGATTTTTTTAAAAGCTTTGATGGAAGTAGTATTTTTTATCGTATTGCACTACCTTCAAAATCTATAAAGAGTATAGTTCTCCTTGTTCATGGATGGAGTGAACATTCTGGACATTATCAAGAATTAATTGAAAATCTTGTGAGTAAAAGATTCGGTGTTTATACTCTTGATTTTCGAGGCCACGGGCGTTCAGAGGGACAGAGAGGATATATCGCTCAGTGGTCAGATTATTTATATGATCTCTATTTTTTAATTAAAATTGCTCGAAAGATGTATCCAAATGAAAAATTATTTTTACTTGGGCATTCCATGGGAGGGGCTATCTCAATTCGTTTTATACAGACATATCAAAAAGAAATTTCAATTGATGGTTTGATTTTATCTGGTCCGATGTTGAAATTTGAAATTGAAATTTCAAAAATAAAAATTAAATTAGGAGAATTTATGAGTAAATGGATGCCACGTTTTTCTCTTCCGAATAAGATTTCTGGCGAAAAGCTTACTAGGGATATTACAAAAAGAGAGCAAATAAAAAAAGACCCTTATTTTCATTTTAAGGCAAATTCAAGATGGTATACCGAAGCTTTAAAAACAATGAAACAATGCTTGATAGAAGCCCATCAAATAAAAGTTCCTACTCTTATTCTGCATGGTGCGAAAGATCAAGTAAATGCACTGAATGGTAGTCAAAAGTTTTTTGAGAGGCTTACAGTTAAAGATAAAAAACTATCTATTCTCCAAAAGACACATCATAATTTATTTGATGAACCTAATAGAGAAATCTTTTTTTCAAAAGTAAGCACATGGATAAAAAAGAGATCATAAACTATGCTATTGTAAAAATATTTATTAAAGTGAGCTCAAGCCTTGACTCTGATTGAGTGTTTTTTCGCGTAGATGAAAAAATTTTTCAATAATTTCTAATTTTAAAATTTTTTTTGTTATGCCAAACTTCCAGTCTGTCAAATAAGATAAGATCAAAACATGGTTGGCGAATGTATTGACAAAATTTAAATCATGCATGGAACAAATGACTAAATATCCTTTTAGAGTTAGAGATTTGAGAAAGGTTAAAAAATGAATAGTCTTACCTATATCTAAAGAGGCTGTGGGTTCATCAATTAGTAATATTTTTGCCTCACTCATTAACATTCTGGCTAAAAAGACTCTTTGTAATTCTCCTCCACTTAATGAAAAACATTTTCTGTTCATAAAGTCTTGCATTTTTACGTGTTTTAAGCTTTCTTCTGCTTGTTGATGGTCATCTTTTGACCAATTTGAGAAACGCTTTTGTAAATGAGTTTTTCCTAGAAGAACTAAATCTTTTACACTCAAATCATAGTATAATTGAGAATTTTGGGCATGATAGGCGATCAAACGAGCTCTTTCTTTTGGAAGATAGCTATGAATATCTTTTTCATAGAGATAAATTGTATTTTTTTCGCTATGAATCAAACCTGCTAGTGATTTCAGTAATGTTGTTTTCCCTGAACCATTGGGACCCACCACGGCTATAAAGTTATTTAATTTGAAAGAGAGCTTTAAATCTTTACAAAGGTTTTGAGAAGTGTCTAAACTAGGAGCTTTTAAGTCAAGGTTTTGAACTGTCAAAGGGATCATATTTTAGATTGTTATACATTCTTAAATATGGAGGTATCGACGACCTTGTCTGTATGAATATCTTTAAGATTAAGAATTTTTACACCTGATGAAGATCTACTTTGTATTGATATATTTTCTAGAGATGTTCTAAGCGTCATGCCTAAATAAGTAGTAATAAGTGCTTCAGATAAAGGATTTACACTATGAATGGAGACGACTTTTCCTGTTTTTTCTGTAACATTTAAAAATTTCATCCCCTTACCACCTCTACCTTTAGCTGCAAACTCTTGAAATTTGACCCTTTTGCCATAACCATTTTCTGTAATTACAAAAAGTTCATCCTGCTCAGATTTAATGCTAGTTAGGCCTATCATTCGATTATTTTGGCCCAGAGTCATTCCTTTTATACCTGAAGCTGCTCTGCCTTGGGCTTTAATTTTATCAACAGAGGTTTTTACTCCCAGCCCGGTATTTGTACCTAAAAAGACGTGGTTAGATTTTGAGACAAGAACGGCATCGACTAAGTGATCTTTTTCACTAGGTTTAAAGCGAATGGCTAAGATTCCAGATTTCTTTGCATTCTTGAGTTGGGAGAGTTCTACTTTTTTCATGATACCATTTTTTGTAAGAAGTATTAAACAATGATCTTCTGAAAAGTTTTGAACGCCCAGTATCGTTGTGATATATTCATCTTGAATCAAACTTGTTAGAAGAGAGCGAATATTCTTTCCGCGTGAATCTTTGCTCATTTCAGGAACCTCGTAAACCTTCAAATAAAAGACTTTGCCTCGATTAGAAAAAAATAAAAGAGTATCATGTGAAAAGCAGAGATGAGTATAACTGAGTGCATCTTCTTTTTTACCTCCAGATATGACACCTTTACCTCCTCGCTGTTGTCTACGAAAGGTATCTAGAGGAACTCTTCTTATATAGCCGGCTTCTGTGAGCGTGATTACTTCGTTTTGATTGACAATAAGGTCTTCATGTTCAAAAGACAGTGTTTCGACGTTAGCGAGGCTTAGCTCACTTTTTCGTGTGATAGAAAATTTATTTTTCAATTCTGTTAATTCATTTTGTACAATCTCTATTATCTTAACTTCACTCGCTAAGAGTTCTTTAAGTTTTTCAATTACTTTTTTCAAGGCTTCTAATTCTTCAATAATCTTTTTTGACTCAATTGATGTGAGCTTTTGTAATCGCATCTCTAAGATAGCATTCGCTTGAATTTCAGTAAGGCTAAATTGGCGTATTAAGCCTTCTCGTGCGATGGCAACTGTCGCACTAGATCGTATTAATTTAATGATGAGATCTAATGCATCAAGAGCGATTTTCAAACCTTCAAGAATATGTGCTCTTTTTTCTGCTTGATCTAACTCATACTTCGTTTTACGTGTTATAATTATTTTACGGTGTGCAAGATAATGCTCCAACATTTCTTTGAGGTTCAAAAGTTTAGGGGTACGATTTACGAGAGCTAAAAAGATAATGCCGTAACTTACTTGTAGATTGCTACTTTTGTACAATTGATTAAGGATAATTTGAGGGTCGCTGTCTCTTTTAAGAGTAATAACAACTCTCATACCACGGCGATCGCTTTCGTCACGAATCTCAGAAATGCCTTCTATTTTTTTATTATTTACGAGGTCTGCTATTTTGATGATTAAATCATTCTTTTTTACTTCATATGGGATTTCAGTGATGATAATCGCCTGTTTATTTTTAGAAACATCTTCAATATTTGCAACACAACGAATAGTGATAGAGCCCTTCCCTTTATGATACGCATTTTTTAAACCATCTTGACCAATAATGATACCACCTGTCGGAAAATCAGGAGCTGGAATTCGCTTCATCAGTTCAGCTATAGTTACATCCGGTTTTTGAATCAAAAGATCAAGAGCACTAATTACTTCACCCAAGTTATGAGGTGGGATTTTTGTCGCCATGCCCACAGCGATTCCACTAGAACCGTTAACAAGAAGATTGGGCCAAGCGGCAGGGAGTACCGTTGGTTCTCTGCGTGAGCCATCAAAGTTTGGGTTAAAATCAACAGTTTGTTTATCAAGATCTTTTAAGAGTTGTTCTGACATCACCGTGAGACGAGCTTCGGTATAGCGATAAGCAGCGGGAGGGTCACCGTCGATAGAGCCAAAATTTCCTTGACCATCAATCAGTTCAATTCGCATGCTAAAATTTTGTGCCATACGAACCATCGTATCATATACAGCAGTATCTCCGTGAGGGTGGAAGTTACCGATTACTTCTCCTACAATTTTGGCTGATTTTACATAACTTTTGTCGTGGCGCCAACCTCTTTCACTCATGGCGTATAGAATTCTTCGATGAACAGGTTTTAGGCCGTCTCTTACGTCGGGTAGGGCTCTTCCAACAATAACGCTCATCGCATAAGCTAAATACGATTTTCGCATTTGTTCCCCAATTTCAACGGGAACAACTGTCTTTGCTATTTCATTGGGTGTGGGTGTTTGATCTTCTGGCATAGACCTTATAGACATGTTTAAAATATATAGTAGGTGGTCTAGACTATTATATAGATTAGTTGATAATTAAGAAAAACTTTTGTTTTTTTCATTTTGAAGTGTGATAATTAAGTTTAAAGATATAGAACATCTCTCAAATAGACATAAAAAGATAAAAAACGTTGACAACGTATGCAGGCATTGCAGACTAACATTTGCTCTGCGTGGGGCTTGGAAGAATGAACTACAGAACTACAGAACTACAGAACTACAGAACTACAGAACTACAGAACTACAGAACTACAGAACTACAGAACTACAGAACTACAGACACTAGACTTAGGTCTTAGTTTATTCTCTAAAAAAAATAGGTCGTGCCTTCGCGGCATTTCTCTCAATAATTTTAAAAGCGGGGCGTTAGCCCTAACAATCATTATGCATGTTATTTCAGCAAAAGCGATGGCTTTTGTTGAGGTCCTCGGCCTTTTATTTTATTTTTTTCGTGGTGTTGAAGCATCCATCAAGATTGAGGGCGATTCTAACTTAATTTATTTGCAAGATCGACATAATGAAATGCGATCAATGTCTGAGGAGGCATTTTATGTATAAAAATGTACAGAATTGGATGAGACTTTATGTGGCTCGCGTAATCAAAGGTGGCTTGATGGCTGTGGTCGCTAGTCTTTTATTATTTGAGTGTTCTGATGATTCATCAAAGATGGGCAACCCAGATAACCCGAACAATCCAGATCATCCAGATAAATCTGTTATTGGCAAGGTCATTCTCTCTGAGAATGCACTTGCTTTTTATGACATACTGGGCGGTACAGGTGTTGAGTATACGATCTCGTTAAGTGAAGACTCGGCACTAGTTAAAGCAGTGCGAGTTACACTTACAAGCGATAACGATGCCTTGGTTATAAGCCCTGCTATTGTGAATTTCACGAAGACCACGGGAAAAGCCGCCCAAACAATCATAGTTAAAGGAAAAGCAGATGCAAATGATGCATTTAATAAGATTCCGGCGGATATCACGGGGTTGATCAATCATACGATCACATCGAATGCAGATAATGACCCTAATATTGTAACATTTCAAGATGGTAATACAGTTAGTGTGAGAGTGTGGAGCACTGCGACTGCTGACCTTGATCGTGATGGTTTGATTGAGATATATACCGCTGAGATGCTCCAGAATATGCGATGCAATCTAGCGGGCACAAGTTATAGGACCTCGAGCTCTGCTGATGGTTGCCCATCGAGTGGTGGTGACTCGAGTGGTTGCCCATCGACTGGTTGCAACGGTTATGAATTAGCAGTAGATATTGATCTTTTGAATTTTCTTGATACAGGTGGTGGAGATGCAGGTAAAGCGAATGGGATGATTGATACGATAATGATTGGCATTGATACAAATGCCGATGGCGATACGACGGATAATAGCATGACTGATGGCTTTGATAAGCAGGTGACGGTAATTGATACAGGCACGGGCAAAGACACAAGCTGGATGCCGATTGGCAATAATTCGACGAATACTGATGAAAGTCGATTTACAGGTATTTTTGAGGGTAACAACCATACCATCGCAAACCTCTGGGTGAATGGTACTTTTTCTGATACAGGTTTATTTGGTGTGACGGATGGAACTGTTGAGATTCGCAATGTAGGCGTGATCTCTGGATCGGTTCATTCTTCTTCTTCTGCTGCTGCTCGTTCAGGCGGTCTGGTGGGGAGTTCTGGTGGTTCTTTGATGATCGTGAATAGTTATTTTAGTGGCTCTGGTGGGGTTTCTTCTTTTTCTATTTCTTCTTCTCGTTCTGGCGGTCTGGTGGGGAGTTCTAGTAGTTCTGCTGCTTCTTTGATGATAGTGAATAGTTATTTTAGTGGTTCTGGTGGAATTTCTACTTCTGCTTCTTCCGTTTCTTATTCAGGCGGTCTGGTGGGTAGTAAAAACGGTGGTAGTCGTTTGACGATAATTAATAGTTATTTTAGTGGTTCTGGTACGATCTCTTCTTCTGCTCTTTCTGCTTCTCTAACTCCTTCTTCTTCTTCAGGCGGCTTGGTGGGTGACTATTCTACTAACGTTAATAATGCTAATATTTCTTTGACGATAGTGAATAGTTATTTTAGCGGTTCTGGCAGAGTTTCCTCTTCTGCTTCTCAATCTTCTCCTTCTCGTTTTTCTCCTGTTTCTTCTTCAGGTGGTTTGGTGGGTTCTTTTTTTACTGGTACTTTGACGGTCACAAACGGTTACTGGAACACTGAGGCACCTCAAAGTGCGAATGGCCCCCAAAATTCGCGGGCACAGGGTAACGCTGCGATGACCGAAGGTACGACGAGCCTTACGCTAATGCAGCTACGAGCTACAAGTGGCACGTATCCATCTGGTTTGCCGAGTGGTGGCACTGACAACACAAAAGCTTGGGACCTAGGCACCGCGAGCCAGCTGCCTGCGGTTAAGCGATGTGTCAGCCCAATAACAGACGGTGTATGTGCATCATACGGTGCTCTGATCGCTGGGCAACGATAAACGGACGCCAGTCACGAGTGATGCCTTTGTTGGGCGGGAGTGTCTACCGCCTCGACGTGAATTGAAAGATGCTGATTAAAAAAGCTTTACTTCGACACGAGCTGGTGCATAGTTGGCAATACAGAAGAGGTGGGTTGTTAAATCTGACTAAACTTGGTCTAGAACAGTTGGGGGCATATGGAAAAGTACCCTATAGTAGACCAGGTACTTTGGAGAATGAAGCTCACACTACTGCAGATATTTCATGGTTGGTGTTTGTTCGTTGAAAAATATTCTATTCATTATCATTGCTGTTTACCTAAATCATTGTACGACTATTATGACGGCAAAAAATACTATTTTCCCTGTGATGCTTGGAAGTGCTAAATCTAACATCATTCAGGGTAAGATTTTTTCTTCCAAAGAAAAAACAAAATTGAATGTCACAATAGAAAAATATGGAGGAGTCTTTTTATTTTTTGCAATTCAAATGATTGAGGAGTCTGGTAAAATGGATACCTCACTTGAGATGTACTTGGGAGGACAAGGTCAACAAATATATGTAGAGAATATTTTGTATCAGAGACGTCTCTTTGTACCCTATTGTTTTTTAATCTTAATGGGTCTTTGTTCTCAAAGTTCTATTTCTGCAGAAATGGCAATTTATGAATAATATTTCCACAAAATTATCTTTATTACTATGTTGCACATTGCTTGTTTCATCTTGTGCTGGTTATCGAGGTCAAATCAAGTTGAATAAGCTAAACTATCCTGTTTCTATGAGTGCTTTTATTTATGGCAAGAAAGGGGATATTTTGCTCAAAGGAGATGAACGTTTAAAAAAAATCTCTAATTTTTCTTTTTCAAAATTGATGTGGTCGATATTTTATACTGGTATTTCTTTGTCTGATGATCAGATTTTTGTTAACGAACTTAATCGTTCTATTGAGAACGAGAAAGGAGATGGAATGATCAATTTTAAATTAAAAAATAGTGCTTGTTTTTTGAACTACATTTTTTTATTTAATCTACTTCCATTTTGGCCTGGTTGTGCACATATTACCATTAGTGGTGAAATCATTAAAGAAAGGTGAATATTTATTCAGACCTATTTGTTTTTTGCATTCGATTAACTATTTTATTTTTAATCCCTTTTCACTGCGTTACATTAACGCGCTTAGAAAAAGAAGTAAGAATTTTATCTGCAGATCAAAGAAATACTTTACTTTTGTTTAAACAATGTAAAGCTCGTAAAGGAATCAAAAAATATGCCAATAGAAAAGAAATGAGATCAAGAGCGGTTGGTCTTAAAGTAAATGTAGTGCAAGTATTAAATACAACAACTTTTGAAGAAGTAAGATTTTGGAAATGCCCTACTAAAATTTTAAGTCGAGAATTCATATTTGTAAAGTGAATAATGCCACATCAGCCCCCAATCGCTAGTCGCGAGTGATGCTTTGAACGCTGAGCGAAGGGCACGCCGATAGTCACGAGTGATGCTTCGCTCTCTGGGCGAAGGGCGACGACCGATAATCGCGAGTGATGTTCTACTCGCCGGGCGGAGAGTGACGATCGCCGTTGCGAGTGATGCTTTGATTTCTGAGCGAAGAGAGGCGATCGCTAATCACGAGTGATGCTTCGCTCGCTGGGCGGGAGTGTCGATCGATAGTCGCGAGTGATGCACTCGCTGGGCGGAGACTGGCGACCGCCGTTACGAGTGGCGATTTGCTCGTTGAGTGGAGAGTGCCGACCGATAGTCGCGAGTGACGCTTTGATCGCCGAGCGGAGATTGCACCGCTAGTCGCGAGTGATACTTTGCTCGCCGGGCGGATGGTGCCCGACCGCTAGTCGCGAGTGATGCTTTGCTCGCTGGGCGGAGGTCGACGGACAATCGCGAGTGATGCTTTGCTCGCTGGGCGGAGGGTGGCGGACGCGGTTACGAGTGGCGTTCTACTCGCAGGGCGGAGAGTGACGATCGCCGTTGCGAGTGATGCTTTGATTTCTGAGCGAAGAGAGGCGATCGCTAATCACGAGTGATGCTTTGTTGTGCGGAGAGTGACGATCGATAGTTGCGGGTGATGCTTCGCTCTCTGGGCGAAGGGTGACGATCGCTAATCACGAGTGATGCTTTGTTGTGCGGAGAGTGACGATCGCTAATCGCGAGTGATGCACTCGCTGGGCGAAGGGCACGCCGACCGCCAGTCACGAGTGATGCTTTGTTGTGCGGAGAGTGACGATCGATAGTTGCGGGTGATGCTTCGCTCTCTGGGCGAAGAGTGACGGAGAATTGAGAATTGACAATTGCACGAGTATTTGCTCGAAAAAATAGATAAGCTTGACACAAATTTTAACGATCGAATTGATAAACTTGATGCAAAGTTTGACGATCGTATCGATAAACTTGATGCAAAACTAGATTTTTAAACTGATAAGCTAAACACAAAAATTGACAGTCGGTTTTTATGGACCATTGGAATCATGTTCACGGGCTTCATCGGAATAATCACCATCATACTTTCAAAAATAGTCTTTAATGATTTCTGCTTTGTCTATCAATTATAAGATGAACATCTCATGGCAAAGCTAAACCAACACGACATCATAACCAAACAAGTTTTATCACAAAAAACTTACGCGGTAGATTTTCTTAAAAATGCTCTGCCTAAAGAGATCACATCAGAGCTAGACTTTACAAAGTTAAAAATAGAGAAAGGCAACTTTATTGATGCAACAGATCAAGAACGATTCACTGATATTCTCTACAGCATACCTATCAAAAAGCAATCAGATTCAGAACATTTGGAATCTTCGGAATCAAAAAGGCTGGGCGTTTTTTGTCTGATAGAACATAAATCGTATAAAGAAAAAAATATTCATTCACAACTTCTCATGTATTTAGCTGGAATTTACAAAACAAGCAAAATGCCCGTGATTCCTTTAGTGCTTTATCACGGAAAAAAAGAGTGGGATATTCCTACGCTTTTTAGCAGTTCTTTGGTGATTCCTGAGCATCTGAGAAAAGCTTTACAAAAATACATACCAGACTTTCACTATGAATTACTTGATCTTCGCTCAGATAAAACAGAGTTTACCGATTTCTCTGTGGCGGTACAGGCATTTTTAAAAAGTCTACAGGATATTTGGTTTTTATCGAGCAGGTCACGCTTAGAAGATCTTTTCAAAGATTATTATGCACGAATCTCTCAAGAGAATAAGAAAATGCTTGATGTTTTATTGAACTATATTATTACTAGCACTGGCGAGTTTACTATTGATTTTATTGTAAAGAGTGCGGTGCAATACATCTCACCAAATGCAGGAGGGGATGTGGAAAGCATTGCAAGAAAACTAATAACTGAGGGCATAACTGAGGGCAGAACTAAGGGCAGAGCTGAAGGGATAACCGAGGGCATGGCTAAGGGCAAGGCTGAAGTAGCTCAAAGTCTCTTGAAAGAGGGTTTCTCTATTAATGTGATCTCAAAAACGACCGGTCTTTCTGTAGAAGAGATTGAGCACTTACGATCATAGGCGAGCTGGCATCGTTTGTGATCAGCAGAAAATAGTCGCTTTTTTACCTGCCCTTTTCAAACTTCAGATCAAAATCTTATTAATGGAATTGAAAAATAGAATCATATAAAAACTATTTTTATATGATTGACATCTGCTCTTCATTGTCTGTCAGTGGTACTGAGTTTTTTTGAGTATTTATATGGGAGGTTTTTTCATAAAAAAGATTGTCTTGTCTTTGATTAGCCTGTTCTTGGTTAATTTTACTTTGGTGGCTGTTCAGGTAGGGGCTGATGGGAGTGCTAATTACAGCATACCTATTAAAACGATGCCTGGAATCAATGGCCTTGAGCCTAAGCTTAGTATCAACTACAATTCGAATGCATCCAACGGCATATTAGGGGTTGGTTTTCAACTCCAAGGTTTAGCAGCCATCACCAGAGTGAATAACGGTGGTGGTATCAACTATAATGAAAATGATACTTTTGCAGGTCCTGGTGGGAAGCTTGTTTTAGTGGATAGTGTGAACCGTATCTATCACTCCGAAAACACAGACTGGGTTGAGTATGTACCTTATACAAATGATGGGACAAGATGGTCAGGCAGTGGTGGTTGTGGCAATGGTCCATGCTTTTGGAGGGCGTATACGACCAGTGGCAAGATACTAGAATTTGGTAAAGACAGTGGTCGAGTTAAAAAAGTTGGTTCATCGGCGGTAAGAGTTTGGGGAATCTCTAAAGTAGAAGACACTTACGGAAATTACTATACCGTTGGGTATTCGATTGATAATGCAAGTGGAGATTATTACCCCATCGATATTAATCAGCCGCTGAAAGGCTCTAGTGGCATATTTGGTAGAACTCATAAAGTAAAATTTTTATTTGCCCAAAAAACTGACGTCACGACAAGCTACGCTCAGAATGCAAAAGTCAGGGAAGACCATAGGATGACAGCCGTTGAGATTTATTCAGGTGGTTTAATTGCAAATAGCCTAGTTCGCAAATATAATCTCACTTACGAATATAGCCCTGCAACGAAGAAAAGCAGAATCACTAAAGTTCAGGAATGTGCTGAAGATGGGAGCTGTTTGGAGCCAACAAAATTTTCTTGGGGTAACACTCGTTTACCAAGCCAAAGTACGGACTATGAGAAATCTGTATTTAGAACAGGCTCACCCACGGCTCCTACTTTTACCCGCTCGTACACTGCTGGTGATGTAAATGGAGATGGACGAACAGATATAATGACATTTTTCGAATATGGTAGTCAATTAAATATTCATACTTTTATTTCAAGAGGTAATGGTAAATATGATAAACGTATATATCACACAAATTCATCTTTCGATTCTGACTGGACTCGTTCGGTTTTATCGGGCGATGTAAATGGAGATGGGCGAACAGATATAATGATGTTTTTTGAATATGGTAGTCAATTAAATATTCATACCTTTATTTCAAAGGGTAATGGTTATTATGATAAACGTGTATATCGTACAGGCTCACCCACGGCTCCTACTTTTACTCGCTCGTACACTGCTGGTGATGTAAATGGAGATGGACGAACAGATATAATGATGTTTTTTGAATATAGTAGTCAATTAAATATTCATACTTTTATTTCACAGGGTAATGGTTCTTATTATAGACGTGTATATCGTACAAATTCACCTTTAGCTCCCAAGTGGACTCATTCGGTTTTATCGGGCGATGTAAATGGAGATGGACGAACAGATATCGTGATGTTTTTTGAAAATGGTAGTCAATTAAATATTCATACCTTTATTTCAAGGGGTAATGGTTATTATGATAAACGTGTATATAGAACAGGCTCACCCGTAGCTCCTACTTTTACCCGCTCGTACACTGCTGGTGATGTAAATGGAGATGGGCGAACAGATATAATGATATTTTTTGAATATGGTAATCAATTAGATATTCATACTTTTATTTCAAGAGGTAATGGTCAATATGATAAACGTATATATCACACAAATTCACCTTTAGCTCCCAAGTGGACTCGTTCGGCCTTATCGGGCGATGTAAATGGAGATGGGCGAACAGATATAATGATGTTTTTTGAAGATGGTGATCGATTAAATATGAATACCTTTATTTCAAGGGGTAATGGTTATTATGATAAGCGTGTATACAGCACAGGTTCACCCACAGCACCTATTTTTACTCGTTCAATTTTATCAGGTGATGCGAATGGAGACGGACGAGGCGATATCATAATGTTTTTTGAAGATCGTGATCAATTAAATTTAGATACTTTTTTGTCAAAATTGATTGTTCCTGACATTGTTCTATCAATCACAGATAGAAATGGTACCCTCTTTAATATAGATTATTTGGCATCGAATAATAAGATTGATTCAACTGCGCGTAATGGAGGTTCCCAGACGTATCAAGCAAGACGCTCGTATGTGAGGGCTTCTATTGGGTACTCGCCTCCCAAAAAAATGTTTTCCTACAAGATAGATAATCACCATCATTTTGACACAGATAATTGGAGTACGATTAGTAATCCTGATATTAATGGTGATGGTAGATCAGATGTTTGTTGGCGTCATGATACGGGTTATTTTTGCGCTAGATCGCGTGGAAACGGTTCTTTTACTCACCCCGAAAAAGCCTTTTCCTACAAGATAGAGAATCACCATCATTTTGACACAGACAATTGGAGTACAATTAGTAATCCTGATATCAATGGTGATGGCAGATCAGATGTTTGTTGGCGTCATGATACGGGTTATTTTTGTGCTAAATCGCGTGGAGACGGTTCTTTTACTCATCCAGCTCTTCTATTTTCTGGTCATCCGAGTAATCATTCTAATTTTACTCGAGATAATTGGAGTTCACTAAGGGCCACGGATATAAATGGTGATGGTAGACCAGATGTATGTTGGCGTGGTGATGATGGCTATTATTGTAGACGAACAAAGTCGAACGGTACTTTTACTCACCCAGTGAGAGGTTTTTCCTATAAGATAGAAAATCACCATCATTTTGACACAGATAATTGGAGTACGATTAGTAATCCTGATATCAATGGTGATGGCAGATCAGATGTTTGTTGGCGTCATGATACGGGTTATTTTTGTGCTAGATCGCTTGAAAATGGTACTTTTACTGACCCCGAAAAAGCCTTTTCCTACAAGATAGAAAATCACCATCATTTTGACACAGACAATTGGAGTACGATTAGTAATCCTGATATTAATGGTGATGGTAGATCAGATGTTTGTTGGCGTCATGATACGGGTTATTTTTGCGCTAGATCGCGTGGAAACGGTTCTTTTACTGACCCCAAAAAAGCCTTTTCCTACAAGATAGAGAATCACCTTCGTTTTGACACAGACAATTGGAGTACGATTAGTAATCCTGATATAAATGGTGATGGCAAATCAGATGTTTGTTGGCGTCATGATACGGGTTATTTTTGTGCTAAATCGCTTGGAGACGGTACTTTTACTCGCCCAGCTCTTCTATTTTCTGGTCATCCTAGTAATCATCCTAATTTTGATCGAGATAACTGGAGTTCGCTAAGGGCCACAGATATAAATGGTGATGGTAGACCAGATGTGTGTTGGCGTGGTGATGATGGCTATTATTGTAGGCTCACAGATTCTAATAGTTATATTAGAAATAATTATGCTGTCCTGAGATATAAAGCTACTTTTTCTGCTTCAAATATCGGGAATAATACAGGCAGTTGTCTGAGTGGTGGGAGTAAAGGTTATGGTGGCACTTGTGGTATTCCCAACCCTTCGCCTAGATATTTAGTAAAAGCTGTGAAAATGACAGAATCTGTGTCAAGCCAGACGTTTACGACTACCTACGGTTACAAAGATGGCAGATATTATACAGGTTCTGTGAGGGCAAGAGCGAATCTTGGTTTCGCAGAGATGCGAACTAACCATGCTAATGGAAATTATACGATTAATCGCTATTATCAGACAAGGCAACTTAGGGGGCAGATGTATAGATCGATCACATACACGAGTAGTGGGCGAGTTATCTCTAAAGTAGCGAATGAAGGTATTAACCAATATAGATGTAACTCTGTCGGGTGTGTGCGGGATAACTCTCCTGTTCTGCCTTCGGGCTATTCTCGTCAAATACGTGTCGGGCGGACAGCGAAATTTCAATATAAATTGAGCCCTATTCGTATCGGCAGAAGACTCAGCAGCTCCTCGGTAAATACCTTTAATGTATATGGTCTTACCACCAAAGTAAGGCAGATCATTTTTACTAAAGGAGGAAGGTTGAGTCGAACGACTCATAAGCTAACAGAATATTTAAACAATATAACAAATGGCCCTCGTGTGATGGCTTTGCCGATTCAAACGATCAGCTGTGTGGGAACCTCATTAAATGCAAGGGGTGATGATTGTGCGAGTGCTGATCAAACATTGAAAAAAACCAGAATCTCTTATGACGGTAACCCACACGCGACAGAGATTAGTGGCGGAGATAAGCTTTCTCCTACTAAAATAGAAAAGTGGTCAGGTGAACAAGGTGGTTCTGATTTTTGGGTAAGCATAAGCCGGACATTTAATCAAAATGGTACGTTAGAGAGTGAGACTGACGGCGGAACTGGTAACCAAAAGAGCTACGTTTATGACTCTAGTTACCCCAATGTCGTAAAAGGAATTACAACTACCTCGGGTGGCAGTAGTTTTAGCTCGGGGCTTAGCTCTTATACCGAGAATTTTTCAAAGATTGACACTAAATTTATTACTCCAAAGCGATCGATCGATAAAAATGGATTACTCAAAAAAAAGATAGATTTAGACTCCTTTGGTCGTGTGACGGAGGTCAGATATAAAGATATAAAAAATAATAGATTAATTACTAAGCAAACCAGTGCTTACGTGAATACTCCTGCTGAAAGATCGGTTAAACAGTGTCGTTATTATGGCGATACCTTTTCTAAAAGTATTTGCTCCAAAAAGTATAAAGACAGCTTGGGGCGTACGATCAAAACAGTGCAGAAAGGAATGGATGGCACTACAGAAAGAGATGTGATCACAGAAGTGGCGTATGATAGAAATGGAAGGGAGTGGAAAGTCTATGTGCCCTATTGGGCAGGTGGGAGGAAGAGTAATTATACAGAAAAGCGGTATGATTATCTTGGTCGACTTTCTTGGGTCAAGTCTGCTGATCATGCAGTCACTCGAACTTTGTATGATAACGTTAGTTTGATATCAGGTTCTGCAAAGGTACGCTCAATTATCAATCCGAAGGGTGTTATTAAGCGCGTGTATTCTGATCTGTCGGGTAAGATTGTGCGTATTGTGGAGGCTGCTGGTACAAAAAACGCTACAACAGTGAATTATACTTATAAGCAAAATGGTCTTTTGAAAAGTGTTCAAACCCCTCAAGGCACCACGATGATTACCTATAATGACCTATACCAACAAGAATCGATTACAGACCCTAATGCAGGAACTACAGACTATACTTACTACGCAACCCAAGGTGCACCTTCCTTCGGACAAATTAAAACTGAAATGCGCCCTGAGCCAAATTTTACTAATAGCACAAGTAATGGCACAAGCAAGATTACAGTGAGCAATGAATATAATGCCAGTTTCGGGAGACTTTCTAGGCAATATTACGGGTCGTCTGCTTCTCCTCGTCTTAACAATGTCTTTACTTATGATAATAGAGCGGTAAAGCATAGCCAAGGACAATTGACGCGGGTTGTCTCTACTGCCGACAAATATACGATTCAAAAAGATTTTAGCTACGATGTTCATGGCAGACGTTTATCAGAGAGTAAAAACTTGAGCCACTCTACCGAGAGCTTATGTGCGAATGCTATGGATCTTCCCTGCCGATCATTAACAAGTTGGGTTTATGATGAGTTGGGTAGGGTAGCTCATGTCACTCATCCAGATGGAACAACGATTATAAATGAGTATATCGGTGGTACGTCATTGTTACGTAAGATTAAAAACTCTTCAACTGATTATGTTACTTATTCTGGTTATAACATAAATGCTCAACCTGGAAGGATGGTTTATAGCAATGGTGTGGATACTAGTTATAAGTATGATTCGACCAGCTATTTGTTGCGTCGCTTAAAAGTAGAGGTGAACGAGCTTGCTGATTCGAATACTCCTGGTTCAAGCTCCAGCAGACGATCTCTTTTAGATTATGGATATTCCTTTGATTTATTGGGGAATGTTACTTCTATATATGACCACACTCGCTATTCTCCTGAGGTTATACATTCTAGAGGTTCAAATTATCATTATGATAATCTAAATCGTCTTACTAGTGTTGATCGATATATAGGTAAATCAAGATCTTCTGATTACTTCTCTTATGGTTTTAAGCAGAATCGTTTAGTAGATATTAATGAAGGGCTTAAGAAACGACTTTGTTATGTTGCTGATTGTGATAGTAGTAGTTCATCAGATGGAATAACGAAACCAGACCATGAACGGGTATTGAATGCATCAGGTAGCTATGTAAAAAATAGTGATACCTATGAGTTTTATTGGTCGGTTGGTGGTAATCTTCTTCTTAAAAGGAACACGACGAATGGTACGACTGCTTACAGATATGATGCCCGAAATATGCTGCGAAGCCTGAGAGAATCTGGGGGTAAAATAACTTCCCATTATTACGACGAATCGGGTCAACGTTTTTTGAAAGTTTATAAAGAAACGCGGGATTCACCAGAAATACGGACGTATTATCTGTCACCCAGCTTTGAGCTTAGAGAGAAGTGGAGTGGAGATAGTAAAAGAGCCTTTCAATCTACTTTGTACATTACTGGTGCTGATGGTCAGCGGGCAGTTTCTAAGACAAGTGGTAGTTACTTACTGTCTGAAATGAGGTCAGAGCAAAATTACCGACTTGCTGGGATGTATAATAGTGGGAATTTAGAAGGTCTTTTGCTGAAAGCGAAGCATATTATTCTTGGAGTCTACTATGAAACTTCTTTTGAGAAGATCCTCTATTTGAGTTTTGTTCTATTGAGTATTTTTCTTGTTCTGTGTCTGGCTGTTTACTATCACAAACAGAGTGAGTTTTCTCTATTGAATAGTGTAACTTCTGCCTTTACGGTATTGATGGTGATTTCTGCTTTTAGCTGTAGCTCCCAGACTTATGTATCGGTTGATGAGGGTGACCAAAAATATGAGTATTCTTTGATGGGGAGTACTAGCGGAGGGCTTCCGATGGGTACTTATTATTACCATGGGAATCATTTGGGTTCGTCGAGTTTAATTACGAACTCTAGTGGTAGAGAAGTGATGCGAATCTCTTACACGCCCTATGGTTCTATTGAGCAGAAGTATTCTGGTCGTATTGGTTGTTCTATGGGAACAGTTGATACTTTATACGCAGACTGTACAGGTAAATGGAATAAGCTCTATGACGTGACGGAAGGAGCAAACGCGGGCGTCACCCATAAATTTACAGGTCAGGAGTACGACCCTGAAAACTCTCTCTATTACTATAACGCACGTTATTACGACCCAAGCATTGGCATCTTCACCACAGCAGATACCATCATACCTGATGAATACGATCCGTTGTCGTACAACCGGCATATGTACGTGAGGGGTAACCCGATCAATTACACAGACCCTAGTGGGCATAGTTGGAAGGCTGTTGGTAATTTCTTCAAAGGTCTTATAAAGGGTATTGGTTCTTTTGTCTCTACAGTACTAAGCCCTATCACGGCGATTGTTGCTGGCATACAGTCTCTGGCGACAGGGGCAAGTTTTACTTCAACGTTTACGAACCATTTTAATGGAGTGGCTGCAGCAGCAAGTTCTCTTATTTTAGCCCCCGTTGCTTTGAACCCACTCTTGACAGGCATCATCAGTGAATTGAGTGGAGGAAGCTTTGAAGAGGGTTTTGCGGCAGGATTAGGTAATTTAGGGTTGGCCTTTGCCACTTTTGGAGGTAGTCTTGTAGCCAGTGCGGGGAATGCATATGCTGCTGGCTATTATGGAATATATGGCCGTAATGAACGGGGAAATAATGATTACTTTCTTGATCACACGATAGGCCAAGGGACAACCGCGATTGGTACGGTAGCTGCTTTGGCGCATCTGGCGGAAGGTGGTAAGTTTGAGAAGGAATTATCACGAGGAACTGGCTCGTTTATGTATAGCAACACCTCTTTCAGTCGAAGTAATTCTGTGGGAAATGTGATTGGGTTGAGTAAAAAAGATTCTGCCCAATTAGGTACGGCTAAGGGAAAAAGAGTACTGAGGCATGAGCTGGTGCATAGCCGGCAGTATAGAAGAGGTGGTCTGTTTAATCTGGCTAGACTTGGTCTAGAGTATTTTGGGGCGTATGGAAGTGATCCATATAATAGACCAGGTACTTTGGAGAATGAGGCCAAAACAATTGCAGATAACGGTTTAAGACCTTGGTATTTTGAGAACTTAGATGATCGTTTTTTTTAATAGATGAAGAGAAACAATAATGAGAAATAAAATCTTTTTTCTGACTATCTTGTGTTTATTTTATTTTAAATGTGAAGGTCCTACAAATTGGTTTTACATTTACAACAATACTTGGTGGACCATAAATTTAGTAGTAAAGCCTGTTAGCCTTAGAGTTAAAAATTTTAGAATATTACCAAACCAAAAAAGTGGTCAAAATGATGAAAGTCTTATTGGTGGCTTTGGAATAAAAAAACACAAGCCCTCAGAATACTTAGAATATCTCACAATCATTAAGGAAGATCGTACTGTACTTTTTGACCTCAGAGACAATGATTTGGATATTTATTTTAAGATAGAATCTGAAACTGAAAGTTCCATCACCTACCGCCTTGACGTGAATTGAAAAATGCTGACTTACCCTATGACAGCAGACCATGGGAATTGAGGTGTAGTTCTTGTGATAAGTTTTATAAAAAGTAATTAGATGCAGGTAGAGTGATGATGAAACAAACATTTATTTCAAGAACCCTAGCTTTAGTGTTCACCTTAATTGTTCTGGTATGTTTTGGTTGTGAATCAGGAAGTTTTAGTTTTCGTGTGAAAAATAATAGAAATAATCAAATCCAATTTATTTATTCTTGGATTATTTATCCTTTGGATGGTAGCAATAGTGGTAAATTCGTGATAAAGATTAATCCTGGCGAGACAGATGGTGATGGAGGTTTTGGTAGCGGAGAACATTTATCTGATGACCTTGCTTATGTTATCATCAAAGACAATGATGATAATGAAATAATGAACCTTTCGGGTAAAGCTTTAGATGATGCATTTAAACTTGTTGTAAAAGAAGAATATAAATTCCTCTACCGCCTCGACGTGAATTGATATGTTCGCTAGAAGAGTGCTTACTTCGACATGAGCTGGTGCATAGCCGGCAATACAGAAGAGGTGGGTTGTTTAATCTGGCTAGACTTGGTCTAGAGCAGTTGGGGGCGTATGGAAGTGATCCATATGATAGACCGGGTACTTTGGAGAATGAAGCCAAAACGATTGCAAAGAGTGGAGAAAGACCATGGTATTTTGAAAACTTAGATGATCGTTTTTTTTAGAGAGGAGTTTATGAAGATGAAGAAAAATAAAAATTTATATTTTATGTCTATATTCTGTTTGCTTATTGCTTTTCAGTGTATAGGAGAGGGGCCAGGGCACAGCTTTGATATTTATAATAATACGAATGAAACAATCATCGTAGATTATCGAGAAGATGTCAGTGGCTATACTGATGAAAGGTTTGAAGTAGGTCCCCATCAAAAGAAAGAACATTTTACTGGTGGCTTTCGTAGCAAAAAACGAAAAGCATCATATTTTCTTGACTATGTTAAAGTTACCAAAGTAGATGGCACTACCCTTCTTGACCTCCGTGGCGAAACCCTTGACGTTGCCTTTAAAGTAGTCGAAGAAGCTGAATACTTCATCCTCTACCGTCTTGACGTAAATTGAAATGTTCGCTAGAAAAGCGCTTACTTCGACACGAGCTGGTGCATAGCTGGCAATACAGAAGAGGTGGGTTGTTAAATCTGACTAAACTTGGTCTAGAACAGTTGGGGGCATATGGAAAAGTACCCTATAGTAGACCAAGTACTTTGGAGAATGAAGCTCACACTATTGCAGAGAGTGGAGAAAGACCATGGTATTTTGAAAACTTAGATGATCGTTTTTTTTAGAGAGGAGTTTATGAAGATGAAGAAGAATAAAAATTTATATTTTATGTCTATATTCTGTTTGCTCAGTACTGTTTTATGTATCTACCGAGGAGATGATATTATTCTTCTTGACCTCAAAGGTGAAGCCCTTGACGTTGTCTTTAAAGTGATTAAAAAAGATGAATACTCCATAACCTATCGCCTCGACGTGAATTGAAAGATGCTGATTAAAAGAGCTTTACTTTTCACTTTGTTTCTTGGTCATTTTGCCTGTTTTGATGCTGTTCATGATGAAAACCAGATCAAAGTTAAAAATGAGCTTTCAAATAGCCTGAGAATCGTTTACATTGGTGAGCTGACATACCACAATATAGATGCAGGTTCTACATCAGAACCCCAAAGTTTAGATGGTGGTAGTTACCAGCTCACTGCCACCACAGCAGATGGTATTGAGTATAGCCAAGATGTGCTATTTTTGGGCAGATTTTTACAATTTGTAGTTATTTTTAAAGCAGACGGCACAATAGAAGTTCGCAGGGAATAGTAGCCCCCCGTGCCTTCGACTGACAGCCGTGTGTTCAACTTGCTCAAGGCAAGTTGGGTGAACGAGGTTTATGGTGATCTTCTGACTCGCTATGGGATGGGGTCATCTTTCTACATAAACTGGCGTCATCAATATTCAAGATGACTAAGAAATATTTTATGAATATTATAAAAAATATTTTCTTTTTACTTTTTATTTTAACTTCATCGTTAAATTTAGAAGGGAAAAATATTGGTTTGTGGATTGAGAAAGGGGGTATTGGCGAAATAAGGTTGGGTAGACCTCTGAAGGAAGTTCAATCTGTTTTGAAAAATTGTAACAAGCGTAAAGGCTCAAGACGATTGTTTTTAAGATGTAATTATGATGGTGACAAAAAAATTAATTTAACTGTGGAAAATGGCTATATTCAGTTAATTTCTCTTGACAGAGGGGATAATTTTAAGACTAAAAAGAGTATTGGTATTGGAACTTTATATAACGAAGTTAGAAAGGCCTATCCCCGTTCTGAATTAACCGTATATTATGATAATCCTGAAGTTGGATTAGTTGTGATTTTGAGTGAGCCCTCTATGTGCATTAATTTTAATTTTAATTCGGCATCTCTTGATCATAAAAAGATTCTCAAACCTAAAGCTTATGTTGTTGATCTCAATTCCATAATACCCTTTGAGACTGTTAATGAGAAACAGTACTTGAGAGGTCATCCTGCTTCATTATTCAAAAATTTATATGTCTATGCGGTTATTATTCATGAATGTAAAAAAGAGTAAGCCCCGTTGCTTTGAACCCACTTCTAACGGGTGTGATCAGTGCACTGAGTGGAGGAAACTTTGCTGAGGGTTTTGCGGCAGGATTAGGTAATTTAGGGTTGGCCATTGGCACTTTTGGAGGTAGTATTTTAGCCAGTGCGGGGAATGCTTATGCTGCTGGCTATCATGGGATATATAGTAATGATGCACAAGGGTCTTCTGCATATTTTCTTGATCACACGGTAGGCCAAGGGACAACCGCGATTGGTACGGTAGCTGCTTTGGCGCATCTGGCGGGAGGTGGTAAGTTTGAGAGCAAGTTATCGAAGGGGAGTAACGCGTTTATTTATAGTAACAGCCCTTTCAGTCGAAGTAATTCTGTGGGGAATACGATTGGGTTGAGTAAAAAAGATTCTGCCCGATTAGGTACGGCTGAGGGTAAAGCTGTTTTACGAGAAGAATTATTGCACAATTGGCAGTATAGGCGTGGTGGATTGTTGAGTTTAACACGCCTTGTTTTGGAGCAGATAGGTCCTGGTAATCCATACACTAGACGAGGTACATTAGAATATGAGGCGAGTACAAGGGCTTTAGATGGGACAAATTTGAAGAGGGGTAGCTACAGTGGTTTTGGTAAACCTCGTCCATGGGAATTACAATGCAGTACGTGTGATAGATTTTATTAGAGGTAGAGCATGGCAAAGAAATTTAAGGTTCTAATGTTTTTGTCTCTCTTAATCGCTTTGTTTTTAAATATAGGTTGTCCATTTGACCGAGAGTACATTGTGGAAATATTAACTTATAATCTGCAGCCTGAGACCATTGAATTTTGTGCTGAAGATAAATTAGTACACCCACCAGAATCATATTGTTATAAGATTAAACCTAACGAAAAAAATCATGACCTTGATGTTCACGCAAGTTCGAAACGAAAAGTTTCTGAGTCGTTAAACTATATGATTATCAAAGATTCAAGTGGTGCAGAGATTCTAAATCTCCGTGGTGAAGCCCTTGACGCCGCCTTTAAAGTGGTCGAAGAAGATGAATACTCCATCACCTACCGCCTTGACGTAAATTGATATATGCTGATTAGAAGGGCGCTTACTTCGACATGAGCTGGTGCATAGCCGGCAATACAGAAGAGGTGGTCTGTTTAATCTGGCTAGACTTGGTCTAGAACAGGCAGGGGCGTATGGAAGTGATCCATATAATAGACCGGGTACTTTGGAAAATGAAGCTGATACTATTGCAGATAGTGGGCGAAGACCTTGGTATTTTGAAAACTTAGATGATCGTTTTTTTTAGAGAGGAGTTTATGAAGATGAAGAAGAATAAAAATTTATATTTTATGTCTATATTCTGTTTGCTCAGTACTGTTTTATGTATCTACCGAGGAGATGGACCCTTCAATTCGTTTAGAATATACAACAATAGATCAGCAACAATCAATGTGGAGGTGGAGGTCATTGCCCACGGAGTTAGTCGTTTTACAATACCCCCAGGACCCGATTATAAAATATTTGGTGGCTTTTCTACCAAGAAAAAAAAGCCATCAGAAGAAGCAAGATATGTTAAGATCACCGAAGAAGACGGTACTGTATTATTTGACCTTCGTGGTGAAGCTCTTGACATTCATTTTAAAAAAGTAGAAGAGGAAAGTTCTTTCAATACATACCGCCTCGATGTGAATTGATATGTTCGTTAGAAGAGCGCTTACTGAGGCATGAGCTGGTGCATAGCTGGCAGTATAGAAGAGTGGGTTGTTAAATCTGGCTAAACTTGCTCTAGAACAGTTGGGGGCGTATGGAAGTAAACCATATAAAACCCAGGGTACGTTAGAAAATGAAGCTCACTCAGCTGCCAAAGATGGTGCACCAATTCCATGGGAATTACAATGTAGTACTTGTGATAAATTTTATTAGCTTTAGATGCAGGTAGAGTGATGATGAAACAAATATTTATTTCAAGAACCCTAGCTTTAGTGTTCATTTTAATTTTTACGGTACATTCAAATTGTATTATTGGTGAATCAGGAGAGTTTTATTTTGATGTGAAAAATAATAGAAATAATCAAATTCAAGTTATTTATTCTTGGGATGGTAGTCATGGTGGTAAATTCGTGATAAAGATTAATCCTGGGGAGACAGGTAGTGATGGAGGTACTGGTCGCAGAGAACATTTATCTGATGACCTTGCTTATGTTATCATTAAAGACCACAACGACAATGAAATAATGAACCTTTCGGGTAAAGCTTTAGATGATGCATTTAAACTTGTTGTAAAAGAAGAATATGATTACACCTACCGCCTTGAGGTAAATTGAAAGATGCTGATTAAAAGAGCTTTACTTTTCACTTTGTTTTTCGGTCATTTTGGCTGTTTTGATGCTGTTCGTGATGAGAACCAGATCAAAATTAAAAATGAGCTTTCAAATAGCCTGAGAATCGTTTACATTGGTGAGCTGACATACCACAATATAGATGCAGGTTCTACATCAGAACCCCAAAGTTTAGATGGTGGTAGTTACCAGCTCACTGCCATCACAGCAGATGGTATTGAGTATAGCCAAGATGTGCTATTTTTGGGCAGATTTTTACAATTTGTAGTTATTTTTAAAGCAGAGGGCACAATAGAAGTTCGCAGGGAATAGTAGCCCCCCCCCGTGCCTTCGACTGACAGCCGCCGTGTGCTCAACTTGCTCAAGGCAAGTTGGGTGAACGAGGTTTATGGTGATCTGTTTAGCCCGCCCCCCACCTCCCGTGCGACGGTGGCGAGCATATCGTCGTTAAAAGTGCTGTCGATATTATTACTAGATATTATCTATCCTTTTTTTTTTAACTGAAGAAAGTACACAGCCAAAGGCTGTGAAAGAGGGCGAGCATAAAAAAGAGAATTTTTATCGTTGTTGGCTGTGGAAGGGTGGGATGGTTGCGTAGCTAGCCTTCCACGCTTTCACGGCTTAGAAATCAAGCGAGCCGAATAAGAGAGAGTGAAGCCCAGTCTGGACATTGCACATGAGGTGCAATGCTGCATAATTTTACCTTATGGGAAAATAAAACGACACGAGGTTGTTTTATGTGCTGTTGATCCCTGAGCTTGTCGAAGGGTGACAGCTTACCATAAGGTAAATTATGTAGAGGCTGGGTTGGGTCTTTTTTTTTGGTGGTGTTTTTTGGAGGGTTAGGGATGAGGGGTTAGGATGTGGTTAATTGTTGATTTGATACTTGCTCGTGTTGATTTTTTTTTATATAAGTTGCTAAGATGTTTTTTAGAGCTCTTTTATCTTCCTCACAAAAATTTTCAACTTCAGCAACCATGTTTAATAATTCCCTGTCTTTCAGATCAACAACAACGGCATTTTCTTCTACTCCATCATATAAATAGTCAGTGGAAACATCTAAAGTATCTGCCAATAATTTTAAATATTTTGCCGTTGGCTTAGATTCTCCTCGTTCATATCTTCCAATGTGAGTTGACCTTACACCAATGATTTTGCCCATTTCTGCTTGTGATAGTTTTTTATGAAATCTTAATTCTTTAAGTCTTGCACCAAATGACATTTGACTTTGATTATTATCTGTATTCATATAGTGCAAGTAAGAGTAAAAAATATAGCTTGTCTACAAAAAAAGGTCATTTTTTGTGTTATATGGATACATAAAAGATTGACAAGGGAGGTCAAATATGTATGATGAAAACACAATTTTGTTTTATAGTTGGAAGATGGAAAAAATACACTTTTTTAGGAGAAAATTATGCAAAACGACCTTAATTACTTAAAACGGAACATCCCGATATTGAAGCTTGCAGAGAACTACTCTTTTCAGTTAAAGAAAAAAGGTATTGACTCTTACTTTTGTCTTTGCCCGTGGCATGATGATAAGACGCCTTCGTTGTCATTTACACCGAGCAAGAATATGTTCAAATGCTTTGGTTGCGATCGGAGTGGTTCGGTGATTGATCTTGTGATGTTCATGGAGAAGGTGGGCACTGGTGAAGCGATCAAGATACTCAAGCGGAAGCATGTAGGCGGCTCAACTATAAAGATTAGCTCTGTCCCTCGGGTAGAGGGCAAGAAGACAGAACTACTATCACCGACGAGGCAAAAACTAATCAGTGTTGTGAACGAACACTATCACAACAGCTTAAAAAGGAATAGCCGTCCTGTAGAATATTTATTGAAAAGAAATATTCGTCAAGGAGAGCTGATCGATCAATTTAAGATTGGTTACGTTGACGGTTCACTGGTGGGCAAACTTCCCGAGACAGATATAGAGATCTTGCAATCGGTTGGCCTGCTCAACGAGCACGGGTATGAGCACTTTAGAGATTGCGTAGTTTTCCCGGTTATTAGTGAAACTGGGGAAGTCACAGAGATCTATGGTCGGTGTTTGGATAAGGCTCGGGGTAAGCACTTCTACCTACCGGGAGAACACTTGGGCATCTTCAATCCGAAGGCTTTGGCTTACAAAGAGATCTTTCTCTGTGAGTCAATTATCGATGCTTTGTCGCTGATGGGTTTGGGGTATCTTAATGTCACGAGTAGCTTTGGTATTAATGGTTTCACTTCAGAGATGTTTTTTCAGCTAAAAGAAAAAGGGGTGGATAAAGTTATTATTTGCTACGACTCCGATAAATCGGGAGAAAAAGCCTCTTTTTCTTTAGGGGAAAAATTGAGTAAGGTGGATATTGAATCCGATCGAATCTACTTTGTACAAAAAGATGCCAACGACTTTCTTTGCAAATCAAGTAATCCACAGGCAGAGTTTGAAGAGCTCATTGGCAAAGCGAAGCCACTTTGGGTTCGACCTACGAAAGAGAGAGAGCTTTCAGAAAGCTGGGAGCACAAAGATGATGAGGTTCATTTTAGTTTTGGTAACAGAAAGTACATAGTTCGTGGGTTAGATAAGAATAAAACAAATACTAGTTTAAAGCTTTATCTGCGTATGAACTACGATGGACGGTTTCACATAGACAATTCAATCGACCTTTTTAATGCGAAGCTGTCACTTGGGTTTTGTAAGACTGCTGGCTTGTCCCTTGATCTGGATGCTAAAGTGATCAAACACGATCTGGATAAAATCACCCAACTATTAGATATTGAGCTTACGAATCAAATTCAAGGCGCAGATGATCAGAAGAAAGTAAAGTTCCAAAAAGATATTGCCATTTCTTTGAAGGCGGTGGAGTTTTTAGATGATCCGCTTATGATTGTTCGGTTTGTAAAAGACGTGCTTCAGTGTGGATTGGTGGGTGAGTCATTGAATTCTTTCTTTTGTTTTTTGGCCACTTTATCGAGGTATCTAAGTGACCAGCTTCATGTAATTATTCAATCAGAATCATCGGCTGGCAAGTCGACAATGCTCAACTTGGTTAGTTCTTTTGTTCCTGAGGACGATTTGATTTATTTGACCCAAATCACACCGAAGAGTTTTTACTATATGACGGAGGAGGAGTTAATGGGCAAAGTGATTGCGATCGCCGAGCTAGACGGTATGGATCAGGCGATCTACCCGATCAAACAAATGATTTCAGAGAAAAAACTCTCTATATCGTATACGAAGACGGATCCCCAAACAGGGGAGCATACGAGTGTTACGAACATGAAACGTGCTAGAAGTTCGTTTATGCTGACGAGCCCAAAAGAGGGAGGTGATGAGGAGGTGGACAATCGAAGTGTTATTTTAACTCTTGATGAGTCAGAGCATCAGACTAGACGCATTCAAAATATCCAAAGACGTTTCAGGTCAGAAGAGGGTGGTAGGCTTCGGTTGGAGAAAGAGCAGTTGATCAGATTTTATAATCATGTTCAAAGAGAGATTGAGCCTTGGGAGGTTTCTAATATTTATTCTAAATCTTTAGACTTCAAGGCAGACAACCATCGGGCACGTCGTGACCATGATAAATATTTAATGATTATAGAATCTTTGACTTTATTTTTTCAGCGTCAGCGTCATCAATACGTTGGGAGTGATGGCAGACGAACGGTGAAAACGCATTTAATTGATATTGTGATCGCTGGCTTTATCGCTCGGAGGCTTTTTAAAACAACGCTTGATGAGCTTCCTCCACAGACGAGAAACTTCTTTCAAAAGATAGTGAAGTGCATGCAAGATAAGTCAGAGACAGAAGACTGTGATATTTTAAATGTTTGTATTACGCGT